>NZ_JMQI01000001.1 GCF_000695625.1 Amycolatopsis rifamycinica
GGCTGTTCGCCCATTAAAGCGGCACGCGAGCTGGGTTTAGAACGTCGTGAGACAGTTCGGTCCCTATCCGCCGCGCGCGTAGGATACTTGAGGAAGGCTGTCCCTAGTACGAGAGGACCGGGACGGACGAACCTCTGGTGTGCCAGTTGTTCTGCCAAGGGCATGGCTGGTTGGCCACGTTCGGAAGGGATAACCGCTGAAGGCATCTAAGCGGGAAGCCTGTTCCAAGATGAGGTATCCCACCCCTTTGTGGGTTAAGGCCCCCAACAGACCATTGGGTTGATAGGCCAGAAATGGAAGCACAGTAATGTGTTGTCGAGTTGACTGGTACTAATAGGCCGAGGACTTGCCTACAAAGATGTTACGCATCCACTCTACGGTTCTGAAACACCACGCGTGTTTCACAGTGTTTCGGTGGTTATAGCGTCAGGGAAACGCCCGGTCCCATTCCGAACCCGGAAGCTAAGCCTGACAGCGCCGATGGTACTGCAACCGAAGGGTTGTGGGAGAGTAGGACACCGCCGAACTTACCTTCCGTACGGCCCGTTAGGATAGCCAGTTGGCTGCCCTAGCGGGCCGTACGCGTATGTCCAGAACAAGATTTTTTCATGGCAGGAGGCCAGGTGTCCGAGTTCGGTCGACGAGACTCAAGCGATGATGGGTCCGGCCGGTCGGCACGCCGGGACGAAGGCTCCCGGGGCCGGTCGGACGGACCCGGGGGAGACCGGCGCGGCGCGGACCGCGGTGGCCGCGACAACGCGCACCAGGGACGGCCGCGCCGTGACGACCACGGTGCCCGCGGCGGTGGCAAGCCCTTCCGCGGCGGCGACGGTCCCCGTGACCGCGATCAGCGCGGGGGTTACGCAGGTCAGAGCCGCAGTGGCGGCCGTGACTTCGGCAACCGCGACGACCGGAAGGGCGGGTACGGCAGCCGCGACTCCGGCGGCCGGCCGGGTGGCAGCCGCTTCTCCGACGGCCCGAGCCGCTCCGGTGGCGGACGCTACGAAGACCGGGGCGCCGGCCGATCGGGCGGCCGCTACGAGGACCGAGGCAACAGCCGTTCCGGCACCCGCGGTGACGGCCCGGGCCGCGGCTACGAAGACCGGAGCGGCCGGCCGCAGGGCAAGTCGTCCTACGGCGACCGCAAGCCCCGCTGGGAGGACCGCGGCGGTTCCGGCCGCCGCGACGACGACCGCGGCACCCGCCCGGGCGGCTTCCGCTCGGACGACCGCGGCCGCGGCGGCTACCAGCGCCGCGACGACGACCGCGGTCCCCGCACCGGCGGTTTCCGCTCCGACGACCGCGACCGTCGCGACGACTCGCGCGGCGGCTACCAGCGCCGCGATGACGACCGAGGTGGCCGTACCGGTGGCTTCCGATCGGACGACCGCAACCGTGGCGGCGACGACCGTGGCTCCCGCACGGGCGGTTTCCGGTCCGACGACCGCAACCGTGGCGGCGACGACCGCGGTTCCCGTACCGGCGGTTTCCGTTCGGACGACCGGAACCGTCGTGACGACTCGCGCGGCGAGCGCGGCGGCTACCAGCGCCGCGACGATGACCGCGGTTCCCGTACCGGCGGTTTCCGCTCGGACGACCGTGGCCGCGGCGATTCGCGTGGCGGTTACCAGCGTCGCGATGACGACCGCGGCTCCCGCACCGGGGGTTTCCGCTCGGACGACCGGAACCGTCGTGACGACTCGCGCGGCGAGCGCGGCGGCTACCAGCGCCGCGATGACGACCGCGGTCCCCGCACTGGTGGCTTCCGGTCCGACGACCGGAACCGTCGTGACGACGACCGTGGCACCCGTCCGGGCGGTTTCCGTTCGGACGATCGTGGCGGCGACCGCGGGCCCCGGACGGGGGGTTTCCGGTCCGACGACCGGGACCGCCGTGACGACTCGCGCGGTGAGCGCGGCAGCTACCAGCGCCGCGACGACAGCGGTGACAGCCGCGAGAACCGTGACAGCCGGGAGAACCGCGGCGAGCGCACCGGTGGGGGCTTCCGCGACGCCGGCAAGCGCTACGACCGCGACAACAGCAGCCGCCCCGGTGGTCGTGACCAGGGTGACCGCAGGGATCGCCGGGACGACCGGCCCCGCCGGGACCCGCGGCCCCGGGTCGGCGGCCCGCTGGACGACGAGGCCCTCGCCAAGGAACTCCTCGAAGCGCCCGAGCTCCCCGAGGACATCGAGTTCTCCGACCTCGACGAGGAAGCGCGCCGCGAGCTGCGGACGCTTCCCAAGGGGCTGGCCGAGACCGTCGGGAAGCACCTCGTCGCGGCCGGCGGCCTGATCGACAGCGATCCCGAGGCCGCCCTCGAGCACGCCAAGTACGCCAAGGCCAAGGCCTCGCGCGTCCCGATCGTGCGTGAGGCCCTCGGCCTGGTCGCCTACCAGGTCGGCAACTGGTCGGAGGCCCTCTCCGAGCTGCGGGCCGTCCGGCGGATGACCCGCACCGACGACCACATCGCGGTCATCGCCGACGCCGAACGCGCGCTCGGGCGTCCCGAGCGGGCCCTTGACCTGGCGAAGGAGGTCGACACGGCGAAGCTCACGAAGGCCACCCAGGTCGAACTCGCGATCGTCGCGGCCGGGGCGCGGCGGGACCTCGGGCAGCTCGACGCCGCCGTCGTCTCGCTGCAGGGTGACGACCTCAAGGCCGAGAAGCGCGAACCGTGGAGCGCTCGCCTCTTCTACGCCTACGCCGACAACCTCGCCGCCGCCGGGCGCAAGGACGAGGCCATCCGGTGGTTCCTCAACGCCGCCGAGGCCGACGCCGAGGACGAGACCGACGCCGCCGAGCGCGCCGCCGATCTGTCGAACGAGGACAAGAACGCGGACGCGAACGCGGACACCAACGAGGCGAAGGACACCGAAGCCACCGATGAGTGACGCCCTCCTCGCGGCCTACGACGCGGTCCTCTTCGACCTCGACGGCACCGTCTACCACGGCACCCGGGTGATCCCGGGCGCCCCGGAGACGGTGCGGGCCGCGCGGGAGCACGGCACTCCGGTCCGGTTCGTCACGAACAACGCCTCCAAGGCACCCGACGAGGTCGTCGCGCACCTCACCGGTCTCGGCATGCCCGCCGGGACCGATGAGGTGCACACCAGCGCCCAAGCCGGCGTGCAGCTGCTGAAGGAGCGCCTGGACCCCGGGGCCGAGGTCCTCGTCGTCGGCACCGAGTCGCTCGCCGCCGAAGTGACGCAGGCGGGGCTCACGCCGGTGCGGGAAAACGTCGCGGGCGTCCAGGCCGTCGTTCAGGGGCACTCGCCGGACAACACCTGGGCCGCGCTGGCCGAGGCCTGCCTGGCCATCCGCGCCGGCGCGCTGTGGGTGGCCTGCAACGTCGACGCGACCCTGCCCAGTGAGCGCGGCCTGCTGCCGGGCAACGGCTCGATGGTCGCCGCGCTGCGCACCGCCACCGACGTCGAGCCGCTGGTCGCCGGGAAGCCGCAGCCGCTGCTGTTCGACACCGCCGCGCGGTCGGCCGGTGCGGAGCGGCCGCTGGTCGTCGGCGATCGGCTCGACACCGACATCGCCGGTGCGGTCGCGGCGGGCATCGACTCCCTGGTCGTGCTTTCGGGGGTCGCCACGCCGAAACAGCTGATCGAAGCGATCCCGGCCGAGCGGGCGACCTACCTCGCCCGTGACCTCACGGCGCTCACCGAAGCGGTCGAAGACCTGCGGATCGGGCCGAGGCCCGGCTGGACCGTCACCACCGAAGGCGGCGTCCTGGCCGCGACCGGTGACGGCGACGAGCTGGACCTGCTGCGCGCCCTGTGCCACACGGCCTGGGAGACCGGCGTCACCGAACTCCACGGCGACGCCGAAGCGCGGCTGGGCGGCAGCTGACTGATACCGTTTGCCCCGTGCAGGACCATCCCTACCCCGTCCCGGGGCCGCCGCCCGGTTCGTTCTCGCAGCAGACCGACCCGCGGGCCGGCATCGACGAAGCCGTCGCCGGGCTGGACGACCTCGACGCGTTGCCGCTCGCGGAGCACGTCGAGCGCTTCGACGCCGTGCACACCGAGCTGACGGTCGCCCTGTCCAGCATCGACAAGGTCTGATCGGCGTGCCCAAGCGGGCCCGCCTCGACGCGGAACTGGTTCGGCGCGGCCTCGCCCGGTCGCGGGAACAGGCGTCGGCCCTGATCACCGGCGGCAAGGTCACCGTCCGCGGGATGGTCGCGACCAAGCCCGCCACCGGCGTGGAATCCGACGCGCCCATCGTGGTGAGGGACGAAGATGACCCCGGCTGGGCGTCGCGCGGCGCGCACAAGCTCCTCGGCGCGCTGGAAGCGTTCACGGAGCTGAGCGTCGAGGGCAAGCGCTGCCTCGACGCCGGCGCGTCGACCGGTGGGTTCACCGACGTCCTCCTGAGGAACGGCGCCGCGACCGTGATCGCCGCCGACGTGGGCCGTGGCCTGCTCGACTGGCGAATCCGCACCGATGAACGTGTAGTGGTCATGGACCGCACGAACGTCCGCAACCTGACGCCCGACGACCTCGGCGGGCAGGTCGACCTCGTCGTCGGCGACCTTTCGTTCATCTCGCTCAAGCTCGTGCTGCCCGCGCTCGCGGCCTGCGCGCGCGACGGCGCCGATCTGGTGCCGATGGTGAAACCGCAGTTCGAGGTGGGCAAGGACCGCCTCGGCAGCGGTGGTGTCGTCCGCGACCCGGAACTGCGCGCCGAATCGGTGCTCACGGTCATCGACGAGGCCGCGAAGCTCGGGCTCGCGTTGCGCGGGGTGACCGCCAGCCCGCTGCCCGGGCCGTCCGGGAACGTCGAGTACTTCGTGTGGCTCACCAAAGCCCGGTTCTCCGGAGAACGGGTGGCCGAGTCCACTGTGGACGCGGTAGACAGGTCTGAGGCCGAGCGGCTCGTCCGGACCGCCGTCGAGGAAGGGCCCGCATGACCACCGAACGTGAAGTGCTCCTCCTGGTGCACCCCGATCGCGAAGCGACGGGCGAAGCCGCGCGCGAGGTTTCGGCGCGCTTCGCCAAGGCCGGCATCCGGATCCGGGTCACCGAGCACGACGTCTGCGCGTTGATCAACCCCGAGCAGCACGGCGTCGGCGCGACCTGCACCGTCGTCGGCCCGGACGACGACCCGGCCGAGGGCGTCGAGCTGGTCTTCGTGCTCGGCGGCGACGGCACGCTGCTGCGCGCGGCCGAGCTGGCCCGCCCCGCCGGGGTGCCGGTGCTCGGCGTGAACCTCGGGCGCGTCGGCTTCCTCGCCGAAGCCGACTCCGACGCGCTGGCCGACACCGTCCAGCGGGTGGTCGACGGCGACTACCAGGTCGAAGAGCGGATGACCATCGACGTCACCGTCACCCACGACGGTGCCGAGGTCGCCCGCACCTGGGCCCTCAACGAAGCCAGCGTGGAGAAGAGCACCCGGGAGCGGGTGCTCGACGCGCTGATCGAGGTCGACGGCCGCCCGGTGTCCGCCTTCGGGTGCGACGGTGTGCTCTGCGCCACACCGACGGGCTCGACCGCGTACGCGTTCTCGGCGGGCGGCCCGATCATCTGGCCGGACGTCCAGGCGCTGCTGGTGGTGCCGAGCAACGCGCACGCGATGTTCGCGCGGCCGCTGGTCGTCTCCCGGGACTCGGTGATCACCGTCGGGATCGACCCGGACGGCTCGTCCGCCGTGCTGACCTGCGACGGCACCCGGCCGATCGACCTGCCGCCGGGCGCGCGGGTGCGCGTGACCTGCGGCAAGACGCCGGTGCGGCTGGCCCGGCTGTGGGACGGCCCGTTCACCGATCGCCTGGTGCAGAAGTTCTCGCTGCCGGTGAAGAGCTGGCGAGAACGGCACGCCCGCCCCTGCGAATAGCCCTCCGCCACCACCCTCACCGGAGGCGCTTCGCGCCGCTGACCAACCATTCGGCGCTTTGTTCGAACATATCGGCGACGCGCCGGGTGCCCGCGCGCGCAGAGTGTCGGTGGTGGCCGCTACCGTAGGCGGCGTGCTGGCCGAGATGCGCATCCAGGGCCTCGGAGTCATCGAGGACGCCCTGCTGGAACTGCACGCGGGCTTCACCGTCGTGACCGGTGAGACGGGTGCGGGCAAGACCATGGTCGTCACCGGGCTGCACCTGCTGTCCGGGGGCCGAGCCGAGGTGTCCAAAGTCCGGACGGGAATGCTCAAGGCGTTCGTCGAAGGGCGGTTCACCTACTCCGGTGTCGAAGGCGCCGAGCGGATCGTCGCCGATTCGGGCGCGGACGTGGACGAGGACGGCAGCGTGATCGCGCTGCGGGCGGTCGCTGTCGACGGGCGGTCCCGCGCCCACCTCGGCGGCCGGTCCGTGCCGGTCGGGGTGCTCGCCGAGCTGTCCGAGCAGCTGATCGCGGTGCACGGGCAGAACGACCAGCTGCGGCTGCTGCGCCCGGCCGAGCAGCGCGCGGTGATCGACCGGTTCGCCGGCGACTCCGTGGCGAAGCCGCTGCAGGCTTACCGGGAGGTCCGGTCGGAGTGGCTGGCGGTGATCGCCGAGCTGACCGAGCGGTCGACGCGCTCGCGGGAGATGGCCCAGCAGGCCGACCTGCTCAAGCACGGGCTGACCGAGATCGACGCCGTCGCGCCGGAGCCGGGCGAGGACGTCGAGCTCACCGAGCAGATCAAGCGGCTCGCGGCGGTCGACGAGCTGCGCGCGGCCGCCACCGAGGCGCACGTCGCGGTCTCCGGTTCCCCGGACGGCGACCCGGACGCGCCGGGCGCGATGGGCCTGGTCTCCGAGGCGCTGCGGCGGCTCTCGACGGCGGAGGACGCCGTGCTGCGCGAGCTCGCGCCGCGGCTGGAGGAAGCGTCCGTGCTGCTCTCCGACGTGGGCGCCGAGCTGGGCAACTACGTCGAGACGCTGGACGCCGACCCGGCGCTGCTGGAGAAGGTGCTGGCCCGCCAGGCCGACCTCAAGCGGCTCACGCGCAAGTACGCGGCGGACGTCGACGGCGTGCTGGCCTGGGCCGAAGACGCCCGGCGCCGGCTGGAAACCATGGACACGTCGGAGGAGGCCCTCGCCGAGCTGGCGCTGCGGCGCGACCAGCTCGCGATCCAGCTGGCCGCGCACGCGGCCGAGGTGTCGGCCGCCCGGGAGACGGCGGCGACCGAGCTGGCGGCGGAGATCACGCGCGAGCTGTCCGGGCTGGCGATGGGCCAGGCCGCGATCGAGGTGACGGTCGAGCAGCGCCCCGCCGAGCACGGCGACACGCACGCGCTGGCGATCGACGGCCGCGCGGTGCACGCGGGCCCGGACGGCGTCGACGACGTCGAGCTGCTGCTGCGCGCCCACGACGGCGCCCCGCCGCTGCCGGTGCACAAGGCGGCCTCGGGCGGTGAGCTGTCGCGGGTGATGCTGGCCATCGAGGTGGTCCTGGCCCACGCCGACACGGTCCAGACGCTGGTGTTCGACGAGGTCGACGCCGGGGTCGGCGGCCGCGCGGCGGTCGAGATCGGCCGCCGGCTGGCGCGGCTCGCGCGGACCCACCAGGTCCTGGTGGTGACGCACCTGCCGCAGGTCGCGGCGTTCGCGGACCAGCACCTGGTGGTGGACAAGGGGCACACCGGCGGCGTCACCCGAAGCGGCGTGAAGAACCTGAGCCAGACAGAGCGGGTGAGCGAGCTGGCCCGCATGCTCGCGGGCATGGACAACGAGACCGGCCGGGCTCACGCCGAGGAACTGCTGGCGACGGCGGAGAAGGACAAGACGGAGTTCGAGCCGAAGAAGAAGCGGGCCAGGAAGAAGTAGCCGGGCTGCCGGCATGGCGGGTGGGGCCCGCGGCGCCCCACCCGACGCGGCTCAGCAGGCGTCCGGGTCCTCGACACCCGGCGGCGGGGTGAACAGTTGCTCGAAGGTCTGGTCGACGAGCTCGAGCACGTTGCCGAACGGGTCTTCGCAGAAGCAGAACCACGACTCCGGCCCCACCTGGTGGATCTTGCTGCGCTGGCGGCCGCCGAAGAGGCGGATGCGGGCGGCCGTCTCCGGCACGTCGAGGCACGTGAAGCAGATGTGGAAGATGCCGGTGCGCCAGTAGTCGAAGTTGTCGGCGCGACGCTCGGCGACCGGGCCGGTGAATTCGAACAATTCGATTCCGGTGCCGCCCGGCATGACCATGTGCGCGATCCGGGCGCTCTGCCAGCCCTCGCCGTAGATGTCCGACGCGGGGCCGCCGCCGGGGGCGTCGCTGCTGATGGAAAACGGGCCGAGCAGGAGCTTGAGGCCGAAGACCTGCTCGTACCACGCGACCGCGCGATCGAGGTCGGTCACCGACAGGGCGGCGTGGTTGAAGCCGGTCCGCACGGCGGGCGGGGTGAGGCACTCGAGCGCGGCGAGCCGCGGTGCCGGGACGTGGGGCAGGGTGGGCACGCCCGGAACCACACCGGTTCCGGGAACACCGACATCGCTGGACTGCATGGGCAAACTCCTGGGTGGTGTGAGAAACGCTCGGTGGCGCAATGCGATCACCCCCCATGAGGATGCATTGCACAGCCGTCGGCTGTGCGACCAAGTATCGGTGGTCCCCGCGAGAAATCTTCCTGAGAATTGTGGCAGCGTTGGGAAACGGGTCACGAACGCACAGTCACCACTGCGGCAAACGGCCTACGACCGGCCTTTTTCCCCTGCTGAGACCCCTGCCTGTCACTTTCCAACCAGGCGCACCCGCCGACGGGATCCGCATTTTGAGTAAATTGTTGGTAAAGCCGTCTCGGAAATTCGAAAACCGCGCGTGAGCCCTCGACGGTCACGGAAGGTTCTCGCGGGCGAAGTGGTTGGAGGACTTGTCCGACGGCGAAGAAAGGACCCCCATGCGCGCGGTGGTACTCCGTGAACCCGGCCCGGTCGAGCACCTCGAGCTCACCGAGCTTCCGCTGCCCGAGGTGAAACCCGGCTGGGTCCGGATCGCCGTCAAGGCGTTCGGCCTCAACCGGTCCGAGCTGCACACCCGGCTGGGCCTGGCCGAAGGTGTCACCTTCCCGCGCGTGCCCGGGATCGAGGCCGTCGGGATCGTCGACGCCGGCGGCGGCTTCCCGCCGGGCCAGCAGGTCGCGACCATGATGGGCGGCATGGGCCGCACCTTCGACGGCGGCTACGCCGAATACACCCTCGTGCCGGCGAACCAGGTCATCCCGTTCCGCAGTGACCTGCCGTGGGCGGTCATCGGCCAGGTCCCGGAGACGCTGCAGACCGCGTACGGTTCGCTCACCACCGGCCTCGACCTGCGGGAAGGCCAGACGCTGCTGATCCGCGGCGGCACGTCCGCGCTCGGCTTCGCCACCGCGACCCTGGCGAAGGACCTCGGCGCCACGGTCTTCGCCACCACCCGGCAGAAGGATCGCCTGGACACTCTCGCCGGGCACGGCGTCGACCACCCGCTGCTGGACGACGGGACCGTGGCCGAGCAGGTCCGGAAGATCGTCCCCGAAGGGGTCGACGCCGCCCTCGAACTCGTCGGCACCCCGACCCTGCCGGACACCCTGAACGCCACCCGCGTGCACGGGACCGTCTGCTTCGCCGGCATGTTGTCCAACCAGTGGACGATCTCGAACTTCTATCCGATCGGCTACCTTCCCGCCGGGGTGCGGTTGACCGCTTATGGTGGTGAGGCGGACGACCTGCCCGCCCCCGTCCTCCAGCGGCACCTCGACCGGATCGCCGACGGCGAAGCGAGCCTCGGCCCGGTCAAGGTCTACTCGATGGCGGAGATCCGGCAGGCGCACGACGACCTGGAGCACAACCGGACGGCGGGCAAGCTCGTCGTGTTGACCGGCCGAGCGGAGGGAGCCGCCCCGTGATCCTGCCGCCGCCCGCCGACGTCGAAGCCCAGCTCGCCGCCGCGCGGCGGGACGGCGACCTCGACCGCTACCTCGGCCTGCTCGCGGACGAGGAGCTGTTCGTGCCGATCCGGCGGGTGGACGCCCGGAGCATCCTCGACGAACGGGCGGAGACCTTCCCGAACGTCTACTTCGAGACCGGCGGCGACGAGTTCCTGCAGGTCTTCACCCGCGGCGCGCTGCCGGACTTCGGGCCGGACGTCGTGGCCATGAGCGGCGCGCTCGACTGGGCGGTCGACGGCGTCGGGCGGCACGAGCGCGTCGTGTTCAACCGCGGCACCCGCGCCGAATGGCGGCTGGCGGGGGCGACGCTGCAGCCGTGGCTCGACGCGCACGCGGGCGACGTCACGCCGCTGGAAGAGCAGGTCGAGCGGCTGATCACCGCGCCGTACGGGCACCTCGAAGGGCCCATCGCGCACGCGCTCGCCTGCGGCGCGCACCTCGCGGTGCTCAACGCGGCGCCCTGGAACCTGCTCGACGGCCGCTACCACGACTACGTCGCCGAGGTGCGCAGCCTGCGGGACTGGTGGGGCGTGGCCGACCCGCCCGGCTGGCGCGCGACCATGACCGGCCTGATCGGCGACGGCTACACGCTGACGCCGGGCAACCTGGTCCTCATGCTGCGCCTGCGGTTCGCCGCCGAGTACGGGCTGCCGGGCGCCGAGTTCGACCCGCTGACCTGGGCGCAGCTGGTGGACCGGTGGTGCACCGAGAACGACGCCGCGGACCAGGCCGACGAGCTGCGGGACACCGTCCGCCGGGTGTCCCGGTACGAGCGGCGGCTCCGCGCCGACGGCCTGGTCGGCGCGGACGGCTGCGTCACGACGGCGTTGTCCTGGGACGTCGGCCGCGCGATCGCCATCGCCCGCGGCGGGCTGGCGGCCGGGTACTGCGACGCGCTGAGCGCCGAGCTGATGGCGCTCGAAGCCGGATCGCTGGCCCGTCGCTACCACCAGTCATGGGCCGACCTGTCGGCGGGGTACGTGATGGGCCGGGTGCTGCACGCCGGCGAGGACGAGTTCGGCGAGTGGTACCCGGCCGCCGTGCGCGTCCACCACCAGCTCCTTCAGGATCCGGCGAGCCCCTGGTTGAACCTCGATTTCGGCTCGCTGTCGGAGGAGTCCGAGGCCTGACCCGTGCGGGGGAGGTCACCACAATGAGTCACCCCGGCTACGGCGTGGCGAGCATCGTCCCATGAGCAAATTTGTCACCATCGGCCACATGAAGCTCACGGGTCTGCTCACGCGGAATCAAGAACCCCCGCCGGGGATCACCGGGGTCGCCCGGGTCGACCGCCGCACCCGGGAGCTCCTGCGCCGGATCAGTCCCGGCGACATCGTCGTGCTCGACCAGCTGGACCTGGACCGCGCGACGGCCGACGCCCTGGTCGAGGCCGAGGTCGCCGGCGTGGTCAACGCGTCGCCGTCGATCTCCGGCCGGTTCCCGAACATGGGCCCCGAGATCCTCGTCGCGGCCGGCATCCCGCTCGTCGACTCGGTCGGGGGCGAGCTGCTGCGCTCGATCAAGGACGGCACGAAGCTGCGGCTGCACGACGGCGTCGTCTACGTCGGCGAGCGCCAGGTCGCCTCCGGCATCCTGCAGACCGCCGAGAGCGTCGCCGACCAGATGATCGAGGCCAAGGCCGGGATGTCGACGCAGCTGGAGGCGTTCTCGGCCAACACCATCGAGTTCCTGCGCCGCGAGCGCACCCTGATCCTCGACGGCGTCGGCGTCCCCGAGCTGAAGGTGCCGCTGCGGGACCGGCACGTGCTGGTCGTGGCGGGCGGCAACGGGCACGCCGAGGACCTCAAGAAGCTCAAGAAGTACATCGCCGAACACCGCCCGGTGCTGATCGGGGTCGACGCCGGCGCCGACACCCTGCGCGTCCAGGGCTACCGGCCGGACGTCGTCGTCGGCGACCCCACCGGCATCGGCACCGCGACGCTGCGCGGCGGCGGCGAGGTCGTCGTGCCCGCGCAGCCGGACGGCCACGCCCCCGGCGTCGAGCGCATCCAGGACCTCGGCATCGGCGCGGTGACGTTCCCCGCGTCGGGCAACGCCGAAGACCTCGCGCTGCTGCTGGCCGACGCGCACGGCGCCAGCCTGGTCGTCACCGTCGGCTTCCAGGCCACCCTGCGCGAGTTCCTCGACCACGGCCGGTCCGGCTCGAACCCGTCGACCTTCCTGACGCGGCTGAAGCTCGGCACGAAGCTCGTCGACGGCAAGGCGGTGGCGACGCTGCACCGCAACCGCGTGTCGATCGGCGCGGTCGTCCTGCTCGTGCTCGCCGCGGTCGTGGTGGTCGCCGCGGCACTGCTGGTGTCCGATGTGGGCTCGGTCTACCTCGACTGGCTCAAGGGCACCTGGAATTCGTTCTACGCCTGGGTCAGGGGATTGTTCACGTGATTTCGCTGCGCTACCACGTCGTTTCCATCGCCGCCTGCTTCCTCGCGCTGGCCGTCGGCGTCGTGCTCGGCTCCACGGCCCTGAACGGCACGCTGCTGTCCGGGCTCGCGGGCGAGAAGAAGGACCTCGGCAGCCAGGTCGCCGACCTGGAGGCGCAGCGCAACGCGCTCAACGCCCGGCTGGCCGACGCCGACGCCTTCGCCGGCTCGATGGGCCCGAAGGTCGTGGCCGGCACGCTGGACAAGCGGACGGTGGTGCTGGTGACCACCGAAGACGCGCGCCCGGCCGACCGGGACGCGCTCAAGCAGCTGATCGGCCAGGCCGGCGCTTCGGTGACCGGCGAGGTGCAGCTGACGTCGGCGTTCGCCGACCCCGGAAAGGCCGACCAGCTCCGCGACGTCGTCACGCGGCTGCAGCCGGCCGGCTCGAAGTTCCCGACGGCGGGGGACTCGGGCACGCTGGCCGGCGCGCTGCTCGGTTCGGTGCTGCTGCTGGACAAGACCACGGCGAAACCGCAGTCCGCGCCGGAGGAACTGGCGGCGGCGCTGAGCGGGCTCACCGACGGCGGGTTCGTCAAGGCCGGCCCGGACGTCAAGCCCGCGCAGCTGGCGATGGTGCTCACCGGCGCCCAGGCCACCGGCGACGGCGCGGGCGACCGGGCGGCCACGATCGCCCGGTTCACGACCCAGCTGGACCGCAGCGGTGCGGGCACGGTCCTGGCGGGCGACGCCGGTTCCGCGGACGGCACCGGCGCGCTGGGCGTGGTCCGGGCGGACACCGCGGCGACGTCGATCCTGTCCACAGTGGATAACGCAGACACGTCGGCGGGCCGGGTGAGCGCGGTGCTGGCGCTGAAGGAACAGCTCGACGGCGGCGCGGGCCGCTACGGGGTGGCGGGCAACGCACAGGCTCCGGCGCCGGGCGTCGCCCCACCGCCCGGCAACTGAGCGGTTCATCCGGACCAGGTACGCCGTTTGGCCAGCGGCCGCGCGTACGAACCCGCCCGGCTCGTCTTCAGCCCCAGGGCCACCAGGGATTCGGCGAGCCGGACCGCGGCCGCGACGCCGTCGATGACGGGGATGTCCAGCATCGTCGAGATCCTCCGGTCCAGCCCGGTCATCCCGGCGCACCCGAGGACCAGCACCTCCGCCCCCGCGTCCCGCGCGCGACGGCCGGCCGTGAGCAACGCCGACTCGGTCCGGCGTTCGTCGGTCAGCTCCAGCACCCCGAGCCCGGCGCCGGTGACCGTGACGCAGTTCTGCGCGACCCCGGCGGCGTGCAGGCTGTCCTCGATCAGCCCGCACGTCCGGTCCAAGGTGGTCACGACGCCGTAGCGGCGGCCGAGCAGGCAGGCCAGGTGCGCGGCGGCCTCGGTGATGTCGACGACCGGGACGTCCAGCAGCTCGCGCGCGCCCTCGCGGCCGTGCTCGCCGAACCCGGCGAGCACGACGGCGTCGAACGGTTCTTCCAAGCCCCGCAACAGATCGAGCACCGCGGCCGCGGACAGGAAGCTGTCCAGCCAGCCCTCCGCGGACTCGGGTCCCCACCGAGGCGTCCGCGCGAGGATCTCGGTGCCGGGGCTCGCGGCCGCGCGGGCCCCGGCTTCGATCTCCTTCGTCATCGTCTCGGTGGTGTTGCAGTTGGTGACGACGATCCTCATCGGTGCTTCCTCGACACCGCGAAGTAGAGCAGCGCCGACGACGCCGTGCCGATGAACCACGAGTACGGCGCGGCCGGCGCGAAGAACGGCACCAGCGCGATCACGGCGGACAATGCGGCGGTCGGGAAGAACGTCACCAATGCCCGCGGGTTCACGCGCGGGTAGCTCCCGCCGTCGACGAACAGCTGGGCGACGTCGACCTTGCCGCGCCGGATCAGGTAGTAGTCGACGATCATGATGCCGAACAGCGGGCCGAGGAACGCGCCGAGCCCGCCGAGGAAGTAGTTGACCACCGCCGGCGAGGAGTACAGCTTCCACGGCAGCACGCACAGGGCCGCGACCGCGCTGATCATCCCGCCGACGGTGAAGCTGATCCGCTTCGGCCAGATGTTGGCCAGGTCGTAGGCGGGGGAGACGAAGTTGGCGACGATGTTGACACCCATGGTGGCGACGGCGAAGGTCAGCGCGCCGATGACGAGCACCGGCGTGTTGTGCACCTTGGCCAGCAGCTCGGCCGGGTCGGTGATGGCCTCGCCGAACACCTGCATGCTGCCCGCGGTGACGACGACCGACAGCAGGGCGAACGCCGTCGAGTTGATCGGCAGGCCCCAGAAGTTGCCGCGCTTCACGGTCTTCTGGTCCGGGGCGAACCGGGAGAAGTCGCAGAAGTTGAGCATGAGCGTGCCGTAGGTGGCCAGGATGAGCCCGGCCGCGCCGAACCACTGCCGGATCTGCTCGCCGGTGGACAGCTGCTGGGGGCTGCTGGTGAACGAGATGTTCCAGTGGCCCGCGGCCAGGATCCAGACGGCGAGGGCGATCATCACGACCCAGATCGCCGGGCCGCACCAGTCCTGGAACTTGCGCACCGACTCCATGCCGCGGGTCAGGATCAGCGCCTGGACCGCCCACAGCGCGACGAAGCAGATCCAGCCGAGCGCGTGCAGGCCGAGGAAACCGTGCTCGGTCCAGGGTTTCAGGCCGGGGTCGATGGCGAGCACGAGCAGCGTGATGGCGACGCTCGCCAGGTAGGTCTGGATGCCGTACCAGAAGATGGCGATGATCGCGCGGATCAGCGCGGGCAGGTTGGCGCCGAACGTGCCGAAGCTGATCCGCGCCACGACCGGGAACGGCACGCCGGTGCGCTGCCCGATCCGGCCCATCAGGTTCATGCCGGCGTAGATGATGACGAACCCGAACAGCAGCGCGGTGAACACCTGCCAGGCCGACAGGCCCAGCACGAAGAGCCCGGCCGCGAAGGTGTAGTTGCCGAGGTTGTGCACGTCGGACATCCACAGCGCGAAGATGTCGTAGACCTTCCACCGGCGTTCCTTCGCCGGCGCGAGATCCTCGTTCCAGAGGCGGGGGTCGGGTGGTGGAGTCGTCTCTTGAGAGGGTTCGGTAAGCGGGGCGGCGGTCATGAAGGCCCTCCGATCGACGTGCGGTGACGACGATTTGGGATACCAAACTTTGGAATCCCAAATATCACCCCGGCGTCCACCCGAGTCAATACTCCGGCCGATAAGCTCGGGTAACGACGTGTTACGGCGGTGTTGAGCGAGAGGGGCGCGGTGAACGAGCGGCAACCCCTCGCGGCCACCCGGCAGCGGGTGCGCGAGGAGCTGCGCGAACGGATCCTGACCGGGCGGCTGCGCCCGGGTGACCGGCTGGTCGAGCGCGAGCTCGCCGAGGACCTCGGCGTTTCCCGGGTGCCGGTCCGCGAGGCCATCCGCAGCCTGGAGGCCGAGGGCTTCCTCGTCGTCCAGTCGCCGCGGCGGGTGGTCGTCCGGCAGCTCGCCCGGGTCGACGTCGAGGAGCTGTTCGACGTCCGCGAGGCGCTCGAAGGACTCGCCGCCGGGCTCGCCGCCGAGCGCGCCGGCGCCGCCGCGCTCAAGCGCCTCGACCGCGCGCTCGCCGACGCCGCCCGCGCCACGGCCCGCGGCGACGCCGCCCGGATCACCGTGCTGAACTCGCGCTTCCACGACGAGATCGTCGCCATCGCGGGCAACGCCCTGCTGTCCACCATGCTCCAGCCGCTGGAGGGCAGGCTCCGCTGGCTGACGAGCCAGAACGAGCACTGGGCCGAGCTGCTCGACGAGCACCGGCGGCTCTACGAGGCGATCGCCTCGGGGGACGCGGACCGCGCGAAGGCGTCCGCGGTCGAGCACGTGCGCGTCAACCGGGAAGTCACGCTGCGTTCCCTCTTCGGTGAAGAAACCGGGGAGCGCCCGGCGGGGTGACCCTGCCCGATTTGACGAGCAATCCGCACGGGCGCCCGGTTTTTCAGCCATTCGCACCAACGGTGACACGACTTTGGTCTGTGTCACGCCGCCGAACGGCTGCTTACGGTCTTCGCTCACCGGTCCCGCCGACCGGCGTCCCCACCGTTCCGGAGGTTCACTGTGCGTAGAGCGACAGTATTCGCCGCAGCCTTCACCCTGGCCCTGACCACCGCGGGCGTCGCACAGGCGGCGCCCGCGCCGCACGGCCACGCCCAGCGCGTCTGCTCGGTCGCGCCCGCCGGGCTCGCGGCCTGCAACGCCTGGATCAACACCGACACGACCTTCGCCGCGGCCGCCACGCCGTCCGGGCTCGGCCCGGCCGACCTGCTCTCCGCGTACAACCTCGGCTCGCTCGCGGGCAGCGCCGGCGCCGGCCGCACGATCGCCATCGTGGACGCCTACGACGCCCCGACCGCCTTCGCCGACGTCAACGTCTACCGCGCCCAGTACGGCATCCCCGCGCTCGCCTCCTGCACGCCGTCGTCGATCAACGCGAGCACCACCCCGTGCTTCGCCAAGGCCGACCAGAACGGCGGCACCACCTACCCGCGCAAGGACGGCGGCTGGGCCCAGGAGATCTCCCTCGACCTCGACATGGCCTCGGCGATCTGCCCGAAGTGCAACATCCTGCTGGTCGAGGGCACCTCGTCGAGCTTCGCCAACCTCGGCACCGCGGTGAACACCGCCGTGCGGCTCGGCGCCGAAGTGGTCAGCAACAGCTACGGCGGCAGCGAGTTCTCGAGCGAGGCGAGCGCCGAAGGGCAGTACTTCAACCACCCCGGCGTCGCCATCACGGTCAGCTCCGGTGACGCCGGGTACGGCGTCGAGTTCCCCGCCGCGTCGCGGTACGTCACCGCGGTCGGCGGCACCAGCCTGAAGAAGGCGTCGAACACGCGCGGCTGGAGCGAGACGGCGTGGAGCGGGGCCGGCAGCGGCTGCTCGGCGTACATCACCAAGCCGTCGTGGCAGACCGACGCCGGCTGCGGCAGGCGCACGGTCGCCGACGTCAGCGCCGTCGCCGACCCGGCCACCGGGGTCGCCGTCTACGACAGCACGGCGTACCAGGGCCGCTCCGGCTGGATGGTGTTCGGCGGCACGAGCGTCGCGGCTCCGGTCGTCGGCGGCGTCTACGCCCTCGGCGGTGTCAGCGGCGTCACGGGCGCGAACACTGTGTACTCGAACACATCGTCGCTCAACGATGTGAGCGGCGGCAGCAACGGCTCGTGCGGCGGCAGCTACCTCTGCACCGCCGTGACCGGCTACGACGGCCCGACCGGGCTCGGCACCCCGAACGGCGCCACCGCGTTCTGACCCCTGCGGAAGTGGCCTGCCACACGGGCGCCCCGGCTCGCTCGTGTGGCAGGCCGTCACGCACCGCACTAACATGATCACGGTAACCGCGCATCCCGAGCGGACGTGGCATATCCGACACGCTCCAGGAGCCCCGCCAACAGGCGCTTCCCAGCGGCTTCATGGGAAATTCACAGAATGGGTGGCAAGTCTGACAACGTGAACCACGCCGACGACGGTGCCGGATCGGCGGCACGATGACGACTGCCCAGGCCACGCTCGAGGCCCCCGCCCGCGCTGCGAGACCGGGCGGCAAAGCGCCCTACCTCCACCAGATCGACCTGTTCCGGTTGATCACGTTCGCCTGCGTCATCCTCATCCACGTGGTGGGCGCGACGAACTTCGCGCAGGACGTCGGCGCCAACGCCGTCGAGACGCCGCTGCACTTCACCCGGGAAGCCTTCTTCGCGCTGACCGGCTTCGTGCTGGTCTTCCAGAACCGCCGCCGCGAGTTCACCGCCGGTGACTTCTGGCGTCGGCGGCTCCCGCTGGTCGCGACCCCCTACCTGGCGTGGTCGATGTTCTTCTGGGCGTACTCGCTGATCACCGGCGCGCAGCAGCCGGGCTCGCTCGAGGCGTCGATGCGCCTGCTGCTCAAGGACCTCGTCACCGGCGGAGCCTGGTACCACCTGTACTTCCTGCTGGTGACGATGCAGGTCTACCTGCTCTTCCCGCTGCTGATGAAGCTGCTGCGGGCGACCGGGGGCAGGCACAAGTGGCTGCTGCTCGGCAGCGGGCTGGTGCAGGTCGGCGTCACGTTGTTCATGACCTACCAGCCGCTGGGCGTCAGCTACGAGACGATCACCCACCTGTACGGCACGATCCTGCCGTACCAGTTCTACACGCTGTTCGGCGCCGTGGCGGCCATGCACTTCGAGACCGTGCACGCCTGGGCGGGGCGGCACCGGCTGCTGCTCGGCGGCGCACTCGTCGCGGTGCTGGCCGGCACCGAGTGGTACTACTTCCAGACTGTCCACAATGGAACTTTCCCGCAGGTGGCCAGCGATCCGTTCCAGCCGTACCTGATCCCGTGGTTCCTCACCGTGATCGCGGCGATCTACGCGTTCGCCACGCGGTGGGCGGCGCGCCGCCGCGAAGGCGGCCGCGGGGCCCGGGTGGTCTCGTGGGCGGCGAACCGCTCGTTCAGCGTCTTCCTCGTGCACCCGCTCGCGCTGGCCCTGCTCGGCCCGGCGATCCCGCACGTCGCGGAGCGGTTCGGCGCGCCGTGGCTCAGTGTGCTCATCTACCTGGCGACGATCGTCCTGACGGTCGTGATCGTGGAGGTCCTGCGCCGGCTGCCCGGTAGCCGCGCGCTCACGGGCCGGCCGCGGCTGCGGCCGGCCAAGGTTGCGGCTTAAGTCACCCGGGTGGGTGGCTCAGGTCATATCCGGGGGCTCGGGCATGTCTGAGCGCGCGGATCCGCAGCGGTGGGATATGCTGGCGGCCCGTGGGACTTCAGTCACGGGCAACCAAGTACGTTTTTGTCACCGGAGGCGTCGCCTCCTCTCTGGGTAAGGGACTCACGGCCTCGAGCCTGGGGCAGCTCCTTACCGCACGCGGGCTTCGCGTCACGATGCAGAAGCTCGACCCCTATCTCAACGTCGACCCCGGGACGATGAACCCGTTCCAGCACGGCGAGGTGTTCGTCACCGACGACGGCGCCGAGACCGACCTCGACATCGGGCACTACGAGCGGTTCCTCGACCGCGATCTCGACGGCAAGGCCAACGTCACCACCGGCCAGGTCTACTCCGAGGTGATCGCCAAGGAGCGCCGCGGCGAGTACCTCGGCGACACCGTGCAGGTCATCCCGCACATCACCGACGAGATCAAGGCCCGGATCACCGCGGCCGCCGGGCCGGACGAGACCGGCCAGTCGCCCGACGTCGTCATCACCGAGGTCGGCGGCACGGTCGGCGACATCGAGTCCCTGCCGTTCCTGGAGGCCTGCCGCCAGGTCCGCCACGACGTCGGCCGTGACCACTGCTTCTTCCTGCACGTCTCGCTGGTGCCGTACCTGGCGCCGTCGGGCGAGCTCAAGACGAAGCCGACCCAGCACTCGGTCGCCGCGCTGCGCAACATCGGCATCCAGCCCGACGCGCTGGTCTGCCGGGCCGACCGGGAGATCCCGGAGGACCTCAAGCGCAAGATCGGCCTGATGTGCGACGTCGACACCGAGGCCGTCATCGCCTGCCCGGACGCGCGCTCCATCTACGACATCCCGAAGGTGCTGCACCGCGAGGCGCTCGACGCCTACGTGGTCCGCCGCCTCGGCCTGCCGTTCCGCGACGTCGACTGGACGGTGTGGGGCGACCTGCTCGACCGCGTGCACAACCCGAACGAGATCGTGCGGATCGCCGTGGTCGGCAAGTACATCGACCTGCCGGACGCCTACCTGTCGGTCACCGAGGCCCTGCGTGCGGGCGGGTTCGCCCACCGCGCCAAGGTCGAGATCGTCTGGGTCGCCTCCGACGACGCGCAGACCGCGTCCGGTGCCGCCTCCGTGCTGTCCGATGTGGACGGCGTGCTGATCCCGGGCGGGTTCGGCATCCGCGGCATCGAGGGCAAGGTCGGCGCGATCGAGTACGCGCGCACCCGCGGCGTCCCGCTGCTCGGCCTGTGCCTCGGCCTGCAGTGCATGGTCATCGAGGCCGCCCGGCACCTGGCCGGCATCGAGGACGCGGGTTCGTCGGAGTTCGACGAGAACACCAAGCACCCGGTGATCTCGACCATGGCCGACCAGCGCGACGTCGTCGCGGGAGAGCGGGACATGGGCGGCACCATGCGGCTCGGGGCGTACCCGGCGAAGCTCAAGGCGGGTTCGCAGGTCGCGAAGGCCTACGGCACCACCGAGGTCTCCGAGCGGCACCGGCACCGCTACGAGGTCAACAACGCCTACCGCAAGCAGCTCTCGGACGCGGGCCTGGTCTTCTCCGGCACCTCGCCGGACGACCGCCTGGTCGAGTTCGTGGAGCTGCCCGCCGACAAGCACCCGTTCTTCGTCGGCACGCAGGCGCACCCGGAGCTCAAGAGCCGCCCGACCCGCCCGCACCCGCTGTTCAGCGCGTTCGTCAAGGCCGTCGTCGACCGCAAGGTCGCCGAGCGGCTGCCGGTCGAGCTGCCCGAAGCCCCGGTGGCCGCCCGATGAGCGCGCCGGGCGAGCACGAGTTCAGCGTCGCGTCGAGCCGCGACGTCCACATCGGACGCGTCGTCGGCCTGCGGATCGACGACGTCGTGATGCCGGGTGGGGACACCGCGGTCCGCGAGGTGATCGAGCACCTCGGCGCGGTGGCGATCGTCGCGCTGGACGAAGACCAGCAGGTCACGCTCATCCACCAGTACCGGCACCCGATCGGGCGCCGGCTGTGGGAGCTGCCCGCGGGCCTCATCGACCACCTCGGCGAGGACCCGGTCGGCACGGCCAAGCGCGAGCTCGTCGAAGAGGCCGGCCTGGCCGCGGCGGACTGGGTGACCCTGGTCGACGTCGCGGCGTCACCCGGCTTCACCGACGAGGTCGTGCGGGTGTTCCTCGCCCGCGGGCTGTCCGATGTGGACCGCGAGGTGCTCGGCGAGGAGGAAGCCGACCTGGTCATCCGCAAGTTCCCGCTCGCCGAAGCGGTCCGGATGGCCCTGGCGGGCGAGCTGCTCAACGGCGCCACCGTGTCCGGGGTGCTGGCCACGCACGCGGTGCTCACCGGCGTGGCTTCGCCGCGGCCGGCGGACGCGCCGTGGGAGGACCGCCCGACGGCGTTCGCCAAGCGCAAGCAAGCCTGACCCGCTCCGCTGCGTCCCGGCTCAGGGGCGCAGCGGGCGGCCTTCGGCGTCCGTTCCGCCGTTGACCAGCAGCACGACGCCGTCGATGATCGGCCACAGGATGCCGACCCCGGTGCAGAACGTGGCGAAGAGCTGGGCCACGCCCAGCCCGGTCTGGCCGGTGTAGAACCGGCCGACGCCGAAGGGCAGCACGATCTGCAGCACGCCGGCCACCGTCTTCGACCGGTGTGAGTACGGCACGGGCATCGGCTGCGAGTACGGCATCGGCGCCGGTGGCGCGTACGGATCCGGCCCGTACACCGGCAGCTGCGTGGTGGGTTGCGCGTACGGCGGTGTCGCCGGCGGCCCGAAGAAGCCCGGGTGCGGGTGCGGCAGGTCGCGGAACAGCGGCCGCAGGTCGCCGAGCGTCGTCGCCGCGTAGGCGTCCGTCACCCGCGTCTCGTACTCGTCCGGCGTGATGCGGCCCATGCCGAAGTGGTCGGCGAGCAGCCTCGCGGCTTCCTCCCGCTCGGCCGTCCCGATGCGCAGTTCGTCGGACCCCATGGCTCCACGGTAACCGCGTGCCACCGGGAACGGGGTTTCTGCCGGGTCACGACCGCCGCGCGGCCTATGGTGACGGCGTGGCAGCCCCGGGCAGCACCGACGGCGTGATCGCCGCGTACCTCGACCACCTCGTCGTCGAACGCGGCACCGCGCGCAACACCCTGGACAGCTACGCCCGCGACCTGCGCCGGTACGCCGCGCACCTGGACGGCCTGGGCGTCGCGAAGATCGCCGACGTCACCTCCGCGCACGTCACGGCTTTCGGTGCCGCCCTGCGCGAGGGCGACGACGAGCACAAGCCGCTCGCCGCGTCGTCGGCCGCCCGTGCCCTGGTCGCCGTGCGGGGCCTGCACAAGTTCGCGCACGCCGAGGGCCTCACCGAGCACAACCCGGCCCGCGAAGTCCGGCCGCCGACGCCGGCCAAGCGGCTGCCCAAGGCGCTGCCGGTCGACGACGTGCTGCGGCTGCTCGAAACCCCGCCGCCCGACGGCGAGCGCCCGCTGCGCGACCGGGCCCTGCTGGAGGTGCTCTACTCCACCGGCGCCCGGATCTCCGAGGCGGTCGGCCTGGACGTCGACGACGTCGACGCCGCCGAGCGGACCGTGCTGCTCGACGGCAAGGGCGGCAAGCAGCGGCTGGTGCCGATCGGCCGTCCGGCGCTCGCCGCGTTGCACGCCTACACCGTCCGTGCCCGTCCGGCGCTCGCGGCGCACGGCCGGGGCACGGCGGCGCTGTTCCTCAACGCCCGCGGCAGCAGGCTGTCGCGGCAGAGCGCGTGGCAGGTCCTCAAGGACACCGCCGAGCGAGCGGGGATCAGCGCCGTCGTGTCGCCGCACACGCTCCGCCACTCCTTCGCCACGCACCTGCTCGAAGGCGGCGCCGATGTCCGCGTCGTCCAGGAACTGCTCGGCCACGCGTCGGTGACGACGACCCAGGTGTACACGCTGGTCACGGTCAACACCCTGCGCGAGGTGTACGCGACGGCGCACCCGCGGGCGTTGGGCTAGACGGCCCTAGAAAGCGACAAGAGCCTTCCCAGCCTGCACCGACGGTCGAGTGACATTGCCCCGTCGAGTCCGGCGCGTTGCTTTGCCGGGGCTCCGACTCCGGACATAGGCTGCGGCGGACGCTGACGAACAAGGAGCTTTCGCGCCATGTCGACACCGAACCAGCCGGCCCCTTCGGCCGAGTCCGCCGGGTCGGCGGCGGCGAACCTCAGCCAGGTCACCATCGCCACGCCCACGATCCACGACGGCGACGAGCAGCAGGAGCGCAACGGCAAGAAGGTCAAGCTCGAAGGCATCGGCCCGACCGGCCGCCCGATCCGCGAGCACCCCGATCCGGCGCCGCTGGACAAGCACGGCCCGGCCAAGATCATGGCGATGTGCAACCAGAAGGGCGGCGTCGGCAAGACGACGTCGACCATCAACCTGGGTGCCGCCCTCGCCGAGTACGGGCGGAAGGTGCTGCTCGTCGACTTCGACCCGCAGGGCGCGCTCGCCGTCGGCCTCGGCATCCAGCCGCACGAGCTGGACCAGACGGTCTACAACGCCATCATGGAGCGCTCGGTCAGCGCCACCGACGTGCTGATGAAAACCCGCGTCGAGGGCGTTGACCTGCTGCCGAGCAACATCGACCTGTCCGCCGCCGAGGTCCAGCTCGTCGCCGAGGTAGGGCGCGAGCACACGTTGTTACGGGTCCTGCGTCCGGTCATGAACGACTACGACTATGTTCTTGTCGACTGCCAGCCCTCGCTCGGCTTGCTCACGGTGAACGCGCTGACCGCCGCGGACGGCGTGATCATCCCGCTGGAGTGCGAGTTCTTCAGTCTGCGAGGCGTCGCCCTCCTGATCGACACCATCGAGAAGGTTCAGGAACGCCTCAACCCCAAACTGGACATAGTCGGGATTCTCGCCACCATGTACGACCCGAGAACCCTGCATTCGAAGGAGGTCATGGCTCGCGTGGTGGAGGCATTCGGCGAGACCGTGTTCGACACGGTCATCAACCGCACCGTGCGGTTCCCCGAGACGACGGTCGCGGGTGAGCCGATCACGACCTGGGCGCCCAAGTCGGCCGGCGCGGCGGCGTACCGCCAGCTGGCCCGCGAGGTGATCGCTCGGTGAGCAGGCGCGCCTCCCTGCCCGGAGCGTCGGAACTCTTCCGCATCACCTCCAGCCCCGCTCTCGATCTCCCTCCCCAGGCCCCGCCCGGCCCGGCGCCCGCAGAACCCGGTGAAAACGGCAGCGGCAAGGCCAAGGGCAACGGCCGCAAGGAGCAGCTCGCCCGCAGCGGCGACGCGGCCCCGCACGGATCCGGCCGGACGAAGCACGATGCGAAAATCACCGTGTATGTCTCGGGCGACGAGCTCCTGGCCATGGAGCAGGCCCGGCTGACGTTGCGCGCGAAGCACGACCTGGTCGTCGACCGCGGCCGGCTGGTCCGCGAGGCCGTGGCGGTGCTGCTGGCCGACTTCGACCAGCACGGCGAGGAATCGGTGCTGGTGCAGCGGCTGCGGGTGGTCGGCTCAGACGGCGGCGAAACCGAGGGCTGATGGACGAGCCGGCACCGGCTCCCGAGGACCAGGTCCCCGAACCGCACCAGACGGTGCACGGCGGGATGATCCCCGAAGGCGTCAACACCGAAGAGCTGAGCACGTCGAAGTTCAAGGTGCGGCTGGCCAACTTCGAGGGCCCGTTCGACCTGCTGCTGCAGCTGATCTCGCAGCACCAGCTCGACGTCACCGAGGTGGCGCTGCACCAGGTCACCGACGACTTCATCGCGTACACGCGCGCGCTGGGCAGTGACTGGAACCTCGACGAGACGACGGAGTTCCTGGTCATCGCGGCCACGCTCCTGGACCTGAAGGCGGCCCGGCTGCTGCCGTCGGCCGAGGTGGAGAGCGAAGACGACCTCGCGCTGCTCGAAGCCCGCGACCTGCTGTTCGCGCGGATCCTGCAGTACCGCGCCTACAAGCAGGTGGCGGCGCTGTTCGGCGAGCTGGAACAGAACGCGCTGCGGCGCTACCCGCGCTCGGTGGCGTTGGAGGAGCGGTTCGTCGGGCTGCTGCCCGAGGTCATGCTGGGGGTGACGCCGCAGCGGTTCGCCGACATCGCGGTGGCGGTGTTCCGGCCGAAGCCGCCGCCGACGGTGTCGATCGCCCACATCCACATGGGCCGCATCTCGGTGCGCGAGCACGCGGCGATCCTGCGGGTGATGCTGGCCGAACGTGGCCAGGCGACGTTCGGCGAGCTGGTCGACGACTGCGAGCACACGGTGGAGATCGTGGCGCGCTTCCTGGCGCTGCTGGAGCTCTACCGCGAGGCGACGGTCCAGTTCGAGCAGAGCGAGGCACTGGCCGAGCTGCACGTCCGCTGGACGGGCGGCTCGAAGGAAGAAGCCTCCGCGGCGGCCGAGCTGGACCGCGCCGCCGGAGACGAAGAGGAGTACGGGTGAGCCCGGAGAACAACGAGCAGGTGTCCCCGCCCGAACCGCCGGTGGGCGAACCGGCCGACGCCGCGGCGGAGCTGGCCCTGGGCGAGGCCCTGTCGGGCGAGCCGGTCACCGAGGACGGCGAGCCGCTCGACCCACTGCCCGAGGTCGCCGCCCCCGAGCCCGACCCCGAGGGGGCACTTTCACGTGAAAGTGCCCGGGAGACGGCGGCACTTTCACGTGAAAGTGCCCCCTCCGAGCCCGAGCCCGAGCCCGAGGCCGAGTCGGGGGTCGAGCCCGAGGCGGACCCGGCACTTTCACGTGAAAGTGCCGCGCGTGCCGAGCCGGGTCCGGAGGATCCCGAGGCCGATCTGGTGGCCGCCGGGGATGCCGACTCCCGGCCGGATGTCACCTCCGACGAGACCCTCGAAGCCGCGCTCGAGGCGCTTCTGCTCATCGTCGACTCGCCCGCGAGCGAAGAACTCCTCGCCGAGACCCTCGGGCAACCCCAGTCGCGGATCGTCGTCGCGCTGCGGACCATGGCGCAGAAGTTCACCGATCGGGCGTCCGGGATCGACCTGCGGCGCGTCGGCGAAGGGTGGCGGTTCTACACTAGGGACGTCTATGCCCCGTTCGTGGAGAAGCTCCTGCTGGACGGCCAGCGGTCGAAGCTGACCCGGGCCGCGCTGGAGAGCCTCGCCGTGATCGCGTACCGGCAGCCGGTGACCCGGGCCAGGGTCGCCGCGGTGCGCGGCGTGAACGTGGACGGCGTGATCCGGACGCTGCTCGCGCGCGGCCTCATCGAAGAGATGGGGACCGATCCCGAGACGACCGGGACGCTGTACGTGACGACCGAGCTGTTCCTGGAGCGACTGGGGCTGTCGTCACTGAACGACCTGCCGCCGATCGCTCCGTTGCTACCCGAAGTGGACACCATCGATGACATCCAGTGAACACCCCGACGGCGTCCGGCTGCAGAAGGTGCTGTCGCAGGCCGGGGTCGCCTCCCGGCGCGCGGCGGAAGACCTGATCGTCGCCGGCCGGGTCGCGGTGGACGGCGAGGTCGTCACCGAGCTGGGCCGCCGCGTCGACCCGGACAGCGCGATCATCCACGTCGACGGCACCCGCGTGAACCTCCGCGACGACCTCATCTACCTCGCCCTGAACAAGCCCAAGGGCGTGCACTCGACGATGTCGGACGACCGTGGCCGCCCCTGCGTCGGCGACTACCTGCGCGGCCGCTACGAAGAGACGCCCGGCGTCGTGCACGTCGGACGGCTCGACGAGAACACCGAGGGCCTGCTGCTGCTGACCAACGACGGCGACCTCGGCCACCGGCTGATGCACCCGTCCTACCGGGTGCTGAAGACCTACCTCGCCGAGGTCGACGGCCTCGTCCCGCGCGGGCTCGGCAAGGAGCTGCGCAAGGGCTGGGAGCTGCCGGACGGCATCGTCAAGGTCGACCAGTTCCGCGTCAAGGACATGCACTCCGGCAAGTCGCTGGTGGAGCTGGTCATCCACGAGGGCAAGAAGCACATCGTGCGCCGCCTGCTCAAGGACACCGGCCACCCGGTGCTCAAGCTGGTCCGCACGGCGGTCGGCGACGTCCAGCTCGGCAACCAGCGCGTCGGCTCGATCCGGCGGCTGACGAAGACCGAGGTGGGTGCGCTCTACCGCAACGTCGAGCTCTGACCGCCTCTCGGGGGCAGCCGCACAGCGGTGACGAAGCCGCCGGCGGTCGCGTCGTCGTCCGACGGGCGGCCGTAGGCGGCGGCGAGTTCGGCGCGGGTGACCGTCGACGGCTGCCAGCCGTGGGTGGCCAGCCACTCCGGCGCCCGGCCGCCGAGCCCGCCGCGCCACAGGGACGTGACGTGCTCGCCGCCCGCGGCCACCTTCGCGCGGGCGATGAGGCTCCCCGGCGGGGTGCCCGGCCGGTGCTCGAACGCGATCCGGCTGCCCGGCGCCGCCAGCTCGCCGACGGTGGTCAGCAGCCGCTCGGCCTCCGCGCCGGTCAGGTACATCAGCAGGCCTTCGGCCAGCCACGCGGTCGGCACGGCCGGGTCGAACCCGGCGCCGCGCAGCGCGGTGGCCCAGTCCTCGCGCAGGTCGGCGGGCACGACGACCCGTGCGCACGCCGGTTCGGCGCCCCGCCCGGCGAGCACCTGGTCCTTGAACGCCAGCACTTCCGGCAGGTCCAGCTCGAACAGCCGCGTGCCGTCCGGCCAGGGGAGCCGGAACGCCCGCGTGTCGAGCCCGGCCGCGAGCAGCACGACCTGCCCGCAGCCGCTGCCGAGCAGGTGGCCGTCGTAGAACCGGGTGCGGATCACGACCTGGGGGTAGAACATCGCGCCGAGCCCGCCCGCCGGTTCCGCGGGCAGCGCCGAGCGGCCCGCCTCGGCGAACGCGGCCGCGTACGGGTCGTCGAACAGGCGGTCCGGGCGGCGGCTTTCGGCGGCGCGCAGGGCGGCGACACCGACCGCCGTGCGGCTCACCGCGGGCAGGGATCCGGTCACGATCCCAACGTACGCCCGACTTTCCGCTGTAGTGGGCGTGAACCCCGGCCCGCTAGCGTGTGAGGCATGCGAACCGGTGTGGTGTGCGGGATCGTCGCGGTGCTCCTGTCCGGCACGGTGGTTCCCGCCGCCGCGGCCACGCAGGAGAGCGAACCGGTCTACGACTACGCGAAGGCGGTCCGCGAAACCGTCTGGGTCGACATCGGCCGTGACGGGGACGGTGACGGCCGGTCCGATCGCGTGGCCGCGGACATCGTCCGGCCGAGCGAGGCGACTTCACCCGTTCCGGTGATCATGGACGCCAGCCCGTACTACTCGTGCTGCGGGCGCGGCAACGAGAGCGAGCTGAAGTCGTACGACAGCGCCGGGAAGCCGGTGAAGTTCCCGCTGTTCTACGACAACTACTTCGTCCCCCGGGGCTACGCCGTGGTGCTGGTCGACCTGGCCGGGACGAACCGCTCGGCCGGCTGCGCGGACGTCGGCGGCGCCTCCGACGTCGACTCCGCCCGCAAGGTCGTCGACTGGCTCAACGGCCGCGCGACCGGCTACACCGCGAAGACCGGCGGCAGCGCGGCGACGGCGGGCTGGAGCAGCGGGAACGTCGGGATGATCGGCAAGTCCTACGACGGCACGATCGCCAACGGCGTCGCGGCGACCGGGGTCGCCGGGCTGAAGACGATCGTCCCGATCGCGGCGATCAGCTCCTGGTACGACTACTACCGCTCGGACGGCGCGACCTTCGGCTTCAACCCGGACGGGCTCGCGCGCACGGTCGAAGCGCGCAACAGCGGGCAGAACTGCTCGGCGCAGAACCAGGTCCTGGCGGCCGGCGCCGCCGCGAACGGCGACTACGGGCCGCTGTGGGCGGACCGCGACTACGTCCGGCGGGCGGGCAACGTGCGGGCCAGCGTGCTGCTGTCCCACGGCGTCAACGACCTCAACGTCAAGACCATCCACTTCGGACAGTGGTGGGCCGGGCTGAACGTCGAGAAGAAGATCTGGCTGTCCCAGACCGGGCACGTCGACCCGTTCGACTACCGGCGGGCCGGCTGGGTGGACCTGCTGCACCGGTGGTTCGACCACTACCTGCTCGGCATCGACAACGGCGTCCAGAACGGCCCGATGGCCAGCGTCGAACGGCAGCCGGACCAGTGGGTGGACCAGAGCGCGTACCCGGCGGCCGGCGTGGTGGCGACGACGCTGCGGCCGCACGCCTCCGGCACGCTGGGCACTTCGCCGACGTCCGGGACGGCGTCGTTCACCGACAACCCCAGCCTGGGCGAGGACACCTGGGTGACGAACCCGGGCGGCGCGGCCTTGACGTACTCGACCGGGGCGCTCCCGGCCGACGTGCAGGTTTCGGGAACGTCGTCCGTCACCGTGACGGCGACCCCGAGCACGTCGTCGGCCCGGGTGTCGGCCCTGCTGGTGGATCTGGGCGCGGCGACGATCCGCAACTTCGCCGGCAGCGGCGAGGGGATCAAGACGGGCACCACGGAGAACTGCTGGGGCTCGTCGACCTCGGGCGACGACGCCTGCTACCGGATCGCCTCGGCGGACGTGAAGAAGGTGAACTACACGATCATCAGCCGCGGCTGGGCGGACCTGGCGAACTACGCGTCCCTGTCGCAGGAGAGGCCGTTGACCCCGGGGACGGCGTACACGATGACGTTCCGGCTGGCGTCCACGGACCACGTCGTTCCGAAGGGCCACGCACTGGCCCTGATCATCGGCGGCACGGACGGCAGCTTCCTCCGCGGGCCGGCCCAGCCGGGCCGGGTGACGCTGGACCTGGCCCGGACGTCGGTGTCGGTGCCGATCGCCGGCGTGGTGCCCGCGGCGACGACCCACGCGGCCTTCGGCACGGGCGCGTTCGTGCCGTCGGCGGGCCGGGCGGACCTGCGGTGAGGTAGCCGGACGGCCCAGCCGGGCCCCGCCGGAAGGTCGCTTGCCCCCGGACCTTCCGGCGATAGGCCCGAAAACCCCCGCACCCCCACCGAGGAGCCGCCGTGCCGATTCGGAAGCTGTGCGCGACCCTGGCCGTCCTGACCGGTGCCTCCGCGCTGGTCGCCCCCGCCCTTGCGCAGGCCGCCACCACGACCGCCTGCGCGTCCGGCGTCTTGATCCGGACCAGTTCGATCCCGTACCCCTCGCCCACGGTCAACCTCGGCACGTCGTGCGCCGGGTTCGCCGACGCGGGGGCGCCCTACGTCTTCACGATCGCCCGGCTGAACGCCGTCTACCACCAGTTCCCGATGAACGCCGTCTACACCAACGTCACCGCCACCTGCAGCGCTTACTCGTACAGCGGGACGTCCCTGGTCGCGACGGGCTGCACCTACGTGTTCTGAGCCTCCGCCGTGGCCGTCCGCGCGGTCGCTTTCCGCTGCAACGCCCGGACGATCGGCTCCACCACCCGGGCCGCCGTCGGGCCGAGGATGGCCATCAGCAGGACGTACGCCGTGGCCAGCGCCGCCAGCTCGCCGGTGACCGCGCCCGCCGCCACCGCCAGCCCGGCGATGACGATCGAGAACTCGCCGCGGGCGACCAGTGCCGCGCCCGCTCGCGCGCGGCCCATCTTGCCGATGCCCTGGCGGCGGGCCGCCCACCAGCCCGTGCCGACCTTCGTCAGCGTCGTCACGACCGCGAGGACCAGGGCCCAGCCGAGCACCGGCGGGATCGACGCCGGGTTCGTGTTGAGCCCGAAGACCACGAAGAACACCGCCGCGAACAGGTCCCGCAACGGCTCCAGCATGCGTGTCGCGTTCTCCGCCGTCGAACCGGAGATCGCGATGCCGAGCAGGAACGCGCCGACCGCGGCCGACACCTGCATCGCCGACGCCAGCCCGGCCACCAGCAGCGCCGCGCCGAGGACCTTGAGCAGGAACACCTCGCGGTCCGGGCTGTCGACCGCCGCCGAGACGTACCGGCCGAACTTCAGCGCGACCACCAGCACCACGGTGATCACCAGCAGCGAGATGCCGACGGCCTCGAGACCGCCGAGCAGGGACACCCCGCCCAGCACCGCGGTGAGGATCGGCAGGTAGAGCGCCATCGCGAGGTCCTCGAACACGAGGATCGACAGCACCACCGGCGTCTCGCGGTTGCCGAGCCGTCCCAGGTCGCCGAGGACCTTGGCGATGATGCCGGACGACGAGATGTACGTGACGCCTGCCATCACCATCGCGCCGACCGGGCCCCAGCCCAGCAGCAGCGCGACGGCCGCGCCGGGGGCCGCGTTGAGGACGATGTCGAGCAGGCCCGCCGTCCACGAGCGGCGGAGCCCGGTGAACAGCTCGGCCGCGGAGTACTCGAGGCCGAGCAGCAACAGCAGCAGCACGACGCCGATTTCGCCGGCCAGGTGCGTGAAGCCGCCGATGTCGGTGAGCGGGATCAGGCCACCTTGCCCGAAGCAGAGGCCACCGAGCAGGTAGAGCGGGATGGGGGAGAGGCCGATCTTGCCGGCCAGGCGCCCGAGCACGCCCAGCACGAAGAAGACCGCCCCCAGTTCGATCAAGGACAGCGCGGTGTGGTCCATCGGCCGCTCAGCCGTACTTGAGGATCTTGGCGGCGGCTTCGAGGCCCTCGCTCGTGCCGACCGCGACCAGCAGGTCGCCTCCGGTGAACGTGAAGTCCGGCGTCGGCGACGGGTGCACCTGCCCGGCCCGAGCCACCGCCACCACCGAGACGCCGGTGCGGGTGCGCATCGCGGTGTCGCCGAGCGTCCGGCCGTCGAACGGGCCGGACGGCTTGATCGGCAGCTGCCGGGTGCTGATCCCCGGCAGGTCCCGGTGCTCCTCCGTCAGCTGGGCGACCAGCTGCGGTGCGCCGAGCAGGTTGGCCAGCGCGCCGGCCTCGTCCGCGGTGAGCGGGATCGAGGCGGCGCAGGCATCGGGATCATCCGATTTGGACACGATCAGCTCGATGTGGCCGTCCCGCTGGGTGACGACGCCGACGCGCCGACCGGTACGGGTGGCGAAGTCCTTGCGGACCCCGATGCCGGGCAGAGGAGTTACTTCGACGTTCACCCAACCACCGTAACCCACGTGTCCGATTCGCGGCGTTCAGCCGAGCAGCAGGAGCAGGGCCGCGACGACCATCACGGCCGCGGTCAGCCCGTGGACCCCGAACGCGACGGCCTTCTTCCCCCGGTGGCGCAGGACGATCAGCATGTCGAAGACGGGCCAGAGGGCCGCGGTCAGGATGACCCAGCCCAGCGCGTGCGGGTCGCCGTAGACGATCAGGGTCAGCGGGACGAGGCCGGCCCCGATGTCACGGCCGCCCTTGACGTTCAGGAAGGTCGTGGCGTTTTCCGGGACCTCGGGGAAACCGAAACCCGCGGCGATCTTCGCCGGCGCGAAGAGGTAGTTGAGGCCGATGAAGATGATCCCGAGCGAGACGATCGCGACGAGGGTGTAGCCGGTGACGATCATGGTGTTCCTCCAGTTTTCTAGCGTCGCTAGGATTGCTAGCAACGCTAACTTAGCACCGCTAGTTTGTCTAGCAGTGCTAGCGTGTGACCCATGACCCAGCGACAACGACGTGTGCGGGACCGGACCGAGCGAGCGCAGCGCATCGTCACCGCGGCCCGCGAGCTCGCCGAGGCGGAGGGCTGGGAGGCGGTCACCACCCGGCGGCTCGCGGCCCTGATCGAGTACAGCCAGCCGGTGCTCTACAGCCATTTCCCCGGCGGCAAGGACGCGATCATGGCGGCGGCCGCCTTGGAGGGCTTCGCCGAGCTGGCCGAGGCACTGGCCGCGGCGCGCGACGGCGGTCTCGCCGGGATCGCGAGCGCGTACGTCGCGTACGCCGAAGCGAAGCCGGCGCTGTACGACGCGATGTTCACGCTCGCGTCCGAACTGCGGTTCGCCCAGGACGACACCCCGGAGGTGATGAAGGCGAACTTCGCGGAGCTGCTCGCGGTCGTCGAGCCGGTGGCGGGTGAGCAGCCCGCGGGTGTGCTGACCGAGGTGTTCTGGAGCACGCTGCACGGGCTGGTGACCCTCGATCGCGGCCACCGGCTGTCCCCGGAGCACCGTGACGAGCGCCTCGCGCTGGTGGTCGCCCGCTTCGGCGCGCGGGGCGACTGATCTCCTCCGCGCCCCGACCGGCAGAATGGGGGACAAAGCCGACCGAGACGAGAACGCGAGGAGAATGCCGGTGACGGGAGCCCTACGAGGTGTGGTCGCGCTGGACGGCCCGTCGGGGACCGGGAAGACCACCGTCGCCCGCAAGCTCGCCCAGCGCCTCGGCGCCGGCTACCTCGACACCGGTGCGATGTACCGGATGGTCACCCTCGCCGTGCTGCGCGCCGGTGTCGACCCGGCCGACGCGAACGCCGTCGCCGCCGTGGCCGACCGGGCCGAGTTCAGCATCGGCACCAGCCCCGAGCGGCCCGAGATCCGCCTGGCCGGCGAGGACGTCGCCGCCGACATCCGCGGGCCCGAGGTCACCAGGGCCGTCTCGCCCGTGTCGGCGGTGCCGCACGTGCGTGAGCTGCTGGTCGCCCGGCAGCGGCAGATCATCGGCGACGTCGTCGAGCACCGCGGCGGGATCGTCGTCGAGGGCCGGGACATCGGGACCGTCGTCGCGCCGGACTCGCCGCTGAAGGTGTTCCTGACCGCCTCGGCCGACGTCCGCGCGTCGCGCCGGAGCACCCAGGACACCGCGGCCGGGCGGCAGTCTTCGGTCGCCGACGCCCTGGCTTCGGTCGAACGCCGTGACCACCTCGACTCCACCCGCGCCGCCTCGCCGCTGCGCGCCGCCGACGACGCGGTGCCCGTCGACACCTCGGAACTGTCGATCGACCAGGTGATCGTCGCCCTGAGCGAGCTGGCCAGCCACCGCGGCCTGCTGGCGGGGTGCGGCGCCGAGGTGGCTCGATGACCGCTGACGGGTTGCCGGAAGGCTCCGTCGGCAGGCTCCACGACGCCGGGCGGGTCTTCGCCCGGTACTATCTGCGCTCGGCGTTCCACATCCGGGTGCACGGCCGCGAGCGCGTTCCCGCCACCGGGCCGCTGCTCGTGATCGCCAACCACAGTTCCATGATCGAGCCGCAGCTGATCTTCGGAATGCTTCCGCGGCGTTCGGCGTTCCTGGTCAAGGCCGAGATGTTCGGCGGGATCGTCGGCCGGTTCCTGCTGGCGATCGGGCAGATCCCGCTCAAGCGCGGCGAGATCGACCGCAAGCCGCTGATGACCGCGGTCGGCGTCCTGAAAGACGGCGGAGTCGTCGGGATCTTCCCCGAAGGCACCCGCGGGACCGGGGACGTCGGCGCGGCCGAACGCGGCGCGGCCTGGCTGGTCCGGGCCTCCGGCGCGACCGTGCTCCCGGTCGCGACGCGGGGCACGCTCAAGCCGGACGGCGGCCGACGGCGGTTCCGGCCACGGGTGGACATCCTCGTGGGCGAGCCGTTCTCGCCGAAGGTCGGACCCGGCAGGACCGGGCTCGACCAGGGCACCGAAGAGCTGCGCGGTGAGCTCGCGGCGCTCGTCAAGACTTTGGACGACTGGCGTGCCGAACACGGATTCGGCGCGGTATAAGGGAAATTAGGTTCCGATGGAAGAGTACGAAACCGCCGGCGAAGTCGACGGCACCTGGTCCGACGAGACCGAGTTCGCCGCGCTCGACGCGCGGATCGAGGCGGCGGAAGCGGCCGAGGAGGCCGCGCTCGCACAGCCGGTCCTCGCCGTCGTCGGCCGGCCCAACGTGGGCAAGTCGACGCTGGTCAACCGCATCCTCGGCCGGCGCGAAGCCGTCGTGCAGGACGTGCCGGGCGTGACCCGCGACCGCGTCGCCTACGACGCCTACTGGGGCGGGCGCAGGTTCACCCTGGTCGACACGGGTGGCTGGGAGCCGGACGCGACCGGGCTGCAGGCCTCCGTCGCCGCACAGGCCGAGCTGGCCATGCAGACCGCGGACGCGGTCCTGCTGGTCATCGACGCCTCGGTCGGCGCGACCGCGACCGACGAAGCCGTCTCCAAGGTGCTGCGCCGCTCGAAGAAGCCGGTGCTGCTGGCCGCGAACAAGGTCGACGACGACCGGCTGCTCGCGGACACCGCGTCGCTGTGGTCGCTCGGCCTCGGCGAGCCGCACCCGGTCAGCGCGCTGCACGGCCGCAGCTCCGGCGACCTGCTCGACGCGATCCTCAAGGCCCTGCCCGAGTCGCCGCGCGAGGGCGGCGCCGTGACGTCGGGGCCGCGGCGCGTCGCGCTGGTCGGCAAGCCGAACGTCGGCAAGTCGAGCCTGCTCAACAAGCTGTCCGGCGAGGAGCGCTCGGTCGTCGACTCGGTGGCCGGCACCACCGTCGACCCGGTCGACTCGCTGGTCGAGCTGGACGGCGAGACCTGGCGGTTCGTGGACACGGCGGGCCTGCGCAAGCGCGTCAACTTCGCCGCGGGCGCCGAGTACTACGCCTCGCTGCGCACCAAGACCGCGATCGACGCGGCCGAGGTCGCGATCGTGCTGCTGGACGCGGCCGAGCCGCTGTCGGAGCAGGACCTGCGGGTGCTGACCATGGTCGTCGAGGCCGGCCGCGCGTGCGTGCTGGCGTTCAACAAGTGGGACCTGGTCGACGAGGACCGCCGGCACGCGATGGTCCGCGAGCTCGACCGCGGCCTGGTCCGCGTGCCGTGGGCGGAGAAGGTCAACATCTCGGCGCTGACCGGCCGGTCGGTGCGCAAGCTCGCGCCGGCGCTGCGGACCGCGCTGAAGTCGTGGGACCAGCGGGTGCCGACCGGCCAGCTCAACGCCTGGCTGTCCGACCTGGTCGCGGCCACCCCGCCGCCGGTCCGCTCCGGCAAGCAGCCGAAGGTGCTGTTCGCGACCCAGGCCGGCATCCGCCCGCCGACCCTGGTGCTGTTCACCACCGGCTTCCTCGAGGCGGGCTACCGCCGCTTCATCGAGCGCAAGTTCCGCGAGCAGTTCGGCTTCACCGGCAGCCCCGTCCGGGTGAACGTCCGGGTCCGCGAAAAGAAGGCAAAGCCCAAGGTCGGCGGAAAAGCCGCCCGAACCCGGTGACGTTACGGGCATCACAGGTGATTGGACGGGCATCATTCGTGATTGGTGGGGAATCACTCTCGATGCCCGTCCCATCACGCGTGATGCCCCTCTGATCACGCGTGATGCCTCCAAGATCGTGAGGTCGGACACGCTGGCGTGACCCTGTGGATACCTTTTGGTGATCCGCGGGTATGGTGAAAGGTCGTTGCGGGCGCCTCATTCGGAGAGCGAGCCCGGTTGAGGCTCCCGAAAGGTGAGTGGTGGGCTTGCGCGCCCATGGTTTTGTTCTGCCCGGGGTGAGCGGCCGATGACCGTCACGATCGAACCCACCGGATCCGCCGCCGAAGTCACGCTCGCCGAGCGGGCGCTGTTCTGGTCCGGTCTCGGTGCCGCCGAGCGCACCCTCCTCGACATCCTCGCCGCCACCGCCGAGCGGCACCCGAACGCGGCCGCGATCGACGACGGCACCACCACCCTGACCTACCGCCGGCTCCTCGAGGAGATCGACGCCTACGGGCGCCGCCTCAAGAGCTACGGCGTCGGCCTCGGCGACCGCGTCGGCATCCGGATCTCCTCCGGCACCGCCGAGCTGTACACCGCCATCCTGGCCACGCTGTCCGTCGGCGCCGCGTACGTGCCGGTCGACGCCGACGACCCGGACGAGCGCGCCGAGCTGGTCTTCGAAGAGGCCCAGGTCGCGGCGGTCGCCACCGACGGCGAGATCCACGTCCACAGCACCCCCGGTGGCCGCGAGGGCCGTCCCGGCCCAGCCGACGACGCCTGGATCATCTTCACCTCCGGCTCCACCGGCAAGCCCAAGGGCGTCGCGGTCACCCACGCGAGTGCCGCCGCCTTCGTCGACGCCGAAGCCGAGCTCTTCCTCGCCGACGAGCCGATCGGCCCCGGCGACCGCGTCCTGGCCGGCCTGAGCGTCGCCTTCGACGCCTCCTGCGAAGAGATGTGGCTGGCCTGGCGCCACGGCGCCTGCCTGGTCCCGGCGCCCCGCGCGCTGGTCCGCACTGGCGTCGACCTCGGCCCGTGGCTGGTCGCGCAGCGCATCACCGTCGTCTCGACCGTGCCGACGCTGGCCGCGCTGTGGCCGGCGGACGCGCTCGAAGACGTCCGCCTGCTCATCTTCGGCGGCGAAGCCTGCCCGCCGGAGCTGGCCGAGCGCGTCGCCGTCGAAGGCCGCGAAGTCTGGAACACCTACGGCCCGACCGAGGCCACCGTCGTCGCCTGCGCCGCGCAGCTGACCGGCGACGGCCCGGTCCGCATCGGCCTGCCGCTCGCCGGCTGGCAGCTCGCCGTGGTCAACGACGAGGGCGAGCCGGTCGCCATGGGCGAGACCGGCGAGCTCGTCATCGGCGGCGTCGGCCTGGCCCGCTACCTCGACGCGGCGAAGGACGCCGAGAAGTTCGCGCCGCTGCCGTCCCTGGGCTGGCAGCGCGCCTACCGTTCGGGCGACATGGTCCGCGCGGAAGAGGAAGGCCTGCTGTTCCTCGGCCGCCTCGACGAGCAGGTCAAGCTCGGCGGCCGCCGCATCGAACTCGGCGAGGTCGACGCCGCGCTGCAGGCCCTGCCGGGCGTGCAGGGCGCGGCCGCCGCGATCCGCCGCACCAAAGCGGGCAACCAGGTCCTCGTCGGGTACGTCGTCCCCGGCAGCGAGGAGTTCGACCACGACCAGGCCGCGCATCGCCTGCGGGAGCACCTGCCCGCCGCGCTGGTGCCGCTGCTCGCCGTCGTCGACGACCTGCCGACCCGCACCTCCGGCAAGGTCGACCGCACCGCCCTCCCGTGGCCGCTGTCCACAGTGGAGGCTTCCGGGCTGACCCCGACCGAGACGTGGCTCGCCGAAGGCTGGGCCGAGATCCTCGGTGTGTCGGTCGACAGCCCGAAGGCCGACTTCTTCACCCACGGTGGCGGCAGCCTGACCGCCGCGCAGGTGGTCGCCCGCATCCGCACCCGGCACCCGCAGGTGTCGGTCGCCGACATCTACGCCCACCCCAAGCTGGGCGCCATGGCCGCGATGCTGGACGCGCTGAGCGGCCAGGCCACCGAACGCCGGGACATCGCGCCGACGAAGCGCCGGGCCGGCGTCATCCAGACGCTGCTGCTGGTCCCGCTGATGGGCCTCGTCGGGCTGCGGTGGGCGACGCTCGCCGCCGCGCTGTCGAACGTCCTGTCGCTGCTCGGGTTCGCCTGGGCGCCGACGCTGAGCTGGGCCTGGATCGGCCTGGCGTGGGTGGCGCTGTTCAGCCCGGCGGGCCGGATCGCCATCGCCGCCGGCGGCGCGCGCGTGCTGCTGTCCGGAGTGCGTCCCGGGACGTACCCGCGTGGCGGCAGTGTCCACTTGCGACTCTGGACGGCCGAGAAGCTGGCCGAGTTCTCCGGCGCGGACAGCGTGGCCGGCGCGTCCTGGATGACCACGTACGCGAAGGCGCTCGGCGCGCGGATCGGCAAGGACGTCGACCTGCACTCGCCGCCGCCGGTCACCGGCTTCCTCAAGCTGGGCCGCGGCGCGGCGATCGAGCCTGAGGTCGACCTGACCGGCCACTGGGTCGACGGCGACGTCGTGCACATCGGCAAGGTCCGCGTGGGCGCCGAAGCCCGTGTCGGCGCGCGCAGCACGCTGTTCCCGGGGGTCCGGATCGGCAAGGGCGCGGAGATCGCGGCCGGGTCGACCGTCCGCGGCGCCGTCCCGGCCGGGCAGCGCTGGGCCGGTTCGCCCGCCGCCCGCGTCGCCAAGGAGGAGCGCAACGCGCTGAAGTGGCCGTCGAGCCGCCCGCCGCGCTCGCACTTCTGGGCCGCCGTCTACGGCGTGACCTCCCTGGCCCTCGGCTTCCTGCCCGGCGTGGCCGCGCTCGCCGGGGTCGCCGTGCTCGGCTACGCGATCTCCGGTGCCCCGACGCTGCTGGACGCGTTCACCCGCGCGCTGGTCTTCGTCCCGGTCGCGACCGCCGCGTACTTCCTGGCGTACATGCTGCTCGTGCTGGTCGGTGTCCGGGCACTGAGCGTCGGCATGGTCGAGGGCTACCACCCGGTGCACGGCCGCGTCGCCTGGCAGGTCTGGGCGACCGAGCGCCTGATGAGCATGGCCCGCGAAGGCCTGTTCCCGCTGTACGCCAGCCTGTTCACCCCGGTGTGGCTGCGGCTGCTCGGCGCGAAGGTGGGCCGCAACGTCGAGGCGTCGACCGTCCTGGCGCTGCCGAAGATGACGAAGGTCGACAGCGGCGCGTTCCTCGCCGACGACACGATGGTCGCCACCTACGAGCTCGGCCACGGCTGGCTGCACGTCGCTCCGGCACGGATCGGCAAGCAGGCCTTCCTCGGCAACTCGGGGATGACCGCCCCCGGCCGCTCGGTGCCGAAGCGCGGCCTGGTCGGCGTGCTGTCCTCGACGCCGCTGAAGGCGAAGAAGGGCTCGTCGTACCTGGGCATGCCGCCGCTGCCGGTCCGCCGCGCGGTCGGCGAGGCCGACACGAGCCGCACCTACACCCCGGCGCTGCACCTCAAGGCGGCGCGGGCGCTGGTCGAACTGTGCCGGATCGTCCCGGTCATGTGCGGGGTCGCGCTGACCGTCGTGGTCGCGTTCGGCCTGCTGTGGACGGCTTCGGCGTTCGGCTTCGGCGTCGCCGCGCTGCTGGCCGGGCCCGCCCTGCTGGCCGCCGGGATCGTCGCGGCGCTGACCGCGACGGTGATGAAGTGGCTGCTGGTCGGCAAGTTCCGAGAGGTCGACCACCCGTTGTGGAGCTCCTTCGTCTGGCGCAACGAGCTGGCCGACACCTTCGTCGAGGCCCTGGCCGTGCCGTGGCTGATCGGCTCGGTCGGTGGCACCCCGCTGCTGAGCGCGTGGCTGCGCACGATGGGCGTCAAGATCGGCCGCGGCGTCTGGCTGGAGACGTACTGGCTGCCTGAGGCGGACCTCGTCGAGCTGGGCGACGGCGCGACGATCAACCGCGGCTGCGTCGTGCAGACGCACCTGTTCCACGACCGGATCATGAGCATGTCCCGGGTGACCCTCGGCGAGGGCGCGACGCTCGGCCCGCACGGCATCGTGCTGCCGGGTGCGGGCATCGGTGCCCGGACGACGGTCGGCCCGGGCTCGCTGGTGACCCGCGGCGACGAGGTCCCGGCCGACACCCGCTGGCTGGGCAACCCGATCTCGGCCTGGCCGGGCAAGTAACGAAAGCAGGGCCAGGCGCGCCGGACTCCCCCGTCCGTGCGAGCCTGGTTCCAGCACGCACGACGAAAGGTTCGCCACGGGTGATTGCGAAGGCTCCCGCTCCCGGCGCGGACACCTCCGGCGACCCGTACCTGCCCGCGCACGGCAACGGCGGCTACCGGACGCGGCACTACGACCTGAACCTCGACTACAAGGTCGCGCCCAACCGGCTCTCGGCCTCGGCCGTGATCACCGCCGAGGCGACGCAGGCGCTTTCCCGCGTCAGCCTCGACTTCGGTGAGTTCCGGGTCAACCGCGTGCTGTTCGACGGGAAGCCCGCGAAGTACCTCAAGCGCGGCGCCAAGCTGCACGTCAAGCCGGCGAAATCGGTCCCGGCGGGTGCGGCGTTCACCGTCGAGGTCCACTACGTCGGCAACCCGCGCCCGGTGCGGAGCCGCTGGGGTGACGTCGGCTGGGACGAGCTGACCGACGGCGCGCTGGTGGCGAGCCAGCCGGTCGGCGCGCCGTCGTGGTTCCCGTGCAACGACCACCCGTCGGACAAGGCGGCGTACCGGGTGAGCGTGACGACGGCGTCGCCGTACCTGGTCGCGGTCACCGGCACGCTGGTCGAGCGCACGACGTCGGCCAGCACCACGAGGTGGGTCTACGAGCGGCGCGAGCCGACGGCGACGTACTTGATGAGCGTGCAGATCGGCCGCTACGACGAAGTCGAGCTGACCGGCCGCGGCTGGTTCCCGCACACGGGCGTGGGACTGCGCCGGCTGAGCCTCGGCATCGGGCGCGCGAGCGGGCAGGTGGAATCGGTCTTCGAGACGGTCCCGCAGCGGGCCGCCGTGCCGCCGCGGCTGCGGCGCGCGTTCGAGCGCGACTTCGGGCGGCAGGGCCGGATGATGGAGTTCCTGCAGCGGCTGTTCGGCCCGTACCCGTTCACCGAGTACGTCGTCGTGGTCACCGACGACGACCTCGACGACCCGATCGAGGCCCAGGGCATGGCGATCTTCGGCGCCAACCACGTCGACGGCCGCCGCACCCACGAGCGGCTCGTGCTGCACGAGCTGTCCCACCAGTGGTTCGGCAACAGCCTGACGGTGGCGGATTGGCGCCACATCTGGCTGAACGAGGGCTTCGCGACGTACGCGGAGTGGCTGTGGTCGGAGGAGTCGGGCGGCCCGCCGGCCGCGGCACTGGCCCGCGACTGGCACGCCCGCGTCAAGGCCAAGCCGGCGGACGTCCGGATCGCCGACCCGGGCGTGTCCCGGATGTTCGACGAGCGCGTGTACAAGCGCGGGGGGTTGACGCTGCACGCGCTGCGGGCGGAAATCGGCGACGCGGCGTTCTTCGCGTTGCTGAAATCCTGGGCGGAGCAGTACCGGCACGGGCTGGTCACGACCGAGCTCTTCGTCGCCGCGGCCGAGGTGCACGCGGGGCGTTCGCTGCGCGGCTTCTTCACGCGCTGGCTGGACACGCCGGCGGTGCCCCCGCTGCCCTGATTCGTCGGATGTCTATGCTGCTGTCCGGGTGAACCGCCCTGGCCTTTCGGGCTGCCTTCTGCAAGTATGGCCGGACGCCGCCGCATGATCTCGCCGAAACGTAGTATGAATTCGGAGGATGCTTCATGGACGCAGTGTCCCGGCGGACGGTACTCCGCGCTGCTTCGGTACTCGCCGGGGCCGCCGCCTTCGGGGGTTTGTGGTCCCAGGCCGCCCCGCCCGCGCTCGCGAACGCCGACCCGCACCGGGACGTCGCCGAAGACGCGCGGATGATCTGGCGGCGGTTGCCGAAGAACTGGCAGGAAGGCCCGTTCCTGGCCAACGGCTACCTCGGCACCCAGGTCTACGCCGGGAAGACACCGAACACCCTCAAGTTCATGCTGAGCCACACCCAGGTGCAGGACCAGCGCATCCAGTGGGAGGCGGGCATCGGCCTCTCCCGCCTGCCGATCGGCTCCCTCACGCTCACCCTGGCCGGCGCGATCACCGCCGTCGACTGGACGCTCGACCTCTACAACGCCGAGCTCGGTGGCACCATCACCACCACGCAGGGCTCGGTCGCCTTCTCCGCCGTCGTGCACAACGACCTCGGCGTCCTCCTCGTTTCGTTGACGCCGAGCGCCGGCGAAGCCGGTGCCACGTGGGGCTTTCAGCCGCTGGAGTCCGCGACCACCCGGACCGTGCGCAAGCCGCCCGAGTACGTCGCCAACCCGGCGCCCGAGCTCGGTGACGGCTACTGCGCCCAGCCCATGCTCGCGGGCGGCGGGTACACCACGGCGTGGCAGGAACGCGCGATCGGGACGCGACGGCTGCTCGCCGCGACCGTCGCCTACAGCTTCCCGGGCACCACGCACACCGCCGACGCGCGCGCGGCCGTCCGGAAAGCGCTTGCCGCCCGCCCGGACGCCCTGCTCGCCCGCCACCGCCACTGGTGGAACGACTACCACCGGCGCAGCTTCGTTTCGGTTCCGGACAAGCAGGTGCAGCGCTTCTACTGGATCCAGCTCTACAAGATCGCGGCCGCCACCCGGGCGGACGGGCCGGTCGTGTCCGAATGGGGGCCGTGGTTCCCCGAGACCGGCAACAGCTGGACCGCCGTCTGGTGGAACCTCAACGTCCAGGTCACCTACCCGATCGTCAACAGCACCAACCACCCCGAACTCGACGCCGTCACCGCGACCTTCCGGCGCGACCACGCGAACCTCGAGGCGTCCGTCCCGCCCGCGTACCGCGACGGCGACACCTACGCCCTCTCGCACCCGGGCGACTGGCGGCTGCGGCCCGGCGGCACGCGCTCGGTGGGCGTCCCCGGGACGACGTCGAAGACCGACCAGACCGGGAACCTGCTGTGGGGGCTGCACAACGTGTGGCTGGCCTACCGGCACCACCTGGACAAGCGCGTGCTGCGCGATGTCCTGTACCCGACCTTGGCGAAGGCGCTGAACTTCTACCGCCACTTCCTGTTCACGGGCCCGGACGGGTTCCTGCACCTGCCGCTGACCCGGTCGCCGGAGTACGCCGACGCGCCGGACTGCACCTACGACCTGTCCCTGATCCGGTGGGCGGCCCGCACGCTCGTCGACTCGGCCCGCATCCTGTGCCTGGACGAACCGCGCGTGCCGATCTGGCGGGAAATCGGCGCGAAGCTCGTGCCGTACCACGAGGACCCGGCCAACGGCGTGCTGATCGGCGACGCCGTCCCCCTGTCCGCTTCGCACCGGCACTTCTCGCACCTGCTGTGGCTGTACCCGCTGCGGGAGAAGGTCTGGGACCGCCCGGGCGACCGCGACCTGATGACGCGCACCTTCACCCACTGGGCCGCCGACCAGACGGCGTGGCACGGCTACAGCTACGCGGCCGCGTCGTCGATGAGCTCGGTGATGGACGCGCCCGAAGAAGCGTTGCGGTACCTGAAGTTCTTCCTCGACCGGAACGTCGTGGCCGATACCGGGCTGACCGCGAACACGATGTACCGCGAGGGTTCGAACTTCGCGATCGAGAGCCCGATCACCGCGGCACAGTCCGTTGTGGACATGGTGCTGCAGGGGGCCGGCGGGGTGCTCAAGGTCTTCCCGTCGGTGTCGGCGACCTGGCGTGACGCCTCGATCGCCGGGCTGCGCGCGGAAGGTGCGTTCCTCGTGGACGCCTCCCGCCGCGACGGCCAGACCGAGTTCGTCCGCGTGCACAGCGAAGCCGGCGAGGCCCTGGTGCTCCAGCACGGCGTCGCCGGGGACATCGAGGTCCGCGACGAACACGGCCGACGGCTGCCGTGGCGCCCGGCCGGGCCCGGGCGGATCGCGATCGGGCTGCGCCGCGGCGGCACCGCCGTCGTCACCCCGCGGGGCGGGCGCCCGGACTACGCGCCGCGGGACGTCCCCGCGCTCGGTCCCGCGCCGGCGTGGGGCCTGCCGAGCTGAACCGGAGGAGGTCGAACGGACGTGACGTGCAGAACCGTGCTCGGCGGGGCGGGGTCTGCCGTGATCGCGTGTTCTCACCCGGGAACGCGGTCGTGACGGCAGAATGACGCTCTCCGACGAGGGGAGCGTGGATGAGCGAGCCGGGCGGCAGACCCGGTCCGTACTCGGACCGGCCGCCGCCGAAGCAGTCGTCGGCGACGGCGATCGTGCTGGTCACCGGGTCGGTCGTGGTTGTCGTGGTGATGGCACTGGCCTTCCTGGCCTGGGGCTACCCCGGGTTCCTGCGCGAGCCGGCCGGCCGGGCCGGCGGCGCGTTCCGGACCACCGCGCCGACGTCGAGCTCCCCGTCGGCGACCGTGTCCGGCACGCCGGCCGCGATCCCGGGCGGCCGGGCGCCGATGCCGAAGCGGGCGAAGCCGCTGGCCGACCCGGTGACGTGCGCGTTCACCCCCGACCCGGGCTCACCGGCGCCGAAGAAGGCCGCGCTGCCGCCCGACGGCCCGGCTCCGTCGACCGGGACCGTCGACGTGCGGCTGGCGACGACCGCGGGCGACGTCGGGCTGACCCTGGACCGCGCGCTGGCGCCGTGCACCGTGGTCAGCTTCCTGAGCCTGGCCCGGCAGGGGTTCTACGACGGGACGGCGTGCCACCGGCTGTCGGTCAGCGCCGGGCTGCAGATGCTCCAGTGCGGCGACCCGGTCGGCGACGGCACCGGCGGCCCGGGCTACACGATCCGCGACGAGCTGTTCCCCGGCCTCACGTACGGCCGCGGCGTCCTCGCGATGGCCAAGCCGACCGCCCCGGACTCCGGCGGGTCCCAGTTCTTCCTGGGCTTCGGCCGGATCGACATCCCGCCGGACTACACGGTCTTCGGCAGCATCGACGACCCCGGCCTCGAGGTCCTCGACCGGATCGCCCGCGCCGGAACCGACCCGGCCGAACCGGGCATCGGCGACGGCAGCGGCCCACCCGAGATCCCGGTCACCCTCACCCACGTCACCCCCTGACCGTTTCGGGCGGTCGAGGAGTCCGGGCTTAAGGTGGGTCCACGTACGGACACCGGGGGAGTCGTTGCCGTTCACCTTCGCGCACCCGGCCGCCGTGGTGCCGCTGGCCCGGTGGCTCTGGCTGCCCGGCCTGGCCGCGGGTTCGCTCGCGCCCGACGTGGCCTACTACGTGCCCATCCCGGGCGGTGCCCTGACCCACGAGCCCGCCGGCCTGGTGAGCGTGGACCTGCTGCTCGGGCTCGCGCTGGTGGCCGTGGGGTACGCCGTCCTGGCGCCGGTACTGGCGCTCGGCCCGGCCGGCTGGCGGGAGCGGGTGCCGCGTCCGGAGGGCCGCATCCCGTGGCTCGGCGCGGTGGTCTCGGTCGTCGCCGGGGCGGCGACCCACCTGCTCTGGGACGCGTTCACTCACACCGATGGCTTCGCGGTGCGGCACTGGGCTTTTCTGCGGGTCTCGGTCGTCGGCCCGCACCGGCTGTACAACGTTGTCGGGTACGTGTCCTCGGCCGGTGGCCTGCTCGTGCTCGCGGTGCTGGTCGTGCGCTGGTACCGCCGGGCGCCGCGGGCCGGACGGGCCTGGCCGGTGCTGCCCCGCGCCGGCCGGCTCGTCGTGGCGGCCGGGCTCGGCGCCGGACTGGTGGCCGGGGCGCTGCTCGGGCTGACGGACCCGGTGAGCCGGGTCAGCGGGTACGACTGGGTGCGGTGCCTGCTGATCGGCGCGGTGCGCGGCGGGGCCGTCGCGGCCGCTTGCCACGTCGGGTCCTGGCCGCTGATCAGCCGGCGGATCCGCGCTCGGGCCGTGCCGTCGCTGCGCTGACCCGACCAGGCGATACGGCCGATCGGACGTAACACGAAGCGTGATCGTCCCGACTCGGGGAGACGACGGGTACGGACACGGCTCACCGGGGGTCGGGATGGCCGAAGGAAGCTTCTGGAAGACGGCGCCGGGTGTGCTGACCGCCGTGGCGGGCGTGATCGCGGCGGTCGGGGGACTGCTGGCCATCCTGTTCCAGGTCGGCGTCCTCGGCGGCGGGGACGAACCGCCGCCCGCGGCCTCCGGGGTGGCTTCGTCGTCGGCCGTGGTCTCCTCGACGGTCCGCTTCTGCATCGGCGCCGGGACGGGGATCAACCTGAACGACAGCCTGGACGTCGCCTTCGAGAAGATGTCCGGGCTCGAGATCGCGCGGTCCGACCCGGCGCTTTCCGCCGGCGGCAAAGCGACCGTCAAGGTGCACCTCACCAGCGGGAAGGATTTGTCCGGGACGATCACGTCGGGCTGCGACTTCTTCGCGCAGACCGACGTCGGCCGCTACAGCCTCTACCCGGACAGGCTGGTGAAGATCGAGTTCCGCCGCTGATCGCTCACAGGTCCAGCACCAGCTTCGGCGACAACGCGCGGGACACGCACGGGTACATGCGGCCGGGAGCCGCGCCGATGTCGTCGCGGTGCTCGGGTTCGCCGTCCAGCACCAGCACCTCGCAACTGCCGCACACGCCTTCCCGGCACGCCGACGGCACCGGCTTCCCGGCGTGGTTCAGCGCGTCCAGCAGCGACTCGTCCGCCGGGACCTGGATCCTGCCCCCGGACCGGCCGCAGACCACCTCGAACGGTGTGTCGGGCCCGAACGTCCGCCGCGTGGGCTCGAAGCGTTCGGTGTGCACCCGCGGGAACACCGCCTCCGCCGCGTCCACCATGGACGCCGGGCCGCAGCAGTAGACGTCGGCGGCCGGGAACTCCCGCGCGAGCGCCGCGAGATCCGGGCGCCCGAACCGGACGCGGTCCCCGTACCAGCCCCGCAGTTCCGCGGCGAAGGGCCGGCTCCGGCCCGCGTACGCCAGCGTCACGGCGGCACCGGACGCGACCGCGGCCCGCAGCATCGGCACGATCGGCGTGATCCCGATCCCGCCCGCCACGAACAGGTACTCGGCCGCCGGCCGGAGCGGGAAGTGGTTGCGGGGCAGCGAAACCGACAGTGTCCGGCCCGGCCGGAGGAACAGATGGACGTATTCCGAGCCGCCGCGGCTCAGCGGGTCGTGGCGGACCGCGATGCGGTACGCCGACAAGTCGCCGGGATCGCCGCACAGCGAGTACTGCCGCGTCAGCCAGTTCGGCAGCTCCAGGTCGATGTGGGCGCCCGGCTCCCACGGGGCCAGGGGGCCTTCGTCGCCGCGCAGCAGCAGGGAGACGACGTCGCCGGTCAGGCGCTCGACGCTTTCCAGGATCGTTTTCTGCATGTCAGTACAGCTTCCGGTAGCCGTCTTCGAGGAGCTGGTCGAGCAACGCCGGTTCGAGGTTCATCTTCTCGGCGGCGATCTCGCCGGCCGACGGCAGTTCCGCGGCCAGCGCCTGGCTCGCCGGGTCCCACAGGCGCGACCGGATCAGCGCGCGCCCGCAGTGGAAGTACACCTCGGCGACGTCGACGACGATCGCCAGCATCGGCGCCTTCGCCTCGGTGCGCATCCGGGCGAGCACGTCCGGCTCGTCGGTGACGTACGCGCTTCCGTTGACCCGCAGGGTTTCCCGCATGCCGGGGACGAAGAAGAGCAGGCCGACCCCGTCGTTCTCGGCGATGTTGCGGAAGGAGTCCGCGATCTTGTTGCCGGGCCGGTCGGGCAGGGCCAGGGTGCGCTCGTCGAGCACCTTGACGAAGCCGGGGTAGTCACCGCGGGGGGAGCAGTCGGCGCGGCCCGCGGCGTCGGCGGTGGCCAGCGTCAGGAACGGCGAGTGCGCGATGAAGCGGCGGGCGTGCCGGTCGATGCGGTCGCCGATCTTGGCCTTGATCATCTCCTCCGGCTCGCCCAGCCGGGCCCGCACCGCGGCCGCGGAGACGTGATGGAGCATGTTTGTGCTGGTCATGGCACAATTATGAGCAAATATTCAGATCTTGACTACTCGCTTTCCCGGGGAGATCCGTGACGTCGGACCAGCGCCGCATCCAGCCACGTAAACAGCCGCGTCAGGTCCGCGCCGAGCTGACCCGGCAGCGGATCCTGACCGCGGCTGCTCACGTTTTCGCCGACCACGGCTACGCCGCCGGCACCACCAACCGCATCGCCGAGCGCGCCGGCATCTCGATCGGCTCGCTGTACCAGTACTTCCCGAACAAGGACGCGATCCTCGCCGAGCTGCTGACCCGGCACCTCGACGACGGCACGGCGGCCGCGACGAGGGTCCTCACCGGCCCGCTGCCGGACTCGATCGAGGAGGTCTTCCGCGTCTTCGTCCGGCTCGCGGTCGAAGCCCACCTCGACGACCCCCACCTGCTGCGCATGCTGCTCGAGCAGGCCCCGCGGTCGGACGAGCTGCTCGAGCGGATCGGCCGGGTGAAGCGGACCATGGTCGACCGCACCCGTCAGCTGCTGGAAGGCCACCCCGAGGTGCGCGTCGCCGACCCGGCCACGGCGGCCCGCCTGGTCATCGCGACGGTCGAGCTGGGCGTCCACGACCTGCTGGCCGAGCCCGACCCCATCGACGCCCGGCGGCTCGAGGACGAGATGGTCGCGATGCTGACCCGGTACGTCACCGGGTGAACCGGCAGGCCCCCGCGTCGATCCGGGTGCCGATCGCGGACGAGTCAGCCCAGCCGGTGCATGATCCGTTGCGCTTCGGCCGGGCTCAGGGCGAGCTGGGGGTCGTCGCGGAGGCCGCGCCAGATGTCGTCCAGCTTGCGGGTGGGCTGCCAGCGGCCTTGACCGACGTACAGCTCTCCGAACCACTTGTCGCCGGCCTCGGTCTTGACGAGGAGGCGGGTGGCGTCGACGTCGAGGGTCGCTTCCAGCGTGTCATAGATCCCGAAGTACCAAGCATCGGAGCCCCACTCCTGGCGCTGCTTGAACCGGCGGATCCGCTGGGCCAGCTGGTAGGCCTCGAAGGTTTCCTGGGCCGGGGCGACTTCGGTGACCGTCCAGTCCGGGTGGTCCGCCACCTCTTCGAGCAGACTGGCCGTCTTCCACTCGAGGCCGCGGCCGAACACCCGCTCGGTTTCGCCGTCGAGGTGCACCACCGCGCGCGGGACGTCGTGCCCGTCGTCGACGAGGAACGAGCGTGGCCGGGAGAGCCGCGCGGTGACCTGCTCGACTTCCTCGGCACTGAGCGGCAGAGACCGGTCGAAGGACCCGACGCCTCGGTAGGGGCCGCGAAGCTGTTTCGAGGGGATCCACAACCCGTCGCGGACGCACACCTCTTCGCCGCCGTTGTGCCGCCGGACCACGGTGAACACCAGCTCGACGTCGACGAAGGGGCGCAGGTTTCTCGAGAACCCGAAGTATTCTGGGCCCTCGGTCCGGCGGGCGGCCCGGACACCGGTCGCGAGCGCGAACAGGAGGTCCGCCGCCTCTTGCTCGCCGGCGACCGCTTCGAGCTCCAGCCCCGGTGGAACGGGCTCCCACCGGAGGTTTCGCGTGTAAGCCTCGGCCACGGCCGGGATGTCCCGGACCACAGCGACGGGAAACGGCAGCTCGTCCCGGGCCACGAACCACCGCGCAGGGGCGACCTCCCCGCGGATCCGGTCGTGCTCCGCCTCGCTGGTCGGGACGGAGCTGGGCTCTTCGGGATCGTCGTCCGTGTAACGCATGGTTCCCCCTTGCGCCGAGGTTAGCCGATCAGGCGCCCGCCCGGCGCAGGCGTTCGGCCGCCTGGACCCGCACGGCTTCTCCGCACACCGGGCGGTCGCCGTGCAGTGCTTCCCAGCGGGCGTTGTGCAGTGCGGGCCAGAGACTCGCCGCCCAGGCGATCTCGCGCTCTTCCGCGGTGAACCGGCGCCCGCGGAGTTCCTGGTAGACCGTCAGGAACGCGGCCGAGCTGTCGATCGGCGCCAGGTTCGGCGGCGAGGCGCTGGCGAACGTCCCGGACGCCGCGCCCGCCAGCGCCGCCTCCGGTTGCCACGCCAAGCTGTCCCAGTCGTCCACCGACCAGATCTCCCCGTCGCGCCAGCGGAGGTTCTGGGCTTCGAAGTCGGCGTGGCCCAGGACGCACGGCAGATCCGCGGCCAGCAAACGTTTGCGCGCCCGGACGGCCGTCTCGACGACGACGGCGGGCACGGCACCCTGGTCGAGTTCGTCGAGGAAGCCGATCGACGGCCACAACCCCGGATCCGTGTGGTCCCACCGCGCCCACCGCGGGTTCGGCAGCGGCGGCGGGACCAGCACGCCGGTCAGCTCGGCCATCAGCCGGGCGAAGACCGCCGCGCAGCGCACGGCGACGTCCGGGGTGTCGCCCGGCAGCAGGGTGCCGCCGGGCCGGAACTCCTCCGCGTGCACCGCCCGCGGGCCCACGGTGATCACCGGCGTCACGGGCCGGGGACACGGAAACCCGCGCTCCGCCAACCGGGCCTGTGCCTCGACGCAGGCGGCGGCCCGGCCCTCGTCCTCGCGCGCCTTGACCACGACCTGCCGTCCGTCGGTCAGCCGCACCCCGGTCACGTCCGACAGCGACCGCCGTTCGAACAGCACGCCGGCCGGTGCGGCACCGAGGTGTTCCGTGCACCAGGACGACAGCCAGTCCACTCAGCGGTCCCTGGCCACGAGCGCCGCCTGCGTGCGGCTGCTCACGCCGAGCTTGGCCAGCACGTTGCCGACGTGCGCCTTCACCGTCCGCTCCGCCAGCCGCAACCGGCCCGCGATGTCCTTGTTGGACAGTCCCTCGCCCAGCAGGTCCAGCACATCCCGCTCCCGCGGCGTCAGCGCACCGCCGGCGCTCAAGGCCGCTGCCGCCGCCGGGCTCAGGGCCGTCACGCCCTGGTGGGCCGCCCGGACGGCCGCCGCGAGCTCGTCGCCCGAGGAATCCTTCAGCACGAACCCGGCCGCGCCCGAGGCGAGGGCTTCGCGGATCTCCCGGGGGCGGCCGACCGTGGTCAGCATGAGCACCCGCGGGGCCGCCGGTCCGAACCGGCGCAGGACTTCGAGGCCGTCCATGCCCGGCAGGTACAGGTCGAGCAGCACGACGTCGGCCTCGGCGGACGACGCGAGCAGCTCCCGGCCGCTCGCGAAGACCGCGACCACGTCCAGGTCCGGCTGCGCGCCCAGGATCAGCGCGATGCCCTCGCGCACCAGCGCGTGGTCGTCGACGACCTGCACCCGGATCATGCCCGCACTCTACTGTCGGCCCATGCGCCAGTCCCTCCTCACGACCGCCGCGGTGGCCGCGGTGTTCTTCGCCAGCGGGGCGTGGACGCCGCAGCAGGGGTGGCTCGCCGCCGGGCTCAGCGCGGCCCAGCTCGTCCCGCTGCTGTGGTCCCGTCGCGCTCCGGCGCTCGTGCTCGTGGTGGTGACCGTCGCGACGGCCGGGCACCTGCTGCTCGACCAGCCGCGCAACACGATGTACGTGCCGGTGCTGCTTGCCCTCCACAGCACGCCCCAGCGGTGGCTCGCGGCCGCGGCGGCGCTCGTCACCGGCGCCGCGGTGTTCCCGGCGAAGGGACCCGTCGACGGCACGCTCCTGGCCGTCACCATCAGCGCGGTCGCCTGGCTGCTCGGCGCCGAACGCCGCCGGGCCCTCGCCGACCGGGCCGAGCGCGCGGCCCGGCGGCTGCACGACACGCTCGCCCAGACCACGGCCGTCATGCTCGTGCAGGCCGAGACGCTGCGCGCGGTCGGCGACCTGACCGACGCCGACCGCGCCCGTCTCGACACCCTGCTGGCCGCCGGCCGGGGCGCGCTGACGCTCGTCCGCCGCACGCTGGACGACCTGCGCGACGACGCCGACCGCGCCCCCGACCTCGCCGAGGTGCTGGCGCGGCTCCGCACCGCCGGCCTGGTCCTTGACCGCGACCCGGTGCTGCCGGAACTGCCGCGCCCGGTGCGGGAGCTGGCCGAGCGGTTCGTCGCCGAAACCGCGGTGAACGCCCTGCGCCACAACGGTCCCGGTGTCCGGCTGCGGCTGGACGTCGACGCCGGGGAGCGGGTGAGGATCACCGCGCGGAACCCGCTCAAGGGAACGTCGTCCCCCGGAGGCGGCTACGGGCTGGCGGGACTCGCGGAGCAGGCCAGGGCGGCCGGCGGCACGCTCACCCACGGCCCGCGCGACGGCGAGTGGGTCGTCAGCGTCGAGCTGCCAGCAGCTGTGCCACGGTCACGAACCGGTAGCCGCGCTGCTTGAGCGCGTCGAGGACCGGTCCGAGCGCCCGGCGGGTCGGCTCGCGTGCCGGGTACATCGCGTGCAGCAGGACGATGGAGCCGGGCCGCACCTGCTCGACGGTCGTCCGCTCGATGGTGGCGGCGTCGGGGGTGCCGGCGGAGTCCGGGTCGACGTCCCAGGTGACGGTCGTGCGGTGGTGCGAAGCCAGGTAGCGGGGGAGGGCGAAGAGCTTCTTGCCGTGCGGCGGCCGGAACAGGATTTCCCCGCGGTAGCCGGTGGTGCGGATCAGCGCGTCGGTGGCTTCGACCTCGTCGGCGACCCAGGACGACGTCACGCCGATCATGCGGTCGTGGCTGAAGCTGTGGTTGCCGATCTCGTGCCCGGCGGCGGCGATGTCGCGGGCGAGGTCCGGGTGCGCGGCGATGTCCCGGCCGACGAGGAAGAAGGTCGCGGGCACCTGACGGCTGTCCAAGGTGCCGAGGACCGCGTGGGTGCCGGCGGGGTCGGGGCCGTCGTCGAAGGTGAGGGCGACGATCTTCTCGCTGGTGTCGACCCGGTTCACGAGGGTGCCGAAGAACTGGAAGGTCCGCGAGTCGGCGACCTGCAGCAGCGTGAAGGCGCCCGCGAGGGCGACGACCAGCAGGCTCGCCACGACGATCGTCCACTTCCGCGCGCGGCGGGATCTCAGGATCATGGCCGCCACCCTGGCGGTGGTGCGGAACGGGGGGAAGCCGCGAAGGTACTAGTACCCGTCAGCATGTGTTGACGCGATTCCGCTGTCAGCATATGCTGACACGGTGAGCTTGCCGACCGACCTCGACCACGCCGTGCGCAGCACCGACCCCGACGTCGCGCTGCGGGCCGTGGCGCGGCTGCGGCGGCTGACCGAGCAGCTGGAGGCCGATCAGGTGGCGGCCGCGCGGCGGGCCGGCTGGTCGTGGCAGGACATCGCCGAGCGGCTCGGCGTCACCAAGCAGACCGTGCACCGCAAGCACCGTGGCCGGGAGGGCTGATGTTCCAGGGAGATCACCCGGCGGTCGGCCGGGCGTTCCGCCGCGCCGGCGAGCTGGCGCGGGAGTTCGGGCACACCCGGGTCGGCAGCGAACACCTGCTGCTGGCGCTCACGGAAGGGCCGCTGGCCGGGCTCGCCGGCATCGAGCAGGCCGTGCACCGGGCGGCCCCGGACGGCGCGGGCGTGGCCGCCGACCGCGAGGCGCTGACGGTGCTCGGCATCGACCTCGGCCCGCTGCCGGCGGAACTGGCGGACCGGCCCCCGGCCAAGGCGCCCCTGTTCCCGCTGGGCGCGGGGAAGGCCCGGCGCCGCTGCGCCCGCGCGGCACCGCGGATCGGCCTGGACGTCCAGGCGGCGTACGCCGCGTCACTGCGCCTCGCCCTCGCGCGCCGGGAACGCCGGCACCGCGTCGAGCACGTCGCGCTGGCGCTGGTCGCGCTCGACCCCGGAGCCGACTGGGTGGTGCGCACGGCCGGGGTGAACCGCGGAGAACTCCTCGCCGGCCTCGCGGCGGCCCACCCGCCACCGCGGCGGAACCGGCTGCTGCGGGCCGAACGCCGGGTGGGCCGCCGGGCGCGGTGCCGCGACATCGTCCGCGGCTACCAGCACACCACCGGCCGCGCGGCGGTCGCGCCCGCCGCGTTGGCCGGCTTGGTGCACTGAGCCGGCTCCGGCTGTCGGCCCAGTCGCCGGCGCCCCAGAAAACCACAGTGGGGCGCCGGCGGGCGGGCGTCAGAGCGGATTGAAGACGCCCAGGGGAGCGGTGCAGAACGGGCCGCCGACGTACTCGGCCGCGGGGCCCGTCGGCGCGGGCTTCGCCGCCAGCTGGTCCGCGTACACCTCCGCGTCGTCCAACGACTTGTAGCCCAGCGCCTCCGCCTCCGCCAGCGAGTAGATCCGGCGGGTGTTGTCCGAGACGCCCCAGATCAGCCGGTACCCCGGCGAAGGCGCCGAAAGGCAGGCCTCGAACAGCCGCGCGGCGTCGTCGGGGGAGAGCCACGTCGACAGCCCGCGGGGGCCCAGCGGCAACGGCGTCTCGAAGCACGAGCCGATGCGGATCACGATCACGTCCATGCCGAACCGGGAGTGGTACAGGCTCCCCAGCGCCTCGATCGCCGCCTTGGAGACGCCGTAATACGTGTCCGGCCTCGGGGACGAGTCCGCCGGGAGGTCGGAATCCACCCGGCGGAAACCCACCGCGTGGTTGCTCGAGGCCAGGATCACGCGCGAGATGCCCGCCGCCTGCGCTGCCTCCAGGACCTTCTGCGTCCCGTTGATGTTGACGTCGAGGGTCGCTTCCCACGAGTTCTCGCGGCTGTGCCCGCCCAGGTGGATCAGCGCGTCGACGCCTTCGCACGCCGCCGCCATCGCCGCCGGGTCGGTCACCGACGCCGTCACGATCTCTTCGGAAGCGTCGGAAGCCGTTTGCGGGGCCAGGTCGAGCAGGCGCAGCACCCGGCCCGGGCGCCGCAGGCGGGGGCGCATCAGGGTGCCGACGACACCCGCCGACCCGGTGATGAGCACGCGCTGGTCCGTCATGGGGTTCCTTTCACACAGAAGGGGGTCAACGGATGCCGGCGCGGCGCAGCTGCTGCCCGAGCTCGGCGGTGGTCTCGGCGAGCAGCTCGCCGACGCGGCGGGCGTCGTCGTCGGTCACCTGGGCGATGGGCATCGAGCAGCTGATCGCGTCGGTGCCCGGGATGCGGTACGGGATCACCGCGGCGACGCACCGGACGCCCAGCGTGCCTTCTTCGACCTCGGCGGCGTACCCGCGTTCGCGGGTGGCGGCGAATTCGGCGTGCAGGCCTTCGAGCGTGGTGATGGTGTTCGGGGTCAGCGCGGGCAGCGTGGCCGGCATCAGCGCTTCGATCTCGTCGTGCGTCAGCTCGGCCAAGAGGGCCTTGCCCAGCGCGGTCGCGTGCGCGGGCAGCGTGCGCCCGACGCGGGAGACCAGGTGCGTCGAGCGTTGTGACTCGCGCGTCTCCAGGTAGACGACCTCGGTGCCGTTGCGGCGCGCGAAGTGCGCGGTGAAGCCGGTCTTCTCCCGGATGCGTTCCAGCGCTTCGGTGGCGAAGGGGACGACGGCGTCGCGGTCGAGGTACGCCGTGCCGCAGATCAGCGCGCGGACGCCCAGCCGGTAGCGGGCGGTGTTCGCGTCGGCCTCCAGCCAGCCGGCCTCCAGCAGCGTCCGCAGCAGGCCGTGCAGCGACGAGCGCGGGAAGCCGGTGCGCGCGTGCAGGTCCGACAGCGACAGCCAGACGTCGTTCGCCGCGAACGTCTCGATGAGGTCGACGGCCCGGCGTGCGGACTTGACGCCCGAGGCTTCGGCCGGGGCGCTCTCGGCCGCGTTGTCCACCTTCTGCGGCATTTGTGCTCCTCCGTCCGGCCGTTGACTTGTGACCCCGGCCATATTAGCGTCCCGAACAACGTTCTTATGGATGAACATAATCACTATAACAGACTCCGTTCATAGATGTGAACAGTGGCACCACATCGACGTGGACGCGGAAGGGAGCCTGCGGTGCACGCACTCGACTGGACGATGATCTGCGCGTACTTCGCGCTGATGATCGTGATCGGCTGGTGGTCGCACAAACGGGTCAGCGACGTGAAGGACTTCTTCACCGCCGGCGGCCGGATGCCGTGGTGGCTGGCCGGCATCTCACACCACATGTCCGGCTACAGCGCCGTCCTCTTCGTCGCGTACGCGGGTGTCGCGTACACCAGCGGCGTCACCGTGTACTTCTGGGGCTTCGCCAGCATCGGCATCGGCGTGGGCATCGGCAGCTGGCTGTTCGCCGCCCGCTGGAACCGGCTGCGCTCGAAGCTCGGCGTCGCCTCACCGCTGGAGTACCTGGCCAAGCGGTACAACGTGCCGACCCAGCAGGCGCTGGCCTGGAGCGGCAGCCTGCTGAAGATCTTCGACATCGCGGCCAAGTGGTTCGCCGTCGCGACGCTGCTGCACGTCTTCGCCGGCCTGGACTACAACCTCGGCATCCTCATCACCGGCGCGGTCACCCTCGTCTACTGCACGATCGGCGGCCTGTGGGCCGACGCGCTCACCGACTTCGGCCAGTTCGTCATCCAGGCCATCGCCGCGATCGTGATGATCGTCGTGGTGCTGGGCAAGCTGGGCGGGATCTCGGCGCTCTGGACGATGTGGGACAAACTCCCCGCAGGCCACGTCGACCCGGTGACGTCCAAGTACACCACCATCTTCCTGCTCGTCTACGTGCTGGTGAAGACGCTGGAGTACAACGGAGGCATGTGGAACCTGGCGCAGCGGTACATGGCCGCGCCGACCACCCAGGAGGCCAAGCGTGGCGCCCGGCTGTCGTCGGCGCTGTACCTGTTGTGGCCGCTGGTGCTGATGTTCCCGATGTTCGCCGCGCCGCTGCTGATCCCGGGCATCAAGGACCCGACGCAGTCCTACGCGATCATGACCACGACGTTCCTGCCGCCGGGCCTGATCGGCCTGGTGCTGGCCGGCATCTTCTCCCACACCATGGCGATGGTCTCCTCCGACGCCAACGCCATCTCCGCGGTGATCACCCGGGACATGATCCCGGCGATGTTCCGCCGCACCCGGCAGTGGACCGACGTCCAGGGCCTGAAGGCCGCGCGGATCACCACGGTCGTGTTCGTCGCGCTGACCATGCTCGTGGCCACCCAGGCGCAGAACCTCGGCGGCGTGCTGCAGATCGTCGTCAACTGGGTCGCCGCGCTGATGGGCCCGATCTCGATCCCGCTGCTGCTGGGCATGCTGCCGTGGTTCCGCAAGTGCGGCCCGCGCGCGGCGCTGATCTCCTGGGCGGGCGGCCTGATCGACTACGCGCTGGTGTACTACGTCTTCAAGGCGAACCAGACCGTGCTCGTCGCGACGCCGATCCTGGTTTCCCTCGTTCTCTACGTCGGTCTCGGCCTGCTGGCCCCCGAGCGCAGCGACGCCGCCGATGAGATCGTCGACACCGTGAACACCGCCGACGACGTAGTCGGCCGGAAGCAGGAAGGCACGACCGTGCCCGCCTGACGCAGGCCTCACCCGGCCGAACCCGAAAAAGGACGAGAGAGCAGAAGACTGATGGCACAGAACGAGATCGAGCTGGACGGCCTGCTGGCGTTCCCCCTCACCCCGTTCACCGAGGACCTCGAGGTCAACCTCGACGCGTTCGCGGAGAACGTGGAGAGCCACATCGCGGCGGGCGCCGGTGCGCTGTTCGTGGCGTGCGGCACCGGCGAGTTCAGCTCGCTCTCGCCCGCCGAGGTCACCTCGGTGCTCACCCGGGCCCGGGAGGTGGCCGGCGGCCGCGTCCCGGTCTGGGTGGGCGCCGGGGGCGGCGCGGCGTCGGCCCGGGCCGGCATCGCGGCGGCACAGGCCGGCGGCGCGGACGGCGTGCTGCTGCTGCCGCCCTACCTCGTCGCCGGACCGCAGCCGGGCCTGGTCGACTTCGTCCGGTACGCCGTCGGGGACTCGTCCGTGCCGGTCATCGTGTACCACCGCGGCACCGGCGTGTTCAGCGCGCCGGCCGCCGCGTCGCTGCTCGACATCCCCTCGGTCGTCGGGCTCAAGGACGGCTACGGCGACGTCGAGTGCATGACCCGGATCGTCACCACGATCCGGGTGCTGGACACCGAGCGGGCGCGGAACTTCCTGTTCTTCAACGGGTTGCCGACCGCGGAGGTCTCGGCCAAGGCGTACGCCGCGATCGGCGTCGCCCGGTACTCCTCGGCGGTGCACTGCTTCGCGCCGGAGATCGCCCACCGCTTCCACCGCGCGCTCGCCGAGGGGGACACGAGCGTGATGGACGCCCTGCTCACGGGGTTCTACCTGCCGCTGGTGGCGTTGCGGGACGAGACGCCCGGCTTCGCCGTCTCGCTCGTCAAGGCCGCCGCCCGGCTGCGCGGCGACAAGGTCGGCCCGGTCCGGCCGCCGCTGGTCGAGCCGACGCCGGAGCAGATCCACCGGCTGGAGAAGGTCGTGGAGGACGGCTTCGTGACGCTGAAGGGGCTCGGCTGATGCAGATCCTCGACGTGGTGCTGACCCCGGTGGCGTTCGCGGACCCGCCGCTGCTCAACGTCATGGGCGTGCACGAGCCGTTCGCGCTGCGCAGCGTCGTCCAGGTCAAGTGCGAGGACGGGATCGTCGGGCTCGGCGAGTCCTACGGCGACGACGCCTTCCTCGGCGAGGTGCGCAAGGTGCTGCCGCGGCTGCGCGGCCACGACGTGTTCGACCTGCCCGGCCTGCAGCGGCTGGTCGCGGAGGCGCTGTCGGACACCGTGCTGACCGACGCGCACGGCCTGATCGGCGGGTTCTCCATCCGCAAGACCATCGCGAGCGTGTACTCGCTGTTCGAGGTCGCCTGCCTGGACGCGCAGGGGCACTACCTGGGCCGTCCGGTGACCGACCTGCTCGGCGGCAAGGCGCGCGACGCCGTCGAGTTCTCCGCCTACCTGTTCTACAAGTACGGCAAGCACGTCGACGGCCGCGAGGACTCCTGGGGCGAGATCACCACGCCCGAGGCGCTCGCCGGGTCGGCGAAGCGGATGTTCGACGAGTACGGCTTCCGCTCGATCAAGCTCAAGGGCGGGGTCTACGAGCCCGCCCAGGAGATCGACGGCGTCCGCGCGCTGGCCGAGGCGTTCCCGGGGCACCCGCTGCGGATCGACCCGAACGGCGCCTGGACGGTCGAGACGAGCATCCGGGTGGCCGGCGAGCTCGACGGCGTCCTGGAGTACCTGGAAGACCCGACACCGGGCATCGACGGCATGGCCCAGGTGGCCGCCGAGGCGTCGATGCCGCTGGCCACCAACATGTGCGTGGTCAACTTCGGCGACATCGAGCCGGGCTTCCGGGCGCGGGCGATCGGCGTGCTGCTGTCGGACCACCACTTCTGGGGCGGGCTGCGCGCCACGCAGTCGTTGTCGGTGACGTGCGAGAGCTTCGGCGTCGGTCTGTCGATGCACTCCAACAGCCACCTCGGGATCAGCCTGGCCGCGATGGTGCAGGTCGCCGCGGCGACGCCGCACCTGACCTACGCCTGCGACACGCACTGGCCGTGGAAGGTCGAGGACGTCATCGAACCGGGTGTGCTCCAGTTCCGGGAAGGGGCCGTCGCGGTGCCGACGACCCCGGGACTCGGCGTCACCCTCGACGAGGACGCGCTGGCGAAGCTGCACGAGAACTACGTCCGATGTGGACTGACCCAGCGGGACGACGTGACCTACATGCGGAAGTACGTCCCCGGGTTCGAGCCGAACACGGCGAGGTGGTGAGCCGGTGAAGGTGACGGGATACGCCTACCCCTGGGACGTCCTGGAGCCCGGGTTCGCCGCCCGGGTGCGGGCGCTCGGCGTCGACGAGGTGGCCGTGGCGCTGTCGTACCACAGCGCCCGCGCGGCGACGCCGTGGTCGCCGTCCCGGACGGCGGTCGTGGCGCGGCACGCGGCGTTCTACCGGCCGGTGCGTCCGGACGGGTGGGGCGCGCTGCGTCCGTCCACTCCGGACTGGATGGCCGCGGAGGACTCCGGCGGCGACGCCGTCCGGCTGCTCGGCGAAGCCGGGATCCCGGCCGCCGCCTGGATCGTGCTGACCCACAACTCCCAGCTCGGCTACGAGCACCCGGACGTCGTGGTCCGCAACTGCTTCGGCGAGTCCTACCCGTGGGCGCTGTGCCCGTCGCAGCTCGGGGTGCGTGAGTACGCCGCCGCAGTGGTGGCGAATTCCGTCGCCGGGCTGGAGCTGTCGTCGGTGATCCTCGAGGCCTGCGGGCCGCTCGGCGCGGTGCACCAGCACCAGCACGAGAAGACCGACGGCGTGTGGGCGCCCGCGGTGGCCCGGCTGCTGTCGATCTGCTGCTGCGACGCCTGCGCTTCGTCCTGGGACGTCGACGCGGACGCCGTCCGGGCCCAGCTCGTCGAGGAGGTCCGGCGGCTGATCGCGACCGGCGACCTGGGGGTGACGGCCGATGGCTTGCCGCCCTCGTTGACCTCGATGCTGCTGCGGAGCCGGCAGCGGGCCACCGACGAACTGCGGGCCGCCGTTTTGGCCACGCTGCCGCCGGGCACCCGGATCGTGCTGCACGGCGCGCTCGACCCGTGGGTCACCGGCGCGCTGCCCGGGCTGACGCCGTCGGCACCCGAAGACGTCGACACGGTCGTATTGTTCGGGTGGGCGTCCGCCACGGGTGCCGAGGCCGTCGCGGCGGCCCGGGAGGCCCTGCCCGAACGGGTCGCGATCGCCAGTTACATCACGGCGGTCGCCGCCGCGCCGGTGCCGGACATCGCCGCCTACGTCGGCGAGCTGGCCAAGGCGGGTGCCGCCGAGCTGCACCTGTACCACCTCGGCTTGGCCGGTCCGGGCCGCTGGCCCGACCTGGAAACGGCCACCGCCGCCGCCCATGAGAACTGAGGAGCTGCACCCCACATGAGCCAGGCCACTGACGCCGCCACGCTCGAGAAGATCCTGGCGGGCGCCGCCGAAGCCGCCCGTCCCGCCGCCGAGGCGACCCCGGCCGAGCGCGCCGGCTGGCTGACCGCCGTCGCCGACGCCCTCGACGCCGCCGCGGGCGAACTGGTCCCGCTGGCGCACGCCGAGACGCACCTGCCCGAGTCGCCGCGGCTGGCCGGCGAGCTGAAGCGCACGACGTTCCAGCTGCGCCTGTTCGCCGAAGTCCTCGCCGACGGCGAGTACCTCGGCGCCACCGTCGACCACGCCGACCCGGACTGGCCGATGGGCCCGCGTCCGGACATCCGCCGCGTCAAGACCGCGATCGGGCCGGTGCTGGTGTTCGCGGCCAGCAACTTCCCGTTCGCGTTCAGCGTCGCCGGCGGCGACACCGCGTCCGCGCTGGCCGCGGGCTGCCCGGTGGTCCTCAAGGCGCACCCGGGGCACCCGGAGCTGTCCGCGCAGACCGGCTCGATCGTGCGGGAAGCGCTGATCAAGGCGGGGGCACCGGCCGCCCTGTTCAACGTGATCTTCGGGCAGGAGGAAGGCGTCACCGCGCTGAAGGACCCGCGGATCGCGGCGGCGTCCTTCACCGGCTCGATCCCCGGCGGGCGGGCGCTGTTCGACATCGCGAACGCGCGCCCGCGGCCGATCCCGTTCTACGGCGAGCTGGGCAGCGTCAACCCGGTCGTGGTCACCGAGGCCGCGCTCGCCGTGCGCGGGGAAGCCGTGGCCAAGGGCTACGCCGGGTCGTTCACCCTCGGCGCCGGCCAGTTCTGCACGAAGCCGGGCCTGCTGTTCCTGCCGGAGGACCACGGCCTGACCGACACGCTGCGCGCGGCCCTCGACGGCGCCGCGGCGCAGCCGATGCTGAACGACCGGATCGCTTCCGGATACGCCTCTCGGCTGTCTGCGCTGCGGGAGGTCCCGGGCGTCGAGGTCGTGTCGTCGTCGGATTCCGCGTCGCCGTCCTTCACCCCGACGCTGCTGGCGACCACCGGCAAGCAGTTCCTCGAGGGCGGTGACACCGTGCACGAGGAGTGCTTCGGGCCGGCGTCGCTGATCGTCACCTACGCCGACCAGGCCGAGCTGCTGCGCCTGCTCGACGTCGTCGAACCGGGGCTCACCGCCACGATCCACGGCGAGGAGTCCGATGTGGACTGGCTGCGGCCGGTGCTGCCGTCGCTGGCCCGCATCGCCGGACGGCTGCTGTGGAACGACTGGCCCACCGGCGTGACGGTGAGCTGGGCCCAGCAGCACGGCGGCCCGTACCCGGCCACGACCGCCCCGACGACGACGTCGGTCGGCACCGCGGCGATCGAGCGGTTCCTGCGCCCGATCGCCTGGCAGGGCTTCCCGGACGCCCTGCTGCCCGAGCCCCTGCAGGAGGCCAACCCCTGGCAGCTGCCCCGCCGCACCGACGGCTCCCGCTGACCGACTGACCCCGGCACTTTCACGTGAAAGTGCCCACCTGGCCGCGGCACTTTCACGTGAAAGTGCCCACCTGGCCCCGGCACTTTCACGTGAAAGTGGCCGGGGTGTCCGCCGCCGCACAACTGAATTCCGTTCCCCCGCAAGCCAAGGATGTCTTGATCCTGGGAGGCATTGTCATGCCCGTGAACCGGAGAAACGCCCTGCGCGGTGGTGCCCTGGCGGCCGCTTCCACCGTGCTCTTGACCCGCCCGGCGTTCGCCGCGCCCGCCACCAGCGCGCCCGCGAACAGAGCGACTGCGAACAGCGCGGTCGCGGCGAGCCCGGTGCCCGCCGGGACCGCGGCGATCGTCGCCGCCTACCGGCAGCTGCAGACCGGCATCAACCGGCCGTCGCCGGAACGCACGGCGGCGCTGGCCAACCTGGGCCGCGTTGCCAAGGCCTACAACGCGAGCCTGTCGGTGGCCGGTGGTGGAGCTCCACTGTGGACGGACTTGCCGCTCGGCCCGGGCAGCGACTACACGACTTCGATGTACGCGCGGCTGCGCGCGATCGCCGTCGACTGGGGCACGCCGGGTGGTGCGCTGTCCGGTGACCCGGTGGTGCTCGACCGGATCAAGTCCGCGCTCGAACTGATCTACACCAGCCAGTACCACGAAGACGTCGGCGAGATCGGCAACTGGTACACCTACGAAATCGGCATCCCGTACTACCTGCTGCACACGTTGTCGGTGGTCGCCGACCAGCTGACCGCCGAGCAGCTGGCCCGCTACCTCAAGCCGGTCAAGCGATTCGTCGGCAACCCGAACCTGCGCGCGAACAACCCCTCGGTGATCGAAACCGGCGCCAACCGCGCGGACAAGGCGCTCATCTCGATCGTGTCGGGTGCGCTGCTCGGCGACACGGCGTGGATCAAGACCGGCATCGACGCGCTGACCGACGTCGCGGGCGGCGGTGCGGCGAGCGTCGTCGCGAAGCTGGACCGGGCGGCCGGTGACGGCTTCCACGTCGACGGCTCGTTCATCCAGCACGACACCATCCCGTACGCCGGGCACTACGGCATCGTGCTGCTCAGCGCGCTCGCCGGCGCCATCTACGTCACGCAGGGCACGGAATACGCGCTCCCGCAGCCGGTGAAGGACAAGATCTACGCGCTGGTCGCCGACAGCTTCGCGCCCTTCGTCTACGCGGGCGCGCTGATGGAGCCGGTGCGCGGGCGGATGCTGTCGCGGCAGGGGGAGACCGGCCACGACATCGGCCACCAGCTCACCGTCGCCACGCTGGTGCTGGCCCGGACGGCGTCGGGCAAGACGAAGACCGACCTGAACGCGCTCGCCGCGAAGTGGATCAAGGAGGGCGAGTACGCGCCCTTCCTGAAGATCCCGGATCCGGAGCGGTTCGCGCCCGGCCCGGACCTGGTGGCGACGCCGGGCATCGAGTTCGCGCAGGACATGCTGGCGTCGGGGGCCCGCCCGGCGCGGGTCGAGGCGACGCACCGCGTCTTCGGCCAGCAGGACCGGCTGGTCCACGTCACCGCCGGCTGGTCGGCTTCGCTGGGCGTCAGCTCGACGCGGATCTCGCGCTACGAGGCCATCAACGGCCAGAACCTCAAGGGCCACCACGTCGGCGACGGCGTGCTCTACACGTTCCTGCCGAACGCCAAGGGCCACTACACCGACGCCTACTGGCCGACGGTCGACCCGCTGCTGCTGCCCGGCACGACCGAGCACGACGGCCCGGTCGACCCCCGGTTCGGCGGCGTGCCGGTGGGCCCGAACCCGCACACCGGCGGCGTCCGCTGGGACGCGCGGCACGGCGCCCACGCGTTCGACTTCAAGAACTGGGACGGGTCGCTGGTCGCGAAGAAGTCGTGGTTCTTCACCCCGGACGGGATCGTCTGCCTCGGTGCCGGGATCACCAGCACGTCCGCCTTCGCGGTGCGCACCACGATCGAGAACCGCAACCTCGGCGAGGGCGGCCGCGGGACGCTCCTGGCCGACGGCCGGCGCGTTCCGGCCGACCTGGGGAAGGTGTCCGCGCTGCAGCGGCCGCGCTGGGTGCACCTGGAGAACGTGGGCGGGTACGTGCTCCTCGACGACGCTTCGGTGACGGCGGTCCGCGAAGACCGGACGGGCGCGTGGCGCGACATCGACACGGGCGCCAACACCAAGGGCACCACGGCACCGCACACGCGCCGGTACCAGAAGCTCATCCTGGAACACGGGGTCAAGCCGACGGACGCGAAGTACGCGTACGCGGTGCTGCCCGGTGCTTCGGTGATCGGCACGCTGACGGCGTCCCGGGCGTGGCGCGTGCTGGCGAACACCCCGGTGGTGCAGGCGATCCGCGTGGCCGGCGGCACGGTGCTGGCGAACTTCTTCGCCGCGGGCTCGGTCGGTGAGCTCAGCGTGTCCGGGCCGGCGTCGGTGGCGGTCGGGCGGTGCGGGGCCCGGACCCAGCTCGCCGTCTCGGACCCGACGCAGCTGCAGGACAGCGTCACGGTGACGGTCCGTGGCCGGACCGTGGTGGTGCCGCTGAAGGGCACGTTCGGCGCGACGACGGTGGTCCTGGTGTAAGGCGTCCCCGCCGGGCCGGTGCCCCGACCCGGTCCGGCGGGGTCCTCACCTCGGTACGCTGCCGGTCATGACCGAGCACGTGGACGTCCTGATCGTGGGCGCCGGCCTGTCGGGGATCGGCGCGGCCTGCCGCCTGCAGGAGCGGCTGCCGGGCAAGACGTACGCGGTGCTGGAGGCGCGCGACACGATCGGCGGTACGTGGGACCTCTTCCGGTACCCGGGCATCCGGTCCGACTCGGACATGTTCACCCTCGGTTACCCGTTTCGGCCGTGGCAGGACCCGAAAGCCATCGCCGACGGGCCGTCGATCCTGAGCTACATCCGCTCGACGGCCGAGGCGTTCGGCGTGACCGCCCACATCCGCTTCGGGCACCGGGTCGTGCGGGCGGCGTGGTCGTCGGCGGACGCGCGCTGGACGGTCTCGACCGCGCACGGCGCCACGTTCACCTGCCGCTTCCTGTACCTGTGCAGCGGCTACTACTCGTACGACTCCGGTCACGTCGTCGACTTCCCGGGCCAGGCCGAGTTCGCCGGCGAGGTCGTCCACCCGCAGCACTGGCCGGATTCACTGGACTACGCGGGCAAGCGGGTCGTGGTGATCGGCAGCGGGGCGACGGCGGTGACGCTGGTCCCCGCGCTCGCGTCGCGCGCGTCGCACGTGACGATGCTGCAGCGGTCGCCGTCCTACATCGTCGCGCGGCCGGGCCGGGACGCGCTGGCCGACCGGATCCGCGCGCTGCTGCCGGAGAACCTGGCGCACCGGGTGGTCCGCGGCAAGAACGTGGTCATGGGGACGCTGTTCTTCCAGCTGATGCGGCGGCTGCCGGGCCGGACGTCGCTGGCGCTGCGCAAGCGCGTGGCGGCGCAGCTGCCGGCGTCGATCCCGGTGGACCCGCACTTCGTGCCGTCCTACGACCCGTGGGACCAGCGGCTGTGCCTGGTGCCGGACGCGGACCTGTTCCGGGCGCTGCGCTCGGGCGAAGCGGACATCGTGACGGACCGGATTGCGCGCTTCACCTCGTCCGGCATCTCCCTGGAATCGGGCCGCACGCTGGCGGCCGACCTGATCGTGACGGCGACCGGCCTGCGGCTGGTGGCGTTCGGCGGGATCGCGCTGACGGTCGACGGGCGGGCGATCGAGCCGGGCGAGCAGCGGACGTACAAGGGCACGATGTTCGGCGGGGTGCCGAACCTGGCGTGGTGCGTGGGCTACACGAACAGCTCGTGGACGCTGCGGGCGGACCTGGCGTCGCAGTACGTGTGCCGCCTGCTCGCGTACCTGGACCGGCACGGGTTCGCCTTCTGCGTGCCGGACCCGGCTTCGGCGTCGGGCGCGGGCCGGCCGCGGCCGATCGTGGACCTGCAGTCGGGCTACATCAAGCGGGCGGCCTCCGGCCTGCCGAAGCAGGGCGGGCGGCGGCCCTGGATGATGCGCCAGAACTACCTGCTGGACCTGGCGGACATGCGGTTCAGCCGCGTGGACGACGGAGTGCTGCGCTTCGGGCACTGACGTCCTTCGCCGGCGGACGACCTCCGTGTCCGTTCTGCCGGTTCAGCTTTCGTGTTCGCGTAACAGCCGGCGGACGGCGTTCCGATCGCCGTCGATCGTCATCCGGCCGTCGCCGATGGCCTCGTCGAGCTCGGAAGGCCGGTCCAGCAGCGTGTTCAGCGTCCGGGGATCGGTCCGGATCGTGGCGTCGGGATCGCCGGGCGCGCCCGGCTCGACCGTCAGGCGGCCCGGCTCGGTGCGGACCGTCCACACCCGAGCGTCCAGTTCGATGCGGTAGCACGCGGTGGCGCGCGGGCGGGCGGACCCGCGGAGGAACAGCAGCACGGAGGTGGCGCCGAGCGACGCGGACCGGGGGAGCGGGATTCGCGTGCCCCACGCGCCCAGCGCCAGCACGACCGGCTCCAGCTCGCGGCCCCATTCGGTGAGCTCGTAGACCGTCGAGGCGGCCGGGGGCGGCAGCCGGCGGCGGGCCACCACGCCGTGGCCCGTGAGCTCGCGAAGCCGGTCGGTGACCAGGTTCGAGCTGGCGCCCGGCAGCGCGCGGCGGACGTCGGAGAACCGCTGTGGCCCGAGCAGCAGCTCACGCACGACGAGCAGGGCCCAGCGCTCCCCGACGACGTCCAGTGCGCGGGCGATCGTGCAGGCGTCCCCGTAGCTGCGGCTCGTCGGCATAGTACGAATATACAACTCAGTGGTTGTTTTTAACAACTGCCGCGGCGTACGGTGGCCCGGTCAGGACGTCGACGGGAAGGAACGGTCATGGGCCGGCCAGTCGTGCACTTCGAGATCATCGGCACCGACCCGGCGCGGCTGCGCGGGTACTACGGCGAGCTGTTCGGCTGGGAGCTCGACACGTCCGGCCCGGTGTCGGACCAGGTGTCGGAGCCGGGAAGCTACGGGTTCGTGGAGACGGACGGCCTCCCGGGCGGCGTCGGGGGCGGCGCGGCTCATGAGCCGCACGTGGTGTTCTACGTCGGCGTCCCGGACGTCGCGGCCGCTCTGGCGGCGGCCGAACGCCTCGGCGGTACGCGCCGGATGGGCCCGGACCGCGCGCCGGGGCGGGATCTGGTGGTCGCCCACTTCGCCGACCCGGAAGGCAACCTCATCGGCCTCGCGGGCCCGGCCTGACCCGTCTCGCCCGAATGGCCTCGGCTGGAAGGCCGATGACGCAAGCCGAGCCCCGGAACCGTGCGGTTCCGGGGCCCGGTGTGTCGCGTCCTGCGTCAGCCCTGGCGGGCCTTCGAGCGCGGGTTGTCCTTGTTGATCACGAACACGCGGTTGCCGCGCCGGATGACCTGAGCGCCCGGCTGGCGGGCGAGCGAACGGATCGAGCTGCGGACCTTCATCGTGAGCCGTCCTTCCCGGGGCACTGGCCCCACACTCCCCTCAACCACCGCGAGGTCGGTTTGATTCCGCAACTCAGCTGGTCTCGCGAGCCACCCAGCCCTGCAGGTCGTCGCCCCGGATGGCCGCGGCCATCAGCTCGGGGAACTGGTCCGGCGTGCACGCGAAGGCCGGGATGCCCAGCTCGGCCAGGGCCGCCGCGTTCTCGTGGTCGTACGACGGGGCGCCCGAGTCCGACAGCGCCAGCAGTGTCACCACCTGGACGCCCGCGCCCGCCAGCTCGGCGATCCGGTGCAGCAGTTCCTCCTCGTCGCCGCCCTCGTAGAGGTCGCTGATCAGCACCAGCAGCGTCCGCTCCGGGCGCTCGACGAGGCCCTGGCAGTACGCGATCGCCCGGTTGATGTCCGTGCCGCCGCCCAGCTGGGTGCCGAACAGGACGTCGACCGGGTCGGCGAGGTGCTCGGTGAGGTCCGCGACCTCCGTGTCGAACGCGACGAACGACGTCTTCAGCGCCCGCATCGACGCCAAGACCGCGCCGAACAACCCCGAGTACACCACCGACTCGGCCATCGAGCCCGACTGGTCGACCGCCAGGATCACGTCCCGCTGCACCGCCTGCTGCCGCCTGCCGAAGCCGATCAGCTTCTCGGGGACGATCGTGCGCAGGTCGGGGGAGTAGTGCTTGAGGTTCGCGTGGATCGTGCGCGCCCAGTCGACGTCGCCGGGACGCGGCCGGTGCGTGCGGGACGCCTTGTCCAGCGCGCCCCGGATCGCCGCGCGGGTGCGTTCGGCGAGCCGCTCCTCCAGCTCGGTGACGACCTTGCGGACCACCTCGCGCGCGGTCTCCTTGGTCTCCTCGGGCAGCACGCCGTTCAGCGACAGCAGCGTGCCGACCAAGTGGACGTCCGGCTCGACCGCCGACAGCAGCTCCTTCTCCAGCAGCATCCGGGTCAGCCCGAGCCGGTCGACCGCGTCGCGCTGCATCACCTGCACGACCGTGCTGGGGAAGTAGCGCCGGATGTCGCCCAGCCAGCGCGCGACCCGCGGCGCCGACGCACCCAGGTTCGCGCTGCGCGGGCCGCCCGTGGCCTCCTCGTCGGGCTTGTCGTAGAGGACCGCCAGTACCGCGTCCACGCCACTGTCCTCTTCGGACAACTGGGCGTCCGCCAGTCCGGACCCCGGCCCGGCGCCGTCGCCACCCAGCACCAGCCGCCAGCGGCGGACCCGGTCGGTGTCCGCGGTGTTCGTTGCCGCCTCCGCGGGAGGGAGTCCGTCGGCGGTGTTCGTTGCCGCCTCCGCGGGAGGGAGTCCGTCGGCGGTGCTCATGCGCCCACCCCCAGCAGCGTCGCCAGGACCGGCAGCACACGCTCGGCCCGGTCCTCGTCCAGTTCGTCAGCCACCGGCACCGCGCGGGCGGCGCCGGTGAGCCCGGCCGCGCGCTGGCCGATCGCCCGCTTCTCGGGCCCGCTGAAGGCGCCGAAAGTGCGGCGCAGCAACGGAAGCACCTCGGTGAAGACGTCCTGGGGGATCGCCGCCAGCCACGCGTCGATCACCCGCAGCAGGCCCTCGTCGTGCACCAGCAGCAGCGCGCCGCCGTCGAAGAAACCCTCGACGTACGCCGCGCCCGCCGACGGCACCACCCCCGGCGTGAGGGCGCGGCCCAGCCGCAGCTCGATGTCGAGCGCGTCGAACAGCCCGGCGTCGTGCAGGATCCGGGTGAGCCGCCCGGCCAGCAGCGGCGGCAGCGACGGCCGTTCGGCCAGCCGGGCCAGCGCCGCCAGCCAGCGTTCCTTCGGCTCGTCGCCCAGCAGGGAGGTCGCGTCGTGCACGCCGTCGACGAGCTTGGCCAGCCGGGCCGCGGCGTCGTCGTCGATGCCGTGCGCGGCCGGCGGGAGCCCGGCGCAGATCCGGTCCAGCATCCGGTCGGCGACCGCCCGCAGCGCGCCGGTGTCGGTGCCGCGGACGTTGCCGTACCGGGTCGCCCTGGCCAGTGCGGGCAGGGCCGCCATCAGCCGGGCGACGTCCGCGTCCGCCGCCGCGCGGGCGTCGAGCGCCGCGAGGGCTTCGGGCAGTGCCTCCGGCAGGTCGGCGAGCAGGCAGTTCTCGACGGCCGTGGTCACCTCGTCCAGCGGGGGTGTGCCTTCGACGCTGCCGCGGACCGCGGCGGTGGCCGCCGACGGGACGGTGGTGCCGTACACCGCGGCCGCGACCAGGTCGACCTCGAACGACGGTTCCCAGCACAGCGCCCACGTCTCGCGGAAGGTGCCCCTGTTCCGCCGCGCCGACGCCTCCCGGCTGCCCCACTCGATGCCCAGGATCCGCAGCCGGTGCAGCAGCTTCGAGCGGTCGAGTCCGCCCGGCGTCCGCAGGTCGAGGTCGAGCTCCTTGACGACCGGGTCCTTCTTGAGCCGCAGGCGTTTCGCGGTCGCGGTGAGGTCCGCGGCCAGCGGGGGCTGCGGCACGCGGTCGGGCACCTCGCCGAGCCGTTCGCCGACCACCAGGCGCCGCGTGACGAGCTCGACCTGCACCTCGTCGCCGCCGCACAGCACCGACCGGGTGGCTTCGGTGACTTCGGCCAGCCCGGCCGACGACCGGCCCCGCAGCGTGGCCAGCGTTTCGGCGAGGCGGACCGCCTCGATGACGTGCGCGGTCGAGACGGGCAGGTCCTCTTCCCGCAGCACCGCGGCGACGCCGGTCAGCCAGCGCGTGGTGACGTCGCCGGCGGTGGTGAACAGGTGGTGGTACCAGCCCGGCGAGCGCACGCCCGCGCCGTAGCCGCTGGCCGTGGCGAGGCGGCCGTGCGTCCACGGCACCCAGGTGCACGCGACCTTCCGCTTCGGCAGTCCTTTGAGGACGGCCTGGTCGTGCGAGGCGGGCGGCAGCGGATCGGCCAGCGCGGGCACGTGCCAGGCGCCGCAGACGACGGCGATGTTCTCGAAGCCGTCCTTGCGGGTGCGGCGCAGCACCGAGCGCATGTAGGCCTCGCGCCGGGCTTCGGTGCCCCGAGGCGGTTCTTCGTCTTCCCGCACGGCGGTCATCGCTTCGGCGATCACTTCGAACGGGCTTTCGGTGTCGCGCCGCGACTCGACGACGTCGTCCCACCAGCGTTCCGGGTCGTCGTACCCACCGGCCGTGGCCAGCAGGGCCAGCGGGTCGACGGGCGGACCGGCGTGCTCGTCCGGCCCCGCGGCGAACGTGTGCGCGGCCGGGAGGTCGCAGAACCGCACCGGGATCCCGGCCTCGCGGGCGTAGGTGAGCGCCTGCCATTCGGGGCTGAAGACGGCGAACGGCCAGAACGCGGCGCGCGAGACGTCGTCGGTCGCGTAGGCCAGGAGAGCGACCGGCGGCCGCATGGCCGGGTCTTCGGTGAGTTCGACCAGGGCGTCGGCCTCGGGCGGCCCCTCGATGAGGACGACGTCGGGTTCGAGTTCGGCGAGCCGCGTCGCCACGGCTCGGGCGGATCCCGGGCCGTGGTGGCGGATGCCGAGCAGGTGAGTGGTCAAGAGATCTCCTGGCCCGCCCGGTAGAAGTCGGCCCAGCCGTCGCGCTCGCGGACCACGGTCTCCAGGTATTCGATCCAGATCGCGCGGTCGGCCACCGGGTCCTTGACCACCGCGCCGTGGATGCCCGCCGCGATGTCGTGCGGGCGCAGCACGCCGTCGCCGAAGTGGGCGGCCAGGGCGAGCCCGCCGGTGAGCACGCTGATCGCCTCCGCGGTCGACAGCGTGCCGGACGGCGACTTCACCGCCGTGCGGCCGTCTTCGGTGCGGCCCGAGCGCAGCTCGCGGAACACGGTGACCACGCGGCGGATCTCGGCCAGCTCGGCGGCTTCGGCGGGCAGCTTCAGCGAGGCACCCAGCTCGGCGACCCGGCGGCTGACGATCTCGACCTCGGCCTCGGCGCTGTCCGGCAGCGGCAGCACGACCGTGTTGAACCGCCGCCGCAGCGCGCTCGACAGCTCGTTGACGCCCTTGTCCCGGTTGTTCGCCGTCGCGATCAGGTTGAAGCCCGGCCGGGCCTGCACCTCCGTGCCGAGCTCGGGGATCGGCAGGGTCTTTTCGGAGAGGATGGTGATCAGCGAGTCCTGGACGTCCGCGGGGATGCGCGTCAGCTCCTCGAGGCGGGCCAGCTTGCCGTCGCGCATCGCGCGCAGCACCGGGCTTTCGACCAGCGCGGCGGGGCTCGGGCCCTCGGCGATCAGCCGGGCGTAGTTCCAGCCGTAGCGGATCGACTCCTCGGACGTGCCCGCGGTGCCCTGCACCAGCAGCGTCGAGTCGCCGCTGATGGCGGCGGAGAGGTGTTCGGACACCCACGTCTTCGCCGTGCCGGGCACACCGAGCAGCAGCAGCGCGCGATCGGTGGCGAGGGTGGCGACGGCGACCTCGATCAGCCGCCGCGGGCCGACGTACTTCGGGGTGATCACGGTGCCGTCCGGCAGCGTGCCGCCGAGCAGGTACTCGACGACGGCCCACGGGGACAGGTTCCAGCTGGGCGGCTTGGCCCGGTCGTCGGCGGCGGCCAGCGCGGCCAGCTCGGCGGCGTGGTCCTGTTCGGCGTGCGGCCGGAGGACGGTGGGGGCGGTCATGCGAGCTCCTCGTACATTTCGCGGCGGAAGTTCAGCGTTTCGGTGAGCGCCCGGCGCCACGGCCCGGCGTCCATGGTCAGGCGGGTGGTGGCCAGCGGGTGGCGCAGGCACTCCGGCGGGACGGCCCGCGCGATGACGACCGCGGCGTGCGAGACCAGGCGGTGGTCGTCCTGGCGGGCGACCCAGTCGAGCAGCGCGGTGCCGAGGGCCTTCGTCCACGGCCGGGGCAGTTCGTGCACCAGCCGGGCGAACGATTCGACGGGCAGCCGGCCGACGAGGTGCCCGACGGTGGCGGCCTGGCTCGCCGGGCTCAGCACGCCGAGCAGCGGTGGCGTGGTGCGCCCGCCGGGATCGGCGCCGATGAGCGCCTGCGCCCAGGTTTCGTCCCGCTGCCGCAGGGCGGCGGTGGCCCAGGAGTCCCGCAGCACGGCGGCCGGGCAGCCTTCGACGGTCATCCGCACGACCTCGGCCGGCGGGCCGAACTCGCTCCAGAAGGACAGCGGAGCGGCCGCGACGAGGGTGCGCAGGCGGACGGTGCCGTCGCCGCGTTCGCCCTGGGGGAGCGTGACGGTGAGAACCCGGTTCCGGCGGCGGACCAGTGGCCTCAGCCGTTCGGCCATGCCGCGCCCGTAGCGGGTGCCGGGCAGCCGCCCGAGCAGGTCGGCGGCCTGTTCCCGGACGGCGGCGGCCCGGTCGGTGAGCGCGGCCTCGAGGAAGGCTTCGTCGTCGGCCCGGACGTGCCCGCCGAGGACGCCGAGGAAGTCGGCCCGGACGTCGGCGGGCTCGATCTTCCAGGAGGCGGCGAGGGCCTCGCGGGCGGCGTCGGGATCGTCGGCGAGCTTGGCGGCCAGCCACCGGCGGCGCTGGGCGAGGCTGCCGTACTGCCAGACGTCGGCCTGCTCTTCCGCGGGCGCGGCGAGGAAGGACCAGTCGGGGTTCCGCTGCCCGAGCCAGGCACCGGTGGGCCCGGCGACGGTGACCAGCGGCCCCCGCAGGGCGGCTTTCGTGCGGGCGGCCTCGGCGAGCAGCGGCAGGGTTTCGGGCGGGACGCGGTAACCGGTGCCGGCGACGATCCCGAGCCACTCGAGCAGCAGATCGGGGTGACTGGCGGCGAGAAGCCGGCCGAGCCGGTCCCGCGCGAGCGGCGGCACGAAGGGCCGCTCGTCCTTGGCGGCGACGGGAAGCGGCCGCACCTCGCGCAGCGCCTGCCGCCCGGCCCGCCGGTAGGTCCCGATCACGGCCGCGGCGGCGAGCAGCTGTTCGGCGGGATCTTCGCGGTCGGCGATGAGGCTCTGGACGGCGGGCGGCTGCGCGGAGAGGTCGAGGGTGCGCCGCCGGGTGCCGAGGAGGGCGGTGCCGACGAGATCTTCCCAGGCTTTCACGGCTTCACCGCCTTTCGGAGTGGGTCGGTCGGGGTTCGCGGGGAGTGGGTGGGTTGCTGATCGAGGGATGGGAGTGGCTTGGAGCCGGTCGAGCGGGCGCGGGTGGGTTGGCGCCCGCTGAAGAGCCGGCGGCGTGGCCCGGCTCCGGGCCGGCCGGGCAACGCGCGGGTTGCGGGCTGGTGCGGGTGGGCTTCGGATCGGTTCACAGCCGCACCGCCCGGCCTTCGTGCCAGCACGTCAGCGGCCTCAGGCCCGCCGGGCTCCACTCGCCCGCCACCGTCAGCGGGCGGCCCGCCGACAGCGCCAGCAGCGACCACGGGAACGCGTACGGCACCAGCGGCAGCGCCGTTCCGTCCTTTTCGGACAGACACCAGCCGCCCGCGTGCTCCGCCGGTGTCACGCCCGAGAGCAGCACCGGCCAGCGCTCCACCCACGGGTCCGCCGCCATCGCCCGGGCGTGCGCCGCCAGGGCTTCCGAAATCGAACCTCCCTCGGCCGCCGGGGCCGCGGACGGGATGCCGCGCTCCGCCACCAAAGCCCGCAGGGGCGCCGCGCCCGGGTAGAACGCCAGCTCCGCCGTCAGGCGGTGGCCTGGGGGCAACGACGCGTCCAGGGGACGGCCCGGTGGCGCGAACGACAGCACCAGTGCGTCCCGGCCCGTGCCGAGGCCGCGCAACCACGTCCGGCGGGTGAGCAGGCGGTCGTTCTCCTCGTCGGCCGCGCCGGTGATCAGCCATTCGTCCGCCACGCGCTCGCCGCTCTCCAGCACCTTCGCCGTCTCCACCGAGAAGCCGAGGCGGGTGCGGACCGTCTCCGCCAACGCCGGCGGCAGCGACTCCAGGCGCGTGGCCGCGTCCGCCAGCAGGTACAGCTGGGACAGCTCGGCCAGCAGCGCCTCCGGCCAGTCGCGGCGGCCGACGACCGCCGCCGCCCGGCGCAGGCCGCCCGCGAGGCCCGACGCCTGGGCGTCGACCATGCGGACCGCGACCGTGCGCAGCTCTTCGCCGCCGTTGCGCTCGAAGCCCGCGAAACCCGCGCCGATCCGGTCGGTGAGCCAGACCTTCAGCTCCGCGACGCCGCCCTCGACGCGGGACGCCCGCTCGGAAGCGCGCCGGGCGGCCGCCTCCTCGTCCTTCGGGCCCGCCGCCTCGGCGCGTTTCTCCGCTCGGCGTGCGCGATCGGCGCGTTCGGCCAGCCAGGCGTGCACCCACTCCGGTGCCGCGCCCGCGTCGACCCGGCCGGCCGCCCAGAGCAGCAGCAACCCCAGCGCGTGCTTGCACGGGAACTTCCGGCTGGGACAGGAACACCGGAACGCGGGTTCGGCGAGCTCGACGCACGTCTGGTACGGCTTCTTGCCACTGCCCTGGCAGAAGCCCCACACGGCGTCTTCGGACGCGCCCGCGCCCGACCACCTCGCCGGCGTGGCGAGCGCCCGGCCCGCCTTCTCCGACGCGGGATCCGGCGCCAGCCCGGCCACGCGTTCCGCGGTCCACGGCACCGCCGTCACCACCTGTCCCCCCACTGTGCTCCCTCGCTTTCCGGTACTCGCTGAAGCATGCCAGCACCCACCGACATTTTCCGGGGGTTCGGGTGGCGGAGCCCCCGACCTGGGGCGGAGCCCCGGATGCACTGACATTTTCCGGAGGCGACTATTCTAGTGCTAGAGTACCGCCGTGCTGACCGACGCGGAGCTCACGGTGCTGGGTCTGGTGGCCGAGCGGCCGAGGCACGGCTACGAGCTGGACGAGGTCGTCTCGGAACGCGGCATGCGCGACTGGACGGCGCTCGGCTTCAGCTCGATCTACTACGTCCTGGGCAAACTCCGCGAGAAAGGCCTGGTCGCCGAGGTCGAGGGGGAACGCGCGCACGCCAAGGCCAAGAAGACGTTCACGGTCACCGAAGCGGGCCGCCAGGCGTGCGCGGCGGCCGCCGAAGCCGCCATCGCGGAGCTGCGGCCGGTGCACCCGCCGGTGCTCGTCGGCCTGGCCAACAGCCCGGCCGTCCCGCCCGAACGGCTCGCGGCCGCGCTGGCCCGGCGCGCGGAAGCCGTCGGGGAACGGCTGGCCGAGGTCCGGCGCGCCGCCGCGGCCCAGGAGGACGCCCCGGCGTTCGTCCGGGCGATCTTCGACTACTCCATCGCCCAACTCGAGGCGGAAGCCCGGTGGCTGGAAGGAATCACCTGATGCCCTATGACCTCAAGAAGGAACTGAAGCAGCTCTACGCTCCGAAGAACCGCGACTGGGCGCTGCTCGACGTGCCCGAGCAGCAGTTCCTCGCCATCGACGGCCGCGGCAACCCGAATACGGCCGAGAGCTACAAGAAAGCCGTCGAAGCGCTATACGCCTTCGCGTACACGATCAAGTTTTCGGCGAAGCAACGTGGCGAAGACTTCGTCGTGGGCCCGCTGGAAGGGCTGTGGTGGGCGGACGACTACACCGCGTTCACCGTGCGCGCCAAGGACTCCTGGCAGTGGACGATGCTCATCGCGCAGCCGCCGTGGATCGGGGAGGACGCGGTCGAGGAAGCCCGGGAAACCGTGGTGCGCAAGAAGAAGATCGATGCGCCCGTGCGGTTCGAGAAGCTGCACGAGGGCCGGTGCGCGCAGGCCCTCCACCTCGGCTCGCACGACGACGAGGGCCCGCTGCTGGCCCGCCTGCACGACGAATACGTTGTGGAGCAAGGGCTGAAGCTGACCGGCCTGCACCACGAGGTCTACCTCGGCGATCCGCGGCGGACCGAGCCGGCGAAGCTCAAGACCGTGCTGCGTCAGCCGGTCGGCTGATCGAGCTCGGCGAGGCCGCTCTCCCAGCGCACCCGGCGTTGCTCGGACGTCTGCTCCCACCAAGGCTCGCCGCGTTCGCCCAACGCGACCTTCGCCGTCTGGACGCGGGCGCGGTCCTGCACCCGCCGGGCCGCCATCAGGTGCTTCTGCAGGCGGTCTCGGACGTCCTCGGGGATCTCCGGGTCCGTGGCCCGCCAGCGGCGGCCGTGTACGACGATGTACCGGCCGTCCGGCGTGTGCTCGGGCATCAGTACTCGCTCGTCGCCGGCCAGGTGTCGTCGTGGAGGAGGCGCTTGAGGATCTTGCCCGTCGCGTTGCGGGGGAGGTCCGGGACGAAATACACGTCCCGTGGCACCGCGAACCGGGCCAGGCGCTGGTGGATGTACTGCCGGATGTCCTCCGCGTGCAGGGACGCGCCCCGGCGCGGGACGACGTACGCCGCCAGGCGCTGGCCCCACTCCGCGTCCGCCACGCCGACCACCGCCGCGTCGTGGACGCCCGGCAGCGCCACCAGTGCTTCCTCCACCGGGCGCGGGAACACGTTCTCGCCGCCCGAGACGATCATCTCGTCGGCGCGGCCGGTGATGAACAGGCGGCCCGCCGCGTCGAGGTAGCCGACGTCGCCGCTGGCCATCATGTCCGCCGCGCGCGCCGGGTCGGTTCCGCTCGTGTAGCCCTCGAACAGCATGTCGTTGCCGACGAAGATCTGGCCCTCGCCGCCCGGCGGCACCGGCTTGCGGTCCTCGTCCAGGATCGCCAGGCGCGTGCCGAGCGGGCAGCGGCCGGCCGTGGTGGGCGCCGCGCGCAGGTCGGCCGGGTCGGCGATGCTCGCCCAGGACACTTCGGTCGAGCCGTAGAAGTTGTAGAGGACGTCGCCGAAGGTGTCCATGAACGACGTCACGAACGGCCCGGACATCGCCGAGCCGCTGCTGGCCACGATCCGCAGGGAAGACAGGTCGTAGCGCGCGCGGACCCGTTCGGGCAGGTCCATGATGCGCTGCAGCATGATCGGCACGGCGAACAGCGCGTCGCACTTCTGCTCGGCGATCGTCCGCAACGTCTCTTCGGCGTCGAACTTGCGGATCAGCGCGAGCGACGCCCGCAGCGCCATGCCGATCTGCATCGCGGCGAGGCCCCACGTGTGGAACAGCGGGGCCGCCACGAGCAGCCGGTCGCCGGCGCGCAGCGGGATCCGGTCGAGGATCGCCGCCGCGGTGCCCATGCCCTTCGGCGTGGGACGGCGGGCGCCCTTCGGCGTCCCGGTGGTGCCGGAGGTCAGCACGATCAGCCGGCCCGGGCGCTCGACCGGCTTCGGGCGGTCGGCGGGCGCGGCCTGGATCAGCTCGTCGACGGTCGGGTAGCCGGCGTCGGCGTCCGGCCAGGTGCTGATCCGGGCGAAATCGCCGGGCACGTTCGCGATGGTCTGCGCGAATTCGTCGTCGGCCAGCACGGCGGAGGGCCGGTGCTCGGCGAGCACGTCCTTCACCGAGGCGGCGGACAGGCCCGTGTTCAGCAGGATGACGTCGGCGCCGAGCTTGCTGGCCGCGACGAACGACTCGATCATCGCGGCGTGGTTGCGGCACATCAGCGCGATCCGGTCGCGTTCGACGACGCCGAGTTCGCTCAGCGCGTTGGCGAGCCGGTCGCTGCGCTCCTGGACCTGACGGAAGGTGCGGAAGCTGCGCTCGTCGTGCAGGGCGGGCTCGTCCGGGACGCGCGCCGCCGCGGCCTGGTAGCCGCCCGCGACCGTGGCGCCCCACTGCGCGAGGGAGTTCAGCTGACGCGCCAGCTTGTCCGGGCGCCCGGCGCTGAGCACGCCGGCGCGCAGCAGGATGCTCGTGGTGCGCAGCTTGGTGGCCTTGTTGGTCTCGCCGTCGGTTTCGGGGTCGTGCTCGCCGGCCAGGTGCAGGTCCAGGCGCCGGGCGAGGGCGCGGACGTCCTTCTTGATCGACGACACGAGGTCCAGGTGCGCCGGCGGCAGCATCATCCGCACGAACAGCTCGGTCTTGCCGCCGGCCAGCGGTCTGAGCTCGATGGAGACCCAGGTGCCTTCGTCGGGGACGCCGCACCACACGACGTGCTCGCCCGGCCGGTAGACGACGGCCTGCATCTGCGTCTCGAACATCGGTCCCCGCGCGGGGACGATCCGGATCGAGCCCTTCGGGCCGCGCCCGCGCCCGGCCGGCTCCTGGATCTCGCACCAGCTGATCTCCGGCACGAATCGCGAGTACCACTCCGGCGATCCGACGATCTGCCACACCACGTCCGGCGGGTGCCCGACCACGGCACTCGCTTCGACCACATCGTCACGCATTGTCTGCCCTCACCGAAGTGTCACCGAACGCACGTTCAGGTCACGGAGGCGTCACAATAGCAGCAAACGGGTGAGCAGGGGTACTCCGAACGGCCAGATACCGGCGGGTAACGGACACTCCCAGTGGGCCCTTCCCGTGTCCACTGTAGACCGATTAACGGCGTTCACCAGGCATAGCGGCGATCGAGCCGGTCAACGTGATCGACAGGCGAGGTATGCGGGCTCCGCGGGCGTCCGTCGGTGAAGGCGAACTCTGAACAGAGCAATAACGGCACAAAGGGCATAGCGGACACGCTAAGGGTGGTCACGATCCGTAGCGGGCGAGGAGTTCCGCGCCCAGCCGGGCCAGTTCGGCTTTCACCGACTCCGGGCCTTCCACCTCGACGAGCGCGCCCCACCCCGCGAGCTCCTGCGCGATCATCACCGGCGCCGGCGCGGCCACCCGCGCCCGGACCCGATCCCCGGGCAGCTCGGCGACCAGCTCGCAGTGCCGCCCGAACCGCCCCCGCAGCACGGGGAAGTGCCGCCGGTCGAGCACCACGTCGGCGCTGAGCAGCGACCGGCGCTTCTCCACCTCCTCGACGACCTCCTGCCACACCGCCGCCAGCTCCAGGTCCGACGGCCGCTCCGCGGGCTCGTCGGTCACCACGGCCGAGACGATCCGGTCGACGCGGAACGTCCGCCTGCCCTTGGCCGTGCCCGCGACCAGGTACCAGAGCTCGTCCTTGTCGACCAGGCCCCACGGGTCCACGAGCCGCTCGGACTTCTCGCGCCCGGCGTACGCGAGGCGGACGCGGCGGCGCGCGATGACGGCGTCCCGCAGCCGCGAGACCATCGGCGGCCGCTCCGTGGGGCGCTCGCCCCAGCCCGCCTGGTCGACGACGATCGCGTCCGCCGCCGCTTCGGCGTCCGCCCGGAACGTGCCCGGTAGCGCGCCCAGCAGCTTCCGCAGGGCCGACTTGACCTCCGGCGCCCCCGCCGCCGCCGGGCCGGCCAGGAGGAAGAGCGCCTGGGCCTCGCCCGCGCTCAGGCCCGAGAGGTCGGTGCGTGCGCCGCCGACGAGTTGCCAGCCGCCGCCGCGGCCTGGCTGCGGGTAGACCGGCACGCCGGCCGCCGACAGGGCTTCGAGGTCGCGACGGGCCGTGGCGACGGAGATCTCCAGCTCCGATGCGAGCTCGGCGGCCGTGACGCGGCCGCGCGCCTGCATCAGCAGCAGGGTGGCCACGAGGCGGTCGGCGCGCACGAGGGAAGTGTCGCACTCGTCCCGGCGCCGGGCGGCGGGGCAGTGGGGTCCATTGTGGACTGGACGCCCGGCCGCTGCGGGAGACGTCCGCCCAGCGGCGGGCGCGGTGGGCACTCGAGGGAAAGTGCTCAGTTGGTGAGCACTTTGCCCCCGCATGATGGCTCCACACGATCGAGAGGAGCAGGACATGCTGCGAGGGATGGCCACCGTCACCTACTACGCCGAGGACCACGAGGCCGCGAAGGCCTGGTACACGGAGTTCCTGGGGGTCGAGCCGTACTACGGCGTCCCGGGGTACTTCGAGTTCCGGATCGGCGACTACCAGCACGAACTCGGCATCATCGACCGCAGGTACGCCCCGTTCGCGCACGCCGAGCCGGGCGGCGAGATCGTCCGCTGGCACGTCGACGACCTCGAAGCGACCTTCGCGCGCCTGCTCGAGCTGGGCGCCAAGGAGTACGAGCCGATCATCGAACGCGGGCCGGGTTTCGTGACGGCGTCGGTCGTCGACCCGTTCGGGAACGTCCTCGGGATCATGACGAACGTGCACTATCTCGCGGTGCTGGCGGAACGCTCATGAGCCGGTACGCCTCCTTGACGCACTTCTCGCACCGCTCGTGCCGCTCGGTCTTGCCCGCCGGATCGGTGCCGTAGAAGGGGAAGCAGCCCGCGCCGCAGCTCGCGAAGTAGATCAGGCCGAGCCGCACCTCGCCGCGCCCGACGTAGTGGGTGAGCCGGCGGCGCGGCTCCGGCCCGCATTCGGGGATCCAGCCGTGGGCGGGCAGGCGGGCGGCGGCGATCTCGTCGAGGACGCCCGCGCGGCTGATCAGATCGGCGCCGAGGCAGCTGAGCCGCTCGCCGAGGTCGCGCAGGCCGTCCGCGCGCAGGGGCGGGCCGGTCAGCCAGGCGACGTCGCCGGGGAGGGTTTCGGCGAGGTCGCGCAGACGGGTCAGGAGTGCGTGGTCCGGGTCCATGACCAGCAGCGAAACCGACGCGGATCCGCGACACCAGCCGACGGGCGCGGGAACGGAAATGTCGGACCCCGGTGACACAATGCGGTCATGGCAACACCCTTCGCGACACCCCGGGCGAGAGCGCTCGGGTTCGGGCTGCGCACCTGCCGGGAGGCGCGGACCTCGGAGTGCGGCAGCTGGCCCGGAAGATCGGCGTGCATGCGCAGGAGCTGTCCAACTGGGAGTACGGGAAGCGGATACCCAAGGTGGAGCAGGTGGCGCTGCTGATGGGGGCGCTGGTGGTGGATCCGGAGGAGCGGAAGCGGCTGCTGGAGCTGGCTCGCTCGGCGCATGAGCTGAGCTGGCTGGAGAAGGTGATGCCCGGGTTCTCGCTGAAGCCTGGCACCTATGTCCAGTACGAGCGCGAGGCGAGCGAGCTGTTCAGCTGGGAACCGGCGTTGATTCCCGGGCTGCTCCAGACCGCCGGATACGCGCGGGTCGTGCTGGCCGGGTTCGGTGTGGCCGGCGAGGAGAACGAGCGGCTGGCAAACGCCCGGCAGACTCGGCGGAGCGTGTTGGGGGCATCGCGGCGGACCCCGTTCCGGGCGATCCTCGGGGAGGCGGCGTTGCGGCCCGGGTTCATCGAGCCGCCGGTCATGGTCGAGCAGCTCCGCTTCCTGCGCGACTTGTCCCGGTGGAGCAACATTTCGCTGCGGATCCTCCGGGGTACCCCGGTATTCCACCCCGGGCTGTGCGGGCCGTTCGTGATCCTCGACTTCCTGCAGCTGCCGCCGATCGTGTTCGTCGAGCAGTATCGGTCCAGCGCCTACCTCTACGCTGACGATCAGGTGGCGGACTACCGGTCGGCCGCCAAGACCTTGGCGGCGCTTGCCCTGAGCGAGCAGGAGAGCTGCGCGTTCATCGGGGAGGTGATCGCCGAACTCGGAGGCTCGGATGGGTGAGTGGCGGACCTCCCGCTATTCAGGCGAAGACAACTGCGTGGAAGTGGCGCTCGGACCTGCGGCAAAAATCCGCGACACGAAGGACCGATCCGGCGGCACCCTCGAAATCTCCACCCGATCGTGGGATGCCCTCCTCGCCGCCCTATGTCACCCGACCACACTGGATCTTCCGAAGGTGTAGCTCTCGCACACATAGCTAGCGATCGGCGTCACGCTTACCGTTCCCGTCCATGACCAGCGATCTGGACGGGCGCACCGCCCTCGTGACCGGCGGGGCCAGCGGTATCGGCCTCGCCTGCGTCCGCGCCCTGGGTGCGGCCGGGGCCAAGGTGCACGTCGTCGACTTGGACGGAGACCGGGCCGAAGCCGCCGCCGCGGAGGTCGGGGGCTGGGCGCACGTCGCCGACCTCGCCGACCCCGCCTCGATCGGCGCGCTGCCGGCCGAGGTCGACGTCCTGGTCAACAACGCCGGGATCCAGCACGTCTCGCCCCTCGAAGACTTCCCGCCGGAGATTTTCACGCGGATCCAGGCCCTGATGGTCACGGCCCCCTTCCTCCTCATCCGGCACACGCTCCCGGCCATGTACGCCCGCGGGTGGGGCCGGATCGTCAACATGTCCAGCGTCCACGGGCTGCGCGCCTCCGCCTACAAGGCCGCGTACGTCGCCGCCAAGCACGGGCTCGAAGGCCTCTCGAAGGTCGCCGCGCTCGAAGGCGCCGAACACGGCGTCACCAGCAACTGCGTGAACCCCGGGTACGTGCGCACCGCGCTCGTCGACGGCCAGATCGACGCCCAGGCCGCCGAGCACGACATCCCGCGTGAGGACGTCGTCTCCGAGGTCCTGCTCAAGCGCGCCGCGATCAAGAAGCTCATCGAACCCGAAGACGTCGCTTCCCTGGTGGTGTGGCTGTGCTCGCCGCACGCCGGTCACATCACCGGGGCCTCGATACCCCTCGATGGCGGTTGGACCGCCGCGTAAACAACCGCTCAACCACAAGGAAGTGGAGCCCGCAGTGAGCCAACCCCACCGGTCGGCGATCGCCAAGATCGTCGGCGCGAGCCTGATCGGCACCACCATCGAGTGGTACGACTTCTTCCTCTACACCTCGGCCGCCGCCCTCGTCTTCAACAAGCTGTTCTTCCCGACGGCGAACCCGCTCACCGGCACGCTGCTGGCGTTCCTGACCTACGCCGTGGGGTTCCTCGCCCGCCCGGTCGGCGGCCTGGTCTTCGGCCACTTCGGTGACCGGCTCGGCCGGAAGAAGCTGCTGGTCGTCAGCCTCGTGCTGATGGGTGGCTCGACCTGCCTGATGGGCGTGCTGCCGACGTACGCCACCGCGGGCGTCCTGGCTCCGCTGCTGCTCACGCTGCTCCGGCTCGTCCAGGGCTTCGCGCTGGGCGGCGAGTGGGGCGGGGCCGTCCTCATCGTCTCCGAACACGGTGACGACGGCCGCCGCGGCTTCTGGGCGAGCTGGCCGCAGTGCGGCGCACCCGGCGGGAACCTGCTGGCCACCGCCGTACTGGCGATCCTCTCGGCCACCCAGTCCGATGCGACGTTCATGTCCTGGGGCTGGCGCGTTCCCTTCCTGCTCTCCGGCGTGCTGCTGCTGATCGGATTGTGGATCCGGCTGGCCGTCGCCGAGTCGCCGGTGTTCCTCGCCGCCCAGCGCCAGGCCGAGGCACGCGCCGAAAAGCACGTCCCGGTCGTCGACGTCTTCCGCAACAGCTGGCGCCAGGTGCTGATCACGATCGGCGCCCGGATGGCCGAGAACGTGTCGTACTACGTGATCACCGCGTTCATCCTGGTGTACGTCACGACCGGGCTGCACCTGCCGAAGGGCGTCGGGCTGACCGCGGTGCTCATCGGCTCGGCCGTGCACTTCGTCACCATCCCGGTGTGGGGCGCGCTGTCCGACCGCGTCGGCCGCCGTCCGGTGTATCTGTTCGGGGCGATCGGGATGGCCGTGTGGGGCTTCGCGTTCTTCGCGCTGCTCGACACGAAGTCGTCGCCGGTGATCGTGCTGGCCGCGACCGTCGGGCTGGTGCTGCACGGCGCGATGTACGGCCCGCAGGCCGCCTTCTTCGCCGAGCAGTTCCCGACCCGGGTGCGTTACACCGGCCTTTCGGTCGGCGGGCAGCTGTCGTCGATCGCCGCCGGGGCCGTCGCGCCGCTGATCGCGGTCGCGCTGTTCTCGGCCTGGCGCAGCACCGTGCCGGTGTCGCTGTACGTCGCGGCGATGTGCCTGATCACGGTGATCGCGCTGCTCGCTTCCCGCGAAACCCGCGGCGAATCGCTGCACGACGACGTCGAGGCGGAGAAGGCGGTCGTTTCGCCCTAGCATGACGGCCGTGACCGCACCCTCGGACGCCCTGCGCCGGCTGCTCGACCTGCTCGCCTCCGGGGCGAGCACCGAGCAGCTGGCGCACGTCGTCGTGGCCGCCCGCGCCGAGGGCACCCTCGACGCGGCCGACCTGGCCGCGCTGGCCAGCGCGGGTGAGCTGGCGCTGCGGATCCGCGAGACGCTGGCCGAGCACCGGCGCCGCGAAGCCCAGCTCACCGCGCTGTTCGAGACCGCGAGCGAGCTCGCCGCACTGTCCGATCCGGACACCGTGCTGCGCTCGATCGTCCGGCGGGCCCGGGCGTTGCTCGGCGTGGACGTCTCGTACCTGAGCCTCAACAACGAGGCCGAAGGCAAGACCTACATCCGGGTCAGCGACGGCTCGGTGTCGGCGGAGTTCCAGCAGATCGTGCTGGGCATGGGGGAGGGCCTCGGCGGGCTGGTCGCGCAGACCGCCCGGCCGTACGCGACGTCGGACTACTTCAACGACGACCGGTTCAAGCACACCCGGCACATCGACTCCGGCGTCGAAGACGAAGGCCTGACCGCCATCCTCGGCGTCCCGCTGGCCATCGGCCCGAAGGTGCTGGGCGTGCTGTTCGCGTCCGACCGCGCCACCCGGGAGTTCACCGCCGACGAGGTGGCGCTGCTGTCGTCGCTGGCCGACCACGCGGCGATCGCGCTGGACAGCGCGAACCTGCTCGACCAGACCCGCCGCGCCGTCGCGGAGCTCAACGAGGCCAACGCGACGATGGAACGCGCCGAGGACGCCCACGACCGGCTGACCGACCTCGTCCTGCGCGGTGGTGACCTGCCGGACGTCGCCGACGCCGTCGCCGACGTGCTGCACGGCGATCTCACGGTGTACGACGCCGACGGCACGCTGCTGGCGAGTTCGGCGGACCCGGTGGCGCTCGACCCGGACGCGCTCGCCGCGGCCCGCGCGAGCGGCCGCGCGGTGTCCACAAAGGACAATTGGGTGTGCGCGGTGCAGGCGGGCCCGGAACTGCTCGGCAGCCTGGTGCTGGCCGGCCGCGCGGGGCTGAGCGACCCCGACCGGCGGCTGTTCGAGCGCGCCGGCGTCGTGACGGCGCTGCTGCTGATGCTGCGGCGGTCGGTGGTGCGCGCCGAAGACGAGGTCCGCGGCGAGCTGCTGACCGACCTGCTCACCGCGCCCGGCCGCAACCCCCGCGCCCTGCTGGCCCGCGGCCGCCGGCTGGGCATCGACCTGTCGGCCCCGCACGCGGTCCTGGTCGCCCACGCCGACGGCGGCTCACGCCGTCGCGTGGCGAGCGCGGCCGCCCGCCACGCGACGCTGGTCGGGGTGCACGCGGAGGAGGTGGTCCTGCTCGCGACCGGCGACCCGGACGAGCTGGCCCGCCGCGTCGCGGCCGACCTCGGCTCGGCGACGGGCCGCCCGGTCACGGTGGGCGCGGCGGGCCCGGCGAGCGGCCCATCGGCGATCGCGGAGGCCCACGCGGAGGCGGCCCGCTGCGTCCGGGCGCTGCTGGCCCTCGGCCGGACGGGCGAAGGCGCGGCGATGGCCGGGCTGGGTTTCCTCGGCCAGCTCCTGGGGGACCGCGCGGACCTGGACGCGTTCGTCCGCCAGACGCTGGGACCGGTCCTGGACTACGACGAGCGCCGCGGCACCGAGCTGGTGGCGACCCTGCGGGCCTACTTCGCGAACGGCTCGCAGCTGGCGCGGACCAAGGACGTGCTGCACGTCCACGTGAACACGGTGGTGCAGCGGCTGGAACGGGTGGCGTCGCTGCTGGGGGAGGACTGGCAGGTGCCGGACCGGGCGCTGGAGATCCAGCTGGCGTTGCGGCTGCATCGGCTCGGCGCACCGCGGTGACTCCGCTTTTTGTCGGTGCTCTCCGGTAGCGTGGAAATCGGGGGGCGCCCCCGCGGGCTCGGCAAGTACCCCCGCCCGGGTCTAGCGGACCGCGGCGTGACCAGGCACCGTGGAAGCCGACGGATATCGCCCATGACGGGGGTTTCATGAAGGAATTCGAAAGCGCACTCGCGTCGGCGTTCGGGGTCGGCCCGGCCGCGGTGCCCGTGCTGGCGATCGACCAGCTCGACGGCCGGTCGGATACCGGGGCCGGTCCGGTGCCGATCTGCTACACCTGGGCGGCGGATCCGGTTCGCCCATCGGTCAGCCCCTGTCGGTGATCGAACCCGGGAATGCCGCCGGATGAACGCGGGGAAACCGCCCGACCAGCCCTATCGAATCGCTCGGCGAAGGGGCACGGTGGAAGGTGACGACACCGAAATCGAGGGGGTTTCCGTGACTGAATTCCAGCGTGCACTGACCGCCGTGTTCGAAGCCGGGCCTGCCGAGCCGCTCGAGGTGAAGATCGACCGGCTCGACGGCCGGGCCGAGCGTTCCGAGCCGGTGCCGGCGTGCGGCACCTGCTACTGCGTCGAGCCGGTGGCCGCGGCCGCCGGGTGACCGAAGCGACCCCGCCCGTCGTCGGGTTCAAGCGGCACCTCCGTGCCGAGGTGGTGCCCGGCGACGCGGTCTACGTGCTGTCCGAGGACGGTGCGACGGCGCTGCGCGGGCCGCACCTGGAGTCCCTGGTTCCGTTGCTGGACGGCACCAGGGACTTCGCGGCGCTGCGCCGGGACCTGCCGGCCGGCGTCCCGGCCGCGGAGGCGTCCGGGGTGCTGACCCGGCTCGCCGAAGCCGGGCTGATCGGCCTGCGCCCGGCGGCTTCCACGCCCGAGCTGGCCTATTGGGACGCCGTGGGCGGAGAACCACCGCGCGGCCGGGTCGCGCTGATCGGCGGGGATCCCGCGATGGCCGACGCCCTGCGCTCGGCCGGGCTCACCGTGTCCGAAGACGAAGCCGAGCTTTCCGTGGTGCTGTGCCACGACTACCTCGACGAAACACTGTCCGAAGTGGACGCCCAGCATCGCGCGTCCGGCCGTCCGTGGCTGCTCGCCAAAACCGTCGGTGCGCGCCTGTGGATCGGTCCGTTCTTCACCCCCGGCGACGGCCCCTGCCGGCACTGCCTGGCCGCTCGTCTCTGGGGGAACCGGCCCGCCGAAGCCCACGTCCGCGACGCGCTCGGCCGGTCCGGCCCGCTGCCCCGCCCGGAAGTCACCCTCACCCCGCTGACCGCCGTCGCGCTCAACCTGGTCGCGCTCGAGGCGGTCAAGTGGCTGGCCGGGCAGCGCCACCCGGGCCAGCGTGCCCTGTGGACGTTCGACAGCCGCGACCTGACCGGCGAACGGCACGAGGTGCGCGCCCGGCCGCAGTGCCCGTCGTGCGGGAACCCGGACCTGGTGCGCGAACGGACGCGCCGTCCGGTGGTGTTCGAGTCCCGGCCGAAGTCCCGCACCGACGGCGGCGGGCACCGGGTGCTGCCGCCGGAGCAGGTGCTCGACACCTACCGGCACCTGGTCAGCCCGCTGACCGGGGTGGTCAAGGAACTGCGCCGCGACACACGCGGCCCGGCTCTGTTCGCCTCGTACCGCTCCGGGCCGAACATCGCGCTGGGCCGGCGTGGCGCCGAACGGCTGACCACGGCGTTGCGCAGCCAGAACGGCGGCAAGGGCGTCACCCCGATCCAGGCCGAGGCCGGAGCGCTGTGCGAAGCCCTCGAACGGCACAGCGGCCACCACGACGGCGACGAAGAACGGGTGCGGGCCAGTTTCCGTTCGCTGGGCGACAAGGCGGTACACCCCGGCACGTGCCAGCTCTTCCACGAACGCCAGTTCGCCGACCGGGCGCGCACCAACGCGGAGCACGGGCCGTTCCAGCACGTCGCCGAGCCGTTCGACGAAGACGCCGAGCTGGACTGGACCCCCGTGTGGTCGCTCACCCGCGGCGAACACCGGCTGTTCCCGACCGCCATGCTGTACTTCGGCGCACCCGGACCGTCGTCCGTGTTCGCCGACTCGAACGGCAACGCCGCGGGCGGCACCCTGGAAGACGCCACGCTCCAGGGCATGCTCGAGGTCGTGGAACGCGACGCCGTCGCGTTGTGGTGGTACAACCGGACCCGGCAGCCGGCGGTCGACCTGGACGCGTTCGGCGACCCCTGGATCGCCGAGCTGCGCGCGGCCTACGCGGGCCTCGGCCGCGAGGTCTGGGTCCTCGACCTGACCGCCGACCTCGGCGTGCCCGTGCTGGCCGCGGTCTCCCGCCACACCGGCGGCCCGCGCGAGGCGATCATGCTGGGGTTCGGCGCGCACCTCGACCCGGCCGTCGCCGTGCGGCGCGCGCTGACCGAGCTGAACCAGATGATGCCCGCGCTCCTCGACGGGTGGGACGGCGGCGACGACCCGGACGCGGTGCGGTGGCTGCGGGACGCGACCGTCGACGGCCAGCCGTACCTGCGGCCGGACCCGGCCCTCCGCCCGGCCCGGTTCGAGGACGCCTCCTCGCCGGACCTGCTGGTGGACGTGCGGCTGGTGCAGGCCAAGCTCGAAGCCGCGGGGCTCGAGGTGTTCGTGCTCGACCAGACGCGGCCCGACATCGGCCTGCCCGTGGTCAAGGTGATCGTCCCGGGCCTGCGCGGGTTCTGGGGGCGGTTCGCGCCCGGCCGGCTCTACGACGTGCCGGTGCGGCTCGGCCGCCTGGCCGAGCCGACCGCCTACGAAGACCTCAACCCGATGCGGATCTTCCTCTAGCACTCATCACTTTGCGGCGCCCGGGGCGGAGCTCCGGATCAGCACTGCCCGTCGGCGAGGACCCAGTAGCCAGGGGACGTCTCCCGCAGGGCGTGCACGGTGAAGGTGTTCCACAGCCCCATGGCCTGGTTCGAACCGTTCGCGTACGTCTGCCCGGCGCTCTGGTGGGCGCGGCCCGCCTGGGTGTGGGCGTAGTTGCTCGCGCTCACGCAGGTGCCCGCCGGCGCGGCGGTGGTCGTGGTGGTGGTCGGGGGCACCGACGTCGGGCTCGATCCGTTGTCCAACCCGAAGAACACGCCGGTGTAATAACTCGAGCAGATCCCGGCGAGGAAGTACGCGCCGGTGCTGCCGCACTGCGTCGTGCCGGTGCCGGGGTCGACCGCCGTGCCGTGGCCCATGCCCGCGATCGAATACAGCTGCACCTTGCCGCCGTAGTTCGTCAACGTCGTGCCGCCGGGCAGGGACTGGGTGCTCGTCGGGGTCTGGGAAACGCCGTGGACCGCGGTCCACTGGTCGCGCAGCTCGGTGCCGTTGACCGGGTAGACGGTGTAGTCGGCGGTGCCCTGCCAGATCGCCACGCGCGGCCACGGCCCGCCGTAACCCGGGTACTGCGCCTTGACCTTCGACGCCCACTGGGCCGGTGTCAGCCGCTGGTCGTTCTGCTGGCAGTTCGTCGCCTCGGTGACGCTCGTCGCGCACTGGGCGGGCAGGCCGGCGTTGATCCCGCCCGCGGCGAAGACGTCCGGGTACGCCGCCAGCAGGTCGGCGGTCATGCCGCCGCCGGCCGACAACCCCGTCACGAAGACCCGCGCGCGGTCCGAGCCGTGGTCGGCGATCGCCTTGTCCACCATGGACCTGATCGACGCGGCTTCGCCGTTGCCGCGGGTGTCGTCGGCGGTGGAGAACCAGTTGAAGCACTTCAGCGAGTTGTTCGCGGTCGACTGCTGCGGGAACACGACCTCGAACCGCCAGCGGTCGGCCAGCTCGGGCCAGCCGGAGTGGGCGTAGTAGTCCGCCGCGCTCTGGGTGCAGCCGTGCAGTGCGACGACCACCGGACGGCCGGTCTCGAGCCCGGCCGGGGTGTAGGTGTACATCGCCAGCGCGCCGGGGTTGGCGCCGAAGGACGGGACCTGGACGAGGGACGACGGCGGCGGATCGGCGGCGGCCACGCCGACCGTGGTGAGCACGGCGGCGGTGATCGCGGCGAGTCCCGCGAAGGCGAGCTTGCGCATGGTGGGTTCCTTCTCGTCGTTGAGAGGGCTTTCAGCGACGCTAAGACGCCGCCGCGGTCGGAGACCATGTGGCCGTCCACCACATCGGCTCGCCCGTTCATGGTGACCGGCGGGATGGCTCTCGCGGGCCGCACGAGGTTGGGTTCCGGGGTATCGGACGAGGCGGAGGTGAACCGTGCGGGGTTGGCTGGCTTGGGTTCTGGCGGGCACGCTCGCGGCGGCGCTGCCCGCGACGGCGTCGGCTTCGGCCGGGCGCTGCGCGGTGGACGTGCCCGGCGCGCAACAGCAGGTCGCCGTGTGTCTGGACGACCTGACGACGACCGGGACGCTCGCGTCCGGTCACACCGTCGAGGCCGACTGGGCGGGCCTGACCTCGGCGGGGCTGCCCGGCTTCGGCGCGGTGCCCGGCGTCCAGGTCGACGGCTACTTCCCGGACTCCTCGACGGCGAACACCAACCACGGCTGGAACCACGACGCGCAGTTCGTGCTGCGCCTGCCGGACCGGTGGAACGGCGGCCTGGTCGTTTCCGGTTCGCCCGGTGTCCGGCGCCAGTACGCGAACGACCGCGCGATCGGCGACCAGGCGCTGGCCGAGGGCTACGCCTTCGCGGCGACCGACAAGGGCAACACGGGCGCGGCGTTCTTCACCGACGGCGTCCGGCCGGGGGACGCGCTGGCCGAGTGGAACTCCCGCGTCACGCAGCTGACGCTCGCCGCCCGGGCCGCCGCGGCCCGGCACTACGGCCGTCCGGTCGCGAAGACCCTGGCGGCCGGGCTGTCCAACGGCGGGTACCTCGTGCGGTGGCAGCTGGAGAACCGGCCGTGGCTCTACGACGGCGGCGTCGACTGGGAGGGAACGCTGTGGCGGGCCGACGGCCCGAACCTGCTCACGTTCCTGCCGCCGGCCCTGCGCGCCTACCCGGCGTACGCGGCGGGATCCGCGGCGGCGCACCAGTCCATATTGGACGCCGGATTCGCGCCGGGGTCGGAATTCCTGTGGGACTACCACTACCGCGTCTACTGGGACCTGACCCAGCGGATCTACCGCGAGGAGCTCGACCCGTCGTTCGACGGCTCGCTCGCGGGTGGCACCCCGTTCTGCGCCAGTGGGACGCCGGCCTGTGACGCCGACTACGCGTATACCTCCCGGCCGCCGTCCGTGGCGCGGGCGGTCGAGCGGATCTCGCTGACCGGCCGGATCGGCAAGCCGCTGCTGACGCTGCACGGCACGCTCGACACGCTGCTGCCGATCACCCGCGACTCCGACGTCTACGACCGGATGATCCGCGACTCGAAGCGGGAGGCGCTGCACCGGTACTACCGGATCGAGGGCGGCAACCACGTCGACGGGCTCGTCGACGCCTACCCGGACCGGCTGCGCCCGCTGGGGCCGTGCTTCCGGACGGCGTTCGACGCCCTCGCCGGCTGGCTGCGCGGCACGCGTCCCCCGGCCTCGGCGACGATCGCCCGCCCCGCCGGGGCGACCCCGGCGGAACTGGCGACGGCGTGCGACCTGGTCAGTCGCCCTTGACGAGGTGGTCGGCCGGTTCCCGGCGACGTCGGCGCCCCGCATTTCCGCTGTTTGCCGACATGGCGTACACGAATCGCACGGATATGCGGTGAACCGGATCGAGCCCGCGTCCGTATCACTGAGTGAGGCATGCGGGAGTGTCGACCGTCATTGATGATGGGCGCCGGGGGCCGCGAAAATTCGTTGACGTCGAATATCCAGGTGTCGGCCATGCTGCGGAAGAACCGTCCGTCCGGAAGTGAACGTCATGCTCCTACCTGTGCCCGGGGCCGCCTGATGGCCGTCGACCTGCCGGGTCTCGCGATCGTCGCCGGGGCGCTGCTGCCGGCCTTCGCCGCGGCGGCCTGGGCGATCACCCTGGAACGGCGGCACCGCCGTCCCCCGGCCACCCCGGAGCCGGAACCGGACTTCACCGTGGCCGGCATCCAGTCCCGGCTGCGTCGGGAGCTGGTCACGCGGCGGCTGGCCGAAGCGGGCACGGTGGCCCTGCCGACGTTGCCGATCCCCGCGCAGACCCGCCGCGAACCCGCACTGGTGAGGCTGCCCTCACGCGTGGCCGGTGTCCTGCCCGCGCCACACCCGGCGACCGCGGGCGCCCCGGCGCCGCGGTTCGCCTTCGCGCCGCCCGACACGGACCTGATGCGCCGCATCCTGGACGGCCTGCGCAAGCTGGACTAGGCACCTCACGGCGCGGTCAGCGGCTCCTCCCCGTACGCCCGGTGCAGCAGGGCCAGGAAGGACGGCGCCTCGGGCAGCTCCACGGAACCGATCCGCCGCACCGCCACCCCCGGCGTCCAGGAGTTCATGACCGCGCCCCCGGCCAGGGCCGGCAGGTCGGCTTCGGTGATCTCCCGGACGTGCTGGGCCACCCCGAGGCGGTCGAGCTGCCGGGCCACGATGCCCATCGTCGTCCCGCGCAGCATCGGGGCCTCGGGCCACACCACGGCCGTGCCGTCCCAGAACGCGAGGTTCCAGATGGTGGCTTCGCTGAACCGGCCCCGCCGGTCGACGAACGCCGCGTCGTCGGCGCCCCCGGCGAGCGCCTGGCGGAACAGGTACGTCTTGGCCGGTTCGCCGACGTGCTTCACGGCCGGGAGGAACCGTTCGTGCTCGCTGATCGCCAGCGTCAGCGGGCCGGCCGGCCCGGTGGCCGGTGGCCCGGTGCGGACCAGCACGTCCGGCTCGGCTCCGGGCTGCCCGGCGGGCGAGGACACGGTCGCGGTCAGGGAGACGTCCTCGGGGCCGGCGGCCAGCGCCGTGCGCAGGAAGGACTGCACCCGGTCGTCGGGCAGCGCCCGGCCGAACAGCTCCACCGAGGCCGACCGCAGCCGGTCCAGGTGCAGGTCGAGGCCGCGCACCCGGCCGCCGCGCACCTGCATGGCGGTGAAGTGGGCGTAGCCCGCGAACGCGAGCGGGGTCAGTTCCTCGGCCGTCGCCGGCCGCCCGTTCCGGTGTGCCACGTAGAAGGACATACGGGCACCGTAGTGATCACAGCGCGACCGGGGACTCGGCGTCCGGGATCAGCAGGCGGGACGCGCCCGAGCCGTCGGCCGGGACCGACCAGACGTCCGCGTGGCCCGGGCCGCGGGGCAGGCCGTAACCGATCGTGTGGCCGTCGAGCCAGGCGGGCTGGTCGTCGACGCTGCGGGTCTCGGCCAGCGGCGTCACCTTCGACCCCGCCAGGTCCAGCACCGACAGCCGCCAGCCCTTGGCCGGGTCCCCGTCCACGGCGGACTTGAACGCCACCCGCGTCCCGTCCGGGGACAGCGACGGGCATTCGACGTTCTCGCGCAGCGTGCGGATCGTGTGCGCGGCGAAGTCGCCCGCGACCAGGTAGCGGCGGCCGGCCGTCGACATCGTCGCGTAGAAGTGGCGGTCGTCGCCGGTGAACGTGACGCCCCAGAAGTTGAGGTCGGCGGCCCCGTACGGCCGGCCGTCGAGCGTCACCGCGTAGTCCTCCAGCGTGCCCGCGAGGTCGCCGGTCGCCGTGTCGAGGATGCCGGCCCGGGTGGAGAACAGGCCGCCGTTGTACGAATCGCCGGTGACGAACACCGTCCACGCGAGCATCCGGCCGCTCGCCGACACCCGCGCCCGGTTCGGCAGCCCGACCAGCGGGATCTCCCGCCGCACCGCCAGGTTCCGGTCGAGCACGGCCAGCTGGTAGGTGGTCAGGTCGCCGTCCTGGCGCAGGCAGAGCCCGGTGCCGCCGGCGGCGTACACGCGCGCGCACGACAGCGGCGACACCGTCCGCGGGCCGCCGGGGTCGCCGGCGGGCACCGTGGCGACGTGCCCGCGGTCGGCGTCGGCGGTGCTGCGGAACAGCAGCCGCGGGCCGGGGGCGAGACTGACCGCGCCGGTCGCGGTGACGTCGTGGCCGCGTGCGCTCGCGAACCCGACGTAGGCGACCGCGGCCCCGGCGAGCACGAGCACGCCGGCGACCGCGATGAGGATCCGGGTTCTCACGCCGTCACCTTCCGCGGGGAGAGGACCGCGAACGTCACGGCGATCGCGGCCACGGCCCCGCCTGCGGCGACGCCGATCGCGAGGTCCGGGCCCCAGAACTGCCAGGCGAGTCCGAACAGGACGGACGAAGCGAAGTAGGCGAGCGCCTGCGCGGTCTGGACGAGCGAAATCCCGGTGGTGCGCAGCGACTCCGGCAGCAGCGGACCGGCGAGCGCCATGAGCACGCCGTCGGTCGCCGCGTAGAACGCGCCGTACAACGCCAGGCTCAGGGCGAACAGCGGCCAGCCGGACACCGGCCCGGCCAGCAGCAGGTAGACCAGGGCCAGCGCGCCGTACCCGCCGAGCACCACCGGCAGCCGCCCGACCCGGTCGGCCAGCGCGCCCAGCGGCGCCGCGAGCAGCAGGTAGCTCAGGTTCGTGCCGACCGCGAGCAGCGGGAACCAGCCCGTGGCGATGTCCTCCTTGTGCTGCAGCAGCAGGTAGACGAACCCGTCGCCGACCGTGGCGAGCCCGAGCACGCACGCGGCGACCAGCAGCCGCCGCACACCGCCGCCGCGGAGCAACGCGGCCGCCGCCCGTGGCGAGACCGGCGTCGCGGCCGCTTTCGGCGTCCGGTGGTCGCGGACGAACAGCACCAGCAGCAGCACGCCGATCGCGGCGATGCAGAAGCTGACGACGAACACGGCGTCGAAGGCGGCGGGATCGGCCGCGCCGACGGCGGCCAGCACGGCGAGCGCGACCAGCGGCCCGGCGAACGCGCCCATGCTGTCCATCGCGCGGTGGACGCCGAAGGCCCGCCCGAGCAGCGGTTCGGGCGCCGACAGCGTGATCAGCGCGTCCCGCGGCGCCGTCCGGAGGCCCTTGCCGGTGCGGTCGAGCGTGATCACCGCGCCGATCGCGGTCGCCGACGCGCCCGCGGCGAGCAGGCCGAGCTTGGCCACCGCGGACAACGCGTAGCCGGCCCCGGCCACGACCTTGCGGCGCCGGACCCGGTCGGCGACGTAACCGCCGACGACCCGCAGCAACGCCGTCGCGCCCGTGTAGAGGCCGTCGACCAGCCCGTACGCGGCCGGGCTCAGGTGCAGCCCGAGGACCAGGTACACGGGCAGGATCGCGGTGACCATCTCGGCGGAGACGTCGGTGACCAGGCTGACGGCGCCCAGCGCGAAGACGTTCGCGCCGACCGCCGAGAGCTTGCCCTTCGCGGCGTGCTCCCGGCGGCCCATGGTGGCGAGGTACACGCGGTTACTGCCAGACGTCGAGGATCGGCGACTTGCTCGCGGCGTTGCCGATGCCGGGCAGGCCGTAGGCCGCCTCGATGGTGCGCAGCACGGTGTAGTGGTTGATCGATTCGCTGTAGCTGCCGACCTTGACGTTCGCGCCGGTGAAGGTGGTGAAGATCTGGTTGACCGACGTGCCGCTGTCCTCGTCGAAGGTGGTGATCAGCAGGCTGTTGTGCGTCTTGGCCCACTGGGCGTAGGCGTCGAGGTGGTTCTTCAGCCAGGAGTCGCCGGTGCCGATGCTGCAGTCGTGCATGTCAGAGCACATGTCGGGCGTCACGAACGAAACGGTGGGCAGCTGGGTGAAGTCGGACGGGAACGCGGAGAACCGGACATTGCTCGCGGCGGGGACGTTCGAGAAGTCGACCCAGCTGTTGTGCTTGCGCCGGTAGGTGCCGCTGGAGCAGCCGGTGTAGCCGTCCGACGGCATGGCTTCGGAGTAGCCCTTGAAGGTCTTGCCCGCGTCGATCAGCTGGCGGCCGAGGTTGGCCTTCGCGCCGAGGTTGGCCGGGCAGCTGTCGTCGGTGACGCCCTGCGTCGCGCCGGAGAAGAGGGCGACGTAGTTCGGCTGGCTCGGGTGGGTGATCGCGAAGGAGTTCGTGAACTTCGCGCTCTGCGAGGCGAGGGAGTTGAAGTAGGGCGCGCTGGAACTGCCGTTGATCGAGGAGTACTTCTTGTTCTCGAACATGACCAGGACGATGTGGTCGAACGCCGGCACGGCCGCCGCGGTGGGCCGGACGGCGGCGGGCTCGTCCGTTCCGGTGACGACGGCCGCGGTGACGACGCCGGCGGTGACCAGGGCGGCCGCGGCGAACGCGGCGAAGATCCGCTTGCGGATCATGGGTCCTCCAGCACTGAGGGGGTGGGCGCCTCATGGTGCCCACGGCAGGGGACCGGATCGTGAGGTGCTGTGGTCCGGCTCGTGAACACCAGGAAACCTCCGGCGGACAACCGAAAGAGTGGGTGAACGGTTTTCCGGTGTCAACCTTCTTTCGTTGGTGCGCCGGGGGTCTGCCCGCCGCGCGGTAATCCGGTCGTGCCCCCGCGGACGAGCCGTTAACCTTCGCCACCATGGACGGCAAGCTGATCGACCGGCTCCGCGGCGCCCGGCGGGTCGCCGTGCTGACCGGGGCGGGCATCTCCACCGCGTCCGGGATCCCCGACTACCGCGGTCCCGAAGGAGTCTGGACGCGCACGCCGAGTGCCGTCAACGCCTTCACGATCGAGAACTTCATGGCCGACGCCGAGGTACGTCGCGAGCTCTGGCGCACGTACGCCGGGCACGCCGCCTGGCACGCCGAACCGAACGCCGCCCATCGCGCGCTGGCGGAGCTCGACAACGCCGGTGTCGCCGTCCGGGTGCTCACCCAGAACGTCGACGGCCTGCACCAGCGGGCCGGCCTCGCCCCGCGCAAGGTCCTCGAACTGCACGGCAGCATGCACACCACGCGGTGCACCGGGTGCGCGGCCGGCTTCCCGACCACCGAGATCCTCGCGGCGGGCGACGACGACCCGGCGTGCCCGCACTGCGGCGGCATCCTCCAGCCCGGCGTCGTCCTTTTCGGACAGTTGCTGGACGGCGCCGTCCTCGGTCACGCACGGAACATCGCGGCGGCGAGCGGGGTCTTCCTGGCCATCGGCAGTTCGCTGCAGGTGGAGCCGGCGGCGTCGCTGTGCACGGTCGCCGTCGAGGCCGGGGCGACGCTGGTCGTCGTCAACCGCGATCCGACGCCGTACGACTCCGACGCCGCTTTCGTGCTGCGGGACGACATCGAAACCGCCGTCCCGGAACTCTGCGCCGCCGTGGGCGACCGGTGATCCGTGAAGCCCGCGGTGACGACTGGCCCGCGATCTGGCCGATCATCCACGACGTCGTCACCGAACAGCAGACGTTCCCCTACGACCCGGCGATGACCGAAGACGACGCGCGCCGGATGTGGCTGTGCGCCCCGCCGGGCCGGGTGGTCGTCGCCCTCGACGGCGACCGGGTGACGGGCACGGCGAACATGTACGCCAACCGCCCGGGTCCCGGCAGCCACGTCGCCTCCGGCAGCCTGATGGTCGCGAAGGAGGCGCGCGGCGCGGGCGTGGGGCGGGCGCTCACGACGGACCTGATCGAGTGGGCCCGGCGGAGCGGGTTCGCGGCGATCCAGTTCAACGCGGTCGTGGCGGTGAACACGGCCGCGATCCGGTTGTACGAGAGCCTGGGCTTCGTGACGCTCGGAACGGCGCCGGGCGCGTTCCGCCATCCGGTCGCGGGGGAGGTCGGGCTCCGGATCATGTGGCTCGACCTGCGGTGATCCGTTCCGTTCTACGCGCTGAGCTGATCGTCCGGGGAATCCTGTGGTCCGGACAATTCTTCGGCGAAGATGGTGTCGATCTTCCGGGCCGCGGAGCGCAATTCCGCGACGCTCGCCACGAGCAGCGCCAACGCGGCGGCGGGCACCACGAGCAGCACGGGCGGCCACCCGAACGCGGCGACGGCGGCGACGCAGAACAAGGCGACGACAAGGAAGACTGCCCGGCCGGCGACCCGCGGCCACGCGGGACGGGGCTTGGCGTGCCGGCCGCTCGGTGTGCGGAAAACCGGCCGCGCAAGGGCAGCGTGGACACTCATCCAGACCTCCGAAATGTTCGTCGAACCGGCCGGGACAGGATTCCCGGCGACGGCACTGTGCACTGAGTCGGGCCGGACCTGCGTGCGGTTACCCGTCGTTATTGGTTCGAGTCCCAATTCCCGGAATCGAATTGATCGCCATTCCGGCGGGGTTTCGGCACCAGGGCCGTTCGGCCCGGATCCGTGCGCCGGAGGTCCCGCTCAGGAGTTGTGACCGAGGCCCTTGCCTTTGCCCTTGCCGGGGCTCTCGGCCCGCTCGGGCTTGCCCGCCTTCGGCGGCTGGCCATTGGCTGTGGGGTGGTCCCGGGCGACGACGGCGGGCTCGAGCGCGACCGGCTCGCTGGGACCCGGCTGCGAACCCGAGCCGCCGGAGCGCGGTTCCGGGGTACCGGACTCGGCGAGCGGCGGAGCGGACGACGCGGGCGGGGAGACGGCGGCGGGGGAGTTGGCGGCCGGCTGGGCGGGCGAGCCGGTCCCGGTTTCCTGTTCGACGAGCAGCATCGCACTCACGGCGGCGACGGCGGCCGCGGTCAACCCGGCCGCGGCGACCAGCCGGCGGCGCTTGGGGTTGTCGGCCGGGAGGTGGTGGAGGTGGGTCGGCGCGTCGGCGGCCGGCCCGGCGCTGCCAGTGGGGCTGGGGGCGCTGTCGGTGGGGGCGTGGTGGTTGGTGGGGCTGGGGGCGGCGGTGGTGTCGGTAGGGGCGTGGTGGTTGGTGGGGCTGGGGGCGGCGGTGGTGTCCGTGGGGGTGTGGTGGCCGGTGGGGCTGAGGGCCGCGGCGCTGTCGGCGCTGTCGGCGGTGATCGGGCCGGGGTGGGCCGAGATCCCGTGGTCGGCGGGATCACCGTGGCCCGCCGGGTCGGAAGCCGCGCTCGTCTCGTCGGGTGCCGGTCCGGCAGTCCCACCAACCTCACCAACCCCGCCCAGCGCGGTACCGGCGTCCAGCCGGCGGCGCCACCGCGGGGTGCGCTCGCGCCGGGTCCACGGCCGCGTCGGGGGCGGCGCGTGCAGCATGTCCAGTACCTTCGCCGCCGTCGGGCGGTCGGCGGGCTCTCGCTGGGTCATCCGGCGCAACGTGTACGCCAGCGCCAGCGGGGTTTGCTCCGGGATCCTGGGTGGTCTCGTCAGGCGGGCCATGGCCGCCTCGACCATGGTGCCCGGGTACTCCCGCTGCCCGGTCAGGCATTCCAGCAGGATCAAGCCGAGCGCGTACACGTCCGCCGGGGGACCCGCCGGCTCGCCCGACACCTGCTCCGGCGCCAGGTACGCCGCCGTGCCCGGGATCAGGCCCGTTCCCGTGATGTGGGTCGTGTCGAGGGCGTGGGCGATGCCGAAGTCGCCGATCAGGGGACCGTCCGCGGACACGAACACGTTGGCCGGCTTCAGGTCGCGGTGCACGATCCGCTGCGCGTGGACGTGGGCCAGTGCCTCGGCGAGCCCGTCGGCCAGCGCCGTCACCTCCGCCGCGGGCAAGGGGCCGCCCAGCAGCCGCTCGGCGAGGTTCTCGCCCTCGACGAGCTGCATCACCAGGTACGTCCGGCCGTGCTCGGTGCCGCTGTCCAGCAGCGCCACCACGCCCGGGTGGCTGATGCTGCCCTGGATCGTCATCTCGCGCAGCCGGCGCCGCTGGTCGAGCGCGACCGCGTCACGGTCGTAGATCTTGACCGCGACCTCGCGGTTCAGCCGGACGTCGTAGGCGCGGTAGACGCGGGCCGTGCCGCCGCTGCCGATCAGCCTGCCGACCTCGTAACGCCCGCCCAGCAGCCCCGGCGGCCGCTCGTCGTCGAGGGCCTGGCGCGGGGTGATGGTGAACTCGCCGAGCGCGTAACGGCCATGCGTGACCTCCGCCTCGTCACCCGTCGGCGGGCGCCCCGTTCTCCCGGCTTCGTCGGCCACGGGCGGCAGATACCCCGCACCGGCGCCCGGCAAACGTCGGAAGATCACGAAGGAAGTATCGTCCGGGGGCCCGCCGGCGTAACGGTCAGGGCCGCGCGAACGCGTCCACGCCGGTCAGCTGCGCCGACAGCGTCCACAGGCGCGCGGCCTGCTCGCGGTCGACGGCGTACCGGCGGACACCGGAGGCGGCGAGCCCCTCGGCGTCCTCCGGCGCGAGCTCGGCGACGTCGCAGTCCTCCAGGTACAACCCGCCGAGCCCGGTCAGCTGCGGCGAGGTCGCGGCCCAGACGGTGGTCGCGGCGCCCTGCTCCGGGGTCTTGAACCGCATCAGGTAGTTCCCGGCCTCGTCGATCCAGCCGCGTTCGATCATCTCCTCCCGCGGCAGGTGCCGCTGCAGGGGCGTCATGATGCCGCCGGGGTGCAGCGCGAAGGCGTGTACGTCCTTTTCGGCGCCCAGCTCGTCGAGCCGGACGGCGAAGAGCACGTTCGCCGTCTTGGCCTGGCCGTAGGCCTGCCACTTCTCGTAGCCGTGCTCGAAGTGGACGTCGTCCCAGCGGATGGGCGAGTAGTGGTGGCCGCGCGAGGACAGCGAAACCACGCGGGCGCCCTCGGCGATCGCCGGCCACAGCCGGTTGACCAGCGCGAAGTGGCCGAGGTGGTTGGTGGCGAACTGGGCTTCCCAGCCCGGCCCGACGCGGGTCTCCGGGCAGGCCATGATGCCGGCGTTGGCGATGAAGAGGTCGATCTGCCGCCCGGTGGCCAGGAACCGGACGGCGAACGCGCGGACGCTCTCGAGATCGCCCAGGTCCAGCTCGTCGACTTCGACGTTTTCGAGGCCGACGAGCGCTTCTTCGGCGGTGCCGCGGCGGCGGGCCGGGACGACGACGTGGGCACCGGCGCCGGCCAGCGCACGGGTGGTTTCGAGGCCGATACCGGAGTACCCGCCGGTGACGACGGCGAGCTTCCCGGTGAGGTCGGCGCCCGCGACGGCTTCGGCGGCCGTGGTGGTGGCGCCGAAGCCCGAACCGATCTTGTGCTGTGCGGTGGTCATACCCCGACGCTACGAGCTGGAGTGCGCTCCAGCGCAAATCGCGGACGAGGCCGAAACAGGGGACAATCGGCGGTGAGAGGCGCAGCCGACCCAGGAAGGCTCTGATGTCCGACTACTACGGGAACCAGCCCCAGGACGTCCGCCCGGGGATCGACGCGCGCCGCCTGTGGGCGGGCGGCGTGGCGACGGCGGTGGTCGCGGCCCTGCTCGCGGTCGTCGGGTTGCTGATCGCGCGCGGGATCTTCGAGGTCGAAGTACTGGCCCCAAAAGGCGAAGGCGTCTGGGGCAACGCGAGCACCACGACGTACGCGCTGGTCGCCGCCGCGGTGGCCCTGCTCGCCACCGGGCTGATGCACCTGCTGAGCGTGGCGACGCCGGCGCCGTCGCAGTTCTTCGGCTGGATCATGGTGCTGGTCACCCTGATCGCCGTGGTGCTGCCGCTGACCCTGACGGTCACGCCGAGCGCGAAGATCGCCACCGCCGTCATCAACCTCGTCATCGGGCTCGTCATCGCCGCGGTGGTGAACAGCATGGCGGCCAGCGCCCGCACGCTGCACCGGCGCCGCAGCCAGCAGAGCGCGACACCGCCGACGCCGCCGCCGACCCGGCAGCAGTGGACCCAGCAGGACCCGCCGACCCGGTACTACGACCGGTGACGGCGGTGGACGTCCGGGAGACCAACCGCCGGGTGATCGAGCAGTTCCGGGCGGGTGGCGAGGTCGAGGGCATGCACCGCGAGCGCCTGGCGCTGCTGACGACGACGGGCCGGATCTCCGGGGAGCCCCGCACGGTCCCGATGATGGTCCACCGCGACGGGACCCGGTGGCTGGTGGTGGCCTCCAACGTGGGGGCGCCCCGGCACCCGGACTGGTACCTGAACCTCGAGGCGGACCCGCGGGTGCGGGTCGAGGTGGACGGCCGCGAGTTCGACGCCGAGGCACTGCCGCTGCTCGGCGCCGACTACGTGCGGACGTGGACGGAGCTGGAGAAGGAGTACCCGTTCCTGGCGGACCACCAGGCGAAGGCGCGGCAGGCCAGACGGGTGATCCCCATCGTTGAGCTGTCCGAAGAGGACTGAAGTGGTCCTCTTCGGACGGTCCTACTTGCTCGCCACCCGGCGGTAGCGCGCGGTGGCCAGCGGGGCGAAGACCGCGATGATCGCCAGGCAGCACAGGATCGCGTACAGCGCCGCGTTCTCCGCGGGCCAGCCCGTCGGCGGGGCGCCGAACCGGTTGCCGAACAGGTCCCTCGTCGCGTTGATCACCGCCGTGAACGGGTTCCAGTCCGCGATCGCCTTGAGGAACGCCGGGAGCGTGTCCGTCGGGACGAACGCCGAGGAGATGAAGCTCAGCGGGAACATCCAGATCAGCCCCGCGCTCTGGGCGACCTCGACGCTGCGGGCTGCCAGGCCGATCAGGGCGCCCACCCACGACAGGGCCCACGCGAACATCAGCATCACCAGGTAACCCAGCAGCGCGTCCCAGAAACTGCCGCGGATCCGCCAGCCGACGAGCAGCCCGCACAGCGACATCACGACCAGCGCGACCACGCTGACGACCAGGTCCGACGTCGTCCGGCCGAGGACGACCGCGATCCGGGACATCGGCAGCGAGCGGAACCGGTCGATGATGCCCTTCTGCAGGTCGTTGGCGAAGCCGATGACGGTGAACGCCGAGTTGAACGCCACCGTCTGGGCGAAGATCCCGGCGATGAGGAACTCCCGGTACGCCGCGCCGCCCGCTTCGCCGCCGATCGCGTTGCCGAAGACGTAGGCGAACAGCAGGACGAACATGATCGGCTGCAGCGTCGCCGCCATCAGCCAGTCGGGGTTGCGGCGGACGTTCGTCAGGTTGCGCCACGTGACGATGCCGCCGTCGGAAATGCCCTTCGCGAGCGAGTTCACTTCGCGGCCTCCTCAGCCGAAGCACCGTGGCCGGTCAGGGACAGGAAGACGTCGTCCAGCGTCGGCCGGTGCAGGCCGACGTCCTGGACCGCGATGCCGTGGGCGTCGAGCCGCCGCAGGGCCTCGATCAGCGCCTTCGGCCCGGTGTCGACCAGGATCTCGGCGCGCCGCGTGTGGGCGTCGCCGGTCGGCTCGCCGGTGCCGACCTCGCGCAGCACGGCCAGGGTGGCCGGCAGGTCGTCCGCCGAGGCGACGACCAGTTCCAGGCGCTCGCCGCCGATCTGGGCCTTGAGCTCGTCCGCCGTGCCGCGCGCGATCACCCGGCCGTGGTCGATCACCACGATCGAGTCGGCGAGCTGGTCGGCTTCTTCGAGGTACTGGGTGGTCAGCAGCACGGTCGTGCCGTCGGCCACGAGCTCCTTGATGACCGCCCACGTGTCGAGGCGCCCGCCCGGGTCGAGGCCGGTGGTCGGCTCGTCCAGCACGACCACGGTCGGCTCGGCGACGAGCGCGCCGGCCAGGTCGAGCCGGCGGCGCATGCCCCCGGAGTAGCCCTTCGCCGGCCGGTCGGCGGCCTCGTCGAGCCGGAACCGCGTGAGCAGCTCCCGCGCGCGCGAGCGGGCTGCGGCCTTCTTCCGGCCGTAGAGCCGGCCGACCATGTAGAGGTTCTCGAAGCCGGTCAGGTTCTCGTCGACGGCGGCGTACTGGCCGGACAACCCGATCCGCTGCCGCACCTCGTCCGGCTCGGTCAGCACGTCGTAGCCCGCCACCGAAGCTTCACCCGAGTCCGGGCGTAGCAGCGTGGTCAGGATGCGCACGGTGGTGGTCTTCCCGGCGCCGTTCGGGCCGAGCAGGCCGAGCACGCGCCCGGCCGGGATGTCGAGATCGACGCCGTCGAGCGCGCGTGTCGACCCGTAGGTCTTCACGAGCCCGCGTACCCGGACGGCCGGGTCCGGTTCCCGCTGTGGCATGTCGGCTCCCCCTTCAGGTGACCCCGACAAGCTAGGCCACGCTGCCCGGTTTGTCCTCCGGGTTTCTCCCTGAGCCGGGTCAGTCCGCCGTGAGCGAGACCGTCAGTCCGGCGTCGGCTTGCTCCGGAAAACACGGAAGCGGGGAGGCCGGTTCACCCGGCCTCCCCGCTTCGGTGTTTCAGTGTCAGCTCAAGGTGACAGCCACGTCGTCGATGACGAACGAGGTCTGCAGGGAGCTGTCTTCGGTGCCGGTGAACTTCAGCGCGAGGGTGCCGCCGGCCGCCGACGAGACGTCAATGGTCTTCAGCACGTACCCGGACGCCTTGTTCAGGTTGGAGTAGCTGCCCAGCGTCGCGCTGCCGTTGGTGACGGTCAGCTTGTCGTAGGCGGTGGAGGTGGTCGTCTCCGCGGTGTCGATGTGCAGGTAGAACGTCAGGCTGGCGTGGCAGCCCGCCGGGATGCTCACCGACTGCGCGATCGACTCCGTGGTCGTGCTGCCGTAGCCGTCCAGCCAGGACGAGTACGTGCCGCCGTGCGCGGCCTGACCCTGCGAGCCCCACTGGCCGATCGAGCCGGTGGTGCCGGTCCAGCTGGTGGTGCCGGACTCGAAGCCGCCGTTGGCGATCTTCTGGCCGGAGCAGCCGCCGGTGGTGCCGACCGTCCACGAGAACGACGCCGTGCCCGACTTGCCCGCGCTGTCGGTCGCCGTCACCGTGACGTTCGAGGTGCCCGCGGTGGTCGCGGTGCCCGAGATCGTGCCGGTGGACGAGCTGATCGACAGGCCGGCCGGCAGGCCGGTGGCCGACCAGGTGTAGGGCGCGGTGCCACCGGAAGCCGACAGCGGCAGGTTCACCGAAGCGCCGGTCACGGTGGACTGGTTGCCCGGGTTGGACACGGTGACCGTGCCGGTCGCCGAGCAGGTCGGGTCGGCCGACTGGGCCGGCACGCTGATCGCGTCCCACGCCGCCTTGACGGTGTTGAACTCGGTGCAGCTGCCCGGGAACAGGTTCTTCGCCGCGGTCAGCGTCCAGGTGCGGTACTTCAGGTACGAGCTGCTGGAGGTCTTGAGCAGCATCGCGTTGTAGAAGATCTTCATCGCGGCCTGCACGCCGAGGCCGGTGATGCTGGAGCTGTTGCACGTGGTGCTGGTCGGCTGCCCGTTGGTCGGGTTGGTGCCCTCGGCCAGCAGGTAGAACCAGTGGTTGCCGGGGCCGGCGGCCGCGTGCACCTCACCGTTGGGGACCGAGCTGTCGTAGCAGTTCTTGTCGCCCAGCGCCGACGGGTTGTACATGTTGCGGATCGGGCCGGAGCCGACCAGGTTGATCGTCTCGCCGACGAGGAAGTCCGGGACGTCACCGCCCGACGGCTCGTTCGCGAACCACTCGGTGGAGGCGCCGAAGACGTCCGCGACGAACTCCTGCGTGCCCGCGTTGGAGATGCCGCCCGGCGTGTGGTCGTCGATGCCGTGCCCGAGCTCGTGCGCGACGACGTCGATCGAGCTGATCCACTGGCCGTTGGTGTTCTTGCCGATCTGGACCTGGCTGCCGTCGTAGTAGGCGTTCTGGTCGTTCAGGCCGACGCGGATCGGCCAGCCGCCGCCGTTGCCGTCGAAGCTGTTGCGGCCCAGCCACTGCGAGAGCATCTTGTTCTCGGTCTGGAGGGCGAACAGGGCGTCGACGCAGCCGGTCTCCCGGCTGGTGGCGTTGCCGTTGCCCCACGCGTCGTCGGGACCGCTGAACGTCGTGTTGCTGGCCGCGTCCTGGCAGGCTTCGTTGGTGTGGGACGGATCCTTCAGCGAGTACGTGCTGCCGGACTGCGTGGTGTCGAGGTGCACCGGGTTCGGGCGGTTGTAGGCGCTGGTGCCGTCACCGTTCATGACGTGTTCCTGCGTGTGGAGCACCTTCCCGGTGGCGGCGTCGACGATGACGTCGAGCCGGCTCGGCCCTTCGGCGTCGCGGCCGGCCACGGTGCTCTTCCACGCCAGCGTCGGCGCGCCGAGCGCGTAGACGACCTGCTGGGCGGGACTGACGCTGTCCACCGCGGACAGCTGCTGCCGCGCGGTCGCCTCCGCCGCGGCCGCCGAGACCTTCGCGGTGTTGGTCGCGAGGTTGATCGTCTGGTCCTGGGCGACGGAGGTGCCGAGCACCTGGCCCGTCGAGTCGGTCGCGACCACGAAGTCGCCGCCCACCACGGGCAGGCCCTTGTAGCTGCGCTCGTAGGGGATGTACTTCAGGCCGTTGGTCGAGGAAATCGCTTTCTGGGCCAGGAAAACGTCGTCCGCGCTCGCGTGCAGAGCGGCGGGCCTGCTCGCCACGAGCCCGGCCGCCGCCGACACGGCCAGGGTCTGGGCGTCCGGGACGGCGTTCGGGGTGGCGGGCTGGGCCTGAGCGGCGGTGGTCGTGCACAGCGCGGCGACCAGCGCGCCGCTCGCGGCCAAGACGAGTGGACGTCTCAGATGCATCGAAGGATCTCCTCCGGGCAGGGCGAACCGGCCCGGTGACAGGCCGGGCCGAGAACGGGGACGACGGGGAATAAACGTGCGGCTTAGCGGAAATCAGCATCCGGTGCCGAAGCCTCGTGAACAAGCGACGAACGTACGGTCTTATCTGCATGTCGCAATACGTCCCAAATAGGACATTCGACACTATTGGGATACCGGTCGTTGTCTGTCCAATGCGGACTGGAGGCGGATCACCGCCGTTCGGCCGATCTTCACTGCCCCCGAGACGACGAAGGCCCCTTCGCCGGGAATCGGCGAAGGGGCCTTCGGTGGTTCTGCGGTCAGGCGGTCTTCTCACGCTTCGGGAGCTTCCAGCCCGGGCGCACGAAGTGGCACGTGTACCCGTTCGGGATGCGCTGCAGGTAGTCCTGGTGCTCCGGCTCGGCCTCCCAGAAGTCGCCCACCGGGCTGACCTCGGTGACGACCTTGCCCGGCCACAGGCCCGACGCGTCGACGTCGGCGATGGTGTCCTCGGCGACCCGCTTCTGCTCGTCGTTTTCGAAGAAGATCGCCGAGCGGTAGCTCAGCCCGATGTCGTTGCCCTGGCGGTTCTTCGTCGTGGGGTCGTGCACCTGGAAGAAGAACTCGAGCAGGTCGCGGAACGTGGTCTGCGCGGGGTCGTAGATCACCTCGATGGCCTCGGCGTGGGTGCCGTGGTTGCGGTAGGTGGCGTTGGGGACGTCGCCGCCGCTGTAACCGACCCGGGTCGAGATCACCCCGGGCTGACGGCGGAACAGCTCCTGCATGCCCCAGAAGCAGCCGCCGGCCAGGACGGCCCTTTCGGTTGACGTGGTCACGGCGTCACTCCTTCTCCTCGTGCGGTGCTACCGCCCGTTACAACTGCCCCGGACCTCCGATGATTCCACGCCGGTATTACGGATGCCTGACGTCCGTGGGACGATGGGGCGGGACGGGATGGCTCCCGGGAGGCGCGATGCGCGAAGACGACATCGCCACGGAACACTCCGGCGGCGTACTGGTCGTCGAAATGCGCGGAGAACCGGACATCGACGCTGTGCGGCAGCGGACGGGGGCGCTCGAAGCCGCCGTCTGCGAGCTGCCGGGGCCGCCCCTGCTGGTGCTCGACCTCGGCAAACTGGAGTTCCTGTCGGTCCGCGGGGTCCGCGGGCTGCAGGACGTGATCGAACGGTGCCGCACGCGCCGGATCGCGGGCTGCCTGATCGTGCCGCCCGGCAGCGAGGTCGAACGGGTGGTGCGGCTCACCGGCCTGGCCGGCCGGGTACCGGTGTTCCCCCACCGCCTGCTCGCGATCGCCCGGTACCAGCCGGTCGAGATGCGCTGGCTGCCGCGCTGAACGTCAGCCGGGTTCGCGCACGAGTTCCGCCGCGGCCTCGGCGAAGGCGCGCACCCGCGCGGACGCCGTGCCGGCGGCCCACACGAGTCCCCACTCGAGCGGCGGGGCGCCGTCGAGCGGCACGTAGGCGACGTCGGGCCGCGGGTGGTAACGGCGGACGTGGGCACCGACCGGCAGCACCCCCGCGCCGGCGCCGGCCAGGGTGAGCAGCTCCTGCAGGCCGGCCCGCGGCCGCGGTTCGGTGTCCGGCGCGTGGTCGTCGAGCCACGGGTCCGGCAGCGACCACCGCAGCACGGTGACCCGGGCGAGGTCGGCGACCGGCACCGCGTCCCGGCGGGCGAACGGGTGTCCGGCCGCGACGGCGAGGAAGCGCCGCTCCCGCACCAGCACCGGGCCGGTGACCAGGTCCGGGCCGGGCAGCGGGAGCCCGGTCAGCACGACGTCCACCTCGCCCTCGCGCAGCCAGGGCAGGACCTCGGCCGGGCGCACCTCGCGGAACTCGACCGAGCAGCCGGGGGCCCGTTGCCGGAACCGCTCGGCCACCCCGGCGAGCAGCTGCCCGCCCGCGGCGTCGCCGAACGCCACGCGCAGCGTGCCGGTGACCCCGCGGCCGGCTTCGACGGCGTCGGCCAGCGCCGCCTCGACCGCCGAGAAGGCCGGACCCAGGTCGGCGCGGAACCGCCGCCCGGCCGGCGTCAGCTCGACGCGGCGGCTGGTCCGGGTGAACAGGGGCGCGCCGATCCGCCGTTCCAGCTTGCGGATCGTCTGGCTGACCTGCGCGGTGGACACGTGCAGCCGCTCGGCCGTGCGGCCGAAGTGCAGCTCCCCGGCCAGCGTCAGGAACGTCTCGAGCTCCTGCCACCGCGGCATGTCGCGCCCCCGATCGTCAACTCGTGTTTGACGATCGTGGCACGAACCCGCGTTGATCGGCTTCGCGGGTGTCCGCAGGCTGGAGGCCATGAACCACCTCGAGAAGGAGCTCCGATGCCGGACCTGAACGACCGCCTGGAGATCGTCGACGCGCTGTACCGCTTCGCGCTCGGCCAGGACCTCAAGGACCGCGAGCTGTTCGCGTCGTCGTTCGCCGCCGACGCGGAGGTGGACTTCCGGCCGGCGGCCGCGCGGTGGGGCGGACGGCCGCCGCTGATGACCGGGCGGGACGCGATCGTGGACACGATCCTGGCGCTGTTCGCCGGCCGCGTCGACACCACGCACCAGGTGACCAACCCGCGCGTGACCGTGGACGGCGACACGGCCCGCCTGACGGCGCTGGTCGAGGCCCAGCACCTGCTGAGCCCGGACCACCGCACGCACGCCCTGCTGAAGAACCGCTACGACGTCGCCCTGGTCCGCGACGGCGACCGGTGGTTGATGCGCCGCGTCGTCATCGAGAACGCCTGGTACACCGGCGATCCGGTGGCCATCTTCGGGTGAGCGTCAGCCGAGGCCGTAGGTCTGCGGGTAGTCCACCGTGCACACGAGGGCGTCCCGGCGCGCGCGTCCGCCCGGCGGGGCGATCAGCGGGCTGGCGGTGTGCAGGAAGCGGGCGTCCTCGAACACGATGAGCTGCCCCGGCTCCAGCCGCTGCCGGTGGACCGCGGTGTCCGGGGCGTCCGGGCGGAAGAGCGTCGTCTCCGCGCCGGAGCCGTCGCGGTCCACGACGTAGACGAAGACGAACTCCTCGCCGTCGGCGTGCGGCCGCGTCACGACGTTGGTGAAGGTCCGGAAGATGTTGACACCGAAGGTTCCCCGCGCGCGGCGGCGGCCGTCCGGGATGAGGCCGAGCGCGGCGCGGATCCAGGCGGCGAACAGGGCGTCGTGGGCCACCGGCGTGCGGGCGTACTCGCGCCGCTCGGGACGGCCGCCGCGGTCCTCGATGGCGATCTCGGGGTGCTCGGCCAGCGTCACGTCCTCGCCGCGCCACGCGTACTCGACGACGTCGCGGGCCCGCTCCCGGTCGGCGGGGATGTCGCCGGGGTAGCGGCGGAGCACGTCCTTGGTGAAGTACGTGCGCAGGAGGTGTTCACGCAGGCGCGCGCCGGGCAGGCCCAGCTCGTCGTCGGACACGACGAGGTAGCCGTCGGTGTCGAGCCGCTTCCGGTGCAGCCGGAGTTCTTCGCGTGCGGGAACGGGGAAATCGAAAGCCATGCGTGGGTCCCAACGTGAAGGGAAAGGGATCAGCCGAACTGCGCGGACTGGATCTCGCGGATGAGGGCGCGGCTCTCGTCGGGTTCGAGGGACGCGGCCACGAGCGCGTCGTGGTAGCCGCGGTAGTGCTCCACCGTCTTGGCGGTCTCGATGTGCCGGAACCCGGCGTGGGTTTCGATGTGCACGATGTCGCGGTCGAGTTCGTCTTCGAACTCGAAGTAGGCGTACATGCAGCTCATCGAGAACAGCGGAGGATGGGCGAAGGGGAAGACGCGCAGTTCGATGTTCGGCGCGGTCGACCGTTCGACCAGGTGGTCCAGCTGCGCGCGCATGGTTTCGCGGGAGCCGACGAACTGCCGCAGCGCGGACTCGTGGGTCACCGCGACCAGCCGCAGCGGCGCCATGTCCTCGCGCTCGGTGAGGACGTGCTTGCGGTGTTCCCGCAGTTCGACGAGCCGCTCGACCTCGTCGGCCGACCACCACGGCTCGTGCGTCGAATACTGGGCCCGGGCGTATTCGGGGGTCTGCAGGAGCACCGGCAGCAGCGGAATCGTGTAGATCCGGGCCACCGTCGCTTCGGACTCGTACGCGAGGTGGGCGTCGAGCCCGGGGGTCGCCGTGGTCTGCGAGTAGTCGGTCCACCAGCCCTGCCGCCCGGACGCCTTCACCCAGCGCATCAGCCGCTCGGCCAGCTGCGTGTTCTCGATGCGGTAGAAGCGGATCAGGTCGCGGACGTCCCTGGCCTGCGGGCTGCCCTGGGCGTTCTCGAGCCGGGACAGCTTCGACGTCGAGATCAATAGCGTCTCGGCCACCTCTTCGAGGGTGCGGCCGGACTCGTCACGCAGGCTCCGGAGCGTGTCCGCGATCCGGCGGCGCGGCACGATCGGACCTTGCGTGGGGGCCATGAAACCTTCGTTCTCGCGGCGGACCGTTCGCGATGGGACCCGGTTGGTGGGTTTCCCATCGCGCCGCGACCATACTCCATCCGGCTCTGCTGGGTGGGACCTCGCCCCTCGAAAGTGGATTTTCGCTGGTCGGCCGCGTGTTGCGCCGAACGGGTGTTCCACCTTGGGATTCCTCCGTGGGAATTGCAAACGAGCCATCCCGGAGTGACACTTGCAGGGCAAGGCCGGAGCCAGGCCCGGGACCCGAGACAGTGAGGACGACCAGGAACGACGACAGGGGACCGGACCGGCGGGCGGCGCCGAGGGGAAGGAATCGCCATGTTCGTCGTGCTGAGACCGGGTGTGCTCGTCCGGGTGCTGGCCGCCACCGCCTTCGCGGCCTTCTTGCTCTTCGTGCTGCTGGGCGGCCTCGGCTCGGGGCCGTCCGGCTCCTCCGGCGGGCCCCCCACCGACCCGGCGGGCGGGGGCGGCGACCTGCTCGCGCGCACCGCGCCGACGCCGTACGTGGTGGCCGGGACCGGGAAGAACGGCCTCAACGTCCGCTCCTGCGCGGCCGCGACGTGCCGCCGGGTCGGCTGGATCGCGGAGGGCGGCACGTTCGAGGCGGAGTGCTGGACGCACGGCACGCCCGCGTCCGGGGACGACCGGTGGCTGCGCGGCATCATCGCCGGGCAGCGGACCGGCTACGCGGCCGCGCACTTCCTCAGCGGCGGCGGGGCGCCGGAATGCGGGACGAGCTCCGCGCGTCGGACGTGAAGGCGCCGGCTCACTCGCCGCGCATCGAGCGGCGGATCTCGGCCAGCCTGTCCTTGGCCGCCTGGTCCCGGTCGGCGATCTTCTTGTCCAGGGCCTCGGCGGTGTTTTCGGTGCCGAGGCCGGCGACGTCGACCGAGCCGAGCGACGTGGTGTACCGGTTCTCGATCTTGTCGCGGACGAAGTCGAAGCTGGGCACTCCGCCCTCGCTGTAGTCCGGGTCCGGCAGCGGCGGCGACGGGATCGCCGTCGCCTCGGTGGGGGTGTGCTCGACGATCTCGCCCTCGACCACGTTGGGGTCGCCGTCCGGTTCGCTCATCTCCCGACTTTAGCGCCGGTGTGGGCAGTCCTGCCGCGATCAGTGGGTAATTCGGCCGTGGGCCCGGCAGGCGCGGTGGGGAATTCTCGACGCGCACAGCCGGTGTCCGGAGGGAGCAGACCATGAGTGCCGGGGCCTACCGCGCCGAAACGGCGGAGATGGGGACGGTCGTCAGGGCGGTCGAAGACGTCGGGTCGTCCTTCCTCTCGGCCACCCGGGACCTGGAAGGCCTGGTGCTGGACGCGTTGTCGTTCGCCGGGATCGGCAGCGGCGTCGCGGCCGCGAACGCCGCCCTGCACTCGACGCTGGGCAGCGCGCTGCAGAAGCTCCTGAGCCTGCTGGTGAACGTGAACCAGAACGTCCAGAAGGCCGCGGACGGGTACCGCGCCGCCGACTCCGACGTCGCCCAGGCGTACGGCGGCGGTCAGCAGGGCGGGGGTGGCGCCGCCGCGGCGGCCGCGGCGCCCCCGCAGCTGGATCCCCGGGTCGTCGATTCGATCATGCGGTCCGAGGGCGCGACGGGCGAGCAGGGCGGCGTGCCCGAGGCGTACGGATTCCGGCAGAACATGCACAACGGCTACGACCGGATCATCGCCGCGCGCGAGCAGTACGGGATCGGCAGCGCCGAGGAACGCGCGGTCGTCGCCGATCTGATGACGGCGAACGCGCGCACGGCAGGCGCGCTCAACTTCACCGACCCCGGCACCCAGGCCGCGATCATGTCCGGCGCGCACATGCGCGGCGCCGGCGGGGTCCGCGCGATCCTCAACCACATGGCGGGCGACGACATCGTGCGCAGTTCGCGCACGCTGAGCGACGCGGCCGTCCAGCACGCCCAGGGCCTGACTCCCGAGCAGTTCCAGCAGGAGTTCCGCGACGCCCGCATCGAGTACGACCGCCGGATCTACGGCGACACGACCACCCGCCAGGGTGGCCACACGGCCAACTGGTGGGACCGCTACGGCAACGGCTTGACCCGCCGGTACGACCGGGAGCAGGCCGAATTCCTCGAGCTTTCCCGGCCGGCGAACTGAAATTGCCGCTTTCCGCGTTCTTCGGGTTCACCGGGTTCTTCGGATTCTTCGGGTTCGAAGATCGCCCGAGTGGGCACTCTCATTGTGTAGCCGAACGACAACGGGAGGCACACGATGAACCGGAGGATGATCGCACTCCTGGGCGGGGTCGCCGCGATGGCGGGGACCGTGGCGTTCGCGGGAACGGCCGAAGCGGCGTCCACGCCGTGCAGTGCCGAAGCGAAGGCCTGCGTCCAGCGCAGTTCGAATACCGCGTGGTTGACCGACGGCGCCGGGAACGTCACCTACGGCGGCGTCCCGATCACCGTGGGGCTGCCGAAGTACCCGACCCCGGTCGGGAAGTTCCACGTGCAGTACAAGGACATCGACCACTACAGCAAGCAGTACAACGGGCCGATGCCGTACTCGGTGTTCTTCACCACCACCGGGGTCGCGTTCCACGAAGGCAGCCTGAAGGCCAAGTCCCACGGGTGCGTGCACCTTTCGCACGCCGCCGCGGTGAAGTTCTACAACTCGCTGAAGCCGGGTGACGTCGTCGAGGTCGTGCGCTGATCCGTCTCTCGCGGACGGTCGAGCAGCGCGCCGGTGACGGCGCCGAACACCAGGTGATCCAGGATCTGCGGCCCGCGCGGCAAATCCCGCACGGCGGGGTACGCGCGGGCCGCGATCCCGAGATCCAGCACGGCGATGGCCAGCCCGGCCACCGCACCACCGCCGGCCCCGAGCCGGCGGTGACGCGCGACCGCGGCCAGCACGCCGGTCCAGGCGGCCGAGACGACGACGTGGGCGACGAACCCGGCGACGACGCCCGGCCGGCCCCGCCGTCCCGGCAGCAGCGTGCCCGCGGCGCGGGTGGCGGCCAGGACGTCACCACCGGTGAAGAGCGCGTGCGCGGTCGACGGTATCCCGCTCACGACCGCGGCGACGGCGCCGGCCTTGGCCGGAGTCACCCGTGGTGTCCGGCCAGGTACGCCGCCACCCGGATCCGCAGGCCGCGGACGTGGGGGAGAGCGATGGTGAAGGCCGAGGCGGGTCGGTAGCCGGGCCAGGGGTCGCCGTGGGCGCAGGGGCCGGCGAAGTAGACGAAGCCGTCCTCGTCGTCGTAGCGGCCTGGCGACCAGACGGCGGGGTCACCCTCCTGGGGATCCCGGGCGAGCCAGTAGGCGTCGTGCTTCATGACGCGACGCAGCTGCGCGGCGAAGCCGGTCAGGTCGGCTTCCGGCAGGCCGAGGCCGCGCCCGCTCCACACCCGCGGCGTCCGTTCCGACAGCCGGGCGGGGCAGCCGAAGGTCACCGCGGCGGGGGAGTACCGGCGGGTCCAGCGGGGGTTTTCCGGGGCCTGTGCGGCGAAATCGGGTCCGCCGGTGAGTTCCAGCGTCATGGGGGAACGATAGTCGATCAAGCGGGGAAGGGTACCGCCGCGCGGGTGCCGATCACGCCGGACCGGTGGCCGAACGGAGTCGGTTTCCTGCTCCTTCCGGGCGGTCGGCGGCCTGCGGTTAGGATGCGGCCGGCGATCATGCTCAGACCTTGGGGGGACCTTCCGTGACCATGCCCGAAGACAGACCGCAGCAGCCCGCGCCCGAAGAGAATCCCTTCCGGCCGCCGGCCGAGGGGGCTGCTCCGCCGCCGTACTCGCCCGCGCCGTACCCGCCCGCGCCTTACCCGCCCGCGCCGTACCCGCCGGTCGGCTTGCCGCCGAAGAAGCGTGGTGGCCTCAAACTGGCGCTGCGGATCGGTATCCCCCTCGTGTTCGTCGCGGTCGTGGTGGTGGCCGCGCTGACCTCGTCCACGCCCAGGAGCAGCGACGTCGGCGACTGCCTCAAGGGCAACACGGACAACGCCGAGAGCGTGACGTCGGTGGCCTGCGGCCCGGAGGCCAACTACAAGATCGTCGGCAAGGTCCCGAACCAGTCCCAGCTGACCGTCACGATCGGCGGCGGCTGCGACCAGTTCCCGACGGCGACCGTCGCGTACTGGGAGGGCGTCAAGTCCTCGCAGGGCACGCTGCTCTGCCTGGAGGACGTGAAGAACCCGGGCAAGGGAATGCCACGGGTGGGTGACTGCGTCAAGGGAGACCTCTCCGACGCCGCCCACACCGAGAAGGTCCCCTGTGGACCGGAGGCAACCTACAAGGTCGCCGCCATCGAGGACGGCGGCGCACTGGGCGGGTTCACGACCGCGGTCTGCGCCAAGGTCCCCTCCGCGGCGGCCTCGATGGAGTGGAAGCGGCAGGGCAGCCTGTCGTCGAAGATCCTGTGCCTGGAAGACCTGAAGCACCCGGACAACCGGAAGCCCGCGGTGGGCGAGTGCATGGCAACCGGCGCCAACAACGAGCTCCACCTCGCACCCTGCGCCAAGGGTGCGGCGAAGGTGCTCGGCCAGGTGGATGGCCTGACCAAGATGGACGGTCTGACGAAGACGGTCGAGGAGATCTGCAAGGACTTCCCGGGCGCGGACCAGGCGGCTTCGTGGAGCATGCGAGGGTCGCTGGCTACGACCACGTACTGCATGCAGTCGGTGAAGAAGTAGGGCTTGGCCGGTTCTGGCGGGATGCGGCAGACGGCGGGTCAGAGGCGTATCGGTTTCTGGTTGATGAACTATCCAGGCGGTCGGTGGGCCTGGGGCGTTCTTAGACATACCACCTTTGAGCTGCTCTTTTGCGTCTGTTGGGTCCGGTCGCGTCCGGGCCTGTCTGAGATTCTGACGGCCTGGCTTCTCGCTGCCCTGTGCCTCACACGGCCAGGTAACAGCCCTCCCGTCTTCCTCGTCCCCCGCTGCTGTTAGCGCCGGAGGGCTGGTGTCAAGGGTGGGCGCTTGCGTTCATCGCGCAGCGACGCCGTAGCCGCCCTTGATGGCGGTCGGCCGGTGTTGAACGATCGCTGACGAGGAGCGGTCACACGATCGTGGCGCTGAACGGCGTAACACTGATCGAGTTAGCGACGTCTCTGGGCGTATGCGGACGAGTGGATCAATCAGTTCCCGGCGGCGCGCGTACGCGGTCGGCCCTCCGGCGGGCCGCCCGGCGACCGGCGGCCGAAGCGGAGCGGCAGGCCGTCCGTGTCGCATGAGGGCGAGCCCGCCGCACGGGTGGTGACGTGCGCGCCGCCGCTGGCGGCGCGCCTTGATTCCATAAAGCCAAGTTCGGCAGCGTTATAACAGTGCAAAGCGATAGGGATTGAATTGTGGAACTTCGAGAGTACCTGTATGTCGACGCAGACAAAGTTCGTTCTCTACTGACTCAGCTCGACGGCGGCGTAGCTGAAGAGATGCGCCGAACTGAAAAAACTACCAAGGCAACAACAGGTGGTATAAAGTCTGTTGCAAGTCATGAGCGGAATTGGGGAAGCGAAGAATATGTGCAGAAATCACTTGCCGATGCCATCTACTCGGACCTTGAAGAGATACTGGAGGTAAATCAGTTATTGCCTGAAGTATCGGAGACGCTGGCAAGTTCTGATTTCTGGGAAGATGGATCACTGCAACGAGAGTTTCCGCCAGGGATGTTGATGCGATTAACTGGCCAAGGTGCACTATTTGACGCACGGTACATTGCCAAGCTCTTTGCTGGCATTGGCTCAACGATCCTTGGTTTGTCCAAGATTGCCCCGCAGTTGTTTGAGTCGACACTATCGTCGAATTCGGGCCCGTCGAAGGGGAAGCGACCTCCTGGCCGTAAGCCGGAGATAAATACTCCGAGATTTGAGCAGATTGAAGATGAGATCAGCAATTTTCCGGCTTTCGGCGAAGAAGGTCAGGTGAGCCAGGATTTTCTTAGGGCTTTTGTTCAGATTGCACGTGGAGTCTTTCGGCCAGGGTTGCATCTCAGTCTGCTTCCTTGTGACAACAGGGCTTATGCGGTGAATATGAGACTACAGGAGGGGCGCAGGTATCTGGAATCGGACCCGGAGATCCTCTTCGCCCAGTATGGCTTTTCCCCTCAGGAATGGACAGTGGTTGGCACGCTAGGGTCTCACGCTCCTGCGGGAAGTAATGAGGTGCCCGACAGTGTCGAATTGTCAGATGCTTTTGAAGACGGCGACATAAATAGAAATCGATTCGCGCAAGGTGTCAACTCATTCGTCGAGTACTTTGCTCGTATCGGATTCGCCGACTTGCCGCAGTTTCCAAGCTTTTCTCTGGTTCCGCTTGCAGTGTATCGAACGATTTCGACGGGGGGGTGAGCGGGAGGTTATTTCATCTGTTCAGGATCGGAGCATCGGATTATGGTCGGATGGTTAAGGTGAAATAAGTTTTCTTCAGGTTTACCGCGTGATGTATCCTTAACGGGCGTTCGACCAGGAACAACGCTGCGTGTACCAGGATTTCGGCGGTCTCGGATGCTTCCTTGATCAGTAGGTCCCACAGTTCGACGGGGACGGCGTTGCGGTGCGAGAAGACCTGCACAAGCTCGGCGGCGGCCGTTTCGGCCCTGCGCTCCGGGCCACCGAGTCCGGCCACAGGTAGGTCTCTGACTCACGCGCCATACGCGATCTTGTGCCGGTGCTTGGGGTCAGGGCGTCCGGTTCTTGGTGATGCAGGGACAGCAGGTCAGAGGCGGATCGGTTTCTTGTTCATGAACTCCTCGATACCCAGCGCCCCCAGTTCCCGTCCGATTCCGGAGCGCTTGATCCCGCCGAACGGCAGGTCCGCCTCCGACCCGCCTGACTTGTTCACGTACACCATCCCCGCTTCGATTCCGCGCGCCACCCGGGCTGCCCGGGTGCGGTCGACCGCGAACACGCTTGCGCCCAGTCCGAACGGGGTGTCGTTGGCCAGGGTCACCGCCTCCTCCTCTGTCTCCGCTCGGAACAGCAGCGCCACCGGGCCGAAGATTTCCTCGTGGTACGCCGCCATCTCTGGGGTTACGTCCGTCAGGACCGTTGCCTCCACGTAGGCTCCCGGGCCCGGAATACGGTGGCCGCCCGCGCGTAATGTGGCTCCTTCGCGGATTGCCGTCTCGATCTGGGTCGCCACTTCGTCCGCCGCTGCTGAGGACGCCAGTGGGGGCAGTGTTGTCGATGGGTCTGCCGGGTCGCCCGGGACGTAGTACTCCGTCACGCGCTTGGCGAACCGGTCGGTGAACTCCTCGTACAACTCGCCCAGGACGATGATGCGCTTGGGGGCGTTGCACGACTGGCCGCAGTTGCGCATGCGGGCCGTCGCCGTGGTTCTGACCGTTTCATCCAGGTCATTGGTGTCCAGGACGATCAGTGGGTCGGAGCCGCCGAGTTCCAGGACGCACTTTTTCAGGTTGCGGCCGGCTTCGGTCGCTACCGAGATGCCCGCCTGCTCGCTTCCCGTGAGGGACACCCCTACCAGGCGCGGGTCCGCGAGCATCCACGGCACCTGGCGGCTCGAGGCGAACACGTTCACGTACGCGTCCGGGGGCACGCCGGCGTCTCGCAGGACGGACTCGATCGCGATCGCCGACCTGGGGCAGATCGATGCGTGCTTGAGCAGGATCGTGTTGCCCAGCACCAGGTTCGGCGCGACGAACCGGGCGACCTGGTAGCACGGGAAGTTCCACGGCATCACGCCCAGCAGTGCCCCGATCGGCTCCTTCGTCAGCACTGCCTCGCCGCCGCGGATGGGGAGGGGCTCGTCCGCCAGGAGGTCCGGGCCGCGCTCGCCGTAGTACCGGAAGATGTCGACGACCACGCCCACCTCGCCGCGGCCTTCGTTGATCCGCTTGCCCATCTCCAGGGTCATGATCGCGGCGAGCTCGTCGGCGCGCTCGGCGAACAGCTCCGCCGCGCGCAGCACGATCGCGGCGCGTCCGGCCACCGGGCGGGCGCGCCAGGCCGCATATCCGCGGTGGACCCGGCCGATCGCCTCGCGGACCTCCTCGTCGGCCGCGTTCGGGATCTCGTCGACCAGGTCGCCCGTCGCCGGGTTGGTGACTGAGTACATGACGGCCTCCTCGGCAGCGTGCCTACTGGATACTGTATACACTATGGAGGCGGCGCGGTGGCCGAGTTGTCAGAATTTTGATAATCCCCCTGGATGACCTTCGTCCCTCGGGGTGGTGTCGTTCAACGGCGCGGTCCCGACCTGCAGTTTACCGTCCGTTAGCCTGTTCGGACGATTGCGGTGGAGTCGATCACGGTGTCGAATAATCGCCTACAAGGATTAATCGCCGTGAGGAGCTGGCTGTGCACTGGGGGACCGCGCTCGATGACGGAGGAGCGGCGGGGCTCGTCCGTCCGTATTTCCGCACCCACGGCCGGACGCGCCCGACGCGTGACCTTCCCGTCGAGACGCTCGTCTCGACGACCGCGCGCGGGCGGGCCATGACCCGCGGAAGCACGCCGGAAGAGTCGGAGATCTGCGTGCTGTGCCGGACTTCGCAGTCGGTGGCCGAGGTGGCCGCGCGGCGCCGGCTGCCGCTCGGGGTGGCGCGCGTGCTGCTCTCCGACCTCGCCGACCGTGGCCTCGTCGCCGTGCACACCGCGAAGCGGGGCAACGGCAACCGGCCGAACATGGACCTGATGAAGCGCATCCTGCACGGTCTCAGCCGGCTGTGAAGTCCCGGACCAGCCGGGCGAACTCCGCCGGCTGGTCGAGCGGCAGCAGCGTGTAGCTGTCGGCCACTTCGGCGAGCTCTCCCTTGGGCAGCAGGGCGGCCAGGCGCCGCCCGTGCTCGAGGGGCATCACGCGGTCCTCGGTGGCCCAGACGACCAGGACGGGCCGGTCGAAGCCCGGTAGCCGCTCGGCCGCGTCCAGCAGGATGCCCGGTGCGGCGGCGGCCGCCCGCAGGACGCGGACCGTGTCGCGGCGGATGGCGGCCTGGCTCAGCAGCGGCCGGATCCAGCGGGCCGCGGCCGCGTCGCCGCGTTTCGTCAGCCAGCCGAACGCGATCGGGAGCCGGCGCACCGCGCGCAACCGCAGCTGCTGCATGAACGCCCCGAACAGGGACGGCGAGAGCTTCCCGGTCAGGAACAGCGTTTTCCCGGTGAGGCCGGGCGGGAAGTTGTCGAACGCGTCGCAGGAGGCGAGCACGACCCGGCCGACCCGCGGGGCGTCGTCCGCCATGAGCAACTGCACCAGCGCGCCGCCGGTGTCGACTCCGACCAGGGTGACCTCCCGCAGGTCCAGACGCTCCAGGAACTCCGCGAGCAGCCGCGCGAGGCCGGGCATCGAGAGGTCGGCGTCGGCGCGCATGGGCAGCCGGTGGGCGCCGAGCGGCAGCGTCGGGACGATGCAGCGGAGGCCGCCGAGGCCGGCCACCGGGCCGTCCCACAGGGAGCCGTCCATCAGCAGGCCGTGAACGAAGACGACGGCCGGCCCCGCCCCGCCCGTGTCGGTGTACTCGATGGTGCCCGCGGACAGCTCGACGTGCATTCCGGCCTCCCGGTGAAGTCCCCCGTGCCGGAAGTGAACCACGTGGTTCGCAAACTGTCGAGGCTCAGGGCGCCGCTTCCTCCCGTTCGACCGCCCGCAGCAACGCCGCGACCCCCGCCTCCGCGCCCTCGCCGTCCGGGCTGGTGAGCAGATCCACGAGGAAACCCCGCAGCGTCGCGAGGATCATTTCGGCGACCTCGAGTTTGCGCCGCTCCGGCCAGTGCGGCGGGCAGAACGACACCAGCGTCGGCAGGTACTGCTGGGACGCGCCCCGGCCGAGCGCGGCGTACCGGCCCGGGTCGTACATCGCCAGGCCCATCGCCTGGTCGAGGACGCGCCGAAGCCGGGTTTCCTCGTCGCGGAGGCTGCACCACGCGGCCCGGACGCGACCGGCGAGCGTCGGCGACTCCGCGGCGACGGCCGTCAGCGCGTTGCCGATCCGCCGTTCGCGCAGCGCGAAGACCACCTGCCGCAGCAGATCCTCGGCGCCTTCGAAGTGGTAGAGCAGCACTTTGTGCGTCGTCCCGGCCGCCCGCGCGGCGCGCCGCAGCGAGAAGTCGACGAGCCCGTTCTCGGCGACGTCGTCGGTGATCTTCGCCAGCAGTTCCCGGCGCCGGGCCTCGCCGCGCGGCGAGCCGGCCGACCGCCGGTAGCGCGCCCGAGCCGGTTCGTCGGTAGCGTTGTCCACGGGGGACAGCTTGGCACGCGGCTAGGAGTCGTCGTCCCCGCCGGTGACGTTGCCGACGCTGGCGGGCACGCCCTTGATCATGTCGACGACGGTCTTGCCGGCCAGACCCGACTTGCCGAACCACGGGTCGGTCATGACCTTGATGGCCGACTCGAACTTTTCGGCGCCTTCCTTGCCGAAGAGCTTGCCGAGCTCGTGCACGGAGAAGTTGCTGATCTTGTCGAACTTCTGCATGATCTCGGGCGTCACACCGTCCATTTGGGACAGTTTGGTCTTGATGACGTCGGTCATCTGGTCGGTGAACGGCTTGTGCGGCTTGGGATCCGGAGTGGACGGCGTGGTGTCCGGCTTCGGATCGGGCGTGGTGTCGGGCTTGGGGTCCGGCTTGGGTTCCGGGGTGGCGGAGGAGGACGAGGGTGCCGGGTCCGGCTTGGGGTCGGGCGTGGTGTCCGGCTTGGGCTCGGGTTTGGGATCCGGGGTCGCCGAGGAAGGGGTGGTGTCGGGCTTGGGTTCCGGCTTCGGATCGGGCGTGGTGTCCGGCTTGGGCTCGGGCTTGGGTTCCGGGGTGGCCGAGGAGGGGGTGGTGTCGGGCTTCGGGTCCGGTTTCGGCTCGGGCTTGGGGTCCGGAGTGGCCGAGGAGGACGAGGGTGCCGGATCGGGCTTCGGATCGGGCGTGGTGTCCGGCTTGGGCTCGGGCTTGGGATCCGGCGTCGCCGAGGAGGGCGTGGTGTCGGGCTTCGGGTCCGGCTTAGGCGTCGGCGCCGGGTCCGGCTTCGGTGTGGGCTTCGGGGTCGGCGTCGGCGTCAGGCTGGTCGTCGGGGGCTTGGCCCCCGCCAGGTCGTCGCCCGCCTTGCCCAGCTTCGTCAGGGCCTGCAGGAGCTCGCCCAGCTTCTTCGCCAGCTGGGCCAGCTTGGCGCCGATCTTGCCCAGTGCCGTCGCCACCGTGCCGATCGTCGTGCCGATGAAGATCGCGATCGAAGCCCCGAACGTCACCGGGGCCAGTGCCGCCGCGATCAGGGCGCCCTTGATGATCGTCGCCAGGAGCATCGCGATCAGGTCGCGCAGGATGCCGCGGAACGCGCCGACGATGCCGCCGGCGATCTTCATGTTCTTGCCGGCCTCGTCGAGGTAGCCGCCGAGGGAGCTCAGCTGCTCGGTGACCGCGTCCATGTCCTTCTTGAACTGGTCCGCGGCCTGCCCGCTCCACTCCTCCATCAGCTTGCCGAGCGCCTGCTGGTGGTCGGCCGACCACTGCTCCAGCTTCTTCTTCTCGGCCGTGAGCGCCTCGCTCGCCGCCGCGATGCCGATCGGGTCGCCCATCAGGATGTCCAGCGGCCACCGCAGGATCGTGATGTGCTCGATGAGCCAGCCGATCCCCGCCGTCAGCAGGCTGCCGATCGGGTCCAGCACGAGACCGATGGTCTCCAGGGCCATCCCGGCCGAGCCGATGCCGATCGCGACCTTGTCGTGCTCCTTGACGGCCTTGTCCAGGCCGGTCGCCGCCTCGAAGAAGCCCGCCCCGGCCGCCCGGTTGTCGTCGTTGAACAGTTCCGAACCGTGGAGGCTGACGTCTTTGCTCTTGTAGTCGTCAGCCACTATCCGAACCTCACGATCGAGTTCACGGCGTCCGATTCGCCCGACTGGTAGCGCTTCGCGGCCTCGTTGACCTTGTCGGCGAATTCGCCGATGGTCTTGGCGTACTCCCCGAACTGGTGGTGCGCCTTGTCGGTCCACGTGCTCGCGCCGGCGGCCATCAGCTGGCACGCCGGGTTGATGCCGAACATGCCGGGGTCGCAGACCATGCCGCCGACGAGGTCCGAGGTGCTCTGCAGGTTCTTCTGCAGCTCGTCGAGGTGCTTGCCGAACTCCACCAGCGGGTCCGCGGAGACCCGGAAGCCGCCGCCGGTCACCAGGGGTTCGATTCGTCGTCGGCGTGGTCGTCGGCCGCGGGACGGCGGCGCGGCGCGGACGGCGGCACCGGCCGGGAGGGCGGCGACGACGGAGGCGGCGGCGGGGCCGGCTCAGCGGTCTCCGACGCCGCGAAGTCGCCGTCCGGCGGCGGGTCCGGCGGCAGGAAGGACCGGACCATTTCGGTCGACTCGCCGTCGCCGTTGATGGTGGCGAAGGAATCGGCGACGGCGCGGGCGGTCTGGCGCTGCGCGTCGCGCACCGCGCCCATGATCGCCGCGGTCAGCCGCGCCGGGCCCAGCTCGCACGCCCGGTGCCCGAGCTCGAGGTTCGTGAGCGCGCCGTTCGGGGCGAGCGTCACGGTGACCGAGCCGTCACGGGTGCGGACCGTCGCCCCGGCCGCCGAGAGCGCCTCGTTCAGCGCCGCGGCCTTCGACTGCATCTCCCGGACCTGCCGCTCGAGCAGGAGCTGGAAGTCTTCGCCTGGCCCCAGGTTCGGTTGCACGAAATCGACTCCTCGACGCGCCGGCCCCCACGGCCGGACCCCTTTGCGGCAGGTTAGCGCACCCCGAATGGTCATCCGGTGTTAGCCGGGAGTGTGCCTGGTTGTTCACCGGATGTTGCCCTCGGGCACCTGGTCGGGGGAACCCGCGGATCGAGGAACCCGCGGCCGGCCGCGCCTCGACGCGGACTCCGGTCGTCTACTGTGGATCCGCGGCCGCTCGGGCGGCTCGGTCGACCTCGGCGTGCCGGGCCGCCCAGAACTCCGCGTCGTGGTGGGCGTCGGAGGCCAGGGAGCCGTCCAGCTGCTCGCGGAGGATGTCGGCGTGACCGGCGTGGCGGTTCGTCTCCGTGAGCACGTGGACCAGGATGTTGAACAGCTTCACGTTCGGCCGGGGCCACCAGGGCACGTGGCCCGGTGCGTCGATGGGGAGCTCCGTGATCGTCGCGTCGGAGTGGGCCCAGGCCCGCCGGTAGGCGTCGACGATCTGTTCGCGGGTCTCGTGCTCGGTGGCCCACATGTCCCGGCCGCGCGTGCTCAGGTCGTCCCACCGGGGCAGGGGCTCCGGGTACGGCCTGTCGAAGATGTCGCCGAAGTACCTGGCCTCCGTGAGGGTCAGGTGCTTGACGAGACCGAGCAGGTTGGTGCCCGTCGCGGTCAGGGGACGGCGGATGTCGTACTCGCCCAGCCCGTCGAGTTTCCCGAGCAGCTCTTCGCGGACCTCGCGCAGGTCGCCGTGCAGGTAGTTCTTCGCGAATTGGTCGATCATGGCGACCAGCTTGTCAGCCCACGGGGACCCCGCGCACCGAAACCGGGCCGCGGGCCGGGTCCAGTTCCGTCCGCTGGTCCACGCCGGACGGCGTCAGCACGTCGAACGCCTTCGGCGCGGTCGCCGGGTCCGCGGCGCAGATCGGGGCCGTCCCACCGGGTGCGCAGAGACCGAACGTGTACTGGCCCGCCGTCGGCGTGAACGGCCGCGCCTGGTCGGGGGAGTTGCCGTCCTGCCCGGTGAGCACCACGGCGAACGTCCAGCCGGGTCCCGGGGTCCCGAAAGCCGCCTTCGCCACGCTGACCGTGATGTATCGCGTTGCCTGCGAAGCCTGCACGGACGGCGTTGCCAGCGATGCGCCCGAAGCGTCGACGAGCGCCGGCTCGGCGAAGCCCTGGACCTCGATGCGCCGGCTCCACGCGTCTTGCGCCGCGATCGTGTACGCCCGGCTCGGGAACGGAGCCGCGGTCGACGTCGCCGTCGCGGCCGGGTCGTGCCCGTAGATCGTCAGCAGCTGGGCGCCCAGCGGTGAGCCGAACGTCGGCGACAGGTCGCGGACCTGCGCCCGGAACACCAGGGTGGCTCCCGCATCGATGATCTGGAACCGCTGCAGGTCGAACGCGCCCGCGTGGAAGTCGCCCGCCGTCGGGTAGGTGTAGGTGCCGGGGCCGTTGTCGTCGGCGTCCGGGTCCGTGGTGTCCAGCAGGACCGTGCCGGTGACGAAGTCCGAGCTGATCGTCTTCTGCGCGTACCCGGTGCCCGCCCCCGTCGCGGCCGCCGTGACGACGTTCGCGCCGAGCGGCGTCGGGACGGCGGCGCGGAACGTTCCCGCGGCCGAAGCCCGGGTGGACAGCACGGAAGTCGTGCCCGCGTCGGTGGCCGATACGGCGATGTCGACCCGGCTGCCGGCGGGTGCGGTGCCGGTGACCTCGGCGGTCGCGGTGGACACCGACGCGGGCGCGTCCAGCGTCACCGCCAAAGCCGGGACAGGCGCGGTGTACCGCGAGCGGACTTCGGCGGGCTGCTCGGGCAGCCGTCCGTCGTCGAGGGCCCTGGCCAGCCGCACCGACTGGGACTGCGCCCAGCTCAGCGGAGCGACCGAGCCGACCGACTGCCCCGGCGTGAAGCCGATCGACGCCGTCTTCGGGTCCGAGCCGTACGGCGACGCCGGCAGCGCCGGGTTCTCCCAGATCTGTTCGGGGATCAGCCCGGTACCGCCGGTCTGCGCCCGCATCGCGCGCAGCAGCGCCGCCGCGCCGGCCCGGTCGCCGGTCTGCACCGCCTGCTCGCCGCGTTCGCCGGCGAGCACCGGCCACAGGTGCCCGGAGCCGGTGTTCGCCGACGGCCACGGCGCGCCCGTCGGGCCGCAGTTCGTCGGGTCAGGCTCGTAGCAGTCGCCGTAGCCGTCCTCGCTGCCCGGCGCCGACGTCCCGTAGCGGTACCAGCCCGGCCCGGCCGGGGTGTCCCGCTTGATCACGCGGTCCACGACGGCGAGCGACGCGGCGACGTCCGGGTCGTCCGCGGGCAGCACGCCCAGGCGGGTCAGCTCGAGGAACCCGGCGTCGACGACCGCGCGCTGGTCGGCGTCGATCGAGCCGTTGCCGAGGTTGTAGAACCACTCCGAGTCCGGGTTCCCGTTCTTGGTCAGCCGCAGGAAGTACCGGCCGCCGTACGGCCCGTTCGACGTCACCGTCCAGCCCTTGACACCGCGCTGGAAGTGGTCGGCGGTGGCGCGATAGACGTTCGCGCGCGCACTGTCGCCGTTGCGCTCGGCGATCACGCCCGCGGCGACGAGCCCGGCGATCTCCGCGGCGATCGTCGAGGGGGAGTAGCCGCCCTGTTCCTCCCAGCGTTCCGAGCCGAACGCCGGCCCGTGCGCGACGACGAAGTCCGCGGCCGCGCGGATGTGCTCGGTGTAGAGCGTGCGGTCCCGGTCGAGCCCGGCCTGCAACGCCATCAGGATCGGGTACGCGCTCTCGTCGAGCTGGTCACCACCGGAGTCGGGGGCCTTCTTGCCGTTGAGCAGCGAGTTGCGCGGAAAACGGCCGTCCGGTTGCTGCTGGCGCGTGAACAGCCAGCGGACGCTCGCCCGTGCCGTCTCGCGATCGCCGGCGGCGAGCAAGCCGGAGAAGCTCTCGTAGAGGTCGCGGGCGAAGATCTCGCGGTAGGAGCCGAAGTAGACCGGTTTGCCGCCCGGCGCGTCGCCCGCCGGCACGGCCTGGCCCCACGGACTGCCGAGCGAGGCGACGACCGCGCCCCGGAACGTCTTGTCCTCGCTGGCCTTGAGCACGTTGACGGACTGGTAGTAGGCGTCGGAATCCTTGCCGCGCACCGGGATCAGCCCGTTGTCGTAGTCACGCCACTCACGCGCGTACTGGCGGTAACTCGCCTCGAACGGCGTGCGCAGGCTCGCGCCGGCCGTCGCGACGGCGGCCCTGGCGTCCGCGCCGAAGCCGAGCGCCAGCACCGCGGGGCGGTGCGGCTGGAGGTCCAGCTGCGCGGTCTGCACGACGTTGCCGTTCACCGCCGACGGCGTCGTGTCGGTGAGGCGGTGGTCGCGGTCGAGCTGGGCCAGCCCGTCACCCGGGGTGCCGGCGAAGCCGCTGCCGGTGGCCAGGAACCGGCGGTCGGCGCGCAGCGCGGCGGCCAGCGGGGTGCCGTAGTCGCGGGCCGGCGCGCTGGAGACGGTGTTCGCGTCGGCGCTGACCAGCGCGGACGTCGCCGCGTCGACGGTGGCGGTGTCGCCGCCGCCGTTGGCCGGGCCGCCCCCGCCGTTGCCGTTGACGCTCGCGTCGAACCGCACGTAGACCTTCAGGTCCCGGCCGGAGCCCCGCAGCGGCTCCAGCCGGGTCCGGATGAGCACGCCGGTCCGGGCCGGGTCGGCCAGGTACTCGGTGACCAGCCGGTACCGCCCGCTGCGCGCGGTCGACGTCACCTCGCAGGCCATCCCGCCCGCGCTCGTGCGGACGGTGTAGGTCATGTCCCGCGCCTGCAGATCGGTGAAGCCGCGGCCGTCGGTGACGGCGAACTGCAGGGTTTCGACGTTCGTGTTGTCGATCACCGGCGCGTAGACGTCGGAGAGCACGCCGCCCGCGACGGTGAACCACGCCTTGCTCGCCGGGTTCCGCGCGGTGCCCAGGCAGTCCTTGCGGGCCAGGCCGAAGTGCGAGACGGCGCCCGGCCCCGCGGCGGCCGCGTCGGCTGTGCCGGACACGGCGGGCAGGAGGGTAGCGGCCAGCACCGCGCACAGCACCACGGACGACGTCGACCGAATCATCCGCCCATCCGATCACGACCGCCCCGGGGTGCACCAGGTCCGAACGGCGCCAGGGGAAGCCATTACCGGTGATTGAGAATCAGAACCGGTGGGTAGCAAACCGGAAGTCCCCCGAGGAGGTGAACGTGGAAGAGCTGGGATCGGACGGATGGCGGTACCGCGGCACGATTTCGCCACGAACGCTGCCGAGCCTGCGCCGGCACCTGGTGTCGTGGCTGCGGCGGCGCGCCGGTGACGAGGTCGGGCGGCAGGCCGACGACGTCGTGCTGGCCTGCTGGGAAGCGATGGCCAACGTGCTCGACCACGCTTATCACGGCCGGCCGGGACTGATCGACGTCCGCGCCCGGATCGACCAGGAGGTGCTGATCGTCACCGTCGCCGACCAGGGCCGGTGGGCGACGCTGGCCGAGCGCGCGGACGGCGGGCGCGGGCTGCGCCTGATCCAGGCGCTGGTCGACGGGCTGGATCTGCGGTCGACCGACGGGGGGACCGTCATCACGCTCACCTGGCCGTTCCCGGCCCGGCACCACGCTTGAGCCCCGGTGTCCCGGTGGTTCAGCGCGACTCGGCCGAGGAGAGCTCTTCGACGAACCGGGTCGCGACGTCCCGCAGTTTCACGTTGGTGTGCTGCGATTCGGTGACCAGGCGCTTCATCGCGTCGTCGGCGCTGATCCGGTGCACGGCCATCAGGATGCCCTTCGCCTGCTCGATCACCGCCCGCGACCGCATCGCCACTTCCAGCTCGGTGGCCCGCTGCCGGGCCCGGTGGTAGCGCCGCGTGGTGCGCAGCCCGAACGAGACGACCGTGGTGTAGAGCTGCAGCAACCGCGAGTCCGTCTCCGCGAAGCCGTGGTCGCCGTAGCCGAAGAGGTTGAGCGCGCCCGACAGGCGTTCGTCGACCGGCAGCGGGGCCGCCAGGTAGCTGCCCACCCCGAGTTCCTGGGCGCGGGCGGTGAACTCCGGCCAGTCCGCCCCCGCCGTGGCCAGGGGGACCCGGACGATCTCGCCCGTCGCCGCGGCCCGCAGGCAGGGGCCCGCTCCCGCCGCGTACTGGGCCCGGTCGATCGCGACGGCCCGGTCGTCCGTGCTGGCCGCCGTGGTCGGCTCGCCGTCGCGGATCGCCGTGATGCTGGCCATGTCGGCGCCGGGGATGGCGCGGACGGCTTCGGCGCAGACGGCGTCGAGGATTTCCGCTTCGGCTGGTTCGGCCTCGAGCGCCCCCGTGAGGTCCGCCATCGCGGCGGTCAGCTCGTCGAGGTGCTCGGGCGGGATCGGCTCACCGGTCACTGGCGTCCTCTCCGTCCCGGATGGCTGCGGTACTCGCCGGACCGCTGCTGCTTCACCGGAACGGCAGAACCCTACTCGCGTCCGCCGCGTCTCCGGCAACAACGATGGCGCAACACCCGACCGGGGAAGAGCGGTGGCTCCGGCCCGGCGCTCACTGCTGAACGTCGTGGGTTGGGCGCCGGGGCCACCTGGCGACGGACGGCAGCACAACCCACCCGACACCCGTCGCTGCCGCCCGCTTACCCCGTGGACCGGCGGTCAACCGTTCAGCGGATCATGACCTTCACGACCTCGGTGAGGCCCGACACCCGCAGCACCCGGTCGAGCAGCCGCGGCGCCACCAGCCGCAGGTCGTGCTCGGCGGCGCGGTCGAACAGCACCGCGACGCCGGCGCTGTCGAGGTAGGCCACCCCGGTCAGGTCCACGGTGACGGTGGTGCCCGCCGCCAGCTCGCGGTCCAGCGCCGCGCCGAACTGCGCGGCGTTGCTCATGTCGATCTCGCCGGTGACGAGGAGGACCCGATCGCCCTCTTCGCCCGCGCGGCCGACCAGCGTGAGTGGCGTCGTCACGAACCGATCCTCCATTCCAGCGTGACGGTGGTTCCGGTGGTTTCGTGCCGGATGGTGACCGCGTCGGCCAGCGCCTCCATCATCGGCACGCCGCGGCCGCGCAGCACCTGGTTGCCCGGCGGCGGCGGCCGCCACCGGCCCCGGTCGGTCACCGTGACGACCAGGTGCGCGCCGGTGAACCGGGCCGCGAGGTGCACGGTCGCCCCGGTCCCGTCGAGGTAGGCGTGCTCGACGGCGTTGGCGCAGGCCTCGCCCGAGGCGACCAGCACGTCCTGGGCGAGGTCCGGGTCGAGGGCGGCGTTCTCCAGCCACGCGCGCAGCCAGTGCCGCGTCGAGGTCAGGTGGTCCGGGTGCGCCGCGAAGTCGAAGTCCAGCGCGGGGACCGACCGGCGGTAGAGCAGCAGCGCGACGTCGTCCTCGTAGCCCTCCGCCGGCCGGAGCCGGTCCATCAGGGCGGTCGCCAGGTCGCCGAGCTCCGCGTCGCGCGTGTCGTGGGCGACCGTGGTGGCCCGGTCCATGCCCTCGTCGAGGGCCTCGCGGCGGCGTTCGACGAGCCCGTCGGTGTAGAGCATCAGCAGCGAGCCGATCGGCACGATCGCCGTCGCCTCCGGACGCGGCGCCGCGCCGCGGACGGCCAGTGGCACGCTGCCGCCGTCGTCGAGCACCTCGGCCGTGCCGTCGCGGTGCACGAGGGTGGCGGGCGGGTGCCCGGCGCTGGAGTAGGTGAGCGTGCCGGTCGCCGGGTCGAGGACCCCGCAGAAGACGGTCGTGCAGAGGGCACCCGGCAGCCGCCCGGCGAAGTGGTCGAGCGCGCTGAGCGTGTGCGCCGGGCTGCTGGCCTCCAGCAGCAGGGCCCGGCAGGCGCTGCGCAGCTGGCCCATCACCGCGGCCGCCGCGAGTCCCCGGCCGACGCAGTCGCCGACGACGATGCCGATCCGGGCCCCGGCCAGCGCGACGACGTCGTACCAGTCGCCCCCGACCTCCAGGGGCGGGTTCGCCGGCTCGTAGCGCACCGCGAAGCCGTCGGGCAGCCGGGCCGGGCCGAGGATGGAGCGCTGCAGCGCGAGGGCGACCTCCCGCTGCCGGTCGTCGCGGTGGGCGCGGCGCAGGGCGTGGGCGAGCGTCCCGGCCAGCAGCGCCAGCAGCGTCCGGTCCTCGGTGCCGAGCGGCCGGCCCGGCGCGGGGTCGACCCAGAGCGTCACCTGGCCGCCGGGGTGGTCCACCGTGGTGCCCGCGCCGCCGTCGGCCGGGGTCGCGTGCAACGCCGGCAGCGAGCGGACGTGGCCGAGGGTTTCCCGCAGCGGCGCGGCGAGGTCCGCCCAGCTCCGGTCGGCGGGGTCGGTGGACGCGAGCTCCGGTTCGCCGTCCCGCGGCCAGGTCACCGCGAGCGCGCGCCGGGCGTGCCACAGCTCGCGCAGCAGCTCCAGCGCGGCGCGGAGCACGTCTTCGACCCCGCTGACGCCGGCCAGGCGCCGGTTCATCGCGGCGAGCGCGCTTTCGCGCTGCACGGCGTAGCGCTCGGCCGTGACGTCGCGGACCGTGCCGACCACCCGGCGCCGTCCCTCGTCGTCGTGCAGCCCGCTGTAGGCGATCGCGGCCCACACCCGGTGCCCGTCCCGGTGCCGCATCGGCAGGACCAGGCTGCCGGCGGGCTGGTCCCACGCGCGGGCGGAGGCTTCGGCGACCTGGCGGTGCGCGGCCGGGTCGGTGCCGGCGTCCGGCCACCACGGGAACGGCGGGTCGTACGGCAGGTCGCCGGGGCCGAAGCCCAGCAGCTCGGTGAAGGCCGCGTTGATCTCGACGACCCGCCCTTCGGCGTCGCAGACGAAGAAGCCTTCCTGCAACGACTCGATCATCGCCGAGCGCCAGCGGGCGTGCTGCGTCCGCAGCCTCGCCAGCTGGACGGTCGTGCGGACGCGGGCGAGCAGCTCCCGCGCCGAGAACGGCTTCACGAGGTAGTCGTCGGCGCCGGCGGCCAGCCCGTCGACGGCGGCTTCCTGGCCGGCCCGCGCCGACAGCAGCAGCACCGGCACGGCGGCGGTGCGCGGGTCGCCGCGCAGCTCGGCGAGCAGGCCGAGGCCGTCCAGCCGGGGCATCATGACGTCGCTGATGATCAGCTCGGGCGGCTCGGCGCGGGCGGCGGCGAACGCCTCGACGCCGTCGCGGACCGCGGTGACCGCGTAGTCGTCGCGCAGCAGCCGGACGAGGTAGTCGCGCATGTCGGCGTTGTCGTCGGCCACCAGCACGCGGGCGCCCGAGGCCGGCGCCGGGCGTGCGGACTGGTCGTCGTCCGGCAGCCAGCGCAGCGCCTCCTGCACGTACGGTTCCGCGGACTCCGCCGACTCCGCGGTGAGCGCGCCGGTCGTGGGCTCGTCGACGACGTGTTCGGCGGGCAGGTGCCGGGTGCCCAAGGGCAGCCGGACCCGGAACGTCGTCCCGGCGCCGGGCGTGCTCTCCACGGCGATGCTGCCGCCGTGCATGCCGACGAGCTCGCGCACCAGCGCCAGGCCGATGCCGCTGCCCTCGTTCGACCGCGCCCGCGCCGACGGGATCCGGTGGAACCGCTCGAACAGGCGCGGCAGCTCGGTGGCGTCGATGCCGATCCCGGTGTCGGACACGGCGACCACGGCGTGCCCGGCTTCGACCGTGCCGGTCACCCGGATCGCGCCGTCGAAGGTGAACTTGACCGCGTTGGACAGCAGGTTGAAGACGACCTTCTCCCACATCCCGCGGTCGACGTGCACCGGTTCGGGCGACGGGCCGCAGTCGACCTCGAACGCCAGTCCGGCCCGCTCGACGGCGGCGCGGAAGACGCTCGCCAGCTCCGCGGTGAACGTCCCGAGGTCCACCGGTTCGAAGCGCGCCTGCATCCGGCCGGCTTCGATCCGCGAGAAGTCCAGCAGGTTGTTCACCAGCCGTCCCAGCCGCAACGCGTTGCGCTGGATGACGTCGAGCTCTTCCCGCACCCGCTCGCCGGCGCTGTCCAGCGCCTCCCGCAGCTCGGCGGCGGGGCCCATGATCAGGGTGAGCGGGGTCCGGAACTCGTGGCTGATGTTGGCGAAGAACGTCGTCTTCGCCTCGTCCAGCGCGGCCAGCTCCTCGGCCCGCCGCTGCTGGACCTGGTAGGCGATCGCGCCGTTGACCAGCGCCGCCGTCTGCTGGGCGACCAGCCCGAGGAACGTCCGGTAGGACTCGTCGAGCGCTCGCCCGGCGCTCGCCGCCAGCACGATGACGCCGGTCGTGGTGTCGACGGCGTCGCCGCGCAGCGGCAGCACCATGGCCTCGGCGGGTGGCGTGGACCAGCCCCCGGCGGGCAGCTCGCCGACGGCCTCGGCCGGTACCGTCCGCGCGACCCCGTCGGCGAGCACGTCCTCGAGCGGCCAGGCGGCCGTGTCCCCCGCGCCTTCGCCGCCGGGGGTGACGGCCGCGAGCGCGAGGCCGCCGTCGCCGTCGCGGAGGTGGATCGCGGCGTACGGGACGTCGGCGCCCGCCCGGCCCAGCACCCCGGCGACGACCTCGCAGGCCTCGTTCACGGTGCGGGCGACCCCGGCCCGGGCGCCGAGCTCGCGCAGCGTCGCCAGGCGGCGTTCGCCGATCACGCGTTCGGTCGTGTCGGAGACCGCGGTGAACACCGCCCGCACGGTGCCCTCGTCGTCGTGCACCGGGCTGTAGGAGTACGTCCAGTACGTCTCTTCCCAGTAGCCGTGCCGGTTCATCGGCAGCAGCAGGTCTTCGGACCAGGTCGCCTCGCCGGTGGTCATCACGCTGTCCAGCATCGGGCCGATGATGTGCCAGATCTCGCCCCAGACCTCCGCGCCCGGCTTGCCCAGCGCGGGGTGCTTGGTGCCCAGCAGCGGCAGGTACGCGTCGTTGTAGAGGAACCGCAGCTCCGGGCCCCACCAGACGATCATGGGGAAGCGGGAGGCGAGGCAGATCCGGACCGCCGTCGTGAGACTGGCCGGCCAGTCGCGGGGCGGCCCGAGCGGGGACGACGCCCAGTCGAAATCCCGCATCCGGGCGGCCATCCGGCTGGTTCCGGGAAACACGGCCCGGTGGCCGGCCTCTTCCCCGACGCTCATCACACTCCAGGTTCACGCGGCCCGGGCCGAGCCTACTTCACCGGCCGCCGCCCTGCCGGACGCGCGGGACGCTGCTGTGACGCGCGGGACACTGCTGCCGGCGAGACGGCGGTCAGCCGGTCAGCCAGGTCATGGTGACCGTCGTGCCGTCGTCGCGGTGCACCTGCGCGCTGTGGTCGGCGATGGAGTCGATGAGCAGCAGGCCGCGGCCCCGCAGCCCGTCCGAGCCGGCAGGCGGCCGCCAGGTGCCGTAGTCGGTGACCGTCACGATCACCCGCCCCGGCAGCGCTTCGGCCCGGACGTCGACCGGGCCCGGCCCCCCGGCGGGGTAGGCGTGTTCGGCCGAGTTGGCCATCGCCTCGTAGGCGGCGAGGACGACGTCCTCCCGCCGCTCCAGGCTCAGCTGCAGCCCGGCGAGCCAGCGGGCGAGTGCTTCGCGCAGTTCCGGCAGGCGTTCGGCGATCGCGGCCGTGCGCCGGTGGAAGGTGGTGGGGGGAGCGGGCGCACCCGGGGGGAGGGGGTCCGTCATGGGCTGTCCTCTCCGCGGTGGCGCACGTGGATCACGGCGATGTCGTCGTCGTGCCGTCCGCGCGTCAGTTCGTCGACGAGTTTGTCCCACGCCGTCTCGAGGTCGGCCGCGGTCAGCAACCCGGGTATACCCGCCAGCAGCCATTCGATGCCCAGGGTGAGGTCACGGGTGCGGCTTTCGACCAGCCCGTCGGTGTACAGCACCAGGTCCGCGCCGACCGGGAAGCCCGCGGTGCGCTGCGGGAAGACCGAGCCGACGCCCAGCGGCTGCGCCAGCGCCTCGCCGATCTGCTCGGGCGGCTCGCCCGGGCGGATCAGGATCGCGGGCAGGTGGCCGGCGTTCGCGTAGGCCAGCGTGCCGTCGGCGGGCCGGTGGACCGCGTAGAAGCAGGTCACGAAGCTTTCGCCGAACAGCTCGACGGTCAGCTCGGAGACGTTGCGCAGGACCTCCGACGGCGGCAGCTCGAGCAGGGCGTAGCTGCGGATGGCCGTGCGGACCTGGCCCATCACCGTCGCGGCGGTGACGCCGTGGCCGACGACGTCGCCGATGACGAACGCGGTGTCGCCCGATGGCAGCCGGATCACGTCGAACCAGTCGCCGCCGACCTTGCTCCCGGTGGCCGCGGGCAGGTACCGGGTGAACACGTCGAGGCCCGGCGTGGGCGGGGCGACCGGCAGCATGCTGCGGGACAGCTCCGAGGCGAGGGTGCGTTCGCGTTCGTAGAGCCGGGCGTTGTCCAGTGCGATGGCCGAGTAGGCGGCGATGCCCTCGGCCAGGTACTCGTGCCGCGCGGTGAACCGGTCCGGCTCGGGGTGGCCGAAGAAGAACCCGCCCAGCACTTCGCCGGAAGTGGGGCTGAGCACCGAGACGGCCAGGTAGCTGCACACCGGCAGGTGGCCCTCGGGCATCCCGTGGTGCGGGGCGTTCTTGCCGAACCGCGGGTCCCGCGTGATGTCGGGGCTGCGGACGGTGCCGACGCCGTCGAAGGTCGGCCCGAAGACCTCGGTGTTGCGCGGCATCGGGAACCGGGCGAAGGCCTCGCGCGGCACGCCCGAGATCGTGTACAGCGTGTACGACTCGCCGAGCTCGTCGATCAGGTTGTAGAAGAACGCGCCGAACGCGGCTCCGGTCGCCTTCGTGGCCGCGTCGGTCGCGTCCTGCACGATCCGGTCGATGTCGAGCTGCGCGGTCAGTTCGCGGCCGGTGGAGTGCAGCGCGTCCAGGACCGCGGCTTCGTCCCGCAACCGCCGGACCGTGGCGGCCAGGCCGGCGACGGTGGCCTGGATGGCGGCGGCCACGGCGGCCGGGCCCCCGCCCAGGTCCTCAGTGGTGTAAACCAAAGCGCCGCGCTCGCCGCCGTCGGCCGCGAGGGCGATCGCGTGGGTGATCTCCGTGCCCGGCACCAGTTCCGCGAGGACCGCGCGGTCGGTCACCGCCAGCGCGACCTGGTCACCGAGCACCGCGCGCACCTCGGCCGGGCCGAGGGAGCGGACCGCGGTGGCCGCCGGGGCGCCTTCGCCGCCGGCGAAGGCCACGCGCACGGCGTCGAGGACCGCGTCGAAATCCGGCCGGGACGTCATCAGGGAGCCAACGCTTCGGACAGCGACGGGTAGATGGCGAGTTCGTCGGCCAGCCGGGTCAGTTCCAGCGGCCGCAGGGTGATCCGGCCGGTGGCGACCACCCGCAGCGGTGCCGCCGCGGCAGGCCCGCGGTGCGCCCGGACGAGTTCGGCCATGCCCGCCGAGGCCAGGAACGTCACGCCGGTCAGGTCGATGACGAGCAGCGACGGCCGCAGGCGCGCCGCTCGTTCGGCCAACCGGCGCAGTTTCGGGGCGAGCGCGAGGTCGAGAGCGCCGTCGACGTGCAGCACGACCACGCTGTCGCGGCTTTCCAATGAGACCGATCCGGTCGAGCCGGCGGCGTCGTCGAGTGAGTCCCCGGTCACGTCCCGTCCGCCCATGGCGCCCATCCTGCCTGTTCGGGGGTCCGACCGGAAGCCGAGGGGGTGCTGACACGGCGGCGTGTCGCCCGGGCAGGCATGATGGGGAGTGGTTGAGCAGACAGCCTTCGAGATCACGCACGCCCACCGATCGCCGGTGAGGCCTGCCGAAGGCGAGGAGAAACACCATGACCGAGCCCACCCACCTCGAAAGCTCGGCCACCGCTGTGCCGTTCGGGGAGTTCCGGATCGCCCGGACGGAGCAGGACGAAGCGGTCGTCGTCGAGGTCGCCGGGGACGTCGACACGACCACCGCGCCCGCGCTCGTGCAGGCCGCCGACGAGGCACTGGCGGAGCAGCCGCCGGTGCTGGTGGTCGACCTGAGCCGGGTCGAGTTCCTCGCCTCGCCCGGCCTGACCGCGTTGCTGACCATCCACCGCAACGCCGGCACCGGCACCGCGGTGCGGATCGTCGCCTCCGGCCGGGCCACCCTGCGCCCGATCCAGCTGACCGGGCTCGAGCAGAGCCTTTCGCTGTTCCCGACCCGGGAAGCGGCGCTGGCCGGATCCTGAGCGGGTCCGACCGGTTCCGACCGGATCGTCCCGGCCGCGTCAGCCGCCGGCCGGGACGGCACGGCGCCGGATGGCCAGCACGGCGACGTCGTCCTGGGCCGCCCGGTTCCCGATCATCGCGGCCATGACCTGCGCGCAGATCCGCTCGGGTTCCCCGGCGCGCACCGTTTGCGCGAGCTGCCGCATGCCGGTGTCCACCGGCCGGTCGCGGCGCTCGACCAGCCCGTCGGTGTAGAACACCAGCACGCTCTCCGGCGACAGTTCGACGACGGTGGTGCGCCGCTCGGGCTCGCCGACGGTCAGCCCGATCGGGGGGTCCGGGGGCGAGTCCACCAGGCGGGCCGGCGCACCGGGCCGGGCGAACACCGGGGGCAGGTGCCCGGCGAGCGACAGCGTCAGCGACTCGCGGTCCGGGCCGATGATCCCGTAGGCCACCGTGGCCATCGCCCCGTGTTCGAAGTGGTTGGCCTTGCGGTCGAGCTTGGCGAGCACCTCGGCGGGGCTTTCGGAGTCGAGGGCGTAGGCACGCAGGGCGCTGCGCAGGCGGCCCATGATCACGGCCGCGTCGAGACCGTGGCCGGAGACGTCGCCCATCACGACGCCGAGCCGGTCACCCGGCAGCGAGAACAGGTCGTACCAGTCGCCGCCCAGCCCGGTCTCCGCACCGGGTACGTACCGCGCGCCGAAATCCAGGCCGGGCACGTCGGGCAGGCTGCTGGGCAGCAGGCTGCGCTGCAGCGCCATGGTGGCGGTGCGGTTCTCCTCCAGCGCCTCCACCTGGACCGCCATCGCGAGGCGGTCGGCGAGCAGCTGCATGGTGGCCACATCGGACTCGTCGAACTCCCGGGGCACCACGGAACCGACGTGCAGCACGCCCACGAGCTCGCCGCCGGCGAGCATGGGCACGCCGAGCATGGAGCGCAGGCCGCGTTCCCACAGCAGGGAGTTCACGACGTTCGTTTCGTCGACGTGGTCGAGGAGGACGGGCGCCCGCTCGAGCGCGACCCGGCCGGCGAACCCGCTGCCCACCGGCACCCGCACGCCCTGGTGGACCTCTTCTTCGATGCCCGCCGCCGCGAAGGCCACCAGCTGGCGGCCGCTGGGCTGGTAGCGCAGCACGGTGGCGGTTTCGACCGCCATGACCTCGCGCAGGCGGTTGAGCGTCTCGGTGAGCATCTCGGAGAGCCCGAGGTGTGCGGCCGGGGCACCGAGGATCGCCTCCAGCTGCTGCAGCCGGTTGTGGGCGTCGAGACTTCGCGACATGGAACGACCCTAGCCGCAACCCTTTCGCGGGCCTAACCATCCCGGGTTTCGACGGCGGGTCTCCGGGGGTAACCAGCCCGGCGTGAACGTCGACTTGGACTGGGTGGGTGTGCTGCGGCACGGTCAGAGCACCGGGAACGTCGCCAGGGAAGAAGCGGAGTCGGCCGGCGCGGACGTGATCGACATCGCCGAGCGCGACGCCGACGTGCCGCTGACGGACCTGGGCCGGGAGCAAGCCTCCGCGGCCGGGAAGTTCCTCGCGGAGCAGCCGCCGGACGTCGTGATCACCTCGACCTACCGCCGCGCCTGGGACACCGCGCGGCTGGCCACGCCCGACGGCGTCCCGATCATCCCGGACGAACGGCTGCGCGACCGCGAACTCGGCGTGCTGGACCTGCTGACCTCCCACGGCGTCAGCGAGCGGTGGCCTGACGAGCTGCGCCGGAAGCGGCGGCTGGGCAAGTTCTACTACCGGCCGCCGGGCGGGGAGTCCTGGGCGGACGTCGTGCTGCGGCTGCGGTCCCTGCTCACCGAGCTGAGCGTGGAGCACGCCGGAAAGCGCGTTCTGCTGGCCGCCCACGAGATGACCGTGTTCGCCCTGCGCTACCTGCTCGAAGGGCTGCCCGAACCCGACCTGCTGCGGGCCGCCGGCGCCACCGAGATCCCGAACGGCTCGGTGACGGCCTGGGAGCGCGACGCCGACGGCCTGTTCACCATGGTGCTGGCCCAGGAGGTCGGCCACCTGCACGCCACCGACACGCCACCGACGGCGGACGACGATGCCGCGCAGCAGCTCTCCTGACCCGGCGCCGATCAGCCCCGCCCTGTTGCGGGAGTGGCGGATCGGCGCCGAGGACCGGGGCACCGTGCTCGTCGTCGGCGGTGCCCGGACCGTGCCGGGGGCGCCGGCGCTGTCCGGGACGGCCGCGCTGCGGGCGGGCGCCGGCACGCTGCAGGTGGCGGTGGCCGAACGGCACGCGACGGCGCTCGGCGTCTCGGTGCCCGAGTCGTCGGTGTTCGGGCTGCCCGAGACGCCGTCCGGAGCGATCGCCGCCGACGCCGCCGACCGGCTGGCCGAGGTGCTGCCCGGCGCGGGCACCGTCGTCGTCGGACCCGGCCTGACCGGCGCCGAGGAGACCGAAGACCTGCTGCGGCGGCTGGTGCCCGCGATCGCCCCGGACGCCCGGGTGGTGCTCGACGCGTTCGCCCTCGGCGCGCTGAGCCGGGCCCCTTCGCTCGCGGAGCCCTTGGCGGGCCGGCTCCTGCTCACCCCGAACCGGGTCGAAGCCGCGTTCCTCGACGGCTGCGAGGAGAAGGACGTCGACGACCTGGAGACGGCGGTCCGCATCGCCGGCCGCTACGGCGGCGTGGTGCTGCTGATGGGCGTGGTCGCTGCGCCGGACGGCCGGGTCTGGCGCGACGGCAGCGGCCACGTCGGGCTGGCGACGTCCGGCAGCGGCGACGTCCTGGCCGGCCTGACCGGAGGCTTCCTCGCCCGCGGCGCCGACGTCGACCAGGCGGCCTGCTGGGCGACGCACGTCCACGCCGTCGCCGGCCAGCGGCTGATCCCGGACACCGGCAGCACCGGCCTGCTGGCCCGGGAGCTGGTGGCGGAGATCCCGCGGGTCATCGCCGAGCTGGAGCGCTGAGCGGCCCGGTCACCGCTGCGTGGTGGGCCGCACGACGATCTCGTTGACGTCGACTCCGTCGGGCTGGCCGATCGCGTAGGAGACGGCGCCGGCGATGGCGTCCGCCGGGAGCGTCACCGCGCGGTAGGCGCGCATCGCCTCCTGGGCGCCCGGTTCGGTGATCGTGTCCGCCAGCTCGGACTCGGTGACGCCGGGGGAGACCGTCGTCACGCGGACGCCCGGGCCTGCCTCCAGGCGCAGGCCCTCGGTGATCGCGCGAGCGGCGTACTTGGTGCCGCAGTAGACCGCGGCCGTCGGGACCACCTCGTGCGCGCCGGTGGAGGCGATCGTCACGAAGTGGCCACTGCCTTGCCGCCGGAAGTGCGGGAGGGCGGCCGCGATGCCGTGGAGCAGGCCGCGGACGTTGACGTCGATCATCCGGTCCCACTCCTCGACGTGCAGGGAGTCCAACCGCGACAGCGGCATCACGCCCGCGTTGGCGATGAAGACGTCGAGCCGTCCGTGTGCCTCGACGGCGGCGCCGGCGAACGCGGCGACGTCCGCGCGGTCGGTGACGTCGAGGCGGTGCACGTCGGCGGTGCCGCCGGCGTCGTGGATTTCCTTCGCCAGCGCAGTCAGCCGGTCTTCGCGGCGGGCGCCGAGCACGACGTGGTGGCCTTCGCGGGCCAGGCGCACCGCGGTGGCGCGGCCGATGCCGCTGCTGGCGCCGGTGATGAGGACGGTCTTCACAGGGTTCCTTCCAGGAAATCGGCGGCGAGGGTGGTTTCGCGCCAGGTGTCGAACGTGGCGCGCAGGGTGTCGAGCCGGGCGGTGGCGATGTCGTAGGCGGCCCGGCCGAGGAGCAGGCGCAGCGGCGGTTCGTCGCTGCCGACGGCGGTGAGGATCGCTTCGGCCGCGCGGGCGGGGTCGCCCGGCTGCCGGCCGTACGTCGCGAGCGTCGCCTCCCGGCGGGCGCCCGCGGTGGCGGCGTAGTCGTCGATGCGGATCGCCGACTGCCGCATCGAGGGGCCGGACCAGTTGGTGCGGAACGCGGCAGGCTCCACGATGGTCACCTTGATGCCCAGCGGTGCCACTTCCGCAGCCAGTGACTCCGACAACCCCTCCACGGCGAACTTCGTCGCGTGGTAGTAGCCCGTGGCCCCGAAAGCCGCCAGGCCGCCGAGGGACGACACGGTGACGATGTGGCCGCTCCGGCGCGCCCGCATGCCCGGCAGGACCGCCCGGGTGACGTCGGCGAGGCCGAACACGTTGGTCTCGAACAGCTTCCGGACCTGTTCGTCCTCGCCTTCCTCGACGGCGGCGAGGTAGCCGTAGCCGGCGTTGCCGACCAGGACGTCGATCCGGCCGAAGGCCCCTTCGGCCCGCTTGACCGCGTCGACGACCTGGGCGTGGTCGGTGACGTCGAGCGGCAGGGCCAGCGCGCGATCGCCGTGCGCCTCGGCGAGATCGGCGACGCGCGCGGGGTCGCGGGCGGTGACGACCGCGCGCATTCCGCGGCCGAGCACGGCTTCGGCGAGGGCGCGGCCGAGGCCGGTGGAGCAGCCGGTGATGAACCAGACTGCGTTCTCGGGAACGGCGGGGTTTTCGGGCACGACGAAGTACTCCGTCCATTGTGGAGGGATGGGAAAGGGGTTTTTCAGGAAGCGGCGAGACTGCCGAGCAGGGCCAGCGCCGCGGCCGAGGAGCTGCCGGGCTCGGCTTGGTAGACGATCAGCTGCTGGCCCGGGGCGCTGTTGACGGTCAGGGCCTCGTAGCTCAGTTCCAGTTCGCCGACCAGCCGGTGGCGGAACCGCTTGGTCTCGTGGGTCTTCTGCCGGATGTCGTGGCGGGCCCACAGCCGGCGGAAGTCCGCGCTCTTGACCGACAGTTCGCCGACGGTGTCGATGAGCTGCGGGTCGTCGGGGTCGATCCCGGCGGCCGTCCGCAGGCCGCCGACCGTGTTGACGGCCACGCGCTCCCAGTCCGGGTAGAACTCGCGGGCGTCCGGGTCGAGGAACACCAGGCGGACCAGGTCACCGCTGTGGGTGTGCCCGGCGAACAACGCCTCGCCCAGCGCGTTGTGCGCGAGCACGTCGAGGCAGTGGCCGAGCACGAGCGCGGGCGTGTCCGGCCAGCCGTCCATCAGGCGCAGCAGGTTCGGGCTGACCGGGGCCCGCCGCCGGGCGCGCCGCCGGCGGACCGGCTCGGGCCGGGCCAGCCGGTGGAGGTGGGCGGTGGCGTCGTCGTCGAGCGCCAGCCCCCGCGCCAGCGCGTCGACGACCTGCGCCGACGGGTGGCGCTCCCGGCCCTGCTCGAGCCGGACGTAGTAGTCGGTGCTGACGCCGGCCAGCACCGCGACCTCCTCGCGGCGCAGGCCCGCCACCCGGCGCGACCCGCCCGCGGGCAGGCCGAGTGCCTCGGGGCCCACCTGTTCGCGGCGGGCCCGGAGGAACTCTCCGAGGAGGTTGTCCGTGACCATGATCCGAGGTTAACCCGCCACCGCGCCACGAGGGTGGCCGTGGCGCACCCACCCTCAGACCAGCCGGATCGGCTCCTCGTCGGCGTCCGGCCGCAGCAGCGTCGCCGTGGCCGTGCGCCCGTCGACGTCCAGGGTCATCACCGCGTTCCCGAAGTGCGGACCGGACACGCAATGCCACGACAGCGGTGCCTGCCGGACCCCGGTGCGGCGGGCCAGCCACTCACTCGCCCTGGTCAGCGGCCGTGACCAGCCGGCCCGGAACAGCCGGTTCATGTACCACGGCACGGTGTTGTGCACCGGTGAGCAGGTCAGCTGGTGGACCGGCGCCGCGGTGCCACCGGGGAACTCGGCCCGCGCCACGTAGGCGTGGTGGACGTCGCCGGAGAGCACGCTGACCGACGCCGGTCCGTCGTCCGCGACCCGGGCGATGAGCGTCGCCAGCCGCTCGAACGAGGCGCGGAACGCCGGCCAGTGCTCCAGGTCCACGAGCTGCCGGAGCCACTCGCTGACCCGCCCGGCGAGCCCGGGCCGGGCGCAGAGCCGTTCGTTGACCGACTGCGCGGCCGACAGCGCGGTGGGCAGCAGCCACGGCAGCGACGTGCCGATCAGCAGGTGGTCGCACTCGCCGGACGCCTGCTGCTCGATCCAGCGGAACTCCTCTTCGCCGATCATCGACCGCTGCCCGCCCTCGAGGATCCGCCCGGCCCGCGAGTCGATCACCAGCAGCCGGACCGGGCCGAAGTCGCGCCGGTAGGACCACCGGGTGCCCTTGGCGCCGTCGGCCTCCCGGTCGGCCCGGTCGGCGAACTCGCGCAGCAGCCCGGCGTTGTCCGTACCCGACTTGATCACCCGCTGGTAGAGGTCGTCTTCGGCGAGCTCGGCCGTCCCCAGGTTGCCGAGGTGCTGGTAGACCCAGTACGAGACCAGCGCACCGCGGATCCGCTCCGGCCACCAGGACGTCCTGGCCATCTTCTCGCGCCAGGCCTGCGAGGTGTTCCAGTCGTCGCGGACGTCGTGGTCGTCGAAGATCATCGACGTCGGCACGGTCGAGAGCAGCCAGCGGACCGCCGGATCGCACCAGGCCTCGAAGTAGAGGTGGCAGTACTCCTCGAAGTCGGCGACCTCGTTGCCGGGCGGCCGGCTCGTGTCGCGCCGCGTGGCCAGCCACTCCCGCGTCGCGTCGGTGGTTTCGTCGGCGTAGACCTGATCGCCGAGGAGCAGCAGCGATTCGGGCCACTCGGCCTCGTCGAGGGCGGCCATCCGGTGGGCGTAGGCGGCGAGCGCGTCCGGGCCCAGCGCGTCCTGCTCGCGCGGCTTGCGGCACGACCCGAACACGAGCCGGAACCGCGGGTCGCCGGGCCGCAGCGTCCGGATGCGGCTCGGCGGCAGGTCGGCGTCCGGTTCGGGCCAGACGACGTCGCCGTCGAGCCGGACTTCGTACGGCGTGCTCCGCCCCGGTGCCAGCCCGGTGAGCACGACCAGCGCGTAGTGGTGGCCGGCGACCTCGAACGTCCGCGCGGCGGCGTCGCCGACACGAACTTCGCACGGGCCGTCCGTCTCGACCCAGATCGTCGCCGAGGTGGCGTCGACGTGCCGCAGCAGCGGGCCCAGCAGCAGCTCGGTCATCCCGGAATCCTGCCAGACCCCCGCCGGGACGGCCGATCGGTGAACCGCTCGAAACTTCCCGAAACGTTTCGATAATCGTTGACCGGCCGGGCGTCGCGACGAACCATCGTCGACAGCTGCGCTCCTGTTCCCGGAAAGGAATTCCCCGAGTGCGAAGACTCCTCACCGCCCTTTCCGCCGCCGTGCTGGCGATCGCCGCGGCGATCGTGCTGGTCGTGGCGGCCCAGCCGGCGTCCGCGGCCACGTTGACCCGGGTCACCGACTTCGGCAGCAATCCCAGCAACCTCAACATGTACACGTACGTCCCGGACCGCGTCGCGGCCCGCCCCGCGCTGCTGGTGGCCATCCACTACTGCACGGGTTCGGCCTCGGCGATCTACAACGGCTACGCCCGCGACTACGTCACCGCGGCCGACCAGTACGGGTACGTCATCGTGTTCCCGGAAGCCACGCGCAGCGGGCAGTGCTTCGACGTCTCCTCGCCGCAGGCGCTCACCCGCGGCGGCGGCAGCGACCCGGTCGGCATCCTTTCCATGGTCAACTGGGCGAAGCAGCGCTACAACGTCGACTCCTCCCGCGTGTACGTCACCGGGTTCTCCTCGGGTGCGATGATGACGAACGTGCTCGCCGCGGAGTACCCGGACGTGTTCGCCGCGGGCTCGGCGTTCATGGGCGTGCCCGCCGGGTGCTTCGCGACCACGGACGGCTCCAGCTGGAACAGCCAGTGCTCGGGCGGCCAGCTCATCAAGACCGCGCAGCAGTGGGGCGACCAGGCCCGCCAGATGAGCGGCGGGCGCACCGGCCCGTTCCCGCGGATGCAGCTGTGGCACGGCACGGCCGACGACACCCTCCGCTACCCGAACTTCGGGGAGGAGATCAAGCAGTGGACGAACCTGCACGGGCTGAGCCAGACGCCGTCGTCGAGTGATTCGCCGCAGTCGGGCTGGACGCGCACCCGCTACGGCGCCACCGGCACGCAGGCGCCGGTCGAGGGCATCAGCGTCCAAGGGGCGGGGCATTCGCTGCCGCAGAACGGGATGATCCAGTACGCGATCAACTTCCTCGGCCTGAACAGCAGTGGTTCCACCACGACCACGCCGACCACCACCACGCCGACCACGACCACGTCCTCCGCGCCGCCTGCCGGGAGCACGCTGGGCAGCGCGGCGGCGCGGACCGGGCGGTACTTCGGCACGGCGGTGTCGGCGAGCAAGCTGTCGGACAGCGTCTACACCGGCATCCTGAGCCGCGAGTTCTCCATGATCACGCCGGAGAACGAGATGAAGATCGACGCGACCGAGCCTGCACAGGGCCAGTTCTCGTACGCCAACCCGGACCGGATCGTGAACCAGGCGACGAGCCAGGGCGCCCGGATGCGCGGGCACACGCTGGCCTGGCACCAGCAGCAGCCGGGCTGGATGCAGGGCATGGAGGGTTCGGCGCTGCGGCAGGCGATCCTGAACCACGTCACCCAGGTCGCGACCCACTACCGCGGCAAGATCTACGCGTGGGACGTGGTGAACGAGGCGTTCGAGGACGGCGGGTCCGGCGCCCGGCGCAATTCGAACCTGCAGCGCACGGGCAACGACTGGATCGAGGCGGCGTTCACCGCCGCGCGGGCCGCGGACCCGGGCGCGAAGCTCTGCTACAACGACTACAACACCGACGACTGGACCCAGGCGAAGACCCAGGCCGTGTACCGGATGGTCCAGGACTTCAAGTCCCGCGGCGTGCCGATCGACTGCGTCGGCTTCCAGTCGCACTTCAACCCCAACAGCCCGGTGCCGTCGAACTACCAGACGACGCTGCAGAGCTTCGCGGACCTGGGCGTGGACGTCCAGATCACCGAGCTGGACATCGAGGGGTCCGGAACGGCGCAGGCGGCCAACTTCCGCACGGTGACCTCGGCATGCCTGGCGGTATCGCGCTGCACCGGGATCACGGTGTGGGGCATCCGCGACACGGATTCGTGGCGGGCGTCGGGAACCCCGTTGCTGTTCGACGGCAACGGCCAGAAGAAGGCGGCGTACACCGCGGTCCTGGAGGCGCTGAACAACGGCGCACCCCCGGACGGCGGCACGACCACCACCACGCCGACCACGACGACGACGCCGACCACGACCACCACCACCACGCCCACGCCGGGCGGCTGCACGGCGGCCTACCTCAAGACGGCGGAGTGGAACGTCGGCTTCAACGGCCAGGTGACGGTGTCGGGAACGAACAACTGGGTGCTGACGGTGACGTTCCACGAGCCGCAGAAGGTGATCGGCAGCTGGAACTACACGGGAACGTGGGACAGCACGGGTTACGTCCTGACGGCGAGGCCCAACGGCAGCGGCAACGTCATCGGCTTCACGGTCCAGCACGGCGGCAACCTGACGGCGCCGACGGTGACCTGCGCGACGGGCTAGTCCACTGTGGTGGTCGTCATCACAGTGGCCAGGGCGGGCGAAAACTGTCGGTGGTGACGGATAGCCTCAGCACATGAAAACGGACGACGCGACAGTCCCGGCGCACCAGCTCACCAAGGGCCAGTGGTTCTGGCACGAGCCCGCGCCGGGGCTGCCCGCGTGGCAGCTGCAGGTGAATTCGGCGGAGCTGCTGGAGGATTCTGTGGAGATCTTCACGACGGACGAGGAACGGGAGCTGGTGTCGTACCCGCGGAACCGGTTGGTACGGCTGGCCGAGGCGGCTTGAGGGGAGTTCTCTGGGGGTGAGGTGGGGATTACCGGGGGTGAAGGGAGGAGGGGTCGGTCGGTCGCGCTCGGACGTGGCCGGGCGAGAGCCGGCCGGTGTGGACGGTTGTGGGCCGGCGAGATCCAGTCGGCTTGATCCGGCCGGGTGAGAAGCGGTGGGCGTGAATCTGCCGGCTGGCTGGTGGGCGAGTCGGCGAGGTTCAGTCGGCTCGATTCGGCCGGGTGAGGAGCGGCCGGCGTGAATCTGCCGGCTGGCTGGTGGGCGAGTCGGCGAGATTCAGCCGGCTTGATCCGGCCGAGCGAAAAGCCGTGGGCGTGAATCCGCCGGCTCGCTGATAGGCGAGCCGGCGGTGGTAGGTGGACTGGTGGATGCCGGAGCGAGCCGGCGGGCTGCCACTGCCCGTGGAGCAGCGTCCGCTGCCCGGGGTGGGTCAGCCCGCGTCTCGGAGGGCCGGCGGGCGCCACGTCATGCGGACCGTGGTTCCCGTTTCGCTCGTCGCTATGTCGGACTGGTCCGTCACCTGGTCGATCAGCACCAGGCCGCGGCCACCCGAGGTGCGCAAGCCGGCCTCTCGGGGGCGGGTGGCCGGGATGCCACAACCGATGTCCGTGACCGTCACCGTCAGTGCGTCGCCCTCTCGGCGGCCCTGCAGGCGGGCCCAGCCGTGGCCGTCCGGGTAGGCGTGCGCCGCCACGTTCGCCAGGGCTTCGTACGTCGCCAAGGTGATGTCGTGCTTGCTGTCCGGATCGAGCGGGAAGCTCTCCAGCCAGTGGAGCAACTTGCGACGCAGGCCCGCCATCTCGTTGGGCAGGGCCGGTGCCAGCTCTTCGAACGTCGAGGCGACCACGGCGCCGGCGGCGATGCGCTCCGGGGCCGTGGTCCCGGCTTGGTCGGCGTCGGGGCTCTCGCCCGTATCGACGCCAGTTTCCGGGGTATGTCGATACACGATCCGCTCCCATCATTCAGCCGCGGTTCCCCCGTATCAGCGGGCTTCTGTGGTGGACTACCCACCGCCACGGGGTCTTACCCGTTGTGCTTCGTGAGATCTCTCGCTACAGTGAAGCTGCTCCTCGCGGATGCCGGCCCCTCGGCCGCCCGGAGGCAGCTTCCCGGATCCAGGCCAGTCGGCCTCTTTCCTTCGTCACCGGCCTCGCCGTCCGTGCGCAGGTCCGGCACCCCTTTCAGGAGACACCCATGTCTTTTCACGGAATTCTCGACCTCTCCGGCAAAACCGCCTTCGCCCGGCCCGGCTACCGGGCAGCGCCCGAAGACGTCGCCGTCCCGCTTTCCCTGGTCCGCAAGCACAATCTGCGGCCCGGCGACGAGATCACCGGCGCCGCCGACAAGATCACCAGCGTCAACGGCCGCGACCCCGACGAGCCGCGCCCGCGCTTCGCCGACCTCGTGCCGGTGCACCCGGATCGGCGGCTGCTGCTGGAAACCACCCCGACGCGGCTGCTGCCCCGCGTCATCGACCTCGTCACCCCGCTCGGCCGGGGGCAGCGCGCGCTGGTCGTTTCGCCGCCAAAAGCCGGGAAAACCACGGTGCTGCGGGAAATCGGCCACGGACTGTCGGTCAACCACCCCGACTGCCGCCTCCTGGTCCTGCTCGCCGACGAGCGGCCGGAAGAGGTCACCGAGCTGAGCCGGACCGTGCGGGGCGAAGTGATCGCGTCCACTTTCGACCGTCCGCCCGCCGAACACGTGGCGGTGGCGGAACTCGCCGTCGAGCGCGCGAAACGCTTGGTGGAGCACGGCGAAGACGTCGTCCTGCTGCTCGACTCACTCACCCGGCTCGGCCGCGCGTACAACCTTTCGGCGCGCCCGTCCGGCCGCACGCTGTCCGGCGGTGTCGACGCGGCCGCGTTGCAGCCGATGAAGCGGATCCTCGGCGCCGCGCGCAACGTCGAGGGCGGCGGTTCGCTCACGATCATCGCGACGGCGCTGGTGGAAACCGGTTCGCTGGCCGACACGGTGTTCTTCGAGGAGCTGAAGAGCACCGGCAACGCCGAGCTGAAGCTCGACCGCAAGACGGCCGAGCGGCGCGTCTTCCCGGCGGTCGACGTGGCGGCGTCCGGCACCCGGCGCGAAGAACTGCTGGTCACCCCGGGCGAACTCGCGGCCATGCGCGAGGTCCGGCGGGCGTTGCCGGGGCCGCACGCGATCGAGCAGCTGCTGGAGCAGCTCCGCAAGACCGGCTCCAACGCCGAATTCCTGCTGCGCGTGACGGGTGCGGCGCTGCCGCAAGCCGCCTGAACGCTCAGTTTTCGCGCCGCTCCCGCAGCTCACCGATCACTTGCGCGCCGACGTTGTCGGCTTCTTCGGGGCTGTCCGGCGGTTCGCCTTCGCTGGGTCGGTAGAGCCGGTCTTCGGCGCGGCCGGGATCGGCCGTGCCGGGCCGCGCGATCTCGGGTTGCTGTTCGTTCGGCTGGGACATGCCGGAGAGGTACCCGATCGGCACGCCTTCACTCATCGCGGCGGCTGGTAGGGGGTCGAGCGCGGGTAGGACGGCCGTTCGGGCCCGCGGTTCAGCGCGGCGACGAGAAACCCGAACCCGGCAACGGTGAGGACGAGCGGCCCGGCCCCAGGAGCGCCCGCCCACCACCCGAACCCCGCGGCGGCGACCACCCAGGCCGCGACGAGGGTCCGCTTCGCGGTGAGGGGATAGGGCTTCGCCAGCTCCCGCACGGCCACGGCGCCGAGCACGAGCAGCCCGGCGAGGCTGACGAGCAGCACGGTCAGGTACACGGGATGTCCTCCTTCGGGAGTAGGGCATCTCCTTTTCGGCTACCCGCACCGGCGCGGGGCAATCGGTGGCCTCGGGCACATCGGCGGAGTGGGCGCCAGGCAGGCGCGGGTGCCTCGGAGGACCACACGCTCGGCTTCCGCTCGAGGCACGCGGGTGACCGAACCGCCCTCGGCGGTCCGGCAAGGGCGCACGCCGCGAACCGGCGCATCGAGTTCGGCCGCCGGGGCGCTCGCGAACGGTCGTCGGCGGATCCGCGAGTGCGCACGAGTGCGAGTCGGCGTCGCAGCGAGCCACTGGCCTGGGCGCCCGAGGACCAATGTCGGCCGCTCCGCGAGTGTGCGAGCCGGCGCCGCAGCGAGTCCGGCGACTTCGGCGCTCGGAAACCCGCGGCTCACCAGGGTGCGGACGTCCGGGAACCAGGGCACAGTAACCCCATGGCCCTTCCGTCCGCTCGGCCCGCGGCCGGGGCCCGGTCACGCCGGGTCTGGCTGCGGATGTTCCTCACCGGTGCCCTTCTCTGGGTGCTTGCCGTGGTCGTCACCTTCGTCACCGGCAACCCGAACCTCGTGCCCACCGTCGTGCTGCTCGGGAGCTTTCTCGTGCCCGTCACCTTCGTGGCCTGGGCGTTCGGGCGGCGCCGGAGTGGTGAGGTCACCTCCGAGCTGCTCTTCAGCACCTTCGTCGCCGGTGGGGTGCTCGGAGTGCTGGCCGCGTCGCTGCTCGAGTCCTACCTCCTGCACCCCTCCGCCTGGCTGTTCGCCGGGGTCGGGCTGATCGAGGAGGCTGTCAAGCTCGCGGTGCTGGCCGTGCTCACGCGGCACCTGCGGGTCAAGTTCGCCACCGATGGGCTCGTGCTGGGTGCCGCCGTCGGGTTCGGGTTCGCCGCCTTCGAGTCCGCCGGCTACGCCTTCACCGCGCTGTTCACCGAACGCGGGCTCTCGCTCCTGGACCTCGTCCAGACCGAACTGCTCCGCGGGGTGCTCGCGCCCGTCGGGCACGGCCTGTGGACCGCCATCCTCGGCGGCGTGCTCTTCTCGGCCAGCGACCACCGTCACTTCGCCCTGACGCTCCGCCTGCTGCTCAGTTACCTCGGCGTCGCCTTCCTCCACGCCCTGTGGGACGGCATGCACGGCATCGCCCTCGTGCTGACGCTGCTGCTCACCGGCACGCCGTGGCAGTACGTCCAGCTGGAACAGCGCTACCAGGCGCAGCCGACCGCCCTGGAGGCCGACGTCTTCACCGTGCTCTCCTGGGGTGGCCTCGCCCTCGTTTCGGCGGTCGGCGTCGCCTGGCTGCTCGCCGTCCGGGCACGGGCCCGCCGGGGCGAACGGCAGGCCGGGGTGCTCTGGCGGATCCCGGCCGGACGGCCGCGTTGAGCCCTCAGGTGCCGCGCCCGGTCGTCTTCTGCAGGGCGTCGATGCGCTCGGACGCTTCCGCCTTCGTCAGGTTGTCCGGCACCTCCTCGCCGGCCTCCTGGGCCAGCGTCTGCAGGTACGACTTCTGCGGGCCGGTCATCGGCTCGTCGCCGGTGGTCCAGTCGCTCGGGTCCTTCTCGGGGTTCGGCTCCACCTGATCAGTCATGACAGCTCCAATCGAACGTTTGTTCGCCTGAGGTCGACTCTAGCGCAGGGGTACGACAACCGCCGCTCACGAGGCGGCCGGGGGCGTGCTCGGGCCGCCCGCCTCGTGGCCCGGCCTGCCGTGGGTGCGGCGGTCGTCCTTCATCTGCTGTTCGTGCAGGTGGCGGCGGCCTCCGGTGAGCGAAGTGAGCAGCTCGCGCTCAAGGTCGCGGTGGGCTTTGTAGTAACCGTCGTCGTACTCCTCGACGACCTGGAATGTCCACCGATCGGGGAGCACGTTGCGCCCGATGAGCTCCTCGGAGATCCGCCGCGCCCAGTCGCCGTGGCCGGCCTTCTCGAGCTGCTCCGCGGCCTCGCCGAGGGCCAGGTCCGCGCTCCCGGTCAGCTGGTGGAAGGAGTAGAGGTGCCCGCGGGCGCGCTCGATCGTCTCGAGCGCCTCGGTCACCTTGCCGACGGCTTCGACGGTGGCGGCGTCAGGGTTGTCGTCCATGCGCGAAAAGTGCCCCGTTCCGCGATTTCTACACGTCGCGGAACGGGGCACTGCCGGGACGCTAGGCCGTGGGGCGCGTGGCTCCCGCGTACTGGCTCATCAGCGGCGAGATCTTGACGACGTCGCCGCTCGTCGGCGCGTGCACCATCTTGCCGTCGCCGATGTACATCCCGATGTGGGACACGGGGGAGTAGTAGGCGACGAGGTCGCCGGGCTGCAGCTGGGAGCGCGACACCGGGGTGCCGAAGCCGGCCTGCGCCGCGGAGTTCCGCGGCAGGGCGATGCCGGCCTGCTTGTACGCCCACTGCATCAGGCCGGAGCAGTCGAACGTGCTCGGGCCGGTGGCGCCCCAGACGTAGGCGCTGCCGAGCTTGCTCAGCGCCGCGTTGACCGCGGCCTGCGCCGCCGCGGTGGGGGCCTTGACGTTCGGCGCCGCCCCGCCGGTGTCCTTCTGGGCGGCCTTGTCGGCGTTGCTGAGGGTCCGGCTCTGCGCCTCGATCTGGTCGATCTGGGCCTGCAGGTCCTTCTTCTTGGCCTCGATGTCCGACGCCAGCTTCGCCGCCGCGTCCCGGGCGTCCTGCGCCCGCTTCGCCGCGTCGGCGGCGGATTTCTCGGCCGCCGCGGCCTTGGCCGCCGCGGCGCTGAGGTCGGCCATCGCGGCGTTCTTGTCGGTCGCGATGACCTCGAGGGCCGCCGAGCGGTCCAGGAACTCCTGAGTGGACGTTCCGGTCAGCAACGCCGACAGCTTGTTCATCTGGACGCCGCCGGTGAACGACGCACCGGCGAACTTGTCCACTTCGGACTGGTACTGCCGCTTCGCCGCAATGGCCTGTGCGCCGGCGTTCTTCGCGTTGGTGGCGTCGGCGTTGGCCTTGTCGAGCTGGCCCTGCTTCGCGGCCAGGTCGTCCTGGGCCCGGAGCAGGTCCTCGTTGAGCCGTTCCGCCTGTGCCGCGAGATCGCGGTACTTGGCGAGGGCGTCCGAGCCGGCGGGCGGCGCCTGGAGAACGGGGACGGGGGCGGCGGTGGCCGGCTGCGCCATGGTGACGACGGTGATCACCGAGGCCGCGGCGAGGGCACCTGACACCACGCGCTTGACGGGATGCGAACGCATTCTCGCGCGGGTCTCCTTTGCTGATCGGCCGCCGGCGGGTACCGGGACGGCGAGTCGGGGGCCTCGCCCGTCCCCGGGCGCGCTCGACCGCAACAGGAAGAGCCCGCAGAGGAGGTTCGGTACCCGGCAGGGGGTATCGGCGGCGATCTCGCGTCGCCGTCTGAGGACGACCGGGGGCCGCGAGATCTCGAACAGGTTACGAAACGAGCACGGGAGAGTCCAGGGCGAACCGTTGAAAACTCTCCGTGACGTCAGTTACCCCGGCTGGACCAGTGGGAACGCCACCCGACTGTGGCCGGGATTACACGCCGTCACCGCCGTGGTTACGGTACCGCCCTAGGGTATTCCAACCGGGGACGAGCCGCGTTGCCCGTGAATCCGGTTTGTACGTCCCTTGTATCCGGTTGCGTGATTCTCCTCCCCGAAGAGATTCCGACCCATGGAGGACGAGGATGTTCACGAAGGCCGCCGTACTCACGGCGCTCACCGCCGCGACGTTCGCCATGGCCGCACCGGCCATGGCCGACACTGCGGCCACGACGGTACTGCCCGCGGCGAACATGGAAGCCGTGCTGAAAGCGGCCCAGATCGACCCGCGCCGCGCCGACGACACCCAGACCCCGGGCGCGCACGACAGCGTCCTGCTCGTCGAGCAGGCGCTGCAGGCGAAGGGACTGCTCGATGGCCAGTACGTCGACGGCTACTTCGGCACCACCACGATCACGGCGTACTCGCAGTACCAGAAGTCGCTGGGCTACACCGGTCTCGACGCTTCCGGCCTGCCGGGCAAGACCTCGCTGGAGAAGCTGGGCGAAGGCCGCTACACGGTCACGAACCCGATTTCCGCGGGCAGCCAGGTGACCTACCACGGCAAGACCCTCAACACCCGCACCAAGGCGATGCTCGTCGCGGCGGAAGGAAAGGTGGGCTTCCAGGTCACCCTGACGCAGGGCTCGTACAACGCCGGTGGTGTCGACGCCTCGGCCGGGACGCACGACGGCGGCGGCGCGATGGACATCTCGGTGTCCGGCATGTCGTCGACCACCCGCACGAACCTGCTGAAGGCACTGCGCAACGTCGGCTTCGCGGCCTGGTACCGCACGCCGGCGCAGGGCTTCGAGTACCACATCCACGCGATGGCGGTCTCCGACCCCGATCTGTCCTCGGGTGCGCAGCACCAGACCGGTGACTACTACCTGGGCATGAACGGCCTCGCCGGCCGCGGCGCCGACGACGGCCCGCAGGTCACGAAGGTCACCTGGGAGGAGTACCAGCGCGGCTGACGCCGGGTGTGCGCCCGGCCGTGGTGGCACGGCCGGGCGCACCGGTGGTTTGATCGGAAGGACCGACGACGTGGGGGTGCTCCGATGCCGCAGAAGGCGTTCCGGTTCGGCGTGGTCGCGGGAGCGACCGAGGGTGGCGCGCAGTGGCTGGCCACCGCCCGCCGGGCCGAAGAGCTCGGCTATTCGACGCTGCTGTGCCCGGACAACCTGACCATGCCGACGCCGACCGCGGCCCTCGCCGCGGCCACCGCGGCGACGAGCGAGCTGCGCGTCGGTTCGTTCGTGCTGGCCAGTCCGCTGCGCACCGCGCGGGCGGCGGCCTGGGAGGCGCACAGCCTCACCGTCGTCACGAGCGGCCGGTTCGAACTCGGTCTCGGCACCGGACGGCCGGAAATGCGGCAGCAAGCGGCAGAACTCGGGCTGCCCTACGGCTCGGGGCAGGAGCGCCTCGATGCGATCTCCGAGACCGTCGACCACGTCCGGCGGCTCGACGGGGACGCGCACACACCCGTGATGATCGCCGCGGGCGGCCCGAAGGTCCGCCGGCTCGCCGGGCTGAAGGCCGACATCGTCACGATGGCAGGCGGCGTGCTGACCACCCGGGCGGAAATGACCGGGCACGTCGAAGAGGTCCGGGCTGCGGCCGGTGACCGCGACGTCGAGTTCGCGATGAACATCTGGGTCGTCGGCGACGAGGTACCGCCGTGGATCCGCGGCTTCATCGGCGTCGACGCCGAAACGCTCATCGAGCACGATTCCCTCGGCATGCTCCGCGGCGGCGTCGACGACATGGTGGCCGAGCTCGAACGCCGTCGCGAGGAACAGGGCGTGTCCTACTTCAGCGTCAACGGCGCGTTCCTCGAGGACTTCGCTCCGGTGGTGGAGCGGCTGTCGGGGAAGTGAGCGTCGCGGGGTCGGTGTTGGCGCCGCAGAGCAGGACGGCGACCCGCTCGCCCGGCGCGGGCCGGTAGGCGCCGGAGAGCAGGGCGGCGAACGCCGTCGCCCCGCCGGGTTCGACGGCGAGGCGGTAGCGGTCCCACAGCACCGCCCGCGCTTCGGCGATGGCGGCGTCGTCCACGAGCACCGAGCCCGCGTTCGTGCGGGTGGCGACCGCGAAGGCGATGTCGCCGAGCCGGGTCGCGCCCAGCGAGTCGGCGGCGACGCCGGAGACGCCGACCGCGACCGGCTCGCCCGCGACCAGCGCCGAGTGCAGCGTCGGGATCGTGCGCGGCTCGACGCCCGTCACCCGCGCCCGCCCTTCGACCGCGGCCGCGACGCCGGCCAGCAGCCCGCCGCCGCCGACCGCGACGAGGATCGTGTCCAGCTCGCCCGCCTGCTCCAGCAGTTCGAGCCCGAGGGTGCCCTGCCCGGCGCAGATCTCCGGCTGGTCGTAGGCGTGGCAGAAGAGCTCGCCGGAATCGGCGGCGTGCTTCACGGCCGCGTCGTAGGCGTCGGCGTACTTCTCGCCGACGAGTTCCACGACCGCGCCGAGCTGCCGCAGCTTCGCGACCTTGACCGCGGGTGCGGTCGCCGGGACGTAGACCCGGGCCGGGAGGCCGAACTCCCGGGCGGCGTAGGCGACGGCGAGGCCGGCGTTGCCGCCCGACGCCGCCACGACGCCGGTCTGCTCGCCCGCGGCGAGGATCCGGTTGAAGGCGCCGCGGGCCTTGAACGACCCGGTGTGCTGCAGCTGTTCCAGCTTGAACCACACGCCTTCGTCCGCGGCGAGCACCGGCGTCCGGCGGACCCGGCCCTCGATGCGCGCGGCCGCCCGTTCGACATCCGCAGTGCTGATCATGCCCCTCAGCATGCGCGCCGGGCGCCGTAAGCACCAGCGACGTCTCCTATACTCGTTTAAGCAGGACTTACGGCTGGAGGCCGCCGTGCTCGACGCCCACCGCCTGGCCATGCTGGCCGAGGTTGCGCACGCCGGCTCGATCGCCGCGGCCGCCAAGAGGCTCGCCTTCACACCGTCCGCCGTCTCGCAGCAGCTGGCCAAGCTGGAGCGGGACGCCGGCGCCCGCCTGCTGCACCGCCACGCCCGCGGCGTCACGCTCACCCCGGCCGGGGAGGCGCTGCTCGTCCACGCCGAGGCCATCGCCGGGGAACTGCGCACAGCCGAGCGGACCGTCCGCGCCCTGGTCGACGAGGAGCTCACCGTCGGCACGTTCGCGAGCGCGGGCATGACCCTGGTGCCCGCCGCGCTCGCCGGCTTCCGCCGCGACCACCCCGGCGTCGCGCTGCGGCTGCTGGACCTCGAGCCGCCGGACGGGTACGGCCTGGTCCGCTCCCGCGAGCTCGACCTGCTGATCACCCACCGCTACCCCGGCGCCCCGCTGCCCGACCCCCGCGGCCTGCAGCGGACGCTGCTGCGCTCGGAGCGGTTCCGGCTGATCCTGCCGAAGGGACACGCGAAGGCGCGCACGCGCCGGCTCACCCTGCCGGCGCTGGCCGCGGAGGACTGGATCTCCGGCAGCCCGGGCGTGCCCAACCGGGCCTGCCTGGAGCAGCTCGCCGACGCCGCCGGCGTCCGGCTGCGGGTGGCGTACGAGACGCGGGACTACCAGGTGATCGTGGCGCTGGTCGAGGCCGGGCTGGGGATCGCGTTCGTGCCGGAGAGCGTCCTCGACCGGGTGGGCCCCGCGCGCGTCGAGGTGCGTGACGCGGCGGACGCCCGGCCGGCTCGCGAGATCTTCCTGGTGCACCACCGGCGTCCGGGCCGGCTGGTGACCGAGATGGTGATGCGCCTGACCAGTCCACAGTAGACGGCCGTCAGCCGGTCGGCCGTCCCGCGCCCTCGAAGCGCGCCGAGGCGCCCCGCAACGCCTCCAGGCACGCCCGCACCGCCCCGCTGCCCTCTTCGCCCGCCCGGCAGATCGCGTAGATCGTGCGGGTCAGCGCCGGGCGCGTGGTCAGGATCCTGACTCCGTCGGGCAGCCGATCGCGAGCCAGCCGGGGGACCAACGCGGCGCCGACGTTGCCCGCCACCAGGGCCAGCTGGGTCGGGTAACCGCCGACCGCGCAGCTGATCCGCGGCTCCAGCCGCTGCTTGCGCAGCACCTGCACCAGCCATTCGTAGCAGCCGGACCCGGCGCTCCAGCCGATCCACGGCACGTCGTCCACTTCGGACAGATCGACCGCCTTGCGGTGGGCCAGCCGGTGCCCGGCGGGCAGGGCCAGGTCCGCGACGTCGGAGAACAGCGCGATGCGCGTCGTCGACGGCGGGATCACCGTAGGGCGGTCGTTCCAGCTCTCCAGCACCGCGACGTCGAGGTCGCCGGCCAGTACGCGCGGCATCGTCTGCTCGGCCTCGCCCTCGTGCAGCGTCACCGCGAGCCGGGGGTGCTGTGCGGCGAGGGTGGCCAGCGCGGGCGGGAGCAGCGCGTGGACCGTCGTCGGGATCGCGCCGATCCGCAGCGGCCCGATGACGTCCTCGCGCAGCAGTTCCAGGTCGGCCTTCGCCTCGGCGACCTGCGCGAGGATCCGCTCGGCGTGCCCGGCCAGCACCTGGCCCGCCTTCGTCAGCCGGACGCCGCGGCCGCGCGGCTCCAGCAGCCGCTGGCCTGCCTCCCGTTCCAGCTTCGCCAGCTGCTGCGACACCCCGGACGGCGTGACGTGCAGGGACTCGGCCGCCGCGGCGACCGAGCCGTGGGTCGCGACCGCGCGCAGCGCCCGCATCCGCTCGAGTCCGAACACGGTAGCGATGCTACCGAATCACGTGCAGAAACATTCGCTTGTCCTTGACAGTTGCGCGCCGCACGCTGAAGGCGTGCTCACGACCACCGCCCGTCCGGCCCCGGCGTTCACCCACCGCGTCGACCCGCGGCTGCTCGCTGCCCTCGGCAGCTCCTGCATCGCGTTGTCGTCGGTCTTCATCAAGGTTTCGCACGCCAGCGGCAGCACCAGTGCGTTCTGGCGCTGCCTGCTCGCCCTGCCGGTGCTGCTCCTGCTGGCCGGGCGCGAACGGCGGAAGGCAGGCCCGGCGCCGCGCCGCCGCGTGCTCTTCCCGCTGCTGGCCGGGGCCGGGCTCGGCCTGGACTTCGTGCTGTGGGGCGAGGCGATTCCGCGGGTCGGCGCCGGCATCGCGACCGTGCTCCTCGCCGTCCAGGTGGTGATCGTGCCGCTGCTGGCGTTCGCCTTCCTGGCCGAACGGCCGTCGAAGCGGTTCCTCGGCGCGGCGCCCGTGCTGCTCGGCGGCATCGTGCTGGCCGGCGGGTTCGCCGGCACCGGGTCGTTCGGCCCGGACCCGGTCACCGGGGCCGTCGCGGCGTTGCTGGCCGGCGCCGGGTACGCCGGGTACCTGTTCCTGATCCGGCTCAGCGGCGGCACGGGCGCGCAGGCCCACTCGCTGGTGCTCGCCACGGTCTCGGCCGGCGTGGTCGCCGTCGTGCTCGGCGTGCCGACCGGCACGCTCGACCTGACGCCGGGCTGGCCCGCGTTCGGCTGGCTGATCGCGCTCGCCGGGATCGGCCAGCTGGCCGGCTGGCTGCTCATCTCCGCCGCGCTGCCGCGGATGTCCGCCACCACCGGGGCGACGCTGATGCTGCTGCAGCCGGTGGGCGCGGTGCTGCTCGGCGTCGGCCTGCTCGGCGAGCAGCCCGGGTGGGCGCAGCTGATCGGCTGCGCGGGTGTCGTCGCCGCGGTCTGCTTCGCCGGGAGCGGACGATCTGCGCGCGAAGGCCGTCCCGGCTAACGTCGCGGGCATGCGGGTGCTGGTAGCCGGGGCGTCGGGGTTCGTGGGCAGTCGCCTGTGCCCGACGCTGGAAGCGGCCGGGCACGAGGTACTGGCCATGACCCGCCACCCCGCGAAGTACCGCGGCGCCGGGAAAGCCGTCCGCGGCGACGTCGCCGACGTCGGCTCCCTGCGTGACGCGCTCAAGGGCGTCGAAGCCGCGTACTACCTCGTGCATTCACTCGACAGTGCGGACTTCAAGCGCCGTGACGCCGACGCCGCGCGGGCGTTCGCCCGGGCCGCGGCCGGCGCGGGCCTGCGCCGGATCGTCTACCTCGGCGGGCTCGGGGACGACGACGACGCGCTGTCGGACCACCTGGCCAGCCGGCGCGAGGTCGAGCGGCTGCTGGGGGAGACCGGCGTGCCGGTGACCGTCCTGCGCGCCGGGATCGTGATCGGGCACGGCGGCACGTCGTGGGAGCTGACGCGGCAGCTGGTGGAGCACCTGCCGGCGATGGTGACCCCGCGCTGGGTCCGCACGCGGACCCAGCCGATCGCGGTCGCCGACGTCGTCCGCTACCTGGCCGGCGTCCTCGACCACCCGGAAGCCGCGGGGCGGACGTTCGACATCGGCGGCCCCGAAGTGCTGGCCTACCGCGACATGCTGCAGCGGGTGGCGGCGATCGAGGGCAGGCCGCTGCTGATCCTGCCGGTGCCGCTGCTGTCCCCGCGGCTGTCGTCGTACTGGCTCTCGCTCGTCACGGACATCGACGCCACGACCGGGCGGGCGCTGATCGACTCGATGACCAACGAGGTCGTCGTCCGCGACGACGCCATCCGCCGGATCGTCGAGTTCGAGCCGATGGGCTACGACGAAGCCGTTCTGCAGGCCCTGGGCGAACGCGCGAAGAGCCGGCGGACGGCGTGAAGCCGTTCCTCGCCGCCGTGACCACCGCCGGATCCGGGCTGCTCGGCGCGTCGCTGGCCAGCCGGCCCGGCTCCCGCCGGTTCCACGTGCTCACGGCCTCGGTCGCGGCGACGTGGCTCGCCGGCGCCCAGGCGGCCGGCCCGGTGCGCCGGGGCCGCCGGGACATCGGCCGGCCGGTGGCGGTGGGGGCGGGCGCGTTCGGGGTGTTCTGCGGGTGCGCACTGGTGGCCCGCCGCATCGCGCCGCTGCGCCGGGCGATCGCCGGCGTGCTGGACCACGCCCGCCACGGCCCGGCGGCCGCGGTGGCGGCGACGACGTTGCTCACCGGAGCGGCGGAAGAGGTGTTCTTCCGCGGCGCCCTCTACGACGCGGCGGGAGCGCGGGTGTCCACGGCGGTGTACGTGCTGTCCACGACAGCGACGCGGAATCCCGCGCTGGTGCTGGCCTCGGCGGTGATGGGCACGCTGTTCGCCTGGGAGCGCGGCCGGTCGGGCGGGGTGCAGGCGCCGCTGCTGACGCACGTGGTCTGGTCGGCGCTGATGCTCGCCTTCATGCCGCGCCTCTTTCCGCCGGAACCGGGTGCGCACGCGCCGGCGTGGGACGCCGGCGGCGCCTGAGCTTCAGCAGGGCGGGATTTCCCGGCAGGCCTCGGTGGCCGACGTGCTCGCCGCCTGCTGCAGCAGCGTGTAGAGCGTTTCGCGCTGGTCGTCGCTCAGGCCGCTGAACACCTCGTCCTCGACCGCCGTCAGGGCGAATTCCGCGCGGGCCAGCAGCTTCGCGCCGACGTCGGTCAGCTCGACCAGGTGCCGGCGGCGGTCGGCGGGAGAGCGGCGCCGCTCGATCAGGTTCTCGGTCTCCAGCTCGTTGAGCAGGGTGACCACGTTCGTGCTGTCGATCTCCAGCACCTTCGCCAGCTGCTGCTGCGAACTGCCGCCGCGGTCGCGCAGCACCGTCAGGGCGATCAGGTGACGCGGCCGCAGCCCGAGGGGGGCCAGCACCGACTCGCTGCGCAGCCGCAGCCGGCGCGCGAGGTGGTCGACCAGCGCGCCGCAGCGGTGCGGGGGCTGATCGACGACCGGGAGCGAGGTCATGGGCCCAGTATATGGGCAAGCCAATGGTCGGTGTGCTATCAATAGTTTGTCTTGCACCAACGATCTATGGACGGCTAGCGACATGGCTCATCTCCTGCACATCGACTCGAGCATCCAGGGCGACGCCTCGGTGAGCCGGCGGCTCACCGCCCGGGCCGCGGCGGCGTGGCGCTCCGCGCACCCGGACGGCACGGTCACCTACCGCGACCTGGGCACGAACCCGCTCCCGCACCTCGACGCCGCCGGAGGGCTGGCCGCCATGGTGCCGCCGGAGCAGCACACGCCGGAGCAGGCGGCGGCCTGGGCGCGGATCCTCGAGATCGCCGAAGAGGTGAAGGCCGCCGACACGGTCCTGCTGGGCCTGCCGCTGTACAACTTCGGGCCGCCGAGCAGCGTCAAGGCCTGGGTCGACCACCTCATCGTGCCGGGGGTTTCGGTCGACCCCGAGACCTCCGCCGGCCTGCTCGGCGGCCGGGACTTCGTGGTGGTGGCCAGCCGGGGCGGCGGCTACGGCGAGGGCACGCCCCGCGAAGGCTGGGACCACGCCCAGACGTGGCTGCCCCACGGCGTTTCCCTGACGGGGCTGGAGCCGCGCTTCATCACGGCGGAGCTGACCCTGGCGGCGGTCCGCCCGGCGATGGCGGGCCTGGTCCCGCTCGCCGAGCAGAGCCTCGCGGCGGCGGAACGCGCGATCGACGAGCTGTGGGTGCCGGCCCGGGTCTGAGCGGCTGGGGAGCCGGCCGCGCGGGGAGGTGCGCGGCCGGTCGGCTCGGCGGTCAGGTGGGCGCGGGGGGCTCGGGGGCTGGGTGGGCTCGGGCCTCGGGGCTTGGCGGGTGCGCCGGGGCTCGGCTCACGGCTCGCCCGGACGGTGGGGCCCCGCCTGCGGCGAGCGGCCCCGGTGGTCGGGCGGGCTCGCCCTCGTGCCCCAGCCAGCTACGGCCCGCACACCCGACGGCCGACGGGACCTCGCACCTCCGGCCCCTCGCCCATGGCCCCGCCTGCGGGCCAGCGGCCCCGGTAGTCGGGCGGCCTCGCCCTCGTGCCCTCCACCGGCCACGGCCCACACACCCGGCTGGTCACGGCTGGCCGCACACCCGACCGGCCGCACGCCCGATCGACCGCCCACCCGACCGACCGCGGCCACCGACCGAACCTCGCACTCCGGCGTCCGGCCCCTCACCCATGGCCCCGACGGCGGCATCGCCCGGGCCGGGCGGTACCGTGCCGCGGCGGGCGGACTGACGTGGTGCGGCAGGGCCGTACCTGGGCGAGGAAGGTCGGGTTTGAGCGCGCACACCTCCCAGATGGACGACATCCGGCTCGTCGCGCAGCCCAGCGCGCTGCCGGTCACCGAGCTGTTCGTCCGCCTGATTCTCACCGACTGGTCCCTGCTGCCGATGCTGGAGCAGGTGACCGCCACCGCGAAACGCCTGGTCGGGGCGGTCGTCGACGCCAGTGATCCGAAGGCGCCCGCCTTCGTCACGGTGCGGCTGCGGCTGCACGCCGAAGTGCTCTCGATCGAGGTCGACGACGACGTCCCCGGGCGGCCGGACACCCCGGCCCGGGCCGGCGAACGGCAGGGCGTCGCGCCCGCCGACGGTGGCGGCCGCACCACCTGGTGCGAACTGCCGCTGCCGGGCGGGATGACCGCGCGGCAGGTGCGCCTGCCGCGGCGCCAGGACCGCCGGACGCTCGTCGACGAGCCCGTCTCCGGCGATCCGGTGGCCGCCGATCCGGAGGTCCTGGAGCGCCTGCTGACCCGGCTGAGCGGCTGGTCCGGCCAGAGCTGAACCGCTCGGCCCCGCGCGTCCGTGCCTCCAGGCAGGGGGACGTGGACGCGAGGAGGCAGCCGCCGTGCGGATCGTGATCGCGGAGGACGACGCCCTGCTGCGCGAGGGGCTGGTGCTGCTCCTGCGCAGCGAGGGGTTCGAGGTCGCCGCCGCCGTCGACCACCCCGGCGACCTGGTGACGTCGGTCCTGGACGGGGAACCGGACCTGGCGGTCGTCGACGTCCGGATGCCGCCGACGTTCACCGACGAAGGGCTGCGCGCCGCCCTCGAAGCCCGGCGTCACGTGCCGGGCCTGGCGATCCTCGCGCTGTCGGCGTTCGTCGAAGACGGCTACGCGGGCGACCTGCTGGCCGCCGGGGGCGGCGGGGCCGGCTACCTGCTCAAGGAGCGGGTCGGCAAACCCGGAGAGTTCCTCGACGCCCTGCGGCGCGTCGCGGCCGGCGGCACGGTGCTGGACCGGGACGTCGTGGCGGTCCAGCTGGCCCGGCCCCGGCCCGGCGACCCCGTCGCGACGCTCACCGCCCGCGAGCGCGAGGTCGTGGCGCTGCTGGCCGAAGGGCATTCGGTGCCGACGATCGGGCGGCTGCTCGGCATCGGCACCGCCGCGGCGCGGCAGCACGCCGGGGACGTCAGCACGAAGCTGCGCGTCCCCCACGGCGCCGGGGCGATGCTCAGCTACCTGCGGGCGTGAGGACTTCGGCCTGCCGCTGCCGGTACCGGGCCACGTTGGCCAGCTTGACGTCTTCGTAGCCGCGGATGACGTCGGGCAGTTCCGCCAGCGCCCGCGCCCGGCCGGTGTCCCCGGCGCGCAACGCCTCCAGGACGACGCGGCGGTAGTCCTCGATCAGCTCGCGCTCCACCCGCCGGACCTCGGCGCGGCGGAACGGGTCGAACGGGGTGCCGCGCAACCGCCGCAGCGCGTGGAGCAGCCGGAACGCCGGGCGGAACCACGGGCCGAGGCTGATCTTGCGCCGCATCCCGAGCGCCCGCAGCACCGGGGGGTGCAGCCGGTAGGCGTACCGCGTACCCGCCCCGAAGCGGTCCTCGATGCCGTCGGTGAACGCCGGGTCCAGCGACAGCCGGGCGACCTCGTACTCGTCCTTGTAGGCCATCAGCTTGTACAGGTGCTTCGCGACGGCCTCGGTGATCTCCGTCGGCCCGTCCTCCAGCACCCGCACCCGCTCGACGAACCCGGCGTACGCGCGGGCGTAAGCCTCGTCCTGGTAGGCGATCAGCTCGGGGACGCGGATGTCGAGCAGCCGCGCCAGTTCGGAGCCGGGCTCGGCGTGCACCAGCGCCCGCACCGCGGCGGGCTTCGCGGCGAGCGGCATCGGTGCCGGCTCCACCGACGCAGACACCGACGGGGACGCCGTCGCGGGCTCGGCCACGAGCAGGCGGCCCCGGCGGAACGCCTGCAGGTTCGCGGCGACCTGGGTGCCGTTCAGCTCGATGGCGCGCTCGATGACCGACGCGGGCAGCGGGATCGCGCCGGTCTGGTAGGCCGCGCCGAGCTGCAGCACGTTGGCGAACTGGTCGTCGTCGAAGAACTCCTCGGCCAGGCCACGCGCGTCCAGCGACACCGTGCGCGCCGCCGCGGCCTCCAGCGGCGCGAGCACGCTGCCGGGATCCGGGAAGGACACCGAGGTGTCGACGACCATCCGGCCGGTGGGCACCTCGGTGGTGGAGACGACGGCGGTCGTGCGGGCCGGGTCGGCGACGCCGAGGTTCGCCGCGTCCGCCCCGACGAGGGCGTCGCAGGCGAGGTAGAGGTCGCACTCGCCGGCGGCGAGCTTCGGGGCCTGCTCGACGGGCTCGGCCGTCACCTTGAGGTCGGAGACGACCGCGCCGCCCTTCTGGGCGAGCCCGGTCTGGTCGAGCGTGCGGACGTGCCGTCCGTCGAGCACCGCGGCGGTGGCGAGGATCTGCGTCACGGTGACCACGCCGGTGCCGCCGATCCCGGTGATCCGCACGGTGAAGTCCGCTGTGGACGAAGGCGGCGCGGGAACCGCGTCGGCGGCCAGCTCGGCCGCCTCGCGGCGCCGCTTCCGGCCGGTCGGCACCACGGTGACGAACGACGGGCAGTCCCCGGCCAGGCAGGAGTAGTCGACGTTGCACGAGGACTGGTGGATCGCCGTCTTGCGGCCGAACTCGGTCTCCACCGGCTGCACGGACAGGCAGTTGGACTTGGTGCCGCAGTCGCCGCAGCCTTCGCAGACGCGCTCGTTGATCACCACGCGCGTCGCGGGCGCGGCCTGCTTGCCGCGGCGGCGCTTCCGCCGTTTCTCGGCCGCGCACTCCTGCTCGTGGATCAGCACGGTGACGCCCTGTACGGCCGCCAGTTCCTCCTGGGTGCGCAGCAGTTCGGTGCGATCGCGGACCTCGACGCCGGCGGGCAGCTTCCGGCGCCGCAGCTTCGCCGGCGCGTCGCTGGTGATCACCACCCGCTTCGCCCCCTCGACGAGCAGCAGTTCCGCGACCTTCTCGACGGGCAGTCCGCCGACCGCGTCCTGGCCGCCGGTCATCGCCACGGTGGAGTTGTAGAGCAGCTTGTAGGTGATGTTCACGCCGGCGGCGACCGCCGCGCGCACGGCGAGGCTGCCGGAGTGGGTGAACGTGCCGTCTCCGATGTTCTGGACGAAGTGCGCGGCTTCGACGAACGGCGCCATGCCGATCCACTGGGTGCCTTCGCCACCCATCTGCGTCACGCCCAGTACCGTGCCGACCTGGTCGGGCTCCATGAACAACGCCATGGTGTGACAGCCGATGCCGCCGCCGACCAGCGTGCCTTCCGGGACCTTCGTCGAGGAGTTGTGCGGGCAGCCCGAGCAGAAGTAGGGCGTGCGGGCGAGCAGCGGGACGGCGATGCGCTCGCGGCGGCGGCGTCCCCGGTAGGCCTCGACCGGCGGGATGCCCGCCGGCAGGACCCTGGCCAGCCCGGCGGCGATGCCGTCCGGGTCCAGCTCGCCCAGCTCGGTGAAGAGCGTCCGGCCGTCGCGGTCCTTCTTGCCGATGATCCTCGGTGCGTCAGGGACGCCGTAGAGGATCTCCTTGAGCGCGGTTTCGACGAAGGCGCGCTTCTCCTCGACGACGACGATCTCGTCGAGACCGTCGGCGAACTCGCGGACGATCGCCGGCTCGAGGGGGTGGATCGCCCCGAGCTTGAGGAGGCGGATGCCGTGCTGTCCGGTGTCCAGGCCGAGAACGCGCAGCGCCTGCCGGAGGTCCAGATAGGACTTCCCGGCCGACACGACGCCGATCCGGTCGGCCGGACCGCGTGCGGTGATCCGGTTGATGCCGCTCGCGCGGAGGTAGGCGAGGGCCAACGGCAGCCGGACGGTGAACAGACTCCGCTCCAGCTCGGCGAGACCGGTGCCGAGCAGGCGTGAGGTCGGCGTGTGCCGGTAGGCGTGCTCGATCTCCGGCGCGGTCCACCGCGGACTGACGGTGGCGGTGCCGGACGCGTCGGCGACGTTGGCGACGATCTTCAGCGACGTCCACAGCCCGCTGGCCCGCGACAGTTCGACGGCGTGCATGCCGAGGTCGAGGACGTCCTGGGCGTCGGCGGGGAAGAGCACGGGCACGGCCAGGTCGGCGAGGGCGAGCTCGGAGGCGCAGGGGACGGTGGAGGACTTGGCGTTGGGATCGTCGCCGACGAGCGCGACCGCGCCGCCGCGCGGGTCGGTACCGGCCAGGTTGGCGTGGCGGATGGCGTCGGTGGCACGGTCGAGACCGGGCGCCTTGCCGTACCAGAAGCCGGTGACCCCGCGGCGCCCGCCGGCGCCCGCGATGAGCTGGCTGCCCATGACCGACGTGGCGGCCAACTCTTCGTTGAGGCCGGGCCGGTGCACGACGTCGTGCTTCTCCAGCAGCGTCGCGCGGCGGCCGAGCTCGAGGTCGTAGCCGGCCAGCGGCGAACCCTCGTAGCCGGAGACGAAGACGGCGGGGTCGCCGCCGCGGGCGCGGTCGTGGCGGACGCGGTCGAACAGCAGCCGGACGAGGGCCTGCACCCCGGTCAGGTGCACGGTCCCGGCCTCCCGCAGGTAGCGGTCCTCCAGCGTGAACGTCTCCACAGCGCGGCTCCCTTCGCCTCGGTGCGTTTCGGGCACGATGCGACGTGCACCACAGTCACGCAACAGGCGGTGCGGTTTCGCCGGTCTGTACGCAAACTTCAACGGCTCTTGATGGGTTATGGCGCTGAATTTTGCGTGTGTCTAGGCTGTGACGCATGTCCGAAGAGCTGCTCGACGCCACCGACCACGAGATCCTCGGCCTGCTGCGCGAGGACGCCCGCCGCACGCTGTCGGACATCGCGGGCCGCGTCACGCTGTCCACGGCGGCGGTCAAACGCCGCATCGACCGGCTGCGCGAGAGCGGGGTGATCACCGGGTTCACGGTGCAGGTCGACCACGCGAAACTGGGCTGGGGGATCGAGGCGTTCACCGAGCTCCGGTTCGTCGGCAACACGAAGGTGGCCGAGATCCTCCGCACGACCACCCGGATGCCGGAGGCCCAGGCGGTGTTCACGATCGCGGGCGACCCGGACGCGCTGGTCTGGCTGCGGGTCAGGGACATGGCCCACCTGCAGAAGACGATCGACGAGATCCGCCGGCACCACCAGGTGACGGGGACGAAGACGCTGATCGCGCTCGAATCCTGGTCGCGTTGACCGTGGAGGTCGTGACACTGGCCCGGCGGTGGCCGCACCTGGTGGTGGCTGCGCTCGACGGCGGGGTGCCGATCGCGCGGGGGATCATGGTGCCGTTCCGGGACCGGGAGCTGTTTCCCGCCCGTGGCTGGGACGAGCTGGCCTGTCTTCCGTGGTGTTGACCGCGATGCGGGAAGCGGTGGCGGCGGCGGGGCTCGCACTGGCGGCGGTGGACGGGGCTGCCGTTCGACCGTGCCGGGGCGGTGGTCGTGTCCGGCGCGCTCGCACCCGTGTTCGTGTCCACGGCGGATGATTACGCGGTTTACGTCGAAGCCAACGTTTGGGTGTCGCACCCGGTCTCATCGTGAGGACGACGGGGAAGGTTGTGAAGCGCGCCCTGCGCCGCAACTAACGCTGGTGACCAATCTGTCCGCTGTTCACAAAGGACAGACCAGGTCGCCTAGACCTGCTGCGACAGAGGACGTCCCGCGGTCTGCGCTCAGGCCGGGCAGTCGAGGTCGTGCTTCGGTGCTTCCAGCGTGAGCAGATAGCGGTCCGTCGCCGACCGGGTGCAGGCGTTCCGCTCGTACACCCCGTGGCCGGCGCCCTCGTACGTCAGCAACGTCGTGTTCGCCGGGGCCTGCCGGTGGATGGCGAGGGCCCAGGCGTACGGGGTCGCCGGGTCGAAGCGGGAGTTCAGCAGGAGGATGCGCGGTGCCCGCGAGATGTTCAGCGGGTGGGGCGGGTTCGCGGGCGGGCCGTGGACGCCGAGGCACGCCATCGCTTCGCCGTGGGCCAGCGTGCTGCCGCGCATGAGCGGACCGTGGCGCAGCTCTTCGGCGTGCAACGCCGAGTACTGCGCGAAGCTCCGGATCCGGAGGTCGAAGTCCTGGCAGACGACGGCCAGGCGGATCGAGGTGTAGTTGTAGCTGAACTGGGCGGTCATCGGCGGAACGCCGGCCGCGGCGTCGGCGATCGCCTGGCCGATGTCGGCCCAGTCCGGGCGGTACATGTCCTTCAGCACCCGGTCGCGCAGCTCTTCGCGCGCCGGTGTCCCGCCGGTCACCGCGAGGGCCTTTTCCCAGACGGCGAAGACGTCCTGGCCGTGCAGCGCGCAGGTCGCCGTCCGGTCGCACCACGCGGCGAACTGGCGGAACCCCTCGTCCGCGGCGGTGGCCCGGTCGTCGAGGAAGCGCTCGAGGCTTGCGCTGTGGTCGATGGAACTGTCGAGCACCATGGCCCGCACCCGGTCGCCGTGCTGCTCGGCGTACTGCTGGCCGAGCAGCGTGCCGTAGGAGATGCCGAGGAAGCTGATCCGGGCTTCGCCCAGCGCGCGGCGGACCGCGTCCATGTCCCGGGCGTTGACCGCGGTGTTCGCGTGGTCGAACACGGGGAGGTTGCGGGCGCGGCAGCCGGAGACCGCTTTCTCGCTGTACTTCCGCAGCGCGGCGAACCCGGCCCGGTCGGTCGGTTCGTCGCTCGGCGGCCGGCCCGCGTCCGGGCAGTCGATGAACTCGCTGCGGCCTGTGCCGCGCACGTCGAAACCCACGACGTCGAACCGGGCCTGGACCTCCGGGCTGAAGAAGACGCCGGGCGCCAGCGCGAATTCCGTGCTCGCGGAGCCGGGGCCGCCCAGATCGGCGAGCAGCACGCCGAAGCGGTGTGCGGTATCCGTGGCCCGGTGCCGCGCCACCGCGAGGTCGATCGACGGCCCGCCCGGCCGGTCCCAGTCGAGGGGGACCCGCACCGTGCCGCACTCGCCGTTCGGCGGGGTGGGGCTGTCCGGGTCGTCCGGGCAGGTGGTCCAGACGATCGGGGAGGGCGCCCAGCCGGCGTCGGTCACGGCGGGCGCGGCGCCGGTCAGCAGAAGTGCGCTCGCCAGAACGGTTCCCAGCACCCGAGGCTCCTCCTCGCGACGACCCGGACCCGCCGACCGTAGGCCCTGCGGGAGCCGGACCACAAGGGCCGATCGGTCAGCGGGAGCGCTCCCGGAGGCCGGCCGGTTCGGCGGGTGCGGGACACCGCGGTGCGGGGAGGCGTGGGTCAAGGTGACGTGGAGATCGTTGTGTGCCAACGGGCGGCTGGGATCGCGGCCGGAGTGGTGACGGCGTCGAATCAGAGGTCGGGTGGCGTGCGCACCGGCGGGGCCGCGTTCGCGGGGAGGACCACCCGGCTGCGCGTCCGCTTCGGCACACCGGGTGGTCAGGTATTGCTGTTCGACGTCGAGTTCGCGTTCGGTTTCGTTCCTGTCGGGTACGCCTGAGCTCTCCTCGTCATCCGGTGATCGGTGACATCGAGGGGCACGACGATTCGGCGGAGAAACAGTCTTGTTCTTTACCGCCGGCCTCAGCCGTTCGGTATTCGGGAGTCAGGCGGCCGCTTTCCTGCGCGGAGCGCGTTTGCGCGGCGCCGGAGCGGACGATTCCGTGTCGCCGCCGTGTGCCCGCTCGAAGGCGGCGACCACCTCGGAGGAGAGGCGCCCCCGCTCGGAGACGTCGAAGCCGTTCGCGTTCGCCCAGGCCCGGATCCGCTGGTTGCGCTCGCGATCGGAGGCAGTGGTCGACGGCCCGCCCGCCACGCGCGCCTTGCGCCCGCCGACGCGCCGGGCGGCGCCGATGTAGCGTGCCAGTTCGTCGCGCAGGGCGGTCGCGTTCCGATCCGAAAGGTCGATTTCGAAGGTGACGCCGTCGAGGCTGAACTGGACGGTCTGGGCGGCGGTGCTGCCGTCGATGTCGTCGAGGATCTCGACGGAGACTTTCTGGGCCACTTGGGTGCTCCTCCGGTGGATGTGCGCTCGAGAACGCGAACTGCACAATGCGCAGCGTTCGCCGCGAAGTGTATCCACAACCGGCCCGAAAGGGAATTCAACTCGCCAGTAAACGGGGCGGGTCCGTTCGGCGTAATTGCCCGATCGGAGCAGGAAGCAGGCCACCATCGCCTCAATGGGTGAAGAACGACTCCGGCCGTGCGTGGGGCGGCGCGTACCGCCGGTGAGGACGTGTGGAGCACTGGCATGGGTGGCTTCGGGTCTATTGTGGACGTCCTATCGGGACAGGTGTGCTCGAGGCGGTGTGGTGACGGCGAGTGCGGTGCTCGGCCGTTTCCGATTGGGGGCCGGACGTGTTCCCGGAATGTTGCGTAGGGTGACGGCCCGGGCCGGGTGAATGCGGGGAGTGGGCGGCCGCCGCGGTTCGGCGGGGTTGCGGCCGCGGGGAAGATCGGTCCCGGAGGTCGGTGTGCCGCCAGGTGGGTGACTCCCGCCGCGGCTTGGGTGGGGGGATCGGCGGCTCGCGGGGGCTCGCGGGGTTCTGAGAGACCCGCGGAGACTGGCGGCGACTCGAGGCGGCCCGCGGTAGCCGCGCACCCATCGGCGCGCCGAGCTGCCGTGCCGGCATTGGCTCCGAGTGAGGTGCCGCCGGGTCTCGTCGGCGTGATCCCGGCAGCCTCCATCGCGCCGGCGGCCATCGCCGGGGCCGCCCGTCTCGGCGCGGCCGGCGCCCCTCGCGCTCCGATCTGCTCGGGCACCCGCCCGCAACACCTCGGCCGTTCCGGCGCGGGCGCACGGCCGGGCTTCACCGGGCCGCGCGCTGAACACTGTTCAACCGCCGGGCAATCGGAGGCCGTAGCATTCCCGTGTCAACTTTGCCCGCTTGGCGGGACTGCGGAGGCTTCCTCATCAATCGATGATTTCACCGATGTGGCCGTCGCCTCCGTGTTACCCGCCAATCGGGTGATGCGCCGTAAGCTGAAGCACAACTCTCGATAGTCGCTCGGTTTCCGCCGTCCCCCGCTTGCCGGGCTCTGTCGTCACCGGGGGCGCGGCGTTCTCGCTGGTGAGCGGGTTGCCGGAGAATCAAACCTGCCAATCGAGGTAACATTTTCCGGCAGAAGAGTGAACAAAAACCAACGCCTTACTACTCGCTGTCCGGGTAAACAGCGGCGGTTTCCGGCAATTTCCGCCAATGCTCCGTTCGGCGGTACGAGCAAGGCGTTCACTGGGTAGCGTGATGCCAATCCGGCTGGTCTTGGGGGCGTCTCGACCGCCGGATGACTGACCTGTCGCACAAGAACACTGGCTGTCGTGTGCGTTCGGTGGTCGCCGGTGCCCGATCGGCACGGCGGGGGTGCCGCCGATATCGGAACTGTTTCCGGGCACCGTCGCGCGGCTGTCACGGTGGAAAGGATCGATGTGTCTCGCGCTCGTTCTCGCGGGTTCGCCTGGTGGGTGGCACGCCGGGCCGATTTGTTGAACGAGTGGCAAAAAGCCGGCCGGGGCAATGCCCGGATCCGGCCCCTGCTCCTCGCGAATTCCCTGGTCGCAGACCTCCTTGGCGCGTTCTCTCCCCGCGCCGGACGGTCCTGAACCGACCTCACCCCGTGCTCGAAAGGTGGGCAATGCCGCGTTACGACGTCTCGGTTCCGGCCGCTGACGACGACAGATCGGTACTCGCGCGTACCGTCGCCGGGTTGTTCGGGGCCCAGGCCGACGCGGAGGGGATACGCCCGCTGCGCGTCGACCAGCCGGCGTACCTCCTTGCCATGTCCGGCTCGGGCGACCGGCTCGCCGAGGTGTTCGCCGGACACCGGGTGGCTCGCCGAGCTGTTGCCCGAGGGCGACGCGCCGGCTCGCTGGATCGCGGGCCCTGCGTGTGCCGGGCACGGCGCGAACGCCCCGGACGGTGAGGAGGTGAAACGAATGTCGGCAACACTGGACGTGCCTGTGGTGGAATCCTCTGCCACGCTCGCGGGGCCTTTCCCCGACGGCACCCGTGACTATCCGCCGGATACGTTCCGGTGCGGGCCCGCCGGTGCGACAGGTCGCACTCGGTTCCTCTCCTCTCCGAAGGGCGAGCGCGGTTCGGTCGGCGGAGGCCGCGCGCACGCCGCCGTCACCCGCCGGCGCGGCCGCCCGGTGGACCCTGTTCGGTCTGATAAGGGCGATTTGGTCCACGAAAACTGTCCACTTGTTTCGTTACAGGCCAATCGTGTGTTCGTGGCGACTCGTCCTCCTCGGCTGGTGGTGCACGACAACCGGAAACCAGCCGTCGGGAGGGTCGGGGCAAGATCGAATGCGTTGTTCGCCCAGCATGGCGGACCTTTCGATCACCGGAATGATGATCTGTCGCTCCGGCGGCCGGAACTGGTGGAAAATTTTCTCGATGATTTGTCGTTTAACCGGCATCCGGTGTGGGAAACCGAACTCCGCCGCCGTGTCCACGCCGACTGGCGGAGTTCTCGCGACCAAGGCAAGGCCAGGGGTCGGCGAGGGCTCGTCATGCCTTCGATAAGGGCTCACTGTTTCGGTGGAGCATTGTCATGGGGGGCCGGCGATTAGGCCGGAGCTGATATTTGGAAAATTGCCGTCAATCTTGTCACGGTGGGTAGTACCGAGGGTAGAATCGCGGTTCGGTGAATTCCCGCATTTGGCGGTACTGACGATCTACGTGGCGAGGCAGTGTACTGATTCCAGTCGGTGGGCCGGCTACGCGTTCGTGGATGTGGTGGCTCCACGGAGTGCGACGGGGATACGGGAAATTCGCGGGGGCGGATCGTTTTGAATTCGGAGGATCGGTCATGCAGTCTCTGAGAGAGGGGCGCGAGGGCGTCAGACGTCGCCCGGTGACGCCGGAGCGGCTTCACTCGGTGTTGACGTGCCTCACCCGCAGGCACCGGGTGCCGGGAGCACAGCTGGCCGTGCTGCACCGGGGCGAAAAGATCATGGTCCAGACCGGAGTCGAGCACGCGGACCGGCCGTGGCCGATGCGCGCCACCGGCCCGGTGCCGATCGGCTCGATCACCAAGGTGGCCACCGCGACGGTGGTGCTGGCGCTCGCCGCCGACGACGACCTCGACCTCGACGAACCCGCCGGCGAGGTGCTCGGGGTCCCCGGCCTCTCCGACCAGCTCACCGCGCGGCGGCTGCTCAGCCACACCAGCGGCCTCCCGTCCGACCCGGCCGATGTCACCGGGTCGTGCCTGCGTCAGGTCCGGGACGCCGAGCCGGTCTGCCCGCCGGGCACGTCCTTCTCCTACTCGAACGTCGGCTACGCGCTGGTCGGTCTGCTGATCGAAGCGGTCACCGGGATGACCTGGCGCGAAGCGGTCGAGGCGATCCTCCTGCGCCCGCTGGAGATCGAGCCGGTGTACGTCGGGGACGCCGCGGCCGTCACCGGGCACTCGCACAGCGGCCGCCCGGTCGAGCAGGTCCTGCCGCCGATGCTCGAGCCCGCCGGCGCCCTCGCGCTGAGCGCCGCCGACCTGGTCGAGCTGGGCCGGGTCCACCTGGGCAAGCCGGGGCTCCTCGACGTGGTGACGGCGGCCGACATGCACCGGCGCGTCCCGCTCGCCGAGCCGTACGGCCTGGCCGACGGCTGGGGCCTCGGCCTCGCCCACTTCGGCGACGAGCACGACGACTGGCTCGGCCACGACGGGACGGCCGACGGGACGTCCTGTCACCTGCGGATCGACCAGGCCGGCGAGTGCGTGGTGGCGTTCACGGCGAACGGCGTCGGGGGCGCCGAGCTGTGGCGCGCCGTGGCCGACGAGCTGCGCGACCTGGGGCTCACGCTGCCGCACCAGCGCTTCCGCGAGCCCGGCGCCCGCTCGGTCCCGATGCCGTCCGGTGACTTCGGCACCTACCGCAACGGCGCCGTCGACTACACCATCCGGCCCGACGGCCGCGGTGCGTGCCTCGTCGTCGACGGCGAGGTCTTCCCCGAGCTCACGCGGTACGACGACGCCACCTTCACCGTGCGCGACCCGGCCACCGGCCGCGCCGCGCCCTGCGGCCGGTTCCGCGGCACGCCCGGTGCGGCCACCGCGGTCGAAATCGGCGGCCGCCTCGCGCGGCGCCGCTGAGCCCGCCGCCACCCCATCCCCGCCCACCCGCGCCGGTGGGTCCCCTGTTGTGCCCGAAAGGTGCGAAGAGACGATGACCGTGCAAGACACGCCGGCCGAGGCGCCGGCGTCGGAAAGAACCGGCTCCCTGCCGGAGCTGTTCGCCGCGCGGGTGCGCGAGGTCCCGGACGCGGTCGCCGTGGACGGCGCCGGTCCGCGGCTCACCTACGCCGAACTCGCCGAGCGGGCCGAGCGGCTCGCGGCCCACCTGGTCCGGCTGGGGGTGCGCGCCGAGGATCGGGTCGGGGTGCTGGTGGAGCGCTCGGCCGAGCTGGTCGTGGCCGAGCTGGCCATCGTCACCGCCGGGGCCGTCTACGTGCCGCTCGACCGGCGGGCGCCGGCCGGCAGGCTGCGGCTGCTGCTGGCCACCGCCGGGGTCTCGGTGCTGGTGACCGACGACCCGGCAGGCGCCGCCGAGGTCCACAGCGGACCCGTCGTGGTCGCCGGGCAGGCACTGCCGGGGGCGGACGTCCCGCTCCCGCGGGTGGCCGCCGACCAGCTCGCTTACCTGATGCACACCTCGGGCTCCACGGGGACGCCCAAGGGCGTCGCGGTGCGCCACCGCGACGTGGCGGCCCTCGCGGCCGACCGCCGGTTCGCGGGGGAGGCCCACCGCCGCGCCCTGCTGCACTCGCCGGTCGCGTTCGACGCCTCGACGTACGAGATGTGGGTGCCGCTGCTGTCCGGCGGCACGGTGGTCGTCGCGCCGCCCGGCGACCTGGACGTCGAGACGCTGCGCGGTGTCCTCGCCCGCCACGGCGTCACCGCGCTCTGGCTGACCGCGGGCCTGTTCCGGGTGGTCGCGCAGGAGGCACCCGACTGCTTCCGGGGCGTGCGGGAGGTCTGGACCGGCGGTGACGTCGTCCCGGCCGGGGCCGTGCGGCGGGTGCTGCGGGCCTGTCCCGGGCTCACCGTGGTCGACGGTTACGGCCCGACCGAGACCACCACGTTCGCCACGTCCCACGCGATGCCTTCGGCGGATCACGTCCCGGACGCGGTGCCCATCGGCCGCCCGCTCGACGGTGTCCGCGCGCAGGTCCTGGACGACGAGCTGAACCCGGTCCCGCCGGGGGAGCCCGGCGAGCTGCACCTGGCCGGCGCCGGGCTCGCGCGGGGCTACTGGGGCCGTCCCGGCGCCACCGCGGAGAAGTTCGTGGCCGACCCGGCCGGCGCGCCCGGCGAGCGGATGTACCGCACCGGCGACCTGGTGCGCTGGACCGCCGAGGGCGAGCTGGAGTTCCTCGGCCGGGCCGACGAGCAGGTCAAGCTCCGCGGCTTCCGCGTCGAGCTGGGCGAGATCGAGACGGTGCTCACCGCGCACCCCGGGGTCGCGCAGGCCGTGGTCGTCGCGCGGGAGAACCGGCCGGGCGTCAAACGGCTGGTCGCTTACGTCGTCCCCGTGCCCGGGGCCGAGACGGGTGACCTGGCCGCGGTCGCCGCCGCGGCGCTGCCGGACTACATGGTGCCGTCCGCGTTCGTCGAGCTGGCCGTGCTTCCGTTGAGCGCCAACGGAAAGGTCGATCGCCGCGCGCTGCCGGCGCCGCCCGCCGAGGCCGGCTCCGAGAGCGCCGAGCCCCGCACGGACACCGAGCGCGCGGTGGCGCGGGTCCTGGCGGACGTGCTCGGCGTGGAGCGCATCGGCGCCGACGAAGACTTCTTCGCCCTCGGCGGCGACTCGATCCTCGCCGTGCAAGCGCTGTCGCGGCTGCGCCGCACGTTCGGCGCGCACCTGTCGGCCCGGACGCTGTTCGACGCCCCGAGCGTCGCCGCACTGGCCCGGCAGGTCGACGACGCGCCCCGCGGGGAAGAGACCGCGATCCCGGCCGCCCCGCCGTCGGACACGCTCCCGCTGTCGCCTGCCCAGCGGCGGCTGTGGTTCCTCGACGAGCTCACCGGCGGCAGCGCCGAGTACAACACCGGCGTCGGGCTCCGGCTGTCCGGCCCGCTGGACGTCGACACCCTGCGCGGCGCGCTGGCCGCCCTCTGCGCGCGCCACGAGTCACTGCGGACGACGTTCGACTCGGTCGACGGTGAAGGGGTCCAGCGGATCGCGCCGACCGGCGGGATTCCGCTGCGCATCGCGGATTCCCCCGCCGACGACGACGTGCTGAAGGCCGAGCTGAGCACGCCGTTCGACCTGCGGACCGGCCCGCTGACCCGGGCCGTGCTGTTCCGGCAGGGACCCGGCGAACACCTGCTCGTGCTGTGCCAGCACCACATCGTCACCGACGGCCGGTCGATCGGGATCCTGACCGGCGAGCTGCTGGACCTCTACGCCGGGAAGACCCTGCCGCCGCTGCCGATGGGCTACCGCGACTACACCCTCTGGCGGCTCAAGTCCGAAGAGGACGACCAGCTCGCGTACTGGCGCGCGGCCCTCGACGGGATCACGCCGCTCGGGCTGCCCACCGACCGCCCGCGCCCGCCGCAGCGCGGCACCGAAGGCGCGGTGCACCGGCACGACCTGCCCGGCGGTCTCGTGCGCCGCCTGGCCGAGGCCGGCCGCCCGCACGGCGCGACGCTGTTCATGACCTTGACCGCGGCCGTGCAGGTGCTGCTGGCGGCCTACAGCGGCCAGCGCGACGTCGCCGTCGGCACGGCCGTCGCCGGTCGCGACCGGGCCGAGCTCGAAGCGCTCACCGGCTTCTTCGTCAACACCCTGGTCCTGCGGTCGCAAGTGGACGGTGACCGGCCATTCACCGGGTTCCTGGCCGGATTCCGGGAAACCGTGCTGGCCGCGTTCGCGCACGGCGACGTCCCGTTCGACCGCGTGGTCGAAGAGGTCCAGCCCGAGCGCGATCCGTCGCGGACGCCGCTGGTGCAGGCCGTCGTCGTCCTGCAGAGCCCGCTGGTCCGCCCCCGCGAGGTGGCCGGCCTGCGGGTGACCGAGCACCAGCTGCCGCGTCCGTCGGCCCGGTTCGACCTGGTGGTCGAGTTCTGGCCGCTGGCCGACGGCCTGCGGGTCACCGTCGAGTACGCCACCGCGCTGTTCGACGCGGCCACCGTCGAACGCCTGACGGACAGCCTGGAGGTGCTGCTGACCGGGATCGCCGCCGATCCCGCGCGGCCGGTGGTCGACCTCCCGCTGCTCACCGACGACGACCGCCGGGCGCTGTCGGCGGCCCCGGCCACCGTGCCCGCCGGGACCGTCCCGGACCTGTTCGACCGCTGGGCCACGCGGACTCCCGACGCGACGGCGGTGCGGTGCGGTGACGTCCGGCTGACCTACGGCGAGCTGCGCGCCCGCGCCGACCGGCTCGCGCACCGCCTCATCCGGCTGGGTGTCCGGCCCGAGGACCGGGTCGGCGTGCTGCTGGACCGCTCGGCCGACCTGGTCGTGGCCGTGCTGGCGATCCTCAAGGCCGGCGCCGCCTACCTGCCGCTGGACCTGCGCGCTCCCGCCGACCGCCTGCGCCTGCTGCTCGACGGGACGTCCGTGCTGCTCACCGACGACCGGTGGCACGACACCGCCGTCACCGTCCACACCGGACAGACCCTGCTCGTGCCCGACCCGGCACTTTCACGTGAAAGTGCCGACCCGGAGGCGGCACTTTCACGTGAAAGTGCCGCTTTGGCGCCGGAGCGGCTGGCCTACGTCGAGTACACCTCGGGGTCCACCGGGGTGCCGAAGGGCGTGGCCGTCCGGCACGCCGACGTGACGGCGCTCGCCGCCGACCCGCGGTTCGCCGGCGGCGCCCACGAGCGCGTGCTGCTGCATTCGCCGCTGGCCTTCGACGCCTCGACGTACGAGCTGTGGGTGCCGCTGCTGAACGGCGGCACCGTGGTCGTCGCCCCGCCCGGCGACCTGGACGCCGACGCCGTCCGGACGCTGACCGCGGCGCACGGCGTCACCGCGATGTGGCTGACCGCGGGCCTCTTCCGGCTCTTCGCCGAGGAGTCGCCGGACTGCTTCGCGGGCCTGCGCGAGGTCTGGACCGGCGGCGACGTCGTCCCGCCGGAAGCGGTGCGCCGGGTGCTCGGCGGCTGCCCCGGGCTCGCGGTGGTCGACGGCTACGGCCCGACCGAAACCACGACGTTCGCGACGTCCTTCCGGATGGCCTCGGCGGACGCCGTCCCCGACATCGTCCCGATCGGCACGCCGCTGACCGGGATGCGGACATACCTCCTCGACGACCGGCTGCGCCCGGTCCCGCCGGGCGCGCTCGGCGAAGTCTGCATCGCCGGAGCCGGGCTCGCCCGCGGCTACTTCGGCCGGCCCGGCGCGACCGCCGACCGGTTCGTCGCCTGCCCGTTCGGCGCGCCGGGGGAGCGGATGTACCGCACCGGCGACCGCGGCCGGTGGCGCACCGACGGGACGCTCGAGTTCGCCGGGCGCGCCGACGACCAGGTCAAGATCCGCGGGTTCCGCGTCGAGCCTGCCGAGGTCGAACGTGCGCTGGCCGCCGAGCCGGTGGTGGCGCAGGCCGTCGTGGCCGTCCGGGCCACCGGCGGCCGCAAGCGGCTGGTCGCCTACGTCGTCCCGGCCGGACAGGCCACTGTGGACACCGGCGCCCTCCGCCGGGCGCTCGGCCGCACGCTGCCGGACTACCTGGTCCCGTCGGCGATCGTCGAGCTGACGGCGCTTCCGCTCAGCCCCAACGGGAAGGTCGACCGCCGGGCACTGCCCGAACCGCGGTTCGAGGGCACCGACTCGGTCGCGCCCCGCACCGAGCGGGAAGCCGTGCTCGCGGGAATCTGGGCCGACGTGCTGGGCGTCGACCGCGTCGGCGTCGAGGACAACTTCTTCGCGCTCGGCGGGGACTCGATCCTGAGCATCCAGGTCAGCGCCCGGGCGCGGCGCGCCGGCCTCGCCGTGACCACCGCCGACCTGTTCCGGCACCAGACGATCGCCGCGCTCGCCCCGGCCGTCGCCGAGGCCGGGGCGGCCCCGGCGCGCGGCCCGGTGTCCGGCGACGTCGTCCTCACCCCGATCCAGCGCTGGTTCTTCGAGACGTCCCGGACGCCGGAACACTTCGACCAGGCCATCGCGGTCGTCCTCGCCGAGGACGCCGGCGAAATCGCGCTGACCACGGCAATGGCCGCGCTGGCCGAGCACCACGACGCGCTGCGGATGCGGTTCACCCGGGACGGCGACGAGTGGCGGCAGCACAACGCGCCCGTCGGCGCCGGGCCGTCGCGGCTGCGCTGGTCGCTGTCCGGGCCGCCCGGGCGCCGGGTGCTGCACCTGTCCGCGCACCACCTGGTCGTCGACGGCGTGTCGTGGCGGGTGCTCCTGGACGACCTCGACCGGGCTTACCGGCAGGTGGTCCGCGGCGAGCCGGTCGACCTCGGCCCGCGGACGACGTCGTTCCAGGACTGGGCGGCCCGCCTGGCCGCGCACGCGCAAGCCGGCGGCTTCGACGCCGAGCTGGCCCACTGGCGCGGACTTCCCGCCGCCGCGCCCATCCCGGTGGACGGCGACGGGCCGAACACCGCCGGGCAGGCCCGCGCGGTCACCGTCCGGCTCTCCGCCGCGGAGACGCGGGCGCTGCTGCGGCAGGTCCCGGACGTCTACCGCACCCAGGTCAACGACGTGCTGCTGACCGCGCTCGGGCGGGTGCTGCGGGACTGGACCGGGCAGGTCCCGGTCGTCGACCTCGAAGGCCACGGCCGCGAAGAGATCTTCGACGACATCGACCTGTCCCGGACGGTCGGCTGGTTCACCAGCATGTTCCCGGTCGCGCTGGACGTCCCGGACGACTGGGGCACGGCCCTGAAGTCGGTCAAGGAGCAGCTGCGGTCGGTGCCCCGGAAGGGCGTCGGCTACGGCGCCCTGCGGTACCTGACCGGCACGGCACCGGTCATCGAACCGCAGGTCAGCTTCAACTACCTCGGGCAGTTCGACCTGCCCGGCGAGCTGTACGCGGGCCTGGACGGCGAGCTGACGCTGGACGCCGACCCCGCCGACGCCCGCCCGCACCTGCTGGAAGTCGTCGGCCGGGTCGACGGGGACGAGCTCGAGTTCGCCTGGCACTACGCCGAAGGCGTCCACGAGGAAGCCACCGTGGCCGCGCTGGCGGCCGGGATGCTGGCCGCGCTGCGCGGGATCGTCCGGCACTGCGCCGAACCCGGCGCGGGCGGCCGCACGCCGTCGGACTTCCCGCTGGCGGCGCTCGACCAATCCACGGTGGACCGGCTGGCCGGTGACGGCCGGGACGTCGAGGACGTCTACCCGCTCACGCCGATGCAGGCCGGCATGGTGTTCCACGGCCTCGCCCAGCCCGGTGACCGCGTCTACTTCGAGCAGATCTCCTTCGCCCTCGACGACGTGCCCGACCCGCGCCGGCTCGGTGCGGCGTGGCAGCGGGTGGTCGACCGGACGCCGGTGCTGCGCAGCCGGATCGTCTGGGAGGGGGTACCGCAGCCGCTCCAGGTCGTCCGGCGGAACGTCGAGGTACCGGTGTCCTATCCGGACTGGTCTGCTGTGGACGCGGACGAGGCGTTGCGGCAGGCGCTGGACGCCGACCTCGCCGAAGGACTCGACCTGGGCCGGTCGCCGCTCATGCGGCTGGTCGTGGCCCGCGAGTCGGCCACCTCGGTGCGGGTGATCTGGACGTTCCACCACGTGCTGCTCGACGGCTGGAGCGTCTTCGGGGTCCTCTCCGACGTCCTCGCGGAGCTGCGCGGCGAAGAACCCCGGTCCCGTCGCCCGTTCCGCGACTACGCCGCCTGGCTCGCCGGGCAGGACGACAGCCTCGCCGAAGCCCACTGGCGTGCCGAGCTCGCCGGCGTGACGCCGACCCCGCTGCCCGGCGACCGCGCCACCACCCGCACGCACACGGCCAGCTCCACCGGCCGGATCCCGGTCGAGCTGGACGACGACGCCTCGGCCGCGGTCTACGCGTTCGCGCGGCGGCACCGGCTGACGGTCAACACCGTCGTGCAGGGCGCGTGGGCGGCGCTGCTTTCGCGCTACAGCGGTGAACGCGAGGTGTGCTTCGGCGCGACGGTGTCCGGCCGCCCGGCCGAGCTGCCGGGCGCGGACGACATCGCCGGGCTGTTCATCAACACCCTGCCGGTGCGGGTGCGGCTCGACCGCGAACGCGGCGTGGCCGAGTGGCTGCGCGAGCTCCAGGCGGCCCAGGCGGAGTCCCGCCGGTTCGGGCACGTCGGGCTGACCCGGCTGCAGGCGTGGAGCGGCGGCGGCAGCCTCTTCGAGAGCATCGTCGTCTTCGAGAACTACCCGGTCGGCGAGGTCGCCGGCCTGCGGGACGTCCGCGCGGAGGAACGCACCAACTACCCGCTCGGCGTCGTCGCCTACCCGGGCCGCCGGCTGTCGCTGGTGCTCAACCACGACCCGGAGCTGATCGCCCCGGCGCTCGCCGCCCGGCTCGCGGCGCACCTGGAAGCGCTCGTGCGCGGGTTCGCGGCGGCGCCGCACGAGCCGGTGACGCACGTGCCGATGCTGTCGGAAGCGGAGACGCGGCTGCTGCTCGAAGAGCGCAACGACACCGCGCACCCGCTGCCGCGCGGGACGGTGGCCGAGCTGTTCGAGGCCCAGGTCCGGCGCGCTCCCGGCGCCGTCGCCCTGGTGACCGACGACGAGTCCGTCACCTACGGCGAGCTGGACGTCCGGGCCAACCGCCTGGCCCACCGGCTGCGTGACCTCGGCGTCCGGCCCGAGGACCGGGTGGCCGTCCTGATGGACCGCTCGCCCGCGCTCGTCGTCGCCGAGCTGGCCATCATCAAGGCCGGCGGCGCTTACCTGCCGCTGGACCTGCGCGCGCCCGCCGACCGGATGCGGCTGCTGCTGAGCGAGGCGGGAGCCGAGGTCCTGGTCGCCGACGAGCACTGGCTGGCGACCGCCGAAGACGTCCACGACGGCGTCATCGTCACCGACGCCGGCGACGCCCCGGACACCCCGCCGGCCGTGGTGACCCACCCCGACCAGCTGGCCTACGTCATCTACACGTCCGGTTCGACGGGCAAGCCGAAGGGCGTGGCCGCGCGGCACCGTGACGTCGTCGCGCTGGCGGCCGACCACCGGTTCGCCCCGCACGACCGGGTGCTGCTGCACTCCCAGCAGGCCTTCGACGCCTCGACCTACGAACTGTGGGTGCCGCTGCTCAACGGCGGCACGGTCGTGCTGGCCCCGCCCGGCGACCTCGACGTCCACACCCTCGGCCGGGTCCTCACCACGCACGGGGTGACCGGCGCGTTCCTCACCACCGGCCTCTTCCGGCTGGTCGCGCAGGAGGCCCCGGAGGTGTTCGCCGGTGTGCGGGAGGTCTGGACCGGCGGCGACGCCGTGCCCGCCGCGGCCCTGCGCCGGGTCCAGGCGGCCTGCCCGGACACCCTGGTCGCCGACGTCTACGGCCCCACCGAAACCACCACCTTCGCGACCGTGCACCCGCTGCCCGGCGCGATCCCCGACGTCGTGCCGATTGGGGCGCCGCTGGACAACGTCCGCGTCTACGTCCTCGACGACGACCTGCGGCTCGTTCCGCCGGGCGCGCCCGGCGAGCTGCACATCGCCGGCGAAGGACTGGCCCGCGGTTACCTGGGCCGGCCCGGCCTCACCGCCGAGCGGTTCGTCGCCGATCCGTTCGGGCCGCCGGGGGAGCGGATGTACCGCACCGGCGACCTGGTGCGCTGGACCGCCAACGGCGCCTTGGAGTTCGTCGGCCGGGTCGACGAGCAGGTCAAGATCCGCGGTTTCCGGGTCGAGCCGAGCGAGATCGAGGCCGCGCTGGGCGAGCACCCGGACGTCGAGCAGGCGGCCGTGCTGGCCCGCGCGGACGGCGGGGTGAAGCGCCTGGTCGCCTACGTCGTCGGCGAAACCCGCGGGTTGGCCGAGTTCCTGGGCCGGACCCTGCCGGACTACATGGTCCCGGCCGCGTTCGTGCGGCTCGAGAAGTTCCCGGTCAACGTCAACGGCAAGCTCGACCGGCAGGCGCTGCCCGCGCCCGAGTTCGGCGTCCGCGACCACGTGCCGCCGCGCACCGACCGCGAACGCGTGGTCACCGCGATCTGGGCCGAGGTGCTGGGCGTCGAGCGCGTCGGCGCGACCGACGACTTCTTCGAGCTCGGCGGCGACTCCATCCTCAGCATCCAGGTGGTCTCCCGCGCCCGGCGGGCCGGGCTACACCTCTCACCCGGCGACCTGTTCACCCACCGCACCCCGGCCGCGCTCGCCGCGGCGGCGGGTACGGCCGGGGAGACCGCCGAGCGCGGCCCGGTCAGCGGCCCGGTGCCGCTCACCCCGATCCAGCGCTGGTTCTTCGCGACCCAGACCGCCGACCCCGGCCACTTCCACCAGTTCGTCCACCTCGGACCGGACGAGATCGACCCGGCCGCGGCGCGGAAGGCCGTCGACGCGCTGCTGGCCCACCACGACGCGCTGCGGATGCGGTTCAGCTCCGGCGACGGCGGCACGTGGCGCCAGGAGAACGGGCCGGTCGGCGCGGAAACCCCGCTGGTGCGCCTCGACGTCTCCGAACGCGACGTGAAGCTGGCCGTGCACCACCTCGTGGTCGACGGCGTGTCGTGGCGCGTGCTCATCGAGGACTTCGAGCGCGCCTACGACCAGGCGCGCCGCGGCGAGCCGATCGACCTCGGGCCGCGGACGACGTCGTTCCAGGAGTGGGCGACCCGGCTCGCCGAACACGCCGGAAACGGCGGCTTCGACGACGAACTGGACCACTGGCGCCGCCTGCCCGCGCGGACCGGGCTGCCGCTCGACGGCGAGGGCGACGCCACCGTCGCGTCGATGCGCGAGGTTACCGTCCGCCTCCCGGCGGCGGAGACCGACGCCCTGCTGCGCGAGGTGCCCGCCGTCTACCGGACGCAGGTCAACGACGTCCTGCTGACCGCGCTCGGCCGGGTGCTGCGGGACTGGACCGGGCAGACGCCGGTCGTCGACCTGGAAGGCCACGGCCGCGAGGACCTGTTCGGCGACGTCGACCTGTCCCGCACGGTCGGCTGGTTCACCACCATGTTCCCGGTGGCCCTGGACGTCCCGGACGACTGGGGCACGGCGCTGAAGTCGGTCAAGGAGCAGCTGCGGGCGATCCCGCGGCGCGGCCTCGGCTACGGCGCCCTGCGGCACCTGACCGGCACGGCGCCGGCCATCGATCCGCAGGTGAGCTTCAACTACCTGGGACAGTTCGGGGCCGGCCGCATCGAGTCCGACGAGAGCCCCCGCTCGGCGCGGGCGCACCTGCTCGACGTCGTCGGCCGCGTCGAAGGCGGCGAGCTGGAACTCACCTGGTACTACGCCGAAGGCGTGCACCGGCGGTCCACTGTGGACGATCTGGCCACGGCGATGCTGGCCGCCCTGCGGGCGATCGTCCGGCACTGCGCGGAGCCGGGGGCGGGCGGCCGGACGCCGTCCGACTTCCCGCTGGCCGCACTGGACCAGGCGCAGGTGGACGAGCTGGCCGGCGACGGCCGGGACGTCGAGGACGTCTACCCGCTCACGCCGATGCAGGCCGGCATGGTGTTCCACGCCCTGTCCCAGCGCGAGGAACGCGTCTACTTCCAGCAGGTCGCCTTCGTCCTCGAAGGGGCCGAAGACCCGCTCGCCCTGGCGCGGGCGTGGCAGCGGGTCGTCGACCGGACGCCGGTGCTGCGCACCCGGATCGTCTGGGAGGGCGTGCCCGAACCGGTCCAGGTCGTCCAGCGGGAGGTCACCGTCCCGGTCGTGCACCACGACTGGCGGAACCACTCCGCGGAGGACCAGGAGAAGGCCTGGCAGGACATCGTCGGCGCCGACCGCGCCGAGGGGCTCGACCTCACCGGGTCGCCGCTGCTCCGGCTGGTCCTGGCGCGGCTGTCGGACACCGAAGTCCGCGTGCTGTGGACGTTCCACCACGTCCTGCTCGACGGCTGGAGCGTCTTCGGCGTGCTGTCCGACGTCTTCGCCGCCTACTCCGGCAGCGAGCTCCCGCAGCGCCCGCCCTTCCGCGACTACGTCGCCTGGCTGGCCCGGCAGGACGACGCCGAAGCCGAACAGCACTGGCGGCGCGAGCTCGGCGACCTGACCGCCCCGGCCCGGCTGCCCTTCGACCGCGCACCCGCCCAGGCCCACACCAGCCGCTCGGCGCAGTGGCTGCGGGTGCCGGTGGAGAACTCCGCGCGGCTGCGGGACGCGGCCCGGGCCGCCGGGCTCACGATGAACACGGTCCTGCAGGGGGCGTGGGCGCTGCTGCTCTCGCGCCTCGGCGGGGAACGCGACGTTTGCTTCGGCACCACCGTGTCCGGGCGGCCGGTCGACCTGCCCGGCGCCGACGACGTCACCGGCATCTTCATCAACACGCTGCCGGTGCGGGTCACCGCGGCCGGGGCGGGCGTGGCGGACTGGCTGGCCGCGCTGCAGGCCCGGCAGGTGGAGGCCCGCCGGTTCGGGCACCTGCCGCTGACGAAGCTGCAGGCCTGGAGCGGCTCCTCCGGCAGCCTCTTCGACAGCATCGTCGTGTTCGAGAACTACCCGGTCGGCTCGGCCGGCGCGCACGGCCTCCGGCTGCGGGACGTCGACGCGGCCGAGACCACCAACTACCCGCTGAGCATCGTCGCCTCGCCGGGGGAGCGGCTGACCATCGACGTCGGCTACGACCCGGACCTGTTCGACACCGCGACGGCCGAGCGGATCGCCCGGCAGCTCACCGGCGTCCTCGACGCCTTCGCCGCGGACCTGAACCGGCCGCTCGACGGCATCGACCTGCTCACCGACGCCGACCGCCACCAGGTGCTCACCGCCTGGAACGACACCGCCCACCCGGTGCCCGAGGGCACCCTGGCCGAGCTCTTCGCCGCCCAGGTCCGGCGGGCACCGGACGCGGTCGCCCTGACCGGGGACGACGTCCACCTGACCTACGCCGAGCTGAACGCACGGGCCGACCGGCTCGCCCGGCACCTGGTCTCCCTCGGCGCCGGGCCCGAGCGGCTCGTCGGCGTGCTCATGGAGCGGGCACCGGAGCTGGTCGTCGCGGAGCTCGCGATCGTGCAGGCCGGGGCCGCCTACCTGCCGCTGGACACCCGGGCGCCCGAGGCCCGGCTCAAGACCCTCCTCGCCGGTGTCGCCATCCTCGTCACCGACGAAACCTGGGCCGAAGCCGGTGAGCGGCTCCACGACGGCCCGCTCGTCGTCCCCGGCGGGCCGGACGCGGACGTGCCGCTCCCGGCCGCGGACCCGGACAACCTCGCGTACGTGATCTACACGTCCGGTTCGACGGGCAAGCCGAAGGGCGTGGCCGTGCGCCAGCGGGACGTCGTCGCGCTGGCGGCCGACCACCGGTTCGCCGCGCACGACCGGGTGCTGCTGCATTCGCCGCAGGCGTTCGACGCCTCGACCTACGAGCTGTGGGTGCCGTTGCTCAACGGCGGCACGGTCGTGCTGGCCCCGCCCGGTGACCTCGACGTCGACACCTTGGGCCGGGTCCTCACCACGCACGGCGTGACCGGCGCGTTCCTGACGACCGGTCTGTTCCGGCTGGTCGCGCAGGAAGCTCCGGAGGTGTTCGCGGGGGTGCGGGAGGTCTGGACCGGGGGTGACGCGGTGCCCGCCGCCGCGCTGCGCCGGGTGCGGGCGGCCTGCCCGGACACCCTGGTCGCCGACGTCTACGGCCCGACCGAAACGACCACGTTCGCGACCGTGCAGCCGTTGCCGGACGCGATCCCGGACGTCGTGCCGATCGGGAAGCCCCTGGACAACATGCGGGCCTACGTCCTCGACGCGGACCTGCGCCCGGTCCCGCCCGGGGCTCCCGGCGAGCTGTACCTCGCCGGGGAAGGCCTGGCGCGGGGCTACCACGGCGACCCCGGCCTGACCGCCGACCGGTTCCCGCCCGCGCCCTTCGGGCCGCCGGGGGAGCGGATGTACCGCACCGGCGACCTCGTCCGCTGGAACTCCCGCGGTGAGCTGGAGTTCACCGGCCGGGTCGACGAGCAGGTCAAGGTGCGCGGCTTCCGGATCGAGCCGAGCGAGATCGAGGCCGCCCTGGCCGAGCACCCCGGGGTCACGCAGGCCGCGGTGGTGGCGCGCGAGGACCACGGCGTCAAGCGGCTGGTCGCCTACGTCACCGGTGAGGCGGACGGCCTGGCCGAGTTCCTCCGCGAGACCCTGCCGGACTACATGGTCCCGGCCGCGTTCGTCCGGCTCGAGCGGTTCCCGTTGAACGTCAACGGCAAGCTCGACCGCCGCGCCCTGCCCGCCCCGGACTTCGGCCGCGCCGGCACCCGCACCGCCCCGGCGACCGAGGCCGAGCGGAACCTCGCGGCGATCTGGGCGGACGTGCTCGGGGTCGGGGACGTCGACGCCGAAGCGAACTTCTTCGAGCTCGGCGGGGATTCGATCCTCAGCATCCAGGTCGTGTCGCGGGCCCGCCGCGCCGGGCTGGTCCTGTTGCCGCACGACGTCTTCCGGCACCCGACGCTCGCCGCGCTGGCCGCCCACGCCGGGGGCGGCGACGGCCCGCGCGCCGAACAGGGCCCGGTGACCGGCGAGGCACCGCTCACCCCGATCCAGCGCTGGTACTTCGAGACCCAGCCCGAGCGGTTCGACCAGCGGGTGGTGCTGGAGTTCGCCGAGGACGTCGACGAACCGGCGCTGCGCCGCGCGCTGGCGACCGTCTGGGCCTACCACGACGGCCTGCGCCTGCGGTTCTCCGGCGGGGTCCAGCACGGCGAACCCGTCCGCCCGGTGGAGCTCCTGGTCGACGACGTCGAGTTCGACGTGGAGCGCGGGCCGCTGTTGCACGCCGTGCTGGACGGGCGGCGGCTGCTGCTGGCCGCGCACCACCTCGTCGTCGACGGCGTCTCGTGGCGGATCCTGCTGGAGGACCTGGAAACCGCCTACCGCGGCGGGCAGCTCGAGCCGAAGACGACGTCGTACCTGGCCTGGGCGCGCCGGCTGGCCGAGCACGCCGAGGCCGGCGGGTTCGACGACGAGCTGGACCACTGGCGCGGCCTGCCGCCCGTGCCGCCGCTGCCCGCCGACGGCGAGGGCCCGGCCACCATCGCCGACAGCGGCGAGGTGACCGTCCGGCTCACCGCCGGGGAGACCCGGGCGCTGCTGCAGGACGTGCCCGAGGTGTACCGCACCCAGGTCAACGACGTGCTGCTGGCGGCGCTGGGCCGGGTGCTGCGGGACTGGACCGGCCGGGTCCCGGTCGTCGACTTGGAGGGCCACGGCCGGGAGGAGCTGTTCGGCGACGTCGACCTGTCCCGCACGGTCGGCTGGTTCACCAGCATGTTCCCGATCGCGCTGGACGTCCCGGACGACTGGGGCGACGCGCTGAAGTCGGTGAAGGAGCAGGTGCGGGCGGTGCCGCGGCGCGGCGTCGGCTACGGCGCCCTGCGGTACCTGACCGGCACCGCGCCGGTCATCGACCCCCTGGTCAGCTTCAACTACCTCGGCCGGTTCGACGGCGACCGCGGCGGCGTCTTCCGGGCCGGCGGCCTCGACGCCGACGTCGACCCGGCGGCGCCCCGCACCCACGCGCTCGACGTCGTCGGGCGGGTCGAAGGGGGCGTTCTCGAACTGACCTGGTCCCACGTCACCGGCCTGCACCACCCCGGCACGGTGCGGGACCTGGCCGAGCGGATGCTGGCCGCCCTGCGCGAGATCCTGGCGCACTGCGCCACGCCGGGGGCCGGGGGCCGCACGCCGTCGGACTTCCCGCTGGCCGTCCTCGACCAGGCGGCCGTGGACGAGCTGGCCGGCGACGGAACGGCCGTCGAGGACGTCTACCCGCTGACGCCGATGCAGGGCGGGATGGTGTTCCACGGGCTGTCGCAGACCGCGCAGGGCCTGTACTTCGAGCAGGCGACGTTCGTGCTCGAGGGCGTCACCGACCCGGCCCGGCTCGCCCGCGCGTGGCAGGAGGTCGTCGACCGGACGCCGGTCCTGCGCACCTCGTTCGTCTGGGCCGGGGTGAAGGAGCCGGTCCAGGTCGTGCACCGCACGGCGGAGCTGCCGGTCCGGCTCCTCGACTGGACCGGCCTCGACGGGCCGAGCCGGGCCGAAGAGCTGCGGCGGCTGCTGGCGGAAGACCGGGAACAGGGTCTCGACCTCGGGACCGCCCCACTGGCGCGGGTGGTGCTGGCCCGCGTGTCGGCCACCGAAGTCCAGGTGCTGTGGACGTTCCACCACGTCCTGCTCGACGGCTGGAGCGTCTTCCAGGTCCTGTCCGACGTCTGCACGGCCTACGCCGGGCAGCGGCTGCCGTCCCGGCCGCCGTTCCGCGACTACCTCGCCTGGCTCGGTGACCAGGACGAAGCCGAAGCCGAACGCTTCTGGCGTGACGCGCTCGACGGCGTCGAGGGCCCGACGCCGGTGCCCGCGGACCGGGCCGCGGCGCCCGGCCATGCCCCCTGCTCGGCCGAATGGCTGCCGGTGCGCCTGGACGAGACCGCGACCGGCCGGCTCGACGCGTTCGTCAAGCGGCACGGCCTCACCCACAACGTCGTGCTGCAGGGCGCCTGGGCCGTGCTGCTCTCGGTCTACAGCGGACACTCCGACGTCGTGTTCGGCGCCACCGCCTCCGGCCGCCCGGCCGAGGTGCCCGGCGTCGACGACATCACCGGCATCTTCATCAGCACGCTGCCGGTCCGGGTCGCGGTCGACCGCGGCGCCCGGGTGGCGGACTGGCTCGCCGGCCTGCAGGCCGCGCAGGCCGAGGCCCGCGCCCACGGGCACGTGCCGCTCGCGCGGATCCAGGGCTGGGCGGGCCTGCCGGGCGGGGTGCCCCTGTGCGACAGCCTGGTGGTGTTCGAGAACTACCCCATCACCGGCGCGGAAGCCGGGCACGGCCTGACCGTGCGCGACCTGTCGGCCCGGGAAACGACGAACTTCCCGCTCACGGTCGTCGCTTCGCCCGGCCGGGAGCTGACGGTCGACCTGGGCTACGACCCGGCCCTCTTCGACGCCGCGACGGCGTCGCGGCTGGCCGGGCACCTGCTCACGGTGCTGCGCGAACTGGCCGCCGACGGCGACCGCGTGCTCGGCGCCGTCGGCATGCTGACCGCGGACGACACCCGGCGGCTCGCGGAGTGGGCGGCCACCGGCGACGAGCCGGCGGCCCGGACGCTGCCGGAGCTGTTCGCCGAGCGGGTCCGCGCGCACCCCGACGCGGTCGCGGCCGTCCTCGGCGGCGAGCCGGTCTCCTACGCCGAGCTGAACCGGCGGG
>NZ_JMQI01000002.1 GCF_000695625.1 Amycolatopsis rifamycinica
GCCGGGAGCCGGGAGCCGGGAGCCGGGAGCCGGGAGCCGGGAGCCGGGAGCCGGGAGCCGGGGAGCTCGGGGTGCGGTGAGGAGGCCGGCGCGGGTGCGTCGAGCGTGGATGCGCTGAGGGTGGGTGCGCCGGGGGCGGGCGTGCGAGTTTGCCGGGGGACCGCGACCGCGGCTCCCCGGCGTACTCGGGTTCTTTCTCAGGCGGTCCACTCGGGGTTGCGGCCCAGGTAGCGCAGCAGCTTCGCGACCGCGTCGTCGTTGGAGGCCGGCTCCAGGGCCGGGGCGTAGGCGAAGCCGCGCAGGGGGTCGGCCAGTTCTTCGGCCACCGGGATGAGCTGCTCGGCCAGCTCCGGCGTCAGCGGGGATTGCCGGCCCGCCGCCGTTGCGATGTCCCATGCGTGGACCGCCGCGTCCAAGGCTGCCGCTCCCGCTGCCACCGGGGCCGGGAGGGCTCCCTGGGGCAGGGGCGTCGGGACCTCCGTCGCGTTCTCCGGCACCGTGGCGAACGCCGCCGCCGCGGCGGCCAACGTCGGCTCCAGGAACTCCGCCGGCTCGCCCGTCAGCGAGCCCGAGGGGGCGAACGGGTTGAAGTCCGGGCCGCCCGTGCCCGTGATCGCGGCCGCGTAGCCGAGCTGGTCGCCTGCTGCGTGCTGGAGGACCTGGGTGACGTTCCACTCCGAGCACGGCGTCGGGGCCGACCAGTCCTGCACGCCCGCGATCGCCGCGCGCAGGGCTTCGTGGGCCGCCGCCAGGATCGGCCAGCCGCCGGTCGAGCCGTCATCCGAGCCGCCGTTCGAGCCGCCGGTCAAGCCGGCGAAGAACCGGCGGATGTCGCCGACCAGGACGTCCGGGGCCTCGTGGGCCGCGTAGTGGCCCGCCGCGTCGCGGGGGCCGCCGCTGCTCGACGTCACGTCGTAGCTGTTCCAGCTGACGATGTTCGCGTGGTCGCGCTCGGCGAACCGCCGGATCGACTGGAAGTCGCCCGCGAACATCGCCAGGGCCGTCGGGACCGTCGTCGGGCCCTCCGGCTGCGCGGTCTCGTGCGCGTTCTCGTAGTAGAAGCGGATCGACGAGCCGGCCGTGCGGGTGAGCCAGTACAGCGCCACGTTCGCCAGCACGAACTCCGGGTCCAGGTGCTCGCCGAACAGCTGGGCGTTCCACGCCAGCAGGCCCAGCGGCGAGTCCGCGAGCGCGAACGCCAGCGTGTGCGGCTGCTGGCTGTGCAGCGTGTTGAAGGAGAACATGTTCTCGTAGAACCACTGCAGGTGCGCCAGCGCGGCCTGGTCGGCTTCGCTCAGGTCCGCCATCTCGGCCGGGTCGCCGGACGGGAAGGCGAACAGCTGGGTGACGTGCACGCCGACGACCTTCTCCGGCGCGAGCCGCCCGATCTCCGGCGAAACCATCGAGCCCGCGTCGTTGCCCACCGCGCCGTAGGTCTCGTAGCCCAGCCGGCTCATCAGCTCGGCCCACGCGGCCGCCGTGCGGTGCGTGCCCCAGCCTGCCGACTTGGTGGGGCCCGAGAAGCCGAAGCCCGGCAGGGACGGGATGACCAGGTGGAACGCCGGCTCGTCGGCCGAGGCCGGCTCGGTCAGCGGGCCGATCACGCCGAGGTACTCCACGATCGAGCCCGGCCAGCCGTGGGTCAGCACCAGCGGCGTCGCGTCCGGCCGCGACGAGCGGACGTGCAGGAAGTGGATGGTCTCGCCGTCGATCTCCGTCACGAACTGCGGGTGGGCGTTGAGCTTCGCCTCGAACGCCCGCCAGTCGAACTTCTCCAGCCAGTACTCGGCCAGCGCGCGGACCCGCTCGTTCGTGACGCCGTACTCGGCGGGCAGGTCGTCCGGCCACAGCGCCCCGCGCAGGCGGTTCTGCAGGTCGTCGAGGGCGGACTGCGGGACCTCGGCGCGGAACGGGCGGAGGGCGGGGACCGTCATGACTGGCTCCTTCGACGTGGAACGGAATGCTTCGTTCCGAACTGTAGCAGACCGGAACGATCCGTTCCAGTGTTAATCTCGGAGGCATGAGTGAGACGGAGACCGCCCTGCCCGGGCGCCGCGGCCAGGCCGCCCGCAACAACATCGTCATCCTCGACGCCGCCCGCCACGTCTTCCTGGGTGACCCGAAGGCGCCGATCTCGCAGGTCGCCGAGCGCGCCGGCGTCGGCATCAGCGCCCTCTACCGCCGGTACCCGAGCAAGGAGGCCCTGCTCCGCCACATCTGTCACGACGGGCTCATGCTGTACATCGGCGAAGCCGAGCTCGCCGCGGAGGAGCCGGACGGCTGGGCGGCGCTGACCGGCTTCCTCGCCCGGATCGTCGAACTCGACGTGCACTCGCTGACCGTCCACCTCGCCGGCACGTTCACCCCGACTCCCGAGATGGGCCGGGACGCGCGGCGGGCGGGCGAGCTGACGACGCACCTGGTCGAGCGGGCGCGCGAAACCGGGCGCCTGCGCCCGGACGCCGTCGCCGAAGACATCGGCATGATCCTCGAATGCTGCGCCGCCATCCGCGTCGACGACCCGGAGCGGACGTCGCAGCTGCGCCACCGGTACCTCGCGCTGCTCATCGAGGGGCTGGCGGCGAAAGGCCCGGATCTGCCGGGCCCGCCGCCGCGGCCCGGCGAGATGAACGGCCGCTGGCGCCCCGCCTGAAGGCGCCGCCGCGACGCGTCCGATGGCGGTAACGAATTCCGGAAGGGTGACGACTGATCAGCGTCGGCTGTCCAAAAAGACCCCATTGCACCATCAGTCAGAGCGGCATCCCCGGACCGGAACAGCGAGATGACGACTATGCAAAGAAGCTGGCGACGGACCACGATCCTGTCTTCGGTGGCCGCACTGGCCACCGCTTTCCTCGCGCTCGCCCCCGCCGCGCAGGCGGACACGCCCACCAGTTCCGTCGGAGTCAGTCCCACCACGGTGGTGCCGGGACAGACATTCACGGTCACGCAAACCATTCACAACGACCGCGATTTCACGGTGACTTTCGCGAAGGCCGCCATTTACGGCACGCCGACCGCGATCACCGACGTCGTGGACGTCGTCTCCTGCACCAACACCACGGCGGTCGGCTGCTTCCAGGCCGGCAGCAGCTACCGTGCCGCGTTCGGCGACCTCGAGGCGGGCGGCACGAAGACCACGGTGTGGACGCTGCGCGTCAAGGACACCGCGGCGCCGGGGCAGTTCACGCTGCAGCACCAGTTCGTCGGCGACAACTACTCCTTCGAAACCTTCGACGGCCCGGTCATCACGATCGGCAGCCCGGTGACCAACGCCGACGTCAAGGTCGCGCTGGGCGCCACCGGGCACGGCGGGCTGAACGCGCGCATCGACTACGCGCTGACCGTGACGAACATCGGCCCGTCCGCGGCGACCGGGATCCGGGTCGTGGCCACGTTCCCCGCGGGCCTGTCCTTCGCCAGCGGCTCGGGGTGTGCGCACGTCAGCGGCACCCGGACGGTCAACTGCGACGTCGCTTCGCTGGCCAGCGGCGCGTCGGCGACGCCGAAGTTCTCGGTGAACGGCGGCCTGCTCGCGGTCGGTTCGTACACCGCGACGGCGCGGCGGACGGCGAGCTCGCCGTCGGATCCCAACCCCGCCAACGACAGCGCGTCGAAGACGTGCGCGGCGCTGACCGGGCTCATCGTGACCTGCTGAGGTCCGCGAACCGCCGAACCGGGCTCATGTCCACCGCCAGGACACGGGCCCGGTTCGGCCTTTTCTAGCCGGTCACCGACGCGTACAGCTTCGCGATGTCGTCGTCGAAATACGCGCTGTAGGAAACGTCCGGGGTGTCGCCGCCGAGCTGGTAACCGCCGATCACGCCGATGACCGCGCCGTCGGCCACCCACGGCCCGCCGCTGGTTCCGTCCGGAAAACCCGGGCACGCGACGCGCAGCTGATACGTGCCGGAACGGGCGGTGTCCCCGTCGCAAACGACCGGGGAATCGACCGTGTCGGGGTAGCCCGTAAGGGTGATTCGGTGCTCGAATCCGCGATTCGTGCCGAGCACGTTCGCGCCGGTGAGGCTTTCCAGCGCGGCCGGGTTTCCGGCCTGCCGGACGGTCAGGAACGCGAAATCCAGATCCGGGTCGGCCGAGGACGTCCAGCCGTCGGCCACGGCCACCGAGGTCACCGCCCACATCCCGAGCGGCGCGACGCCGTCGTGGTAGCCGGGAGCGAAGGCCATGCCGTCCCGGACGCAGTGCGCGGCGGTCAGGACCAGGTCTCCGGCGGCGGAGTGCACGACGCTCGCCGTGCAGAAGTGGCTCTCGTCGGCGAACAGCGCCCCGATGGGAGACGCCGCGGGCTTGGCCGACGTGGTGACCGCGGGCGGCGTGGTGACCGGGGCCGGCGCGCCCTCGGCGTAGGCGTCGTCGGCGGTCGTGCCGGTGCCGAGGACCAGCCCGGTCCCCAGGACCAGCAACGCCGCCGCGGCCGTCAGCGCGGTGCGGGGGAACTTGATCGCCACCACTCCAGGTCACCACAGCGCCGCCGTATCCGCAGCGTGTGGCGCCGGACGCACAGCGACCTCATAGCGACCGCACAGCGCCGCATCGGCCCGGCGGGACCCGCCGGCCTAGGTGAGGTTCTTCGGGAGCAGGGTGGTCGCCGCGTCCGGGGCGGCGACCGCCTTGGGCCGCCGGTCGCGGAACAGCCAGCCGCCGACGATGCCGCCGGCGAAGCCGAACAGGTGACCCTGCCAGCTGACCCCTTCCTCGGTCGGCAGGAGGGACGCGAACTGGTAGGCGAAGCACAGCGCCATCACCAGCCCGATCACGATGTCGATCAGGTGCCGGTCGAAGAGGCCGCGCACGATGATGTAGCCGAAGTACCCGAAGACCAGGCCGCTGGCGCCGACCGTGACCGAGTGCGACGGCGAGATGAACCAGACGCCCAGGCCGCTGGCGACGATGATCAGCAGGCTGACGCTGAGCCACTTCTTCACCCCGCGGTAGGCGGCGAGGAAGCCGAAGACGAACAGCGGTCCCGAGTTGCCTTCGATGTGGGCCCAGCTGAAGTGCAGGAAGGGGGAGCTGAGGATCTCCGGCAGCGACGACGGGTCGCGTGCTTCGATGCCGTACTCGCGGCTCAGGTCGTAGCCGCTGGGCGCGTTGATCAGCTGGACCACCCACAGCACGGCCAGCAGGCCGACCATCACCCACAGGGCCTTCTTGGCTTCGGCGATCATCGCCTCGGCGTCGCTACGGGCCGGTTCCTCGGTCATTTCGTCCCCCATGCTCGGTTCGCGCGCCCGAGGATAACGGGCGCGGGCCGCGGACGCGCCGTTTCGGACCCACCCGTGACCTGGCAGGGTTGGGACCATGACGTCACACCGGCCGGAGATGGTCTTCCGGGGCCGTCGCATGCCCGGCGACCGCGCCCTGGTCATGGCCATCGTCAACCGCACGCCCGACTCGTTCTACGACAAGGGCGCGACCTTCGCCGACACCGCGGCCCTGGACGCGGTGGACCGCGCGGTGGCCGCGGGCGCCGACATCGTGGACATCGGCGGTGTGAAGGCGGGCGAGGGCCCCGAGGTCGACGTGGGCGAGGAGAGCCGCCGGGTGGTGCCGTTCGTCGCCGAGGTGCGCCGCCGCCACCCGGGTCTGGTGATCAGCGTCGACACGTGGCGCCACGAGGTGGGCCGCCGGGTCTGCGAAGCGGGCGCCGACCTGCTCAACGACACCTGGGCGGGCGCCGACCCGAAGCTGGTCGAGGTGGCCGCGGAGTACGGCGCGGGCTACGTCTGCTCGCACGTCGGCGGCATGCCGGTCCGCACGGACCCGTACCCGGCACCGACCCCGGAGCGGCCGTTCTGGCCCCGATACGACGACGTCGTGGCGGACGTGGTCGCCGAGCTGACGGCCGCGGCCGCGCGCACGGCCGCGGCCGGGGTGCCCCGCGGCGGCATCCTGGTCGACCCGACGTTCGACTTCGGCAAGAGCACCCGCCACGGCCTCGAGCTGCTCCGCCACTTCGACCGCCTGGTGGACACGGGCTGGCCGGTCCTGGTCGCGCTGTCGAACAAGGACCTCATCGGCGAAACGCTGGACGTCGAAGCCCACGACCGGCTGGCGGGCACCCTGGCGGCCACGGCGATAGCGGCGCACGCGGGTGCGGCGGTCTTCCGAGCCCACAACGTCCGCGAGACACGCGAAGCCGTGGAAGCGGTCGCGCGTTTCGAGGCCGCCACCGCTCGGTAGTCCACTGTGGACTAACCGCCGGGCCCCGGCCGACCCGCGCGAGGTGCGGAGAACCGGAGCGGGAACTACCTGCGAACCCGGAGCCATGGCGTACAAAGGACGAAGAGGTGATGTCCGATGGGGTTGCGGCACGGGAAGCGGCGCCGGTGGGCGGTCGTCGCCGCCGTGGCCGTGGTGCTGGTTTCCGCGCCGTCGGTCGTTGCCGCGCTCGCCCCCGCCGGAGCGGCGGCCGACCCGGAAAAACTGCGCACGCTCGTGCTGGACTCCGCCGAAAAGCCGTACCAGGGTTACGCCGAAAGCGCCGGCTCGCTCGCCCTGCCGGAGCTGCCGAACCTCGCCGCCGTCACCGCGCTCTTCTCGATGCGGACGCCGATGCGCGCCTGGTACGCCGGGCCCGACCGCTACCGGGTCGACATCCTGGGCACCGCCGGTGAGCACGACGTCTACCGGCTCCCCGACGGCGAATACACCTGGGACTACGGCGACAACACGCTGACCGAGCTGATCGGCGAGCCGGGGTTGCGGCTGCCGCGGGCCGGTGACCTGCTGCCGCCCGAGCTCGCGCGGCGGATCCTGCGCGCGGCGACCGGCGATCCGGTGAGCGCGCTGCCCGGGCGGAACGTCGCCGGGGTCGCCGCGTCCGGGCTGCGGCTCGTGCCCGCCGATCCGGACACGACCCTCGGGCGCGTCGACGTCTGGGCGGACCCGGTGACCGGGGTCGCGGTGCGGGTCGAAGTGACCGCGCGGGGGCAGGAGGCGCCGATCCTGGTGACCGAGTTCCGGGAGCTCGAACAGACGACGCCGGTGGTCGAGGCGCCGCGGCCGGTGCTCGGGTCCGGGTTCACCGTGGCGAGCGCCCCGGACGTCACCGACACGCTCGGCGCGTTCAGCCAGGTCACGCTGCCGTCGCGACTCGCCGGGCGGCCGGTGGTGTCGTCGGGCTTCGGCGGCGTGCAGGGCGCCGCGCTCTACGGCCGCGGGCTGGCCGCCTTCGCCGTGATCGCCGTGCCGCGGGCGGTGGCCAACGCGGCGGGCGACGCCGCCGGGAAGGCCGGTGCCGTGCAGGTCAAGCTGGCCGCGGGGAGTGTCGTGCAGCTGTCGATCACCCCGCTGTCCCTGGGCATCGTGCGGTCGTCGGTCTCGCGGCGCTCCTACCTGCTGGCCGGGACGGTGACGCCGGCCGTCCTGAAGTCCGCGGCCGACGAGCTGTCGCGGCTGCGCCGGAGCGGCCCGTGATCGTCACGCACGCGCTGACCAAGCGCTACGGCCGCACGGTGGCCGTCGACGCGGTCGGCCTCGAAGTCCGCGAAGGCGACCGCTACGGCTTCCTGGGCCCCAACGGCTCCGGCAAGACCACCCTGGTCCGGATGCTGCTCGGCCTGGTCTACGCGACCGCCGGGGAGATCGAGGTGCTCGGCAAGCCGGTGCCGAAGCGGGTCGCCGAGGTGCTGCCGGAGGTCGGCGCGCTCGTCGAAGGCCCGGCCGCCTACCCGCACCTGTCCGGGCGCCGGAACCTGGCGCTGCTCGACGCCGCCGGCCGCGGGGGCGGGCGGCGCACGCGACGCCGTCGCATCGACGAAGCCCTCGACCAGGTCGGGCTGGGCGGGGTGGACCAGCGGCCGGTGAAGGCGTACTCGCTCGGCATGCGGCAACGGCTCGGGCTCGCCGGCGCGCTGCTGCGCAGGCCCCGGTTGCTGATCCTCGACGAACCGACCAACGGGCTCGACCCGCAGGGCATCAAGGAGATCCGCGAACTGCTGGTCGAGCTGAACGCGGGCGGCACCACGGTGTTCCTGTCCAGCCACCTGCTGGCCGAGGTGGAGCAGCTCTGCACGCGCGTCGGCGTCGTCGACCGCGGCCGGCTCGTGCTCGAGGAGGACCTGGCGACGCTGCGGGCGGCCACCGGCCGGGTCCTGGTCGGCACGCCGGACGCGGCCGCGGCGGCCGCGGTCCTCGACGGCCAGCTCGAAGCCCGCGACGGCGACCGGCTGGTCATCCGGCACGACGACCCGGCGGCGCTGAACGTCCTGCTCGTCGAGGCGGGGGTGCGCGTGACGTCGATCCACGCCGAACAGCGGACGCTGGAACAGGTCGTCCTCGACGTGACGGGTCCGGGCTCGGACCGGTTCGGGGCGGCGGGATGATCGGCGTCGAACTGCGGAAGCTCGCGCTGCGGCCGCGGGTCTGGTTCAGCGTGCTGCTGCTGTGCCTGCTGCCCGCCATCGTCGGCGTCTTCCTGGCGACGGCGGACTTCGCGCCGCCGCCGGGGCAGGGCGGGGCGTTCCTCTCGGCGGTGGTGAACGACGGCGCGCTGTACCCGGCCGCCGCGCTCGCGCTGGTGCTGCCGCTGTTCCTGCCGATCGCGGTCGCCGTCACCGCGGGCGACGCGATCGCGGGCGAGGCGGCCACCGGCACCCTGCGCTACCTGCTGGTGCGCCCGGCCGGCCGGACCCGGTTGCTGGGCGCGAAGATGGTCGCCCTCGCCGTGTACGTCACCGCGGCGATCGTCATCGTCGTGCTGACGTCGCTGGTGCTCGGGGTGATCCTGTTCGGCACCGGCGGCAACCCCGGCGTGGCGGGGCCGGGCGGGCAGCCGACCGGCGTGACGTCGTTGTCGGGGCAGTCGCTCAGCTCCTCGGCGCTGGGCCTGCGGCTGCTGGGCGCGGTGACCTACATCGTCGTGTCGATGCTCGGGTTCGCGGCCATCACCGTCTTCCTCTCGACGGTGTCCGACTCGGCGCTGGGGGCGGCGCTGGGCGGGCTGGCCGTGCTCATCACGAGCTCGGTGCTGGAGACCCTGGACGCGGCCGCGTCCGTGAAGCCCTACCTGCCGACGCACTACTGGCTGTCCTGGATCGACTTCTTCCGGGATCCGGTGCTGTGGCGCAACATCGACCACGGGCTGCTGCTGCAGGCCGGCTACATCGTGGTGTTCTTCGGGGCCGCGTGGGCGAACTTCGCGACGAAGGACGTCACGAGCTGAGGCACTCGGCGGGCGCTTCCAGCGGGGAAGTGCCGAGGGCCTGCAGGACGATCTCGGTGACGGCGGGATCGGTGGGCAGGTCGCCGTGGCCGGCCTGGTTGCCGGGGCAGACCTCCTGCAGCGCGACGTTGACGGCGCCGTCGAGCCGGGCCGAGTCGGGCGGGGTCACCGTCTCGTCGTTCTCCGTCCAGAGCGACAGCCACGGCAGGCCGGGCGGGAGCGGCCGCTTGGCCACCTCCTGCAGGAGGCTGCTGCCCGGCGCCAGCTGGACGCACGCGGTGGGGCAGCCGCCCGGGACCAGCGCGCCGCCCGCCGTGGCCAGGCCGGTGCCGTGCATCGGCGCGCCGAGCGTCACGACCCGGCGGGCCTGGTGCGCGCCGCCCTCCCGGCTGACCCACAGCCGCGCCACGACCCCGCCGGCGGAGTACCCGACGACGTCGACCGAGGGCGCGCCTCGCTGGTAGGCCTGCTCGACGGCGTCGGCGAGGACGGCGGCCTGTTCGACGAGGTCACCGGTGCCGTCGCCGGCCAGGGTGAGCACCTCGGCGGACCGGCCGGTGGCCTGCCGGATCCGTTCGGCGAGGGTTTCGAGCGCACCGCGTCCGCCGCCGTAGCCGGGGACGAGCAGCACCGGGCCGGGCGTGTTCTGGTCCGGCGTCCCGGCTTCGGGCGCGGCTTTCGCCCCCGATGCGGCGGCAAGGGCGACGACGACCACGGCCACCACGGCGACGGCGACGCTGCTCAGCATCAGCCGCCGTCGCGGGCTGAGCCCGCCCCACCAAGCCGTAACTCGCACCCTTCCATCATGCCGCCGCCCGGGGCACTTTCACGTGAAAGTGACCCGGAGGACCGCCCTCCGGAACACTTTCACGTGAAAGTGACCTGGAGGGGGGCTCCGGATGGCTCGGCCGATCCGGTGACGGGCCGGGAAGGCCTGAACGGCTCCCCGGTCGCCGCCGTGTGCCCGGTGGGAGTGGTGGAGACGGATCGGGGTGAGCCGGTCATGCGTATTCGCATCGTGGTGCTCGTCGTGCTCGTGGCGGAACTGGTCGCGTGCGGACAGCCGGCGGAGGAGGTGAGAGGCCGGGCGCGGCCGGTGCCGTCGAGCACCGGAGTGTCCCGGTGCGAGCTGCTCGGGGACACGCCGGTCGTACCCGGCGAGGTCGTCGTGAAGCTATAGCCGGACGTGCAGGCGAGCGGTGGCCGGAGACCGGTGATCGACCGCGCCCGTCCGGACCGGCGGCCGCCACTGCGCGGCCACGACGGCGGCCAGCACGACCGCGGCGCCCAGCAGCTGCCACGCCGTCAGCCGCTGGCCGAGGACGAGCCAGCCGAGCAGGGTGGCGACCACCGGGCTCAGCAGCCCGAGGAACGTCACGTGGGTCGCCGTCAACGCGCGGATCCCGCGGAACCACAAGGCGTACGCGAACGCCGCGCCGATCAGCGACAGGTAGGCGTACCCCGCGAGGTTCGCCGCGGACAGCGACGCGGGCGGAGCGCCCTCGACGGCCAGCTCGACCGGGACGAGCACCAGCCCGCCCGCGACGAGCTGCCAGCCGGTCGTCGCCAGCAGGGGTGCGGGGGACGTCCAGCGCTTGCTCAGCACGACCCCGACGGCCATCACGATCGCCCCGCCGGCCGCGGCGGCGACGCCGAGCGCGTCGAGCCGCGCGCCGGCCCGCAGCACCAGCAGGCTGACGCCGGCGACCCCGGCCATGCCCGCGAGCACCGTGCGCCGGGTGAAGCGTTCGCCGAGCAGGCCGGTGGACAGGCCGGCGACCAGCAGCGGCTGCAGGGCGCCCAGGGTGGCGGCCACCCCGCCGGGCAGCCGGTAGGCGGCGACGAACAGCAACGCGAGGAAGGCGCCGATGTTCAGCGTGCCGAGCACGAGCGAGCGCCACCACCAGTCGCCCTTCGGCAGGCGGCGGGTGAGCGCGACCAGCAGCAGCCCGGCGGGCAGGGCCCGGATGACGGCGGCGAGCAGCGGTCGGTCGGGCGGCAGGAACTCGGTGGTGACGAGGTAGGTGGTGCCCCAGAGGGCCGGGGCCAGCGCGGTGAGGACGAGCTGTTTGCTGAGCACTAAGGTAGATTACCTCAGCGCTAAGGTAATTGGCTACCCTTTCACTTACCGCTAAGGCATCGGTTACGCTGGGGCGATGGCCGACCACGTGGACCGGATACTGGCGCAGTGGCACGCCGAGCGTCCCGACCTCGACGTTTCCCCGATGGCCGTGATCGGCCGCCTGGCCCGGCTGAGCGCACTGGTCGACGCGGAGCTGCGCCGGACCTTCGCCCGCCACGGCCTGGACCGGGCGACGTTCGACGTCCTCGCCACCCTGCGCCGCAGCGGCCCGCCGTACCGGCTGACCCCGACCGAGCTGATGCGGTCGGCGATGGTGACGTCCGGGGCGATCACCCAGCGCCTGGACAAGATGGAGGCGCGGGGCCTGGTCGAGCGCACTCCGAACGAGGCGGACGGCCGCGGGGTGCGGGTACGGCTGACCGAAGCCGGGGGCGAGCTGATCGATCGGGTGCTGCCGGAGCACGTCGAGACCGAGCACCGCATCTTGGCCGCGTTGGACGCCGGGGAGCGCGACGGGCTGGCCGCGACGCTGCGGACCCTGCTGGAGAGCCTGGGCGGCTCGGTCGCCTAGGAGATCGCCCAGGAGATCTGCCGGACCGGTTCGCCGCCCAGCAGCAGATCCAGGTCGATCCGGCCGCCCGCCGCGGCCAGCACCGCGTCGATCGCCAGATCGACATCGAGCTTCCGGCCGTGCTGGTCGGCGTACGCGCGCATCAGGTTCCCGATGTGGCGCTCCGGATTCCGCCACGACGGCCACCGCATCGACGCCTGCTTCGCCAGCTTCGCGAAGTTGGACTGCCGCGTGGTCGCCTCCAGCAGCCATTCCAGGTAGACGCGCATCCCGTGGAAGGCCGTGTGGCCGGGCGTGGCCACCGGGCCGTGGCCGGGCACCAGCGTGCGCGGCCGGAACGTGTCCTGGAGCCAGGCGAGCGCGTCGAGCCAGCCGGGGATCGACCCGTGCACCGCTATCGGGGTGTCGCCGATGAACACCAGGTCGCCGGTGAACAGCGTGCCCGACCGCGGCTCGTGCACCACCAGGTCGCCCGCCGTGTGCGCGACGCCGGGCACCGCCACGACGTCGACGACCGCGCCGCCCAGGTCCAGCTTCTGCCAGCCGGTCACCGGCCGGACCGCGCCGGGCTCCGGGGGCTCGAGCACGCCCCAGCGGGTGTAGGTGAAGACGTTGCCGTAGGTCTGCGGCCCGGCCTTGACCAGGTCGAGGCTGCCCGGCGCGGCCAGCGCCGTCCCGCCGTCGCGCAGGGCGACACCGAGTCCGTTGTGGTGTTCGCCGTGCGCGTGCGTGATGACGACCGTGAGCTCCTGGTCGCCCGCGTACTTGCGGACGTCGCGCAGCAGCTCCAGCGTCGCCTGCTCGGTGCCGCAGGTGTCGATCAGGGCGACGCCCTCGGTGCCCTGGATCCAGCCGCTGTTCGCGACGAACCACTCGGCCGGGCTCTTCACGTAGGCCACCACTCCCGGCCGCGCGTGGCGCAGCGGGACGATGTTCGATCTGACGGCCGGCATGCTTTCCTCCCCTGAACGGACGATGCGGTTAACGACGGTCACCGGGTGAGGTTGCGCGGTTTCTCCCGGAATGTTTCCGCCCATTTCTGTCGGCTGACCGGTCGAGATTTTTTTCGGATCGGTCCCGGTCAAAGGTCTTGACAGTCGATCACGACCGTCCATACTGGTATATACCTTTATGGGAGGGTCCGGGAGAAAAATCCAGGGGGACTTCGCGCTCGTGGGCCGACGGAAGGTCTGAGGGGTCCTTCCGTCGGCCGCGCGAAGGCCGGTCACCGGCAGTGTTGACACAGATACTGGTACGAACCAGTATGTCTCCTGCCGTCCGGGAGGAGAAACATGGCGGGGGCACACGTCCGGATCGACAACCGGCTGATCCACGGTCAGGTCACCGTCGCGTGGACCCGCCGCCTCGGCGTGCGCCGGCTGATCGTCTGCAACGACGAGGTCGCCACCGACGACCTGCAGCTCATCCTGCTGCCGCAGGCCGCCCGCGGCCTGCCCACGGACGTGCTGTCGGTCGAGGCCACGCTGGCCGCCGAGGCCGGCGCCGGGGTCATGATCATCGTCAAGCACCCGGCGGACGTCTTCCGGCTCGTCGAGGGCGGGCTGCGGCCCGAGGTCGTCAACGTCGGCAACGTCGCCCCCCGGCCGGGGGACCCCTACACCATGGTCACCCGCTCGGTCGCGGTCACCGCCGACGAGGCCGACGCCTACCGCAAGCTCGCCGCCGCGGGCGTCCCGCTGGTCACCCAGCTGCTGCCGCAGGACAAGGCGGCCGAATTCGTCCCCTTGCTCGACCGGAAAGGGCTGTAACCGGAGCATGCTCGTCGCACTGGCCCTGACCCTCTGGGCGATCTACTGCACCTACGACGGGCTCGGCCCGTTCCTCATCTACGCCCAGCGCCCGCTGATCGCCGGTTCGGTGGCCGGGCTGATCACCGGGCACCCGCTGCTCGGCCTGCTGGTCGGCGCGACGCTGGAGCTGGCGGCCCTGGGTGTCTACACCTACGGCGGCGCGACCATCCCGGACTACCAGACCGGCGCGATCGTCGGCACCGCGCTGGCCGCGGGTGCCGCGGGGGACGCGCCCGCGCAGGCCGCGATCGGGATCGGCGTCGGGCTGCCAGCGGCGATCCTGCTCTCGGCGCTGGACCCGGTCGGCAAGATGGTCACCACCGCGCTGGTGCACCGGGCCGACGGCTACGCCGCCGACGGCAACGCGCGCGGCCTGGCGGTGGTCCACTGGGTCAGCCTGGTCCCGTGGGTGGCGGTGCGCGCGATCCCGACGTTCCTCGCCGCGCTCGCCGCGTCCGGCGGGCTGGTCAAGGACATCACCGCGAGCATCCCGGCCGGGTTCGTCCACGGGATGACGCTGGCCGGGTCGCTGCTGCCGGCGGTCGGCTTCGCGCTGCTGCTCGGCATGATGGAGCTGTCGCGGTACTGGTACCTGCTGCTCATCGGGTTCGTCGGGTTCGCCTACCTGCACCTGCCGGTGCTGGGGATCGCGCTGGTCGGCGTCGCGGTCGCGATGCTGTTCGTGACGCTGAAGCGCGACGAACCGGTGCTCGCCGTGCCGGAGGCGGCCGTGGAAGAGTCCACCGCGGACCCGCGGCTGACCAGGCAGGACCTGCGCCGGGTGTTCCGCCGGTACTTCTGGTCGAGCCAGATCTCCTGGAACTACGAGCGGATGCAGGCGCTCGGGTTCGCGTACTCGATGGAGCCGGTGCTGCGCCGGCTGTACCCCGAGAAAGCGGACTACGTCGCCGGCTTGCAGCGGCACCTGCAGTTCTTCAACACCTCGGTGCTGGTCGGCGGCCCGCTGATCCTCGGCTCCAGCGTCGCGCTCGAGGAGGCGGGGACGCCGAAGTCGGCCGCGAGCACGAAGGTCGCGCTGATGGGGCCGATGGCCGGCATCGGCGACACCGTCGTCTTCGCGCTGTACAACAGCATCGTCTTCACCATGGGCGCGTCCTGGGCGCTGCAGGGCAACTGGCTCGGGCCCGCCTTCGCCGCCGTGATGGTGCTCGTGCCGTACGCGCTGGTGCGGCGCTGGCAGTTCGGATTCGCCTACCGTGAGGGGAAGCGGCTCGCCGGGCACCTCGCCGCCGGCGCGCTCGCGCGGGTCGCCCAGGGGGCGACCGTGCTCGGGTTCGTCGTCCTCGGCGGGTTCATCCCGTCGATCGTCAAGGTCGTCACCACGCTGACCTACCGGCAGACGACCACGGTCCAGGGGCAGCCGGTGACGCAGTCGGTGGCGATCCAGGACCGGCTCGACGAACTGCTCCCGTTCCTGCTCCCGGTGCTCGTCACGGCCGGGGTGTACCTGCTGACGGTCAAGGCGCGGCTGCGGCCGGTCTGGGTCATCGGCATCGTCGTCGTCGCCGGAGTGGTCCTGGGGTGGCTCGGCTGGTTCGCGCCGTCGGCCCCGGCGAAGAGTTAGGAGTCCGCCATGTCCGTCCCGATCATCCTCGCCGGCCACGGCCGGCTGCCCTCCGGTGTCGGCGAGGCCGCCGAAATGATCCTCGGCCCGCAGTCGCGGCTGAAGGTGTGCGAACTGAGCCCGCGCGACAGCCCGGAGGAGTTCGGTGCCCGGCTGCTCGCGCTGGCCCACGACGCCGAGGGCGTGCTCGTGCTCGCCGACCTGCACGGCGGCTCGCCGTTCAACGCCGTCCGCGCGCTCGCGGCCGCGCACCCGCGGTTCCAGCTGGTGTCCGGGCTGAACCTGCCGATGCTGCTGGAAGTCCTGCTGCACACGACCGACGACGTCACCGAGCTCGCGGGAGTGGCCCGGGCCGCCGGCCGCGACGGCGTCGTCGACGTCCTGGAATCGACCTGGTGACCGCCGCGCTCCTGCTCGCCGCGCAAGACGTCCGGATCACGCCGGGGCCCGGGCACCCGCTCGGCGGCTACCTGGCCCGGCACGGTGTCGCGACCGGCACGCACGACGACCTCGAAGCGTCGCTGATCTGGCTGTCCACCGAGGACGACCCCGGCGTGGTGTGGGTGGCGCTGGACGCCCTCGCCGTCGACGCCGGCCTGACCCGCACCCTGGCCGACGCGGTCGCCGCGGCGGTGGACATCGACCCGGATCGGGTGCTCGTCTGCGCGTCGCACACGCATTCCGGGCCCGAGGGCTGGACCGGCCCGCTGCACCCCGGCCTGCCGGGGCGGCGCGACGCCGGGCTGGTCGGCGGCATGGCGGAGAAGGTCACCGGCGCCGCGCTGCGGCTGCGGGCCGGCCGCGGCCGCGTCCGGGCCCGCTGGCACGCGGGCTCGACCGAAGCCGTCGGCGGCAACCGCTACCGGCCCGACGGGCCGCACGACACGTCGTTCGGCGTGCTCGAGCTGCGCCGCGACGACGGCACCCCGGCCGCGCTGCTGTTCGACTACGCCAGCCACCCCACGGTGCTCGGCCCGGACAACCTCGCCTGGTCGGCGGACTGGCCGGGCGCGACCCGCCGCGAGCTGGCCACCCTGGTCGGCCAGCCGGTCGCGGCGTTCCTGCAGGGCGCGGCGGGCGACGCCAGCTCCCGGTTCGTCCGCCGCGGCCGCGACCACGCCGAAGTCCGCACCCTCGGCGGCCACCTGGCGACGTCGATCGCGCGCACGCTGGCGGCGGTGTCGTCCCCGCCGGCGACGGCCGGGCCGGTCCGGCTGACGCGGTCGACGCTGCACCTGCCCTACCGCGACATCCCGTCGCTGGAGGACAGCCTCCAGCTGCGGCAGACGGCGGAGGCGGAGTGGCAGCGCGAGCTGGCCCACCACGGCGAGGACCACCCGGCGGTCCGCATCGCGCAGACCCGCTACGAAGGCTGCGCGATGCTGGCGACGATGGCGGCGGGTGGGCGGCCGACGGGCTGCGCGGAGGTGCCGGTCAGCGTCGTGTCGCTGGGGGAGATCGCCTGGCTGCACACGCCGTTCGAGCTGTTCGCGTCCTTGGGCCTGCGCATCCGGCGGGGTAGCCCGTTCCGGCACACCCGGGTGATCGGCTACACCGACGGCTACCTGGGCTACCTGCCGGACGCCGAGGGCCACCGCGGGGGCGTCTACGAGTCGTACGTGACGCTGTTCGGCCCGGAGGCCGCGGACGTGCTGGTGGAGCACTGCCTCAAGGTGCTGCGGGCGCACCGGGACGGCCCCCGCTGAGCCGGGGGTGCGCTCAGGACGCCGGGCTGCGCCGGGCCTGGGTGAACACCGTGTAGCGGTCCGCCCGGTACAGCGACCGGCCGGCTTCGATGACGCCGCCGCTCTGGTCGTGCAGGGTGCCCTCGATGATCAGGCACGGCTGAGTGGGTTCGATGCCGAGCAGGGCCGCGTCGTGGCTGTTGGGCAGGACCGCGGAGATCGCGGTGTCGTTCCACTCCGGGCGCACGCCCCAGCGTTCCTCGATCGTGCGGTGCAGCGACTGGGTCTCCCAGTCGAACAGCTCGATGTCCGGGAACCGGTCGACGGAGAGGTTGGTGCGCTCGACGGCGAACGGCTCGTCCTCGACGTAGCGGAGGCGTTCCAGCCGGAACACCCGGGCGCCCGGCGGCACGTTGAGCCGTCCCGCGATCCGGGGGCCCGCGCTCTCGACCTCGGCGTGCAGCACCTTCGTCTTGGGCACGACGCCGCGGGCCTGCATGTCCTCGGTGAACGAGGTCAGCATGTCGATGTGCGCGGCCTGCCGCTGGGCGGTGAAGGTCGCGGTGCCGTGCTGGCGGTAGAGGACGCCGTCCGCGACCAGGCGGTTGATCTCCTGCCGCACGGTGCCGCGGGCCACCTGGAAGTGCTCGGCGAGGAACCGCTCGGACGGCATCAGCCGCCCCGGCCCGGCCTCGGTGGCGACGGCTTCGAGGATTTCCCGCAGCTGGTCGCCTTTCGGCCGCCCCGGCTGCAGCGCGTCCGGCAGACGCAGATCGCTCGCGGCGACGTGTTTCGGACGGGGCATGCCTCCAGTATGTCTCGCGCCGTCCGGCGAGGTAACACCCGGCGCGGCTCGGGCGGGGCCCCGAAGGCGGGGGCAAAGGGCCGGCAAAGCGGCTTTCCCGCGGGCTGGGGCAGGGGGCCCGCCTGGTGTGATGGGGTGCGTCCGGCGGGGCGGGGCGCTCGGTGAGCCTGGCCGGTGTGGCGGAGCCCACCCGGGCGTGTGGGGGGTGCGGGGTGTGGCGGATCGGCCCGCTGCGCGGGGCTGGCCGGGCCGGGCGGGGCTGGCCGGGCCGGGTGGGGCTGGCTCGGCCGGGCGGGGCCGGCTCGGCCGTGTGGGGCGTGCGGGTGTGGCGGATTTGGCCCGCCGGGCGGGGCTGGCCGGGCCGGGCGGGGCTGGCTCGGCCGGGCGGGGCCGGCTCGGCCGTGTGGGGCGTGCGGGTGTGGCGGATCTGGCCCGCCGGGCGGGGCTGGCCGGGCCGGGCGGGGCCGGCTCGGCCGTGTGGGGCTGGCTCGGCCGTGTGGGGCGTGCGGGTGTGGCGGATCTGGCCCGCCGGGCGGGGCTGGCCGGGCCGGGCGGGGCCGGCTCGGCCGTGTGGGGCTGGCTCGGCCGTGTGGGGCGTGCGGGTGTGGCGGATCTGGCCCGCCGCGCGAGGCTGGCCCGGCCGCGTGGAGCTGGCCCGCTGGGCGAATCTGGCCCGGCCGGGCGGAACCTGCCCGGTGTGGCGGAACCCACCCGCGCCCGGAACCCTCTCCAGCGACCTTCCGCAGGCTTCACCGCGCCGGCCGGTTCCGCTCAGCCCGTCGCCCGGTCTCCGAGCCGCGCGAGGAAGCCCGCCGCCAGTGCTTCTCCCGTCGCGTGGCCGACCGCGCGGTACAGCGCCTGTGACTCCCGGGCCGTTCCGGCGGCCAGCATCGAGCGGCCCGCTGCCTCCTGGACCGCCGCCAGTCCCAGCAGGGCCTCCGCCTCCACCACGCGGAAGCCGCCCGCGCGGGCCGCGTCCAACGCCGTTCGCGCGTGCTCGCCCGCCTCACCCGGTCTGCCGTCCGCGGCGAGGACCCGGGCCAGCGTCGCCGACGCCTCGGCCAGCTGGCCGCGCAATCCCGACTCCGCCGTCAGAGAGCGGGCCTCGCTCAGGACGCGCTCCGCCGCGGGCAGGTCGCCGCGGCTCTCCTCCGCCCGGCCCAGTGCGATCAGGGCCGCCGCCTCCACCTGGCGGTCTCCGTCACGGCGGACGCACTCCAGGGCCGTCCGCGCCGTCGAAGCCGCCGCCGCGTGGTCGCCGCGGGCTCGCTGCAGCGCGCTCACCACGTTCAACGCCGTCGCCTCGCCGAAGCTCGAGCCCAGGTCGCGGAACACCCGCAACGCCTCGTCGAGGACCTCGCCGGCCTCGGGCAGCCGGCCGGTGGCCAGGAGGATCGAGCCGAGGTCGGCGAGGTTGGCCGCCTCCCAGAACGGCAGGTCCTCCTTGCGGGCCAGCGCGATCGCCTCCACCAGGCAGTCCTCGGCCTGCTCCAGCCGGCCCAGCTGCCGGTAGTGGCAGCTCAGCGAGTTCAGGGCCAGCGCTTCGCCCGACCGGTTGGCCAGCTCGCGGAACAGCTGGATCGCGCGGCGGCTGTGCTCGACGGCCTCCGACAACCGGCCCGTCCACTCCAGCATCGCGCCGAGGTTCGCCACCGCCGTCGCCTCGCACTGCCGCCAGCCGCACGCCCGGCTGGCCAGCACCGCCTTCTCCGAGTGCCGGATGCCCGCCTCGTGCTGGCCCTCGCGGAAGTACGCCCCGCCGATGGACAGCTCCACCAGCGCTTCGGCAGGCTGGGCGCCGTGGTCCCGCGCCGCCCGCAGCACGATCGGGGCCAGCTCCAGCCACTCCGCGCGACGGCCGTGGTCGTGGAAGAACCGCCGCAACGCGTCGGCGAGGTACCAGGCGCCCGGGTACGGCCCGCGGGCCGCCGCCTGCCGCAGGGCCGCCGAGAGGTTGGGCACCTCGACGTCCAGCCACGCCACCGCCGAGGCGGCGTCGGCGAAGACGACCGGGCTCGGCGCCGACGGCGCGTCCTCGCGGGGCAGCGCCACGATCCGGGCGCCCAGCAGCGCGACGGCGGCGTCCGCGGCCGCGCAGTAGCCGGTGAACAGCCGCTCCCACGCCCGGTCCCGCGCGGGCTCGTCCTCCTCGGCGGCCACGCACCGCTCGGCGTAGCGGCGGGCGAGGTCGTGGAAGCGGTAGCGGCGCGGCGCGTGCGCCTCCAGCAGGTTCGCCGCGACCAGCCCGCGCAGCCGCCGGGTCGCCTCCTCGACCGGCACCTCCAGCAGGGCCGACGCGGCGATCGCCGTGAAGTCGGTCCCCGGCACCAGTGCGAGCAGCCGGAACGCCTGCCGCAATCCGGGCGCGAGCGCCTGGTAGGACACCGAGAACGCCTTGGCGACGGCGCTTTCGCCGTCGAAGCCCAGGTGGGCCAGCGGGTCGCCGCGCAGCTCGTCGACCAGCTCGCCGATGCTGGCGACGCCGGTGTTCGCCGCGGCGATCCGCAGGGCCAGCGGGTGGTGGCCGCAGAGGCGCGCCAGCTCGGCCGCCGCTTCCGGCTCGGCCGCGGCCCGGTCGCCGAGCAGGGCGGTCAGCAGTGCCCGCGAGTCGGCCTCGCGCAGCTGCCCCAGCCCCAGCGACCGCGCGCCGACGCGGGCGACCAGCTCGTCGAGCCGGTGGCGGCTGGTCACCAGCACCCGCCCCGACGACGGCAGCAGCGGCAGCACCTGGGCGGTGTCGCGGGCGTTGTCCAGCACCACCAGTGCCTGCCGGTCGGCCAGCAGCGACCGGTAGAGCTTGCTCTGGTCGTCGACGCCCGGCGGCACGTCCCGCAGGTCGATGCCGAGGGTCCGCAGCAGCTGCGCGAGCGCGGCGGCGGGGGTGAGCGGCTCGTCTTCGGCGTCGAAGCCGCGCAGGTTCACGTACAGCTGGCCGTCCGGGTAGCGCGCCCGGGCGGTGTGGGCCCAGTGCACGGCCAGCGCGGTCTTCCCGACGCCGGCGGTGCCGGTGATCACCCAGACGTCCCCGGGTTCGTCGAGCGCGGCCAGCTCCGGCGCCCGGCCGGCGAACCCCCGGACGTCCAAGGGCAGCTCGGCCGGCCGCGGCGCGGCGGGCGGCGGGGCAGGCTCGCCTTCGCCGCGCAGGATCCGCATCCGCAGGTCCCGCAGGGCCTGGCCGGGTTCGATGCCCAGTTCGTCGACGAGCAGTTCGTGCGCCCGCGCGTACGTTTCGAGCGCCTCCGGGGTGCGGCCGCAGCGGTGCAGCGCCAGCATCAGCGCGGCCCGCAAGCGCTCGCGGAACGGGTGCTCGTCGACGAGCCGCCGCAGTTCGCCGACCACCTCGCCGTGGCGTCCCGCGACGAGTTCCTGCTCGTACAGCTCTTCCAGCGCGACGAGCCGGCGTTCGGCCAGCGCCGGGCCCTCGTACTCGGCCAGCGCCTCGCTCACCCCGCCGAGCGGGGTGCTCTCCCACAGCGCCAGCGCGGCCCGCAGGTGCGCGACGGCCGCCGCCCCGGACGTGGCCCTGGCCTTGGCGACCTCGTCGTCGAACACGTCGAGGTCGCGGTCCCCGGGTGCGACCTCGATGAGGTAACCGGGCGCGCGCCGCACGATGACGTCGCGGCCGAGCAGCTTCCGCAGTTCCGAGATGTGCACCTGCAGCCGCCCGCGGACGCTCGGCGGCGCGTTCTCGCCCCAGGTCAGGTCGATGAGGCGGTCCTCGGTGACCACGCGGTTGGCGTTGAGCAGCAGCGCGGCCAGCACGGACGTCTGTTTCTGGCCGCCGGGGCGGACCGGGCCCGTGTCGCCGAGGACCGTGACCGGTCCGAGCAGGCGGTAGCGCACGTGATGCCCCCCGGAAGGCGGACCGAAGCGGAACGGAAGTGCCGTGGCCGACCCTATCCCCGGGCAGGCGGCGAGGGAGGCCACGGGTGGACCGAGACGACGTAGCGCGTCTGTTGTTCGTCTGCTTCCCGGACGCCGGGGAAGCCGCCGGGCGCTACCGGGCCTGGCGCGATCCGCGGATCGCGGTGCGGGTCGTGGAGCTGCCCGGGCGGGGCGAACGCCGGGACGAGCATCCCTACCGGGACATGTGGCTGCTGGTCGAGGCCTTGGCCGGGGAACTGGCCGGCGCGCTCGAGAGCCCGCACGTGCTGTTCGGCGCGGGGCTCGGCGCCCTGGTCGCCTACCGGCTGGCCCAGCGCCGGGTGGCCGCGGGACTGGGGGTCTCGCGGGCACTCGTCGTGGCGCACCAGGCGCCGCCGTCCCGGGCGGCGCGGGCCGTGCCGGAGCAGGCGGGCCGCGCGGACGTCAGCCTGCTGGCCAGTGACGCGCACCTGCCGGTGGCACCGCCGCTGCCGTGCCCGATCCGGGGGTTCGGCGAGCCGCACGTGATGACCGGCTGGGGGGAACACACCAGCGCCGGGTTCGTGCTGACGCCGGCCAGGGCGCAGGACAGCGCCGCGCTGCTGCGTGACGCCGTCCTGCGCTCGACGCACCTGCTCTCCGCGATGACGGCGCCGAAGGTCCCCGGGGCGTAGGCCGGTTCCCCGCCGGGACACCAGGGTCCGTACGGCCTCCAGAGGTACGTAAGCACTGTTAAAATCTCGGCGTGATGCGGCCATGCCCCTGACCCGCGCCTTCGTCGACCTCACCCCGCTTCGCACGTCACCACCGTTCCGGCGGCTCTGGCTGGGCCGGGTCTGCTCCGGCTTCGGCAGCCAGATGACGCTCGTCGCCGTGATGTTCCAGGTCTGGGAACAGACCCGGAGCACCCTGTGGACCGGGGCCGTCGGGCTCGCGCAGGCGCTGCCCGTCGTCGTGTTCGGGTTGTTCGCCGGCTCGCTCGTGGACCGGGTCGACCGGCGGAAGTTCGCCCTCGTCGCCACGACCGGGCAAGCCGTCTGCGCGGTTTTCCTCGCCGTGCAGGGGTTTCTCGGCGACGTGCCGGTGGCCGCGGTGCTCGGGCTGGTGGCCGTCCAGTCCTGTTTCGTGGCGGCGGGCGGGCCGGCCGGGCGCACCTTCGTGCCGCGGCTGCTGCCGCCGGAGCAACTGCCCGCCGGGCTCGCGCTGAACCGGATCGCCTTCCAGGGCGCGATGCTGCTGGGCCCGGCGCTCGGCGGGCTCCTCCTCGGGTGGATCGGGGTCGGCGGCTGCTACGTCGTCGACGCGCTCACCTTCGGCGTGGCCTTCTACGGCGTCTTCGGCCTCCCGGCGATGCGGCCCGACGGCGAGCCGTCGCGGCCGGGGCTGCGCGGCGTGCTCGACGGGCTCGCTTTCCTCGTGCGGACGCCCGTCGTGCGCGGTGCGCTGCTCACCGACCTCGCCGCCACCGTGCTGTCCATGCCGATCAGCCTGTTCCCGCTGGTCAACGCCGAACGCTTCGGTGGCGACCCGCGCACGCTCGGCCTGTTCCTCTCGGCCATCGCGGTCGGCGGGGTCGCGGCGTCGGTGTTCTCCGGGACGTTCACCCGGCGGTCGCGGCCGGGCCGGGTGATGCTCGCGGGGTCGGCCACCTGGGGTGCCGCGCTGATCGGGTTCGGTTTGGCGCCGGACCCGTGGCTGGGCCTGGCCTGCCTGGTGCTCGCCGGGGCGGCCGACACGGTTTCGGTGGTCTCGCGGGGCGCGCTGGTCCAGCTGGCGACCCCGGACGCCCTGCTCGGCCGGGCGGCCGCGGCCGAGCAGATCGTCGGCCAGGCGGGCCCGGACCTCGGCAACCTGCGCGGCGGGCTCGTCGCCGGGGCTGTGTCCGGTACCTTCGCGCTGGTCAGCGGCGGGGTCCTGTGCGTGGTGGCGGTGGCGCTGGTCGGCGCGGCCACGCCCGGTCTGCGCCGCTTCGCGACCCCTGGGGAGACCGTGGCGCGTTAACCCGCCGCCGACGGCGCGAGTTCCATGGCCTTCTCCGCGCCCTGGATGAGGTCGGCGTAGGTGATCACCTCGACGCGCCCGAGGTGGGCGTTGTACGTCCGGAGCGTCTCGGGGACCTGCTCGCGCACCCGGGGGTCCGGCACGTGCAGCGGGTGGCCGATGACCACCGTGGCGAAGGCGCGCCGGCATTCGATGCCCAGTTTCTGCTGGATCGTGTTGCGTTCCTCGTCGAATTCGCGCAGGTAGTTGAGGCTCTGGCCGACGGCCTTGTTCACTTCGGGGCCGACGACGAAGAAGTTCCGGTGCGGGATGACCAGATCCGGGACGCAGGCCCGTTTCAGTTCGACGACGTGGAGCGCGCCGTCGGCCCGGATCAGGGGAACGTCCAGCTGGGTCAGCACCGTCAACTGCCGTCGTTTCGCCTTCTCGACGAACCTCCCGCCGAACATCCACCAGCTTTCCTCGAGGATCCGCTGGAATTCGTTCTCCTTGGCCGCCGGATCCCGGACGACTTCCGAAAGCGCCGCGATGACGTCCCGCTGCTTCGCGGCCTGGATGCCGTCGAGCAGCACCTGCCCGGCCCCGTGCGCGGCCAGGATCCCGGCCGCGTTCGGGGCGTCCGCCAGCGCTTCCGCCAGTTGCGCCAACTGGCCCGCATCGGCTTCGCCCGTCTGGACCTTCCGGATGACCGCCGCGAGCGGGGCGTCCGGCCCGGCGCTCGGCTCCGGGGTGCCGAAACGGTCCGACAGGAACCGGTGGAGTTCGCCGATGCCGGTGTCTTCACACGTCCACCTGCTCGCGCCGGGCCGGAGGTCGAATCCGGAGAAATCCGGTCGTGGTGTCCAGGAATTGACCACAAGAATGAGCTGCCCGTCATCGCCTTCCGCGGGCACGTAATAAATGGTCGCGGTTTTGTAGACCTTGTCGCCGCGGCGGACGACGGTGGATTCGACGTGCTGGTAACCGTCGGGGGTCGACTGCGTTATCCGCCTTATCAGTTCTTCGGCGGGGTCTGGTTCGCCGGAGGTGGAGGTCACGCCAGGCAGTCGCGCCGCCACTCGGTGGCGTTACGACGATCAGCGCAACCCGAGGTCACTACCTGCGGTGGCAAGATCACGAAACCCGCCGCCGTGACGCCGGTTTCTTTCCGCCGGCTGTTGTCACCCTGTCAGTGGGTTACCCGTTCGTCCTCTTGTCACTCTTTCGCGTGAACGTGACGTGACATATTTCTCGGCAACACATTTGCGGCCCCGCAAATCGTCATCTACAGTCCGGCTGATCACGGCCGAACGAGCCGTATTCCGTGATCCCCATAATCTTCTCCGAGGAGTGGCATGCTTCAACGCGCCTCGACACGCCGGCTCGCGGTGCTCGCCATGGTCGCCGTTCTGCTGACCGCGTGCAGCCAGCTGAAGGGTTCCCCCGCCGCCGGGGGCGTCGAAAAGCCGTCGATCCGGGTCGCGATCCTCACCACCGTCGACCTCGCGCCGCTCTGGCTCGCGCAGGAAGGCGGGTACTTCAGGGCCGAGGGCCTCGAGGTGCAGACGGACGTCGCCCCGAGCGGCCAGGAAACGCTGAGCCGGATGACGAGCGGCCAGGACGACCTCGCGCTGTCCACCTACACCCTGTTCTTCCTGGCCAAGAGCAGCGGTGCCGCCGACGTCAAGCTGGTGACGGACGGGACCTCGGCGAGCCCGCGCAGCAACGAGGTCGTCACCGTGCCGAACTCGCCGGTGAAGACGGTGAAGGACCTCGAGGGCAAGCGGATCGCCATCAGCTCCAAGAACGCCGCGTCCGACGTGCTGACCCGGTCGGTGATGCGCGACCACAGCGTCGACCCGGGCAAGGTCCAGTGGGTCCCGATGCCGCTGCCGGAGATGAGCGCCGCGCTGGCGCAGGGCCGGGTCGACGCGGCCTACCAGCCGGAACCGTTCCTCACCCAGGCCGCCCGGACGGCCGGCGCGTACCCGGTCATCGACGCTGCCAGCGGCAGCACCCAGAGCTTCCCCCTCACCGGCTACGGCGCCACCGCCAAGTGGGTCCAGGACCACCCCAAGACGCTGCGGGCGTTCCAGCGCGCGATGCTCAACGCCACCCGCGCCGCGGTCGACCGGGCGCGGATCGAGCCGCTCGTCGTCCGCAACGCCAAGGTGGACCAGGACATCGCCAGCCTGATGGTGATGCCCGCCTTCGGGTCCACCCTGGACGCCCGCCGCATCCAGCGGGTGCCGGACCTGCTGCAGCAGCTCGGCGTGGTCCAGACGAAGATCGACGCCTCTTCGATGATCGCGCCGCAGGCCGGCACCGGCTGAGCCGTCGATCGGTCGCCGAGGGCGGGTGCGCTTCGCGTACCCGCCCTCGGCTTTTTCGCGGCCACGGCTTCCCGCCGCCGCGACTCCGCTTCCGGGCCGCCACCACTTCCCGCGCCTCGCGGTGATGCCGAAATTTTCCGACCGCGCCCGCCGGTCCGGTTTCGGTGATTCGCACCTTGACACGATCGCCGCCGCAGCCCACCCTCTTCATACCGACCGCGCGGTACGGCGTTGTCCACATGGTGGGAACGGAGAGTCATCGATGACGCTTCCTGGTGAGGCACCTCCCGGCGAAGACCTGCTCGTGGTCGACGGCCTCACCGTCCGCTTCGGCGGGCTCACCGCCCTGCACGACGTCCACCTGAGCGTCGACGCCGGTACCGTGGTCGGGGTCATCGGGCCCAACGGCGCGGGCAAGACGACGTTGTTCAACGTCGTCTGCGGGTTCGTGCGGCCCCAGGCCGGCCGCGTGCTGTGGCGGGGGCGGCCGCTGGTCCGGCACCGCCCCGAACAGCTCGCGCGGCTCGGGATCGTCCGGACGCTGCAGGGCCTGGGCCTGTTCCCCGGGCTGACGGTGCTCGAGAACGTGGTGGCCGGCGCGGGCCGCCACGCCCGCACCGGTCTGGTCCCGGCACTGGCGGGCGCGGGACGGTCGGCACGCGACGAAGCCGAGCTGGCCGCCCGCGCCCGCGAGACCCTCGGCGAACTCGGGATCGCCGACCTCGCCGGCCGCCTGCCCGGCGTGCTGCCCTACGGCGTGCGAAAACGCGTGGCGCTCGCCCGGGCGCTGGTGGCCGAACCCGACCTGCTGCTGCTCGACGAACCCGCGAGCGGGCTGTCGGCCGCCGAGCTGGCCGAGCTGTCGACGCTGATCCTCTCGCTGCGGCGGCGGATGGCGGTCGTGCTCGTCGAACACCACATGGACCTGGTCATGCAGGTCTGCGACCGCGTGGTGGTGCTGAACTTCGGCGAGGTGATCGCGGCGGGCACCCCGGCGCGGATCCAGGCCGACCCCCGCGTGGCCGAGGCCTACCTCGGCGACCCCGCCGAAGAGGTGTCCGGTGCTTGAGATCGAAGACCTGTCCGTGGCCTACGGCGCGGTCCGCGCCCTCGACGGCGTCGGCATCACCGTCGAACGCGGCGGGATCACCGCCGTGCTCGGGGCGAACGGGGCCGGCAAGACCACCCTGCTGCGCACCATCAGCGGCCTGCACCCCGCCCGCGGCGGCCGCATCACCTGGGACGGCCGGAAACTCACCGGGCTGGCGCCGGACCGGATCGCGCGCGGCGGCGTCGCGCACGTACCCGAAGGCGGCGGTGTCATCACCGAGCTCACCGTCGACGAAAACCTCCGGCTGGGTGCGCTGTGGCGGCGTGACCGCGCCGACCGGGCCGCCGCGCGGACCGAGATGTACGAGCTCTTCCCGGCGCTGGCGGAACGTTCGGCGAAACCCGCCTCGACGCTCTCCGGCGGCGAACGGCAGATGCTCGCCATCGGCCGGGCGCTGATGAGCCGGCCCGGGCTGCTGCTGCTCGACGAACCGTCGCTCGGCCTCGCGCCGCTCATCACCGCCCGGATCATGGGCATCCTGCGCGACCTGCGGGCCACCACCGGGCTCACCGTCGTGCTCGTCGAGCAGAACGCGCACTCCGCGCTGTCCATCGCCGATCGCGGGTACGTCCTCGCGCTCGGCCGGGTCGTGGCCGTCGACACCGCGGCGGAACTGCTGGCCGACGACGGCCTCCGCCACGCCTACCTCGGTTTCTGAGGCTTCTGACCCACCCACCAGGAGGTGAACGGTCCGGTATGCAGGACTTCTTCGACCTGACCCTAGGCGGGATCTCGGCCGGCGCGGTGTACGCGGCGCTCGGGCTCGCCCTGGTCATCATCTACCGGGCCACCCGGGTGGTGAACTTCGCGCAGCCCGCCCTCGCCCTGATCTCGACGTACCTCGCGTACTCGGTGACGAAGGCGACGGGCAGCTACTGGCTCGGCTTCGCCGTCGCGATCGTCGCCGGGACCGTGCTGGGCGTCGCCACCGAACGGCTGCTCATCCGGCCGCTGCGGGACCGCTCCGAACTCAGCTCGATCATCGTCACGCTCGGCCTCCTGCTGGTGCTGCAGGCGGTCGCGGGCATGATCTGGTCCAACGAGCCGCTGGCGTTCCCGTACGCCTTCGACTTCCGCGGCCGGTTCTCCGCGAACGACCTGTTCGTCGTGCTGATCGTCGTCGCCATCGCCGCGCTGGTGCTGGTGGTGTTCAAGTACACGCCGCTGGGCCTGCGGATGCGCGCGGCCGCGTTCGCCCCCGAAGTGGCCAGGACGCTCGGCGTGCGGGTCGGGCTGATGCTCACTGTCGGCTGGGGACTGGCCGCGGCCGTCGGCTCGCTGGCCGGGCTGCTCGCCACCCCGCCGTTCCTCTTCCCGAACGTGCTGGACGGCGTCTTCGTCTACGCGCTCACCGCGGCGGTGCTCGGCGGTCTCGACAACCCCTTGGGCACCATCGCCGGCGGGTTCGTCCTCGGCGTCGGACTGTCCTATGTGTCCGGCTACTTGGGACCGGAGATGGTGACGATCGCCGCGCTGGCCATCCTGGTCGTCGTGCTGACGCTGCGGCCCAGCGGGCTGTTCGGCCGGGCCAAGGTGAGGCGGGTATGAGCGTGCGCACGGAAGTCCCGGAAACGCGCGTGGAGACGACGCGGAAGCGCCGCACGCTGCCGCCGCTGCTCGTCCACACGCTCGCCGCGCTGGGCGCGCTCGCGGTGGTCGTGCTGCTGACCCTGGTCACCGACGAGTTCACCAACCTGCGCATCGCGACCATCGGCTACTACCTGGTCGCGGTGGCCGGGCTGACCCTGCTGACCGGCCTCACCGGTCAGGTATCCCTCGGCCACGGCGCGTTCATGTTCATCGGCGCCTACACGGTGGCGCTGCTGGTGCGGCGGGTGCCGTCGTTCCCGCTGTGGGCCGACCTGCTGCTGGCCTCGGCCGCCGGCGGGCTCGCCGGGCTGCTGGCCGGCGCCGCGGCGGCCCGGCTGCGCGGCCCGTACCTCGCCGGCGCGACGCTGGCGCTGGCCGTCGGGCTGCCCGCGCTGACCCGGAAGTTCCCGGACTTCCTCGGCGGCAGCAACGGGCTGAGCTTCACCGTCCACAGCAGACCGGCCGGGATCGGTGTCCCGGAACTGCGGTGGCAGACCTGGATCGTCTGGCTCAGCGTGCTGCTCGCGCTGGTGCTGGTGGTGAACATCGTCCGCGGCCGGCTCGGGCGGGACTTCCGCGCGGTCCGCGACGACGAGGTCGCCGCCGCGCTGAGCGGGATCCCCGTCGGGCGCACGAAGATCCTCGCGTTCCTGGTCAGCGCGGTGTGCGGCGGGCTCGCCGGTGGCCTGCAGGCGTTCCTGCTGGGCACCGCCGCACCCGGCTCGTTCACGCCCGCGCTGTCGCTGAGCCTGCTGGCCGCGGTGGTGCTGGGCGGGCTCGGCTCGCTGTGGGGCGCGCTGTGGGGCGCGGTCGCGCTCGTGTACTTCCAGGCCTGGTCCGAGGACCTCGCCGACGTCCTGCACCTGAACACCGACGTGGCCAACAACCTCCCGCTCGCGGTGTACGGCGTGATCCTCATCGTCGTCGTGCTCGCCTTTCCGCGCGGCATCCAAGGCGGCGTGCACCGCCTGCTCTCCCGTCGATCCGCGAACCTGAAGGAGAACCATGAGAAGCACTAAGCTCGGCGCGGGTTTCGCCGCCCTCGCCCTGGCGCTGACCGCGTGCGGCGGCGCGGGGGAGAGCGGCGGCGGGCAGCAGGCCGCCACCGATTCGGCGGTCGGCGTCACCAAGGACACCGTCGTCATCGGTACCCACCAGCCGCTCACCGGCCCGGCCGCGCCCGGGTACAGCAAGATCTCCGCCGGTGCCCGCGCGGTCTACCAGGCGATCAACGACGGCGGCGGGATCAACGGCCGGAAGATCGAATACAAGGTCGAGGACGACGGCTACAACCCGACGAAGACCGTCGAGGTCGTCAAGAAGCTCGTCCTGCAGGACAAGGTGTTCGCGATCGTCGGCGGGCTGGGCACGCCGACGCACTCGAAGGTCGTCGACTACCTGAACTCCGAAGGCGTGCCGGACCTGCTCGTGTCCTCGGGCGCGCTCGCCTGGGACAACCCGCAGAAGGCGCCGATGACCTTCGGGTACCAGGTGGACTACACCCGCGAAGGCAAGATCCAGGGCAAGTACGTCAAGGACACCTTCGCCGGCAAGAAGGTCGGCTACTTCACGCAGAACGACGACGTCGGCCGCGACACCCAGGCCGGGCTCGACCAGTTCGTCAAGGACCAGGTCGTCGTCCGGCAGGGCTACGACAGCGCCAACACCGACGTCACGCCGCAGCTGTCCGCGCTCAAGGCGGCCGGCGCCGAGGTCGTCGTCTGCGCGTGCATCCCGGCGTTCACCGCGCTGGCGATCCTGGCCGCGGCGAAGATCGGGTACAAGCCGCAGTTCGTGGTCAGCAGCATCGGCGCGGACCCGGCGACGCTGTCCGGGCTGCTGCAGGACTTCGCCAAGCGAGGCGGCGCCAGCGTCTCCAGCGGGCAGCTGCTGGCCGGCCTGATCGGCACCGGCTACCTGCCGGACGTCGCCCAGACCTCGGACCCGTGGGTGGCCTACTTCAAGGGCCTCCACGACAAGTACATCGCGAAGGAGCCGTTCACCAACACCGTGCTGTTCGGCATGGTGCAGGCCTACACGTTCGCCCAGGCGCTCAAGGCGGCCGGACCGGACCCGACGCGGCAGAAGGTCGTCGACGCGATGAGCTCCGGCGCGCTCAAGGGGCCGGGCCTGACGCCGTTCGGGTTCTCGAAGGACTCGCACGCCGGCTACACGGGCGCGTACGTGTTCAAGATCAACCCGGACACCACGACGACGGTGATCCAGCCACCGGCTGTCACCGACCGCGGCACGGGCGCGATCACGCCGTACTCCGGTGAGCGCGCCACGCCCGAGCAGGTCAACCTGGTGAGCAAGTGACGACCGGGCCGGCTCGTGGGCGCCGCGGGCCGGCCCGTCCGCTCACATAGGGTGGCGACATGAGTGTCAGGGAGAAGGTCGTACGGGCGGCCGTGCGGCTGTTCGCCGAGAAGGGCTTCGAGGCGACGACGGTCCGGGAGATCGTCGAGGAGGCCGGCGTCACCAAGGGCGGGCTGTACCACTACTTCGAGTCCAAGGACGACCTGCTCTTCGAGATCTACGCGGCGATGCTGCGGATGCAGACGCGGCGGATGGTGACGATCGCCGAGTCGGACCTGCCGCTGCCGGAGCGGCTGCACACGATCGTCGCCGACGTCGTGGTCACCAGCATCGCCGACCTCGACGCGGCGACCGTGTTCTTCCAGTCGTTCCCGCTGCTGGAGAAGTCCAAGCAGGTCCAGGTGCGCGCGGAGCGGCGGACCTACCACGAGCGGGTCCGCGACCTGGTGGCCGAAGGCCAGCGGACCGGCGTCTTCCGCGACGACGTCCCGGCCGACCTGGTCATCAACTACCACTTCGGCGCCATCCACCGGCTGGGGATGTGGTACCACGCCGACGGTGAGCTGTCGGGGGAGCAGGTGGGGAAGCACTTCGCGGACCTGATGCTGCGCAGCCTTTGCCCGTAGCCCGCGAGCCCGTTTGACTCCGCGGCCGCCGTGGTATTGACCGGGTTCAACGCTGTCCCGCTTTGGAGGGTGCTCGTGCAGATCCAGGTCAACACCGACCACAACGTCCACGGTGGCGAAGGGCTGGCCGCCTACGTGAGCACCGACCTGGAGGAGAGCCTGTCCCGGTTCGGCGGGTGGTTGACCGGGGTGGAAGTGCACCTCAGCGAAGACGGCGGTGGCAAACCGGAAGACAAGAAGTGCGTGATCGAGGCGCGGCCGGGTGGCAAGCAGCCGGTGGCGGTCACCCACCACGCGGCCACTGTGGACGACGCCTTCGCCGGGGCGAAGCACAAACTGGTGCGGGTGCTGGATTCCCGGTACGACCGCGCCCACGACCACAAGGGCAGTGACAGCATCCGGCACATGCCCCCTCCGGAAGACCCGGCTCAGGTCGGCGTGATCGAAGACGGGGAGAACTCCCGCGACACCACGCCGGGTGTCGGCTAACCTCTGTCGCGTGTCGAGCCCCGAAGCGTCCAGGAGCGGGCCGCCGGTCGTCCCGGCGGCCCGGTAAGCCCCGCTTTCCCGGGTTCCCCGGGTGACCACGAAATCGTCCGTCGATCTCGTGCTCCCTGGAGTTTCGTGTGCCCCTGTATTTCCTCGCCCTGGCCGTGTTCGCCATGGGCACGTCCGAATTCATGCTCGCCGGGCTGGTGCCCGGCATCGCCGCCGCGCTCGGGGTTTCCCTGCCGCAGGCGGGGTATCTGACGTCCGCCTTCGCCCTCGGCATGGTCGCCGGCGCACCGCTGACGGCCGCGCTCGCCCGGTCGTGGCGGCGCCGCACCGCGCTGCTGTGGTTCCTGGCGCTGTTCGCCTTCACCCACGTCGCCGGCGCTCTGACGACGTCGTTCGCCGTCCTGCTCGGGACGCGGGTGCTGGCCGCGGTGGCGTACGCGGGGTTCCTCGCCGTGGCGCTGACCGCGGCCACCGCGCTGGCGCGGCCCGGCCGCGCGCTCGGCGTCCTGCTGGGCGGCTCGACGGTGGCGTGCGTCGCCGGGGTGCCCGGCGGGGCGCTGCTCGACGCGGCGTTCGGCTGGCGGTCGGCGTTCTGGGTGGTCGCCCTGCTGTGCCTGCCCGCCTTCGCCGCGGTCCGGCGGATCCCCGACACCCCGGCGGGCGATCGGCCCCGTGGGTTGCGGGCCGAACTCGCCGTGGTGCGGCCGCTGGCGGGGCTGCTCCTCGCCGGCGCGCTCGTCAACGCGGCCACCTTCGGGGTGTTCACCTCCCTGGCGCCGGTGGCCGCGGGCGTCGCTCCGGTGCCGGTGGTGCTCGGCGCCTTCGGCGCGGGGTGCTTCGCCGGCATCACCGCGGCCGGGCGGCTCGCGGACCGGTGGCCCGGCCGGGTCGTCGCCGTCGGCGGTTCGCTGCTGCTCGCCGGGTGGGTTGCCTCGGTGCCGGCCGCGCACGACCCGGTGGCGCTCGTGACCCTCGCCTTCACCCAGGGCGCGTTGTCCTTCGCCGTCGGCGGCACCGTGATCGCCCGGATCCTGCGGCTGGCCGAGGGCGCCCCGACGATGAAGGGGGCCTACGCGACCGCCGCGCTCAACGTCGGGGCCACCGCCGGTCCGGTGCTCGCCGGGGCGGCGGCGAACCCGTTCTGGCCCGCCGCGGTCCTGGTCGCGGGCGCGCTCACGACCTACGCCTGCCTGCGACGGCGGACGTGATGGGTGATCAGCAGGGCGATCGCCCCGATGGCGACGCCGCCGGCGACCATCCGCACCGGCAACCCGAGGCCCACCAAGGGACCCGCCGCGTTGACCGCGGCGCTGACCACCAGGACCAGCCACAGCAGGGCCGGGCTCGAAGTACGCGTGGAAACGTTGTCGTTGTTCATGCCCTGAACGCTAGGGACCCGCCGCGGCCGCGGGAATGCCGTCCGCACCCGGATGCGGGGTGGTGCCTGCGCTACCCCGCGTCCCGGCCGAGGTAGGCCAGCACCGCCAGTACCCGGCGGTGCCCCGCGCCTTCGTCGGACGGCAGCCCGAGTTTCGCGAAGATGTTGCGGATGTGCTTGAGCACCGCGCCGTCGCTGACGACCAGCAGCTCCGCGATCGTGCTGTTGTTGTAGCCCTCGGCCATCAGCCCCAGCACTTCGCGCTCCCGGGCGGTCAGCGCCTCCAGCGGGTCCGCGGCGCGGCGACGGGCCATCAGCCTGCCGATCACCTCCGGGTCCATCGCCGTGCCGCCCTGCGCGACGCGCCGGAGTGCGTCGAGGAACCGCTCGACCTTGCCGACGCGCTCCTTGAGCAGGTAACCGACCCCGCCGACGCCGTCGGCGAGCAGCTCGACCGCGTAACTGGTCTCGACGTGCGCCGAGAGCACCAGCACCGGCAGCGCCGGGTGGATCTCGCGGGCGCGGACGGCCGCGCGCAGGCCCTCGTCGCGGTGGGTCGGCGGCATGCGCACGTCCATCACGACCGCGTCCGGCCGCTCGCCTTCGATGAACGCCAGGAAGTCCTCGGCGTTGTCGACCGCGGCGGCCACTTCGATGCCCGCCGTCTTCAGCAGCAGGGAGAGGCCTTCGCGCAGCAACGCGTCGTCCTCGGCGATCACGACCCGCATGGCAGCTCCACTCGCAGCACGGTCGGCCCACCGGGTGGGCTGGTCACGGTCAGGGTTCCGTCGAAGGCTTCGGCGCGGCGGCGGATGCCGGCCAGCCCGCTGCCCCCCGACTCGTCGGCGCCGCCGCGGCCGTCGTCGCGGATCTCCAGGCGCAGCACCGAAGGCGTTCCGCCCAGCGTGATGTCCACCCGGGACGCGTCGGCGTGCTTGGTGACGTTGGCCAACGCCTCGGCGACGACGAAGTAGGCGGCGGCCTCGACCGCGGCCGGGCGGCCGGTCTCGTCCTCGACGTCGACGGCGGCCGGCACCGGGCTGCGCTCGGCGAGCGCGCGCACCGCCCCGGCCAGGCCGCGCTCGCTCAGCAGCGGCGGGTGGATGCTGCGGACCACCGTGCGCAGCTCGGCCAGCGCGTCGGTCGCGGTGTCCTGGGCCTTGACCAGCAGGTCGCGTGCGGTGGCCGGGTCGCGCTCGTAGAGCTGGTCGGCGAGACCGAGCTGCAGCACGACCGCCGCGATCCGGGCCTGCGTGCCGTCGTGCAGGTCACGCTCGATGCGCCGCAGTTCGGCGCCGTGCGCTTCGAGCGCCGCCGCCCGGGTCGCGGTCAGCTCGGCGACCCGGTCCGCCAGCACGACACCCGGGGCGGGCTCGAGCAGGCGCTTCGCGGTCCTGGCCTTCCAGCGGGCGACGCGCGGCAGCAGGAGGGACACCGCCGCCATCGCGACCCCGGTGAGCACGCTCAGCGCGGCCATCGGCCACGAGTCCACGACCAGGCCGAAGGAGCCTTCGATGCCGCCGGGGACAGCCGGCCAGAGGAAGGCGAAGACGACCTGCTCGACCGCGGCCACCGGCAGGCCGAACGCCAGCGCCCCCATGATCGTCCCGGTCGCGGCGTGGAGCGCGAGCCACGCGAGGTCGCGGCGGGTCGCCGGATCCTTCAGCGGGGAGCCGTCGCGGTAGGGCTCGGGGATCGGTTCGCCGAGGTGGCGCGCGGCCTGGCGGCGGTCGATCCCGACCGGACGGCGCGCCAGCCGGATCGCCGGGGCCAGCGACGGGATCCCGACGCCGAACGGGCACAGCAGCAGCACGGCGAACAGCCCGGCGAGGGCGAGCATCGACAGCAGCGACGTGCCGGCGCCGACCACGAGGTAACGAACCGCCGACCAGCACTCGCGCAAGCGGGTCGTCACGCCCCCAGTGTTCCACCCCACCGCGGGGGTGGTGCTGGCGCTACCCCGGATCCACCTCTCCACGGGATCGATGCGCCGGCCGTACCGGCCTAGGTTTCGGTGAGAGAACGAAGGGGATCGCAATGACCACAGCGTATGCGCTGGAAATGACCGGGGTGCGGAAGGTGTACGGCTCCGGCGACGGCGCCGTCACCGCGCTGGACGGGGTGTCGGCGGGGGTGGCGCGGGGGACGTTCACCGCCGTGATGGGCCCGTCCGGCTCGGGCAAGAGCACCTTCCTGCACTGCGCGGCCGGCCTCGACCGCCCGACGTCGGGGCGGGTGCTGCTCGGCGGCACCGAGATCGGCGGGCTGAACGAGCGCCGGCTGACGGAACTGCGGCGCACCCGGATCGGGTTCGTCTTCCAGGCCTACAACCTGCTGCCGTCGCTGAACGTGCTGCAGAACATCACGCTGCCGCTGCGGCTGGCCGGGCGGAAGCCGGACCCGCGGTGGCTGCGGGAGATCGTCGACGGCGTCGGCATCGCGAACCGGCTGGAACACCGCCCGGCGGAGCTGTCCGGCGGCCAGCAGCAGCGCGTCGCGATCGCGCGGGCGCTCGTCACCCGGCCCGAGGTCGTGCTGGCCGACGAGCCGACCGGCGCCCTCGACACCCGCACCGGGCGGCAGGTGCTGGACCTGCTCCGTGCGATCGTCGAGCAGATGGGCCAGACCGTGCTGATGGTCACCCACGACCCGGTCGCCGCCTCCGCCGCGCACGGCGTGCTCTTCCTGGCCGACGGCAAGCTGGCCGGGCACCTCCCGCACCCCACCCCCGAGCGGGTGGCGGAGCGGATGACGCACCTCGGGGAGTGGTGAGCGTGCTGGCACTGGCCTGGCAGACGATCCGGAGCCGGCTCGGCGGGTTCGCCGGCGCCTTCATCGCGATCCTGTGCGGGACCGCACTGGTGGCCGCCTGCGGGATCCTCATGGAATCCGGCCTGCGCGCCGGCGTCCCCACCCAGCGCTACGCCGCCGCGGCGGTCGTCGTCGGCGGGGCGCAGTCCGTGCGGCCGCCCGGCGCCGACGCGTTGTCGACCGAGCAGGTCGGCGAGCAGCCGGCGGTCCCGGCGGCGCTGGCCGGGCGGATCGCCGCGGTGCCCGGGGTGCGCGCGGCGGTGGCGGAGCAGAGCTTCCCGGCGCAGGTGGTGACCCGCGACGGCCGGGTGCTCGCCGAGCGGGAATCGCTGGGGCACAACTGGGACGCGGCCGTGCTGGCGCCGTTCGCCCTGCGCGGCGGCGAGGCACCCCGGACCGACGGCGAGGTCGTGCTGGACGCCGACCTGGCGCGCCGGGCCGACGTCGGCATCGGCGGGCAGGTGCGGATCACGACCCGCTCGGGGCCGGTGGCGTTCAAGGTGAGCGGGGTCGTCGACGGCACCTCGCGCCAGTCGGCGGTGTTCTTCACCCCGCAGCGGGCCGCGGAGCTGGCGGGACGGCCGGGCCAGGCCCACGCGATCGGTGTGCTCGCCGAGCCCGGGACCGAGCCGGAAGCGCTCGCCGAGCGGGTGCGGGCCGTCGCCGGCGGCGCCGAGGTGACGACCGGCGTCGAGCGCAGCAGCATCGAGTTCCTCGACGTCAGCCAGAGCCGGGTGCTGCTGCTGGCCGTCGCCGGCTCGTTCGGCGGGTTCGCGCTGCTCGTCGCGGTGTTCGTGGTGGCGAGCACGCTGGCCCTGACCATCAACCAGCGCCGCCGGGAGTTCGCGCTGCTGCGCGCGGTCGCGGCCACCCCGCGGCAGATCCGCAAGCTCATCGGCACCGAGACGACGCTGGTCGCGCTCGTCGCCGGGGTACTGGGCAGCGTGCTGGGCCTTGCGGTCGCGTCCGGGCTGCGAGACGCCTTCGCCGCGATCGGGGTCATCCCGGCCGACTTCGGGCTGGCCATCAGCCCGCTGCCGCTGCTGGCGGCGGTCCTGCTCGGCCTCGGCGCGGCCCGGCTGGCCGCCTGGGCGGCGTCGCGGCGGCCGTCGTCGATCCGGCCCGTCGAGGCGCTGGGCGAGGCCGCGGTCGAACGCCGCGAGCTCGGCCGGGGCCGCCTGCTCACCGGCTGGGGCCTGGTGCTGGCCGGCGTCGGCGGCGCGCTCGTCCCGCTGTTCCTGCGCGGGGACATCGCCGCCGCGAGCTCGACCATGGCCACCCTCGTCGTCGTCATCGGGCTGGCCGTGGTCGGTCCCCAGGTGACCGGGCTGGTGGTGCGGTTCCTGGTCCCGGTGCTGGCGCGGGGCTGGCGGATCAGCGGGTACCTCGCCGGAGCGAACGCCCACGCCAACGCCCGGCGCGTCGCCGCGGCGGTGACCCCGCTGATGCTGGCGGTGGCGTTCGCGCTGGCCACCTTCTACGGCCCGACGGCGGCCACGGCGGCGGCCCAGCAACAGGCGGCGCGGTCGACGACCGCCGACTACGTGCTCACCGCACCCGGCGGCGTCACGCCCGAGGTGGCCGCGGCGGCCGGCCGGGTGCCGGGGGTCGCGGCGGCGACGCCGGTGGTGCGCACGTCGGTGATCACGGCGACGCCGCTGGGTGACAGCGTGGAGGTCCAGCGGACGCCGGCGCAGGGCGTGGCGGGCGACCGGGCCGGGGCCGCCCTCGAACTGGGCGTCGACGCCGGGCGCCTCACCGACCTGACGGGGGACACGGTGGCGCTGAGCCGCGCGGAGGCGGACTGGCTGGAGAAGAAGATCGGCGACGACGTGGAGTTCTACTTCGGCGACGGCGTCCCGGCGAAACTGCGGCTGGTGGCCACGTACACGCACGACCTGGCCTTCGGCGACTTCGTGCTCCCGGTCGCGCTGGCCCGCGAGCACATCGGCGGCCGCCTGGACGACTCGGTGCTGGTCCGGCGGCAACCCGGCGCCGACGCGGGCACGGTGGCCGCGGCGCTCGCCGCCCTGCCGTACCCGGGCCTGGTGCTGGCGCCGGCGTCGGCCACCACGGCCCCGGAAGGCGGCGAACGGCAGGCGCAGTTCTACCTCAACCTGGTGGCGGCCGGGGTGATCGTCGGCTACCTGGCGATTTCGGTGGCCAACACGCTGGTCCTGACGACCGCCCAGCGCGGCCGCGAGTTCGCGCTGCTGCGGCTGGTCGGCACGACCCGCCGCCAGGTGACCCGCATGATGCGGCTCGAAGCACTGGCCACGGTCGGCATCGCGGTCGTGCTGGGCACGCTGGTGGCCCTGATCCCGTTGACCCTGCTCAACTTCGGGTTGCGAGGCACCCCGGTCCCGGCCGGGCCGCTGTCGGTCTACTTCGGAATCATCGCCGGCGCGGCCGCACTCGGGATGGTGGCGATCGGGGTGGCGACGTCGGTGGCGCTGCGGGCCCGGCCGATCGACGCGATCGGCTTGCGCGAGTAGGGAAAGCGGGGTGGGCCCGGCCGGCCCACCCCGCCCCGCGAGATCATCGAAAATTTCCGAAAGTTATTGCCCTACCAGCGGAACAACTCGCATGCTTTGGCCATCCTGGCTCGCCTGCCAGCCTCGACGAGGAGGAAGCATGCTCACCAAGAAACGCGGCCGCAGCAGGGTGTTCGCCGGCGGCGCCGTCCTTGCGCTGATCGCCGCATTCCTGCCCGGAACCGCTTGGGCCGACACCGTCATCACGAGCAACCGAACGGGCTACGACAACGGGTACTACTACTCGTTCTGGACCGCCGGCGGCGGCTCGGTCTCCATGACGCTCAGCTCGGGCGGCAACTACCGGACGAACTGGAGCAACGTCAACAACTTCGTCGCCGGCAAGGGCTGGGGCAACGGCAGCCGCCGGACCGTGAACTACTCCGGCAGCTTCAACCCCTCCGGCAACAGCTACCTGGCGCTCTACGGCTGGACGTCCAACCCGCTCGTCGAGTACTACATCGTCGACAACTGGGGCAGCTGGCGGCCGACCGGGACCTACAAGGGCACCGTGACCAGCGACGGCGGGACCTACGACATCTACCAGACGACCCGCTACAACGCGCCGTCCGTCGAGGGCAACAAGACGTTCAACCAGTACTGGAGCGTTCGCCAGCAGCGGCGGACCGGCGGCAGCATCACCACCGGCAACCACTTCGACGCGTGGGGCCGCGCCGGCATGCCGCTGGGCAGCTTCAACTACTACATGATCCTCGCGACGGAGGGCTACCAGAGCAGCGGCAACTCCAACATCACGGTGGGCTGACCATGCGCGTGTGGAGCACTCTTCTGGCCACGGCGGCCATCGCCGTGGCGAGCGCGGTGGCCGTGACGCCGGCGCACGCGGCGGCGTGCAACGGGTACGTCGGCCTGACCTTCGACGACGGGCCGTCGAACGCCCACACCCCGGCCATCCTGAACGCGCTGCGGCAGAACGGGTTGCGGGCCACGATGTTCAACGAGGGCCAGTACGCGGCCGCGTACCCGGCGCAGGTCCGCGCCCAGGTGAGCGCGGGGATGTGGGTCGGCAACCACAGTTACACGCACCCGCACCTCGGCCAGCTGGGCCAGGCGCAGGTGGATTCCGAGATTTCCCGGACCCAGCAGGCGATTTCGGCCGCGGGCGGCGGCACGCCCCGGCTGTTCCGCCCGCCGTACGGGGAAACGAACGCGACGGTCCAGTCGGTGGCGTCGAAGTACGGCCTCCGGCAGATCATCTGGGACGTCGACTCGGGAGACTGGAACAACGCGAGCGTCAGCGCGATCGTCGCCGCCAACGCCCGGCTCACGAACGGCCAGGTCATCCTCATGCACGAATGGCCGGCCAACACCCTGTCCGCCATCCCGCAGATCGCCCAGACGCTGGCGAGCCGCGGGCTGTGCGCCGGGATGATCTCACCGCAGACGGGGCGGGCGGTCGCCCCGGCCTGAGGTGTGCGGTGGCGCGGCGGCTGCACCCCGCCGCGCCACCATCCTCCACAGTGGACCGTCCGGCGGGGCTCGCGGTGGTAGCCTGCCTCCCGGTACCGGGAGGGGAGCATTGGGGGAGCCGCGGGTGATCAGGGTCGTCGTGGTGGACGACCGGCAGGCCGTGCGGGAAGGCTTGGTGGCGCTCATGGACCTCCTCGACGACGTCGAGGTCGCCGGCTCGGCGGCCGACGGCGCCGCAGCGCTCGCCCTCCTGCGGCGGCTCGACCGGGTCGACGCGGTGCTGGTGGACCTCACCATGCCGGCGATGACCGGCGTCGAAGCCACCGAGCGGATCGTCCGCGACCACCCGGACGTGGCCGTCCTGGTGCTCACGACCCACGCGGACGACCGGTCGATCGCCGGTGCGCTCGCCGCCGGGGCGCGCGGCCACCTGACGAAGGACGCGGGCCGCGCCGAGATCGGGGCGGCGCTGCGGGCCGTGGTCGCCGGTCAGCCGACCTTCGGCGCCGGCGTGTCCGGCCGGGTGGTGTCCGCGCTGTCCGGCCGCGGCGGCGAAAAGGACCGGCTGCCGGACGGGCTGACCGCGCGCGAGGCCGAGGTGCTGGGCCTGATCGCCACCGGGCTGAGCAACGGCGAGATCGCGGCCGAGCTGGTCATCGCCGAGGCGACGGTGAAGACGCACATCAACAACACCTTCGCCAAGATCGGCGTGCGCAACCGGATCGAAGCGCTGCGTTACGCCGTGCGGCACGGGCTGGGCCGCGGCTTCACGGCTTAGGGTTATCTTCGAGCTGGTCGCGCCCAGCTCGGCGCGCACGACCGCCCGCCTCCGAAAAGGGCACTTTCACGAAAGTGCCCGTTGTCCGCCGGCGTCGAGGGAGACGACGGTGCGTCCGGGGAGGTCAGGCAAGGGGTCGGTTAACTCGGACATTTCACCGGCCCGGCGACGGCCGGCCGGGTGCCGTTCCCGCCGCGTTCACTTCGCACGCCTTCCGGATTCACTTGCGGTGCCTAAGTTTCTCCGCGTGAACGCACCCCTGGCAGTGAGCGCCCGCGGGATCACCAAGTGCTTCGGCGACGTCGTCGCGCTCGACGGCGTCGACTTCGACGTGGCGCCGGGGCGGATCCACGGCCTGGCCGGCCCGAACGGCGCCGGCAAGACGACCCTGCTCGGCCTGCTGCTGAGCCTGGCCGTCGCCGACGAAGGACGGCTGGAGATCCTCGGGACGCCGGTCGGCCGCGCGCTCGCCGCCCCCGCCGGGGTCGCCGGGTTCGTGGACGGGCCGGGGCTCTACCCGTCGCTCACCGCCCGGCAGAACCTGACGGCCCTGGCCAGGCTGGGCGGCCACGCCGTCGGCGACGTCCTCGAGCAGGTCGGCCTCGCCGACGTGGCCGACGACCGGGTCCGCGGCTTCTCCCTCGGCATGCGCCAGCGGCTCGGCCTGGCGGCGGCCTTGCTGACCTCGCCCCGGCTGCTGGTGCTCGACGAGCCGGCCAACGGCCTGGACCCGGCGGGGAAGCAGCACGTCCACGGCGTCCTGGCGCGGCTGGCGGCGACCGGCACGGCGGTGGTGCTGTCCAGCCACCGGATGGACGACCTCGAGGCGCTGTGCGCGGAGGTGACGATCCTGGCGACGGGCCGGGTGGTCTTCACCGGCCCGCTGGCGAAGCTGTCGGCGGAGAACGGCGAGCTCGCCTACCGGCTGCGCACCTCCGATCCGGTCGCCGCCCGCCGGGTGCTGGCGGAAACGCGCGGCGTCCGGCTCGCCGGAACGCCGCGGGACGCCGAGGACGTGGTGGTGCGCGCGCTCGTGCCCGCGCTCGACGAACTGGTGCTGCGGCTGGGGCGGGACGGGATCGCGGTGCGCGAACTGGCGCCGGTGGTGTCGCCGCTGGAAGCGGCGTTCCTCGCCTTGACCGAGCAGGAGAGCCGCCGATGACCGCACCCGCCCGTCCGGTGCCCCTCGCCCGCACCTACCGCTTCGAGCTGGTCAAGCTGTTCGCCACCTGGCGCATCCGCCTGCTCGTCCTCGCCTGCTGGGCCGCCCCCGCGGTCTTCGTCGCCGCCGTGGGCGAACAGAGCTCCCTGCCCGTCGACACCCTGTTCGGCCGCTGGATGAACGCCACCGGGTGGGCCGGCCCGCTCGTCATGCTCGGCTTCGCCGGCACCTACGCCCTTCCGCTGCTCACCTCCGTCGTCGCCGGGGACGTCTTCGCCGCCGAAGACCGGCTCGGCACCTGGCGGCACCTGCTCGTCGCCGTCCGGTCCGCGAGGCGGCTCTTCGTCGCCAAAGCACTGGCCAGCCTCACCGTCCTGCTCGTGCTCGTGGCCGGGATGGCCGTCTCCAGCACCGCCGGTGGCCTGCTCACCGCCGGGAACCGGGCCCTCGTCGGCTTCGACGGCCACCTCCTCGCCCCGGGCGACGCGGCCGCGAACGTCGTCCTCGCCTGGGTCAGCGTGCTCGCCCCGACCCTGGCGCTCGCCGCGATCGGGCTGCTCGGGTCCGTCCGGTGGGGACGGTCGCCGATGGGCCTGCTGCTGCCGGCCGTCGTCGCCCTCGGCATGGCGCTCGCCCAGCTGCTGCCGCTGCCCGTCGCCGTCCGCCTCGCCCTGCCCAGCTACGCCTTCATCGCGTGGAACGGCCTGTTCACCGCGCCCGCCCAGCTCGGGCCGCTGCTGATCGCGGCCGGAGTGAGCCTCGCGTGGGCCGTGGCCGCGACCACCCTGGCGTACCTGCTGTTCGTGCGCCGCGACTTCACCAACGCCGCCCACGACGGCTCGGGACGCCGGGCCTTCGCCGCCGTGCCCCTCGTCGCGCTCTTCGCCCTCACCGCCGGCATCCTCGCCGCCGCGGCACCCGCGCCGGGCTCCGGGATCACCCAGGACAAGGTGCAGCGGTCGGTCGCCACCGCGTTCGCGCACCTCTACCGCCTGCAGGCCACCCAGCTGCACCGCCCCGACGTCACCGAGGCGCAGCTGGCGGCCACGGCCGCGTGCACCAAGGGCGACGGCCTGGTCGAGACCGAAGGGCCGGGCAACGACTGGCGCTGCGTCGTCTCCTGGCACCTGCCGGGCGTCGCGGCCACCGGGTCGGCGATCTACCAGCTCGACGTCACCGCGGACGGCCGGTACGTCGCCGACGGCGACGGGCCGAAGGAGGTCAACGGCTACTTCCAGGTCCGGACCCCCGACGGGGACCAGCCCAACCCGCTCTGGCAGTTCGACGCCAACGTCGAACTGCTCGCCACCACGAAGGGATGAACCCCATGCAGGTAGCACGCCGCAGACGGCGGGCCGGGACGGCCGGCCGGGCCGCACACCGGGTCCGGTTCGCGACGGCCGCGTCGATCACGCTCGTGCTCGTCGCCACCGGCACCGGCGCCGGCGTCGCGTCGACGCGGCCGTTCGGCGAGGACCAGGTCGGGCAGGTCACCGAGAACGGCCGGGTGGTGGCCGCCGACCAGTACCTCGACCCGATCGGCGAACGGCTGGTCGTGGACAACGGGAAGATCATGGCGTCCGCGGTCAGCCCGGACGGCGGCCACCTCGCCGCGCTGACCACCGACGGCGGCATCGCGCTGACCGTCGTCGACCTGAAGAACTGGCGGGTGCAGCAGCTCGTCGGCAACTCCGCGACGGCGAACCTGCGCATCCCCGGCAACGACGTCGGCCAGGAAGGCCCGTCGTACTCGCCGGACGGCAAGACGCTGTGGCTGGCCCAGACCGACGGCTACACGAAGTTCACGGTGCACCCGGACGGCTCGGTCGCCGCCCCGGTGGCGGTCAAGATCCCGGCGGACGGCGCGAAGCACGCCCTGGTGGCGCAGGCGGTGTTCTCCGCCGACGGGTCCACTGTGTACTCCGCGGTCAACGGCCAGAACCGGGTCGTCGCCCTCGACGCGGCGACCGGCGCGATCAAGCGGAGCTGGGCCGTCGGGAACGCCCCGCGCGACCTGGTCCGCGTCGGCGGCAAGCTGTACGTCGGCAACGAAGGCGGTCGCCCGGCGCGGCCCGGCGAGCCGACGCTGAACTCGTACAACACCCAGGTGCCGGCCAGCGGGTTCACCGGGGCCACCACCAGCGGCACGGTCAGCGTGATCGACCTGGCGGACGCGGCCGCCGCGCCGAAGAGCATCGACGTCGGCCTGCACCCGACCGCGCTGTACGCCAAGGACGGCGCGCTGTTCGTCACCAACACCGCGAGCGACACGGTTTCGGTCATCGACACCCGCCGCGACCAGGTCGTCCAGACCATCGCGACCCAGCCGTGGCCGGAGGCGACGGTCGGCTACGAGCCGGACGGCGTCACCCTCACCGGCGACGGCCACCTGCTGGTGACGCTCGGGCGGGCCAACGCCGTCGCCGTCTACCGCTTCACCGGCGCGCAGGAGCCGGTGAGCTACGTCGGCCTGCTGCCGACGGACTACTTCCCGACGGCGATCACCGCGACCGGCCAGGACGTCCTGGTCGCCAACACCCGCGGCATCGACGCCCGCCGCCCGACCACGGCGGCCGGGCACGGCACCCACGACACGACGTCGAGCCTGCAGAAGTTCCGCCTGCCGGCCGACCCGGCGATCCGCGGGTACACGGCCAAGGTGTTCCGGCAGAACGGCTGGACGCCCGGTTCGGTCGAGGTGGCCCACGACAACGGCCACCGCAAGCCGGTGCCGGTCCCGCGGCGGCTCGGTGACCCGTCGACGATCAAGCACGTCTTCCTGCTGGTCAAGGAGAACCGCACCTACGACCAGGTGCTCGGCGACGACCCGCGCGGCAACGGCGATGCGTCGGTGACGCAGTTCGGCGAGAACGTCACGCCGAACCAGCACGCACTGGCCCGCGAGTTCGGGTTGTACGACAACACCTACGACATCGGCACGAACTCCGCCGAGGGCCACAACTGGCTGATGCAGGCCGACAACCCCGAGTACACCGAATCGTCGGCGGGGGAGTACCTGCGCAGCTACGACACCGAAGACGACGCGCTCGGCCACCAGACCTCCGGGTTCCTCTGGACCGGCGCGCTGGCGGCCGGGAAGTCGGTGCGGGACTTCGGCGAGTTCCAGCAGTTCCTGACCAAGCCGGCCGGCGCGAGCTGGCAGAACCTGTACTGCGACGCCAAGAACATGGCCGCGACCGGGGAACCGACCGCCTACCCGCTCGTGTCGTCCTCGCCGATCCCGTCGCTGAACGACGTTTCGGTGCCGGGCTTCCCGAAGTTCGACACGGCGGTGCCGGACGTCTACCGCTACCAGATCTGGAAGGACGACTTCGAGAAGCACGGGCCGGCGAACCTGAACATGTTCTGGCTCTCCAGCGACCACACCGGCGGCCCGCCGAACGCGGCCGCCCAGGTCGCCGACAACGACCTCGCCGTCGGCAGGATCGTCGACACGATCTCGCACAGCCCGTACTGGAAGGACTCGGCCGTCTTCGTCGTCGAGGACGACTCCCAGGCCGGTCTGGACCACGTCGACGGCCACCGGGCGCCGGTGCAGATCATCAGCCCGTACGCCCAGCGCGGCGTCGTCGACAGCCACTACTACTCGCAGATCACGATGATCCGCACGATCGAGCAGATCCTCGGCGTCAAGCCGATGAACCAGAAGGACAGCGCGGCGACGCCGATGAGCGCGGCGTTCACCCAGCGGCCGGACTACACCCCGTTCACCGCGCTCCCGAACCGGACATCGCTGACCGGCGGGCTGCCGGCCCAGCCCCCGTGCGGCGCGGACACCCCGGCGGCCCCGGACCCGGCCGCCGCACCGGTGCCGTCCTCGGCGGTGCCGTCGGACAAGCGGCCGCTGGCGGCGCAGTGGCAGGAGTGGACGACGCACCAGCGCCTGACCGGCCCGGACGCCGTCGCGGACTACGCGAACCCCGCGCAGATGAACCACTTCACGTGGTACCAGACGCACGGGTGGCAGCTGCCCTACCCGGGCGAGAACCAGGTGTACGCCCCGGATCAGGTCCCGGGGGCGTACCTGCCGTCCGCGGAATCGGACGGCTGAGCGCCGGCCGGGAGGTCCTCGCCGAGGGCCTCCCGGTCAGCCGCCACTTTCACGTGAAAGTGCCGGTTCGAGGAGCCGCGAGGGCGGCACTTTCACGTGAAAGTGCCGCGTGGGGCGAGGGGGGGCGCTCAGCGGGCGGGGCGCAGGTGGTCGGTGCGCCAGTGCCGGCCCCGCCGCGGCGTGCGCCAGTGGCGTCCTCGCCACGGCCGGACCGGGCCACGGGCGGCCAGGAACGCCGGCTGGTGCTCGGCGAAGCCGTCCGCGGTGATGCTCATCAGCACCGGGTAGCGGACCTCGCCGCGGCTCAGCTCCGTGTCGCGCGGGCGGCCCTCCTCGCGGAAGCCCAGCTCTCCGTGCAGCGCCAGCGAGGCGAAGTTGCTGCCGTTGATGCTGACCTCGCACTTGTGGTACCGCTGCTCGAACATGAACGCCAGCAGGACCGTGATCGCGTCGGCGGCGTACCCGCAGCGGCGGTACTGCGGCCCGATCCCGATGCCGTAGCTGAAGCGGCCGGAAGCCGGGTCGGCCTGGATCCAGATCGACCCGACCAGCGTCCGGTTGTGCAGCGTCTCGATCGCGAAGTGGAAGTCGTCGCCGGAGCCGTTCGCGCCGCGGTGCGTCGCCCAGTGGCGGTAGCCGCCGATCTGCCGGTCCGAATCGCGGTCGAACCCGATCAGGGTGCGGTGATCCGCCGGGCGGACCTCCCGCAACCGCACCTTCCACCCCGCCCAGCTCATCGGGAGAGATGGTACAGCCCGGCAGCCGCCGGCACGGGTGACGGACAGCACGGCCCGGCTGTCACAAGCTCCGCCCGGCCGGTGTCTCGAGGTCGTTGCACCCCGACGACACCGGAGGACAAAGCCATGGACACCCGCTTCGACCTGTTCAGCACCGAAACCGGCTCCCGGCTGGGCAAGCGGTTCGCGAACCTCGGTCAGGTCATCGAATCCTCGCCGCTGCCGAAGCTCACCCGGGAGCTGGTCAGCCTGCGGGCCAGCCAGCTCAACGGGTGCGGCTGGTGCCTCGACATGCACGCCAAGGAGGCCGCCGCGGCCGGGGAGTCGCCCGTCCGGCTCGCGCTCGTCGCCGCCTGGCGGGAATCGACCGTGTTCACCGAGGCCGAGCGGGCCGCGCTCGCGCTGGCCGAGGAGGGCACCCGGCTCGCCGACGCCGCCGAAGGCGTATCGGACGAGACCTGGGCCCGGGTGCGCGAGCACTACGACGACGAGCAGGTCGCCGCGCTGGTCGCGCTGGTCGCCCTCATCAACGCGGCCAACCGGCTCGCCGTGATCGTGCACCAGAAGGGCGGCTCCTACGAGCCCGGCATGCTCGCGGGCTTCGCCGGACGCGGCTGAGCGGGCCGCCCGAGCAGCGCGGCGAGGACGGTGCCGAGCACGACCACCGGGGTGATCGCGAGGAACGCGCCCCCGATGTGCCCGGCCACGTCCTCGCCGAGCAGGCTGCCGAAGACGGCGACTCCGGACGCGGCGCCGATCGACCGGGCGAAGGTGACCACCGCGCTCGCGGCGCCGATGTCGGCGGACGGCACCGCGTTCTGCGCCGCCGCGCGGCGACGACGACCGTGCGCGAGGCGAACACCGCCGGCGGCAGCACCGGTGCGGTGGCGCGGCGTCCGACCGGCACGACGAGTCCGATGAGGACGGTTGCGGCCGCCGCGAGCGCCAGGGTGCCCGGGGCCGTCCAGCCCCACCGCGGGCCGAAGGAGGTGATCAGGACCAGCGCGGTGGCCGCGCCGGCCAGCAGCAGCGCACCGGCGTAGTCGATCCGGGCGCGGTGCCGCGGCCGGGCCGCGGCGGGCAGGGCCCGCGCCGCCAGCACCACGGCACCAGCCCGACGGGCACGTTGACCAGGAAGGCCCACTGCCACGAAAGGTGGTCGGTGAACAGGCCGCCGAGCAGCGGCCCGGCGATGCCGGCGACGCCGTAGACCGAGCCGAACCGGCCCTGGTGGCGCCCGCGGTCGGCGGGGGTGGCGACGTCGCCGACGAGCGCAAGCAGGGCGGCGAGGACCAGTGCCGCCATCGCCGGCCGCACCGCGGGTCTGCGGGGGGCGTCGAGGGTCATTTCGCGTCCGGAACGGTGATCGTCTTGTACTCGGTGTACGTGCCGAGCCCGACGGCGCCGTACTCGCGGCCGAGGCCGCTGGCCTTGAACCCGCCGAACGGGCCGTCGAAGCCGATGGGGGCGCCGTTGACCGTGACCGTGCCGGTCCGCACGCGGCGGGCGACGGCGAGCGCGTGCTCCGGATCGGCCGACCACACCCCGCCGGACAGGCCGTACTCGGAGTCGTTGGCGATGCGGACGGCGTCGTCTTCGTCGTCGTAGGCGATGACGACCAGGACCGGGCCGAAGATCTCCTCCTGCGCGATGCGCATGGCGTTGTTGACGTCGGCGAACAGCGTCGGCGTGACGTAGTTGCCCGCTTCCAGTCCCGGCGGGACCTGCGGGCCGCCGGTGACGAGCCGCGCGCCCTCTTCGACGCCGAGGCGGATGTAGTCGAGGACGCGCTGCTGCTGGTCGCGGCGGATCATCGGGCCGATGAACGTCCCGTCGTCGGCCGGGTCGCCGACGCCGAGGGACTCGACCAGTTCCTTCAGGCCGGCGACGACCTCTTCGTAACGGCCGCGCGGGGCGAGAACGCGCGTCTGCGCGATGCAGGATTCGGCGTTGTTGAGCAGGGAGCCGAACTTCACGCCCTGGATGGCCGCGCCGAGGTCGGCGTCGGGCAGGATGATCATCGCCGACTTGCCGCCGAGTTCGAGGCTGACGCGCTTGAGCTGTTCCCCGGCCAGCGACGCGATGCGGCGTCCGGCGCGGGTGGAGCCGGTGAAGGCGATCTTGTCGACATCCGGGTGCTTGACCAGGTATTCGCTGGTCTCGCGGTCGGCGGGCAGGACGCTGATGACGCCCTCGGGCAGGCCGGCTTCCGCGAGCAGTTCCGCGAGGAGGTTCATGCTCAGCGAGTTCTCGGGCGAAACCTTGAGGACCACGGTGTTGCCGGCGAGCAGCGCGGGGATGATCTTGGCGGACGCCGAGGAGAACGGCGAGTTCCACGGGATGATCGCGGCGACCACGCCGATCGCTTCCCGGCGCACGACCGAGCGGAACGGCGCGGCCGGGTCCGACGGCTCGAGGGTTTCCTCCCAGCCGAATTCCTCGGCCGCCTTCAGGTAGGCGTTGGCCTGCCGGGTCAGGCCGGGCCGGCCGGCCTGGGTGAACCACAGCGCGGAGCCGTTCTCCGCGGAGATGAGCGCGGCGATCTCGTCGGCGCGCTTCTCGCGCAGGGCGGCCAGCTTCCGGACGACGGCGATCCGGTCCGCGGGCGAGGTGCGCGGCCACGGGCCGTCGTCGAAGGCCGTCCGGGCGGCGGCCACGGCCCGGTCGACGTCGGCGGGCAGCGCCTGCGCGGCCCGGCCGATGACCGAGTTGTCGTGCGGGGACCGGATGTCGAGCAGGTCGGTGCGGCTCGGGGTGGTCCACACGCCGCCGATGAAGAGGTGTTCGTAGGTGAGCACTGCTGCCTCCTGTGCGGCTATCTGTCACATCAACGTAGCACTTGCCTGCGACAGGCAGCGCGTCTGTGAGTCACTACACAGGGGCAGTAGCGCGCCGGAGTGTCTCAGTGGTGTGACGTATGGTGGGGGCGTGAGAGCCGACGCCGCACGCAACCTCGAACTGCTGCTGACCACGGGCGCCCGCATGCTCGCCGAGGACCCGGCCACGAGCATCGCGGCGATCGCGGCGGAGGCGGGGGTGGACCGCAGAACGGTGTACCGCCGGTTCACCGGCCGCGAGGAACTCCTGGCGGCGGTCTACGAGGCGCGCCTGGCCGCGATCGAGGCGGCGATCGAGGCGGCCCGGCTGCGGGAGGCGCCGGTGCCGGTGGCCCTGCACCGGTACGTGGAGGAGATCGTCGGGGTCAACCGCACGTGGCCGGCCGAGGTGAGCCGGATGCGCTCGGACCCGGAGATCTGGGCCCGGCGCCTGCGCGCGGTCGAGGAGGTGGACCGGTTCCTGGAGCGGGCGACCGAGGAAGGGTTCCTCCGCACGGACGTCCCGGCGCGCTGGCCGGGCCACGTGCTGGGGTCACTGGTGCACCTGTCCACGCGGGACCTGCCCGGGCTGAGTGACGCGCAGGCCGCGGACGTGATCGTGGAGACGTTCCTGCGGTCGTTCGGCAAGGGCGACGCGCACCCGTCGTGAGCGGTAAGGCGGGCGGGAACCCGCCTTACCGCTCACGACCAGCCGCGGCGGGGGCCGGACGGGTGCTCAGCCGGCGGCCACGATGCGCCACCGCTGGTTGGCGCTGCCGCTGTCGGCGTACTGACCGAGGTCGGCGCCGCTGCCGGTGCGGCCCATGCCGTCGACGTAGAGCCCGCTGCTGCTGTTGCGGATGCGGACGTTGTTCGCGTCCGTCACCACCGACCACTGCTGGTTGCCGCTTCCCGAAGCGGCGTACTGGCTCACCGCGGCGCCGTTGGCGGTGCGGCCCGCGCCGTCGAGGTAGAGGCCGGTCGCGCGGTTCTTGATCCGCACCCGGTTGCCCGAGTTCTCGATCACCCACTGCTGGTCGTACCGGGCCGGGTCGCCGCTCGCCTGGCCGGTGGTGGCGCCGCTGGACATCCGGCCCAGTCCGTCGAGGTACAGCCCGGTGGCCGCGTTGACGATCCGGACGTACGTGCCGCCGCCGTCGCCCACGCCCCACGCGTACCGCAGCCTCGTCAGGCCGCTGGCGTTCGACAGCGACAGCTTGATGCCCGGGCCGGTGCCCGCCTTGGTCGTCATGCTGTACCAGTCGCCGTCGCGCAGGCCCGGCCAGTACACGCTGCCCACGCCCAGGCTCCGCAGTTTCGCGCTGACGCCGCGGATGTAGTCGGCGAAGAACGAGCCGCTCGGGACGCTGTAGTCGATGGTGTTGTACTGCACGCCGTTCTTGCTGCCGGGCGACATCGGGCCGCCCCACTCGGTGACGACCGTCCGGTCCGCGTACGCGCCGATGTAGCCGCCGATGTGGTCGGCCCACTCGGTTTCGCTTTCGTAGCCCGCGAAGAACGAGTAGTCGTGGGCCGCCAGCAGCGTCCCGTCGAGCCGCCGGTCGCCGCCGACCGCGGGAACGTTCTGGGCCAGCCCGGCGCCGTCGAGGATCACCCGGCCGCGCGGCACGCCGGGGTAGCGGGCCAGCCAGGCGGAGTAGAAGTTGTTCAGGTCGCCGGCGCTGTAGGCGTGCGGCTCGTTGATGACCTCGAAGTAGGCGTTCGGGTTGCTGCCGTACTTGGCGACGACCGTGTCCCACATCTGCTGGAACCGGCCCGTGTCCGGTGGCTTGCCGCCGGTGTAGGCCCAGTACGCGAGGATCACCTTGCCCTTGCCGAGCGCGGCGTCGATGGCGCCGGTGTAGGTGCCCCAGTAGCCGGAGACCGTCGGTTCGTTGATCGGCATCCGGACCGTGTCGGCCCCGGTGATCGAGAACAGCTGGCCGACGACCTGGTTCGCCGTGGTGGCGGCCGAGGCGTAGGTGTCCGACGCGCCGAGCCCGGACACGTACAGCACGCCGTTGACGAAGTTGTCCCGCGCGTCGGCCCAGTTGACGCCCTTGAACCCGGCCGTGGACGCCTGGGCCTGCGCCGGGACGGCGGTCAGCAGTCCGCAGGCGAGCGCGGCCAGCGCCAGGAACCGGAACGCCGCCGCCGGCGTTCTGCGGAGCACGGAATGGGTCGGTCTCATCGGCTAGGTCCTCCCGGATCCTCGCGCAGCCGGAATGTTCGAGACACTGGTAACACCGATCGCGGGGAAGCGGCCAGTGTTCCGAAGCGAAACGCTCAGGATCGGTCAGGAAAGAACACGGCCGGGCCGCATTGAACGGAACGCGTCCGTTCAATGCGGCCCGGAACCGGGTCAGCCGAAGTTCACGTCACTGCACCACATGTACGTCTGGTCCTGGTGCGAAGCCTGCCAGATCGTGAAGACGACGTGGTGGCCCCGGTAGCCGCCGGAGGTCTGGACGTTGAAGGTGATGTCCTTGGCGGGGGCGAAGCGGCCGGTCTGCGTGACCTGGTCGAGGTTGCCCCAGCCGAGGCGCTGGGTGGTGGGGTCGTACCCGTTCTTGCTGACGTAGACCCGGATGAAGTCGGCACCGTGGCTGGCCTGGTCGTAGAGGTGCATCGAGAAGCTGCTGCCGACGCTGGTGGTCCGCCACGGGCCGGGGGTGTTCAGGGAGTTGTTGCGCGACAGGGCGTTGCTGCACAGCTGCCCGTCGGGCGTCGCGCCCTGGAAGTTGCCCTTGAGGCCGTCCCGCAGGGCGCTCATCCAGTTCCACATGGTGTCGGCGTTGGCCTGGAAGGCCTGGTAGCACATGGGATCCTGCTGCTGCATGGCGGGATTCGTGTGCTGGCTGCCCCAGTCGGTCCAGCATTGGTAGGCCCGGGTGGCGGGGCCGACGATGGTCCCGTGCGCCGAGGCGGTCGGCACCCCGGCGAACAGGCAGGCCAGCCCGGCGACGACCAGGGCGATCAGGCCCCGTCGTCCGGTGTCCCACCCGGAGAAGGTGCGCTTGCGCATGGATGAGCCTCCATTCTCGGAAAAGAGCGAGTGGTGGTGGTTCATTGTGGGAGCGCTCCCAGGGTGGCAGCAGCTTATCCCTGATCCGGACAAACTTCAACCAAACTCCGGAAAAGGAGTGTGGTTATTCTCCGGCGGCGGGGGTGCTTTTCGAAAAGAACGGAATTCGCGGCGAAAGTTTCGCGGCGGGCCGGGTTCGCCGGCGGGGACGGCGGGAGTCCCTCCGGTCCGGGGGACTCCCGCGCGCGGTCAGCCCTTGGCGGTCAGCTCGAGCAGCCGGCCGGTGAGGTCGAGGTGCTCTTCGACGCTGCTGGTCAGGTAGGTCAGGTCGACGAAGATGTGGTCCGGGTTCACCAGCTCGACGATCCTGGTGACGGACTCGGCGATGGCCTCCGGAGCCGTGCCGGGGTCGGCGTTCACCCGCAGGGCCACGCCCAGCGCCCGCGGGTCGCGGCCGGCCTTTTCGGCGTCGGCGCGGAGCTTGGCCAGTGTCGAGGTGATCACGTCCGCCGGGAACTGCTCGGGCACCGCCCAGACGGGGAGCCAGCCGTCGGCCCGCTCGGCGACCCGGCGCAGCGACCGCTCGCCGAAGCCGGCCAGGTGGATCGGCGGCTTGCGCACCGGCTTCAGCGCGACGTTCGATTCCGCGATCCGGTAGCCGACGCCTTCATGCGTCACCGTGTCCTCGGACCACCACGTCTCGAGCAGGTCGAGCAGGTCGTCGAGCCGCTTGCCGCGTTCGGACATCGGCACGCCGACGGCCGCGTACTCCTCCGGGGACCAGCCGATGCCCAGCCCGGGCAGCAGCCGTCCGTTGCTCGCGACGTCGATGCTGGTCAGCAGCCGGGCGAAGTTGGCGGGCTGGTACTGGGTCGCGTTGATGGTGCTCGAACCGAGGACCGCGGTTTCGGTCACGGCCGCGGCGATGGCCAGCGCGGTGAACGGGTCCTGCGCGGTGTGGAACTCCTCGGGCATGGTGTCGTAGCCGGGGTACGGCACCGTCGGGGCGACCGGCGACAGCAGCCGGTCGCCGACCCAGAGACCGGCGGCGCCGGCCCGTTCCGCCTCGCGCGCGTACCGCGCGATCCCGCCGGGCGTGGCCGCCGCCTTGCCGAACACCGGAAGGCTGAACCCAAGTGGCATTGCTTCTCCCCTGAAGAGTGAACGGACGTGATCGTCCTGCTGCCACTACTACTCGCGTCTAGTTGCTCGTTCAAGTAAATCCCGGGGTCCTGTCGCGGATGTCCCGGATGGCCTATGCTGGGGCGAGCGGTCGAGACAACGGCCGACCCGAAATGCTCCCCCTGCGCTCGGGGTATCAGTTGTCGCGCGGTTCTCCGTGATTTCGCTTCAGCGTCTTACCTGGGGTGTGGCCGACTTGAGCAGGCCACCATGACCCGCTGTCGAAGCACGCTGCCCACGAATTCCCCCGGCGCCTCCCCGGCGTTCCGGCTCACCGCCCACCGGCCGGCGCCGGACACCGGGGTCGTCGAAATCGACGGCGACCTGGACCTCGTCACGGCCCCGCGGGTGCGGGAGCTGATCGCGGCCGAGGTGGCCGGCACGCTGACCCGCCTCGTGATCGACCTCCGCGGGGTGCGGTTCCTCAGCGCCACTGGCCTGGCGGCCCTCGAACACAGCTACCTGCTCGCCACCGAACGGGGCATCGTCAGCACGGTGCGCGTCGCCCCGGGCGGCCGGGTGCTGCGCGTCATCCGGATGCTGCCGGTGCGGTTCGCCGACGCGCTCGAACTGGCCGACCGCGTCGACTCACCGTAACGAACGGGACTCGCTGCGCGACTGACCGAGCGCGGGAATCCGCATCCTCCCGCCGACGTCGGATCCGGCGAAGTGGGGGACACCGTGCGCGTACCGGGCCCGGAACTCCAGCCGTTGGTCGAGCGCCTTTCGCGCCACCTGCCCGGTGTCGCGGTCACCGCCTACGACGGCAGCCGGAGCGGTCCTCCCGACGCGGCGACGACGATCGCGATCCGCACGCCCGCCGCGTTCGCCCGGGTGCTGCGGGCGCCGCGCGGGCTCGGGCTCGCCCGGGCGTGGGTCGCCGGGGACATCGACATCTCCGGCGACATCACGCCGGTGGCGGCGCACGAACCCGATCTGCACGACCCGGCCGTCGCCGTCACCGTGCTCACCACCGCCCTGCGGGTGGCGGCCCGGCGCGGGTTCCGCGACCTGGCCACCGCCGGAGCCACGGCGAGCGAATACCGCGCGGCGCGGCCGGGACGGCACACCGTCGGCCGCGACCGGGCCGAGCTCGACTTCCACTACGGCCTGACCGCCGATTTCTACCGCCTGCTGCTCGGCCCGTCGATGACCTATTCCGGGGCGATGTTCGCCGGACCCGGGGATTCCCTCGAAGCCGCACAGGACCGCAAACACGCGCGAATCGCCGGGAAACTGGGCCTCGGCGAGCATTCGACCGTGCTCGACATCGGTTGCGGCTGGGGCAGTTTCCTCGACCACGCCGATACCGCGCACGGATCACGCGGAATCGGGTTCACGGCGTCGCGGGAGCAATACGAATACGCCTCGCGCAGGTTTTCCGGTCGTCCCGGGGTTTGCGTCCGGTACGGCGATTACCGGCAGCAGCTGCCGCTTTCCGGCAGCACTGCCGGGATCACCGCCGTGGCCAGCATCGGGATGTACGAACACGTCGGGGAACGCCGCTCGCGGGAGTTCTTCTCGCTCGTCCGCCGCTCGCTGCGGCCCGGTGCCCGCTACCTCAACCAGGCGATCACGCGCCGCGAGACCGGGCCACGGCGGCTGCGCGCCAACGCCTTCGCGCAGCGGTACGTCTTCCCGAACGGCCAGCTGCTCCCGCTGTCGCGGCAGCTCGCCGACCTCGACCGGGCCGGGTTCCGGGTGCTGTCCACCGAGAGCTTCGGCGAAGGCTACGCGCGGACCACCGGCGCCTGGCTGGGCAACCTCGAACGCCACTGGGACGCCTGCGTCGCGGCCGCCGGGCTCGAGCGGACGCGGGCCTGGCGGGCCTACCTGGCCGGTTCCCGGCGGCGGTTCGAGGACGGCACCATCGACGTCACCCAGGTGCTCGCGGAGGCGAGGTGAGGCCATGGCGGTGTCGCTGGACAGCCTCAAACCCCAGCTGATCGGCCGGTCGTTCGGCCGCAACCGGCTGCTGACCGGGTCGGCGCGCCCGCTGCGCGCGAAGGCCGGCTTCAACTCGTTCGGCGTGAGCGCGGCGCTGGTGATCCTCGCGCTCGCGGGGCAGCAGCAGGTGCTGATCACCACGTCGGAGGAGCCGTCGGCGATCGCCGCGGTGGTGCGGGCCCCGGCGCGGTTCGACGGCATCGGGATGCCGCTGCTGCAGGACCCGGTGGCGCTCGTCGTGCTCTTCACGGCGTTGGCCACCCCGCTGTTCTGCCTCGAGCAGGTCGAGTCCATCCGCGACTTCATCCCGATGACCGTGCGCAACATCGGCGACGGCGTCCCGCACTTCGACCCGCGCGAGGTCCAGGTGCTGATCATGCGGGCGAACCGGCGGTTCCGGCGGATCGGCGCGAAGAAGGTCTCGCTCTCGCTGTTCGTGGTCAGCGGGATCGGCGCGTACTTCCTGCTGCGCTACCTGCAGACGGGCGGGCTGCTGGCGGGCTGGAACCCGGTCCCGGGCCGGACCGAGCCGTGGCGCGCGGCCGTCTACGCCGGCTGGTGGGCCAACGGCGGCGCCCACCCGGTGATGGCCGTCCTGCTCTGGCTGCTGGGCGCGTACATGTTCTACTTCGTGTTCAAGCAGCTGCTCATGGGCCTGATCTTCGCCGTCTTCGCGCAGACGGCGACCACGGTCGGCTTCGGCGTCACGCCCCACCTGCGGGCGAACATCGACGGCTATTGGGGCCTGCGGACGCTGCGCCGGTTCATGCAGTGGACGTACGGATCGACGCTCGCGCACTTCGTGACGACGCTCGGTGTGTGCATCGTGTGGCTGCCGTTCACGCAGTGGACGTTCTTCATCGTCACCGCCGTGATGATCGTGAACAGCACGCTCGTCATCTACCCGACGATGATCGCGCACAAATCCGTGCTGCAGGCGAAACAGCATTACGTCGACGACCGGATCGGTTCCGCGCGAACGGAGGAGGAAAAGAAAGAGGCGGCCGAAGAGGCGGAAAAGATCTGGCAGAACCCGGACCTGCCGTTCCGCACGCGGGCGACGCTCACCGCGGTATTCGTCTACCTGCTCGCCCCGATCGTGCTCGCGCTTGTTTCGTGGCTGCTGAAGCGTTAGGATCCGGCAAACTCTGGCGAGGAGGCGTGCCGTGGCCGGAACTCCCAGTTTGCTGGAACCGATCACCGCATTCCGGCCCGGCCGCCCGCTGGTCCTGTTTCTGCCGGGAATGAGCGGCAACAAACGGCAATGGGACTTCGTGATCCGCCGGCTGGACGGCGTCGAGGCCGACCTCGCGTACGGCGCCCCGGTGCTGGCGCACCCGGCGTTCGGCAACACCCGCCCGACGGTCCCCCAGCTGGGCGAAGCGCTCGCCGCGGAGCTGACGGCGGCGGGCCGCGACCGCGTGACGGTGGTGTCCCACTCGGTCGGCGCGTTCGTGGCGCTGGTCGTCGCCCACGAGCTGCCCTCGGTGGTGCGCTCGGCGGTCCTGGCCAACGGCGGCCTGTCGAGCGTGGCCCGGTTCATCGACCGCCCCCTGCGCCGCGTCCCGGGCGCCACGACGTCACGCCTGTCGTACCTGCGGCTGTTCGTCCTGGTCGGCACGCCGGTACCGCCGTCGGTGAAGCGGGCGATCGCGGGCCGCGAGTGGTCGAGCAGGCTGCTGGTGGGCGGCAGGCTCGTCTCGCGCCCGGCACTGGCCTCCCGCGAGGCCCGCGACGCCCTGATGGAGGAGGCGGGCAACGCGCGGACGATCGCGGGGCTGTGGCAGAACCGCCACTACTGGCGCGAATTCGAGCGCACGGCCGCGGAGATCCCGGCCCGGGTGCTCTTCCTGGTCGGCGGCCTGGACCCGATGACGAGCGTCGCCGACACGGGCGTGATGGCGGACCTGCTGCCGAACGCGGAGATCCGCCTCCTGCCGGGCGTGGGCCACGCGGCACCGCTGGAGGCCCCGGACACCGTGGCGGCGGCGATCAAGGACGCCTTGGCGGCCGCTTAGCGGTCCGGGGCGTCCGGCAGGGCCCGTGTCACAAACCGCGCGGCTGTCCGGTCCTAGCGGGTGCACCTGTCAGCCGAGGAGGTCTTCCCATGTCATTGACCGTGCTCCAGGAGGCGGCACCGCCCGCCATCCCGGAGGGAGCGCACGCCATGACCATCGTCATCGAGTACCCGCCGGGCGACCCCGGCACCCCGCCGCACCGCCACCCCGGACCGGCCTTCGGCTACGTGCTGGAGGGCGAGATGGTGTTCGAGCTCGAAGGCGAGCCGCCCCGGGTCGTCCGGGCCGGCGAGGCGTTCTGGGAGCCGGGCGGCGACGTCATCCACTACCAGGACGGCAACAACCGCGCCGACATCCCGGTGCGGTTCACCGTCACCATGCTGTGCGAACCGGGCAAACCGATGGTCGACCTCGTGACCGGGGACGAACTGCGGGCGAAAGGATGGTCGCGGAAATGAAGATCGCCGTCATCGGCGGGACCGGGCTCATCGGCTCCCGCGTGGTCAAGATCCTGACCGGCCGCGGGCACCAGGCCGTCCCGCACTCGCCGTCGACCGGGCTGGACCTGCTCAGCGGGCAGGGCCTGGCCGAGGCGCTGGCCGGCGCCGAGGTCGTGGTCAACCTGACGAACTCGCCGACGTTCGACGAGGCCTCGCCCGCGTTCTTCCGGACGACCATGGACAACCTGCTGGCGGCCGCCGCCGGGGCCGGCGTCGGGCACGCGGTCATCCTGTCGATCGTGGGCGCCGACCTCGTGCCGGATCTGGTCTACTACCGCGCCAAGGTGCTGCAGGAGGAGATCCTCGCGGCCGGCCCGGTGCCGTACTCGATCGTCCGCGCCACGCAGTTCTTCGAGTTCATGGACGCGACGATGTCCTGGACCACCGACGGGAACACCGTCCGCCTGCCCGCGACGCGCATCCAGCCCATCGCCGCGGACGACGTCGCCCAGGCGGTCGCCGACGTCAGCGCGGGCTCCCCGCTGCGGGGCACCCGCGACGTCGCCGGGCCGGAGGTGTTCACCCTCGACGAGCTGGGCCGGATCACCCTCGCCGCCCAGGGCGACCCGCGTCAGGTCGTCACCGACGACCAGGCCGGCCTGTTCGCGGCCGCGTCCGGCGACGCCCTCCTCGCCAAGGACGGGGCCGTCATCGCGAAGACCACCTACCGGGAGTGGCTGGCGCGCTGAGGAAGCCGGGCCCGCACGGCGGCCGCCGTGCGGGCCCGGTCCGGCCGGTCAGCCCGCCACGGACACCGCGTTGTTCTTCTCCGGGTTGACCAGCCACAGCACGTGATCGACGCCTTCGGTGGTGGCGCCGACGGTGAGCAGGCCGTACACGCCGCCGTCCTGCAGCAGGACCGCGGAAGCCTGCCCGTTCGTGACCGCCCACCGCACGTCGACGTCGTCCCAGAACCAGGTCGAGATGGCCTGCAGGAACTTCGCCACCCGCGCCGCACCGACGACCGGCGTGCGGGCGACGCCCTTCCGGCCGTTGCCGTCGGACAGGCTGGTGACGTCCGGCGTGAAGAGCCGTTCCAGCGCGGCCACGTTCCCGGAGCGGGCGGCGGCGAGGAACGCGGTCAGCAGCTCCCGCTGCGCGGCGGCGGCCACCGGGGCGCCCCGCCCGCCGGCGATGTGCTTGCGGGCCCGGCTGGCCAGCTGCCGCACCGCGGGCTCGGTCGAGGACAGGATGTCGGCGATCCGGGCGTAGGAGTAGTCGAAGGCTTCCCGCAGCACGTAGGCCGCGCGTTCGTTCGGGGTGAGCTTCTCCATCAGCAGCAGCGTGGCGAACTCCAGCGCTTCACCACGCTCGGCGCCCAGGTACGGGTCCGCGCCGGTGTCGACCGGTTCGGGCAGCCACGGCCCGATGTAGGTTTCCCGCCGGTTCCGCGCCGACTGCAGGACGTTGATGGCCAGCCGGGTGGTCGTCGTCGCCAGGAAGGCCTCCGGGTTGGCCACGGCCGAACGGTCGTAGGTCTGCCAGCGCAGCCAGACCTCCTGCACCAGATCCTCGGCCTCGGTGACGCTGCTGAGCATGCGGTACGCGATCCCGAACAGCCGCGGCCGCAGCCGCGTGAAGACGGCCGTGGCCGCCTCGAGACCGTCCACGCCGCCGAGTTCGGCACCCACCCCGGAATCCGCCACCCCACGCCTCTCGTCGTCTCGCGAGCGTCGCCAACCCCGTGACTCTGTCACAAACCGCGGTGGTGTCCGGTCTTGGCTGGCGACACCGACCGGATGAACCGAGGTACCGCATGGACACGATCGACGATCTCCGCCGCCACCTGCAGTGGGCGATCGAACTCGAGCACGCGACGATTCCCCCTTACCTGTGCGCGCTGTACTCCCTGGACCCCGCCCGGAACCCCGAAGCCGCCCAGGTCGTCGGCACGGTCCTCGCCGAGGAGATGATCCACCTGGCGCTGGCCGCGAACCTGCTCAACGCCGTCGGCGGCACGCCGAAGCTCGACACACCGGAGCTGCTGCCGCCGTACCCGCACCCGCTGCCGCACGGCGACCGGTCCGTGCACGTCCACCTGGCCCCGTTCGGCCCGGAAGCGCTCGAGCTGTTCCTGCGCATCGAGCAGCCCGCGACGGCGGACGCGCCTCCGCAGGACGACGGCTACGGCACGATCGGGCAGTTCTACGCGGCCATCGAGGCCGGTTTGCACACCCTGTGCGACAAGCTGGGCGAAGAGCAGGTGTTCAGCGGCGACCCGGCCCGCCAGATCGGCGAGTTCCACCTCCGCGGCGGCGGTGGCGAGGTGCTGCCGGTCCACGACCTGAAGTCCGCGAAGGCCGCACTGGCGGAAATCGTCGAGCAGGGCGAGGGCGCCGCCCGCACCGACGTGTGGGACGGCGACCGCGACGTCTTCCACCCCGAGCGGGAAGAGGTCGCGCACTACTACCGGTTCCAGGAGCTCCGCCTGGGCCGCCGCTACCGGACGGGCGACACCCCGCGGTCCGGCCCGACGGGCGAGGAGATCGCGGTCGACCTCGGCGGCGTGCTGCCGATGCGGCCGAACCCGCGGACCGCCGACTACCCGGAAGGCAGCTCCGTCCGCGTCGCCCAGGAGCAGTTCAACCAGACGTACAGCCTGGTGCTTTCCCAGCTGGAACTGGCCTTCAACGGTGAACAGGGCCGGCTGCGGGACGCGGTCGGCACGATGTTCGCGCTGCGCGGCCAGGCGCTGGCGCTGATGAAGATGCCCACGGGCGACGGGACGACGACAGCGGGCCCGGCCTTCGAGTACGTGCCACCCGAGCTGCGGAACTGAACGGACACCGCGGAGCCGTTCGGACCAGCCGGGTCACCCTCGAGTGGCCGTCGCAGGGCCGCGGGAATCGCGACACGATGAGGCAGTCGAACTGCGGAATTCTGGGGCGATTCGGGAGGCGAGGCCGTGCGGAAGATCGTCTTGGCCCTGGTGCTCGGTCTGGCCGGAGCCGGGTTGAGCGCACCCGCCGCGGCCGCCGGGCCACGGCTGGACAGCGTGCGGGTGTGGAACGAGCTCGCGGTGGCCGCGGTCCGCGCCACCCGCGCCACCGATGCCGACGCCGCCCGCACGTACGCGATGCTCAACGTGGCCGTCTACGACGCGGTCAACGGACTCGCCGGCCCGGCCCGCGCCCCCGCCCTGGTCCCCGGCCCCGGCCCGCGCGGCGCCGATCCCCAGGCCGCGGCGGTGGCCGCCGCGCACACCGTCCTGGTCCGGCTGGACCCCGACCGGACCGCCGGCTACGACACGCAGCTCCAGGCCGACCTGGCCGCCCTGCGGCCCGGCCACCGGCGCGACGCCGGGGTGCGCTGGGGACGCGAGGTCGCCCAGCGCGTGGTGACCTCCCGCGCCGACGACGGCTCGGCCCCGGTGCAGAGCCAGCCCGCCGGCTCGGGCCCCGGCGTGTTCCGGGCCGAGTGGTCCGGTACGCAGTACCGCGCCGTTCGCCCGTTCGCCGTCACCGACCCCGCCCGGTACATCCCCGGTCCGCCACCGGCCTTGGCCGGCCTGGACTACGCCGCCGCGTTCGCCGAAGCCGCACTGCTCGGCGACGCCGCGATACCCGCCCCCGACAAGCTCGCCACGTTCCGGTTCTGGTCCCTGCCGTCCGGCACCGGCCAGCCTCCCGGCGAGTGGGTGAAGATCGCCCTGACCGTGTCCCACGGCCTGCCGCTGCCCACCTCGGCGCGGCTCATGGCCTTGCTGACGATGACGCTGGCCGACACCACGATTCCCACGGTGGGCACCAAGTTCACCTACCGCCATTGGCGTCCTGCCACGGCGATCCACGAGGCGGAGACGGACGGGAACCCGTCGACGCGGCCGGACCCGGACTGGGCGCCACGGGCCGGCAGCGCGGGCGGAACCCCGGAGTACCCGTCAGGCCACAGCTCCTACAGCGGCGCGGCGGCGGCCGTGCTGGCCGGGTTCTTCTGCACGGACCACAGGAGCTTCACGCACACCACGGACACCGCACCGGGTGGCCAGGCGCGCACCTACCCGAGTTTCTCCGCAGCCGCCGCCGAAGCCGGCCGGTCGCGGGTATACGGCGGACAGCACTTCGAGTTCAGCAACCAGGCGGGTCTCGCCATCGGCCGCGACCTCGCGGCGGAAGTCCTCGCCACCCGGCTGCTGAAGCGAACCGGGCCCACACATCACGGGAGCTGTCCACTGTAGACAGGGAATCACGGCTCACGCCGGCTTGTCGGCCTCGGCCTCGGCGTCGCTGATCGCGTTGGCGTGATCGATCTGCGCCATGTGCTCCTCGGCCCAGTCCCGGAGGGCGGCCAGCGGGACCTCGAGCGACGAGCCCAGGTCGGTGAGCCGGTAGTGCACGCGTGGCGGCACGGTCGGCTCCACCCGGCGGGTGGCCAGGCCGTCGCGGGTCAGGCTGTGCAGGGTCACCGAGAGCATCTTCTGGGAGACACCGGGCATCCGGCGCCGCAACTCGGCGAAACGCACCTCGTGCGGGGCGGCCTCCGCGAGGACCTTGACCGCCATCGACGTCCACTTCGTGCCGATGCGGTCCAGCAGCCGGCGCGTCGGGCACTCGGGGTCGAACAGGTCACCGCGCCCGCGGCTCGCCGGCTGGGAGGTCACCTGGAGCTCACCACCTGAGGAGAAGGTGCCGTCTTGGCGGCACGACCGAAGTTACCTACCGTTTCCTGGTAACCAATGGTAACCGACTTCGGAGGCGACGTGCCCGGCACCTCACCCGCAGGATCCAGCGCCGAGATCGTGCTGCGGCAGATCAGCACCAACGGCATCCGAGTCAACGTGGCGGTGGCGGGCACCGGCCCGGCCGTCCTGCTGCTGCACGGTTTTCCGCACACCTGGCGGCTCTGGATCGAGATCATCGGCCCCCTGGCCGGCCACCACCGGGTCATCGCCCCGGATCTGCGCGGGCTCGGCGCCAGCGCCCGCGCGGCGCAGGGCTACGACGCGGGCACGCTGGCCGCGGACGCCGAAGGCCTCCTCGACGCCCTCGGCGAACCCGGTGCCGCCGTGGTCGCCATCGACGCCGGCACTCCGGTCGCCTTCCTGCTCGCCATGCGGCGGCCGGACCTGGTCCGGCGGCTCGTCGTGATGGAGTCGCTGCTGGGGTCACTGCCGGGCGCCGAGGACTTCCTCGACGGCGGGCCGCCGTGGTGGTTCGGGTTCCACTCCGTTCCCGGCCTGGCGGAAACGGTCCTGATCGGACACGAAGGGCAGTACCTGGACTGGTTCCTCGCCGCGGGCACCCACGGCCGGGGCGTACCGCCGGAAGTCCGCGACGCCTTCGCCGGCGCCTACACCGGACGCGACGCCCTGCGCTGCGCCTTTTCCCACTACCGCGCCCTGCCGGTCAGCGCGCGGCAGATCGGCGAGGCCGTGGCCGGTGGGCGCCTCACCACGCCCACGATGGCCATCGGCGCCCACCCGGTCGGCCGCGCACTGGAGCGGCAGCTGCGTCCGATCGCCGACGACCTCACCGGCCACCTCATCGAGGACTGCGGCCACATCATCCCGCTGGACCGGCCCCGGGAACTGCTCGGCGTCCTGACGCCGTTCCTCGCCGCCGACCCGTCGACCTCGTATCAGTGATATCGAAAAGTTGCTTCCACTGATGTTTCCAGTGATAAGGTTTGCTCAGTATCGTTGGAAACGCCGTGGAGGAGCTGCTGACATGCCCGACAAGCTGCGGATCGTCGGTCTCGAGGAACACGTGGTCCTGCCCGTCCTGCTCGACGCGTGGACGGCGGCGGGAGTCCGGCCGCACGGCTACCCCGACGACCACCCGGTCACCCGGCGGCTGCGCGACGTCGGCGACGGACGCTTGGCCGACATGGACGAGCAGGGCATCGACGTCGCGGTGCTGTCACTGGCCACGCCCGGGGTCCAGAACCTCCCGCCGTCCGATGCCGTGCGCGTCGCGCGCGAGGCCAATGACGCGCTCGCCGCGGTCGTCGACGCCCATCCCTCGCGGTTCCAGGCGTTGGCCGCCATCCCGACGTCCTCGCCCGAAGCCGCCGCCGACGAGCTGGAGCGCGCGGTCACCGGACTCGGCTTCCGCGGCGCGATGCTGTACGGGCGCACCGGCGGCAAACTGGCCGACGCGCCGGAGTTCGACGACCTCTACGCAGCCGCCGAACGGCTTCGCGTCCCCCTGCACTTCCACCCCCAGGCGCCGGTGCGGGCGGTCCAGGAGGCGTATTACTCGGGACTGCCCAACGGGGTGGGGGCGGCCTTGGCGACCGCCGGTCTGGGCTGGTACTACGACCTGGGCGTGCAGTACCTGCGGATGATCTTCTCCGGGGTGTTCGACCGCCACCCGGAACTGCAGGTGATCGCCGGGCACTGGGGCGAGGTCGTCCTGTTCTACCTCGACCACGTCGGCTTCCTGCGGGACATGGCCGGGTTGGAGCGGCCCTTGGCCGACTACTTCCGCCAGAACTTCTGGGTGGCCGGCAGCGGGACGGTCAGCGAGCGCTACCTGCGCTGGACCGCCGAGGTCGTCGGCACCGACCGCATGCTCTACTCGACCGACTACCCGTACACCTTCGGCACCCGCCCCGGCGGCTTCCCGTACCTGGACACCAGCGGCGGCGTCGCCAGGTCGTTCCTCGAGAACGCGCCCTTCACCGAGGAGGAGAAGGCCGCCATCGGATCCGGCAACTGGGAACGGCTGACCGGCTGTGGTCACGACGGCGGGCTCGGAATTCCGGCTCACCACACGAAGGGCACGAGCCGAGCCCGGTGCTCGGCGAACTGCCGGTAGCGCTCGCCCAGGGCCGCTTCGAGGGCGCGTTCCTCGATGCGAAGGCGGTGGATCAGGGCGGCCAGGACCACCGCACCGGCGCCCGCGGCACTGACCCAGTTGTCCGCGATCAGGCCGCCGCCGGAAAAGACGAGCAGCAGGCCGGTGTAGCTCGGATGGCGCAGAACCCGGTAGGGACCACGGTCCACGACGACCTGATCTTCACTCGTCCGGACCGTCACGGTGAAGTACCGCCCCAGGCTGGCGAAGGACCACCAGCGCAGGAGCAGGCCGAGCCACCCGATCACGATCCCGAGCGGGAATGGCCACGCCCCGCCGATCCCGGCCGCCGGGTACACCGCGCGGCCGATCGGCCACAGCAGGATCGCGCCGAAGAACATCACCCTGAAGACGAGCTCCGCGCGGACATCGACGAGTTTCGCGCCCCGACGCGTGCGGAACGCCTGCACCAGTTCGCCCGTCACGAAGGCACCGGCGCTGACGACCAGGACGACCCGGGCCACGTCCGGCAGTTCTGCAAAGGGTGCGAGCACAGCGGCATTGTCACACCGGACCCGCCGCGCGCGGCTACGCGCTGCGCTTCGCCGACTTCGCCCGCATGGCCGGAGTCGGCACGGGCACGCTGTACCGCCATTTCCCGACGCGCGAGCGCCATCCGCGACGACGTGAGCGCCGGCGCCGTCCTGGTGGCGCTGCACGGCATCGCCGCGGCTCATGACCGTCCCGTCCGGCGGGCCGAGCCGACGGCGTCTGCTTCGGCGTGGTGACGGCCCGGCTGTCGGCATGATGTCGTGATGAGCCGGGTGAGCTTCGCGGAAGCCTGCGCGAGGGTGCGAGAGCTGTGCGTCGAGCAGTTGGCCGCACCTGGAGAACAGCTTCCCCCAGCTGAAGGAGCCGTACCACCACGTCATCACCATCGGCCACCACGACCTCGGCTACGTGCATTTCGTCCTGCCGTCGCGGGCATTCCGCGACGGGGACTACGAGCAGGCGGTCGCCTTGGTCGAGGGTTTCCAGCCGCCCGGTCTGCCAAGCTGGCCGAATGAACCAGACACTGCGGTTGGCGGTCGCGCAGAGCACGGTGCCCGAGGACCCGGCGGATCGGGACGCTCTTCGGGCCAGCGGAGCGGAGATCCGCGGTCTGGTGAGGGAGGCCGCCGCCGCGGGTGCCCGGCTCGTGCAGTTCCCGGAAGGCGCGATCACCTACCCCGGCAAGTACGCGGTGTCCAGCGGCGGCGCGGGGGAGCCGGCCGAGGCGGACTGGTCACGTGCCGCTTGGGACGTCATGCGGGAAGAGGCCGAGGCCGTCGCGGATCTCGCGGGCGAACTCGGCATCTGGACGGTGTTCGGCTCGATCCACCGGTTGTCCGGGGCGAACCGCCCGCACAACAGCCTGTACGTGGTTTCCGACCGAGGTGAGCTGGCCGGCCGCTACGACAAGCGGTACCTGTCGCACACGGAGATCAGCTACCTGTACACGCCGGGAGTGGCGCCGCTGGTGTTCGAGGTCGACGGTTTCCGGTTCGGGTGCGCGCTCTGCATCGAGGTCAACTTCCCCGAACTGTTCGCCGAGTACGAAGCGCTGGACGTCGACTGCGTCCTGGTCTCGGTGATGGTCGACGACGCGCCGAGATCGGTGGTGGCCCAGGCGTACGGCACGCTCTACAGCTACTGGGTGGGCTACTCCGTCCCGGCCCAGTTCAGCGCGACGGCCCCGGCCGGCATCGTCGCGCCCGGCGGCCGGTGGATCGGACGCGGCAACGACAACGGGCGACCCGGCCTAACTGTCGCGGACCTCGATCGCGACACGCCGGACGCCGACATCGACTTGGCCCTCCGGCTCGCCCGGCCCTGGCGCCGCACAGCCAGAGCAGGTCTCTACGAACACCGCGTCGTGCACGGAGACCCACGAAGCGACACTCACACCGCGTTCTGAGGCGCTGCTTCTGTGACCGCACTGCTCAATCCAAGTCATGACAACCTCTCGAGAGAAACTCTCCCGTGCCGCAGTAAGCTGGCGTCCGATGCCGAAAACCCGCCAACCTTCCGCGCTGCCGGACGAGCGGACGCCGCAAGGCGCGGGCTGGCTCCCGCACGGTTATCACCTCGAAAGCCATTCCCACCGCGACGGGCAGCTGGTGTACGCGGCCGCCGGGGCCTTCACCACCACGACCGAGTACGGGACCTGGATCGCCCCCGCCGACCGGATCACCTGGACACCGCCGGGTTTCGAGCACTCGCACCGCTTCTACGGCCGGACCGACGCCCGCATCCTCGCCGTCCCCGCCGACGAGTGCGGCGACCTGGCCGAGCACCCCTGCGTGTTCGCGGTGTCGCCGCTGTTGCGCGAGGGCATTCTGGCGCTGACCGGCGACCGGGCGAAATCCGCCGACGCCGACCGGCGGCTGCGCGCGGTGGTGCTCGACGAACTCGGCGAGCTTCCCGAGCAGTCCTTCCACCTGCCCGAGCCGCGCGACGATCGGCTGCGCGCCGCGACCGGCCTCCTGCACGCCGATCCCGGCCGGAACACGACCCTGGCCGAACTGGGGCGGGCCGCCGGGACGAGCGAACGCACCCTCAGCCGCCTGTTCCACACCGACCTCGGCATGAGCTTCCACCGCTGGCGCACCATCCTGCGCATCCACCACGCCCTCATCCGGCTCACCGACGGCGACTCCGTCACCGACACCGCGATCACCTGCGGGTGGTCGAACCCGTCGACCTTCATCGAAGCGTTCACCGCCGTCGTCGGGCAAACCCCCGGGCGCTACCAGGCCGGCCTGCGCGACCGCGGCGCATAGAAGAATTGGCGGGTTTCCGTTATCGCCCGTCGGGTTATCGGTGGACGGCCATCGCCGGCCCGGCCACAGTGGTGATCATGACTCGAACAGAAGAAAACACCACCGTGGTCGTCGTGGGCGGCGGAGTCGCCGGGCTCGCGCTCGGTACCTTCCTACTGCGCAGCGGAATCCGGTGCGTCATCTTGGAAAAGCACAGCCGCGAGTACGTCGAGAACCGGCAACGGGCCGGGGCGCTCGACGGCCGCGGCGTGCGCGTGCTGCGCGAATGGGGAGCAGGAGAGGCAGTCGAAGGGCCCAGTCACGATTCTTCCGACGAGTCGATGCCGCTGATCGTCGACGGCGAAGAGCGGGAATGGCAGATGGACGACTACGAGGACGCCGAAGGTGCCTTCCTCCCCCAGCAGATCCTGGTCCGGAACCTGATCAGGATCTTCCTGCGTGACGGTGGCGACCTTCGTTTCGATGCCGAGGACATCTCCCTGGACGGTCTCGACACCGGGCATCCCCGGGTGCGCTACCGGGACGCCGCCGGCTCGACCACGGTGATCGGCTGCGACTTCGTCGCCGGTAGCGACGGTCACCAGGGCGTCACCAGGACAGCCATCCCCGATGGCTTCCTCACCTGCCACACCCACGAGTTCGGCTACGCCTGGCTGACCGTCATGACGGAGGTGCCCGCCGATCCGCCGGCCGTGATGGCGGTGCATTCCCGCGGCTTCGCCGCACGAATCACCCGCGGCCCGAACGCGAGCCGCGTGTACCTGCAGTGCCCGGTCACCGACACCGTCGAGGACTGGCCGGACGAACGCGTCTGGAGCGAGCTCGCAACGCGGTTCGGCGGATCCGTGCCGAGTGGCCCGATCGTCAGCAGGCAGGTCGTGCCGCTGCGCGGCGTGGTGTTCAGCCCGATGAGCTATGGCCGGCTCCACCTCCTCGGCGACGCGGCGCACTTGATTTCCCCGATGAGTGCGGAGGGGATGAGCCTCGCCCTGCACGACGCGGAGAAACTCGCCCAAGCGATCATCCACCAGGTCGAGGAAGGCGAGGGGAACCTGCTGGAGAGCTACTCGGACACCTGCTTGACCCACACCTGGGAACGCCAGGCAGCCGCGGTCTCGATGACCGACACGATGCACGACTCCGGTGACCCCACCTACCGCGGAGAGTTCCTCAAGCACGTCGCGCGAGCGAACCTGGAAAACCTCCTCCGGCCACGCACGCCGGAGAACTGACCCCGCGTAGGTTGCCGAACGGGTGACGCAGGTCTCGGTAAGGTCACGCGACCTGTCCGTGCGGGAAGCCACCCCGAATACCGGTCATGACCGCGACGATCGAGAAGCAACCCGACCAGCCCGCCTCGCCATCGCGGCCGCGGCTGCGGTTCTTCGCGGCCGCGTTCACCGGGATCCTCGCCCTCGCCGCCGCGCTCGCCGCGGGGCATCTGGTCGCCGGGTTCATCAGCATCAACGCCTCTCCCTACCTCGCCGTGGGCAACGGCGCCATCGACCTCACCCCGGTCGAGCTGAAGGACTTCGCCGTCCGCACCTTCGGCACCTACGACAAGCTGGTGCTGCTGGGCAGCATGGCCCTGGTCATGGTGGGTGTCGCCGCGCTCGCGGGTGTCCTTTCGCGACGGTCACCGGTGCCCGGCGCCGTCCTCATCGCCCTGTTCGGCCTGGTCGGCGCCTTCGCCGTCTTCGAGCGACCGGACCTGACCGCGGTGGCACTGCTCGCGCCGCTCGCCAGCCTGGTCGTCGGCATCGCCGTTTTCCTGCTCCTGCACCGGATCGCCCCGCGCGTCCGGCGGGACGCGGATTCCGGCGGGAAGACCGGCACTTCCCGGCGGGCGTTCCTGCTCAGCGGCGCCGGAGTCGTCGCCGGCGCCGGCGCGGCCGGCCTCGGCGGCCGGCTGATCAGCTCGTCGCGCGACGCGACGGCGTCCCGGGAAGCGGTGGGCAAGCTGGTCCCGGCACGCACCGCGCCGATGATCCCGGCCGACGCGGACTTCGCGAAACTCGGCACTCCGCCGTTCCTGACCCCGAACGGCAAGTTCTACCGCGTCGACACCGCCCTGTCGGTGCCGCAGGTGCGGACCGAGGACTGGAGCCTGCGCCTGCACGGCATGGTCGACCGCGAAATCCGCTACAGCTACAACGACATCCGCAACCGGCCGCTGGTCGAGCGGACGGTGACGATGACCTGCGTGTCCAACGAGGTCGGCGGCGACTACGTGTCGACGTCGAACTTCATCGGCGTCGACCTGGCCGACCTGCTCGCCGAAGCCGGCGTGAAACCCGGTGCCGAGCAGCTGTTCTGCACCAGCGTGGACGGCTGGACCTCCGGCACGCCGGTCGCGGCGGCGCAGGACCGCGGCCGCGGGGCGATGCTCGCGATCGGGATGAACGGCGAGCCGCTGCCGCTGGAACACGGTTTCCCGGCCCGATTGGTCACCCCCGGTCTGTACGGGTACGTGTCGGCGACGAAATGGGTCACCGACATCGAGGTCACCACCTGGGACGCCCGTCAGGCCTACTGGCTCAAACGCAGCTGGGCCCGGGAGGCGCCGATCAAGACCGAATCCCGGATCGATTCCCACCGCGGGTTCGCGAACGTCCGGAAGGGGAAAGTGCGCGTCGCGGGAGTGGCGTGGGCGCAGCACACCGGAATCGAGAAGGTCGAAGTCCGGGTGGATCAGGGGCCGTGGCAGCCGGCCACGCTGTCGCAGGAGGTCAACTCGAACACGTGGCGGATGTGGTGGACCGAGGTCGACCTGTCCGCGGGGGTGCACCAGGTGTTCTGCCGGGCCACCGACAAGTCCGGCTACACCCAGACCGACATGCGCGCCGGAACCGTCCCGGACGGGGCAACCGGCTGGCACAACGTCACCTTCACCGCTGCCTGAGATTTTCTTCCCGATCGACCAATCCGGTTCCCGCCGGGTGCCGAATTACTGGCAACAAGAGGTTCTCACCGATTCGGTGGCCTCAGCCGCGTAATCAATTGGAGTGATTTTCGTGCGTAACCTTCGTATCGCCGGTATTGGCCTGACCGCGGCTGCCGCGCTGACCCTGACCGCCTGCGGCGGCAACGACACCGCTTCCTCCGGGAGCTCCAGCAGCGCCCCCGCGCCGTCGTCGTCGATGGCCGCGCCGTCGTCGAGCATGGCCGCCGGCGGTTCCGGCGTGACCACCAACGCCGACGTGTTCGGGCCGGCGTGTTCGCAGCTGCCGCAGGGTTCCGCGCCCGGTTCGCTGGACTCGATGGGTCCGCAGCCGGTCGCTTCGGCCGCGTCGACCAACCCGCTGCTGACCAAGCTGGTGGCGGCGGTCAAGGCCACCAACCTGGTCGACACGCTCAACAGCCAGGAGGCCATCACGGTCTTCGCGCCGGCGGACCCGGCGTTCGCCGCCCTCGGTGACGCCAAGTTCAACGAGCTGGCCGGCAAGCCCGCCGAGTTGTCGCCGATTCTGCAGTACCACGTGGTCGGCAAGCGCTACGACGCCAAGGGCCTCGCCTCGGCCGGTTCGCTGGAGTCCCTGAACACCGCGGGCGGGCCGCTGAAGATCGAGGGCTCGGGCGAGAACATGACCGTCAACGGCGCGAAGATCCTGTGCGGCAACATTCCCACGAAGAACGCCACCGTCTTCGTGATCGACAAGGTGCTGACCCCGGGCACCAACAAGTAACACCGACGCCCGGTCGCCGACGGGTGACCCGGCACCGCGCGGCCGTCTCGGCTCCACTGCCTCCCGGAGTCAGGCGGCCGCCCTCTTCGCCGGCCGGCCCCGGATCGGGGTCCGGCCGGCGATCTCGTTCTGGCGGCGGGTTGCCGGAGTTCCGCCGCCGGGGGGCACCGAAGCGGCGGTGTCCTGCCGGTCGTCGCCACCGCCGGATCACTCCAGGGTGGTGGCGACGACCGGCCACGCGCTCAAGGGCCGACCGGAAAGTCCGTGAGTGGCACGAGCGCCCACACCACCTTGCCGTCGTGGTCGGCGCGCACACCCCAGTCCAGGGTCAGCTGGTCCACCAGCCGGAGCCCGTAGCGGCCGGATCCCGGCAGGCACGCTCGCACCGATGTGAGGTCCGGATCGCGATCGCCGACTTCGATCAGCAGGTGCCCGGCGGTGCGGGTGACGTGCAGTTCGCGGACCGCGGTGGCGTGCTCGTAGGCGTTGCCGACCAGTTCGTCGATCACCAGCAGGACGCCGCCGGGGCACGAACCGGAAGCCAGCGCCTCGGCGACCTGTGACCGCACCCGGCGAAGATCCGGGCGTCCCCCCAACGCGACCGTCGTTTCGGCCGCCGCGGCGAGCTCCTGGTCGAAATCCATGACTGAACCAGCCTTCCCTCGAGACCTACCCGGTTGCTGGTTCGGGCCGGCGCCCCGTGGGGATTGGTGCACGGTCAGGACAACTTCAGTGGCTGGTTAGCCGGCCAGGCTCACGAAATTCGCGATGCGGGGGTCGTGCGAGTCGGAGGGCCAGGCCAGCAGGACGTCATGGGGAGCGATTCCGGTCACCGGCACAGCGGTGACGTGCCCTCCGAGCCGGTCCACGACACTGTCGCCGACGACCGCGACCAGCTGCCCGGTGGCCACCAGGTCGATCAGGGAGTCCAGCCCCACGGCGGGAAGCGCGGCGCTGTAGGCCCGGTCGCGCCGACGGTCTGGTCCCGGGTGAAGACCAGTTCGACGGTGTCGCGACCGAAGCGCGCGAGGTAGGCGCGGACCATCTCGCGCAGCACACCCGAACCCGTGCCCGGTGCGGTCGCGACGCGCAGCACGCCGCGGCCGGCCTGTCGGGTCCGGCGGATGGCTCGGTCGAGGGAGCGCAGGGTGATCCGCGCCTCCGTCGCGAACACCCGTCCGGCCTCGGTCACTTTCACCTGGCGGCTGGTCCGCTCGAAGAGCGAGGTGCCGAGCCGCCGCTCGAGCTGGACTTCTTCGTCATCGCGCGAGCCACCCCGCGGTCGCCAGCCTGGTGGGGAGGGGGACCAGAACCGGAAAGGGCAGGACGTTGAGGATCGGCATCATCGGCGCCGGCAAGATCGGAGCCACTCTCACCCGCAAGCTGAGCGCGGCCGGCCACGTTGTGCGGGTGGCGAACACGCGCGGACCGGCGAGTATGAGCGAGCCGGCGGCCGAGTCGGGTGCCGTCGCGGTCACCCTCGACGAGGTCACCCGCGACGTCGACGCGCTCATCACGGCCATTCCGTTCAGCCGCGTGCCGGACCTCCGGCCGACGGCCGTATCCGCGGAATCGACGACGGCGAATCCGAGGGTGCCTGGATCGAGCGGAAGCTCGGCCGCCCGGTCGTCCGCGCCTGGAACTCCCTCGTCGAGACGACTCTGGCCGGCCGGAGCCGCCCGAAGGGTGCCGCGGATCGGCTCGCGGTACCCGTCACCGGCAGCCGTGCCGCCGACAAGCAGCTGGTGATGGGACTGGTCGACGACACCGGATTCGATCCGGTCGACGCGGGCGGCGCCGAGGACAGCTGGCGCATCCAGATGGCAACGCCGGCCTACTGCACGGAGTTGACCGTCGAACAGCTCCACAAGGCACTGGCGACCGCCGACCACGCCGCGTCAAGGGTGCGGCGCGAGGCGATCCTGGCGATCGTGGGCACCTGGGAGCCGGACGAGGCGTTCCTCCCGGATGTCGTGGCCCTCAACCGCGCCGCGGCGAGACTGCACCGGCTTGCGGCTTCGCGTTTCCGGTTCGTCTCCGGCTGATCCGAAGCGACGGTGCCACCCCAGGAAGCGGGGTGGCGCCGTCGCCCACGGTCAGCTTTCCGCGGGGCAGAAGGTGTCGTCCGGCCGCTTCCCGCTCACCAGGTACTCGGTCACGAGCGAGTTCCCGCACTTGCCGGGCGTGAACAGGTAGGCCCCGTGCCCGCCCTGGTCGATCGTGATCATCCGGGCGCGCTCGCCGAACGCCGCGCGCAGCTTGCGGGCCCCGGACAGCGGCGTGCCCGGGTCACGCTGGTTCTGCACCATCAGCACGTTCGCCGGGCCGTGGCCGGTGATCCGCACCCGCGGCTCGGCCGGCGGGGCCCAGTAGGCGCACGCCGCGATGTTCGCGCTCGCCGCGCCGAGCAGCGGGTAGCGGATCCGGTCGACGGCGACGTCCAGCTGGTAGCTCGCGATCGAGCGCGGCCACGCCGAGTCGCCGCAGATCACGGCGAACCGGGACGCCAGCAGGTTTTCCACCCCGGTCACCGGCGCCTCCGGCGGCTTCGGAGCCCGGCCCTGGTCGAGCCCTTGCCAGTCCTCGGCCAGTTGCGCCAGGTCCGTCACGTACAAGCCCTCGAATGTCAGGCCACGGAAGACCGAGCCGGTGACGCCCTCGACGGGCGCGCGGTCCAGCCGCGCGGCCAGTTCGTGGAACTTGGCCGTCACCTGCGAAGGGGTGGTGCCGAGCCCGTACTCCGGGTGCTTCGCCGCGAAGGCCGCGAAGTCGGGGAACCGGTCCTCCATGCCCCGCCCGAAGCCGCGCATCGCGTCGACGTCGTAGCCGCCCGGCCCGAGGTTGCTGTCGAGGACAATCCGGTCGCTGCGCTCGGGGAACAGCGTCGTGTACACCGCGCCCAGGTAAGTCCCGTAGGACGCGCCCAGGAACGACACCTTCGGCTCGCCGAGCGCCGTCCGGATGCGGTCCATGTCCCGCGCGGTGTTCGCGGTGGTGACGTACGGCAGCATCGATCCGGTCTTCGACCCGGCGCACTGCTCGGCTTCCCGCTTCGCGATCGCGGCTTGCTTCACGACGTCGGCCGGGCCGTTCGCGTACGGCAGGTTGCCGACCGCGATCTGTTCCGGCGTCAGGTCGCACGTCACCGGGGTGCTGTGCGCGACCCCGCGCGGGTCGAACCCGATGATGTCGTAGGAGTCGAGCACTTCTTGGGGCAGCCGCACGAGCTTCAGCAGCTGCGGGTAGTCCAGGCCACCGCCGCCGGGGCCGCCCGGGTTGGTCAGCAGCACGCCCCGCCGTTTCTCCGGGTTTTTGCTCGGCAGGCGCGACACGGCGACGTCGATCGTCCGCCCGCCCGGCGCCCGGTAGTCCAGCGGGACCTTCAGGGTCGTGCACTGCAGATCCGGCGTCGGGAACGCCCCCGCCGGGCACGGCCCCCAGACCAAGGTGCCCGGTGCGGCGGAGGCCGCGGGGACGACGGTCGTCGCGCCGAGCACGGCGATCGCGACGGCCAGCAAGGCTTTACGCATCGGAATTTCCTTTCGTTCGCCCCGCTTTCAGCGGCGCGGTTCCCAGCGGAAGAGCCGCGCCGCCAGCACGACCGCGACGAAGACCCAGGCGAGAGTGGGGGCGAAGAGGACCAGCGAATCGGCGACCGGGCGGCCGCCGTTCCACGCGTCGAGCACCAGCTCGGCCGCCGAACCGCCGGGCAGCAGGCGCTTGAGCAGCGTGAGCTCGCCGGTGCCGGTGAGGCCGACCCAGCCGGCCACCGCGATCACGCCGACGCTGATCGGCAGGGTGGTCACCTGCGCGTGTTCCGGCGAGTTCGTCAGCCCGGCCGTGGCCAGGCCCAGCGCGAGCATCATCACCACGCCGGCCACGACGGCGGCGGCCAGCAGCAGCGGGTTCGCCGGCTCTCCGGTGACCACGGCCAGCACCGCGAACAGCACGGCGATCTGGACCACCGCGATCGCGGTGACCGGCAGCAGCAGCCCGCCGAGGATCCCGGCGTCACCGGCCGCGGTCGAGCGCAGCCGCTTGAGGAACAGGTTCTGGCGGCGGGCGGCCAGCGTCGTCACCGTCGTGGTGTAGAGGCCGATGCCCAGCACGAAGAACAAGGTCAGCGTCGCGATGTAGCCGAGGCTCCCCACCTCGGTGAAGACGTCGTGCCGGGCGATGAAGAACGCGCTGAGCGCTGCCGGCAGCACCAGGGCGGTGACCAGCACGAGCCGGTTCCGGAAGAGCTGGATCAGCTCGCCGCGAGCGATCGTCGACATGGTTCCTCCTCTCAGGAGTTTTCGATGGCGCGGAAGACGTCGTCGAGCCGCGTCGGCCCGGCCTGCAGGTCGAGCAGCTCCACGGCGTGGTCCTGCGCCCAGGTGAGCAGCGTGTGCAGGTCCTTCTGCAGGCCGAAGGTCTCGACGAGGTACTTGCCGTCCACGCCCCGCGTGGCGAGCAGCGGCGGCGACGGCGCGGGGACCGGGAGCCCGAAGTGGATGGTCGAGGGCAGCGTCCGCGTCAGCTCGGCGACGGTGCCCTCGCGGTGGAGGACGCCCTGGTGCATGAGCCCGATGCGGTCGGCGCGCTGCTGCGCTTCCTCGAGGTAGTGCGTGGTGAGCACGACGGTGGCGCCGTCCTCGCGCAGCCGGTCGACGGCGTCCCAGAGCGCGTCCCGCGACTGGATGTCGAGGCCGGTGGTGGGTTCGTCGAGGAAGACCAGCTCGGGCGTGCCGTAGACGGCGGTGGCGAAGTCGAGCCGCCGCTTCTCCCCGCCCGATAGCTGTCCGACCTTGGTGCCGGCCTTGCGGGTGAGGCCGGCCACGTCGAGCAGGCGCCCGACGTCGTCGTCGCGTCCGGTGAGCCGCCCGACCAGCCCGACGGTTTCGCGCACGGTCAGGTCGGCGGAAAACCCGCTCTCCTGCAGCATGATCCCCATCCGCGGACGGACGGCGGCGCGGTCGCGGGGGTCCTTCCCGAACACCCGGACGGCCCCCGAGGTCGGTGCGCGGTGCCCTTCGACCGTTTCCAGGGCCGAGGTCTTCCCGGCGCCGTTCGTACCGAGCAGGGCGTAGAGCTCCCCGCGATCCACCTGGAACGAAAGGTCTTTCACGGCGGGGAAGCCGCCGTAGGTGAGAGTGAGGGCATCGACGTCGATGACCGGTGTCGTGGACATGCCCGAATTCCAGCGTGGATCGGCGCGGCCCGGCAGTGCGGCGGCGTCACCCGGATCCATGACGTGGTGTCACTGGTGGTGCCCGCTCAGCCGGATACGCTCGGCTGGTGGAGGTGCCGACGATCGCGCGCAGGACGTCCTGGACCGGCGGGAAGGTCCAGGAACGGCTGCGCCGGCTGAACCTGATCACGACCGTCCCTCCGCTGGCGCTTGTCGGCGTCTTCCTGCTGCTGACGACCGCCCGGTCCTGGTGGCACGTCGTCATCCAGGTCGCGGGGCTGCTCGCGGCGCTGGCGACGGCCGAACGCTGGACCGCGGGTGACTACCTCCGCGTGGCACGGCCGAGCCTGGCCGTCACCGCGGTGGTGTGGCTGGCCGGGTCGCTGACCGACGACACGGCCGCGTTCTTCGGGCTGTCGGTCGTGGGGTCGTACCTCATCCCGCCGCTGCCCCGCCGCCGGCTCACCGCGCTGGCCGGGCTGACGGTCCTGATCGCTGGGCTGGGCGCGGCGAACGTCCTCGTGCACGACGACCGGATCGGCTGGCGGCTGTTCCAGTTCGCCGCCGTCCCCGCGGCCGCCATGCTGGTCTCGACCGCGTTCATGTTCGCCAGCCAGCGCTTCTTCGACCTGATCGCGGAACTCGAGCAGTCCCGCGAGCGCGAAGCGGAGCTGGCCGTCACCCGGGAGCGCGTGCGCTTCGCCTCCGACCTGCACGACATCCAGGGCCACACCCTGCACGTGGTGAAGCTGAAAGTGGCGCTGGCCGAGAAGCTGCTGGACCGCGAACCCGGCCGGGCGCGCGAGGAACTGCGGGAGGTGCACGACCTGGTCGGTGAAACCATCGTCCGGACCAAGGAACTCGCCTACGCCCAACGGCGGCTGAACCTGTCCGCCGAGCTGGAGAACGCCAAGAACCTCTTCGAGGCCGCGGGAATCCACGTCCGGGTCACACGCGAGTCCGAAGTGGACGCTGCCGCGGGCGAACTGCTCGGCCAGGTCCTGCGCGAGACGACGACCAACATCCTGCGGCACGCCGAAGCCCGCCAGGTCGGGATCACGCTCACCCGGCACGGGATCGCGATCGTCAACGACGGCGCCCCGGACACCGGCCCGCTCGAGCTCGGCGGCCTCGCGGTGCTCCGGCAGCGCTTGGCCGAGCACGGCGCCGAGCTGGAAGTCTCGCACTCCGGCGGCCGCTTCCGCACCGCGGCGGCCTTCCCCGTGCCGAAGGAGGTCCGACGACGATGACGACGGTGGTGCTCGCCGACGACGAAGCCCTGCTCCGCAAGGCACTGGCCGCGCTGCTGCCGCTGGAAGGCGAGATCACGGTGCTGGCCGAGGCCGGCGACGGCGAAACGGCGATCGCGGCCACCCTCGAACACCGGCCGGACGTGCTGGTCATCGACCTCGAAATGCCCCGCATGGACGGGCTCGGCGCGGTCGAGGAGATCCGCCGGGCCCGGCCGGAGCAGGTGATCCTGATGCTGACCCGCCACGCCCGTCCCGGCGTGCTCCGCAAGGCGCTGAAGCTCGGCGTCCAGGGTTTCGTCAGCAAGGCGGCGGAACCGGCCCACATCACCTCGGTGATCAAGACCCTGCACGCGGGCAAGCGCTGGATCGACCCGGACGTCTCGGCCCTCGCCGTCGTCGACGACTGCCCGCTGACCGACCGCGAGCTGGACGTCCTGCGCGCCACCCGTGAGGGTTTTTCGGTGGCCGACATCGCCGGGCAACTGCACCTCGCGGAGGGCACGGTCCGCAACTACCTGTCCAACGCCATGCAGAAGACCCAGACCCGCACCCGCCACGAAGCGGCCCGATACGCCCGCGAGCACGACTGGCTGTAGCCGGTCGGGCGGGATGACGGCCAGGACCGGCGCTTCAGGTGACGCGAAAGACCGGCCAGCCGATCTCGGTGCGCCACGCAGCGGGATCGCTGGCGTCACGAGGTCCGACAGCGTAGACCTCCCGCACCGGCCCGGCGACCGACATCGCGTTCTCCACCACCCAGGTCCCGAGTGCGCCGTAGGTGACTTCGACGCCGTCGTGCTCGCCGACGTGGGTGGTGACGGCCAGTTCCGCGGCCGGAAGAACCACCGGGTGCACGCGTCCGGTGCGAGGCGGCGCCGCGGTCGGCAGGTAGACGAGCGCGTGACCGCGCTCCTCTTCGAAAAGGGCGTTGTCGTAGCAGCCGCCCGGCGGCCCGGTCGCGGCGGCGCCGACGGCCGCCTCCAGCTCGGCCATCGCGCCGGCGAACCAGGCCTCGACGTCGCCGTGCCCGACTACGGCTTCTACCGCCGCGACCGTCCGGGCGGGCTCCGCACGCAGTTCGACATCGATCGGTGCGGGGTCGGGCCGGAGCAGGCGCCGCAGCGACACGACCGCCGCCCGGGTGCGGTCGAGCACGTCCTCGAGGCGTTGCAGGTGGTCCGCGACCAGGGCCGCCCGGACACCGGGGTCGGGGGTCCGCAGGATCCGCCGCACATCGCTCAGGGGGACGTCGAGTTCGCGGAGCCGGTGGATGACCTGCGCGGTCGGGATCTGGTCGACGCCGTAGTAGCGGTAACCGGTGGTCTCGTCCACCACCGCGGGCTCCAGCAGGGCCGCCTCGTGGTACCGGCGCAGGGTCCGCACGCTCAAGTGGGTCAGCCGCGAAAACTCCCCGATGCTCAGCACCTCTCCATTCTGGACTCTCTCCCCGGGGGAGAGTCCACGGCTTGACCCTCCCACGCCGTGAGCTCACACGATGGGCTCATGACACAGCACACCGATCTCCCGTCCGATCTGCTCCCGGCTACCGTGCGCGAGTTCTTCGCCGCCCACGTCGTCCGCGACGCCGACACCGCCTCGTCGTTCCTCACCGAGGACGCGGTGGTCGTCGACCAGGACGAGACCTTCCGCGGCCGGGAGGAGGTCCACGCGTTCCTGCGGGACGCCGGGTCCGAATTCGAGTACACGACCGAGCAGATCGGCGCTCGCCGCGTCGACGACGCCCACTGGGTGGTGACCGTGCGGCTCGAGGGCACTTTCCCGGGTGGCGTCGCCGAGCTCGACTACCGGTTCGCGGTGCGGGACGACCTCATCGCCGAACTCGTCATCGCCAACCACGCAGCCTGACCGAACGTCGATTGTTTTTGGAGAGAGAAATGTCTGGTTCGGATCGTGATCGTCTCGACGGTCGCCGGGCGCTGGTCACGGGCGGTTCGAAGGGCTCGGGCAAGGCCGTCGCGGAGAGGCTGCGAGAGATGGGTGCCGACGTGTACGTGACGGCGCGGACGATGCCCGACGGGTACGAGCACCCCGACCGGTTCATCGAAGCGGACGTGACGACGATCGAAGGCACCGACGCGGTGGCCGCTCGCATCGCCGAGGCCGGCGGCGCGCTCGACATCCTGGTGCACGTCGTCGGCGGGGCGTCGACGCCGGCCGGTGGGTTCGCGGTCATCACCGATGATCAGTGGCTCACTGAGCTGAACCTCAACTTCCTGGGCGCGGTACGGCTCGATCGAGCTCTTCTCCCGGCGATGATCGAGTCCGGCGCGGGCGTGGTGCTGCACTTCACCTCGATCCAGCGTGAACTACCCCAGTACGACGCGTCCCTGGCGTACGCGGCGGCGAAGGCCGCTCTGCGCACGTACAGCAAGGGGCTGGCCAACGAGCTCGCGCCGCGCGGCGTACGGGTCAACGCGATCAGCCTCGGCGGGATCGAGACCGAAGCCTACGAGAGGTTCGTGGACCGGATCGCCGAGGGCAACGGACTCACCCGTGAAGAAGCCAAGCAGACCATCTACGACTCCCTGGGCGGGGTCCCGCTGGGACGGTTCGCGAACACAGCGGAAATCGCGGACCTCGTCGGGTTTCTGGTCTCGGACCGCGCCTCGGCGATCGTGGGCGCCGAGTACGTCATCGACGGTGGCACCGTTCCGACTGTCTGAACCAGGAGAACGTATGACTACGCAAGCCGTTCCCCGGCCGGTCGGACCGCCACCACCCTTCGACCCGGAGCTCGCTCCCGTCGTCGAGATGCTGACCAGCCTGCGCCCACCCGACGCGTACCGTCCGGACAACATCGTCGAGATGCGCGAGCCCGTCCCCGGGGTGGAGGCCCCGACCGACGAGATCCTCTCGCGCGGCGGCGCCTACAGCGTCCAGACGCGGACGGTGCCAGGGCCGACCGGGCAACAGGACATCTCGCTGCTGATCTGCCTCCCGAAGCACGCGACGACCCCGACCGCGGCGATCTACCACATCCACGGAGGCGGCATGATCGTCGGAGACAACCGCTTCGGCCTGGCCGAGATGGTGAACCTGGCCGAACCGATGGGCATGGCCGTGGTCTCGGTCGAGTACCGGCTCGCACCCGAGACACCCCACCCAGGGCCCGTCGAGGACTGCTACGCGGGCCTGGTGTGGCTGTCGGATCACGCCGACGAACTCGACATCGACCCCGAGCGCATCATCATCGGCGGTACGAGCGCCGGCGCCGGCCTCGCGGCCGGCGTCACCTTGCTGGCACGCGACCGCACCGGCCCGGCCATCCTGGCCCAGCTGCTCCTGTCGCCGATGCTGGACGACCGCAACGACTCGCCCTCTGCTCGGCAGATGCGCGGCCTCGGCATCTGGGACAGCTCCTCGAACGAGACGGGATGGAACGCCCTCCTCGGCGACGGCGTTCGCGGAGGACCGGACGTATCTCCGTACGCGGCGCCTTCCCGCGCCGAGGACCTCTCTGGCCTGCCGTCCACGTTTATCGATGTCGGGTCGGCCGAGACGTTCCGGGACGAGGATGTCGCCTACGCAAGCCGCATGTGGCAGGCGGGCTGTGACGTCGAGCTCCACGTCTGGCCCGGCGGGTTCCACGGATTCGACGTCGTGGCTCCTCAGGCCGTGCTCTCGCAGGACGCCATCGCCGCTCGAGCGGCATGGCTGCGCCGTCAAGTCCGTTGAGTCGGCAGCTGCCGTTATTGGCAACTGTGTGCTGTTTAGTGCAGTTGTGACAGGGAGTTTTGCCCCCGCTGTGCCACAGCGAAATCAGTGAGAGGGCTGGGCCGGGGCGTGTCGGCCCGAAGTAGCCGTGGATCACGGGGGAGGTGGGGCCACGGACCGGCCTGGGTGGCGTACTGCCAAGGCCGCACACCCGATCAAGGCGAGCGCGGCTATCGCCGTGGTGGTCCACATGGCGGCCGACACGGAGCCGGCCAGCGTTTGGGCGCCGGTGGCTGCTGCCACGCCGAGCGCGCCTCCGGCTTGCTGGGCCGTGATGAGGAGGCCGGAAGCGGTGCCTTGTTCCTGTGCGGTTGCCGAGTTGCCGGCAAGGGTCAGCGCGGCGGGGTACATGGCGGCGATCGACGTGCCGACGAGGACGCATGCGGGCAGGAACACCGCGAGGTAGGCGCCGGTCAGCACCTGCGTGTAGAGGACCATGCCCGCCGCGAGCGCCGTGAGGCTCGCCACCACCGTCACGCTGGGCGTCAGCTTGTTCATAAGACGTCCGGAGAACAACGAGATGATGCTGACGGTGATGCCCTGGGGCAGGAACGAAAGGCCCACATCGAAGGCCGTGTGCCCGCCCGCTTGCTGCAGTTCGGTGCCGACCACGAACATCGCACCGCCGATGGCGGCGAACATTCCCCCGAGCCCCACCGAAGCCAGAAGCATGCGCCGGTCGAGCAGGATCCGCAGGGGCAGAAGCGGATGGGCCGACCGGGCCTGGAGCCGCAGGAACGCCGCGAGCAAGACGATGCCGGCGGCGATGACCACCACAAGTTCGATCGCCGGTGCGGTGCCGATACGGCCCACCTCGTACACCGTCAGCAGAAGCCCGGCGGTGCCCAGCACTGCCGGCGGCCAGCCGGCCCGGATCGCCGACCGTGGTGCGGGGCCGATGAGGAGCGCGACGGCCAGCACGACCACAGCGGTGAGGGGGACGTAGGTCGCGAACACCCAGCGCCAGTTGAACACCTCGGTGAGCAGGCCGCTCATGACCAGCCCCAAGGAGAATCCGACGGCTCCCATCGCGCCGAAGACGCCGAGTGCGCGACTGCGTGGCCGCCCTTCCGGAAAGGCGTGCACGATGAGGGCCACGGCCGCCGGTGCGGTCAAGGCCGAACCGATGCCCTGAACGCAGCGTGCGGAGATGATCTCGACGGCGTTCTGCGCGAGGGCCGCGCCGAGGGAACCGAGCCCGAAGACGGTGACACCCCAGAGGAAGATCCGGCGGGCGCCGAACGCATCGGTCCACCGGCCGCCCAGCAAGAGGAATCCCGCGTACGAGGTGAGAAACGCGCTGGCCACGAGCTGAAGGGTGTCCGGTGCGAGGTGCAGCGCGTTCCCGATGTCCGCCGTCTGCACGTTGATACCGGACAGGCTCATGCCCTCGAACAGCAAAGCGCTGCACAGGGCGATCAACCGGCCCCATGCCGCGACACCGAAATGGAACAAGCCGGGCTGGTCGGCCAATTCCGGGCTACGGCTCGACGTCATCATCCACCTTGCCTTCCAGGAGAACTGCACGCAGGAATCCTTTGGCGGTGGCGAGGGCGTCGTCGGCGGCCACCGTGTCGTGGTTCGGGTTGTCCATGTCGGCGAAGCCGTGGCCGCACGGGTAAAGCCGGGTGGTCACGCTTTCCTGCTCCTCCAGGCGCTCGGCGAGGTCGAGGGGATCGAAGCCGGGCTCGCGTTCGGCGAACAGCAGCAAGCACGGGCAAGTGGGCGCGAGCTCCGGATAGTCGCGTATCCGGGATCCGTAGAAACACACCACCGCATCGAACACGCCCTCGCTCGCGACGATCCACCCGCTGGTCGCACCGACGCTGAACCCCATTGCCCCGACTTTGCGGTAGCGCGAGCGCAAGCTCGTGCCGAACGCGTTCAGCCGCGCGGCCATCGCGACGACTCCACCGGCCCGGGTGAAGTGCGCGTAAGCGGCCTCCTGATCCGAGGGCGCGAAGACGCGCGCAGGGCCTTGCGTCAGCTGCGGCGTGTAGACGTCGACCCCGAACTGCTCGAGAGCGGTCTTCATCCGGGTGATGTGCGGGGTGAGGCCCAAGATCTCGTGGGCGACCACGACCGCGGCGTCACGGTGGTGGTCGCCCACGAGATGCCCGGGAACCGGGAATCCGGCGGACACGGTCGGCGGTGTCAGTCGATCAGCTCGACGGGCATCGTCACGATGCCGTGGAAAGTCGGGTTCCGCGTCCACTGCGGCCGGTCGAGGTCATACAGCGGCTTCATGGTGGGGATGCGACGCACGATTTCGCTCATGACTTCCTCGACTTCCATCCTGGCGAAGGCTGCGGCGATGCACGCGTGGTAGCCGCCGCCGAAGGCCAGTGCCTTCTTGACTCCCTGCCTGCCGAGCTTGAAGGAGCCGGCGTCGGCAAAGACGGCTTCGTCTCGTCCGGCAGCGCCGAGGAAGAAGTATACCGAGTCGTTGCCTCGGATGAGCTTTCCGCCGATTTCGATGTCCTTGGCCGCGTGGCGGGTGATGTATTGAATGGGTCCTTCGACGCGGATGCACTCCTCTACCGCCTCGGGCATCCGGGACGGGTCGGTCACGATCTGCTCGTAGGCTTCGGGGTGTGTGAAGAACTGGTGCAAGCAGTTGCTCAGCAGGAACTGCGGAATCTTGTGACCGCCGAAGATCAGGTGGATCGTCTGGCGGACGACTTCGATGTCCGCCAGCGCCTGGTCATCATCGGCCCCTTCCGAGATGAGGCGGGAGAGGAGGTCGTTCCGCGGCTTGGCTCGACGCTCGCGGATAGCATCGAACAGGAACTCGTGCATCTCGTTCATGCTGTTCCGGGTGTGGCCGCTGATCTCGCGGTCCGGTGCGGGCGAGACCACGAAGTCCTGCATGAAAGCCGCAATGTCATCGGACCACTTGATGAAGCGCTTGACCTCTTCGCCGGGGATGCCCAGCATCTTGCAGAGGATGAGTGCGGGGATGGGGTGCGCGATTTCCTTGACGAAGTCGAATGACCGGCCCTGTTCGAGCAGGATCCGGTCCAGATTGTCGGACACGATCTTCTTGATCTCGGGACGGATCAGTTCGACTTCGGAAGTCCAGAACGCGCGGTTCATGTGCTTGCGCAGCCGGGTGTGCACGGGACGGTCATTGTAGATCATCCAGGTGGAGATGATGTCCACGATGTCCGCGAAGTGTTCTTCTTCGCCGTCCGGAACGTTCTTCATCTTGTTCGTGATCAGCGGAGTGGTGATGAACCTGTCGCCCACCAGCAACTTGGCCACGTCTTCGTAGCGGGTAATGAACCATGACTGCGTCTCCTGGTGCCAGAACACCGGCTCCTTCGCTCGCAGTTCACTGTAGATCTCGTACTGCCGCTCGGCGTAGTCGGGGTCGTAGACGCTGAACTGGGCAACGGCCTGCTCGAGCTGGGTGGTCATGAAATCCCCCTCATGTGAAATAGTTGATTTGACCGGCTGTGGTCGATTCGGCTACCGCAAGCAGTTGGACATCTGTCATCTGGTGGAGAAAGTTGAGCACCGCCCGCGGTTCTCCCAGCGGGCCGGGGGCAGGAATCGCGCACCAGGTCGCCAAGTCGTCGATGCGAGATGCCGGAGAGCGTCGCAGGATATTGAACGCGTCGCAGATGCTGTGCTCGATGTAGTGGTCGAACTTGCGATTAATCTCGGTTTCGAGAAATGCGATCGCGACGACTGCCTGCAGAACAGTGATCTTCTTCTTGATCGGTGAAGGAACGGATACCGTCCTCGTCGACGAGTTTTCGTCGGTCACGATGCGGACCTGGCTGATCCAGGAGTCGACGTAGTCCCGCAGGCGCACACGCTCGAGGCTTCCTGCGGGGGAGAGCATTCCGGGAATGAGTGTCGAATACAGGTCTGAGAGTGTTTCCTCGACGGCCTCACGAGCGTCGCGAGTCAGCGGGTGGTCCGACACCTCCGCCGGAGGAAGGAGGGTGTGCATGACGTCGGCGGTGGAGGACGAACCGTGGAAGTGGACGAGGTCGTGGATGTCGAAGATGGCGTTGCTGAAGTCATCGGCGATGTCGACTACCTGCCACTCCGGACCACGGTCGGCAGCGCGTGGAAGAGTGGCCGAAAGTCTGGGAAAATCTGCCTGGTAGATGCCCTTCACCACGGTGGTGCGGAAAGGGTCGTAGCGGGGGATCGGCGTCGCGTACTTGACCAGTGCGGCGATGGTGGCTTTGCGCAGGGTGATGTGGTCACCCAGCAGCACGTGCACTGCTTGGGCGTTCGATTCAAACCCACCGTCGGAAGAAGTCAGCGTGTCGAGTTGTCGTTCGGCGACGTGCCCGAACGGCGGGTGGCCGATGTCGTGCGCCAGCGCCGCTGCCTCGATCGCGGGGATGTCCAGGTCGAAACCGTCGGTCCGGTTCAGTCGCCGTGCAATGGCAAGAGCCATTCTGTGCACCTCGAAAGAATGTACTTGACGGTTGCGCAGGCCGCGGGCGAATGGCGCCGGCACCAGTTGCGTCTTTCCGGAAAGTCGCTCAAAGAGCCGGAACTGCAGTACTCGCTCGGCGTCGTCGGGCTGGATTGCGCGTTCTTGTTCGAAGTCCAGTGTCGTCTTGGGCGTCACAGGGCGTCAGCCAATCGCGGTTGGTCGGCGAGGTCCGTGCTTACGGGCGTGCGCGAACACTCCGAAACTTCCGTGAAGTTTCAGATTCTGATCGCGAACAATCAGTCTTGGAGCAGCCGCACGACGGCGTCGTTGATGATGTCGATCACCGCGCCTGCCGATTTCCGGCCCACAGCCAGGACGTCCTTGTGGTCGAGGACGGCACCCGGCATGCCCGCAGCGGCATTGGTCACCAATGACATGCCGAGCACTTCTGCGCCACCCGCGGCGGCGGCGAGCGCCTCGATCGCCGTCGACATCCCAGCCAGATCGGCGCCGGCCTGTGCCGCCATCTTGATCTCCGCCGGTGATTCGAACTGCGGTCCGATGAACTGTGCGTAGACACCTGTCGGAGTATCGGGAAGCAGCGACTTCATCTCCGCGAGGAGCCGAGATGAGTAAATGGCCGATGGATCCAGGTTCGGCCGAAAGTTGAACGGGCTGACCCAGGTCAGGTTGATGTGGTCCCGAATGAGGACGACTTGACCCAGTCCATAATCGGGGTTGATTGCTCCGGCGGCGTTGGTCAGCACGACCAAGCGGCAGCCGACTGCCAGCGCGACGCGGACGGCGTGGGCGACGGCGAAGGGATCGCGTGACTCGTAATAGTGGGTGCGACCGCGAAAGACCAAGGCGCGCTTGTCGCCGAAGGGTACGGATTGAACGGTTCCTGCGTGACCTGCCACCGTGGTACCGACAAATCCTGGCAGGGTGGTCACCGAACGAAGATCCGATCCCCCGGCTTCCCAGCGTTGTGCGGCCGCGCTCCAGCCCGACCCCAAGACAATGCAGGCCGCGTGCTCACCCCAGTCGTTCAACAGCATCTTGCCGGCTTCGGCTGCCATCTGTTCCCACGTCGCCTGCGGTGCGACAAATGAATCGGACGGCGAGCGCCCAGACTCCGTCATGCTACAGCTCCCCCTCGTAGAGCAAAGTGCACGTCGAACTGCCGCGCTGTCTGAAGGCAGTCCGTGGAGCACGCTAGCCGACGGCGCATCAAGCGGTCCATTGCGGTCACCCAATTGTCGCAGAGCAATCACTGTGTGAACAGCTACCTGCGAGGCGCGGGACCTGCTGCGATTCTTTTGCCGCGGCCCCTGAATCATCTGTTATTGAACGTCGAATAGTTGAACCCTGACGCATAGCTGCCGTTAACCGGTCGCACTCAATGTCTGCGACAGTGAACTCCGCCGTTGGGACCAACGCTTCGTTGGTCTCGTCCAGGTGTGGAGGTCGTTGTGGCGTGGGTGGAGCAGTGCGGCAGCAGGTCTTGGCGAATGAGATATCGGCGGCAAGGTTTCGGTGTTGGTTCAGTGTCCGGGTTCGGCTCGCGGCGTGATGCGGAGCGAGGGGGGTGATGCGGCCGATGAGCGCCTAAGCAGGCGCTGCCGTCGTTCTTGGTCGCGTTGCTGCGCGAGCACCTCGCGCGGCACCAGTACGAGTTCGTGTTCACCACGCCGAGCGGGACGTGGCTGTGGCGCTCGACGTTCCTGCGGCGGGTCTTCCACCCCGCGTCGACGGCACCAAGGCATCCGGGACGAAGGCGGGCTATGCGCAGGTTCGACCGGGTTGACCGTCCGCGGGCTGCGCACAGTCGCAAGACGTGGCTGATCGCCGGCGGTGCGCCGGAGAGCGCGTAGGCCCGTCGGCTCGGGCATCACCTGAATAACCGGTCATCGAGACCTACTCTCCCACGTCGCCCGGAGGTCGAGCAGTGGCTACTGGAGGAGCTCGAGCGTCGCTGGCACACCGCGGCGCCTCCACCACCGACACCATCGCCGGGTGTGGCCGACGGCGGGCGGACGGCGCCGGTCGTTCCCCTCTTCGCCACGGTGGGGCCACCGGTCGGCCGGGCCCGCGAACAGCAGGAACACCGCGCCGACGCCATATCGAAGGTGGGTTGGTGCTCCAGTTCTGCCCCGCCAAGAGCACAAGATCACGCCTCAAGCCGATCACCGAAGATCGAACCCACACGCAGAAAACCCCTCCGATCAGCCCGGAAGGCTGAAACGAAGGGGTTCCTCACGATGTGGAGCTAAGGGGACTCGAACCCCTGACCCCCTCACTGCCAGTGTGGGTCGATCATGGCGCTGACCTGCCGCGATAGAGAATCCCCCAGTGAAATGATGCGCTTCGGTGCCGTTGCCTGCAACCGTGTGTTGTTGAGTGCGGTTGTGACAGGGGATATGCCCCAGCCGTGCCCCAGCGAAATTAATGAGAGGACTGCGGCGCGCTCGTTTCGAACATCTGACGCAGCAGGCAGGCAACCCACGCACGGATCCGACCGGGCAGGATCAGACGGGGCCGTGTCGTGTCGTGGGTCACTGTCATGAGCGGCGTTGCTTTTGAAGGCCGCGCCCGAGTTGAGGTGCTGCTGAGAGCGGCTTGCTGCGACGCACGCTCTGCGGCATGTGAGTATGTTCGCGGGGGCGCCGCGCGGGCCGACCACGGTCACCGTGAACAGCGCGATGCCGATCCTGGCGGCGACCGCGAAACGCGGGTCCGGCGTCGCCCTGGGTGGGCTCATCGGCCGGGGGCCGGGGGTTGCACCAGGGGCAGCAGGACCTCGTCGACGATCGCTGTCACCTCGGCCGCGGTCACCGTCCCTGCCTCCATGTGTTCGACGAGAACCAGGCGTGGTCCCACCGCGGCGATCCGGGCGGTGGCCGCGGCGGGGCGTGCCTCCCCGTGCTCGGCGGCGTCGGTCAGCAGGCCGAGGATCAGCTCCTGGCGGGGGCGCAGCACGAGGGTGCGGACCCGGGCGAACAGCTCCGGGTTGCGCGCTCGCTGGGTGATCAACGGGCGCAGGGCCCGGCCGTGCGGTTCGTCGAGCACCCGGGCCAGCTCGCCGAGCAGGGCCAGCAGATCGCCGCGGAGGGTTCCGGTTTCCGGTGGCCGGGTCTCCCCGAAGCCCGCGTCCGGGTCGGTGAGCGCGGCCAGTACCAGATCCTCGGGCGTCGCCCACCGCCGGTAGAGCGCCGCCTTGCCGGTCCGCGCGCGGGCCGCGACCTTTTCGAAGCTCAGCTCCTCGAACGAGGTTTCGGCCAGTTCGACCAGCGCAGCTTCGAGGATCGCGCGGATCAGCGCGTCGCCCCGGCGCCGGGTCTCCCCCATCGGATGCTCCTCTCGTGTACGTTCGTTAGTGAACGATACCGTTCCTTATGAGAGGGTGGGCGATGACGGCCATCACGAACGTCCGGGTCTTCGACGGCGCCGGGCTCACGGAACCGCGGACCGTCTTCGTCGACGGCGGCCGCCTGTCCGACGAAGCCACCGGCGGCCCGGTGCTTGACGGAGCCGGGCAAATCCTGCTTCCCGGCCTCATCGACGCCCATGTCCACCTGCACGGTCGGGAGAATCTCGAACAGTTCACCCGGTTCGGCGTCACCACGGCCTTGGACATGGCGACGACGTCGGCCGCGCTGCTGGCCGGCCTGCGGGACCAGCCGGGGCTCACCGACATCCGCAGCGCGGGCGTGCCCGCGATCGGGCCGGGCGGGATGCACGCCCGCATGCCCGGCATGCCCGCCGAAGCGGTCGTCACCGATCCGGCGCGGGCGGCGGGCTTCGTCGCGGCCCGCACGGCGGCCGGGTCGGACTACCTCAAGATCGTGCTCGAAGCCCCCGGGGGCGGCGGCCCCGAACTGCCGGTTGTCCGCGCACTCACCGAGGCCGCGCACGCGGCCGGGCTGCTGGTCGTCGCGCACGCCTCAAACACCGGGGCGTACACGATGGCGCTGGACGCGGGCGTGGACGTCGTCACGCACGCACCGCTCGGGCCACCGATCGCGGACGAGGACCTCGCGCGGGCGAAGGTCGTCGTGCCGACGCTGACGATGATGAAGGGCATTTCGGCGGCGGCCGGTCGGCCGCAGCTCTACGCGGGTGCGGCGACGTCGGTGACCCGGCTCCACCGCGCGGGCGCGGCCGTCCTGGCCGGTACCGACGCGAACGCCGCGCCGGGATCCCCGTCCCCTGTCGCGCACGGCGCGAGCCTGCACGACGAGCTCGAGCTGCTCGTCGCCGCCGGCCTGTCCACAGTGGAGGCATTGCGCGCCGCGACCGTGTTGCCGGCGAAGCACTTCGGGCTGACCGACCGCGGCGCGATCCGGCCGGGGCTGCGCGCAGACCTGGTTCTGCTCGACGGCAACCCGGTCGCCGACATCCGCACCACGCGTGCGATCAGCCGGGTCTGGTGCGCAGGGGTCGAGCTTTGATTCAGGCCCAGGGCGACCGAGGAGGAGAGCTTGCCATCGACTTGTCGGAAGTCTGCTCGCTACCGCTCGAGGATCTCAATTCGGCAAGACCGTGCGTTGGATGTCGGGTCGCGGACGCCATGTACGCGGCCAGGATGTAGTTGGGGTGTCGGTCGAGGTTTATGCGGGCGCGGTCGTAGCGCATGGTCGTGCGTGGGTCGGCGTGTCGAGCGGCGATCTGGACGTCGCGCAGGTCGACGCCCGCGTCGAGCATTGTGGTGACGAATGTGTGGCGAAGCATGTGCGGGTGCAACCGAGGCAGTCGCATGACCGAGGCCTCGGCCAGCCGACGTAACCGACGGTGGCGCAGTGCTGGCGGCAAGGGCACCAGCACGACTTTGCCGCCCTTGCCGACCACACGCAGTACTCGGTGTCCGTGTTCCTCGCCGATGTCGGTGATGTCTGCGCTGCAGGCCTCGAATACGCGGAGGCCGAGTAGGCCGAGCATCGCCACCAGCGCGAAGTCGAACGGGTTCACCGATTCCCGCGCCGCGGTCGGTAGGGCCTCGAATTGCAGGTGTGACAGGCCGAGGGTCGGTGACTCGTTGGGCACCATCGGACGTCGGACGTACTCCGCTGGCGAGTGCTCGAGCACGGTGTCGATGACGCAGGTGCGGTAGAAGCCGGCGACCACGGACATCCTGCGCGAAACCGTGGAGGGCTTGAACCGTCGCACCTCCCTGCATTCAGCGCACGTAGAGCTCAATCTGCGCCCGGCGCGCTGCCAGCGGAGCGAGGTCGCGTTCGCCGCACCAGGTGAAGAAGATCCGCAAGTCCGACGCTGAATGCGTTCGCGAGACGCCGGTATAGCGTCCGAGGTACGCCGTAGCCGCCAGTCGTAACACCGTTTCGTCGAGGTCTGAGGGCTTCATGACCTCCGATGCTGGGAGAGGAAGCTCCATGCGCAAGGCCAAGAGGAGTGCGCGCCACCTGCGGCAGATGAGTGCGTTAGTCATTCTTGGCGGAGTCGAGCGGGTCGTCATCGACCTTGTCTGCTTCCCGGGAGACCTCGAATCCGAGGAACCGCAGTCGGACCCACATGGGGCGCGCGGAGGTCTTCACCATCCGCGTGATGATCAGCACCGTTCCCATCATGACGATCAGCACGGCCACCGCGACATACGGCGACGATCCCGTGAGGAACCCCCACATCACGACTCCCGTTCCCGGCCTCAGGCCGTGACCCGTGTCCGACCCGTGTGATCCAGACCCCGAGACGGTACGATCGCTGCTCGTCATCCGGCCTGGTCGTGAGGACATCCACGCAGGTCATGCGGATGCAAGTCGGTACATCAAGCGACATCCAGGACGGAGGCCCGGTGGCCAAGCGTCTCCCCGGGCAGCCGAGGCGATGGTCTCGCTTCACCGGCGGCACCGCTGAGACCCGCGCCTTGGCGCAGTTCCTGCGGGAACTCCTGGATCGCAGCCCCGAACCGCTTGGGGAACTCGGCCGGCGCCTGAACGTGTCCGCTCAGACCCTGTCGAACCGGGTCAACGCGCTGAAGCGACCGGACTGGGACTTCGTGCGGAACGTGGTGGATCTGGCATACGGTGCCGGCGACATTGCAGGCCGGTTGACGAAGCTGCACGAGGCCGAACAGTTGTGGCATCGAGCCAGCCCGGCCAACACAACGTCCCCTGCGTACCCCGGGGCCGCCCAGCCGGTGCCGGTCAAGGACGACCTACGCAGCATCGGCGGTCCTGATGGTTCGGGCGTGCCGGCGATGGAGTCGGCTTCGGCCAATCCCGGTCTCCCGCACGTCCAGCCCATCCCCGTCGATGCCGACCACCTCGAGATCTGCAAGCCGGCCGATCGCGATTCGCTGGTGTACGGGCAGGTCAAGCAGTTCGCCGCGCGGATCCTCGACGCGGTCGCGGAGAAACAGCCGGCGGGCGAGAACTCGGCTCGCCGGTCCGCGTTGCCCCTTCCCTCCAGTCACTTCACCGGCCGTGACGACGTCGCCGACGCAGTCGTGAACCTGCTGGAGCGGCGGAGAGCGGCTGGCGTCCCCTTGGGTGTCCACGTGTTCGACGGCATGGCCGGGGTCGGCAAGACCGAGCTGGTCGTGCAGATCGGCCATCGGATCGCGGACGGTTTCCCGGACGGCGTGCTGTTCCTGGACCTGGCCGGGTACCGGCCGGACATGGAGCCGATCCCGCCGGCGCAGGCGCTGCGCCTCCTGCTGGCGCAATGCGGCGTCGTGCCCGAGGAGACACAGCAGGCTGAGCCCTTCCTGCGCACCCTGTGGCGCGATGCGTGCGCCGGCCGGCGAATGCTGGTCATCCTCGACAATGCCCGGGACCAGGACCAGGTGGCATCGCTGCTGCCCGACGCCCAGGACTGCCTCGTGCTGGTCACCAGCCGGACCGCGTTGATCGGGCTGTGGGCCGGCACTCCTTGGAAGCTGGAGGAGCTTCCGGCCCAGGAGGCGGAAGGGCTGTTGCGGTCGATCGCGGATCTGCCGACCGGCCGGCACGAAACCGAAGTCGCCGAGGTGGTCCGCCAATGCGGCAGGCTGCCGCTGGCGATCGTCATCGCCGGGTCCATGCTCGTCCACCGGCCCGGATACAGCCCCGGCGAGCTGGCCGAGGACCTGCGGCGCGAACGCGCCTTCCTGGACGACCTGGCCGAGAACGACGGCTCGCTGCACATCGCGGTGCACGCCTCGCTACGCCTTTCGTACCGGGGCCTGCCGAAGAGCCTCATGACGGCGTTCCGGCTGTGCGCCTGGCACCCCGGTCCCGAGGTCACCGAGCCCGCGCTGGCCGCGATGCTCATCGAGCCGACGGACCACGACCACCCGGTCCGGGTCTCCGAGCGCACGATCGCCGACGCCCGCCGACGCCTGCTCGCCCTTGCCGACCGCAACCTGCTGCGACCGCACTCGAACACCCACCGATTCGGCCTCCACGACCTGGTCCGCGCGTCGGGCCGGCTGCTGGCCGACGACGGCACGGGGTACGACCGCGAGCACGTGCTCAAGCACCTCCACCGGGCGTACTGGGCCACCGTCCAGCAGGTCGAACTGTGGCGGTACGGCGGCCGGCCGCTCAGCGGAACCCTGACAGCACCCGAAGGAGACACGCCGCTCGTCCCGATCCCCGACGTGGACGCCGGCGACGCCTGGGTGCTCCGGGAGCGCGAAAACCTGATGGCGTTCATCGATGCTCTCGGGGACCGGCCGTTCTTCGGAGCGGTAATGCTGGCCGCGCAGCTGCGGGACCTCGGGATGCTCGCCGACGCCGAGCGCTGCTACCGATCCGCTGAGCGTTCCTCGGCGGCGATCGGATCCGAAGAGGGACGCGCGCTCGCGGTTCGCGGATGTGCGGAGACCGCCGCAAGGAGGGGCGACGCCGCCGCCGCGCGCAGGGAGTACCAGCGGGCCAGGAAGATCAGCCGCCGGGCAGGCGACACCATGGGGATCGCACTGGCGTTGCGTGGTCTCGGGAGCCTCGAGTTCCTCGTTGACGACCTCGACGCGGCCGAAGAACACCTGCACCGAGCGGCCTCGCTGCTCGCCGACCACCCACGAACGCGTGAAGGACACCCCATCGCGGTGCGGGACCACGGGAAGACACTGGCCGCACTCGGCGAGGTCGAGCACGCCCGGGGCAACCACCTGTCCGCACTTGAGCTGTTGGAACGGGCCCGGCTGAGCCTCGTCCGCGCCGGTGACGAGCGGGGCCGGCAGTCGCTTGCGATCCGGTTCGCCGAAGTACAGCAGTGCCTTGGGGACTTCGACAGCGCGCGACACAACCTCGACCTGCTCCTGCGGGAACAGGGGTTGTCCGCTGACGCCCAAGCCGCGGCGTGGTGGCAGCTGGGCCAGGTTGAGAAGGAAATCGGCGATCCGGTCGACGCCATTGCCTTGTTCGAGCGAGTCCTGCGCGTGCAGGAGCAACGCGAGGAACCTCTCGGCCTGGCCAACGCAGTGCTCGGACTGGCCGACGCCAAGCGTTTGGCCGGGCGCCTGACCGACGCAGCGGCCGACTTCGAGCGGGCCCGGGCCCGGAGTGAGGAACTCAGCGATTTCAGCGGCGTCGCCGACGCGACGCTGGGCTTGGGCGATGTCGCCGAAGCCGCCGGCGATCACCCGCGGGCGGTCCGGCTCTGGCGGGAAGCGCTCGTCCTCGCCACGAACGTCGACGCGGCCAGGATCATTTATAAGGCCCGCATACGCCTGGGCGCCGCGCGGTAAGATCATTGGCTGCCGACCATCTGCACAACCGCCTGTACGGCTCGGACGGGAGACACTCTCCACGCGACTTGAGAAGGGCGTGCGAACGCGGTAGGCGCTGTCATCGGCATTAGCGCGCGTCAGGTGCTCGCCTCGCGGCATGAGAGTGCGTTCGCTACGGCACGGTTCTGCTGGCGGCGTGGCGTCCAGGGCGTCAGGACTCGCCAATGGCGTTCGGGTGTTGCCTGGGGTCGTTGAATGCTTCGCCGGTCATGACTTGGCCACGACGCGCAGGGGTGCGTGGCGCATGAGGAGGCTCATCAGGACCCAGGGCCATGCCGGGACCGTGGCTTCCGGCTGCTCGACTTCGATGGCTTCATCATGGCGGTCACGCCTTTTTCCGTGGAGACGATCATCGGCGTCGGCTCGTCGCCGGTGGTGGTCAGCTCCGATTCGATGTAGCCCGGGAACAGCGTGGTCACCTTGATCGGGATGTCGAGCAGGGATGCGCGGATGCCCTCGGCGAGCACGGCGACGCCGGCTTTGCTGGCGCCGTACGCGGTGAGGCGGGGCAGTGCGCGCACCGCGCTGACGGAGGAGATCGCCACCAGGTGACCGGCACCTTGCTCGCGGAAGAACTCGACCGCCACTTCGGCCTGGACGAGGCAGCAGCCGACGAGGTTCGTCCGCAGGATCCGCGCGTTGGCCCTGAACCCGCCGGTACCGATTGGCTTCCCGTGGCAGACGCCCGCGTTGGCGATGACGGACGTGGAGGTGATGGACCGCGACTTTGATCGCCGGGTGGGCGGGGGAGAGCGCGTCCTGCAGGGGCAGGAGCCGCTCGGTCCGGCGGGCGCACAGCGCGAGGTTGCTGCCGAGTGCGGCGTGCTTGCGCGCCATCGCTTCTTCCGGACCGGAACCGGCGCCGGTGATGAGGACGTTCTTCCTGAAGGTCATTGGAGACATCGGCCGGTGTTTCGCGGACGGGTTGTGACTTCAAGTCCCTAGGTGATATCGAGGGGGCGCTTAGGGACGCATGAGTTGGGCTCGTTACGAGAACGGTCCGGATTTCGAGCTATGCTGTCCTCATGGTCGAGAGTGAAGCCGGCGAGGCGGTGCTGCGGTTCGTGAACACGCACGCCGACGGCGGAGGGCGTCCGGAGCTGTTCGGGACCGCGAGGGGCTTCGCGGACTGGGCCGCCGGTCACGAGCTGCTGCCGCCGGATGTCGTGGTCACCGAGTCCGACGCCGTCGCGGCGCGCGAGCTGCGGGACGCGCTGGTCACCGTGCTGCTCGCGCACGCGGCAGCCCCGGCGCCGGGGCTGCCGGACGCGGAAAAGTATCTGGAGCAGGCGGGCGCGCGTTACCCGCTGGTCGCGGTGATCGGCCGTGAGGGGGCGCGACTGCGGCCGGCGGCCGGCGGGGTGCCGGGCGTGCTGGCCGGGGTGCTCGGCGCGGTCGCCGAGGCGGCCCAGGGTGACGTTTGGGGACGGCTCAAGGCCTGCTGCAATCCGCCGTGCCACTTCGGGTTCTTCGACCGCACGCGCAACCGGTCCGGCCGCTTCTGCAGCCCCGGGTGCAGTTCCCAGGTCTCCATGCGCGCCATGCGCAAGCGCCGCAAGGACGCCGAGATGGCTTAGGCGCGCGAGGAGGCCGTGTTCGGCCTGCGCGACGAGCCCTCCGGCGGCGTCCACGCCGTGGTGGACGCGGTGACGCTCGATCCGTCGGGGCACCATTCGAACGCCGCCTTGGCGGTGCGGGCGGCCGCGAGCGAGCGGCACCTGGTGCGGATGTTCCGCGAAGAACGAGGGATCACGCCCGCCACGTTCGTGGAACTGACCCGGCTCGAAGCGGCGAAAAGGCTGTTGCCGACCACCGACGCCAGCCAGGAGACGGTGGCGCGTCGCGTCGAGTTCGGTTCGTCCAAGACCGCGCGGCGGACGTTCCGCCGGCAGCTCGCGGTGTCTCCCGGCGTGTAGCGGAGCCGGTCGCGGGCCGGTTGACCGGGCGGCCCCGGGGCGGCCTGGTGCCCCGGGGTCGCTGCGTCTCAGGCCGCCGTCTCGGCCGTGGCGACCAGGACGGCGCGGCCGAGGATGTGGCTCGCCATCTGGAAGCCGAGGTAGGCCGGCGTGCCCTGGGGGTCGACTTCGATGTGCTCGACGTCGAGGGCGTGCACGACGATGAAGTAGCGGTGTTCGCCGTGTCCGGCGGGCGGGGCCGCGCCGAGGAAGCGGGGCGCCCGGGCGTCGTTGGGCAGCTGGAACGCGCCTTCGGGGAGACCCGATCCGGTGTCGTCGCCGGCGCCTTCGTCGATGCTGGTGACCCCGGCCGGGATGTCGGCGACGGCCCAGTGGGTGAAGCCGCAGCCGGTGGGGGCGTCCGGGTCGTACACGGTGATCGCGTAGCTGCGGGTCCCGGCCGGGGCCCCGTGCCAGGACAGCTGGGGCGAGCGGTCTTCGCCGCCCGGGATCCCGGCGATGCCGGACAGCTGCGCGACGGGCAGCGGCTTGCCGTCGGTGACGGTCGTGCTGGTCACGGCGAACGACGCCGCCTCGGGGAGGCGCGCGAACGGGTCGTTGAGCGTCATGCTGGTCCTCTTCTGAGAGTTCAATCGACTATCGTATTGATAATCGATTATCGTATGGATAGTCTATGGTGCCGACATGGCAGGAAGTCAAGTGGTGCCGGGGAGCGAGGGGAAGCGGATGCTGTCGGAGCAGGTCCACACGCGGCTGCGCGACGCGATCATGCGCGGGGAACACGCGCCGGGCGCGCCGCTCAAGCCGCAGGAGCTGGCGAAGGCGCACGGCGTCAGCCTGGTCGTCGTCCGCGAGGCGCTGGTGCGCCTGGTCGGGGAGGGGCTCGCGGACCGGCTGCCCAACCGGGGGTTCGCCGTGCCGGAGTTCTCCGACCGCCGGTGGCAGGAGCTCGCCCAGGCCCGCTGCGTGGTCGAGCCGGCGATGCTGCGCCTGGCCGTGGCGAACGGCGACCTGGACTGGGAAGCCCGGGTCCGCGCCGCGCACCACCGGCTCGAACGGACTCCGGTGCTGGATCCCGCAGAAGGCGACTACATGAGCAGCGCCTGGTCCGAGGCGCACCGGCAGTTCCACCGCACCTTGCTGGACGGCTGCGGCAACGCGCCGCTGCTGGACACCTTCGACCGGATGTGGACCGCGACCGAGCTGGCGCGGCGGTGGTCCGGGCGGGCCACCCCCGGCCGCGACCACGTCGCCGAACACCGCGAACTGGAGGAAGCGGCGCTGGCCCGCGACGCCGAGCGGGCCGCGACCTGCCTGTACCGCCACCTGTCGACCACGGCCGAAGCCCTCGAGCCGGCCGACGTCATCGCCCGAAGGAAGGAAACCTGATGAAAGTGGCCAACCTCGCCGGCCGGCTGCACCTGATCACCGGGACCGGAGCCGTCGACGTCGCCGACGCCAGCGCCGGCCGGTTCGACCCGGACCCGGCCCGCATCTACGGCCGGTGGCGGGAATTCGTGGCGTGGGAGCGGGAAGCGGCGCTGCCGCGGGGAAGGGCGTTCGATCCGGCCGAGCTCGGGCCGCCGACCCCGGAGCCGTCGCAGCTCGTCGCGATCGGCCTCAACTACCGCGAGCACGCCTCGGAAACCGGCGTGCCGGCTCCCGAGGGGCTGCCGCCGGTGTTCCTGAAGTTCCGGTCGTCGCTGTCCGGTCCGTACACGACGGTGCACTTGCCCGAGGGCGACGTCGACTGGGAGGTCGAGCTCGCCGTCGTCATCGGTGCCCCCGCGGATCGGATCGGTGAGTCCGATGCGGCCGGGGTCATCGCCGGCTACACCGTCGCCCAGGACCTGTCCGAGCGGATCCTGCAGATGGCCGGCCCGGCGCCCCAGTTCGGCCTGGCCAAGTCCCATCCCGGGTTCACCCCGCTCGGCCCGTGGCTGGTCACCCCGGACGAGATCCCCGATCCGGCGAATCTGCGGCTGAGCACCCTGGTCAACGGCGAACCGGTCCAGGACTGCTCCACGCGGGACCTCCTGGTTCCGGTCCCGGCCCTGATCGCCGGGATCTCCCGCGTGGCGACGCTGTACCCCGGCGACGTCATCCTGACCGGGACTCCCTCGGGTGTCGGCATGGGCCGCACACCGTCCCGCTACCTCTCACCCGGCGACACCCTCATCACGCGCATCGAGCGCATCGGCTCCCTGCGGCAGCACTTCGTCGCTGCCTGACGTTTCAACTATCTCTTTACAATGGCAACTGTTATCCTGCTCGCTCTTGAATAGTTGTGAGCTAAAATCTTAAGGTCATAACCATGACGAACGCAACGAACACCACCGCGACCCCCTCAACCCGCGTCTGGTTGATCACCGGCGCCTCCTCCGGCATCGGCCGCGAACTGGCCGGCCAGGCACTCGCCGCCGGTGAGTCGGTCGTCGCCGTCGCCCGCGACGCCGCCAAGCTCGCCGACCTCGGCCCCGCCGAACGGCTGCTGACCATCAGCGCCGACGTCCGCGACGAAAGCGCGGTGCGGCAGGCGGTCGAGCAAGCGGTCGCGCGGTTCGGCCGGATCGACGTCCTCGCCAACAACGCCGGCTACGGCGTCTTCGGCGCCGTCGAGGAAGCCGCCGACATCCAGGCCCGCGCTCTGTTCGACACGAACGTCTTCGGTGTGCTCAACGTGCTGCGCGCGGCGCTGCCGGTGCTGCGCGCCCAGCGGTCCGGGCACATCCTGCAGGGCTCCTCGATCTTCGGGCAGACCGCCGCACCCGGCTTCGGCATGCTCGCTGCGAGCAAGTACGCCGTCGAAGGCCTCTCCGACGCGCTCGCCCTCGAAGTCGCGCCGCTGGGCATCAAGGTGACCCTGGTTCAGCCCGGCCCGACCGCCACCGCCTTCGGCGCCAACGTCGACCCGGCGCAGGGCGCACACACCGACTACGACGCCACCGTCCGCGCGCCGCAGGCCGACACCCCCGCGTCCAGCGCGGCCAAGGTGGCCGAAGGCATCCGCGCGGCCGTCGCCGACCCCAACCCGCCACGGCGCCTAGCGCTCGGGGTCGTCAGCGCCAACGCGATGCGTGAGGCCCTCACCGCCCGGCTGGCCGACCTCGACACCTGGGCCGCGGTCAGCGAGAAGGTCGACGCGTGATCCGCTTGCCGCTGTCGACCAAGCCGACGCCGATCGAACCCGCACCCCGGCCTCGCCAAGGCACTCGGGCTGGGACCGGACGATCTCTGGGTCAAGCGCGACGACCTGCTCGGCCTGGGCGGCGGCGGCAACAAGGTCCGCAAGCTCGAATGGACCGTCGGTGACGCGGTCGCCGCCGGGGCGGACACCTGGTGACCACTGGTGCGCCCCAGAGCAACCACGCCCGCCTCACCGCGGCCGCCGCGGCGAAGACCGGACTGTCCGCAGTCCTGGTCTTCCCGGGCGGCCCCGAGGAATCCACCTCCGGCAACCTCGTCCTCGACGGCCTCTTCGGCGCCCGGGTCGCGTGGGCCGGTGACGTCGACGCGGACGGATTGGCCGCCACCGCCCGGGAGATCGCCGCATCGCTGCCGGCAGCCGCACTGATCCCGTCCGGCCCGACGGGGGTCAGTGGTAGCTCCGCGCACCACGAGGTTCGCCTGCGACGGCGGTGGTCTGCTCCAGCACGCGGTCGAGGCGGATCGGGAGGATCCGCTGGCGAGTGCCGGTGGCGTGCCACACGGCGTTGGCGATCGCCGCCGCGGTGCCTGCTGTGCCGATCTCGCCGAGGCCGTTGAACCCCGATGGGTCCTGGGGCTCGTAGTCCGGCACGAAGCCGGCCTCGATGTCGGGGACGTCGGCGTGCGCGGCGATGTGGTAGCCCGCCCAGTCGCCGTTCGCCAGCCGGCCGGTGCGGGGGTCTCGCACGCTCTCTTCGTGCAGGGCCATGGACAGCCCCATGATCATCCCGCCGACGACCTGGCTGCGGGCCAGCAGCGGGTTGATCACGCGGCCGACGGCGAACATGCCGAGCAGCCGGCGGACCCGTACCTCGCCGGTGGCCGGGTCGACGGTGACCTCCGCGAAGACGGCGCTGTAGGTCTGCCGTTCCCGGTCCGGCTGGAAGTCGATCATCGTGGTGGTGTCCACTGTCGCGGTCATCGGCCGAACCGGATCGTGCAGGTTCTCACGGAGTTTCTTGGCGGCCTCGGTGATGGCGAAGGACCAGGACGTCGTGCCGCGGGAACCGCCCGCGCCCCACGCCATGCCAAGGTCGCTGTCGCCGATCCGGATGCGGATCCGCTCGGTGCCGGCCCCCAGCGCGTCGGCGGCGACCGCGGTCAGCGCGGTCCGGGCGCCGGTACCGATGTCACTCGCCCCGATCGACACCGTGAAACTCCCGTCCGGCTCCGCGGTGATCGAGGCCTTCGACGGGAACACCCCGGCGCTGAACGACGTGGTGGCCATGCCGCTGCCGATCAGCAGCGGGCCGTCCCACCGGGAGCGGGGGCGCCGGTCGCGCGCCGCCCAGCCGAACCGTCGTGCGCCCTCCCGCATGCAGGAGACCAGGCGGCGGGTGCTGAAGGGCTTTCCCGAGGCGGGCGTGACCGTGGGTTGGTTGCGCAGGCGCAGATCCAGGGGGTCCACGTCCAGCCGCTCGGCGACCTCGTCGATCGCCGACTCCAGGGCGAACGAGCCGGGCGTCGCGCCGGGGCCGCGCATCGAGGCGGGCGGCAGGACGTCGAGCGGCACGGCGGTGAGCCGGGTGCGGATCGCCGGCGCCGAGTACAGGATCTTGGCCTGCTCGGTGCAGGCCTCGATGTACTCCGAAAGCGGCGAGAGGGCGTAGGCCGCCCGGTGGTGAATGGCCCGCAGGCGGCCGTCGGCGTCCGCGCCGACGGTCATCACCTGGTCCGTTCGAGGCCGTGACGAGGTCGTCTCGAAGACCTGCGCCCGGGTCATGGTGATCCGCACCGGGCGTCCGAACCGCCGGCTGGCCATCGAGGCGAGCACCACCTGCGGGCCGCAGGCGCCTTTGCCGCCGAAACCCCCGCCCACATGCTCGGAACGAACGTGCACCTGCTCCCGGTCGATGGACCACAACGCGGCGAGGACCTCGGACACGCTGAACGCTCCTTGGTTGGAGTCCACGGCGTACAGGTGGTCGGAGTCCCACCACACGGTCGCGGCGTGCGGCTCCATCGCGCAGTGGCTCTCCTCCGGAGTGCGGTAGCGCTCCTCGAGCACGACCGCGGACGCCGCCAGTTCGGCCTTCAGGTCGCCGATGTCCGCCTCCGGGCCGAAGGCGGTCGACGCCGGCCGCGCGGCCGGGTGCTCAAGGGTGAAGTCGAGGTCGTGCGGCTCGCCGTCACAGGTGACCCGCATCGCCGATGCGGCCGCTCTGGCCTGCTCGGGTGTTTCGGCCACGACCAGCGCGAGCGGCCAGCCCGCGTAGGGAATCACGTCGTCCTGCAAGAGCCGGAGGCTGCCGTCCGGGCCGAAGTAGTTGCCGGCCTTGGGGTTGAGCCGGGGTGCGTTGCGGTGGTCGAGTACTCCGAGCACACCCGGCATGGCGAGCGCGGTCGAGGCGTCGATGTCGCGGATCCGGCCTCGCGAGAGGGGAGCAGTCATCATCCAGCCGTGGGCCAAGTCCGGCACCGGGATGTCCGCGGCGTAGTGGGCGGCGCCGGTGACCTTGAACCGGCCCTCGATCCGGGGGCGTGGGGTGCCGACGGCATCCGCGTTCATCGATCCATCTCCGTTTCAGCGAGTTCACCGAGCACGGCCTCGATCAGGTTCCGTGCCAAGGTCACCTTGTACCCGTTGTCGCGCAAGGGATTTGCGTCGCTCAGCGCCTCCTCGGCGCAGGTCCGAAGCCGATTGGCGGTGGGCTGGGTGCCGCGGAGCAGGGCCTCGGCGGAGCCGGCCCGCCAGGGGCGCGACGCCACACCGCCCAGCGCGATACGCACGTCGCGCACCACGCCGTCGCGGATGTCGACCGCAGCGGCGACGGAGACGGTGGCGAAGGCGTAGGACGCGCGCTCACGGACCTTCCGGTACCGCGACCGCAGCCCCGCCGCGGACCCCGGCAGGACGACGGCGGTGATCAGCGCGCCGGGCGGCATGGCGGTTTCGCGGTCCGGCCGGTCACCGACCGGCCGGTAGAACCGTGACAGGGGGATCTCACCGGGGCCGTCGAGCGTCTCGTAGCACACGACCGCGTCCAACGCGGCGAGCGCCACCGCCATGTCCGAGGGGTGGGTCGCCACGCAGTGCTCGGAGTGGCCGAGCACTGCGTGGTTGTGGTGCACTCCCTCGATCGCGGCGCAGCCGCTGCCGGGCATCCGTTTGTTGCACGGCTGGGTGAGATCGGCGAAGTAACCACACCGGGTCCGCTGCACCAGGTTGCCGCCCACCGTGGCCATGTTCCGCAGCTGGCCGGACGCGCCCGCCAGGACGGCCTGGGTCAGCGCCGGGAACCGGCGGCGCACCTCGGGATGCGCGGCCGTGTCACTGTTCGTCGTGGTCGCACCGATGACCAAGCCGCCGTCCGGTGCGTCGCGGACACCGTCGAGCGGCAGCCGCCGGACGTCCACCAGCCGGGTGGGCTCCTCGACTCCGCACTTCATCAGGTCGACGAGGTTCGTGCCCCCACCCAGGTACCGGGCGCCGGCATCGCCGGCGACGGCGGTGAGCGCGTCGCGGACCTGTGCCGCACGTTGGTAAGCGAACTCCCTCACAGCGCACCGCCCTCGCGTGCCGCGGTCTCGAGCACCGCGCGCACGATCGGCGGGTACGCCCCGCAGCGGCACAGGTTGCCGCTCATCCGCTCGCGCACCTCGGCCTCGTCCAGTTCCGGCGCGGGGTCCGGTGCGTCGCCGGCGGTGACGGCGCTGGGCCAGCCCGCGGCGTGTTCGGCGAGCATCCCGACCGCCGAGCAGAGCTGCCCGGGCGTGCAGAAGCCGCACTGGAAGCCGTCCAAGCGCACGAACGCCTCCTGGATCGGCCGCAGCTCGCCCTCGGTGGCCAGTCCTTCGACGGTCGTGACCGAAGTGTTGTCGGCGGCGACCGCGAGGGTGAGGCAGGAGACCACCCGGCGGCCGTCGCACAGCACCGTGCAGGCGCCGCACTGCCCCTGGTCGCACCCTTTCTTGGGTCCGGTGAGGCCGAGGTCCTCCCGTAACGCGTCGAGCAGCGTCCGGCGGTTGTCCACGGATAGCCGGTGGGTCGTTTCGTTGACTCGCAGCGATATCTCGCTGCGGGTGTGCTGGGTCATCAGCGTCCTCGTTCCGGGGTCAGGACCCGCTCGACCGTCGTTGCTTGTCGGTCACGAGCCGACCGTGAACGGTTTCAGGTGTCTCTGTCCGGGGAGGCTATGCGAGTCGCCGCGGCGAAAACTCGTCCGCAACGCAAGTGGGCAGGATGGGGCAAGAAGTCGCGAGTTCTGATCAACCGTCGCGAGAGGCGCCGGTTCGGACGTTCGCGCCCAGGCGGACCGCGTCCCGGCGTGGCGGGTGACCGAACTGCCTGCGGTAGTCGCGGCTGAACTGGGCGGGGCTCTCGTAGCCGACCTGACGGCTGATCCCGGCGATGTCGCCGGGATGCGCGGCGAGCAGCAGTCTGGCGTGCTGCAGGCGGATTTGCTTCTGGTATTGGATGGGGCTCATCGAGGTGACGGCCTGGAAATTGCGGTGGAACGCGGAAACGCTCATGCCTGCCCGCTGCGCCACCTCCTCGACGCGGAAGGGCAGCGCGTAGTGGTCACGGATCCACTGGACGGCCCTGGCGATGTGGCTGAGACTGCTGTCGGGCAGGCCGAATTGGCGCAGGATGCTGCTCTGCTCACCGGTCAGCAACCGCCAGATGATTTCCCGCTTGATCAGGGGCGCGAGCATCGGGATGTCGCGGGGCGAGTCGAGCAGCCGCAGGAGGCGAACAACGGCATCGAGCAGTTCGGCGGAGGCGGCGCTGACGGCCAGGCCGGCCGGCGCGCCGGGGTCGAGTTCCGGCAGGTCCCCGGGATCCGCAGCCAGCAGCACTTCGGCGACGGCGGCCGGCGGCAGGTCCAGACCGAAGCCGAGCGCGGGTTCCCTCGGGTCGGCTCGGATGAACTGCGCGGTCACCGGCAGATCAACCGAGGCGACGACGTACTGGCCAGCGTGGTACTCGTACAGGCGGTCGCCCAGCGCGAACCGTTTGGTGCCTTGGGCGACGAGTGCCAGCACCTGGCCGTAGGTGGTCGGCGTCGGCGGGCTGGGTCGATCGGCGCGGAAGATGCGCACGGCATCGATGTCCGTGCTCAGATCGGGCCGGGCATGCCGGGCCAGCAAGGCACGCAACTCGTCGAGCGACATGGCGATCATTGAAGCACTGATCAGCTCGGAGCCCCCGAATCCGGGAGCAGCAGAGGCGGGTTCAGTGGAGACGGACTGAATCCCGCAGGCCTATCACGACCACGATCTTTCCCGACCATGCGGTTCCCGTCGTCACAGCTTGGCGAGTCGCTTCGCGGCCGGGCTGCCGGGAAGGTGCGTTAGAGCAGCATTGTTCGCTCGTCCGAGCCGGAGACGGCGAGCGCGTGCCTGGTCAGTTCCAGCTCACCGACCTTGGATGATGTCGACGACCAGTCCGGGTAGCGCGCGCGGACGGCGGGATCGAAGCTGTGGGGTCGGTGCCGGGGTTCTCGAGTCGCCGGAGCGCGGATGCGTATGCCGGTGATATGGAGCCTGATCAGCGTCGGCAAGTGTGGATAGACCCGTCCGGTGGCCAGCTCTTGTTGCGGTCATGGGTTGACCGGTGGTTCCCGGTGCAGGATCTGGATCCGCGGACGCTCGACAACCACGAGAGTTACCTGCGGTGTCATGTCCTTGCGCGGTTCGGTGCGACGCCGTTGGAGAAGATCACGGCGTTGGATGTCGATGCGTGGGTGGCGCTGGTGGAGCGCCGGAGATCGCGCAGGCCCGCCGACTGGGTCATCACCTGCCGAACCGGGTGGTGGAGGTGTATTCGCACGTGGCGCCGGAGGTGGAGACGCGGTTGCTGGCTGATCTGCAGCGTCGCTGGCAGAAGGCGACGCGTCGTCTGTATCCGATGGGGCCGCGGCGGACGCCAGCAGCGGAAAGCCGGCCGCGGACGGGCACGCCAGTCAAACGAGGTCGAGTAGGTGCGAGTGTCCCTCTCGCCGCTGGCGGGAGGGACAGCGTCAGCGATACCGGCCGAGAGCGGCGCCGACAGGGCGCCAGAGGCCCGGCGGGCAGGAGCATGGTGCTCCAGAAATGCCCCAGCAGGGTCACCGGTGCGCCGGCCGCAGTGGATCACCCAAGCTCGGCCCCGGGGGCGAAAAAACCCCTTCGACCAGCCGCAAAGACCTGATCGAAGGGGTTCTGTAAGAGAGTGGAGCTAAGGGGACTCGAACCCCTGACCCCCTCACTGCCAGTGAGGTGCGCTACCAGCTGCGCCATAGCCCCGAGGCGAAGGTGAACTCCGCATCTCGTATGCCCATACAGTACACCCGCCTCAGACCCCGTCCGCACGGGGGTACCCACAAGACGTCGGAGCGCCCTACAAGCCGCTGACCAGCACATTCACACCTTATTTTTAGTCCTGTATTGACGCCCCGCTGTGGCCGCCGTTACATTTTGCGCGGTTGTGACGCCGAGGTCCCCGCCCGTTACGCCGCGTCTTCAAGACCGGGCACACCTCTCGATGACGCCGCTTGTGCGGCAGAGGAGGCTTCGATGACGAGACGGCGGGTGATGACGCTGCTCGCGGCAGCGTCGGTCCTGGTCGGAAGCATGACAGCGACGGCGGCGGACGCCGCCGTTACCCCGGACGGGTGGTACACCGTCGCGGCCGTGAACAGCGGGAAGTGCGTTGACGCCCGGGCGGCCGGGACCGCCGATGGGACCGTTGTCCAGCAGTACGCCTGCAACCAGACCGCCTCGCAGCAGTGGCAGTTCCAGTCCACCGAGGACGGCTACTTCCGGGTCAACGCCCGGTCCAACCCGGCCGCCGCCTGGGACGTCAAGGATGTCTCCGCCGCCGATGGGGGCCTGCTGCAGCTCTGGACCTACGGAGGCGGGGCCAACCAGCAGTGGCAGGCCGTCGACGAGGGGAACGGCCGGTACCACTTCGTCAGCCGCAACAGCGGGAAGTGCCTCGACGTCCCCGGTGCTTCCACCAGCGATGTCCAGCTGCAGCAGTACACCTGCAACGGCACCGCCGCCCAGTCCTTCATGCTGACCCCCGCGAACACGAGCCAGCCCGACTTCGGGCCGAACGTCGTGATCTTCGACCCGTCCATGCCGAGCTCGACCATCCAGAGCCGGCTCAACAGCATCTTCTCCCAGCAGGAACGCAACCAGTTCGGCAGCCAGCGCTACGCCGTGATGTTCAAGCCCGGCACTTACGCCAACGACGTCAACGTCGGCTTCTACACGCAGGTGCTGGGCCTCGGCCTGAGCCCCGACGCCGTGAACATCAACGGCGCCGTGCACGTCGAGGCCGACTGGTTCCCGCCGCAAAACGCCACCCAGAACTTCTGGCGCGGCGCCGAGAACCTGTCCGTGACCCCGAACGGAGGGGCCGACCGCTGGGCCGTCAGCCAGGCCGCGCCCTACCGGCGCATGCACGTCCGCGGTGACCTGCAGCTCGACGACGGTGGCTGGGCCAGCGGCGGCTGGATCTCCGACACGAAGATCGACGGCCAGGTCCGCTCCGGCTCGCAGCAGCAGTGGATCTCCCGCAACTCGCAGTTCGGCAGCTGGAACGGCTCGAACTGGAACATGGTCTTCGCCGGCGTCCAGGGCGCGCCCGCCAACTCCTTCCCGACGCCGCCCTACACCACGGTCGCCCAGACGCCGGTCGTGCGCGAGAAGCCGTTCCTCTACGTCGACGGCGCCGGCAAGTACCAGGTCTTCGTCCCCGGCCTCAAGACCAACGCGTCCGGCACGAGCTGGGCGAACGGCGCCGCGCCGGGCACCTCGATCTCGATCGACCAGTTTTACATCGCCAAGCCCGGCGCCACCGCCGCCGACCTGAACGCCGCGCTCGCCGCCGGCAAAAACCTGTTGGTCACGCCGGGTGTCTACCACCTGAACCAGACGCTGCGCGTCACCCGTCCGGACACCGTCGTGCTCGGCCTCGGCATCGCCACGCTCGTCCCGGACAACGGGATCACCGCGATGACCGTCGACGACGTCGACGGCGTCAAGGTCGCCGGCCTGCTGATCGACGCCGGCACGACCAACTCGAACACGCTCATGCAGGTCGGCCCGGCCGGCTCGGCCGCGAACCACGCGGCGAACCCGACGTCGCTGCACGACGTCTTCTTCCGGATCGGCGGCGCCGCCGTCGGCAAGGCGACGACCAGCCTGGTCGTCAACAGCGGCAACGTGATCGGCGACCACATGTGGATCTGGCGCGCCGACCACGCCGAGCGCAACGAGTACGTCGGCTGGACCACCAACACCGCCGACACCGGGCTGGTCGTCAACGGCAACGACGTCACCATGTACGGCCTCTTCGTCGAGCACTACCAGAAGACGCAGGTGGTCTGGAACGGCAACGGCGGCCGCACCTACTTCTTCCAGAACGAGATGCCCTACGACGTGCCGGACCAGGCGAGCTGGATGAACGGCTCGACGCCGGGCTTCTCCGCCTACAAGGTCGGCCCGAACGTCACCAGCCACGAGGCGTGGGGCCTGGGCAGCTACTGCTTCTTCAGCACCAACCCGTCGGTCGCCAGCGCGCACGCGTACGAGGCGCCGAACACGCCGGGTGTCCGGTTCCACGACATGGTGACCGTGTCGCTCAACTACCAGGGCACCATCACGCATGTGATCAACAACACCGGTCCGGCGACGCCGACCGGGACCAAGGCCGTCAACCTGGTGAGTTACCCCTGAGCACCGGCGTGCGCCGTGGTGGCGGCCGCGGCGCACGCCGGTCCTTTGTAGATACACCCGAACGGGGTGTTCCGGGAGCCGGACGGGGGTAGTCGTCGCGATACTGGGGTCTCCAAAAGCTGGGGTCCCCATCGATCCGGGAGCGGCAGATGACCTCCTTCGCAGCGTTCACCGTCGTCGACCCCCGCCGGGCCTGGCCGATCGCCGCCGTCCGCGGCGTGTTCGCCGTGCTCTTCGGGCTCTTCGCCCTGATCTGGCCCGGCGCCACCGTGCTCGTCCTGGCGATCCTGTACGGCGTGTACGCGATCATCGACGGCATCGGCGGCCTGATGCAGGCGTTCCGTCCAGGTGACACCGCCCACCGGGTGGCCTACGGCGTCCTCGGCGCGCTCGGCATCGTCGCCGGGATCCTCGTCCTCGTCTGGCCGGGCATCACGGTCCTGCTGCTGGCCCTGCTGGTCGGCTTCTGGGCGATCATCACCGGCATCGCCGAGATCGCCGCGGCGATCCGGCTGCGCAAGCAGATCCGCGGCGAGGCGTTCCTCGTCGCGGCCGGCGCGATCTCCGTGCTCGCGGGCGTCCTCATCGTGATCAACCCGATCGCGGGCGCGTACGGCATCGCGTTGCTCGTCGGGATCTACGCGCTGCTGTACGGGATCGTGCTGCTCGTTCTGGCGTTCCGCCTCCGCAAGCTCGCCGCCTGAGTAGCGTGCGGGGGTGTCGACCCGCGAACTGGTGGTGCTGGGCACCGCGAGCCAGGTGCCCACGCGCCACCGCAACCAGAACGGCTACCTCCTGCGCTGGGACGGCGAGGGCATCCTCTTCGACCCCGGCGAAGGCACCCAGCGCCAGATGCTGCGCGCGGGCGTGGCCGCCACGGACATCACGCGGATCTGCGTCACCCACTTCCACGGCGACCACAGCCTCGGCCTGCCCGGGGTGATCCAGCGGCTGTCGCTGGACAAGGTCGCCCACCCGGTCCACGCCCACTTCCCGGCGTCCGGCGCGCACTACTTCGCGCGCATGCGGCACGCCACGGCCTTCTACGAGCAGGCCGACCTGCGGGAACACCCGATCGCCGAGGACGGCCCGATCGCGACCGGGAAGATCGCCCTCGAGGCGAGGCGGCTGAGCCACCCCGTCGAGGCGTTCGGCTACCGGCTGACCGAGCCCGACGGCCGCACCATGCTCCCGGAAAAACTGCGGGAACGCGGGATCACCGGCCCGGACGTCGGCCGGCTGCAGCGGGAGGGGCGGCTGGGGACCACGAAACTCGAAGACGTCAGCACACCGCGGCCCGGCCAGCGGTTCGCGTTCGTGATGGACACCCGCCTCTGCGACGCGGTCTACGCCCTCAGCGAAAACGCCGACACGCTCGTGATCGAAGCGACGTTCCTCGCCGAGGACACCTCCCTGGCGGAGGACTTCGGCCACCTGACCGCGCGGCAGGCCGCGCGCGTCGCCGCCGAGTGCGGCGTCCGGCAGCTCGTCCTGACCCACTTCTCGCAGCGCTACGCCGATCCGGAGCGCTTCGCGGCGGAGGCGCGGGCCGAGTTCGACGGCGAGATCGTCGTGGCCTCGGACCTGGAGCGGGTCCAGGTGCCGAAACGGCGTACTTTCCCAACGGCGTAAGAAGCGCCGTAGGCTGCATCTCGTGAGCCAGCCGATCCTGATGACCGTCGACGACGATCCCGCCGTGTCCCGCTCGGTCGCCCGTGACCTGCGCCGGCGCTACGGGAAGGACTACCGCGTCATCCGCGCCGACTCCGGCCCGGACGCCCTCGACGCGCTGCGCGAGATCAAGCTGCGCGGCGACGCCGTCGCGGCGATCCTCGCCGACTACCGGATGCCGCAGATGGACGGGATCGCCTTCCTCGAGAAGGCGATGGACCTGTTCCCGCACGCCCGCCGCGCCCTGCTGACCGCCTACGCCGACACCGACGCCGCGATCCAGGCGATCAACGTCGTCGACGTCGACCACTACCTGCTCAAGCCGTGGGACCCGCCGGAGGAGAAGCTCTACCCGGTCATCGACGCCCTGGTCGAGACCTGGAAAGCCGTCGGCGACAAGCCGGTCGAAGAGGTCAAGCTCATCGGCCACCGCTACAACTCGCCGTCGTTCCACCTGCGGGACTTCCTCGCGCGCAACGCCGTCCCGTACCGCTGGTACTCGGTCGAGGACGACGAAGGCTGCCGGATCCTGCAGGCCGCGGAGGCGACCGACAAGGACATCCCCGTGGTCGTCACCCCGGACGGCACCGTCCTCAAGAACCCGACCGGCGGCGAGATCGCCGACGCGGTCGGTTTGTCGACCCGGCCGGCGCAGGAGTTCTACGACCTCGTCGTGATCGGCGGCGGCCCGGCCGGCCTCGGCGCGGCGGTGTACGGCGCTTCCGAAGGCCTGCGCACGGTGCTCGTCGAGAAGAAGGCCACCGGCGGCCAGGCGGGCACGAGCTCGCGCATCGAGAACTACCTCGGCTTCCCCGACGGCGTCTCCGGCGCGCAGCTGACCGACCGGGCCCGGCGCCAGGCGCAGAAGTTCGGCGCCGAGGTGCTGACCGCGCGTGACGTCGTCGGCCTGGAGGCCCGCGGCTCGCAGCGGGTGATCACCTTCGGTGACGGCAGTGAGATCGCCGCGCACTCGGTGATCCTCGCCAGCGGCGTCACCTACCGCGCCCTCGAGGCCGGCGGCGTCGAAGAGCTCACCGGCCGCGGTGTCTACTACGGCTCGGCCGCGACCGAGGCGCCCGAGTGCAAGGGCGAGCACGTCTACATCGTCGGCGGCGCCAACTCCGCCGGGCAGGCCGCGGTGTTCTTCTCCCGGCACGCCAGCGACGTCACGATCCTGGTGCGCGGCGAGTCGCTGGAGGCGTCGATGTCGCACTACCTGATCGAGCAGATCGCCGGCATCGAGAACATCCACGTCCGCACGCGGACCACGGTCAAGCAGGTGCACGGCAGCGACCACCTCGAGCGGATCACGCTGTGCGAGAACGGCGTCACCGAGACGGTCGAGAGCGGGCACCTGTTCATCTTCATCGGCGCCGCCCCGCGCACCGACTGGCTCGGCGACGCCATCCACCGCGACGAGCACGGCTTCGTGTGCACCGGCCCGGACCTGCTGAGCGCCGGGCAGCGGCCGGCGGGCTGGCCGCTCGACCGTGATCCGCACTACCTCGAGTCGTCGATCCCGGGCGTGTTCGTGGCCGGTGACGTGCGGTCGCAGTCGGTCAAGCGGGTGGCGTCCGCGGTGGGCGAGGGCGCGATGGCCGTGACGCTGGTACACCGGTACCTGGAGGAACAATGAGCGCACTGCCGCGGGAAGAGCTTCGCGGGCTCTTCCTGTTCGAACACCTTTCCGAAGACCAGCTCGACTGGATCGCCGCCAACGCCGTGCTCGAGGAGTACCCGGCCGGCTCCACCGTCATCAGCGAGGGCGGCGAGGCGACCTGCTTCTACGTCCTGCTCAACGGCGCGATCCGGATGACGCGGCTGGTCAGCGGCACGGAGGTGGAGACCAACCGGTCCGACCAGCGCGGAGCGTACTTCGGCGCGACGCAGTTCTTCGTGCACCAGGACAGCGAGCACATCTACAACGCCACGGTGCGCGCGCTGTCCGACGTCACGTTCCTGACGCTGCCGTCGAAGGAGTTCTCCTTCGAGTTCCGCCGGTGGTTCCCGATGGCGACGCACCTGCTGGAGGGCATGTACCTCGGCTGGCGCAACAGCGACACGGTGATCGGTTCGCGCCGCCGTCTGCTGGCCCTCGGCGAGCTCTCGGCCGGCCTGACGCACGAGCTGAACAACCCCGCCGCCGCCGCCGTCCGGGCGACGGCCGCCCTGCGCGAACGCGTAGCCGGCATGCGCCACAAGCTCGCCTTCCTGGCCAAGAAGGACATCGACCCCGAGCTGCTCTACCAGCTCATCGACGTCCAGGAACGCCTGGTCAAGCAGGTCGCGCAGGCGGAGAAGCTGACGGCGATGCAGCAGGCCGACCGTGAGGACGAGATCGGCGACTGGTTCGACGACCGCGGCATCGACGGCGGCTGGGACCTCGCCGACATCTACGTCCGCGCCGGGCTGACCACGGCCGACCTGGACCACGTCCTCGAGCAGGTCGGCGACACCTTCATCGACGGTGCCGTCCGCTGGCTCGCCTACGCGCTGGAAACCGAGATGCTGATGGGCGAGATCGAGGACTCCACCACGCGGATCTCCGCGCTGGTCGGCAAGGCCAAGCAGTACTCGCAGATGGACCGGGCGCCGCACCAGTGGGTCGACGTCCACGACGGCCTCGACTCCACGCTGGTGATGCTGTCCGGCAAGATCGGCGACGGCGTCCGCGTCGTCAAGGAGTACGACCGCAGCCTGCCGAAGATCCCCGCGTACCCGGCCGAGCTGAACCAGGTCTGGACGAACGTCATCGACAACGCCCTCGGCGCGATGGCCGGCGAAGGCACGCTGACGCTGCGCACGTGGGGTGAGAACGACCAGGTCCGCGTCGAGGTCGGTGACACCGGCCCCGGGATCCCCGCGGACATCAAGCCGCGGATCTTCGAGCCGTTCTTCACGACCAAGCCGGTCGGCGAGGGCACCGGGCTGGGCCTGGACATCTCGTGGAAGATCGTCGTCGAACGGCACCAGGGCGACCTGCGCGTCGAATCGGAGCCCGGGAACACCCGGTTCGAGATCTGCCTGCCGACGGTCGAGCAGGCCTCGCTCTGATGGCTTCCGTCCCGACGGTCACGACCGAACTCGGGGCGCTGGTCGGGCTGGCGGGTGACGGCGTCCGCGTCTGGCGCGGGATCCCGTACGCCCGCCCGCCGGTCGGCGAGCTGCGGTGGAAGGCCCCGCGGCCGCCGTCGCTGTCGGGCGGGGTGCACGTGGCGACCGAGTACGGGCCGCACGCGATGCAGTCGCCGGATCCGATGAATCCGTCCGCGGTGTGTGACGAGGATTGCCTGTACCTCAACGTCTGCACTCCCGAAGGACCCGCGCCGGCGGGCGGGTGGCCGGTGCTGTTCTGGCTGCACGGCGGCGGGTACCGCGTCGGCCACGGCGAGCAGCTGGGCGACGGCGAGGAGTTCGCGCGGGCCGGGATCGTCGTGGTCACCATCAACTACCGGCTCGGCTCGCTCGGCTTCCTGCACCTCGGCGGGATCTTCGGCGAGTCCGAAGCGGACGCCGGTGTCTGCGGGTTCCTCGACCAGGTCGAGGCCCTGAAGTGGGTACGCCGCAACATCGCCGCGTTCGGCGGGGATCCGGCGCGGATCACGCTCTACGGCGTGTCGGCGGGGGCCAAGAGCGTCGGCAACCTGATGGGCAGCCCGCTCGGTGCGGGGCTGTTCGCGCAGGCGATCAGCAGTTCCGGCGGCGCGGACCACGTGGCGACGCCGGAGGCCGGGACGGCGCTGGCGCGGCGGCTGCTGGACGAGGTCGGCTGCCGGGACATCGCGGCTCTGCGCTCGTTGCCCGCCAAGGAGTTCGTCGAAGCGCAGGAACGGATCCTGAGCGGGTTCCAGGCGCTGTGGCTCTGGCGCCCGACCCTGCACCCGCGCGTGCTGCCGGAGGTGCCGATCGAGCCGATCCGGCGGGGCAGCGCGGCCGGGATCCCGCTGCTGGTCGGCTGCAACAGCAACGAGGGCAGCACGTACGCGATGATGCTCGGCGAAGAGATCGCGACGGCTCCGGCGTCCGAGGTGCTGACGGACATCCTGGGTGAGGAAGGCGCTTCGCACCTGCTCGAGACATACCTGCGCCGGGTTCCCGATTTGAAGGCCGCGCGAATCGCCGCCATGGGCGACGAGCGGTACGGCATCCCGACGCAGCGGCTCGCCGACGCGCAGTCCGCGCACGCTCCCGTCTACCGCTACCGGATCGACATCGCCGCGCCCGGGGTGCCCGAGCAGCTCGACGGCGGCCACGGCACCGAGACGACGATGGCGTGGAAGACGCCGCTGCCGCTGTTCGCGGAGGCGACGCAGGTGAACCCGAAGCGCGAGCGGGCGGCGGTGCTGATCCACCGCGCCTGGGTGCGGTTCATCCGGGACGGCGTCGCGGACGCCGACGGTCCCGACTGGCCGCCGTACGGCCCCGAACTGCGGCCGGTGCTGGTCTTCCGGGAGGACACCGATCTGGTGCTCGACCCGCGGGCCGACGAGCGGAAAGCCTGGGGCGACACGGAATGGGCGTCCGGCACCTGGTTCCCGGTGCCCTGAACCCGTTCGTCACCCGCTGTTTCATTCCGCAGTCCGCACGGCTCGCGGCCGATTCCGGTCGTACCCTTGTGAGTGATGATGTTCGAACGCGCGTTCGAGTACCGTTTTCGATGTCGGGTTCATCGAGGAGGGTTCATGAACGGGTACCGAGATTCGGCAGGGTCAACGTCATCGCGGCTGTGGTCAACCAGCTCAGGAGGTCCGGCAGGGGAATGCGGGAAAGGCGTTCCGGCCATTCCTGCGCCACGGTGTGCAGCACGAGCTCTTCGTGCCGCGGCTCCACCTTCGTCAGTTTCAGGCCGGGCGGGAGTTCCGGCAGGGGAAGCACGATGGGGCGGAAGCGGCGGGGTGGCCGCAGCTGCCGCTGTCCGATGTGGAGGGTCTGGGGCACGAGCACGATGCCGTCGTCCGCCACCTGCGGGCGGAGGGTCAGGTGGCCCCAGTGCGGCCGCTTGGCCCAGTGGATCCGCAGCAAGCCGCCGTCGGCCGGGTTCGCGACGATCCCGGGACGGGCTTTCGCCACCCGTTCGCGCAGCACGTCGGCCGAGACGGCGATCGCCAGCTGCACCCGCGCGGGTGTGGCGGCCGGCGTGGGCAGCGAGCGGAGGCGGACGTCTTCGGCGAGCACGGTGACGCGGCGCAGCGGGACGCTTTCGGGCGCACTCTCTCCGGCGTCGGGCTCCGGCCAATCGACGTCCTCGGCGACGATCCGGACGTCGCCGAGGCGTCCGGTGGCCAGCCGAAGGCTGTCGGCCGGGTAGTCGAGCTCGGCGAGGGTGAAGCCGACCTCGCGGTCGCCCACCTTCGCGGTCAGTCGGCGCCCGACGAGCTGTTCGGTGACGGTGCGGGCCAAGGCGGCCGGCGTGACCGGGACGTTCGGCAGCAGCGAACGCCCGGCCGCGGCCAGCCCGGCCAGCTCGGGCCACGGCGACCAGCCGTCGAACCACCTGCCGTCGCTCATCCGTCCAGTGTCGCCCACGGACACCAGCGGCGGCGACGGCGGGTGGTTCCCGGCTCCGGGAGCGGATCGCTCCCGGTCACCGGCCCGCGAAGCGGGCGATGAGGCCGGTGATGACCAGCCAGAACACCGCGGCCAGGCCGAAGTCGAGGATCACGGCCAGGCTGGGGCTGTCGACCGGGAACAGACCGGGCCAGAACAACGCGAGAGGAACCGCCAGTGACTTGATGAACTGGAAGAAGGCGTTGCCGGCGTTCGCACCGGCGAGCACCATGATCATGTAGAGAACTTCGATCCCCGCGAAGATCGCGCCGATCGCCGTGATGACCCGCACGGCCGTGTTCCGTCTGGTGGTGGTTCGCCAAGGAGACATGCCGCGAAAATTCCCGGATCGGGTGACCGATCAAACGCTCCAAGCCCGAGATTGCGCCGTTCGGCCGCTATTGTTGCTCTCCGCCTCCACCTCACCACCTCCGGTGAGCAACCAAGCACGGCCGGGCCGGACAATCTCACGTGTGTCGTCCGCCTGGATACGCGTGTCATCCGTCCAGGTACGTGTGTCGTCCGAAGTTTTGACCCGGCCTGTGACCGGCCCGGTCACCCTGGTGGCCGACTTGATCCGCCGCGACTTCACCACATCGGCACCGGGACTGCGCATGGTCGGGACATCACCTGCCTGCCACCTTCGAGGGGGTGGCTCTCTGGCCACCGTCGTCGACCTGCACCCGTGAGGTCGTCGGGTATGCCATGGCCGAGCACATGCGCACCGACCTGGTCTACGACCCGATCGACCTTCCGACTACCCGGGGCCTCATCCAGCCCGAGGCGGTGTTCCACTCCGATCGCGGCGTCCAATCAGGACGTGCTCACCCGGCTGCGCTACTACAACCACAGAAGGCTGCACTCCACGATCGGCCAGAACACATCAGTCGAAGCCCGAAGCAACTACCCTGGGCTCACGCCGCCTGGAAATCCCGCGCCGCCTCACCGGGGCAACTCGACGTGTCGTCCGTCCAGGTACGCGCGTACATCTCGGCATTCACCGCCCCGCCTTATCCGATCGGGCGCGCAGCCTCGCCGAGCAGCCGGGCGATGGCCCAGTCCTGCACGGCGAGCCCGACGGACTTGAACACGGTTCGCCCGCTCACCACCGGCGGCGTCCGCAAGGCCGGACCCAGCTCGATCAGCTCACCACGATCGAGGACCCCGGCCTCGATGGCGTGGATCACCTCGCCCGCCTCCTCGAGGGCGGCGCCGGCCTGATCCACCACCACGCAATCGGCGGTGGCGAGCAACTCCGCCGGCAGTTCCCGCATGGACGGCCGATACGACCCGATCGCGTTGACGTGAACGCGTTCCGGCAAGTCATCGACAGCGAAGAGAGGAGCACTGGACGAAGTAGCACAACAGACGATCTCCGCATCGGACACCGCGTCCGGCGCGCTCGAAGCCACCCGCACCACCATCGCCGGGAACTCCGCGCGCAACCGCTTTGCCATCGCCGAAGCGCGCGAGCGGTCACGGCCGAACACCGTCACGGCACGCACCGGCCGCACTGCCGCCACGCCACGCACCTGGTCGGCGGCCTGGGCTCCGGTGCCGAGCAACGCCAGCCGGGTCGCCGAGGGTGGGGCGAGCAGGTCCGTGGCGACGCCGGACACCGCGCCGGTGCGCAGGGTTGTGACTTCGACCGCGTCCGCGACCACCTGACCGGCGGCGGTGTTCCACACCAGCGTGCCCAGGATCATCGGCGTCCGGCCGGGGGCCAGGTTGAGCGTCTTCACCACGGTCGTCGACGACGGGGTGTGGCAGGCGGTCATCACGAGCGTCGTGGCTCCGGCGAAGGACAACCGTTGCGGGACCACGAAACGGCCGGCGGCGAGGTCGAGGAACGCCTCGCGCACCGCTTCGACCGCGGCCGGCATCGGCACGGCCCTCCGGACAGCGTCGGCGTCGAGCATGGCGGCCCCTCCGGCGTCGGATCTGCCGCTAGCCTGGCGGGATGTCCGAGGCTACGCAAGATCCCGTCGAGGAGCAGCGGTTCTTCCGCGACGACTGGTACGGGGAGGAGATCACCGGGCGGCACTACGTGCGGTGCGAGTTCCACGAGGCCGACTTCTCGGAGGCGGTCACCCGGAACTCGGTCTTCACCGACTGCGTGTTCGGCAACGTGCGCTTCAACGCGTCGCGGCACACGGACTCGGCGTTCACCGGCTGCGCCTTCAAGCGGTGCAACTTCTTCGACGCCGAGTTCACCGGGTGCAAGCTCGTCGGCGCCACGTTCACCGAGTGCGAGCTGCGGCCCCTGCGGGTCACCGGCGGGGACTGGTCGTTCGCCGGACTGGCGGGCGCCGACCTGCGGACGGTCACCTTCCAGGGGGTCCGGATGCGGGAAGCCGACCTCACCGGGGCGGACTGCGGCGGCGCGGTGTTCGCCGACGTCGACCTGTCCGGGGCGATGCTGCACGCCGTCAAGCTGCCCAAGGCCGAGCTGCGGGGCAGTGACCTGTCGGCGCTCGACCCGCTGAACGCCGAGCTGGCCGGCGCGATCGTGTCACCCGAACAGGCTGCGGTGCTCGTCACGTCGCTGGGGCTGCGGGTTCGGGCGTAGGCTCGTCGCGACCGGGAAGGGGAGTGCCGCATGGGAGTCGTGACACCGGGTTTCCAGGGCCGGGCGCGCAGCGGCAACCCGCGCCTGCCACCCGGGCAGTACCTGGCCGAGGACTTCCCGGTGCTGTCGGCGGGGCCGACCCCGCGCGTGCGCACCGAGACGTGGGAGTTCACCGTCACCACCGAGACGGGTGAGAAGCACACGTGGAGCTGGGCCGAGCTGATGGCTCTGCCGAGCGAGAAGCCCACAGTGGACATCCACTGCGTTACGCAGTGGTCCAAACTGGACACCCGCTGGCGCGGCGTCTCGATCGACACGCTGGTCGGCGGCCTCGACACCGAGGCCGACTACGTCATGGTGCACGCCTACGGCGGGTACACGACGAACCTGCCGCTGGCCGACCTGCTCGACGGCCAGGCCTGGATCGCCTACGAGTACGGCGGCAAGCCGCTAACCCCCGAGCACGGCGGTCCGGCGCGGCTGCTCGTGCCGCACCTGTACTTCTGGAAGTCCGCGAAGTGGGTGCGCGGGCTGGAGCTGAAGACCCGGGACGAGCCGGGCTTCTGGGAGAACGCCGGCTACCACGACTACGGGGATCCATGGCGCGAACAGCGGTATCAGGGCGACTAGCCTGGCGGGTCGCCCGCTTGGCCGAATTCCGCGACGAGACGCCGACGGCGCGCACGCTCGTCTTCGACCTGCCCGGCTGGCCGGGACACCTGGCGGGCCAGCACGTCGACGTCCGGCTGACGGCCGCGGACGGCTACCGCGCGCAGCGCAGCTATTCCCTCGCGGCGCCGTCGGACGGCGACCGGGTGGAGCTGACGGTGCAGCGCGTCGCCGACGGCGAGGTGTCCGAGCACCTCACCGGCCCGTACGCGATCGGCGACCCGGTCGAGATCCGCGGCCCGATCGGCGGCTGGTTCGCCTGGCGCCCCACGGACCCGTCCCCGGTCCTCTTGATCGCGGGCGGCTCGGGCATCGTGCCCCTGATGGCGATGATCCGCGCCCGCCGCGCGGCGGGCGTCCGCACGCCGTTCAAGCTGATCTATTCGCTGCGCACGCCCGCCGAGCTGTACTACGCGGACGAGCTGCGCACGCCGGTGGCGGGCATGGACGTGACGTACGTGTACACGCGCGAGCTGCCCGAAGGCCGCCCGGGAATACCCCGCCGCATCGACGTGGCCACGATCAACACGGCCGGCTGGCCGGCGGAGTTCGGCGCGTCGTGCTTCGTCTGCGGCCCGACGGGCTTCGTGGAGACGGTCGCGGACATCCTGGTCGCCCTGGGCCACGACCCGCACCGCATCCGCACCGAACGCTTCGGCCCCAGCCGCGACTGACCGGCCGTGCCGCCGCCGGGCCTCGCCCGTGGCCGGTGCGGCCGTGCCAGGGGCTGAGGTGTGGCCGGTGGCGGGGGCGGCCGTGCCAGTCCGAGGCGTCGCCCGCAGCGGTGCGGCCAGGATCGAGGCTGGGCGTCGCCCGTGGCGGTGCGGTTGCGTCGGGGCGCCCCGGTGCCAAGACAGCGCCTGCGGTAATGGGGTCGGGCGTGCCGGCAGGCCCCGCGATCCGGCGCCCGGCCCGACGGACGCGCGGGCCCTGCCGAGCTCTACGGCGGCATCGATCCGCAGGAATCCCAGCGGCCGCCACGACGGCGCGACGGCCACGTGGCCGCCACGACGCGCGGCACCCCCGTTCACCGCCTGCGACGGCGGCCGCCGGCTAGGTGCTGCCGGCTAGGTGCTGCCGGCCAGGTGGCATCGGCCAGGTGCCTCCGGCCAGGTGCCTCCGGCCAGGTGGCATTGGCTAGGTCGCGTCCGGGCGGGCCAGCAGCTCGCGCAGCGTCGCCAGCAGCTCGCGCCGGTCCGCCGCGCCGAGCTTGCCGCGGATGCGGGCCATGTGGTGCTCCACCGTCTTGCCCGAGATGAACAGCTTGCTGCCCGCCTGCTTGTACGTCAGCCCCTCCACGACCAGCCTTGCCACCTCCAGCTCGCGCTCGCTCAACGCCGCCAGGCCGGTGCCCGCCGCCGCCGGTTCGGACGTGGTTCCCGGTTCGCGGCGGGCCGCCGTGCCCTGGAACTGGCGGGCCGCCTCCAGGAGCTGGACCATGGCCTTGCGGTCCGAAGTGCGGATTGCCGCCTGGCCGGCCAAGCGGGCCGCGTCCCAGCGCAGGCCCAGGTCGTGCAGCTCCGCCGCGGCCGCGGAAATCGCGTCCGGGTCGAAGGTTCCGCCCAGGACCGCCAGCCAGCCCTGGGCCGCCGTGGCCAGGGCGCGGGGGTGGCGGCCGCAGTGGGCGTGGGTGGTCAACGTGGCCAGGTGGGCCTTGACCGCGTCCGCGTCCTCCAGGGTGATGGCCGCGTGCAGTTCGTGCCAGACCAGGGAGACCGTCCACAGTGGAGGCTCGCCGAGCCGGGCCAGCAGGCCGTGGGCGCGCTCGAACTGGCCCGACAGCTTGGCGAAGGCGCCGGTGCGGGCCGCGGCGATCGCCAGCTCGCCCAGGGGCAGCAACGTGAACAGGTCCGTCTGCTGCCGCATCGAGGCCTGGTACGCGCGGTTCCACGACCGCTGCAGCCCGACCAGGTCGCTGGCCCGGCGCGCCAGGCCGAGCTCCAGGGTCGCGAAGAACAGCTCGTCCCGCGCTTCCAGCGGCCGGCCCGCGACGGCGTCGCGGTGCTCGGCGGCCGTCGCCAGGTCGCCCGCCGTCATCGCCACCCAGCCCAGCAGGAGCCGGTGCCGCGCGTCCAGCAGTTCGCCGCCGGTTCCGCCGTCCAGCGCCCGGGTGAGCACGGACTCCGCCAGCGCCAGCTCGCCCGTGTGCAGGGCGACGAGCGCGGCCAGCGCCGCCGGGCTGTCCGGCAGCAGCGTCCCGCCCAGCGCCGGCTCCAGCATCGTGGCCGCGCCGAGCAGTGTCGACAACGTCTCCGTCGCGCAGCCGGACACCGAATCGACGATGCCGCGGGCCATCCGGGTGGCCGCGCCGGCGAACAGCGTCGGGGCGACACCCGGGCTGGGGGAGTCGAGGAGACGCCGGGCGCCCTCGATGTCCCCGGTGCCCACCAGCGCCGTCGCCGAGAACGCGTCGGCGCGGCCCGCCCAGAGGTACAGCTCGGCGCTGCGGGCCAGCTCGCCGCGGTGGGCCAGCACGGTCGCCGCGATTTCCGCGCCCGCCGCGCGGGTTTCCGCGTCGGCGGCGCCGAGCATCCCGTCGCCGAGCCGCAGCGCCGTGTCGAGGTCGCCGGACAACGCCGCCGCGCGCGCCCAGCCCGCCGTGACGGCCGGCGAGCGGTCGCCCGCCTCGGCGGCGGCTTCGAACAACCGCGTCGCCAGGCGCGCGTCCGAAGGCAGCGCTTCCCCGGCCGCCGCGGCGAACGCGGCCGCCGCGGAAGCGCCGGAGGTGCCCGTGCCGAGCAGGGACCGGGCCAGGTCGAGCACCGGGAGGCCGTTCGCCAGCTGCAGCTCGACCAGCCGCTGCACCGTCGTCAGCCGGCGCGCGGGCGGCCCGAAGTCGCGCACGGCCGCCGCGGCCAGTGGCAGCAGCGTGTCGTCGGGGGCCAGCAGGCCGGTCGCCCGGGCACCCTCGACGATGGCCGGCAGCTGGTCGGGACTCCGGTCGAGCAGCGCGCACAGCAGGTCGAGGTTGCGCCCGGCGCCGGCTTCGGCCGCGATCAGGTAGCGGAGGACGTCGTCGTCGAGCTCGTCGAGCTCGGGCCGGAACTCCTCCAGCCGCCCGAGCAGCGCGCGTTCGGCCAGCCGCGGCCCCCCGCCGCTGCGGGCGTGCAGCTCGGCCGCGGCCGCCGGGTCGGCGGGCGCGCCCGTCGCCGCGGCCATCAGCCGGGCCACGTCGCCGACGCCGAGCGGGCCGAGCTGCAGCAGCGTCCAGCCGGGCGCCACCGCGGCCGGCCGGTGCGCGACGACGATCGGGCCGTCCGCGCCGGCGAGCAGGTCCTCGAGCTGGTCCGGGCCGAGGCGGTCGGCGTCGTCGACCAGCACGGCGTCGACGCCGGCCGCGCGGTAGCAGCGGTCGAGCGCGGCGAGCAGCACGCTCTTGCCGTAGCCGCCGGGGGCGACGATCGCCAGCCGCAGCGGGGCGGCCGGGTCGGCGGCGACGCGGTCGAGCAGCTGCCGCGCCGCCGGGTGCACGAGGACGGCGTGCGGCGGGGGAACCTGCGTGAGCAGTGTGTTCAACAGTGACCTTCACCGGAGGGGGCGCAGTGGCTCGGGGCGGGGGAGGGGGGAACGGGCGAGCCGGCGGTGGCTTCGCGGGCGGTGACGGTGATCACGACGGCCGAGACGGCCGCGGCGAGCACCAGGACCGCGGCGGCGAGGGGACGCCGGCGGCGGAACAGGTTCAACGGGCCGGTGCGCTCGGGCAGCTCGAACGGCGTGATCTCGACCGGCGGCCGGGGCGGCCGCTCGCCGAGCTCACCGAGCGTGTCCACCTTGGGGAGCAGGGTGGTCTCGACGGCGGGGGGTTCCTGCGGCGTCCCCCGGTGGTCGGCGCGCAGCGCCGCGAGGGCGGCCGCGCCGAGCGCGGCGGTCGCCGGCGGAACCGGTCCCGCGAACATCGGGCACGGCGGCCGGACCGGCAGCGCGTGCGGGGGGACGTCGCCGGAGAACACCACGCCGGCGAGTCCCTTGGGGGACGCCGAGGCCGCTCCGGCGAGGGCGAACAGCGTGCTCAGCGCGGCCGCCGGGGCCACGCCTTCGGCGCTCTGGCCGGGCTGCCAGCCACTGGCGCCGCTCGCCGTCGCCAGCGTCACGGTCACGCCGTCGGTGCCGAACTCGCACACCCCGGCGACCTGGGCGCCGGGGCCGGGGACGGGCAGGTGCGCGCCGAGCGCGGCGACCGAGCCCGGGACCAGCGTCACCGCGGTGAACCCGGCGTCGGCCAGTGCCCGGCGCAGCACGTCACGGCGGTAGCCGCCCCAGTCGCCGGGGTGGGTCAGCACGAGGTGGTGCGGGGGGCCGCCGAACAGGCTCGCGGCGTGCTCGGCGATCCCTTCGACGAGCACGGTGGTGAGCGTCTCGGGCGGGAACGGCTCGCCTTCGACCATCATCGGCACGTCGTCGCCGATGCGCCGGTGGAAGCCGGTGAGCAGCCGCGACGGCACCCGGGCGCCCGCCTGGGCGGCGGCGTCCCCGGTGAGCAGGTACCCCTCGTCGTCGAGGAACAGCGCGGACGCCGCGGCGGGGGAGCGTTCGCCCAGCCAGAGGGGTTCGGGCTCGCTCCAGCCGTGACCCTGTCGGCGGCAGGCCGCGGCGTGGGTCCGGCCCTGGGCGACATCGATCCCGAGGACGTAGGGCAACGGCGCTTTCCTCCTCACCTCGCGCGGCCGATCGGGGGCACGAAATTCCCCCTAGGGTTCGGGGCATCCTCACCCAAACGGGTTAGTCAGGCAAGGGTCTGGAGGGATTTAACCCAACTGAACGCGTCTCCGCTGAGCCCCTAACTCCCTAACGATGACATATCGATCCCCTATCGGCTGACCGGACTGCGACTCGGAGTGATCCCCGATGTGCGCTGGGGGACGGTCTCCCTACCTTGATCACGAAAGCAGCGGTCCCCGCGGTCGCTGCTGTCCCCGAACCACCGGACCAGAGGAAATCCCCATGGACTCCGTGCAGACGTTGCACGACTTCGCCCTGAACCTGCTCAACGACCCGACCGCCCTGGCGGCCTTCGGCACGGACCCGCAGGGCTGCCTCGCCGCCGCGGGTCTCGGCGACGTCAGCGCCGCCGACGTGCACGAGGTCATCCCGCTGGTGCTCGACTACGTGCCGGTCGACAGCCTCCCGGCCGTGGGCGGCCTCCCCGCCGTCGGCGACCTGACCTCGGTCGGCACCGACGCATCCGGCATCCAGGGCGCGATCGACCAGCTCACCGCCCTCACCGCGGGCCTCGGCCTGCCGGCCGTTTCGGACCTCCCGGGTGTCGGCGACCTGGGCACCGGTGAGCTGCCGGGCGTCGGCGGCCTCGGCCTGCCGGGCCTCGGCGGGCTCGGCCACTCCGTGAGCACCGTCACCGACGTCACCAACAACGTCGCGAGCGTGACCGCGCTCGCCGGCGACGCCACCAGCTCCCTCGGCCTGGGCGGCGACCTGGCCCAGAGCATCGACGCGGGTGCGCTCGGCAACCTGGGCAGCGCCGTCACCGGCGCCGTCGAGAGCGGCAACGTGGTCGGCCAGGCCGACCAGGTCGTCACCGGCGTCACGGGCCACGTCGTTTCGCCGGTGCACACCGGCGACCTGACCGGGGCCGTCACCGGCGCCGTGACCGGCGCGACCGACGTCACCAGCCACATCGGCGACTTCACCGGCACGCTGAAGAACGTGGGCGACCTCGACGTCAAGCACGTCGGCGGCGACGTGACCAGCGCGGTCCAGCACAGCATCGGCGACATCACCCACAACACCGTCACCACGGTGACCGGGGCGGCCGGGATCGACCACAACGTGGTCGGCGAGATCGGCAGCAGCAACGGTGTCGACGCGGTGCACGACGTGGTGTCGGGCGTCACCGACAACCTCAGCCACAACGCGCTGGGCAACCTCCACGTCGGCGACCTCGGTCACAACGACATCCACATCGGGCACTGATCCCCGAACCGGTCACCGGTGCCCGTCCCGCGGTCTGGGTGCAGCCGCGGGACGGGCACCCGGTGTGCGTACGGGGAGTGAACCGGGGACACTCGACCATCGTGACCGCACCGGCTTGGCTCGAAGTGCTCAACGAGACGCTGGACGCGTGCCGCACGCACGGCCGCGCCGATCTCGCCGAGCGCCTGCGCAGACGCCGGGACGCCCCGCCGGGGCAGACCCGGCTCGGCGTGCTCGGTTTCCCCAAACAGGGCAAGGGTTACCTGCTCAACGCCGTGCTGAACGCGCCGGTGTGCGCGGTCGGCGACGCCGCGACGCCCGCCGTGCCCACGGAAATCGCCTACTCCGCCGAACCCGCCGCGACCCTGGTCGGCCGCTCCCGCGAACGGATCCCCGTCGCGGTCGAACGGCTCACCGGCGAGCTCGGCGCCCGGCCCGCCGGCACGCTCAGCCGCGTCGAAGTCGGTGTGCCGCGGGAACTCCTCTCGGCCGGGCTCGTCCTGGTCGACACCCCACCCGTCGGTGACCCGCGGTCACCGCGCACCGCGGCGGCGCTGGATCTGCTCGCCGAAGCCGACGCGGTGATCCTCGTCTCCGACGCGACCGCGCCGCTGAGCGCCGCCGAACTCGCGCTCGCCCGGCACGTGCGCACGTGGTGCCCGCACGTCGTGCTGGCGCTCACGAAGATCGACGTATGTCCCGGGTGGCGCGCGGTCGCCGAACGCGACCGCGCCCTGCTCGGCGAGGCCGGGGTCGACGCGCCCGTCCTGCCCGTTTCGGCCGTGGTGCGCCAAGCCGCCGCGAAGTCCGGTGACGCGGAGCTCAACGCCCGCTCGGGATTCCCGGAGCTGCTCGGCTGGATCGCCGAGCAGGCCGCGCGCCCGCCGGAGCAGTCCCGCGCGCTGCTCGCCGCGGTCGGCGTCCGCGCCGCCGCCGCCGAGCTGGTGGAGTCGCTGCGGGATCGCATCGATTCGGTCGCCCAGGACGCCGGGCTCGGCCAGGCCGCACTGCTGCAGCGCGCCCAGCGCCGCGCCGACGACCTGCGGCGGCAGAACACCCGGTGGCAGAACCTGCTGTCCGACGAGATCGCCGACCTGCTGTCCGATGCCGAGTACGACCTGCGCGAGCGGACCCGCAAGATCGTCACCACCATCGACCGGACCTTCGACGAGGGCGACCCGGCGAAGGTGTGGGACGACTTCGCGCCCTGGCTGGACAACGCGCTGGCCGAGGCCGTCGACGTCAACTACACGTGGCTGGCCGATCGGGCGGAGTGGATCGCGCAGGCCGTCGCGGCGTGCTTCGGCGCCCAGTACGACCGCGCGCTGCCGGACCTGCGGCTCGAAGGCTCCGGCCTGGAACACCTCGACGAGGTCGGGCGGCCGAAGATCGAGAAGTTCAAGATCGGCCAGCAGGCCTTCACCGGCCTGCGCGGTTCCTACGGCGGTGTGCTGATGTTCGGCCTGGTCACCAGCCTGGCCGGGCTGCCGCTGATCAACCCGGTCTCGATCGGCGCCGGCGCGGCCTTCGCCGCCAAGACGATCAAGGACGAAGGCGGGATGCGGCTGCAGCGGCGCCAGGCCGTCGCCAAGCAGGCGGCCCAGCGGCACGTCGACGACGTCTTCCTGCGGTTCAGCAAGGAATGCCGTGACGCCATCCGCGTCGTCCAGCGGCGGCTGCGCGACCACTTCACCGGGCTGGCCGAGGAACTCGCCGACGAGCTGACGCACGAACGCGAGATGATCCTGGCCGGCACGGCCGAGCGGGAGCGGCGGACCGGGCACATCCGGCGCGAGATCGACCGGCTCGCCGCGCTGCACCAGCGCGCGGGCGAACTCGGCACGATCGCCGGACGGCAGCAGCGGCGGGAGCTTTCGGCGTGACCCAGGACGTCCGCGACCTGCTGCACGCCGCGGCCGGGCTCTACCGGGACGACCCGCGCGCTTCGGCGCTGCTGCACGACTGTCTCGATCGGCTGGAGCAGCCCCTGCGTGTCGCGTTCACGGGCGCGCCGTCGTCCGGGAAGACGACACTGGCCGCCGCGCTGGGCGGATGGCCGACGCGGGCCCTGCGCGACCTCGTGCTGCTGGACGACCCCGGTCCGGGCGACGACGTCCCGGACGCGACGGTCCGGCTGGTCCGCCACCTCGAGCCGGACGAGCTCGCGGCGGCGCACCCGCCGGGCGGCTCGGCGTTCGCGCGGCAGAGCGCGGTCAACTCGGTGCTGGTGCTGTCGCGCGCCGACGAGGTCGGGGCGGGCCGGATCGACGCGTTGCTCACCGCGAAGCAGCTCGCGCGGCGGGCGTGGCGGGAAGACCCGCTGTGCACCGGGTTCCTGGGCGTGATCGCCGTCGCCGGGCAGCTCGCCTACGGCGGCCGGTCCTTGCGCGACGACGAGTTCGACCTGCTGGCGGCGTTCGCCGCGGTGCCGCGGGAGGAACTGGAACGGCACGTGCTGTCGGTGGATTCGTTCACCGATCCGGCGTTCCCCGGCCCGATCCCGGTCGAGACGCGCCGGTCGCTGGTGGTGCGGTTCGGGATGTTCGGCGTCCGGCTGGCGCTCACGCTGATCCGCACCGGCTGCGACGACCGCGTCAAGCTGTCGGCGGAACTGGTGCGCCGCAGCGGGCTGGGCGAGCTGCGCGACACCCTGTCCGGGTGCTTCGTGGCGCGAGCCGAGGCCCTGCGCGCGCGGACGGCGATCATCCGGCTGGAGTCACTCCTGGCGGCCCAGCCCCGTCCGGGCGGCGATCGCCTGGTTTCGCGGGTGGAGCGGTTCGCCGCGGCGGCCCACGACTTCCGCGAGCTGCGCCTGATCGCCGACATCCGCGGCGGCCGGACGGCCCTGTCCGGCGAGCCGGCCGAGGAAGCGGTCCGCTTGCTGGGCGCGCAAGGGACGGCCCCGGCCGACCGCCTCGCGCTGGAGCCGGACGCCGACCCGAACGAGATCTACGAGGCCGGGCTGGACGCGTTGCGGCGCTGGCGGCACGAGGCGGAACGCCCGGACCGCCCGCACGCCGAACGCGCGGCGGCGCACGTGGTGGTGCGGTCGGCCGAAGGGCTCCTTTCCCTGTTCGCCTAGCGGCGAACCCGGCCGGGCCACGAACTCATCGTGGTTCCGCGCGTCCGATCGCCGGGCCTAACCGTCCAACCGGGACCAGAACGCGGTCAGGGCGCGCGCCACCGGGTGCGGGTCCGTCACCGGCCACCAGTGCCCGGTGCCGGGGAGTTCGGCGATCTCGGCGCCGGCGGCCTCGCCGGCGGACCGGTGCTGCGCGGGCGTTCCGCTGGCCTGGTCGGCGTCCGCGAGGGCGATCAGGGCCAAGCCGGGCCGCTGCCGGGCCTTCGCGAGGTCGCGGCCCGCGTCGGCCATCACCGGCTGGGCGGCCGACCGCAGGAGCGACAGCACCGCCCGGCCCATGCCGTCGTCCATCCCGGCGGCCACGCGTTCCGCGGCCGGGCCGGTCATCCCGAGCGCGCGGACGACCTCCAGCCGCTGCGCCAGCGTGCCGCCGAAGATCTCCTTCACCGACGCTTCGCCCGCCCCTTCCTGTTGCCACACCTGGGCTCGCGCGTGCCAGACGTAGTCGGGGGCGAAGAGGCCGAGCGCGTCCGACGCCCAGCTGCGGATCAGGTCCGGGCGGGTCATCGCGATCTGCGCGACGTGCGCGCCACCCCAGTCGTGGCCGACGAGGTCGACGGGTTCCCGGAACTGCTCCAGCCGCGCGGCGAGCCACTCGCGGTAGCCCTCGACGGTGGCGGAGAAGCCCTCCGGCGCGGGCACCCCGAAGCCGGGCGGGGACAGCGACACCGCGTCGTCCCGGCCGAGCACTTCGAGCAGCGGGCCCCACACGCCACTGTTCTCCGGATTGCCGTGCACGAGTACCAAGGGAACAGGCATGGTCACTCCCAACTTGCGTGCATGTATGCAAGTAACTGTAGCAGCGGCCGAGGCCGGGAACCACTGCCGGAAGCTACGGCGTGACGGCGAAGGCCGCGCGCACCGAGCGCGCCGCCTCGCGGATGAGGGTGGGGACGCCCCGCACCGGAGGCTGGGCGATGAGCTGCAACCCGGTCCCGCGGACCAGGGCGACGACCAGGACGGCGGCCGCGGCCGGGTTCACGTCGGACCGGACGGACCCGTCGGCGACGCCCTGGCGGACCACGTTCGCCAGGAGCTGCCGGAAGTCGGCGTCCCGGCGGGCGAACAGGGGGGCCAGCACGGGGTCGGCCGCGATCGCCTCGCCCCACAGCTGCAGGAACGCGCGCGCCGCCGGCGTCCGCCGCACGACGTTGCGCAGGTAGGCCTCGACGATCCGCACCAGGTGGTCCAGGCCGTCACCCTGGTATTCGGGGACGTCGAACCGCTGTGCCTCGTCGACCACGGCTTCCAGCAGCCGTTCCCGGCTGCCGAAGTGGTGGTAGACGATGCCGCGGCTGTAGCCGGCGGCTTCCCCGACCTCGGCGAGCGTGACGGCACGGGACCCGCTGCGCGCGATGAGCGTCATCGCCGCGTCCACCACGCGCCGCTCGGTCTCGGCGCGTCGTTGCTCCTGCGTCCGCCGGGCCGGGCGATCGGTCATGCGTCGTGCTCCCCTGACTGGCGTCGTGGTCGACGAAGTCTGTCACGGCGGCCTCTCGCCGCCCGGCCTGGCCACCGCACGCGAGCGGCGGTCGCCCGCCGATGAGCGTTCCGCCGGCTTACGGCGTGACAAAGACACCGACCGGCGGGCCGGCCGGAGAGCGGTTGTCCGATGTTGACGCCCGCGGGGCCGCGGCGCACCATAGGGCGGTCTATGGTCCAGTGCCGGCCCGAAGGGAACTCCCATGCCCGAAGACGTCCGCCCCCGGGTCCGGTTGTTCGGCGAGCTCCTGGCGCACTGGGCGGCCGAACGCCCGGCGGACACCGCGCTGATCTTCGGGGACCGGAAGTGGACCTGGGCGGAGTTCGACGAGCGGGTCCGGCGGCTGTCCGGGGCGCTGGCGGCGGCCGGAGTGACCCGCGGCGACCGCGTCGCGTTCGTCGACAAGAACCACCCCGCCTGCCTGGAGACGACCTTCGCGGCGGCCGGGCTCGGTGCGGCCAACGCCGTGGTCAACTGGCGGCTGTCCGGCGACGAACTCGCCTACGTGCTCGAGGACGCGGGCGCGAAGGTCGTCTTCGCCGGCACCGAACTCCTGCCCGCTCTCGACGCGATCCGCGACCGGCTGCCGGCTCTGGAACGCGTGATCGTCGTCGGCGGGGACGCCGACGAGTACGAGTCCTTCCTGACCTCCGCCGCGCCGCACGGGGGCACCGACGTGGCCACCGACGACGGCGTGCTGGTCATGTACACCAGCGGCACCACCGGCTTCCCGAAGGGCGCGGTGCTGACCCACCGCAGCGTCCTCGCGCACGGCCTCGCCGCCGGGACCGCGTTCCCGATCGGCCCGGGTGAGGTCAACCTGGTCGCGATGCCGCTGTTCCACGTCGGCGGCAGCTGCTACGCGGTTTCCGGGTTCCTCTACGGCGAACCGTCCTACCTGACCCGCGAACCGGACGCGGCTTCGCTGTTCGCGGCGCTGCGGGCCGGGATCACCCACGCCTTCCTGGTGCCCGCGGTCGTGGCCGGGATCGCCCAGGCCGGCGAGGCCGCGCTCAAGGCGTTCTCCCGGCTGAAGTACCTCTGCTACGGCGCTTCGCCGATGCCGCTCCCGCTGCTGCGCACGGTGCTCGCTGCCTGGCCGGACGTCAAGTTCGCCCAGGTCTACGGCATGACCGAGCTGTCCGGCGCGGTCACCGCGCTGACGCCGGAGGCGCACCGGGACACCACCCGTCCGGAACGGCTGGCCTCGGCGGGAACCGCACTGTCCGGAGTGGACATCCGGATCGTCGACCCGGTCACGGCGCAGGACGCCGAGGTCGGCGAGGTGTGGGTGCGCACCGAGCAGCGGATGGCGGGCTACCTCGGCAAGCCCGAGGCCACCGCGGAGACCATCGTGGACGGCTGGGTCCGCACCGGCGACGTCGGGCGCCTCGACGACGGCGGGTTCCTGTTCCTCGAGGACCGCGTCAAGGACATGATCATCACCGGCGGCGAGAACGTCTACTCGCCCGAGGTCGAGCGGGTGGTGGCGGAGTTCCCCGGCGTCGCCGAGGTGGCCGTGATCGGCGTCCCGGACGAGAAGTGGGGCGAACAGGTCAAGGCCGTCGTCGCCGGTGACCAGCTCGACGCCGAAAAGATCGTCGAGTTCTGCCGCGAACGGCTGGCCCACTACAAGTGCCCGCGCAGCGTCGACGTGGTGGACGCGTTGCCGCGCAACGCCACCGGCAAGATCCTCAAGCGTTCGCTGCGCGAACCCTACTGGCGGGACCGGGACCGGAACGTCTGATGGCCTCGCGTCGCGAGTACTTCGAGGCTGCGCTGCAGGTGCTCGCGGAGCACGGTTTCACCGGATTGAACGTCGGCGCGCTGTGCCGTGCGCTGGGTGTCACGAGCGGTTCGTTCTACCACCACTTCGGCGGCTGGCCGGGATTCGTGGAGCAACTGCTGGAGCACTGGGAGAACCGCCAGGTGCTGATCCTGCGCGAGCGGAACTTCGGCACCGGCGGCCCGTCGGCGGACTTCGCCGCGCTGATGGATCTGACGCTCGGCCTGCCCCACGAGGCCGAAGCGGCGATCCGGGCGTGGGCGCGCAACGACGAAACGGTGCGCGCGGCGCAGAAGCGCGTCGACGACGCCCGGGTGCGGACGGTCGGCAAGGTGGTCGAAGGCATCGTCGGCGACCGCGCCCTGGCCCGCACGCTGACGTCGCTCGGGCTCGCGGTGCTGGTCGGCCACCAGCAGCTGGCGTCGGCGGGCGAGCACGGCGAGCTGGCGGAACTGCTGGGGGAGTACACCCGGCTGGTGCGCTCACGAGCGGGTTAGGCGTTGCCGAGCACCCGGGTCACGGTGATCTCGATGACGACCCGCCGCGGGTTCGGCTTGGGCTGCCGGTAGCGGGCGGCGTACCGGTTTTCGGCGTCGCGCACGGATTCCGGGTCTTCGCGCAGGACCGCTCGTCCCTCCAAAGTGGACCAGCGGGGGCCGTCGAGCTGGCAGACCGCGACCGGGATGCCGTCCGGGCCCGCGGCGCGCACGAGCCGGGCCTTGACCGACGGGGCGAAGGTGATCACCCGGGCGAGGCCGGCCTCGAAGTCGACGGTCACGCCGACCGCGACGACGTGCGGCGTGCCGTCCGGGCGGACCGTGGTCAGCGTGGCCAGGTGGCGCTCGGTCCAGAACGCGCGGAAGTCCGGCCCGCGGCCGCCGAGGTCGATCGTCATGCCGTCCACGCTAGTCCGTCCGGGTGCGCGAACGGCGGAGGACCCACTGAGCGTAATAGTAAGGAAAGTTTCCTAACCCTCTTGACCTGGTCTTGAACCGTCTGCCACGCTTCGCTCACCTTCGCCGCAGCCAACGATGTCGTTACGGAGGAGCCATGAAGAGAATCGTCCGGGCGGTGGTGGTTTCGGCCGCGCTCGCCGCGGGGCTGGTGAGCGTGCCCACGTCCGCGTCCGCGGCCGGCACGCCGTACGTGCCGGGAACGTTGCGGCCGTCCGTCTCGCAGGCCACCCAGGACGCGGCGCTCCAGAAGTACTACGACTTCTGGAAGAAGAACTTCCTGACCACCAAGTGCGGCACCGGCACCTACGCCGTGCTGTCCAAGGACGCCGACCACTCCTTCGTCGCCGAGGGCGAGGGGTACGGCATGACGATCTCGGCGATGATGGCGGAGAAGGACCCGCAGGCGCGCTCGATCGTCGACGGGATCCTGAAGTTCGTGAAGGCGCACCCGTCGGTCAACAACCGGGACCTGCACGCGGCCGAGCAGGATGCGAACTGCAAGAGCGTCAACGGCGGCGACTCCGCCACCGACGGCGACCTGGAGATCGCCTACGGCCTGCTGATCGCGGACAGGAAGTGGGGCAGCGGCGGTTCGGTGAACTACAAGGCCGAGGCCGTCCGGATCATCAACGCGATCAAGAAGAGCGAGGTCAACGGCACCACGAAGTTCACCCTGCTGGGCGACTGGGGCAACGACGCGGAGTACCGCAACAGCTCCCGCTCGTCGGACTGGATGCCGGGCCACCTCCGCGCCTTCGCCGCGGCGACCGGGGACAGTTTCTGGGACCAGGTCCGCACCCGCTCGGAGGCGGCGGTGAGCCAGCTGCAGTCGTCGTACGCGCCGAACACCGGGCTGCTGCCGGACTTCGTGGTGAACACGAACTCGACGCCCAAGCCCGCCCCGGCGGAGTTCCTGGAGGGCCCGTACGACGGCAAGTACAGCTGGAACGCCTGCCGCGACCCGTGGCGCCTGGGCGCGGACGCGATTTCGTTCGCCGGCAGCCCGGCGGCGAACCAGGTCCGCAAGATGAACACGTGGATCAAGACGACCACGGGCGGCGACCCGGCGAAGATCCAGAGCGGGTATTCGTTGTCGGGTGCGAAGACCGAGAGCGGCCGGCACCCGTGCTTCACGGCCCCGTTCGCGGTGGCGGCGATGACGGACCCGGGCAGCCAGGCCTGGCTGGACAAGCTGTGGACGGCGGTCTCGTCTTGGACCCCGGACGCGACGGACTACTACGGAACGGGCATCACGATCCAGGTCCTGCTCATCCTGAGCGGCAACTACGTGGCCGCGTAGGTTCGTCCCGGCCGCCTCGCCCTGTTCCGGGTGCGGGGCGGCCGGTTCGTGCGTGAGACCGGCGGCATGACCGGTCACCCGCGCAGTGCCGAGGAGCTGACCCGCGCTCTGAACGCTGGACAGCGGTTCGGGTGGGGCTGACCGTCGCGACGCCGAGCGTGATCGGTCCGGGGCGAGCAGCCCCCGAATCCACGCTAGCTCAGGGCGCCGACAGTTCTGCTTTCCGCGGAGCGCAGCGGCTCTGTCTGTCCACAACCCGCTGGTGAGTGGGGAGATCGCCGCCGGACCGCGGGCGGCTTCATGTCAGGGAACCGAGGCTGGGCGGTGGATTCGCCGGCTCCCACTGTCGCTGAGGCCGACGCTGGGAGGCGTGCCGAGCGACCCACAATTGTCGGTGCCCTGCGGTAGCGTGGAATCCGGGGGCTGCGCCGCCGGACCCGCGGCCGACTAGGGCGTGTCCTGTAGGTGTTTGAGCTGCACCTCTGGTGGCTATGCGCGGTGGTTGGTCGCGGTGAGTCGACGGATAAGGCGTGGGCGGTGATCGAGCCGTTGCTGCCGCCGCAGCAAGGCGGTGGCGGGATCACCGTCAGGTGATCAACGGGATCTTATGGAAGTTGCGCACCGGTGCTCCGTGGCGTGACCTGCCCGAACGGTATGGCCCGTGGAAGACCGCGCATGAGCGGCTGCGGTTGTGGACGCCTGCGACGGGGAAGGACTCGGCCGGTCCCGCAGCGGACTGAGCACCAAGATTCACCTCGCCGTCGACGGGCGTGGCCTGCCGATACGTTCCTGCTCACACCGGGCCAAGCGGGCGACAATCCCCAACTGGTGCCATTACTGGACGGCATCAACGTCGCCCGTTTCGTGCCGCAACGTCCGCGGTGTCGGCGGGCGGCCACCGGCCTTTGATACCGAGGTCTACAAGCAGCGCAACGTGGTCGAACGCTGCCTGAACCGCCTCAAGCAGTTCCGCGACCTGGCCGCCCGCTACGCCAAGCGTGCCGCCTGCTACCAGGCCGAACTCACCATCGCCGCCATCGTGCTCTGGCTCCGATGACTCACAGGACAGCTCCTGACCCCGAGTCTTCCGGCCGACGGCCGCGTCGCCGAAGAGCCCGGTCGACCGAATCCGGCCGACCTGGTGGCCGACGCACTCGGTGAGTCGAGAAGCCCCCGCGTGGCGGGCTTTTCGGTTTCGCGGATGTGCGGGCTCAGCTCGGCTCGCGCGGCGGCAGTCCGGCGGCCCGGTAGATCTCGTCGATCACGGTCATCGTCTCGACCGCGTCGGCCGCCGAGGTCTTCACCGGTGCGCCGTCCAGGACCGCCGCCGCGAAGGCGTCCAGCTGGTAGGCGTAAGACGCGCGCCGGGGGAACTTCTCCGTGCGGCGCGCGTCGCCGATGCGGACCGACAGGCGGTGGTACGCCTGCGGTGCCACCGGGTTGACCACCGACAGCGAGCCGCGCGAACCGATCACCTTCGCGCTGATCTTCAGCAGCGACGACGACCACATCGAGCACTCCACCCGCCCGGTGTGGCCCGACGGGAACCGCAACTCCGCCGTCATGGCCCGGTCCACCGTGGGCGAACGCAGCTTCGCCGAAGCCGACACCACCGCAGGCGTCTCGCCGCCGAACACCCGGGCCATGTGGACCGCGTAGCAGCCCGCGTCCATCGTCGCCCCGCCCGCCAGGCCGTAGTCGTAGCGGATGTCCGAGAACTTCGGCAGCGGGAAGCACAACGCCGTCTCCACGCGCTCCAGCCCGCCCAGCTCGCCCGACGCCACGATCTCCTCCACCCGCAGGGCCAGCGGGTGGTAGCGGTAGTGGAACGCCTCCATCACCACGCGGTCGGAGGCGGCCGCCGCCGCGGCGACCTCCCGTGCCTCCGCGGCGTTCGCCGTGAACGGCTTCTCGCACAGGACGTGCTTTCCCGCCGCCAGGGCCGCGAGCGTCCAGCGCCCGTGCAGGCCGTTCGGCAGCGGGTTGTAGACCGCGTCGATGTCCGGATCCGCCAGGAGCTCGTCGTACGACGAGTGCACCCGAGGGATGCGGTGCCTGGTCGCAAACGCTTGCGCGCGCTCAGGTGACCGCGCGGCGATCGCGTCGACCGACACCGCGGGGACCGAGGCGGCGGGCTTGATCAAGGCCGCGGGCGCGATGCGGGCCGCCCCCAGGATGCCGATCCGCAGGCTCATGGCGCGAAGTTAGCACCGAACGACATTTCAACTCCCAGTTGACCTCTTCAACAACGAGTTGTAGCGTTCCGGCCAGCCGAACAGTGGAGGTCCGTTATGTCCCGTTCTCGTGCCGCACAGGCAGTGCTGCTCGCGAGCCTCGCCGTCCTGGTGACGGCTTGTGGTGGCGGTCCGGACGGCGCGGGCGGGACGTCGCAGGCCGCCGGCGCCCCCGCGTCCGGTATCCCGGACACCGCGGCGATCGTCCAGGGCGTCCAGAAGGACGCCCAGCTCAACGCCGCCTTGCCGGACACCGTCAAGCAGGCGGGCCTGCACCTGGCCTCGAACCTGCAGTCCGCGCCCAACAACTTCTACGCCGCCGACGGCAAGACCCCGATCGGCTACGAGGTCGACCTCGCCAAGGCGATCGCCGCCAAGCTCGGCGTCGCCGTCACCCACCAGGACATGGCCTTCGGCTCGCTCATCACCAGCCTCCAGTCCGGCCGCATCGACCTGACCATGGCCGGGATGAACGACACGAAGGCCCGCCAGCAGCAGATCGACTTCGTCGACTACTTCACCTCCGGCATCACGATCATGATCCGGAAGGGCAACCCCGACGGCATCACCGGCCCGGACACCCTCTGCGGCAAAAACGTCGCCGTCGTGCAGGGCACCAGCCACCAGAAGTTCGCCACCGAGCAGAGCGCGAAGTGCACGCAGGCCGGCAAGCCCGCGGTCACCGTCACCGCGACCGACAGCGACAACCAGAACCAGAACCAGCTCCGCACCGGCCGCGTCCAGGCGATCCTCAACGACCTCCCCAGCGCCGTCTACATCTCGCGCACGGCGGGCGAGGGCAAGTTCTTCGAGGTCGTCCCCGGTGAGCCGATCGACGGCGGCCCGTACGGCATCGGTGTCAACAAGACCAACACGGCGCTGCGCGACGCGGTGCGGAAGGCACTGCAGGCCCTGATCACCGACGGCACCTACGGCAAGATCCTGCAGGCCTGGGGCGTCGAGCAGGGTGCGATCAAGGAGGCCGCCGTCAATGGTGGAGCGTGAACCGCTGCCCATCGTCCGGCTGCGGCACTGGGGCCGCTGGGTCGCCGCCGCGATCATCGTCGCGCTGCTCGTCCTGCTGGGCGTCGCCCTCGGCAACGCGCAGATCGCGTGGAACCAGGTCCCGGACTTCGTCTTCTACAAGGTGATGGCGACCGGCCTGCTCAACACCGTCGTGCTGGCCGTGCTCTCCCAAGCCGTCGCGATCGTGCTCGGCATCGTGATCGCCCTGCTGCGCCGCAGCGCCAACCCGGTCGCGCGGTGGTTCGCCGCCGGCTACATCTGGATCTTCCGCGGCCTTCCGGTGCTGCTGCAGATCCTGCTCTGGTACAACCTGGCGCTCGTCTTCCCGGTCATCGACATCCCGTTCGTCGTCCACGAGCAGACGAACGTGCTGATCAGCGCGTTCACCGCCGCGTTCCTCGGCCTGGCGCTCAACGAGAGCGCGTACATGGCGGAGATCGTGCGGGCCGGCCTGAACAGCGTCGACAGCGGGCAGACCGAGGCGGCGAAGTCGATCGGCATGACCCCGGCCGCGACGCTGCGCCGGGTCGTGCTGCCGCAGGCCATGCGCGTGATCATCCCGCCCACCGGCAACGACTTCATCAACATGCTCAAGGGCACGTCGATGGCGTCGGTGATCGGCGTGACCGAGCTGATCCACGCGGCCAACAACATCTCGTCCAACAACCTGCTGGTCATGGAGACGCTGCTGGCCGCGGCCGTCTGGTACATGGTCGTGGTGACCGTCGCCGGCGTCGGCCAGCACTACCTGGAACGCGCGTTCGGGCAGGCCGACCGCGGGCCGCTCGCCCGCGCGGGCAAGGCGCTGCGCGGCGTGCCGCTGGTGAGGAGTGCCCGTGTCTGAGCCATTGCTGCGCGCGGTCGGGGTCCGGAAGTCCTACGGCCACACCGAAGTCCTCGGCGGCATCGACCTCGAAGTCCACAAGGGACAGGTCGTCTGCCTGCTCGGCCCGTCCGGCGCCGGGAAGAGCACGTTCCTGCGCTGCATCAACCACCTGGAGACCATCGACGCCGGCCAGATCTGGGTCGACGGCGAGCCCATCGGCTTCCGGCAGCGCGGCGGCAAGCTGTACGAACTGCGCGAACGCGAGGTGGCGCGCCAGCGGCGTGACATCGGCATGGTGTTCCAGCGGTTCAACCTGTTCGCGCACCGGACGGCGCTGGAGAACGTCGTCGAAGGCCCGATCCGGGTGCTCGGCGTGCGGCCCGACGACGCCCGGAAGCAGGGGCTCGAGCTGCTCGACCGCGTCGGGCTGGCCCACCGCGCCGACGCCTACCCGGCGCAGCTGTCCGGCGGGCAGCAGCAGCGGGTCGCGATCGCCCGGTCGCTGGCCATGAAGCCGAAGCTGATGCTGTTCGACGAGCCGACGTCGGCGCTGGACCCGGAGCTGGTCGGCGAGGTACTGGAAGTCATGAGTACGTTGGCGGGGGAGGGGATGACGATGGTCGTCGTGACGCACGAAATGAGCTTCGCCGCGGAGGCCGCCGACGAGGTGGTGTTCCTGGCCGACGGCGCCGTCGTCGAGACGGGGCCGCCTTCGGAAGTGCTGAGCGCGCCGAAGCACGACCGCACCCGGCAGTTCCTGGCGAGGATCCTCGCGTGACGCGAATTTCGCCCCGGTACCTGCTGCAGTTCGACGAGCCCACCGGCTACCTCGACTTCGCCCGGTTCGGCCCGCCGTCGCACGCGGTGCTCGACACGACGGCCGCCCTGCTCGACCAGGCGACCACGGCCGGGCCGTCCACAGTGGACGAGCTGATGCGGCAGGAGATCCGGGCCAAGGCCGCCGCCGCGCGGCTGTCCGGCTCGGACACCGACCACACCGTGCTGCTGCCCCACACCAGCCTGGGCCTGTTCCAGGCGGCGTTCCACAGCTCCGGCGAAGTGCTGGTGCCGGCGTCGGAGTTCCCGGCCAACACCTACCCGTGGGCACGGGCCGAGCAGGCCGGCCGGCTGCGCGTCCGCCGCCTGAGCAGCGGGTACGTGACGCCCGAGCGGGTCGCCGACGCGCTGACGCCGGAGATCACGACGGTCAGCGTCAGCGCCGTCGACTTCCGCACCGGCTACCGCGCCGACCTCGCCGCGTTGCGCGACGTCGTCGGCGACCGGCTCCTGGTCGTCGACGGCATCCAGGGTTTCGGCGTCGTCGAGGAGCCGTGGGAGGTCGCCGACGTCCTGGTCGTCGGCGGGCAGAAGTGGCTGCGCGCGGGCTGGGGCACCGGCTTCGCGGTGCTGTCCGACCGCGCACTGGACCGGATGGACCCGGTGCTGTCGGGCTGGACCGGCGCGCGCGACCCGGGCCTGTTCGACGACGAAATCCACCCGCCGGACGCCACCGCGCAGGCCTGGTCGATCTCCAACCTCAGCCCGATCACCTCCGGCGCGTTCGCCGAGGCCCTCGAGCTGGTCGAGGACGCGGGGCCCGGCGCCATCGCGGCGCGGATCGCCGAGCGGATCGGCGCCTTCGAGGAGGTACTGGCGTCCTGCGGCGCCGAAGTCGTCTCGGCGACCGAGCGGCGGGCCGGGATCCTCGCGTTCACCCTGCCCGGCCACCCCGCCGAGCAGGTCGGCGCCGCGCTGGCCAACGCCGGGATCGCCGCGACCGTGCGGCCCGAGCACGTCCGCCTCTCGCCGCACGCATCGACTCCGGCGGCCGCGGCCGATCTGCTCCGGGAAGCACTGGAGACGCTGACCGCGCCTCGCCGTCCGACGGTCGTCCCCGCCGCGGGCGCGACGACGCACGAGGTGCTCACCGCGCTGGTGCCGGCCATCCCGGGGCTCGCGGCGATGCTCGGCCCGGGCAACGAAGTCCTGCTGCACGACCTGAGCCGGCTGCCGGACTCGATCATCGCCATCGCCGGCGACCTCACCGGCCGCCGGGTCGGCGGCCCGATGACCGACCTGCTGCTCGGCCTGGTCCGCCGCGGCACCACCCAGGACCTGACGAACTACCGCACGCACGGCCCGGACGGCCGTCCGATCCGCTCTTCGACGCTGTTCCTGCGGGACGCCGACGGGGTCGCGGTGGGCTGCCTGTGCGTCAACAGCGTCGAGGAGGCCGCGTCGCCCGGCGGCCACGGCGAGCCGGAGACTTTCCCACCGGACGTCGACAGCCTGCAGCGGTTCCTCGTCGACCGGGCGGTGACGAAGGCCGGCATCCCGGTGGACCTGATGAAGAAGCGCCACAAGGCGGCGGTCGTGCGGGAGCTCGACGAAGCCGGTTATTTCCTCATCAAGGACGCGGTCGACCACCTGGCCGGGCGCCTCGACGTCACGCGGTACACGATCTACAACTACCTCAACGAGATCCGCGCCTGATCGGCCCTTGCCAGCCGCGTGCTCCGGGCGGACCATGGCCCGCATGACCGAACCGGACACGCGGGCCCTGGTCCGGCTCGAAGCCGACGGCGAGGCGGACGCCGAAGAGTCCGACCTGCTCGCCCGCCGCCTGCGCGCCGAGCTGGGCGAACTGGACGTGGACGTGCTGCCGGTCCCCGGAGAGCTGCCGCCGGGCGCGAAGGCCGCGGACCCGGTGACGATCGGGTCGTTGATGGTGGCCTTCAGCGCGGCCGGCGGGGTGTTCCCCGGCCTGGTCGAGACCCTGCGCGAGTGGCTGGGCCGCCAGGCGGGCCGGCACCGGATCAAGGTGACGATCGACGGCGACACCGTCGAGCTGGAACGCGCGACGACGGCCGAACGCCAGGAGCTGATCGAGGCGTTCGTCCGCCGCCACGCCTAGCGACCGCACGGGGTCCAAGAACGTCCTCGCCACCCGATTTCCCCCTTTCGTAGGGCGTTCCTGCGCGGCTGTCCCGCCGGACCCCGCGCCGGGACTAGGGTTCTCCCGCTCGAAGACGCTGGGAAAGGGAGAAATCAGTGAGACGTGCCCTCTTCGCCGCCGTGGCCGCCGCGGCATCGGTGGCGTCCGCGCTCGTGGCCGCCCCGGCCGCGAGCGCCGCGCCCGCGGGACCGGCGTCGATCGCCTGGGGACCGTGCACCGATGCCACGCTGGCCGGCGCCGGCGCCGAATGCGGCTACCTCGCCGTGCCGCTCGACTACCGCAAGCCGGCCGGCGAACAGGTCCAGCTCGCCGTCAGCCGCGTCAAGCACAAGGTGCCCGACGCGCAGTACCAGGGCGTCATGCTGACCAACCCCGGCGGCCCCGGCGGTTCCGGCCTGCTGCTGGCCACCCGCGGATCCCGGGTGCCCGGCCACGCCGGCGACGCCTACGACTGGATCGGCTTCGACCCGCGCGGGGTCGGCGCCAGCAAGCCCGCGCTGAGCTGCGACCCGAACTACATGGACTACAACCGGCCGCAGTACGCGCCGTTCACCCCGCAGCTGGAGAAGACCTGGCTGAACCGCTCCAAGGGGTACGCCGAAGCCTGCGCGAAGAACAACTCGCGCGCGCTGCTGGAGAACATGAAGACGACCGACACGGTCCAGGACATGGACTCCCTCCGCAAGGCGCTCGGCCAGCGGCAGCTGAACTTCTACGGCTACTCCTACGGCACCTACCTCGGCCAGGTCTACGGCACGCTGTACCCGCACAACGTCCGCCGGATGGTGCTCGACTCGACCGTCGACCCGCGCGGCGTCTGGTACCGCGCCAACCTGAACCAGGACGTCGCCTTCGACCAGAACATCCTGATCTGGTTCGGCTGGCTCGCCCAGCACGACGACGTCTACCACCTCGGCAAGACCCAGGCCGCGGTGCGGCGGGTGGTGAACGAGCAGCTGCTCAAGACGTCCTTCACCCCGGCCGGCGGCGTGATCGGGCCCGACGAGATCCTCGACGTCATCCAGCAGGCGAGCTACTACCAGCTGCGGTGGACGCTGCTGGGCGACGCGCTGTCCCGGTTCGTCAACCAGGGTGACTGGCAGAACTGGAAGTCGCTCTTCGAGGCCTTCGGCGGCCGCGGCGACGACAACGGTTACGCGGTGTACCTCGCCGTGCAGTGCACCGACGTCCAGTGGCCGCAGAGCTGGCCGCAGTGGAAGCGCGACAACTGGCAGACCTTCGCCAAGGCACCGTACTTCACCTGGCAGAACGCGTGGTTCAACGCGCCCTGCCTGTACTGGCCCGCCAAGGCGGGCAAGCCGGTCAAGGTCGACGGGCGCGGGGTGCAGAGCGTCCTGATGATCGACGAGACGCTCGACGCGGCGACGCCCTTCGAGGGCAGCCTCGAGGTCCGCAGCCGGTTCCCGGGTGCCTCGCTGATCGCGGAGCCCGGCGGCACCAGCCACGCGATCACCCCGCGCGGCAACGCGTGCGTCGACACCAAGATCGCGGCTTACCTGGCGACGGGCGCGCTCCCGGCCCGCAAGCCGGGCCGCACGGCCGACGTCGAGTGCGCCCCGCTGCCGCAGCCGACGCCGCCGGCGCCCACGGCCGCCAAGGCCGACGTCGCGGCGACGCAGGGCGTGGTCGCCGGGCGGTTCGCCGGCTGACCAGCGCACACCCTGGGAAAGGGGTGCCGGGCACGCTGCCCGGCACCCCTTTTTCGTGCTTTCCGGCGCCGGGCACTTTGAAGACGCGTGGACTTTGTGTTACAAAGTGACCAGCAACTTTGCGATACAAAGTCCACGAAAGGAGGGCGCCATGACTGGGGGACCGGCGTTCGCGCTCCACGGCCTCACCAAACGGTTCGGGCAGGTCACGGCGGTCGGCGGGGTGTCCGTCGAGGTCGCGCCCGGCGAGGTCGTCGCGCTGCTCGGGCCGAACGGCGCGGGCAAGTCGACCACCGTCGACATGCTGCTCGGCCTGACCAAGCCGGACGCGGGGGAGGTGATCGTCGCGGGGGGCAGCCCGCGCGAAGCCGTCGACCGGGGGCTCGTCGGCGCGATGATGCAGAACGGCGCGCTGCTGCCGGACGTCACGGTCGGCGAGATCGTCGCCCTGGTCGTCTCGACGCACGAGAAGCCGCTGCCCGCCGAAGAGGTGATCGCCCGGGCGGGCCTGGGCAAGCTCGTGAAACGCCGCTGCGGCAAGCTGTCCGGCGGGGAGCGGCAGCGCGTCCGGTTCGCGCTCGCCCTGGCCGGCGACCCGCGGCTGCTCGTGCTCGACGAGCCCACCGCGGCGATGGACGTCGACGGCAGGCGCGCGTTCTGGGCGGCCATCCGCGAGTTCGCCGCCGGCGGCCGGACCGTGCTGTTCGCGACGCACTACCTCGCCGAAGCCGAGGACTACGCCGACCGCGTCGTGCTGCTGCGCCACGGCGCCGTCGTCGCCGACGGCCCGGTCGCCGAAGTCCGCGCCGCGGTGTCCGGCCGGGTCCTCAGGTCCGTCGTCCCGGGCGCCACCGAAGCCGGGCTGGCCGCGCTTCCCGGCGTCACGAGCGTGCAGCTGCGCGGTGGCCGCGCCGAGCTGGCCTGCGCCGACTCCGACGCGGCGATCCGCGCCCTGCTGGCGGCGCACCCGGACGCGTCCGGCATCGAAATCACCGCGCTCGGCCTCGAAGAGGCCTTCCTGGCGCTGACCGCCGAGGAGGCCGCCGCGTGAACACGACGTACCTGAGCCTGGAGATCAAGCGGATCGTCCGCAGCCCGCAGTTCACCGTCTTCACCATCGGCATGCCGCTGGCCATGTTCCTGTTGTTCGGGTCGATCTTCGGCAAGCTCGTGGCACCCAACGGCCTGGCCTCGAACGTGCAGACCATGATCAGCCTGGCCGCGTACGGCGCGAGCGGCGGCGCGCTGTTCACCGGCACCCGGGTCGCGCAGGAACGCACCGACGGCTGGCAGCGGCAGCTGCGGCTCACGCCGATGCGCGGTCCCGGCTACCTGGTGGTCAAGGTGCTCTCGGCGATGGCCGTGGCGTTGCCGGTGCTCGTGGTGCTGTTCGCCGCGGGGCTGGCGATGGGTGTCGAGATGACCGCGGCCCAGTGGGGCCTGGTCCTGGTGTCGCTCTGGCTCGGCGTCCTCCCGTTCGCCGTGCTGGGCCTGGCCATCGGCCTGTTCGGCAAGGGGGACACGGTCGGCGCGGTCACCGGCGCGCTGATGATGCCGCTGGGCATGCTCGGCGGCCTGTGGATCCCGCTGTACGTCCTCCCGGACTGGATGGCGACCCTGGCGCACTTCTTCCCGACGTACTGGCTCGGGCGCGTCGGCCTGGAACCGCTGGCGCACGCCGGCGGGATGGGGCTCGCGGTGGTCGTGCTCGCGGGCTGGCTGGTCGTCCCCGCGCTGATCGTCGTGCGCCGCTTCCGGCTGGACACGGCGCGGCTCTGAACGCGTGTTAACTTCCGTGCAGTGGTGAGGGGTCTGCACGGGAGGAGGGCGAGCCAGGTGGATGACGAGCCGTTGTCGGCGGAGGAGTCGCTGAACCTGATCGCCCAGCAGAACCGGCGGACCCGCCGGGAACTGGGCGGGGGCCCGGCGCGGATGCTCGCCGCCTGGGCCCTCGCCTGGATCGTCGGCTGGGGCTTCACGTACGTCACGACGCTGCCCGGGGCCGGCGTGCCGGGCTGGGTCAGCGGCGGCATCGTCGTCCCGCTGCTGTTCCTCGGCGCCGTCGCCTACACGACCTACACCAGCATCCGCAGCGGCCGGGGGATCCGCGGGCCGTCCCGCACGGTCGGGGCGATGTACGGCTACGGCTGGGCGCTCGGCTCGATCGGGCTGATGGTCGTCGACATCCGGATCACGCAGTTCCAGGCGCTTTCGACCGATCAGGTGTCGCTGCTGTGGACCGGCACGTGGCTGCTGCTCACCGGCGTGATGTACCTGGCGGGCGGCATGGTGTGGCAGGACAAGCTGATGTACGGCCTCGGCGCGTGGATGATCGTGTCGGCCGCGCTGAGCGTGCTGGTCGGGTACCCGGCGAACTTCCTCGTGCTCACCGTCTGCGGTGGCGGCGGGTTCCTGCTCGGCGCGATCGTGTACTTCGTGCGCGAGAAGACCGGCCGATGACCGACCTGCCGCAGCTCGACCCGGTCATCCACGCCCAGGCGCGGCTGCGGGTCACGGTCGCGCTCGCCGGGCTGCGCCCCGGCGACCAGATCACGTTCCCGCGGCTGCAGCAGCTGCTGGACATGACGGCCGGCAACCTTTCGACGCACCTGCGCAAGCTCGAGGACGCCGAGTACGTCGAGATCACCAAGGCCTACGAGCACCGCACGCCGGTCACCCTGGTCCGGCTGACCGCGGCAGGCCGGGCCGCGTTCGAGAGCTACACCAAGGCGCTCCACCGGCTGCTGGACGCCACCGGCGGGGACTGACGTGGGCCGCTGGGTGATCCACCTCGACCTGGACGCCTTCTACGCTTCGGCCGAACAGCTCACCCGCCCGACGCTGGCCGGACGCCCGGTGCTCGTCGGCGGGCTCGGCCCGCGCGGGGTCGTCGCCGGCGCGAGCTACGAGTCGCGGGCGTTCGGCATCCGCTCGGCGATGCCGATGGCCCAGGCCCGGCGGCTGCTGCCGGCGAACGGCGTGATCGTGCCGCCGCGGTTCCGCGTCTACGAACGGCTCAGCCAGGAGGTCTTCGCGGTCGTCACCGAGGTCGCGCCGGTGCTGGAGAAGATCTCCCTCGACGAAGCCTTCGCCGAACCGCCTTCGCTCGTCGGCGCGTCCTTCGAGGAGGTGACGGAGTTCTGCGCCTCGCTGCGCGCGCGGATCCGGGCGGAAACCGGCCTGGTGGCGTCGATCGGCGCGGGCAACGGCAAGCAGATCGCGAAGATCGCCTCCGACGAGGCCAAGCCGGACGGGCTGCTGGTGGTGCCCCAGGGCACCGAACGGGAGTTCCTCGCGCCGCTGCCGGTCCGCGCGTTGTGGGGAATCGGCCCGGTCGCCGAGGGCAAGCTGCGGTTCATCGGCGTCCAGACCCTCGGCCAGCTGGCGGCACTGTCCGAAGCGGACGCCGTGGCCACCCTCGGCGGCGTCGTCGGCCGCGACCTGCGGCGGCTCGCGACCGGCGCCGACGACCGCCCGGTGGCCGGCCGCGCCGAGACCAAGCAGGTCAGCGCCGAGACGACGTTCGACACCGACATCAAGGACCTGCCGACGTTGCGGGCGGAGGTCCGCCGGATCGCGGTGGGTGCCCACCAGCGGCTGCTCAAGGCCGGCCGGGTGGCCCGGACGGTGGTGATCAAGCTGCGGCACACGGACATGCACACGGTGACCCGCTCGGAGACGATCTCGGCGCCGACGGACGACCTGGCCGAGCTGTCGGCGACGGCGGAGCGCCTGCTGATCGACCCGGCGGAGTTCGGCGGCGTCCGGCTGGCGGGCGTCGCGTACAGCGGGCTTTCGGTGCCGCACCAGGACGCGCTGTTCACCCTGGCCGCTCCTTCGGCGCCCACGGTGGTGTCTTCCGCGCCGGCGCCGGCCCCCGCGGCGCCTTCGGAGTGGCGCCAGGGCGACGACGTGGTCCACGCGGAGTTCGGCACGGGGTGGGTCCAGGGCGCGGGCCACGGCCGGGTGACGGTCCGGTTCGAGCACCGGTCCTCCGGCCCGGGCGTGGCCCGCACCTTCCCCCAGACCGATCCGGCCCTGACCCGCGGTGATCCCGGCGACTGCCTGCGCTGACCCGGGGGCTACTCGGCCGAGCAGCCCTGCAGCTTCGCCACTTCCTGGCCAGCCAGGAGGAACGCGCCGACGCCGTAGGCCGCGGTGTCCGTCGAGCGAGCGGTGGCCGGGCGGTCGCCGACCGGCTGGACGTAGCCCACCAGGCCGCTCGGTTGCAGGGCCTTCGTCGACAGCGCCGTCCAGGCCTTGTCGACCACCGGGCGGAAGCGGCCCGCGTCCAGGACGCCCGCGTTGACGCCCCAGCCGAGGCCGAACGCGAAGAACGCCGTGCCGCTGGACTCCGGGCCGCCGTGGTCCCACGGGTTCAGCAGGTCGGAGTTCCAGAAGCCGTCACGCCGCTGGACCAGCGCGAGCGTGGCCGCCATCTTCCGGTACACGCGCAGGTACTCCGGCCGCCGGGGGTCGTCGGACGGGAGCACCTGGAGCACCTTCGTCACCGCCGCCAGGGCCCAGCCGTTGCCGCGCGACCAGAACACGCCGGAGCCCGTGAACCGCGCGTCGCGGTACCACAGGCCGGTGAACTCGTTGAACAGCTTGTGCTCGGTGTCGGAGAACAGCGTGTGCATGGCGTCCAAATAGGACGGATCGTGGTCGATCAGGCTCATCCGGGCGAACGACGGCATCGCCATGTTCAGCGCGTCGACGTAGTTCCAGTAGCCGCGGTGGCCCGCCCGCACGGACGCCACCTCGTCGCGGATCCGCGTGCGGATCGAATCCAGGGGGATTTCCGGGTGGAAGTAGGTGTACAGGTCCAGGTACGCCTCGCCGGCCGCCTGGTTGTCCGGGAAGAACGGCCGCCGCGGGTCGTCGGGGAGCCGGTACTCGTTGGCCTGCGCCCAGGGGAACGTCTTGTGGTTCGACTGGCCGGTGGTCCGGACCAGTGCGAGGTTGCCGACGTGGAACGTCGCGTTCTGCCAGTCCGGCGCTTCGAGGTGGGTCCCGTTGGTGACCCAGTAGTTGCCCGCGGACACCATTTCGCCGGCGATCGTGCAGGTCGCGGCGGTCGCCGCCGGAGCCGTGCACAGGCCGGCCGCCACCGCCGCGGCCGCGAGCACGCCGGAACCGCGCATTCCCGGGAAACGCATGAAAGCGTCCTCCTCAGCTCATGGCGGCGGTCATCCGCAGCGAGTGAAGCGCCTCCCGGCAACCGTGTCAAGGTACCGATCAGCGGTACGCCGCAACGGTTTCCAGCAACCGGCGGGCCGCGGACTCGGCGCCGTCGGCGTCCTTCGCCAGCACTCGCGTCAGCACGCGGGAATGCGCGACGAGCGTGTCCGCCGGCTCGCCCTGCGCCCGCAGCGCCGCCACCACCGGCACCTGCAGCTGCGCGATCAGCGCGTTGCCCGAGGCGCGGACCAGCGCCGCGTGGAACCGCGCGTCGGCGGCCCGGAAGTCCGCGGGGCCGTCGGCGTCGGCCATCAGGGCGTACGCCGCCGCCATCGCCGCCAGCTCGTCGGGCCGCCGGTGCCGCGCGGCCATCCGCGCCGCCTGCGGTTCGATCGCCAGCCGCAGTTCGAACAGCTCGCGCAGGTGCTCGTGGCCGTCGGGCCCGCCGACGCGCCAGGCGATGACGTCCGGGTCGATCGCGTCCCACGCTTCGGGGGGCAGCGTCCAGGTCCCCACCCGCGGGCGCGCGGTCACCATGCCCTTGGACTCGAGCACGCGCAACGCTTCGCGGACCACCGTCCGGGACGCGGAGAACCGGCGGCCGAGTTCCTCGGGAACGAGCGGCTGCCCGTCCCCGAGGACCCCTTCGACGATGAGCCTGCCCAGTTCGTCGACGACGCGGGCGTGGAGGTTCACCGCTACTCGGGCAGGCCGACGCGCCGTTCCCCGCTGCGCAGCTGCTGCAGCACGACGGCGATCACCAGCAGGGCGCCGTGCGCGACGTTCTGCCAGAACGGGTTGATGCCCAGCCCGGACATGCCGTTGTCGAGCACGCCCAGGATGACCACCGCGAGCACGGTCGAGACGATCGACCCGCGGCCGCCCTTGAGCATCGTGCCGCCGAGCGCGGCGCCGGTGACGGCCTGCAGCTCCAGGCCCTCGGAGCCGGACGTCGGCTGGCCGGAGCCGGTGCGGGCGGTGATCAGCACGCCCGCGATCGCCGCGACCACGCCGACCAGGGCGTACACGCCGATGATGTACCGGTTGATGTTGATGCCGGCCAGCCGCGCGGCGGTGTCGTTGCCGCCGATGGCGTAGACGTTGCGGCCGATGTCGGTGTACTTGAGCAGGAAGTGCAGCAGCGCCGCGACGATCAGGAACACCCACACCAGCGCCGGCAGCCCGAGCACGGATCCCTTGGCCAGGAAGATGAACAGGTCGTCGCCGCCGGTGTAACCCTGCGCCTTGCCGTTCGAGATCACCTGCGCGATGCCCTTGTAGGTGGCGAGCATGGCCAGCGTCGCGACCACCGGGTTGACCCGGCCGAAGATGATGATCATGCCGTTGACCAGGCCGCAGACGATGCCGACGCCGACCGCGGCGAGGATCCCCACCTCGGCGTTGCCGGTCGAGGTGAACACCATCGCCGAGATGACCGAGGCCAGCCCGGCCATCGAGCCGACGGAGATGTCCAGCGCGCCCAGGATGATCACCAGGGTCTGCACCAGGGCGAGCAGCCCCATGATGGTGATCGCGCTGCCGATCAGCAGCAGGTTGTTGGTGCGCAGGAAGTTCTCGTTCAGCACGCTCAGCAGGATGACCAGCGCGATCAGCGTGATGATCAGGCTGGAGTTCTGCACGCCGATGCCGGTGAGCACCCGGCGCGCGGCCGACGGCTGGGGCGGCGCGGCGGGCGCCGACGTTTCTTTGGTGGGGGTGCTCATGCGCCGATCTCCTGGGCGTCGTCCACGGCTGGTTCGGTTTCGGGGATGGCGAGGGTCAGCACGGCTTCCTCGGTCGCTTCCTCGCGGCCGAGCTCGCCCGCCAGGCGCCCGGCGCGCATGACGAGGATGCGGTCGGCCAGCGTCAGCACCTCGGGCAGGTCGGAGGAGATGACCAGCAGCGCGATGCCTTCGGCGGCGAGGCCGTCGATGATCCGGTAGATCTCGGCCTTCGCGCCGACGTCGACGCCGCGGGTGGGCTCGTCGAGGATCAGCAGCTTCGGCCGCCGCGCGAGCCAGCGCGCGAGGACGGCCTTCTGCTGGTTGCCGCCGGAAAGCTTGCGGACTTCCTGCTCCATCGACGGCGTCCGCACGCGAAGCTCGCGTACGTACTCCTCGACAAGCTCGCGTTCCTTCGCGCGCTTAACGACCCGGAAGCGGCGAAGCCGGTCGAGGACGGCGATGGACACGTTGTCGCGTACGGACCGCTGCATCAGCAACGCGTCCGTCTTGCGCTCTTCGGGCGCGAAGCCGATCCCGGCTTTGACGGCGTCACCCGGGTTGTGCGCGCGCAGCCGCTTGCCGTCGAGCTCCACGGTCCCGGACCGGATCGGCAGGTCGCCGACGATCGCGCGGGCCAGCTCCGAACGCCCGGCGCCGACCAGCCCGGCCAGGCAGACGACCTCGCCCGCGCGGACCCGCAGCGAAATCCCGGTGACGTCGTCGGTCGTGACGTCGTCCAGCTTCAGCACGACGTCACCGGTGTCCTGGGTGACGCGGCGTTCGAGAGTGGACAGGTCGCGGCCGATCATCATCCGGACCAGGCCGGCCTCGTCGGTCTCCGCGGCCTGCTGGACGCCCACCAGCTTCCCGTCCCGCAGCACGGCGACGCGGTCGGCGAGCCGGAAGATCTCCTTCATCCGGTGCGAGACGTAGACGACCGCGACCCCGCTGTCGCGCAGCCGCCCGATCAGCCGGAACAGCGCCTCGACCTCGTGCTCCGACAGCGACGACGTCGGCTCGTCGAAGGCGATCACCCGCGGCGGCGTGGCCGCGGTGAGCACGCGCAGGATCTCGACGAGCTGGCGCTGCGCGGGCGAGAGGGCGACGCCGAGCGTCGCCGGGTCGAGGACGCCCTCGAAGCCGTACTCGGCGAGCGCGTCGTGCGTGGCCTTGGTGAGCGTGCGGCGGCTGAACACCCGGGCCTTCGCGGGCAGTTCGCCGACGAAGACGTTCTCCGCCACCGAAACGTGCGGGATGATCTCGGGTTCCTGGTAGATCACGCGCACCCCGGCGGCCATCGCCGCGCGCGGGGTGTCGAAGGCGGCCTCAGTGCCGTCCAGGAGCAGCCGGCCCTCGTCGGGGCCCTGGTCGCCGGACAGCACGCGCAGCAGCGTCGACTTGCCGGCGCCGTTTTCGCCCATCAGGGCCAGGACTTCGCCGGAGCGGAACTCCAGCGAGACGTCGTCGAGGGCGGTGACGCCGGAGAAGCGCTTGCCGATGCCCTCGACGGCGAGCGCGGGAGGAGAGGAGGACATGTGCGGGCCCCTTCGGAGAACCCGCCACTTTCACGTGAAAGTGGCGCTTTGCGGGACAAAGCGGAGCTTTCACGTGAAAGTGGCGGGGGAGTTCGGTCAGGTGCAGTTGACGCCGGCCTGCTTGTAGTTGTCCTTGTTGACGATCGTGGTCTTGGCGATCGTCTCCGCGGGCAGTTCCTTGCCGTTCTTCACCTTGTCGACCAGCACCTGGATCGCCGAGCGGCCGACCTCGGCGCCGGAGATGTAGAGCGCGGCCTTGTTGCCGGTGTCCTTGTTCGCGGCCCAGTCCTTGCAGTCGAGGTAGGCGCCGAGCCCGACGCCGATGATGTTGTTCGCCGCCACGCCGGAGTTGGCCAGCGCGGTCACGACACCGGTCTCGTTCTCGTCGTTGCAGCCCCAGACGACCCAGTGCTTGACGCCCGGGTTGGAGCCGATCACCGCGCCGGAGCGGTTCTGCGCGTCGACGGGGGAGTTGTCGGTGCCGACGTCGATCACCGGGACTTCGGCGCCCGCGGACTTGGCGAACGCGGCCTTCGCGGCGTTGACGCGGTCGGTGCACACGGTCAGGTCCGACTTGAAGGCGCTGATGATCTTCGTGTCGGCGGCGGCCCAGCCCGCGGCCTTGAACAGCTTCCCGGCCTCGGTGCCGACCGAGTCGCCCATCTGGCTGCCGTTGAAGCCGACGAACGGCGCCTTCGCGCCGGTGCCGTCCTTGATGACGTCGTCGGACGCGATCAGCGGGATGCCCGCGCTCTTGGCCTTGTCGATCACCTGCGGGCCGATGGCCTGGTCGGGGACGACGATGGCGACGCCGTTGGCGCCTTGGGCGACGGCGGCGTCGAGCTCGGTGATCGCCTTGTTGGCGTCCTGGCCGAGGTTGACCACCTTGAGCTCGACGCCGAGCTCTTTCGCCTTCTCCTGCGCGCCCTGGGCCTGCTCGACGAAGTACTGCTGGTCACCCTGTTTCTGCAGGTAGTAGAGGGTGATCTTGCCGTTGGCGGGCGCCTGCTGCTGCGGCGCCGCGGTGTCCTTGCCGGAGGAACAGGAGGCCAGCAGGGCTCCGGAAATCAAACAACAACCAACAACGCTCCAGGTCCGGAACCTGTGCGGGTATGTGGACATCGAGTGCTCCCATGGGGGCCGAGGTCGAGTGGGTCGGGGCAGTCGCGACGTGACTCGTATTACAAAACACCCGTTCGTGGAGCGTCAAGGCGCAGTTAGCGGAGCGAGACCTACTCTCCGTAGTCCCATGGTGCCACTCATCAGGGTGATTTATCGTATTTTTTCGCCCCTGGGCTGGGCGTTGTCCGGTTTTGTCTCGTGCGAATGTTCTGATCGGTGTTGTCGACTGTGGTGGAACTTTCAGGCGATCGGGAGGCCCTCCCGGCCCGGTTCGCCCGGCTGGCAGGATGGCCGGACCACGTGAGGGAGACCGATGACGAAGCACCGCGTCGCAGCGCTCGCCGGAATCGCCGTCCTGGCGGCCGCTTGCAGCAGCCCGTCGCAGCAGCCGGGGCCGGCGCCGACGCCCTTCCCGGAGACGGGCTCCTCGAGTGCCGCCGCCCCCACCGGATCGTTCAGCGTCGTCGCCACCGGTGACGTCCTGATCCACCCGGCGCTCACCGAGCAGGCCGAGGCCGACGGCGGCGGGAAGATCGACTACCGGCCGCTGCTGGCCGGGATCAAGCCGCTGATCTCCGGCGCCGACCTCGGGATCTGCCACCTCGAGACGCCGCTGGCGGCGGAAGGCGGGCCGTACAGCGGCTACCCGTCGTTCAGCGCGCCGCCGGAGATCGCCGACGCGATCAAGGACACCGGCTACGACACCTGCTCGACGTCGTCCAACCACACGATCGACCAGGGCGCCGAGGGCGTCACCCGCACCCTGGACAAGCTCGACGGCGTCGGCGTCCGGCACACCGGCTCGGCGCGGTCGGCCGCCGAAGCCGCGAAGCCGCTGATCCTCGACGTCCACGGCATCAAGGTCGGCCAGGTGTCGTACTCCTTCGGCTTCAACGGCATCAAGGTGCCGGCCGGGAAACCGTGGCTGGCCAACCAGATCGACGTCGACGACGTGCTGGCGGCGGCGCGCAAGGCCCGCGAGGCCGGCGCGCAGGTCGTCATCGCCAGCCTGCACTGGGGCGTGGAGTACCAGCACGAGCCGACGGCCGAACAGCGTTCGCAGGCCAAGAAGATCCTGGCCTCCGACGACGTCGACCTGATCATCGGCCACCACGCCCACGTGGTCCAGCCGTTCGAGAAGATCGGCGACAAGTGGGTGGCCTACGGGCTCGGCAACAGCGTCGCCCGCCACTCCGAACCCAAGGGCGACACGGAAGAGGGCGTGGCGGCCCGCTTCCGCTTCGTCCGCGACGGCGACCGCTGGAAGGTCGGCAAGGCCGAGTACATCCCGACCCTGATCCGCCTGGAAGCCCCCATCCGCTTGATCGACTTGTCGACATCTCCGCCGTCCGACCCGGTCACCAAGGCCCTCCGCGACACGGACAAGAACGTCCTGAGCCTCGGCGCCGGCAAATCCGGCCTCACCCGCCCCGGCGAGTAACAGGCACCATCCGTGATCCCCGGGGCATCACCCGTGATCCCGCGGGCATCACGCGTGATCGAGGAGGCATCGGCGTGATGCCCCGCCAATCACGCGTGATGCCTCTCCAGTCACGCGTGATGCCTCTCCAGTCACGGGTGTGGAGTTGCCCCGGTGAGGCGGACACGGGTTTTCAGGCAGCGAGGGCCTGAGCGTAGTTGGTTCGGGTTTCGGCTGGGGTGTTGTGGCCGTTGGTGGAGTGCAGCCTGGTGTGGTTGTAGTAGCGCAGCCAGGTGAACACATCCTGGCGGGCTTGGGCTCGGGTGCGCCAGATGGCGGTGCCGATCTCGGTGTTGAGGGTGGCGAAGAAGGCTTCGGCGACGGCGTTGTCATAACAGGACCCGACCCGCCCCACCGACGCCCGGATCGAGTGCTCGGCCAGCGCGGTGCGGAACTGACCGGAGGTGTACTGGACACCGCGGTCGGAATGGAACACCGCCTCGGGCCGGATGAGGCCGCGGGCAGTCGCGAGGTTGATCGCGTCGCAGACCAGGCTGGTGCGCATGTGCTCGGCCATGGCGTGGCCGACGACCTCGCGGGTGTGCAGGTCGATGACGGTGGCCAGGTAGAGCCAGCCTTCGACGGTGGGCAGGCTGGTGATGTCCCCGACCATTCGCAGTCCCGGCGCCGATGCGGTGAAGTCGCGGCGGATCAGGTCAGCCGCCGGGGTGAGCGGACCGGCCGCGGGCCGGGTCAGGGTGCGGCGTTTGCGGCGGGTGATCCCGGCCAGGCCGTGTTCGCGCATGAGCCGCTCCACCCGCTTGTGGTTCACCAGATGGCCGCGGCGGTGCAGTTCGGCGGTGATCCGCGGAACCCCGTAGGCACTGCGGTGTTCAGCATGAATCTTCGCGATCAAGGTGACCAGCTCGGCTTCGGCTTCCGCCCGCCGGGCACGGACGGCCTCGGCGGCGACCCACTCATGGAACCCTTGCCGGCGCAAGCCCAGGACCTGGCACAACCGCTTCACGCCGTAGGTGGCGCGGTGTTCGGAGATGAACCGGTAGCGGTAGATCATCGATCCATCTCGCGCGCAAAATAGGCGGCCGCTTTGCGCAGGATCTCCTGCTCTTTCTCCAGCTCAGCGACCCGCTTACGCAACCGCTGCAGCTCCTGGGCCTCGGCCGGGTCCTCCACCGGTCCGGCCTCGGCGGCCTGCTTGGCGGTGTTCACCCACGAGCGCAGGGTCTCGTGGTTGACCCCGAGTTCCCGAGCGATCTGCCGCAACGGCCGATCACTCGAGTTCACCAACTCGATCGCATCCCGACGGAACTGCTCCGGATACTTCGACCTGGAAGACATCAGGACATCCTCCCTCCAGACCACTGTCTGGATTCAAGGTGTCCGGCCCCACGGGGCAACTCCACGTGAAACCCTTTCGGTACGGGGTTCAGTGGGTGCGGGTGGTGATCAGGCGGGCCAGGGCGGACAGTTCGGCGGTGGCTCGGGAAGGCGGGGCCGCCGTGGTGAGGTCACGCAGGGCCTTGGCCAGCAACGCGTCCGCTTGGGCCTGGCTCCACTGGCGGCCGCCCGCGGACTCGACGAGGGAAGCCGCGCGGGCCAGCTCCGGCTCGTCCAGGGGGTCGGGCCGGGCGTAGAGCTTCGCGAGGTCCGCGCCGGCGGAGGTGCCCGAACTCAGGGCCGTCACCACCGGCAGTGACTTCTTGCGGTTCTGGAGGTCCGAGTACACCGGCTTGCCGGTGACGGCCGGGTCGCCCCAGATGCCGAGCAGGTCGTCGACGTGCTGGAACGCCAGGCCCACCGCCCGGCCGAACGCGCCGAAGCCGTCCGTACCGGCTGGCCCGAAGGCCGCCCCGAGCGTGCAGGACGCGCCCAGCAGGGCCGCCGTCTTGCCTTCCGCCATCCGCACGCACTCGGCGGGGGTGACGTCGTCGCGCTGCTCGAAGTCCAGGTCCGCGGCCTGGCCTTCGAGCAGCGCCAGCGTCGCGTCCGACAGCAGCCGGGCGTTCGCCGCCCCGCTCGGCGCCAGCACCTCGAACGCCAGACTCAGCAACGCGTCCCCGGCCAGCACCGCCGGCCCGGTGCCGAACACCGTCCACGCCGTCGCGCGGTGCCGCCGGGTGGCGTCGCCGTCCATGACGTCGTCGTGCAGCAGCGAGAAGTTGTGCACCAGCTCGACCGCGACGGCGGCCGGCACGGCGTCGGCCGCCTCACCGCCCGCGGCTTCCGCGCACAGCAGCACCAACGCCGGCCGCAGCGCCTTGCCGCCGTCGCCGGTCGCCGGCCGGCCGGCCGCGTCCTGCCAGCCGAAGTGGTAGGCGGCGATCCGCCGCATCGCCTCCGGCAGCCGCCCGGCGGCCGCCCGCAGCGCCGGGTCGACGAGCCCCTTGCTCCACCCGAGGACGTCGGCGAGCGGACGGGCCGCCGTGCGCGTGTTCATGGTGGTCATCAGCGACCGACCTGAACGTCGTCGAGTGCGCCGAGTGCGTCGGGGACGAGGACGGCGGCGGAGTGGTAGGCGGAGAC
>NZ_JMQI01000003.1 GCF_000695625.1 Amycolatopsis rifamycinica
CCCGCCCAGTCTCGGCCCAGCCCCCCGCCCGGCCCCCGCCCAGCCCCGGCCCAGCCCTCACCCGGGCCCCGGCCCAGCCCCCATTCGGGCCCCGCCCAGCCCCGGAGACGGCGCGATGTCCCCCACGAACCCGGCCGGATACGCTGTGCGGCGTGCGCGTACTGGTAATCGGCTCCGGCGCCCGTGAGCATGCACTCGTCCTCGCGGCGTCCGGCGACCCCACCGTCACGGCCCTCGCTTGCGCGCCCGGCAACGCCGGGACCGCCGCCGTCGCCGAGCAGCTCGGCGTCGAAGCCGCCGATCCTGATGCGGTTGCCGGGCTCGCCAAGAGCTGGCAGGCCGATCTCGTCGTCGTCGGGCCCGAGGTGCCGCTCGTCGCCGGGGTGGCCGATGCCGTGCGCAAGGCCGGGATCGCCTGCTTCGGACCCTCGGCCGCCGCCGCGCGGATCGAAGGGTCGAAGGCCTTCGCGAAGGACGTCATGGCCGCCGCGAACGTGCCGACCGCTCGGTGCGAGGTGGTCGACAACCCCGCCCGTCTCGATGCCGCGCTCGCCCGGTTCGGGCCGACCTGGGTCGTCAAGGACGACGGGCTGGCCGCCGGCAAGGGTGTCGTCGTCACGCCGGACATCGACGTCGCGCGCAAGCACGCCATCATGCTGCTCGACGGCGGGCACCCGGTCCTCCTCGAGTCCTATTTGGACGGACCGGAAGCCTCGCTGTTCTGCTTCGTCGACGGCAACACCGTCGTCCCGCTGCTGCCCGCGCAGGACTTCAAGCGCGTCGGCGACGGCGACGCCGGCCCGAACACCGGTGGCATGGGCGCCTACGCGCCGCTGCCGTGGGCGCCCGAAAACCTGGTCGACGAGCTGGTCGAGACGGTCGTCCAGCCGGTCGCCGACGAGCTGGTGAACCGCGGTGCGCCGTTCTCCGGCCTGCTCTACGCCGGCCTCGCGCTGACCTCCGACGGCCCGCAGGTCATCGAGTTCAACTGCCGCTTCGGCGACCCGGAGACGCAGGTCGTGCTGGCCCTGCTGCGCACGCCGATCGCCGGCCTCATGCACGCCACCGCCACCGGCAAGCTCGCCGAGCACCCGCCGCTGGAGTGGTCGGGCGGCGCGGCGGTCACCGTCGTCATCGCCGCCGACGGCTACCCGGGCAAGCCGCGGACCGGGGACGTCATCACCGGGGCCGAGCTGGAAGGCGTCCTGCACGCCGGCACCCGGCGCCGGGACGACGGCGCCGTCGTCTCCTCCGGCGGCCGCGTGCTCTCGGTCGTCGGCACCGGCAAGACGCTCAAGTCGGCGCGCAAGCACGCGTACGAAACCGTCGGCAAGGTCCACCTCGCGGGCTCCCACCACCGCACGGACATCGCGCTGAAGGCGGCGAACGGCGAGGTCGGCGCCCCGACGGCGAAACAGCGCGCCTGATTCCACGGATCGGGGGAACCGGCCGGGCCCGCTCTTCGTCCAAACTCAGGCTGCTGTCACGTCCGCGTTGGTAGCCTCGACGGGAGCCGGCCGGTCACTGTCCGTATGACGTCAGGGGAGAGCATGTCAGGACCCTCGTACGACAGCGTTGTTCCGGGGCTTCGCCCCGGGCCGGGGGCTCCGCCACCCGGACCCTCGTATGACCTCAGCTCAGCCGTCCCCGTGGCGCCGGCGGCCGCGGACGTCCTGGTCCACCCGGACAAGCTCCTCGACGTCGCCCGGATCGTCGAAGAGCAGGCCAACGCCCTCGAAGACCAGCTGCTGACCCGGCTCGGGCAGCTGCGGATCGACGCGCCGTCCGCCGACGTGATCAGCACGCAGTCGATCCAGGCCTGGAACACCCTGATCGCCGACGGCGACCGTTCCTACGCCGGGCAGGTCCGCGAGTACGTCGCCGGCCTCAAGCGCCTGGTCGAGCAGCTGCGCACAGCCGCGAAGGACTACAAGGTCAGCGAAGAGGAGAAGGCGGCGGTGTTCGGTGACCGCGGCAAGCACGGTGCGTAACGGGATCGCCGGAAGCGTGCTCGCGATGGCGGCGCTCGCCGGCTGCTCCGCGGGCACCGAAGGCACGCCGTACCCCGTCGAGACGGCCGCCACGGCCGCGTCGCAGAGCGCCAAGGCCGCCCAGCTGCCGCAACGGCCCGCCGACCTGTCGCTGCAAGGCGTCAACCTGTGCGAGATCTTCCCGCAGGTGCAGCTCGACGCACTCAAGATCACCAGCGTCCCGCGCACGGCTCCGGAGCAGGACGGCCCGGTGTGCGTGTTCGACGCCGACGGCGCCGAGCCCGTGCACTCCTACCACGTGCGGGCCGTGCCGGCGGACCTCGACCAGTGGATCACCGGATCCCGCAAGAAGAACAGCATGACCACCGAGCCGAAGACCATCGGTGGCTACCCGGCGCTGACGAACTACCGCGCGGCCGGCGACCCGGCCGACTGCGAGACGCTCGTCGGCGTCGCGAAGGGACAGACGCTGGCCGTCCAGACCTTCGCCATCACCCGCGGCCGGCTCACGCGGCCGCAGCTGTGCGACATGTCGGCGCACGCCGCCGACCTGGCGTTGCAGACCCTGAAAGCACGCAACTAGGGAGGGCGCGTGGAATTCTCCGAGCTCGCGGCCGGGATCCAGAACCACCGGTTCGACGGCTGGACCAACACCGCGATCGCCGACCAGATCACGCGGATGATCAACGGCGACGGCACCGGCAGCATCGGCACCGCCGTCGACGCGCTGAAGGCCGTCGCGACCGCGCTCGCCCACACCGACGAGACGCTGCGCGCGCAGCTGCTCGAACTCGGCGTCGAATGGAAGAGCCAGGCCGGGGGCGCGGCCAGCCAGGTGCTCACCGAGCAGGCCGGCTTCTCCCAGGACGCCACCACGAAGGTCGCGCACGCCGCGGAAATGGTGTTCGAGCAGGGCGAGGCGTTCAACCGGACGAAGTACAAGCTGCCGGACGCCGAGACGGTCCGGAAGGGCGCGGGCGGCTTCACTCTCACCGACGGCGTGCTGATGAGCCTCATCGGCTTCGAGACCGACCACGCCCGGCAGGTCGAGGCCGCGAACGACGCCAAGGCCCAGGCGCAGCAGGCACTGAACGAGTACGCGCAGCAGAGCGGCACGAACCTGCTCTCGACGCAGGCGCTGTCGGACCCGGAGTCGCTGAAGCTGGCCGCCCCCGGCGTCACGACGGGCGTGCTGGACGTCGCCGGCGCCGCGGTCGCGGTGACGCCGGACGGCGGCGTGAAGCCGGCTTCGGACAAGGTCCGGTCGGTGCGCGTCGAGCCGCCGGTGGTGCAGCCGGTGTCCCACACCGTGCACGCCGATCCGCCGACCCCGGTCTACGGTGTAGCGGCCCAGCAGCAGCCCGCCCGCTCCGCACCGCGGCAGGCGCCGCGCCAGACCAGCGCCGCCTCGGCCTCGGCCGGCGCGCCGCCCGTCCAGCACACGACGCCGAGTTCGTCGACGACGCCGTCGGGCGCGAAGCCGCCGGCCTCCCAGCCCGGCCCGGGCTGGGTCCACACCCCGGGCCACACCCCCGGCCGCGGCCCGGCCGGCGAACAGCCCGGCCGCTTCACCCCCGGCCCGGGTGCCGGGAACCCGGGCGAGCCGTTCTGCCCGCCGGGTGCGCCCGGCGCGCTGCCGCCCGGCTCGGCCCCGGCGACGGCGCCGATCAAGTCGCTCGGCGGCGGGGGCGGCGGCGCGCCCGGTGGCGCGACCGGCATCGACAGCTCGGCCGGCCGCGGGCCGGACGGCTTGCTGGCCAAGGGCCGCACGGTCGGCGCGATGCCGCAGGCCCCGCTCCAGCCCGGCCAGTTCACGGGCGAACGCGGCTTCACGGTGAAGCCCGGCGCGACCCCCGGCGACATCGGCGCGGGCGCGGCGGCGGTCGGCGCCGGCGTGGCAGGCGGCGCGTTGAGCGGCGACAAAGAGCGTGAGCGGCGCGAGAGGAACCAGCCGAAGGGCCCGGTACGGCCGTTGCCGGTCGGCGAGCTGCCCGAGGAGGAAGCCGTCGCCCTGCGCAAGTCGGAGCAGATCAGCCCGAAGCAGAAGCCCGGCGAGACGAGGTTCCTGTCCGAGGCGGCCCCGCAGGAGGAGGACGCCGAGCACGTCCGCCGCTACGGCGTCGACGACCAGGACCTGTTCGCCGACCAGCGGATGGTTTCCCCCGACGTGCTCGGCGACCACGGCCGGGACGGGCGCTGACCGTGTCGCTCGTCCTGTCGGCCCTGGAGTTCGACGTGCTCTGGGAGTCCTTCGATCTGCCCCGTCGGCACGTCGCGCTGGACGTGCCGAGCGAGGGAACCACCCGCACCGAGCGGCTCGAGCTGGTCGAGTCGGCCTGGGCGTCGCTGAGCGAGCGGCGCCTGGCCCGCAACCGGCGGGTGTCCGGCGAGCTCGCCGACCTGCTGCACCTGCTGGCGCGCCCGCAGTCCGCGATCGACGTGTGGGTGTGGGCGGAACGCGAGATCCGCGGCCGCGCGGTCAGCCTGCGCGGCCAGGCGGTGCTGGCGGTGGTGGACAACGGCGAGGTCTGGCTCATCCCGGCCACCGAGGACGGCCTGGCGGAAGCGGCGGTCTCGGTGGCCGGCGACCTGGGCCCGGGCATCGGCCAGACGGTCAGCCTGCCCTACGACGTCGTGAAAGCCGCCGACGCGGCGGCGAAGGGCGACGCGAAGGCACTGGTCACGGCGCTGGAAGACCGCGGGATCCCGTTGTTCCAGGCCCAGGAGCTCTCGGGCATGCTGCTCGGCCAGGAGGCCCGCGGCCAGTTCGGCGCGGAACGCACCTCGCGCGACGGCGTGGTGCACCGCGCGGACCGGGTGGTGGCGTTCTTCGACACGGACGCGGGCCGCTACCTGTTCCAAGTGGGCCGCGACGGCGACGGCCGCGAGTGGGCCACGGTCACCCCGGCAGACAACGCCCTGCTCGCGACCCGGATCCGCGAACTGGTGGCGGAGGCCTGATCCCCGCCGGGTGGAAGTTGACCGGGAACCGTACGCGCGCTCCTCGGGAAGTCATAAAGTAAGCGCGGGAACCGTCCTGGTCATGACGACGTCTGAGCAGGCGGAGACAAGTTTCCGAAGGGGATGACGAACCGTGCCTGTCTACGACCCGGAGTCGATGGCCATCGCGGCCCGCCAGGTGGAGAAGCTGAAGGACGAGTTCGAGAAGTCCAAGCAGAAGGTCACCGGTCTGGACCACGAGAAGGAAAGCCCCTTCGGCGGCATGGACTCCACCGGCGACGCGCACGGCGCGGTCGGCAAGTTCAAGGACGGCGTGCACAACCAGTTCGACGCCGCGGGCAAGCACATGGAGGCGCTCGGGTTCGCCATGCGCAAGGCCGCCGGCCTGATCGCCGAAACCGACCAGGTCGGCGCGAGCGACCTGAAACTGCACGTCGACAAGTGAGCCTGGGGGCACCAGAGTGGGATTGAACGCGGTCGGCGCCGGAACGCCGGACAATTGGGACGCCTTCATGAAGAAGGTCGACCAGGTCGAAAAGGTCGATTTGGGAAAAATCACCGCGGCGGCCGCGCAATTCCGCGAGGCGGGCAAGAACGCCGGTGACCACAACGCCTCCCTGAAGAGCTCCACCGACGCACTCGACGCACAGGTGTGGGCCGGTCCCGCGGCCGACGAGTTCTTCAGGTACGTCCGCCAGGTCCGCGACGCCGGGACCAAGGTGCAGACCCACCTCGAGGACGTCGCCAAGGACCTCGACGACCTCGCGAAGTCCCTCGAACAGATCAAGAAGAACGTCGGGGACAAGCAGCTCGCCGCGGAAAAGGCGGTCAACGAGCGCAACGCCACGGCCGAAACCCAGATCAACAACGCGCTGGCCGCGGCGAAGAAGGCCCACGACGAAGGCAAGCCGGGCCCCAGCCCCAGCGCCGACGAGATCCTGGCCACCGCGAAGACCGACATCCACAACATCACGGCCGGCTTCGACGGCGACGTCACCGGCCTGCAGACCCAGGCCGACACGGCGATCAAGGCGTCGCAGAAGCTGATGTCCCAGCAGATCGAGGGCGGCTACGACCAGGTCCCGCTGCCGAGCAGTTCGGCGTCGGCCCCCAAGAGCACCGGCGGCATCCACAGCAACGGCTCCTCCCACCACGGCGGCGGAGGCGGCGGCGGTGGTGGTGGGGGCGGCGGAGGTGGCGGTGGCGGCGGCCTCGGCCCGAGCGGCGGCCCGCCTTCCTCGCCGCCGCCGGGGAACGTCCAGCAGTGGATCCAGGAGGCCATGAAGGCGCTCCAGGCCGCCGGTATCCCGGTGACGGACGCGGACATCCCGAAGATCTGGGCGATCATCCAGCACGAATCCGGCGGAAACCCCAACGCCATCAACAACTGGGATTCGAACGCCGCCGCCGGGCACCCGTCCAAGGGGCTCATGCAGTGCATCGACTCCACGTTCAACGCCCACAAGCTCCCCGGGCACGACAACATCTACAACCCGGTCGACAACATCATCGCCGGCGTGCGGTACTCCTTCGACCGGTACGGCAGCCTCGACAACGTCCCGGGCATCAAGGCCATGGCCCACGGGGGTGCCTACCGCGGCTACTAGCCTGGCCCCATGGCCGACCTCGGAGCATTCGCCGGGCCCGCGCTGCGGGCCGGCGTGCCGCCCTTCCACGTCATGGACGTCCTCTCCGCGGCCGGGGCCCGGCAGCGCAGTCACGGTGATCTCGTGTCGCTCGCGGCCGGGCAGCCGTCCGCGCCCGCGCCGAAGCCCGTGCTCGAGGCCGCCCAAGAGGCGCTCCAGCAGAGCACCCTCGGCTACACCGAACAGCTCGGCATCCCCGAACTGCGCGAGGCCGTGGCCGGGCACTACCGGCAGCGGTACGACGTCGACGTCCAGGCGCACGACGTCGTCCTGACCACCGGGTCGTCCGGTGGCTTCCTGCTCGCCTTCCTCAGCGCCTTCGATCCCGGCGCCAAGGTCGCGATGGCGCGGCCCGGTTACCCCGCCTACCGCAACCTGCTCTCCGTCCTGGGCTGCGAGGTCGTCGAGTTCGCCACCACCGCCGAGACGAACTTCCAGCCCACGGTGGCCCTGCTCGACGAGCTCGGCCCGATCGACGGCCTGATCGTCGCCAGCCCGAGCAACCCCACCGGCACCGTGCTGCCGCCCGGGGAACTGGCCGCCATCACCGGGTGGTGCTCGTCGCACGGCGTCCAGCTGATCAGCGACGAGATCTACCACGGCATCTCCTACGGCGCCGAGCTCGACTGCGCGTGGCAGTACGGCCGGGAGCCGATCGTGCTCGGCAGCTTCTCGAAGTACTTCGCGATGACAGGCTGGCGGCTCGGCTGGATGCTCGCCCCACAGCGGCTGCACCGCGCGATCGACGTCCTGACCGGCAACTTCACCATCTGCCCGCCCGCGGTGTCGCAGTACGCGGCCCTCGCCGCCTTCACGCCCGAGGCGTACGCGGAAGCCGACGCGCACGTCGAGCGGTACCGCGCCAACCGTGATCGCCTCTTCGCCGGTCTCCAGCGCATCGGCCTCGACAAGCTCGCTCCCGCCGACGGCGCCTTCTACGCCTACGCCGACGTCAGCGCCTACACCCAGGACAGCCTGAGCTGGTGCCAGCGGTTGCTCGCCGACACCGGGCTCGCCATCACCCCCGGCGTCGACTTCGACCCGGTCGACGGCGGCAAGTACGTCCGGTTCTCCTTCGCCGGCAGCGCCGAGGACATCGACGAAGGGGTCCGGCGGCTGGGAGCCTGGCTGGCCAGGGGGAACCCTGAATAAACCCCGAACGTTGCCCTTCGGAGGGGAGTTTCGCCGCGCCAGGTGGCACTGTGGGGTTATCGAGTCATCGGGCCGGCGGGGCCACGGGGAAACATCGGAGGAACCATGTTCTGGAAGATCGTCGGCGGCCTGATCATCGCCTGGGTGGCGTTCATGGTGCTGGGCGCCGTGATCGGCTTCGTGTTCAAGGCCGTCCTGTGGATCGCCATCATCGGTGGCATCGCCTTCCTCGGCGCGGCCGGCTACAAGGCGCTCACCAGCGGCAAGAAGGACCCCCGGCGGATCAACCGCTACTGAGTCACGGGATCCGCGCCACGCCGCCCAGCGCCGTCCAGTTGACCGGCGTCAGCGGCGTCAGGCGCGGGCCGTCCGGCCACCACAGGTGCGGCGCGGTCAGCCCGGGCTCGAGCAGGTCGAGGCCGTCGAAGAACGACGTGATCTCGGCCCGGGTCCGGTAGAGCGTGTCCAGCCCGATGCGGCCGAAGCGGTCCTGCAGGGACGTCGCGACGGCGGCCGCGTCCGAGCCGTCGTCCGGGTTGTGCGGGTGCAGCAGGAGCAGGTAGGAGCCCGGCGCCAGTGCGCCGACGTAGGACTTGACCACCTGCTGCGCCAGCTGGAGGTCGGCGATGTGGTCGACGACCCCGCACAGGACGAGCCCGGCGGGCCGGTCGAAGTCGATGTACCGCCCGACCCCGGCGAGCGTCTCGCCGGGGTTCAGCGGGTCGGTGCCGCAGATGTGCGTGAAGTCGTTGTCGACGAGCAGGGCTCGCCCGTGCGCCTCCACCACCGGGTCGGCGCCGACGTAGACGACGTGCGCTTCCGGGTTGTACTTCTGCGCCACCTGGTGGATGTTCTCCGCGGTGGGGAAGCCGGACGCGAGGTCGAGGAACTGGTCGACGGCCAGCCGCTCGGTCAGGTAGCGGACGGCGCGCACCAGCCACTGCCGCACTTCCCGCGCCATCGCCGGGGCCTCCGGCGCGACGGTGGTCAGCTGCCGCAGGGCGGCGCGATCGGGCTCGTAGTGGTTCTGCCCGCCCAGCAGCGCGTCGATGACGCGCGGGATGCTCGGCCGCTCGAAGTCGACGTGGGCCGATGGTCGTTCGCTCGTCACCATGCGCACCTACCGGGTGAAGTGTGGGGACGCTCAGCCTAGAACACGCAGATCACGCCGGGTAGGCGGCCGTGCGGTACGGGTGAACTTCTCAGTCCAGCCACGCGCGGGCCGCGTCGGCGCCGTTCCACACGTGGGCGCGGAGCCCGACCGCCCGCGCTCCCTCCACATTGGACTCCCGGTCGTCGAAGAACAGGCAGTCGGCCGGCTCGGCGCCGAGCTCGTCGAGCAGGAGGCGGAAGATCTTCGCGTCCGGCTTGACGCACCGGACGTCACCCGAGAACAGCGTCACGCGGAAGTGCCGCGCCCAGTCCTGCGCGCGGACCCATTCGCCGAACGCGACCGGCGCGTTCGACAGCAGCGCCAGGTTCGCGCCGGCCTCGGAGAGCGCTGCGAGCAGCGCTGCCGAAGACGGTTCCAGGTGACCCCAGCCCTCGACGTCGATGCGGGTCAGCTCGGCCGACAGCGCCTGGTCGACCGGCGTGCCCACGGCGTCGCCGACCGCCTGCCAGTACTCGAGCGGCGTGCTGCCGGCGTCGTAGGGGATGCGGTACTCCCAATACGCCTTCAGGAACTCCGGCAGCGGTGCGCCCATCGCCGCGGCCAGGTCGGGCAGGGCGGCGCTCGGCTTGCTGAGCACGTCGCCGTAGTCGAACACGATCCAGTTCATCGGTCCCCCAGTAGTCGTCACGCGCCGGTCTTGATCCGGCGCAGGGCTTCTTCGACGTCGGTTGCGCTCAGGTCCCGGTGGGTGACGAACCGGACCTTGCCCGCCATCGGCACCGCGCGGATGCCGAGCGAGTCGAGCCAGGCCAGCGCGGTCGGGATGTCGGGCACCTGGGCCAGCACGATGTTGGTGTCCGGCACGTTCGTCGCCCAGCCGTGTTCGGCCAGGCCCTCGGCCAGGCGCCGGGCGTTCTCGTGCGACTCGGCCAGGTCGGGGATGCGGTCCAGCGCGATCAGGCAGGCCGCGGCCAGGACGCCACCCTGCCGGACGCCGCCGCCGAGCATCTGCCGCATCCGGCGGGCCCGTTCGACGAACGCCGCGCTGCCCGCGACGACCGAGCCGACCGGCGCGCCGAGGCCCTTGCTGAAGCAGGCCGAGACGGTGTCGACGCCGACGGTGAGCGCGGCGGGCGGAACTTCGAGCGCGACCGCGGCCTGCCACAGCCGGGCGCCGTCGAGGTGCACGGTCAGGCCCGCTTCCTTGGCGACGGACAGCAGCTGGGCGTGCTCGTCGGGCGGCGTCACCGCGCCGCCGGCCGCGTTGTGGGTGTTCTCAAGGCAGAGCAGAGATGTCCGTAATGTGAAGTACGGCCCGGGTTGTCCGATCGCGGCTGCGAGGGCGTCGGGAGACGGACGGCCCGGGCCGCCGTCGTGCTCCAGGATGTCCGGCATACCACCGGCCAGCCACGCCGCCGAGCCCAGCTCGTTGGCCAGCACGTGCGCGCCCCGGGTGGCGAGGAAGCGGTCGCCGCGCTGCAGGTGCAGGCTCAGCGCGATCAGGTTCGCCATGGTCCCGCTCGGCACCCAGAGCGCGGCCGGCATGCCCAGGACGTGCGCCGCCCGCTCCTCCAGTTCCGCGACCGTGGGGTCGCGCTCGAGGACGTTGTCCCCGACCTCGGCGGAGGCCATCGCCGCCCGCATCGTCTCGTCCGGCCGGGTGACGGTGTCGGAGCGGAAGTCCAGTACGGGCGGGGAGAAGGTCACGGACCGATCACATCACACCCACGTCGTGGGGATCAACGAGGCCCGGAGTGGTCGAACCCGCTCGGTCCGTGCAACCGTGGTGGCCCCTGATTCCGTCCTCCCGGGCGAACGACGAACGAGCGGAGCACGACTGCGCGTGGACCAGCGCGACGAGCAGGAGTTCGCGGAGTACTTCGCCGCCAGGCGGGACGCCGTGCGCCGGACCGCGTACATGCTCTGCGGCGACTGGCACCGGGCGGACGACCTCGCGCAGACGGCGTTCGTGGCACTGCACCGGAGGTGGAAGAAGATCAGGGATCGCGCGGCGACCGACGCCTACGTCCGCAAGACGCTCGTCCGGGCGTCGATCGACGAATCACGGCGTCCGTGGCGGCGGGAGTGGCAGACCGAGACCCTGCCGGAGCCGCCGGACGACACGCCCGGCCTCGACGACCTCGTCGCGACCAGGGAGGACCTGCTCGCGGCGTTGAAGGAAGTGCCGCCCAAGCAGCGGGCGGTGCTGGTCCTGCGGTTCTTCGAAGGGCTCGACGTGACCGGCGCGGCGAAGGCGCTGGGCTGCAGCGAAGGCAACGTGAAGAGCCAGACCGCCCGCGGGCTGGCGAACCTGAGGCAGGTCCTCGAACGGGAGGTGGAGACCAATGGATGAGCAGGAACTGCGCTCGTTGTTCTCCGCCGCGCCCCCGGACGCGCCGTCGCCGACGTTCACCCGCGACGACGTTGTCCGCGAATCCCGCCGACAGACCGTGCGCCACCGGAACCGGATCACCGCCGGGGTGAGCGCCGCCGCGCTGGTCGTCGTCGGGTTCGGCGCGTACGGGATGCTTTCCGGGGGTACACCGAAGTCGATGACCGCGGCGCACGACAACGCCGCGCCGGCGCAAGCGGGACCGGGCTCCGCGCAACCCGGGGACGGTTCGATGCGTCCTCAGGTCGGTGGGGAGTCACCGAACTTCTCGTCCCAGCCACCTCAGCAGGGGGGTGCCGGGGAGGAGAAGACCGGCCAGCTGGCCGAAGGCGCCTCCGGGTGCGAACAGGTGGACGGGGAGCTCGCCATCGCCCTCGCTGGCGAGCTCCCCGGCCACGTCTCCGCCGCCCAGGCCGTCCCGGGTGGCGCCTGTTCGACGGTGTCGCGGTCCGCGGGGTTCCCGGTCCCGGGCGGCGAAGTCGCCGCGGCGGTGTACCCGAAGGGCATCCCGGAGGTTTTCAAGTCCCAGCCGGCCGGCACGGTCACGGCCCGGGTGGGTACCGCGTCCGGCGGGGTGCTGGTGCTGGTCAGCGTGCCTGCGGCCGGAGCGGCGGCGCCGTACGCGGGCGAGGTGGACCGGTTCGCGCGGGATCTCGCGCCCCGCTTCTGAGCCCGGGTCCGCCCGATTGGCAGAATGACCGGCCATGACCGCTGCTGCGACCACCCCGAAGGGGGAGCGACGGCGCGCCGCGCTCGTCGAGGCCGCCGCGAAACTGCTCGTCGAGGGCGGGTTCGACGCCGTGCGGCACCGGGCGGTGGCCGAGCGGGCCGGCCTGCCGCTCGCGTCGACGACGTACTACTTCGACTCGCTGGAAGACCTGGTCACGGCGGCCGTCGAGCATCACTCGAACGCCGAGCTGAACACGGGACGGCGGCGGCTGGAGGAGCTCGCCACCCGCCACCGCGGGGTGCAGGCGACCGTCGACCTGGTGCTGGACATGCTGCTCGGCCCGGAGAGCGGCGACCCGGCGGCCGACGCCGAAGCCGTCCTGCTGCGGTACGAGCGGCTGGTCGCGACCGGTCGCCGCCCGTACCTGCGGCCGCTGATGCGGACGCTGTCGGCCCAGCTCAACGAGCTGCTGACGGAGATCTTCGCCCGCTCGGGCACCCCGGTGACCGCGACCGAACTGGAGCGGCTGGTCGCCCTGGTCGACGGCGCGGTCGTCAACGCCCTGATCGCGGTCGACCCGGAGCCCCGCGCGGCGGCGGCCCGGATGCTCCGGACCGCCCTCGCCGAGTGAGCGGCCTACCGCGTGCGCTGAGCCTTTTCCAAGTCTTCGCCGGCCTTCGTGACGAGGGTGAGCATCGCCTGTTCCGCCGCGACCGCGTCGCCCGCGACGATCGCGTCGAACACCTTCCGGTGGCTCGGCACCGGGTCTTCCGCCGTCGAGGCGCCGTGCACCAGCTTGTCGCGCTCGGCCAGCCCGATCGCGATGATCCGTTCCATCCGCACCAGGAAGTTGTTGTGCGTGGCCGCCATCAGCCGCCGGTGGAAGGCGAGGTCGGCCTGGACGCACGCCTCCGGGTCGTCGCCCGCGGCGGCCATGTCGGCCAGCGCTTCCCGCAGTGACTCGACGTCCTCCTCCGACGCGCGCCCGGCCGCGAGCCGGGCGGCGGCGGGTTCGACGACCGCCCGGACCTCGGTGAGCTCGTCGAGCAACGCGGGATCGTCGGCGGCCGCGGTCTGCCACCGCATGACGTCGGCGTCGAGCATGTTCCACTTCTCGCGCGGCTGGACGAAGGTGCCGCGCTTCTGGCGGGCGTCGATCATGCCCTTGGCGGCCAGGACCTTGAGCGCTTCGCGCAGCGCGGTCAGGCTGATGTCGAGCTCTTCGCGCAGCGCGGGCAGGTCCAGGACGGTGCCCTCACCCCACTCCTCGGAGAGGATCCGGCTGGCCAGTGCCTCCACGGTCTGGCCGTGCAACCCGCGTGGCCGGTGTTCGGTCAAGGGAGGGCCTCTCAGCTGGCAGATCGGGACCGCATTATGAGAACAGGGCAGCGCCCGGCGTCAAGGCAGGGAAACCGGCAGCACGAACGTCGGTGACCCCGTCGGGTAGTACCGCAGCTCCGCCTCGCCGGACGCGGTCAGCGTGAACGCCGTGATCGCGTCCTCCGACTGCGCGGCCACGTAGCAGGTGCCGTCCACCAGCGCGAAGTGCCGCGGGTTGGCGCCGCACGGCTGGTCCGCCACCGCCGCGGCCTCGTCCAGCGCGAACTCCGTCACGCAGTCCGGCCCGCGGTTCGACACGTACAGGCGCGAGTCGGCCAGCTCCAGGTGCGCCACCAGGTTGGGCCGCACGGACGACAACGTCGAGGGCGTCGACGCCACCACCTCGAACGCGCCCGGTTCCTTCTCGCGGACCGTCACCAGCGTCCCGGCCAGCTCGCCGACGACGTACGCCAGGTCCGTGCCCGGCCGGCGCACCAGCTGACGCGGTCCCGTGCCCGGCGGCAGCGAAGACACCGCCAGCGGCTCGAGGGAACCCGAGGACGTCAGCGTGTAGCTGCGGATCTCGTCCGTGCCGAGGTCGACCGCGCTGACGATGGACCCGTCCGGCGACGGGACCGCCATGTGGACGTGCGCCGCTTCCTGGCGGTCGGTCACCGGGCCGCTGCCGCTGTGCCGGACCAGCGCCGTCCGGGACTCCGGCGTGCCGGACGAAGACAGCGAGAACACCGCCACGCTGCCGCCGGTGTAGTTGGCGCACAACAGGAACCGGCCGTCCGGCGTCACCGCCAGGTGACACGGGTGCGCGCCGCCCGTTTCCGCCGTGCCCAGCACGGACAGCTCACCCGACGGGGAGATGGCCAACGCCGTCACGCCGCCGTCGGTGGTCTCGTTGGCCGCGTACAGCACCGGCAGCGAGGGGTGGCGCACCAGCCATGACGGCGACTCCAGCGGCAGCGAAGCCACTTCGCGCAGCGAGCCGGACGACGACCGCGAAAGCGTCGTGATCCCGGTGCCGTTCCCCGCATCGCCGGTGTAGCACCCGACGAAGACCAGCTCAGCCATACACGCTCCTCACAGATCCGGGCGATCACTTCCGCCGGGAGGCAAGCCTGGCACGTCCGCCGGATCCGCGGCAGCGCCGATCCGTGTCCTCTTAAATTAGTATTACTCTGACCGAGAGTGGACGGGAGGGGCGATGCCCACAGCGGTGGTGACCGGAGCGGCGTCCGGGATCGGGGCGGCGACCGCGCGAAGGCTGATCGAGGACGGCTACCGCGTGCTGGGCGTGGATATCGCCGAGCTGCCCGACGGCGTCACGCCGGTCCGCGGTTCGGTGGGCGACGAAGCGACGTGGGCGGCCATCGGCGAGGTGGACGCCCTGGTGAGCAACGCCTACGTGCCCAGCACCGGGCCGCTGCACGAGATCGACCGGGCGGAGTGGCAGCGCCAGCTCGACGTCAACCTGACCGGCGCCTACCTGGCCGTGAAGGCGTGCCTGCCGTCGCTGCGGGAACGGCGTGGCGCGATCGTGCTGGTCTCGTCGGTGCACGCGCACTTCGGCCTGCCGGGGCACCCCGCGTACGCCGCGAGCAAAGGCGCGCTCGTCGCGCTCGCCCGGCAGCTGGCCGTCGAATACGCCCCGGAGGTGCGGGTCAACTCCGTGCTGCCGGGACCGGTGCTCACCGAGGCCTGGAGCCGCATCTCGCCCGAAGACCGCGAACGCAGCGCGCGGGCGACGCCGGCGGGCCGCCTCGGCCGGCCGGAGGAGGTCGCGGACGTGATCGCGTTCCTGCTCTCGGCCGCCGCGTCGTTCGTCACCGGGGCCGAGCTGACCGTCGACGGCGGCTGGTCGGCCGCCAAGGATTCCGCGTAGAAACGAGGGCACGGTGAAGATCACCGCGATCGAGACGTTCCTGGTCGCGCCGCGCTGGCTGTTCCTCAAGGTCAGCACGGACGAAGGGATCAGCGGCTGGGGCGAGCCCGTGGTCGAGGGCCGCGCGGAGACCGTGCGCGCGGCCGTGCACGAGCTGTCCGAGCTGCTCCTCGGCCAGGACCCGCTGCGCATCGAGGACCACTGGCAGGTGCTGCGCCGCGGCGGGTTCTACCGCGGCGGCCCGGTGCTCTCCAGCGCGCTCGCCGGCTACGACCAGGCGCTCTGGGACATCGCCGGCAAGGTCCGCGACGCGCCGGTGCACGAGCTGCTCGGCGGCCCGGTCCGCGACCGCGTCCGGGTCTACAGCTGGGTCGGCGGCGACCGCCCGTCCGGCATCCGCGACGCCGTGACCGCCCAGGTCGAGGCCGGGTTCACCGCGGTGAAGATGAACGTCGCCGGCCCGCTGGCGGCGATCGCGACACCGGCCGAGGCCGACGCGGCGGTGGCGCGGGCGTGGGAAGCGCGGGAGGCGCTTGGCCCGCACCGCGACCTCGCGATCGACTTCCACGGCCGCGTCTCGCCCGCGATGGCCCGCCGGCTGGTGCGGCTGCTGGAGGACGTCCAGCCGATGTTCGTCGAGGAGCCGGTGCTGCCGGAGACGCAGGGCGACGCGCTGCGCGCGGTCGTCGAGGCGGCCACCGTGCCGATCGCGGTCGGCGAGCGGCTCTACTCGCGCTGGGAGTTCAAGCCGGTGCTCGACGCCGGCGTCGCGGTGGTCCAGCCCGACCCGTCGCACGCGGGTGGCATCTCGGAGCTGCGGCGGATCGGGGCGCTGGCCGAGTTGTACGGCGCTTCCCTGGCGCCGCACTGCCCGCTCGGGCCGATTTCCCTGGCGGCTTCGCTGCAGGTCGCCTTCGCGACGCCGAACTTCCTGATCCAGGAACAAAGTGTGGGCATGCACTACCACGAGGGGCGAGAGCACGGGTACCTCACGGATCCGTCGGTCTTCGCCTTCCAGGACGGTTACGCGGCCCGGCCGCTCAAGCCCGGTCTCGGGATCGAAGTGGACGAAGAAGCCGTTCGCCGGGCGGACGAGATCGGGCACACCTGGCGCTCACCGGTGTGGCGCCACGACGACGGGGGCTTCGCCGAATGGTGAAACCCCGGGCCACTACCGCGCTGACCAGCGCAGGTATCGTGAGGGCGTGACGGACAAGCCCCGCATTCCGAACGTGCTCGCCGCCCGCTACGCCTCGGCGGAGCTGGTCTCGCTCTGGTCCCCGGAGCAGAAGGTCGTCCTGGAACGGCAGCTCTGGCTGGCCGTCCTCAAGGCGCAGAAGGACCTCGGGGTCGAGGTGCCCGACGGCGTGGTCGAGGACTACGAGCGGGTCCTGGAGAACGTCGACCTGGAGTCGATCGCCGAACGCGAACGCGTCACCCGCCACGACGTCAAGGCGCGGATCGAGGAGTTCAGCGACCTCGCCGGGCAGGAGCACATCCACAAGGGCATGACCTCGCGCGACCTCACCGAGAACGTCGAGCAGCTGCAGCTGCTCCGCTCGCTGGAGCTGGTGCGCACCCGCGTCGCCGCCGTGCTGGCGCGGCTGGCCGCCCTCGCCGTCGAGCACACCGACACGGTCATGGCCGGGCGCTCGCACAACGTCGCCGCGCAGGCCACCACCCTCGGCAAGCGGTTCGCCACGGCGGCCGACGAGCTGCTGGTCGCCTTCGAGCGGCTCGACAACCTCATCGAGCGCTACCCGTTGCGCGGCATCAAGGGCCCGGTCGGCACCGCGCAGGACATGCTCGACCTGCTCGGCGACGAGTCCACTTTGGACCGGCTCGAGGACCGCGTGATGCAGCACCTCGGCTTCAACCGGCGGTTCGTCAGCGTCGGCCAGGTGTACCCGCGCTCGCTCGACTTCGACGTGCTGTCCACTGTGGTCCAGCTCGCCGCGGCGCCGTCCAGCGTGGCCAAGACGATCCGGCTGATGGCCGGCCACGAGCTGGTCACCGAGGGCTTCAAGCCCGGCCAGGTGGGCTCGTCCGCCATGCCGCACAAGATGAACACCCGCTCGTGCGAGCGCGTGAACGGCCTGGCCGTCGTGCTGCGCGGCTACCTGTCGATGATCGGCGAGCTGGCCGGCGACCAGTGGAACGAGGGTGACGTCTCCGACTCGGTCGTCCGCCGCGTCGCGCTGCCGGACGCGTTCTTCGCGCTCGACGGCCTGCTGGAGACGTTCCTCACGGTGCTCGCCGAGTTCGGCGCCTTCCCGGCGGTGATCGAGCGTGAGCTCGATCGCTATCTGCCGTTCCTCACCACGACCAAGGTGCTCATGGCGTCCGTCCGCGCCGGCGTCGGGCGTGAGACCGCCCACGAGGCCATCAAGGAGCACGCGGTCGCCGTCGCGCTCGAGATGCGCGAAGGCCGCGCCGAGAACGACCTGCTCGACCGGTACGCCGCCGACGAGCGCATCCCGCTCGACCGTGGTGAGCTGGACAAACTCCTCGCCGACCGGATCTCGTTCACCGGGACGGCCGGGCGCCAGGTGGCGCAGGTGGCCGACCGCGTGGCGCAGGTCCTCGAGCGCTTCCCGGACGCGGCGGGGTACGTCCCGCAGCCGATCTTGTGAGCTGACGCACGCGTCCACGGATTGGAACGAATCCACTCGAACGGGCGAAATCCCTAATCTCGATCGCACGAAACCGGAGCGTCAGGACGTCTACCCAGTGACCTGACGTGCTTTCCTCGCGCCTTTGGCGCGCCGACCTCTGGAAGAAGCGATGAGATCCACGCTGTCGAAAATCGCCGCGGCCGTCACCGCGGGCGCGTTGACGCTGACCCTGGCCGCGTGCGGCGGGTCCGGCACCTCGGCCGCGGGCCAGCCCCTGCGCGTCGGGACGCTGAGCGACGCCCCGCCGTCGATCTACCTGGAAAACGGCCGGTTCACCGGCTACGACAACGAGCTGCTGCGTGACATCGCCAAGCGTGAAGGCTTCGAGGTCGAGTTCGTCGGCACTGAGTTCTCCAGCCTGCTCGCCGGCGTCGCGGGCGGCAAGTTCGACATCGGCAGCTCGACGATCTCGAGCACCGAGGCGCGCAAGAAGACGGTCGCCTTCTCCAACGGCTACAACACCGGCTTCACCACGGTCGTCACGGCCAAGGGCGCGAACCTCAAGGAGGTTGCTTCGCTGGGCGGGAAGCGCCTCGGCGTCGTCCAGGGTTCGGTGCAGGACGAGTTCGCGGGCAAGGTCGCCGGGGCCCAGGTCGTCCGCTTCCCCGACTACAACGCGGGCTTCGCGCAGCTGAAGAACGGCACGCTCGACGGCTGGGTCGTGCCGCAGGACATCGGGCAGAAGTACCTGGACCAGAACCCGAATGTCCCGCTCGAACTCGGGTACACCGCCGAGGACAAGGACACGCCGTCGGCGTTCGCGGTGGCCAAGACGAACCCGGACCTGCTGAAGAAGCTCAACGACGGCTTGGCCAAGGCCATCGCGGACGGCACGGTCGCCCGGATCTACGGGCAGTTCTACAAGACCACGCCGCTGTCGAAGCAACTGCAGCCCGGCGGCCCCGGCCTGCCCGTGAAGAACCTGGATGCGTGACATGAAGAAGTTGATCGTCACCGCGCTGGCGGCCGTCCTCACGCTGACCGCCTGCGGCGGCTCGGACAGCGCTTCCTCGACGTTGCGCGTGGGCACCTTGAGCGACGCGCCGCCGAACATCTACCTCAAGGACGGCAACTACACCGGCTTCGACAACGAGCTGCTGAAGGCCGTCGCGGCCAAGCAGAACCTGAAGCTGGAGTTCGCCGCGACCGACTTCTCCGCGCTGCTCGGGCAGGTCGCGTCGGGCCGGTTCGACATCGCCAGCTCGGCGATCGCGCAGACCGACGAGCGCAAGAAGACGGTCGACTTCTCCGCGGCCTACGACTTCGAGACGATGAGCATCCAGGCGAAGCAGGGCACGCCGGTCACCGACGAGAAGGGACTGGCGGGCAAGCGCGTCGCCGTCATACAGGCGACCGTCGGCGACCACTGGCTGACCAGCACGGTCCCGGCGGCGCAGGCCGTCCGGTTCCCCGACTACGCCGCCGCGCTGACCGCGTTGAAGAGCGGCGCGGTCGACGCCTACATCCTCGACCAGTCCATCGCCGAGAAGAACGTCACCGACAACCCGGACGCCAAGCTGGTCGTCGTGAAGAGCTTCGTCACGGACGTGCCGCACGGCTTCGCGGTGAAGAAGGGCAACGCCGAACTGCTGGGCAAGATCAACGACGGGCTCAAGCAGGTGATCTCCGACGGCACCTGGCTTAAGCTGCACCAGCAGTTCCTGCCGACCGCTCCGGTGCCGGCCGGGTTCCAGGGTTAGGAGAAGCATGAGGAAGACACTGGTCACGGCGCTGGCCGCGACCCTGCTGGCCGCCCTCACGGCGTGCGGTGGTTCGGACAACGGCGACGGGAAGACCCTGCGCGTCGGCACACTCAGCGACTCGAAGCCGAACGCCTACCAGGAGAACGGCAACTACACCGGCTTCGACAACGAGCTGCTGAAGGCCATTGCGGCCAAGGAGGGCCTGAAGCTGGAGTTCGCCGCGACGGAGTTCTCGGCGCTGCTCGGCCAGGTCGCCAACGGCACCTTCGACATCGGCAGCTCGGCGATCTCCCAGACCGACGCCCGCAAGAAGACCGTCGACTTCTCGGCGCCGTACAACTACCAGGCCCTCGGCATCGAAGCCAAGGAAACCGCCGGCATCACCGACGAGAACTCGTTGGCGGGCAAGCGGGTCGGCGTCGTGCAGGGCACGGTCTCGGACACCTGGCTCGGCACGAACGCGCCGACCGCGCAGGCCGTCCGCTTCCCGAACGACGCCGCCGCGCTCAACGCGCTGAAGACCGGCGCGATCGACGGTGCCGTGTTCGACCAGGCCACCGCCGAGGACTACGCGAAGAACAACCCGGACGCGAAGCTCAAGGTGACCAAGGCGATCACCACGACCATCCCGCACGGGTTCGCCTTCAAGAAGGGCAACACGGACCTGATCAACAAGATCAACGACGGCCTGAAGAAGGTCATCGCGGACGGCACCTGGGTCAAGGTGCACGACCAGTTCGAGCCCACCGCACCCGTGCCCGCCGAGTTCAAGCCGGGGCAGTAGTCCCCCATGGACGATTTCGTCAACACGTTCCTGAACTGGGACTACATCTCCCAGGTCCTGCCGGATATGCTGAAGACCGGCCTGCTCAACACACTGATCCTGTCGGTGTCCTCGGCGCTGATCGGTACCGTGCTCGGCATGGTGCTGGCCGTGATGGGCCTGTCCACCAAGTGGTGGCTGCGCTGGCCCGCGCGCGTCTACACCGACGTCTTCCGCGGGCTGCCGGCCATCCTGACGATCCTGCTGATCGGCCAGGGGCTCGGCACGCTCGCGCGGGACGTCGTCGGCACGAACCCGTACCCGATGGGCATCCTGGCGCTGTCCCTGATCGCCGCCGCCTACATCGGCGAGATCTTCCGCTCCGGCATCCAGAGCGTCGACAAGGGGCAGATGGAGGCCAGCCGGGCGCTCGGGATGAGCTACACCAAGTCGATGCTGCTGGTGATCATCCCGCAGGGCGTCCGGCGGGTGCTGCCGGCGCTGGTGAACCAGTTCATCGCACTGGTCAAGGACTCCAGCCTCGTCTACGTGCTCGGGCTGCTGTCCGGGCAGCGCGAGCTGTTCCGGATCGGCCAGGACCTCGCGGCGAACACCGGCAACCTGTCGCCGCTGGTCGCCGCCGGCGTGTTCTTCCTGGTGATCACCGTGCCGCTGACGCACCTGGTCAACTACATCGACAAGAAGCTCCGGACCGGCCGCAAGGTGCGCGTCGACGAGCCGGGCGGCGGAGACGAGCTGGACCTGATCGCCAGCGGAAAGGTCCCCTCGTGAAGACGGCGGTGCGTTCGTCCAGTGTGGAGCTGCGGGACATCCACGTCAGCTTCGGCACGCTCGAAGTCCTGCGCGGAGTGGATCTGCGCGTGGAGAGCGGCAAGACGACGTGCGTCATCGGCCCGTCCGGCTCGGGCAAGTCGACGCTCCTGCGCTGCGTGAACCGCTTGCAGGAGCCCGATTCCGGTGACCTGCTGCTCGACGGCGAATCGGTGATCAAGGCCGACCCGGACGCGCTGCGCCAGCGCGTCGGCATGGTGTTCCAGCACTTCAACCTCTTCGGCCACCGGAGCGTGCTGGACAACATCGTGCTGCCGCTGCGCAGCGTGAAGAAGCTCAGCAAGGAGGAGGCCTCGGCGATCGCCCGCGCCCGCCTGGCGGACGTCGGCCTGGCGGACAAGGCGCCGTACCGGCCGAGCGCGTTGTCGGGCGGCCAGCAGCAGCGGGTGGCGATCGCCCGGGCGCTGGCGATGGACCCCGAGGTGATGCTCTTCGACGAGGCCACCAGCGCCCTCGACCCGGAGCTGGTCAAGGGCGTGCTGAACCTGATGGCGGGGCTGGCCTCGCGGGGGTTGACCCTGATCGTGGTCACCCACGAGATGGGTTTCGCGCGCAGCGTGGCGGACGAGGTGGCGTTCATGGACGCGGGCCGGATCGTGGAGCAGGGCACCCCGGCCGAGATCTTCGACGAGCCGCAGAGCCCCCGCCTGCAGCAGTTCCTCTCGCAGGTCCTCTGAAAGGAGACGCTTCGACGGCCGCGGCCCGGGTAACCTGCGGAGATGGCGAGAATCGCTCGGCTGACCCATTACCCGGTCAAGTCCTGCGCGGGCACCGACGTACCGTCCGCCGAGGTGACCGAAACCGGGCTGGCGCACGACCGCGTCTTCCAGGTCATCACGCCGGACGGGGACATCCTCACCCAGCGGCAGCACCCGGTCATGGCGGCCGTCCGGCCGCGGGTGCTCGGCGACCGGCTCGCGCTGTCCGCCCCCGGCCGCGAAGACGTCGTCTTCGCCATCCGGCGCGACGGCCCGCGCCGCCCGGTGTCGATGCTCGCCTGGCACGGCGAAGGCGTCCAGCAGGACCCCACGGCCGATGAGTGGTTCTCGGACCTGCTCGGCCGGCCGGCCGAACTGATCGGCGTCACACCGGACCACCACCGCGTCAGCGGCGGTGAGTTCCCCGGCGTGGCCGCCTTCGGCGACGCGCACGCCCTGCTCATCGCCTCGGAGTCCTCTTTGGACGCGCTGAACGAGCGGATCGCCGCCGGGGGAGGCGAACCCGTCCCGATGGACCGCTTCCGGCCCAACATCGTCCTCGCCGGCTGGGCCGAACCCCACCGCGAAGACGAAGCCCGCGAGCTGACCGCCGGCACGGCGAGGTTCGGGTACGCCGAGAGGTGCGTCCGCTGCACGGTCCCGATGATCGACCAGGAGACCGGCGCGAAGGCCGGCCCCGAGCCGATCCGCACCCTCGCGACCTACCGGCGTGACCCGCGCGGCGGTGTCGTCTTCGGGATGAAGGCCGCGGTGCTGCGGCCGGGTCAGGTCGCCGTCGGCGACGAGGTGATCGTGCACTCCTGGGCCGGTCCGAGCCCGAGCACGGCGGCCGCGGAACCGCCGTTGACCGCGACGGCGAGCCGTCCGGCCGAGTCCGTGTAGAGCACCGAAGCACCGGCGGGCACGTCGGCGAAGGTCCGCCCGAGGACCGTGGTCACCGCCACGCGCTCGCTGTGCACGGAAACCGCGCCCGACAGGCCCGAGAGCTCGAGGTCCGCCGGGGTCGCGGCCAGCTGGACGTTGCCGAAGTGGTCGACGGTCAGCACCTCCGACACGAGCTTCCCCGGGAACGCGGCGACGAACGGCTCCGGCATCGCGACCAGGTCCGCCACCGGGTCGCCGAAGTCCGACGGCGAGACCCCCAGCGCGAGGTGCGCCGCCGCCGGCGCGAAGACGTCCCGCCCGTGGAACGTCGCCGACGTCGCCGGCAGCCGCAGCGACGGCTCCGCGAGCTCGTAGGCCGCCCGGACCCCGCCCAGCGCCTGCGCGGCCGGCAGCAGCAGGCCGTTGTCCGGCCCGACCAGCAGCCCGTCGTCCGCGACGACGACCACGCCGAGCCGGTCGGTGCCGACGCCGGGGTCGACCACCGCCACGTGCACCGATTCCGGCAGGTAGGGGACGGTCTGGGCCAGCGCCATCGCCCCGTGCCGGATGTCCTGGGGCGGCACCTCGTGGGTCACGTCGATCACCCGCACCGCGGGCGCCAGCCGCGCGATCACGCCGTGGCAGGCCGCCACGAAGCCGTCGCGCAGGCCGTAGTCGGTGGTCACCGAGATCCAGTCGTACGCCATGCCAGCATCATCCATGGTGGCGGAGGGTGCCCGTTAGGGTTCAGCGCGTGACACCCCTCCCCGCCCTCGAACGGCTCGCCGCGGGCAAGGTCCGCGACCTCTACGCCGTGGGCGACGACCACCTGCTGATCGTCGCCTCCGACCGCATTTCCGCCTTCGAACGCGTCTTCCCGACTTCGGTCCCCGAGAAGGGCCGGGTGCTCACCGCGATGAGCGTGTTCTGGTTCCGCGAGCTCGCCGACGTCCTCCCGAACCACCTCGTGGCCTGCGACGGGCCGGGCGTTCCCGCGTCCGTCCGCGGCCGCGCGCTGCTGGTCGAGCGGCTCGACATGCTGCCGGTGGAGGCGGTCGTCCGCGGCTACCTCACCGGCCGCGGCTACGCCGACTACCGCCGGTGGGGGGCGGTGTGCGGGCTGGCGCTGCCGCCCGGCCTGGCCGAATCGGCGCGGCTGCCCGAGCCGATCTTCACGCCGTCCACCAAGGCGCGTCCGGGTGAAAAGGACGAGAACATCGACTTCGGCACGTGCGTCTCGGTGCTCGGCCGCGCGCTCGCCGAGGAGGTCCGGGAGGCGTCGCTGGAGCTGTACCGCCGGGGTGCCGCGCGCGCGGCGGAGCAGGGCCTGCTGCTGGCCGACACGAAGTTCGAATTCGGCATCGGTGCCGGTGGCGGCCTCGTGCTCGCCGACGAGCTGCTGACGCCGGATTCGGCCCGCTACTGGCTCGCCGACGGCCACCAGCCCGGCGTCCCGCAGCCGTCGTTCGACAAGCAGCACGTGCGCGACTGGCTGGTCGACCCGGCGTCCGGCTGGGACTGCGTGTCCCCGCTGCCGCCGTTGCCACCCGAGGTGGTGACGGCGACCCGCGACCGGTACCTCGAGGCGTACCGGCGCATCACCGGGCTTTCGCTGGCAGACTGGCTTCGTGATCCTGCTGATCTGCGGCAGCCTGCGAGCCGGCTCGGGCAATGCGGCGGTGCTGGGGACCGTCGCGACCCTCACCGCGAGCAAGACGTACACCGGCCTTGCCGATCTGCCGCCCTTCAACCCCGATGACGACCGCGATCCGCTGCACCCCGAGGTGGCGTCGCTGCGTGCCGCGCTGCGGGAGGCCGACGCGGTCCTGATCTGCACGCCGGAGTACGCGGGCGGCCTGCCGGGCTCGTTCAAGAACCTCCTCGACTGGACGGTCGGCGGCGGCGAGTTGTACGGCAAGCCGGTGGCGTGGATCAACGCGTCCTCGGTCGCGGCACCCACCGGCGGCCGGGACGCGCACGACTCGCTGCGCAAGGTTCTGACGTACGCGGGCGCGAAGATCGTCGAGGAGGCGTGTGCGCGGATCCCGGTCGCGCGCGCGGACGTCGCCGACGGCCAGGTCGCCGACCCCGATCTCCGTGGCCGGATCGCGGTGGCCGTGAAGCGCCTGCGCGAGGGCGTTTAACCCTTCCGGCAACGGTCGTCCGCCCGTTCTGCGCAGTTCACGAGAGTTTCAGGCGCGTGCGGGCCAATGGTGGTCGTGGACGCTCGCTTGCTGGTTTCGCTGTCGGGAATCACCCCGCGCACGCTGCACCGGTGCGCCGACCTCGCGGCCGAGCTCGACCGCCGCAAGGTGCCGCTCTCGCTGCTGTACGCCGCCCGCACCGGCGAAGGCCCGGTGACGGAGTGGGTGCGCACCCGCGCCCGCGGCGGTGATTCCGTGCTGCTGCACGGCTACGACCACACCGTCACGCCCACGCACCGCACGGTGTACCTGGGCAAACGGGCGGAGTTCGCGACACTGCCCGCCCACGAGGCCCGCCTGCGGCTGATCGCCGCGAGGGCCGCGCTGGACCGCGCGGGGTTGTCCGTCGACGGCTTCGCACCCCCGCGCTGGATCGCCTCCCAGGGCACGCTGCAGGCCCTGGCCGAGCACGGGTTCCGGCTGTGCGCGGACCTCGGTGCGGTCCGGGACCTGGTGACCGGCGAGGTGCGCCGGGCGCGGGTCCAGGAGTTCACCAGCCAGTCACACCGCACGGAGACGGTGCGCTGCTTCGCGCTGGTACTGGCGGCGGCGCGGGCGGCCCGCCGGGGCGGCCTGGTCCGGCTGGGGGTCGAAGCCCCGGACCTGACCCGCCCCGGCCTTCGCCAGGCGTTGCTCGACGCGGTGGACGTGGCTCTGGAGAACCGCGCGTTCGGCGCGACCTACGGCTCGCTGCGCGCGGTCGCGGCCTGACGGTCCGCCTGGCTAGAACTTCGCCGGCTCGGCCCGTTCCAGCACCTTGACCTCGGTGCCTTCGGGCGCGAGGTTCCCGAAGAGGCCGTAGTGCATGGCCGGGTTGGCGAGCACGGCTTCGTGGATGGGCACGGCCACCCGCGGCGCGACGGCCCGCAGGTAGTCGACGGCTTCCCCGGCCTTCAGCCACGGGGCGCCGGTGGGCAGCCCGAGCACGTCGATCTGCTGCTCCGGCACGAAGAACGAGTCGCCGGGGTGGAAGAAGGCGCCGTCGTCGAAGACGTACCCGATGTTCGGGATGACGGGGATGTCGGCGTGGATGACGGCGTGCTCCCCGCCGACGGCCTTGATCGAGGTGTCCCCGACGGTGAAGGCGTTCCCCACATCGGCGACGTCGAATTCGAGGCCGAGCTTCTCGATCTCGGGTGCGGACCCGGGATCGACGATCAGCTTGGCGCCGGGGTTGGCTTCGAGGAGCTTCGGCAGCCGTTCGACGTCGAGGTGGTCGAAGTGCTGGTGCGTGACCAGCACGGCGGACAGCTCCCGCTCCCCCTCGAAGCCGGTGGAGAAGGTGCCGGGGTCGATCAGGATCCGCTCGGAAGCGGTCTCCAGCAACAGGCAGGCGTGTCCGAAATGGACGATACGCATCGGTGGTTCTCCTTCGCGGGTGGTCGTTTTCCAGCCTAGTCCTGGTGCGTCAATCGGTGCCGGACGTCGTCGAGGTCCCGGCCGTCGACTCCGGCGTCGAGGAGGTACTGCTCGACGTCGAGCCCGTCGAGCGTGGCTCGGACGGCCGCCGCGGTCGTGGTGCCCCGCTCCGCGAGGACCGCCGCGATGGCCGGCCCCTGGTCTTCGGCGCCCATCGCGGCGTACAGCGGTCTCAGGGCTTCGGTGGACAGGTCGTAGTCCGCGGCGATGGCGTCCACCTCGACGTCGGCCAGCGCCAGCAGCAGGAGCGCGACGAGACCGGTCCGGTCGCGCCCGCCGCCGCAGTGGAACAGGACGCCGCCGGGTGCGGACCGGGCGATCGCCTCGATGACGGCGGCGCAGCGCTCGGCCTTCCGTTCGAGGAAGACCGGGTAGTAGAGCGGGGAGCCGTTCAGCCGCTCGCCGTTGACGTACCGCCAGAACTCGAGGTCGTCGATGTCGTCGAGGGGAACCTCGACGCGGTCGACGTCCGCCGGGGTGGCCGGGCCGTCCGCGGCGGCGAACTGCGCGGAACCCGCCAGCGCCGTCGGGGTGTTCGCCGCCGGCCGGATCTCGTCGGGGTTGCGCAGGTCGATGACGGTCCGGACGCCGGACTCCCGAGCTCGGGCCCACCCCGCGGCGGTCACGAACCGGAGGTCGGCCGCCCTGAAGAACGCACCGCGGCGGGTGGTGCGGCCCGACCGCGTCGGCAGGCCACCGAGGTCCCTGGTGTTGTAGAAGCCTTCCCAAGTGACTGTTCTGTTCACCCGTCACAGTCTGCCCGTGAGCAACGCGTCGCCGAGTTCCGTGCGCCGGTACAGCACCCGGTGCCCGCGCCGCTCCGAAGCCAGCAATCCCGCTCCCCGCAACGCCGTGAGGTGCGCCGACACCGTCGCCGGCGCCAGCCCGTGCCGGTGGGCCAGGTCGGTCGTCGCCGCGGGTGCGTCGAGCGTGGCCAGCACCAGCGCCCGTGTCCGGCCGAGCACCTCCACCAGCGGCTCCGGTGGCGCGGCGGACGAAGTCGACAGCGAAGCCACTCCGCGAGCCGGGTACAGCAGCGAAACCTGCCACGGCGGCACCGTCACCACCCCGACGTTCGGCCACGCGAACACCGCCGGGATCAGCAGCAACCCGCGCGAGTCGATCGGCAGCCGCTCCCGGGCGCGGACGTCGACCAGCACCGACGTCCCCGACAGCCGGACGCGCGGGTGGAGCTCCGCCAGCATCGCCGCGAGCCCGCCCAAGCCCAGCCGCCGCGTCCGGTGCGCGATGTCCGCCGCGAGCAGTTCGCGCAGGCGTGGCCACTGCGGGGCCAGCACCGCCTGCCACACCGTCTCCAGCTGGCCGGCCAGCAGGTCGCGGGCTTCCGCCGGATCGGACGGCAGGCCGGACAGGTCCGCGTCGACCATGCCCAGCTCCAGCGCGACCTGCGACGGCGGGGTCGCGCGAACCACCGCCAGCTGCGCTTCGGCGGTCGTCTCGGGACCGTCCGGCGGCGGGCTGAGGAACTCGGTGATGTAGTGCCGCGCGCTCAGCACCGCCGTCAGCTCGGGCACGTCGGGCACGCCGGACAGCCACGGCAGCGGCGCGGGGTGCCGCCGGATGCCCAGCAGCGTCTGGACCGCGCCCAGGACTTCCTCCAGCGGCGAGATCGCGAAGCGGACGCGTTGGCTTCCGGCCGCGGTCAGGGCCAGCTCGATCACGGCTGATTCGCTATCACCCGAATCAGTATGCCGCGGCGGCGCGCCGGGAGAGCGTGGCGACATGTCGTTGTTCACCCATCGCGCGTACTGGCGCTGGTCGGCGGGCGTGCAGTTCGCCCGGCTCCCGGCGACCATGGCGCCGCTCGCGTTCACCCTGCTGACCACCGCCACGACCGGTTCGTACCGGCTGGGTGGCGTGCTGATGTCGGTCTTCGTCGCCGCCGAGATGGTGTGCGCGGTTCCGGCCGGCCGGCTGCTCGACCGCGTCGGACCCGCGCGGGGCCTGCCCGCGCTGCTGCTCCTGACCGCCGCCGGGTACGTCGTCCTCGCGCTGGCCGCCGATGCTCCCGGACCCGTTCTGGTCGCGCTCGTCGTGCTGCCCGGCGTCTCGGCCGCCGCGTTGTCGGGCGGCTTCCGGACGCTGCTGGCCGACACGGTCGACGACGAACTGCTGCCGCGCGCGATCTCCGTCGACGCGATGCTCCTCGAAGGCGTGCTGATCGGCGGTCCGGCGCTGGTCGCGCTGCTCGACCTGGCCGGCCCGTTCGTCCCGCTCGCCGCGATGGCCGCCGCGTGCGTGGCGGCGGCGCTGCTCGTCCCGCGCCGCGCGGGGTCCCGCGGTCGGGTGGAATCCGCCGCCGACGTCCCGGCGGCGCGCCTTTCCACCTACCTGCCGTGGCTGTGCTGCGCGTTCACCGTCGGGCTGCTGCTCTCGACGATCGAGGTGGCGCCGCTGCCGCTGGTCCAGCGGCTGGGCGCGCCGGAAACGGCCGCGCCGGTCGTGATCGCCGTGCTGAGCGGGGCGAGCATCGTGGGCAGCGCGCTCTACGCGTGGCGCGGGAAGACCGGTGACCCACGGCTGTTCCTCGCCGGGTTCGTCGCCGGCGGGCTCACCCTCGCGGCCGATCTCGGCTGGCCCGGTTTGCTCGCGTCGGTGGCCGTGATCGGCGCCTGCACCGGGCCGCTCGTGGCCGCCACCTCCGTCAACCTGCAGTGTCTGTTGCCGAAGAACCGCAGGTCGGCGGGGTTCTCGCTGAGCTTCACCGTGCAGGCCTGCGGCTTCGGCCTCGGGTCGCTCGCGGTGGGCGCCCTGCCGCTGTGGGTGACGCCGTTGTTCGGTGTCTTTGCCGCGGCGATCGCCGGTGCAATGCTGGTGCGGAGGCCCGCACGAGCTATTGGCACCGTGTCAGTAACGTCGTAACCTGGGCTGACCCTCGACCAACGGGAGACGCCGATGACTGCCGTCCAGCCGAAGCCGACGTCGGTCGGCGAGACCTTCGACTCGCTCAGCCCGGCGACCGACGAGGTGGTCGGAACCTACCCGATCCACACCGCGGAGGACGTCAAGGCGGCTGTCGAACGGGCGCGCGTCGCCGCGGAGTGGTGGGCGGGCCTCGGTTTCGCCGGGCGCGCCGAGCGGCTCAAGGGCTGGAAGGGCGTGCTCACGCGGCGGCTGGCGCAGCTGTGCCAGGTGGTCCGCGACGAGACCGGCAAGCCGATCGCCGACGCGCAGCTGGAGAGCGTCCTGGCCATCGAGCACATCGCGTGGGCGGGCAAGAACGCGAAGAAGGTGCTCGGCAAGCACCGGCGGTCCGCGGGGCTGCTGATGTCGAACCAGGCGGCGACGGTCGAGTACCAGCCGCTGGGCGTGGTCGGGGTGATCGGCCCGTGGAACTACCCGGTGTTCACGCCGCTGGGCTCGATCGCGTACGCGCTCGCGGCCGGCAACGCGGTGGTGTTCAAGCCGAGCGAGTACACGCCGGGCGTCGGCAAGTGGCTGGTCGACGCGTTCGCCGAGATCGTCCCGGAGCAGCCGGTGCTGCAGCTGGTCACCGGCTTCGGCGAGACGGGCGCGGCGCTGGTGGGGGCCGGTGTCGACAAGATCGCGTTCACCGGCTCGACGGCCACGGGCAAGCGCATCATGGCCGCGGCGGCCGAGACGCTCACCCCGGTGGTCATCGAGGCGGGCGGCAAGGACCCGGTCCTGGTCGACGCGGACGCCGACCTCGACGCGGCGGCCGACGCCACGGTGTGGGGCGCGTTCTCCAACTCCGGCCAGACCTGCATCGGCGTCGAGCGGGTGTACGTCCACGAGAAGGTCCACGACGAGTTCGTGGCGAAGGTGGTCGAGAAGTCCAAGGACGTCCGCGCGGGCTCCGACGAGGCGGCCCAGTACGGCCCGGTGACGATGCCCTCCCAGCTTTCGGTGATCAGGCGGCACATCCACGACGCACTGGCCCGCGGCGGCAAGGCGGTCGTCGGCGGCGAGGACGCGGTTGGCGACCGCTACGCCCAGCCGACGGTGCTGGTGGACGTCCCGGAGGACTCCGAGGCGGTGAAGGAGGAGACGTTCGGCCCGACGGTGACGATCGCGAAGGTCCGCGACATGGACGAAGCGGTCGAGCGCGCGAACAGCACGAAGTACGGCCTGGGCTCGACGGTGTTCTCGAAGTCCCGCGGGGTGGAGCTGGCGGAGAAGCTGCGCACGGGCATGACGGCGATCAACGCACCGCTGTCGTTCGCCGGCATCGCCTCGCTGCCGTTCGGCGGCGTGGGCGATTCGGGCTTCGGCCGCATCCACGGACCGGAGGGACTGCGCGAGTTCGCCCGCACGAAGGCGATCGCCCGGCAGCGGTTCACGGCGCCGTTGACGCTGACGTCGTTCAACCGCAAGGACTCGACGGATGCGCTGGTGGCGAAGCTCGTGACGATCCTCCACGGCAAGCGCTAAGCCGACCGCCCCCGGATCAGGTCGGCCGCCTTCTCCGCGACCATGATCGTCGGCGCGTTCGTGTTGCCCCGGGGCACCACGGGCATCACGGACGCGTCGACGACCCGCAGGTTCTCGACGCCGTTCACCCGCAGCCGCGGATCCACGACCGAGCCGATCGCGCAGGTCCCCACCGGGTGGTAGAGCGTCTGCGTGTTCTCCCGGATGTGCTCGGCCAGCTCGGAGTCGCTCAGATCGTGCCGCGCCGGCAGGAACGGCTTGTCCAGGAACCGCCGCAACGGCCCGACCTGCCCGATCTCGATCAACGACCGCAACCCCGCGATCATCGTCTCCATGTCACGCGGCTCCGAGTAGTAGGCCGGGTCGATCTCCGGTTTCCACAACGGGTTCGCCGACTTCAGCCGCAGCCGTCCGCGGCTCGCGACGTCCACGAGTGTCGCCCCCGACGTGAAACCCGGGACCGTCGGTTCGCGCATCCCGTTGTCGTAGAACAACGTCGGTACCACGTGGATCTGCATGTCCGGCGCCGGCAGGCCGTCCCTCGTCGGGTAGAACGCGCCCGCCTCGCCGATGTTCGACGCCAACGGCCCGCGCCGCGTCAGCTGGTACCGCGCCAGTCCGAACACCGTGGCCGCGTCGACCAGGTCCGTCGTGCCGCGAGTGGACCAGATGATCCCGCACGCCGGGTGGTCGTGCAGGTTTTCGCCGACGCCGGGCAGCGCGGCGACGACGTCGATGCCGTGCTCGCGGAGGTGTTCGGCCGGGCCGACACCCGAAACCATCAGCAGCTGCGGCGAGTTGACGGCACCGCCCGAAAGGATGACCTCGGCCGAAGCCCGCGCCGTCCGCTCCACGCCCTTGTCCAAATAGGACACGCCGACCGCGCGGGTGCCCTCGAAGACGACCCGGGTGGCGGGCGCGCCCGTCTTCACCGTGAGGTTCGGCCGCGACAGCGCCGGACGCAGGTAGGCGTCCGCGGTCGACCACCGGCGGCCCCGCTTGCACGTCACCTGGTAGAGGCCGGCGCCTTCCTGGCTCTCGCCGTTGAAGTCGTCGGTGCGCTTGAGCCCCCACGCGACGGCCGAATCGACCCAGGCGTGCGACAGCTCGTGGGTGAACCGGCGGTCCTCGACGTGCAGCGGGCCGTCCGTCCCGTGCAGCGGCCCGCCGAGCCGCTGGTTGCCCTCGGCGCGCTTGAAGTACGGCAGGACGTCGTCCCAGCCCCAGCCTTCGGCGCCGTGGGAATCGCGCCAGCCGTCGTAGTCGGCGCGGTTGCCGCGGATGTAGATCATCGCGTTGATCGACGAGCAGCCGCCGAGCATCTTCCCACGCGGCCAGTACAACGACTTGCCCGTGTGCTTCTGCTCGACGGTCTCGTAGTTCCAGTCCCACTTGGTCTTGAACAGCGACGCGAACGCGGCCGGGATGTGGATCTCGTCCGCGGTGTCCTCCGCGCCCGCTTCGAGGAGCAGGACCTGCGCCGCGGGGTCTTCGGTCAGCCGGTTCGCCAGCACGCAGCCCGCGCTCCCGGCGCCGACGATGACGTAGTCGTAGGACTCCTGGACGGCCACGGTGCCTCCTGTTGGCGAGATGTCAACGACTCATCATGGCGCAGCGCCGCGCCATCGGCCAGTTTAGGTTTTTCGGTGGGCCCCGCCAGGGGGGCGAGAGGGTGAACTATGCTCGCGGGGTACCCACGACCTGCGTGAATAAGGAGCAGCCTGCCGTGGCCCGAGTCGTCGTCGACGTCATGCCGAAGCCCGAAATCCTCGACCCGCAGGGACAGGCCGCGCTCGGCGCCGCCGGCCGCCTGGGGTTCACCGGGATCACCGAAATCCGCCAGGGCAAGCACTTCGAGATCGAGGTCGACGACACGGTCGACGACGCGACGCTGGAGAAGATCGCCGAAGGCTTCCTCGCGAACCCGGTCATCGAGCAGTGGACGATCAAGCGGGTGGACGCGTGAGCGCCCGCATCGGCGTCATCACCTTCCCGGGCACGCTGGACGACGGCGACGCCGCCCGCGCGGTCCGCTACGCCGGCGGCGAGGCCGTGCCGCTGTGGCACGCCGACGAGGACCTGCGTGCCGTCGACGCCGTGGTCGTCCCCGGTGGCTTCTCGTACGGCGACTACCTGCGCGCGGGCGTGATCGCCCGGTTCGCGCCGGTCATGACGCCGGTGATCGAGGCGGCGCGCGCGGGCATGCCGGTGCTCGGCATCTGCAACGGGTTCCAGATCCTGTGCGAGGCCGGCCTGCTGCCGGGCGCGATGATCCGCAACCAGGGGCTGCACTTCATCTGCCGCGACCAGTGGCTGCGGGTGGAGAACACCGACACGGCGTGGACCACCCGGTACGAAACCGGCGCCGAGATCCTCATCCCGATGAAGAACATCGACGGCTGCTACGTGGCCGAGCAGTCCACTTTGGACGAGCTCGAGGGCGAAGGCCGCGTGGTGTTCCGGTACGTCGGCGGGAACCCGAACGGCTCGCGCAACGACATCGCCGGGATCCGCAGCGAGAACGGCCGGGTCGTCGGGCTGATGCCGCACCCGGAGCACGCGATCGACGCGCTGACGGGGCCGTCGGACGACGGGCTCGGGATGTTCTTCAGCGCGGTGGACGCGCTTGTGAAGGCTTGAGGGCGGGCCTCGGCCCCCCGGTAACCATGCTACCGGCGAGGACCGACAGTTCCGGGGCTGCGGGCGTGAGTTGTCCACAGCCCCGGACCCGGTCAGCTCTTGCTCTGGTCGTTCGACAGCCACTTCTCCGGCCGGACCCGGACCAGCACCGAATTCAGACCCAGCGCCGAATCGACGTACGCCGTGGCCTGGTCTTCCGGCCAGTAGCGCTTCGCGATCCGCAGGGCCTGCTCGCGCGTCGGCGGGTCGTCGTTCGCCACCACCGGGCCTTCGACCGTCACGTACCTGTACGGCGGGTTCTCGTCCTGGGCCACCAGGCTCAGCCGGCCGGCCGCGCGGATCGAGCGGTCCTTGACCGTGTCGCGCTCCATCCAGATCAGCAGCTCGCCGCCGGGTTCGTAGTCGTACCAAACCGGCACTGCCAGCGGGGCCCGGCCGGCGCGCTCCACCGCGAGCACGCCCACGTGCACCCCGCTCAGGAACTCTTCGCGTTCTGCGGCGGTCATCACGAACGACGACATGTCACTCCCCAGGTAGATGGTCATCCACCGGGGAGCAACACGCCGGCCGTTCCGGACATTCCGGACTAACTCGCCGCCGCGACCAGCCGGGCGTACGAGCCGCCCGCCGACAGCAGCTCCTCGTGCGGGCCCAGCTCCGTGATGCGGCCGCCCTCGACCACCGCGACCCGGTCCGCCGCCGCGGCCGTGTGCAGGCGGTGGGCGATCGCGATCACCGTCCGGCCCTCCAGCACGCTGTTCAGCGACCGCTCCAGGTCGCGGGCCGAGCCCGTGTCCAGCAGCGACGTCGCCTCGTCGAGCACCAGCGTGTGCGGGTCCGCCAGGACCACCCGGGCCAGCGCCAGCTGCTGCGCGATCGCCGCCGGCACCGGGTGCTCGCCCGGCCCGAGCTTCGTGTCCAGCCCGGACGGCAGCGTCGCGACCCAGTCCGAGGCGCCCGCCGACGCCAGCGCCGCCGTCAGCTCCTCGTCCGTCCAGTCGCCACCCGCGCGGCGGGCCGGCAGGGCCAGGTTCTGCCGCAGCGTCCCCGAGAACACGTGGTGCTCCTGGGTGAGCAGCAGCACCTCGCCGCGCAGCACGTCGTCGGCCAGCGCCGAGACGTCCTGGCCGCCGATGCGCACCGAGCCCGCCGACGGCGCCGCGATGCCCGCCAGCAGCCGGCCGAGCGTCGACTTGCCCGCGCCCGACGGCCCGACGATCGCCAGCCGCTCGCCGCGCGGAACCCGCAGGTCGATGCCGTGCAGCACCTCCCGGTCGGCCGTGTAGCCGAACCGGACGTCGTGGACGTCGATGTCGCGCCCCCGCGGCACCTCGGTCACCTTCGGCACGTCTTCCACCGCGACCGACCGGACGCCGAGGATCCGGCGCGCCGCGGCCGCCGCGACCTGGAGGTCCTCCAGCCAGAACAGCGCCTCGTTCAACGGAGCCGCCATGGCCTGCACGTACAGCAGCATCGTGGTGATCTCGCCCAGCCCGGCCCAGCCCCGCGTGTACGCGAGCAGCCCGAGCAGCAGCATCACCGCCAGCGGCAGCACGTAGCTGATCTCCAGCGACGGCAGCCAGCGCAGCTGCAGCGCCCGCATCCGGCGTTCGCCGTAGATGCTCTGGTCCAGCGCGTCGTACGCGGCGTCGATCCGCCGCTCGGCCAGCCCGAGCGCCTCGGTCGTGCGCGCGCCCTCCGCGGTCTCGTGGACGCTGGTGGTCAGGTCGGCCCAGCGGTCGAGCATCCACTGCATGACCGACGGGATCCGCCGCTGGTACCAGAAGTTCACCGGCACCAGCAGCGGCACCGCGACCAGCAGGCCCAGCGACAGCAGCGGCGACGTCAGCACCATCGCGACGATCGTGAACACCACGGTCACCGCCGCGACCAGGATCTGCGGCACGGCGAACCGCGCCGCGTGGTCGATCCGGCCGAGGTCGGTGGTGGCCCGGCTCAGCAGGTCGCCGGTGCCCGCCGCCTCGACCGTGCCGAGCGGCAGCTGCAACGCCGTGCCGACGAACTCCTCGCGGGTCTCGGCCAGCACCAGTTCGCCGAACACCGCGCCGCGCATCCGCGCGACCTTCTGCGCCACCGCCTGCAGCAGCAGGATGCCGACGAAGGCCGCCGCCAGCACGTCGACGTGCCCGGTCGTGGTGCCGGCCGCGACGTCGTCGACCAGCGAGCCGAGCAGCTGCGGCCCGGCCAGGCCGATCAGCGTGGCCACGGCCAGCGACCCCAGCAGCAGGCCGAACTGGCGCCGGTGCGCCTTCGCCGTCTGCCAGGCCCAGCGGCGGACGTCCCGCCGGGCCGCCGTGGGCAGCCGTTTCATACCGTCACCGCCTTCGTCGTGAAGACTTCGTCCGCCACATGTGTCCACAAAGGACTTTGGCTGAACACCACCGTCGTCCGGCCCCGCCGCAGCGCGGCGACGCGTTCGGTGATGCGGGCCTCCGTGTGCGCGTCGACCGCCGACGTCGGCTCGTCGAGCACCAGGACGTCGGCGTCGGTCGCCAGCGCGCGGGCCAGGTTCAGCCGCTGGCGCTGGCCGCCGGACACCTCGCGGCCGCGTTCGCCGATCACCTCGTCGACGCCGTTGGGTAGCGCCTCGACGATGTCGTCGGCGTCGGCCGCGTACAGCGCCTCGGTGATGCTGACACCGCCCGGCCGCGCCGGCGCCAGCTGCTCGCGCAGCACGCCCGAGAACCAGATGTCCTGGTTGTGCGCGTAGACGACCCGCCGCCGCAGCTCCGCGAGCGCGACGTGGTCGGCCCGGACCCCGCCGACCAGCACCGCTTCGTCCTCGGCCGGATCGGCGAACCGCGCCAGCCGGTCGGCCACCGCTTCGCCGTCGGCCCCGAAGTCGACGACCGTCAGGCGGCCGGGCGCGACCCGCACCCCGGACTCGGTGTCCACCAGCTCCAGCGGACCGCCGGGCAGCGGCACCGGCGTCGCCGGGTCCGCCAGCTTCGGGCGGATCGCCAGCAGCGCCACCACTTTCCGCGACGCGACCAGGCCCGAGGTGATCGACCCAACGGCCTCCGTCGCGGCGTTGACCGGCCAGATGAGGAACGCCGAAACGCCGTAGAACGCCACCAGTTGCCCGATGTCGATCGAGCCGGCCACGGCCAGCCGCGCACCGAGCCAGGTGATCACCACGGTGACCAGGCCGGGCAGCGCGATCTCCGCCGCGGCCAGCCACGCCTCGGCCCGGCCGACCTCGACGCCGGCCCGCCGCACCCGCTGGCTCGTTTCCCGGAAGCGGGCGAAGAACCGCCGCTCGCCGCCGATGCCGCGCAGGATCCGCAGGCCGGACACGATGTCCGCGCCGAGCGCGTTGACGTCTCCGCGTTTTTCACGCTGCTTCGCCTTGCGCTTCTGCAGCGGCGCGAGCAGCGGCCCGATGCCGAGCACCGCGACCGGCACCCCGACCAGCGCGACCACGCCGAGCAGCGGCGACGTCGAGAGCAGCCACACGGCGACCACGACGAACGCCAGCAGCGAGCCGAACGCGCGGCCGGTCATCTCGACGGTGTTGCCGATGTGGTTGATGTCCGTCGTGGAGACCGCGACGAGGTTCCCGGTGGTGGTCTGCGCACGCAGCCCGGCGCCGACCCGCGTGGTGTGGGCCGACACGGCCCGCTGGGTGACGCCCGCACCGTGCAGCCACAGGCCGTAGTTGAGGAAGTGCAGCCAGGTCCCGAAGAGCGTCTGCACCACCCCCAGCGCGGCCGCGGCCAGCGCCCAGCGCACGACGGCGCCACCGTCGTGCGCGCCCACGGCGCCGATGCCCTGCCCGACAACCAGCGGCAGCAGCGCACCGGGAAGCGCCCAGACGACCCCGATCGCGGCGGCCCCCAGCACGACCCCGAGCCGAGCCCGGAACACGGCAAGCAGGAAGCGGCTCGCGGTCGGCTGCCCAGGCAGCCGCAGCGGCGGAAAGGGATACGTGGCGGAAAGCACGATTCCCGACGGTAAGCCGAGCATGGGAGGAAGGCGACCGATTTTCGGCAGCCGCGCTCGTTCGGGCACCCGGTACCGCCCTCGCCGCCGCCCCCGTTCGCCCCGGCCGCCTCGGGGGACCCCCGGTTTCAACGTTACTCGCGGCGACCGACAGTTCCGGCCCGCGCAGCCGAGCCACACCCCGAGTTGTCCACAAGGCGCGCCACCCGCACGAGCTGTCCCCAGCGCCCCCGCCGCGCCCCCACAACGAAGCCGCGCCGCGCACCCACGCGATCCGCCGCACCGAAGCCCCATCCGGCGCGACGACCTGGCCCCGGTGTCGCCTCCGTCACACCGTTCGCGGACCGCTCGGCTCCGCCGCCCCAGTGTCCGGGGCACCACCGGGCGGCACGTATCCTGACGGCCGTGGCGAACCCTGACACGGACACCGTGACCAGCACCGTTGACACCACCGAGCGCGCCGGGGCGACCCCGGACCACAGCCAGCCCTACCGCGAACTGGGCCTCGCCGACGACGAGTACGCCCGGATCCGGGAAATCCTCGGCCGCCGGCCCACCGACGCGGAGCTGGCGATGTACTCGGTCATGTGGAGCGAGCACTGCTCGTACAAGTCCTCCAAAAAGCACCTGCGCTACTTCGGGGAGACCGCCACCGACGAGATGAAGGCCAAGATGCTGGCCGGCATCGGGGAGAACGCCGGCGTCGTCGACATCGGCGAGGGCTGGGCGGTCACCTTCAAGGTGGAGAGCCACAACCACCCGTCCTATGTGGAGCCGTACCAGGGTGCCGCGACCGGGGTCGGCGGCATCGTCCGCGACATCATGGCCATGGGCGCGCGGCCCCTCGCGGTCGCCGACGCGCTGCGCTTCGGGCCGGCCGACGCCCCCGACACCAAGCGCGTGTTGCCCGGCGTCGTCGCCGGCGTCGGCGGGTACGGCAACTGCCTCGGCCTGCCGAACATCGGCGGTGAGCTCGTCTTCGACCCCTCCTACTCCGGCAACCCGCTGGTGAACGCGCTGTGCGTCGGCGCGATGCGCGTCGAGGACCTGCACCTCGCCTTCGCCTCCGGCACCGGCAACAAGATCATCCTGTTCGGCGCGCGCACCGGCCTCGACGGCATCGGCGGTGTTTCCGTCCTGGCGAGTGACACCTTTTCGGGTGACGAGTCGTCGGGCGGCCGCAAGAAGCTGCCGAGCGTCCAGGTCGGCGACCCGTTCACCGAGAAGGTGCTCATCGAGTGCTGCCTCGAGCTGTTCGCGCAGAAGCTCGTCGTCGGCATCCAGGACCTCGGCGGCGCCGGGCTGTCCTGCGCGACGTCGGAGCTGGCCGCGGCCGGTGACGGCGGCATGCACATCTACCTCGACCGCGTTCCGTTGCGCGCCAGCGGGATGACGCCCGCCGAGGTGCTCTCCAGCGAGTCGCAGGAGCGCATGTGCGCGGTCGTCGCACCGGAGAACGTCGAGGCGTTCATGGCCGTCTGCCGCAAGTGGGACGTCATCGCCACCGACATCGGCGAGGTCACCGACGGCGAGCACCTGGTCATCACCTGGCACGACGAGGTCGTCGTCGACGTCCCGGCGCACACGGTCGCCCACCAGGGCCCGGTGTACGACCGGCCGATCGAGCGTCCGTCCACTCAGGACGCGCTGATCGCCGACACCTCCGCGAAGCTGCCGCGTCCGTCCACTCCGGACGAACTGCGCGCGGACGTGCTGAAGCTCATCTCCTCGCCGAACCAGGCGTCGAAGGAATGGGTGACGTCGCAGTACGACCGGTACGTGCGCGGCAACTCCGTGCTGGCCCAGCCGTCGGACTCCGGCATGATCCGGATCGACGAGTCGACCGGCCGCGGCGTCTCGGTGGCGACCGACTGCAACAGCAAGTTCGTCTACCTGGACCCGTACCGCGGCGCGCAGCTGGCGCTGGCGGAGGCGTACCGCAACGTCGCCACGGGCGGCGCGACGCCGGTCGCGGTGTCGGACTGCCTGAACTTCGGCGCGCCCACCGACCCGGGCGTGATGTGGCAGTTCGAGCAGGCCGTGCACGGCCTCGCCGACGGCTGCGTCGAGCTCGGCATCCCGGTGACGGGCGGCAACGTGAGCTTCTTCAACCAGACCGGCGACACGGCGATCCTGCCGACGCCGGTGATCGGCGTCCTCGGCGTGATCGACGACGTCACCCGCCGCATCCCGACCGGCATCGGGGCGGAAGCGGGCGAGACCCTGCTGCTGCTGGGCGAGACGCACGACGAGCTGGACGGCTCGGCGTGGGCCCGCGAGCTGCACGGTCACCTCGGCGGCGTGCCCCCGCGCGTGGACCTCGCCCGCGAGAAGCTGCTGGGCGAGATCCTGGTGGCGGGCTCGCGCGACGGCATGATCTCGGCGGCCCACGACCTGTCGGACGGCGGCCTGATCCAGACGCTGGTCGAGACCGTCCTCATCGGACAGTGCGGCGCCCGGGTGTTCCTCGACGCCGACCAGGACCCGTTCGTGCAGCTGTTCTCCGAGTCCGCGGGCCGCGTGCTGGTGGCGGTCCCGCGCACGGAAGAGCTCCGCTTCACGGAGATGTGCACCGCGCGCGGCCTTCCGTGGCGCAAGACCGGCGTGGTCGACCCGGAGTCGGGCGCGCTGGAGCTGCAGGGCATCACGGAGTTCACCCTCGACGAGCTGCGCGAGGCCTGGGAGGGCACCCTGCCCGCCCTGTTCGACTGAGCGTTCCGTTGGGGCCTTCGGGCGAAGGCCCCAACGGAGGTTCACGCCCCGCGCCAGGCCGGCCGCTGGCCCACCGGAACTGTCGGTGCCCTCCGGTAGCGTGGAAAACGGGGGCTGCTCAGCCCGCCTTGGCGACGATCCGCGCGTCCCCGTCGGGCAGTTCGTCCAGCTCCCACGCTTCCGGGAGCCGCACCTCTTTACCGGTGAGCACCACCGTGTTGTACAGCGAAACCGAGTCCGGCAGCGAAGCGAACCGCAGGTCGGTCTGCCCGGCGAACCGGGTCCGCCGCAGGTCGAGCGAATCGGTGGCCTTCACCCCGGCGAAGACGACGTCGCCGGCGAACTCCGCGTCCTTGAAGTTGGTCGGCCCGGCGAAAGTGGTCTCGGCGAAGTCGGCCAGCTCGGCGAAGTGGGTTCCGCTGAACCAGGCGTGGCTTTCGAACACCGCTGCCCGGCACCGGAAGTTGCCGATCAGCCGGCCGCGGCCGGTGCCGGCGGCGGTGAAGTAGACGCGGCCGGTGAACCGGCATCCGGTGAAGTTCGTGCTGCTGTGCAGCGCCGCGTACCGCAGCAGCATCCCGCCGATCCGGCGGCCGCCGAGGTCCAGGTATTCGAGAACCGCGCCGGTGAGGTCGAGGTGGTAGTCCGGGGCGTCCGGCAGGTCGGTGGCCGGAAGCAGATCCTTGAGCAGCCGCTGCGCGGTCAGGCGCACCTGGAGTTCCTGCTCCTGCTCGGGTTCACCTCGGGTGTCGCTGCGCTCGTGGCGTTCGAGGTCGCCTACGTATCGCGGGTGCTCGAACGGGCGCCGCAGGTACGAGCACAGCACGTCCAGCACCGTCTGCGTGTAGTCCGGCCTGCTCCGCGCCAGCCCCGCCAACGCGTGCAGCGCCCCCACGCGCACCTGGTCGGCCGCGTGCCCGAGCAGCTCGACCGCCTTCGCGAACCGTTCGTCCGCGACCCGCTCGCGGTCCTGTTCCGCGCGCTGCGACTCGAGTTCGTGGCGCTGCCGCTCGATGTCCTGGCGGCGTTCCTCGACCCGGCGGCGGCGGTCGTTCAGCCACAGCGCGTACAGCGCCACGATCGCGCCGCCGGCCAGGCCGCCCGTCTTGAGCGCGTCACTGCGGCTGGTGGCGGGGTCGGTCAGCAGCCAGCCGCCGACCCCGAGCAGCAGCACCACGGACGCGAGGAACGTCCATGCCAGCGGCGATCGCCAAAGCTTCACGGCCTCAGGACACCAGCATGGTGCTGACGCAGAAGCCCTTTTTGTCGAAGTTCGTCGCGCTCAGCGTGCCTTCGACCGGCTTGCCGGCGGCCGTCCCGCTGACCTCGGCGATGACCAGGGACCGGTCGTTGGGCACGTCGCCGAGCTGCAGCTGCAGCGGCGGGTCGAGGAACGTCTCGATCCACGAGCCGAGCCGCTGCTTCGCCTGTTCGCACCCCAAGGCGACGGCTCCGGCGTTGTCGCCCGCGTTCAGCTTGTCGATGAAGCCCTGCAGCACGGCCTTGCCCTCCGAGCTGCCGCTGCCGGAGGACGGTTTCCTGCTCGGTGTCGTCGGTTTCGTGGCCGTCGGGTTCGCCGTGGGCGTGCTCGACGACGGGGCCGCCGCCGTGCTGGTGTCGTCGTCCTTGGAGAGGAAGAACCCGGGCGCGACGAAACCCGTGACGCCGACCAGGGCCAGCACGACGACCACGGCGGCGCCGATGGCGATCCACATCCCGGTCTTGCTCTTCTTCGGCGGCGCGGGCGGCCCGCCGAAGCCCTGCGAGTAGCCGCCGGTCGCCGGGTCCCAGCCGGACACCTGGCCGGCCGCGTTCGGGTCCCACGCCTGCTGGCCGTACTGCTGCGCGTTCGGGTCCGCCCACGCCGACTGCTGGTGCTGCTGCGCGTACGGGTCACCCCAGCCCGGCTGCGGGTTCGCCGGGAAGCCACCCGAAGGCGGCGCGTACCCCTGCTGGTTCGGGTCCCAGCCCTGCGGGTACTGCTGCGTCGGGTACGGCTGCTGCTGCTGGTTGGGGTCCCAGCCGCCCTGCTGCGGGTAGCCGCCGGACTGCGGCTGGCCGTACGGGTCGGGCTGGCCGGGCTGGCCCGGCTGAGGCGGGTAGGTCATCTTTCGTGCCTTCCGGGCGCTGGGTGTTCGTGCGCTTCCGACGTCCGGTGGGGGCGTGCGGTTCCCCGGGACGTGGCTGCGGCGTTCTGCAAGCCCGGACGGTACGGCATGCACCGGCTCCCGGTCGTGCCGACGCGAAGCCGGCACGACCCGGGGAACCGGGCGGGGTGGATCAGCCGGTGGCGAGGGCCTGGAGCCGGTCGTAGGCACCGTTGAAGGTGTCCTGGTCGAGCGGGCTCGAGGTGTACTGCCAGACGGTGTAGAAGCCCCAGTTGTAGGGCAGGGTGCCGACCGACGACGAGTACCGCGCGACCCACAGCGGGGCCGTGCTGGAGAAGTCACCGCTCACGCAGCTGCTCCACCAGGTCGTCGACGTGTAGATCACCGGCCAGCGGCCGGTCAGGGCGTGGTAGGTGTCGTGGAAGTCGAGGATCCACGACGTCATCCCGGCCTTGCTCAGCCCGTAACAGGTCGCGCCGTACGGGTTGTACTCCATGTCCAGCGCCCCGGGCAGTGTCTTGCCGTCCTTCGACCAGCCGCCACCGTTGGCGACGAAGTACCGCGCCTGCGCCGCGCCGCTCGAGGTGTTCGGCGTGGCGAAGTGGTAGGCGCCGCGGATGAAGCCCTGGTTGTAGGAGCCGTTGTACTGCTGGGCGAAGTACGGGTTGGTGTAGCTGGTGCTCTCCGTGGCCTTGGTCCAGACGAACCGCTTGCCTTGGTTCCACCAGTACGCCCAGTCGACGTTGCCCTGGTAGCCGGCGACGTCCATGCCGGCGACGGTGGCCAGCACCTGACCGGGGATGGCCTGGCCGGGCTGCGGCAGCTGCGCCGCCTTCTGGGAGTCCGGAGTCGACTTGTCGCCTTCGACGCGCCGGATCTGCGACCCGAGCTCGTGGTCGTGCTGTGCGATGTCCGCGTTGATCGCGGTCACGGGGTCGACTTCAGGGGAAAGGGTCGCCGCCTGGGCCGTGCTGCCGAGCAGGAGCAGCGTGGCCGGGACGACCAGGGCAGCGAACAGCCGCCCTCTTCGGGATGTGGACATCGTTGGATCCCTTCACAGATACCCTCGCGATGGGCGGCTTACTGCAGGTAGCCGCCCGTGCACGATTGTTGAGGACGAAGGGGCGTTTGTCACTCAGTTCCGTGAAATTGGGTATACGTGTGGGTGATTTTCCCGGGAAGAAGATCGTTAATTGGTGACGAGTTAACACCTATTATTGGACAACTGGGCCGATCAGCCCAGCGCCAGGCCGAGCAGCCGGTCCGTCGAGCCGGAGAACCAGTTCTGGTCGCCGGGCAGGGTGCCGCGGTCGGCGAACTGCCAGATCGTGTGGACGCCCCAGCCGGACGGCAGCTCGCCGATGAAGGTGTTGTAGCGCGCGATCCACAGCGGGTTGGCGCCGAACCCGCCGTTGTTCGCGGTGCACCGCTTCCACCAGTTCGTCGACGTGTAGATCGTCGGGAACCGGCCGGTCGCCGCCCGGTAGGTGTCGGAGAAGGCGCGGATCCAGGCGACCATGCCCGCCGCGTCCTTGCCGTAACACGTTTCGCCGTACGGGTTGTACTCCACGTCGAGCGCGCCGGGCAGCGTCTTGCCGTCGGGTGACCAGCCGCCGCCGTGGGCCAGGAAGTACCGCGCCTGCGACGCGCCGTCGGAGACGTCCGGCCGCGCGAAGTGGTAGGCGCCCCGGATCAGGCCGACCTGGTACGAGCCGTTGTACTGCTGCGCGAACTGCGGGTTCCGGAAACCGGTGCCCTCGGTCGCCTTGACGTAGACGAACTTGGCGCCGGACCCCGCCGCGCCGGGCCAGTCGACCGGGCCCTGGTGCCCGCTGACGTCGTGCCCGAGCTGCTGGTCGTCCCCGCCGTACAGCACGTCGGGGGCCTCGCCGACGCCCTCGACCGCGGCGATCTGCGAACCCGCGTAGTGGTCCGCGGCGCCGGCGTAGGGGTCGTCGGCCTTCGCCGGCGCCTGCCCCGCCACGAGGAGGACGGACGCGAGGACGGCGGCGAAGGGCAGCAAACGTCGTTTCACCCTCGTGCTCCCCACCGGTCTCGTGAGACTTCTCCAGCCTCACGATGCACCGGGTTCCCCGGATCGGCGAATTCATGATCACTCGATGGGGTGGAGCCCGCTGGTCAGCGCCGTTCGTCGGCGATGGCCTTCAGGAGGTGCTCCGCCGGCACGACGGCCGTGATGAGGTCGTGCGGGTTGATCGCGACCGGGTGCCCGCCGAGCAGGTCGACGATGTCGCGGCCGAGCACGGCCCGCGCGTGCGGCCACTCGCGCGGCACCAGTGACTTGCGGGTGTAGGCGGGCACCATGACCCGGCCGTCGGTGTTGTGGAAGCCGATGACCGTCCGCTGCACCGGCGACATCGCGTAGACGAACAGCGTCGCGTCGAGGACCACCTTCGGCAGGTCCGACGGCGGGCGGTGCTCGGTGCGGACGAGCTGCAGCAGGTGCTCGAGGTCGTTCGCCGGGTCCGGGAAGCCGAGCGCCTTCGGCGATGGCCGGTAGCGGTCGTTGGCGTGGAAGTCGGCGACGACGTCGCCGGCGTCGTTCACCGGGTACGCGCCGACGACCGCCCACGACGGCACCGGGCCGTTCGGGTCGAAGGCCTCGTCGATGACGTAGAGCCAGCTGTTCGGGTTGGCGCGGGCGTTCGCGCGCATTTCCGCGGTGATCTCGGGTGTGCCGTGCTTGCCCGCGCGCCTCGCCTGCTGGCCTTCGCGCCGCGCGGCCCGGTTGTGCTTGCCGTGCCCGCCGGGGCGATCGGCTCCGCTTCCGGTGGGCTGCTGCGAAACCATCCGATCCGACTCGTCCCGCTGCGCCATCGTCTTCCCCATGTTCTCGGGTGTGCCTGCCAAGTCTTGGTGCGCCACTCTACTGTTTGCCCATGGCCTCTTCGCGTTCGGTCGACCCCGGACAGTTACGTGCGGCGGTGCTGGCGATTTCCCCGTGGTTGCGGGGCGACGCGCCCGATCCGGCGCGCCCGGAACTGGCCGCGGCGGTCCGGCTCAGCCTGCGCGCGCTCGCGGCGGACGCGCCGGGCCGGACGGTCGAGGTGCGCGTGCCGCCCTTCGCCGCGGTGCAGTGTGTGGAGGGGCCGCGGCACACCCGGGGCACCCCGCCGAACGTGATCGAGACCGACCCGCGCACCTGGCTCGAGCTGGCCACCGGGCAACTGGACTGGACCACGGCGGTGGCGGACGGCCGGGTGTCCGCGTCGGGCACCCGGGCCGATCTGTCCCACTGGCTTCCGCTGCTCCGCCTCTGACGGGCGGGGCGCGGGACTACGGCTTGCGGCCGATCCCGCCCGCGATGGTCCGCTGGGCCACGTTGAGGTCCTTGAGCCGCGGGCCGTCCGGCCACCAGTCGGCGCAGCGGACCACGCCCGGGGGCACCATTTCGAGCCCGGGGAAGAGGTCCTCGATCTGCTTCTGCGTCCGGAACGTGCCTGAGCCCATCGGGCTGTGCAGGAAGAAGTCCTCCATCTTGCGGGCGGTCGCGGAGTCCTCGTCCTCGGGGTCGAAGAAGTGCGAGAGCGCCACGAACGAGCCCGACGGCAGCGCGTCGACGTACTCCTTCATGATCTCCGCCGGCCGCTCCTCCGCGCCGTTGAAGTGGTGCAGCGTGCCCAGCTGCAGGAAGGCGACCGGCTGCGAGAAGTCGATGTGCTGCCGGACGACCTCGTTCTCCAGGATCCGCTGCGGCTCGAAGATGTCCTCGGAGACGAAGTGGGTGTTCTCGTTCTCCTCCAGCAGCGCGCGGCCGTGGGCCAGCACGACCGGGTCGTTGTCGACGTAGACGACCCGGATCTCCGGGTTGATCCGCTGGACGACCTGGTGGGTGTTCTCGGCGGTCGGCAGGCCGGACCCGCAGTCGAGGAACTGGGTGATGCCGGTCTGGCTGGCGAGGAAGCGGCAGGCCCGGATCAGGAAGCCGCGGTTTTCGAACGCGAGGTCCTGCGCCTCCGGGGCGGCCTTCTGCACCTTGTGCAGGACCTCCCGGTCGATCTCGTAGTTGTCCTTCCCGAGCAGGAAGGCGTCGTACACGCGCGCGATGCTCGCTCGGGTCGGGTCGACCCCCACGGGAACTCGTTCGGTGCGGGTCGCGGCGTCGGGCATGTTGAACCTCGCAAGTTCTGTGTTGAAAGTCTCGTACTCTACGTAGAGTAGGACTCCACACGCATGCGGTAAACCGGGTCACCTCTTTGCGCAGGACGGCCCAACGTGTACTTTCGGTAGTCGGGCTAGGACCCCCTGGTGACGTGAGCGCGGAAGGGCCGGGAATGAACGCGGTGAACGCGTCCGCAGGTGAACAGAACATCGGCCCCACGGCGCGCCGCATGATCCTGGGCTCGCAGCTGCGCCGTCTCCGCGAAGAGGCCGGCATCACCCGTCAGCAGGCCGGTTACAACATCCGCGGCTCCGAGTCCAAGATCAGCCGGCTGGAGCTGGGCCGCGTCGGGTTCAAGGAACGCGACGTCACCGACCTGCTGACGATGTACGGCGTCGACGACCCGGTGGAGCGCCGCGCGTTCCTCGACATGGTCAAGCAATCGAACGAGCCGGGCTGGTGGCGGCGATTCGGCGACACCATGCCGAACTGGTTCACCGACCTCGTCGGCCTCGAAGAAGCCGCCGCCCGAATCCAGATCTGGGAGCCGCTCTACGTGTCGGGCCTGCTCCAGATCGAGCCGTACGCGCGGGCGATCTTCAGCCACGGCCGCTCGGAGATGGCCGACGAGCGGGTCGACCAGCTCGTCGCGCTGCGGATGCGGCGGCAGAAGATGTTCAGCAGGCCGGACGCGCCGCGCGTGTGGATGGTGCTCGACGAGTCGGTGCTCCACCGCCCGATCGGCGGGGTGAAGGTCCTCAAGCAGCAGATCGAATACCTGCTCGAGATGAGCGCGCTGCCGCACGTGTCGATCCAGGTCCTGCCGTTCACGCGCAGCGGGTTGTCCGCGGAGCACGCGTTTTCGCTGCTGCGGTTCGGTGAACCGGAACTGCCGAACATCGCGTACGTCGAATACCTGACCGGCGCGCACTACATCGAGAAGCGCGAAGAGATCGAAAAGTACAGCCGCGCGCTCGACATGCTGGCCGTCGACGCGGAAACGCCGGAGCGAAGCCGATCGATGCTCGCGAAGCGCCGGCAGGAGATCTAGAACCCCTTTGTGCGGCCCGATGCGGTGCCCTGCTGTACCCGTTGATCGGTAACCGACTGTAGTTATTGGGCCAATCGAGCGCCCCCGTTTCACCCGATGGGTTAACTGCGACTCCCCCCTTGTTTACCGTCGGAGAACTTTGCAAGAAATTCTGCACGTGCATTTACCGCTGCAGGCACACGTGCTAGCCTCGGATACGCGGGCAAATGCACATGCATCTGCATTGCCCACCTGGAGCTTTCCGCATCGAGAGGTGGGAACATGGCTGAGCGATTCGACAACGGCATCCCGGCCGATCGGCTATCCGGTGCCGAGTGGCGCAAGGCGAGCTACAGCGGTGCCTACGGCAACTGCGTGGAGGTCGCGCCGCTGTCCAGCGGGGAGATCGCGATGCGCAACTCGCGGTTCCCGACCGGCCCGGCGCTCGTCTACACCCGCGCCGAGATGGCGGCTTTCCTGGCGGGCGCGAAGGACGGTGAATTCGACGATGTCCTCGGCTGAGGCCGTCGCCCCCGTCTTCGACATCGAGACCGGACTGCAGGAACTGGTGGCCCGCGGCTTCCAGTTCGTCCACCCCGCCGACGAACGCGGCGAGGTCCTCGCCGTCGTCGGCGTGCGGGTGCACGACGACGTGGTGGACGTGGTCCGGCTCAACGCCGAGGACGACGTCGTGGCGACCAGGATGCCCGGCTCCGAGGAGAACATCTTCGAGCCGGAGCGGTGGCTGTGGCGCCGCCGCGGCGAAGGCGCTCAGGTGCTGACGGAGATCCTTTCGCTGCCCGACGCGTGTTAGCGGTACAGGCTTGCGGGCCCCGTCCGAAGTGGTCAGAACCACGCCGGGCGGGGCCTGACTCATGTCCGCACCGTCTACACTGAAAACCGGCCTGACCACGTCTTCCCAGGAGCTCCTCGGTGGTTTCCGACCCGCAGCTCGTGTCCGACCAGCCCGAACCGGAACCCCGTGAGGAGTGTGGCGTCTTCGGCGTCTGGGCTCCCGGGGAAGAAGTCGCGAAGCTGACCTACTACGGCCTGTACGCCCTGCAGCACCGGGGCCAGGAGGCCGCCGGCATCTCCGTCTCCGACGGCTCGCAGATCGTGGTCTTCAAGGACCTCGGCCTGGTCAGCCAGGTGTTCGACGAGCAGATCCTGCAGTCGCTGCAGGGCCACATCGCCGTCGGGCACTGCCGGTACTCGACCACCGGCGCGACCATCTGGGAGAACGCCCAGCCGATCTTCCGCACCACCGAGACCGGCAGCGGTCTCTCCTTCGCGCACAACGGCAACCTCGTCAACACGGCGGAGCTGCGCGAGCGCACCATCGAAGCGGGGCTCAAGCCGCACGCGGGCCTGACCGGTTCGTCGAGTGACTCCGATCTCATCTGCGGCCTGCTCGCCGCGAACGCCGCCGACAAGGGCATCGAGGCCGCCGCCATGGAGCTGCTGCCGACCCTCAAGGGCGCCTTCTGCCTGGTGTTCTCCGACGAGAACACGCTGTACGCGGCCCGTGACCCGCACGGCGTGCACCCGCTGGTGCTCGGCCGCCTCGAGCGCGGCTGGGTCGTCTCGAGCGAGACGGCGGGCCTCGACATCGTCGGCGCGTCCTTCGTCCGCGAGGTCGAGCCGGGCGAGCTCATCGCGATCGACGCCGCCGGCCTGCGCTCCTCGCGGTTCGCGAACCCGGACCCCAAGGGCTGCGTCTTCGAGTACGTCTACCTCGCCCGCCCCGACACCACGATCGCCGGCCGCGGCGTGCACGCCACCCGCGTCGAGATCGGCCGCCGGCTGGCGCACGAGCAGCCGGTCGAGGCCGACCTGGTGATGCCGGTGCCGGAGTCGGGCACGCCCGCCGCGATCGGCTACGCGCAGGGCTCGGGCATCCCGTACGGCACCGGCCTGGTGAAGAACGCCTACGTCGGGCGCACCTTCATCCAGCCGTCGCAGACCATCCGCCAGCTGGGCATCCGGCTCAAGCTGAACCCGCTGCGGGACGTCATCCGCGGCAAGCGCCTGGTCGTGGTGGACGACTCGATCGTCCGCGGCAACACCCAGCGCGCGCTCGTCCGCATGCTGCGGGAGGCGGGCGCGCTCGAGGTGCACGTCCGGATCGCGTCGCCGCCGGTGCGCTGGCCCTGCTTCTACGGCATCGACTTCGCGTCGCGGGCCGAGCTGGTCGCGAACGGCGTCGACCTCGACGGCATCCGGCGCTCGATCGGGGCCGACTCGCTGGGCTACATTTCCCTGGACGGCCTGGTCGCGGCGGCCGAGCAGCCGAAGTCGCGGCTGTGCACGGCGTGCTTCTCCGGCGAGTACCCGATTCCGCTGCCGGAGGACGCGCTGATCGGGAAACACCTGCTCGAAAGCCTCGACGCGGTCAATGGCGCGGCAACCCCCGTCAGCCCCGCCGGGTACGGTGCCGAAGACGCCGTCCGGCGTCCCTGAGTTCCTTCCAGTAGGGAGTCCGTCCACCGTGAGCGAGTCCACGAGCGCCACGTACGCCGCCGCCGGCGTCAGCATCGACGCCGGCGACCAAGCCGTCGAGCTGCTCAAGCCGCACGCCGAGCGGGCGACGCGGCCCGAGGTCCTGGGTGGCGTCGGCGGTTTCGCCGGGCTCTTCTCCCTGAAGCTCGACAAGTGGAAGGAGCCGGTGCTCGCGTCCTCGACCGACGGTGTCGGCACGAAGATCGCGGTCGCGCAGGCGCTCGACAAGCACGACACGGTCGGCATCGACCTGGTCGCCATGGTGGTCGACGACCTGGTCGTGACCGGTGCCGAGCCGCTGTTCCTGCAGGACTACATCGCCGTCGGCAAGGTGCACCCCGAGAAGATCGCCGCGCTGGTCGGCGGCATCGCCGAGGGCTGCGTCCGGGCCGGCTGCGCGCTGCTCGGCGGCGAGACCGCCGAGCACCCCGGCCTGATGGGCGAGCACGACTACGACATGTCAGCTACCGGCGTCGGCGTGGTCGAGGCGTCCCAGCTGCTCTCGCCGGAGAAGGTCCGCCCGGGTGACGTCGTGCTGGCCCTCGGCTCGTCGGGCCTGCACTCGAACGGCTACTCGCTGGCCCGGCACGTGCTGCTGGACATCGCCCGGATGCCGCTCGACGGTTACGTCGAGGAGTTCAGCCGGACCCTCGGCGAGGAGCTGCTGGAGCCGACGCGGATCTACGCGAAGGACTGCCTGGCGCTCGCCGCCGAGACCGAGGTCCGGACGTTCGCGCACATCACCGGCGGCGGCCTGGAGGCCAACCTGGCCCGCGTCATGCCGCGCGGCCTGGTCGCCCGGCTCGCCCGCGGCACCTGGACGCCGGCGCCGGTGTTCGCGCTGATCGGCCAGCGCGGCAAGGTCGAGCGCGCCGAGCTGGAGAAGACGTTCAACATGGGCGTCGGCATGGTCGCGATCGTCGGCGCCGAGGACGTCGACCGGGCGCTGGCCATGCTCACCGCGCGGCACGTCCCGGCGTGGGTGCTGGGCGAGGTCCAGCCCGCCGACGACGTCGACGGCCCGCGCGCGGTGCTCTCGGGTGACCACCCGCGGTTCTGAAACGTCCTTGCTCGCGGCTGTCACACTTGAGGGGTGGCAGCCGAAGACGTGGTGGTCGGCTCCCGGTTCGTGATCCCGGGAGCCGAGTTGAGCGAGCGCTTTTCGCGGTCGTCCGGCCCCGGCGGGCAGGGCGTGAACACCACGGACTCGCGGGTCGAGCTGTCCTTCGACGTCGCCTCGTCGCCGTCGATCCCCGGGCACCTGCGTGACCGGGTGCTGGACGGGCTCGGCTCGCGGCTGGTCGACGGCGTCCTGACGATCGCCGCCAGCGAACACCGGTCCCAGCTGCAGAACCGCGAAGCCGCGCGCGGCCGGCTGGCGAACCTCCTGCTCGACGCGTCGGCGCCGCCGCCCGCCAAGCGGCGCCCCACGAAGCCCTCGCGGGGTTCGAAGGAGCGCCGCTTGGCGTCGAAGAAGCGCCGGAGCGACGTGAAGAAGGGCCGTTCCGGCCGGTTCGACGACTAACTCAGGGACAGGTGCACGCACTCGCCCGCCGGCCGGTAGCCGACGCGGGCGTAAACGGTCCCGATTCCCAGGTCACCGGGGGTGAGGAACGCCGTGTGGGCGCCGGCCTCGTGGACCGCGCGGGTGAGGTGCGCGGTGAGCGCCGCCGCGATCCCGCGGCCGCGGTACTCCTCGAGCACGGCGATCCCGGCGATCTCGGTGGTGCCGTCGACGATGTCGAGCGCGAGCCCGCCGCCGACCACCTTCTTCGTCGCGACCTCCTCGGCCAAGAGGTGCCGCACGCCGGCGTCGGCACTGATCTCGTCGTCGCCGGCTTCCGCGGGTTCGCCGAACGCCGTGTTCTGCGCCGACCGCATGCGCCGGAAGTCCTCGCGGGACTCGGGCACGCGCAGCCGGATGCCGGCCGGAGCCGGCTTGCCGACCCGCGCGGCCGGCGCGCACGTCATCAGCGGCACCCGCCGTTCGAGCTCATACCCCGCGCCGACCAGCAGTTTCTCCAGGTCGGGGGCGACGTCGGTGAAGTACTCCAGCCGCGGGAGCAGGCCCCGCCGCCGGTACGCCGCGGTCAGCGCGTCGATCTCGGCCGCCGTCGGCCGCGCGCCGTCGTCCGGGATCGCGTAGTTGAGCATCGGATGGGGTGTGCCCGGCGAGTAGGTGGCGAGGAACGGGCCGACCCGCTCGGTCTCCCGGCCGCGTGGCGCCGTCGTGCGGACATAGGCCTGAATGGCGGACATGGGTGAGCCTTCCGAAGAGCACGTCAAGGAACCGCAGCCCGCGGAAGCGGGCGTGCGGGCAGATCGCCGGGCGTCGGGCCTAGCGGAGGCCGACGCCGGAGGCGGCGCCAGGCATAGGCGGTCATTCCTTGAACTCGAAGGGGCTCTTCGAGAGTCATCGTCGCACGGTGCGCAAGCGGATTACCGGCCGCCTACCGTCCACAGTGGACGCTGTGGATAACCCTGTGGACAGAATTCGCGACTTCGTCAGGAAGCCTTGCTAACCAATACAAATCGGCCAGGCGGGCCTGTGTACTACTTCGCGGCCAGCTCGCGCGCCTGCTCGAGCAACACCTGGAGGTGCAGCCCGCGCCGGACGTCGCAGGGGTGCGTCGTCGTGCCGCTGGCGATCATCGCCGCGAAGTCGTCCAGCAGGGCGGTGTAGGACTCCTGGGCCGATCCCGGTTTGCGCCCGAGCGTCCGATAGCCGTGCTGTCCCCAGACCGCGACCTCGACGACGGTCGGCTGCACCGGCAGCCGCAGCGAGAGCGTGGCCGTGCTGATCACGCCGCCCTCGTGCGCCAGCATCAGGTGCCAGAGGTCGCCGGGGCTCTGCCGGGCCGCCACGACCTCGGTGATCGGGCCCAGCGCGGCGTCCAGCATGTCGAGGGCGTGCGGGCCGATGTCGAACAGCGCGCCGCCGTCGTCCTGCCGCCACGCCGAGGTGGCGTACTGGCCGCCGAGGAGTGCGCCGGACAGCCAGCGCGCGCCGCCACCCGTCCAGCCGCCCGCCTGGGCGAGCCCGGCGAGCCACTCCTGGGTCTGCGCCGAGTACCGCAGGGTTAGCACGACCAACGCGGCGACGTCCGCGGCCGCGACCGCGTCGGCCAGCCGCTGCGCCCCGGCGAGGTCGGCGGCGATCGGCTTCTCCAGGATCAGGTGCTTCCCGGCTTCGGCCGCGCGCACGCCCAGCTCAGCCTGGATCGACGGCGGAACGGCGAACGCCACCGCGTCCACCTGCTCGAACAGCTCCTCGACGCTGCCGGCGGCGGTCGCGCAGTGCGTCTCCGCAAGCGTTTGCGCCGCCTCGGGCCGCCGGGCCCAGACCGCGGTCAGCGCCGTGCCGGGGTGGTCCGCCAGTCCGGGCGCGTGGATCGTCGTCGCCCACGGGCCGGCGCCGATCAGGCCTACGCGCAGCTGTCCGTCCGCGATGAGCTGTCCCACGGCCCGCAGTCTAGGTGTGTCCCGCGTCGCTGGCGGAACCGCACCTGCGGCGCGTGTCGACGTGGTTAAAGTGCCTGCATGATCGCCTCCCGTTTCGCCGTTGCTTGCGCTCTCCTCTTCGGCGCCGCCATCGTGGGTGCCGCACCCGCTTCGGCGACGGGCACGGACGGGGCCTGCCCGGAGGGCGGCGGCGTCACGGTGGTCGTCGACTTCGGCGACCTGGGTCCCGGGCCGGTGGTCCGCTGCGCCGCCGGCACGCCCGCGAACGGCATCGCCGCCCTGCGGGAGGCCGGGATCGAGGTGGCGGGCTCGCAGAAGTACGGGCTCGCGGTGGCCTGCCGGCTCAACGGCCTGCCCGGCCCCGACGTCGAGTCCTGCGCGGGCATGCCGTCGGCGACGGCGTACTGGAGCTACTGGCACGCTCCGGCCGGAGGCAGCTGGACGTCGAGCCAGGAGGGCGCGCAGACGGCGAAGCCGGCTCCCGGCGGGTTCGAGGGGTGGGCGTTCGCGCGGCCGAAGTCCGCGAACGACCTGCCGGCGCCGCCGCGCGTGGCCCCGGCGCGGCAGGCGGCCACTCCCGCCCCCGCACCCGGCGGCACCGAGGGCGGCTCGTTCCCGTGGGGCCTGGTGATCGGAGCCGTGGTGATCGTGCTGGTCGGCGGCGCCGGGATCGTCGTCGCCCGGCGCCGGCGTGCGCAGTAGGGCGCTGCACCCCGGCGCCTGGTGGGCCTGGGCGCTCGCGCTGGCCGTCGCGGCCAGCCGGACGACGAACCCGCTGCTGCTGGGCCTGATCATCGCCGTCGCCGGCTTCGTCGTGGCGAACCGGCGGAGTGACGCGCCCTGGGCGCTGGCGTTCCGGCTGTACGTCTACGTCGGCGCGTTGATCGTCGCCTCGCGCGTGCTGTTCCGGATCCTGATCGGCGGCGACGACGGCGGGCACGTGCTGTTCACGCTCCCGCGCATCCCGGTCGTCGCCGGGTTGTCGCTGTTCGGCCCGACGTCGGCGGAGGAGCTGCTGGGTGGGTTCTACGACGGGCTGCGGCTGGCGGCGATGGTCGTCTGCGTCGGCGCGGCGAACGCCCTGGCCAACCCGAAACGCCTGCTCAAGGCGGTTCCGGGGGCGTTGTACGAGGTGGGCACGGCGGTGACGGTGGCGTTGACGGTCGCCCCGCAGCTCGTCGAGAGCGTGCAGCGCGTGCGGCGGGCCCGCCGGCTGCGGGCGGGCTCCGGTCGCGGGCTGCGGGCGGTCAAGGGCATCGTGGTGCCGGTGCTGGAGGACGCGATGGACCGGTCCCTGCGGCTGGCGGCGGCGATGGACTCCCGGGGCTACGGCCGCCGGGCCTACCTGGGGCTGCGCCTGCGCGTGCTGATCGCTGCCTGCGTCCTGGCCGGGCTGGTCGGCGTGTGCGTCGGCGTCTACGGCGTGCTCGACGGGACGTCGTCCTGGCGCGGGGTGCCGCTGCTGGCGGCGGGGCTGGTCGTGGCCGTGGTGGGCTTCGTCCTCGGCGGGCGCCGGGTGCGGCGGACGGCGTACCGGCCGGACCCGTGGCGCTGGCCGGAGACGCTGGTCGTCGCGGCCGGCGTCGGGGCGTGCGCGCTGCTGTTCGCGACGGTCCGGATCGACCCGGGCCGGTTGTTCCCCTCGCTGAGCCCGCTGCGGTGGCCGGAGGTGTCCTGGGTGCACGTGGTGTCCGTGCTGGTCGCGGTGCTGCCGGCGTTCGTCGCCCCGCCTGTTCCGGAGGTCGCCCGGTGATCGAGTTCTCGCGGGTCACGGTGACCTACCCGGACGCCGCGCGGCCGGTGCTGTCGGACGTGTCCCTGCAGGTCGAAGAGGGCGAGCTGTGCCTGGTCGCGGGCCCGACGGGGGCGGGCAAGTCGACGTTCCTCGGCGCGATCAACGGGCTGGTCCCGCACTTCACGGGCGGCCGGCTGTCCGGCCGGGTCGTCGTCGGCGGGTTCGACACGGCCCTCCACCCGCCGCGCGAGCTGGCGCCGGTCGTCGGCGTCGTCGGGCAGGACCCCCTCTCCGGGTTCGTGACGGACACCGTCGAGGAGGAGCTCGCGTACGCGATGGAGCAGCTGGCGGTGCCGCCGGACGTCATGCGCAAGCGCGTCGAGGAAACCCTCGACCTGCTGGGCATCGCGGACCTGCGCAACCGTCCGCTTCGGACGCTGTCGGGCGGCCAGCAGCAGCGCGTCGCGATCGGCTCGGTGCTGACGGCGCACCCTTCGGTCGTCGTCCTGGACGAGCCGACGTCCGCGCTCGACCCGACGGCCGCCGAGGACGTGCTCGCGGCGATCACCCGGCTGGTCCACGACCTGGGGACGACGGTGATCGTCGCGGAGCACCGGATGGAGCGGGTGGCCCAGTACGCGGACCGCCTGCTGTACCTGCCGGGCGACGGCTCGGTGCGCTCCGGATCGCCGGCCGAGATCCTGGCGACGTCGCCGATCGCCCCGCCGATCGCCGAGCTGGGCAGGCTGGCGGGCTGGTCACCGCTGCCGTTGTCGGTCCGGGACGCCCGGCGGGTCGCGGGGCCGCTGCGCGCTCGTCTCCAGAAATTGTCGGTGGTGGGTCGTAGTCTCTCGGTGACCGGTTCGGCACTGGACGTGAGAGGGGTGGTGGTCCGATACGGAGATGTCCTGGCGGTGCGCGGGGTGGACCTGCGTGCCGGACCGGGCGAGGTGGTCGCGCTGATGGGACGCAACGGCTCCGGCAAGTCGTCGCTTCTCTGGGCGGTGCAGGGCAGCGGCCCGAGGTCGGCGGGGAAGGTCGACGTCGGTGGCGCGGACCCGGCATCACTCAAGCCGAAGGTGGCCCGTCGGCGCGTCGGGCTGGTCCCGCAGACCCCGGCCGACCTGCTGTACCTCGATTCGGTGGACGCCGAGTGCGCACAGGCGGACACCGAGTCGGAGGTCCCGGCAGGAACGGCCCGGGCGCTGCTGGACAGGCTCGCCCCGGGAATCGCCGGTGAAGCGCACCCCGGCGACCTCTCGGAAGGGCAGCGACTGGCGTTGGTGCTGGCGGTCCAGCTGGCGTCGGCCCCGCCGGTCGTGCTGCTCGACGAGCCCACCCGCGGCCTGGACTACCACGCGAAAAGGCGCTTCGCGGCGACCCTGCGAGAGCTGGCCTCGCAGGGCCACGCGGTAGTGCTGGCCACCCACGACGTCGAGTTCGTGGCCACGGTGGCCAACCGCGTGGTGGTCATGGCCGACGGCGAGGTGGTAGCGGACGGCCCGACCAAGGAGGTGATCGTCGCCTCACCGGCCTTCGCCCCGCAGGTGGCGAAGATCCTGGCCCCGCAGCCCTGGCTGACGGTGGACGAGGTAGCGGAGGCCTTGGCATGAGGCAGCAGGCGGAGGGGCGGGGGCGGGGGCGGGGGCGGGGGCCGAGGAAGGGCGAGGTCGCTCCGGCACTGCTCCGCGGCTCCCGGTCGGTGGCCTTTCGCGGGCGTCCGAGTGCGCAGGCGGCGGCCGCCCGTTCGGGCACGGGATCGAGGCTGGCGAGCTCGCTCCCACGCCGCTCCGCGGCTCCCGGTCGGCGGCCTTTCGCGGGTGCCCGGGTGGGGCGGTGGTGGCGTGCGTGCGTTCGGGGGCGGGGGATGGTGAGCTCGTTCCGGCACGGCTCGGCGGCTCCCGGTCGGGAGCCTTCCGCGGGTGCCCGAGTGCGCCGGTGGTGGCATGGGTGCGTTCGGAAGTGGGCATCGAGGCTGGCGAGCGTGCGCTGCGATGGCCGTTCGCCTGTGTGCCGGCGGTGACCCCGGCATGACCGACAGCCCACCGCCCCGCCCCGTCCGCCTGACTCCGCGGCCCGCGCTGGTTCTCACCGTCGCGAGCCTTCTCGGGCTGGCCATGTTCTGCTGGCCGCTCTTCGCGCACCCGCGACCCGCCGCGGCCGCGCACACCGCTGACGCGCCCTTCGTCTTCATGGCGACCCTGCCGGTGCTCATCCTCGTTGTGCTCGCCGAGCTGTCCCGTGGGGGCATCGACGCCAAGGCGCTCGCCCTGCTCGGGGTGCTCTCGGCCGTCAACGCCGGGCTGCGGCCGCTCGGGGCCGGGACCGGGGGGATCGAGCTGGTCTTCTTCCTGCTCGTGCTCGCCGGGCGGGTGTTCGGGCCCGGGTTCGGGTTCGTGCTCGGGTCGACGTCGCTGTTCACCAGTGCGTTGCTCACCGCCGGGGTCGGGCCGTGGCTGCCGTTCCAGATGCTCGCGTCGTCGCTGATCGGGCTCGGGGGTGGGCTGCTTCCGCGGAAGGTGCGCGGCAAAGCGGAAATTGCCCTGCTCGTCGGCTACGGGGTCTTCGCGGCCTACTTCTTCGGGCTGCTGATGAGCCTGTGGTCGTGGCCGTTCCTCGCCGGCGACTCCACGCCGCTCAGCTTCGTTCCCGGTGCGCCGCTGGGCGAGAACCTGCACCGGTTCGCCGTCTACACCGTGCTGACGTCGACCCTCGGGTGGGACACCGGCCGCGCGATCACGAACGCGGTCGCCATCGTCGTGCTCGGGCCGGCCGTCCTGGCGGTGCTGAGGCGCGCCGCCAGGCGGGCCGCCTTCGATGCGCCCGTGACGTTCGACCAGCGTCAGCTGTAGGAGTAGAAGCCCCGGCCGGTCTTCTTGCCGAGGAGGCCCGCGTCCACCATGCGCAGGAGCAGCGGCGGGGACGAGTACAGCGGCTCCTTGAACTCCGCGTACATCGAGTCCGCGATGGCCTTGATCGTGTCCAGGCCGATCAGGTCGGACAGCCGCAGCGGACCCATCGGGTGGGCCGTGCCCAGCTCCATGCCACGGTCGATGTCCTCGGCCGAAGCGAAGCCCGACTCGATCATCCGGATCGCCGACAGCAGGTACGGCACCAGCAGCGAGTTCACGATGAAGCCCGCGCGGTCCTGCGACCGGATGACCGTCTTGCCCAGCGCCGTCGTCGCGTGTTCCTCCGCGCGGCGGGCGGTCTCCTCGCTGGTCAGCAGCGAGGGCACCAGCTCCACCAGCGGCAGCACCGGCACCGGGTTGAAGAAGTGGATGCCGACCACCTGCTGCGGCCGGCTCGTCGCCATGCCCAGCTTCATGATCGGGATCGACGACGTGTTGGACGCGAACAGCGCGTCCTCCGCCTCGACGATCTTGTCCAGCTGGCGGAAGACGTCGACCTTCGCCTGCTCCTGCTCGAGGATCGCCTCGATGACCAGTTCGCGGTCGGCGAACTCGGCGATGTCCGTGGTGAACCGGAGCCTGGCGAATGCCGCGTCGGCGTCCTCGGTGGTCAGCTTGCCGCTCTTGACGCCGCGTTGCAGCGACTTCTCGATGCGCGCCCTGCCCGCGTCGAGCGCCGGCTGGTTCACCTCGGTGATCACGACGTCCAACCCGGACCGCGCGTGCACCTCGGCGATGCCGGACCCCATGAGGCCCGCCCCGACGACTCCAACCCGACTTACCACCGGCTCACTCCTTCATCGCAGACCCGCACGCCCTCGTCCGGACAGCACTGAGGGCAGCATGCAGCGCGCGAGGGCGGTCGCCGGGTGGTGCCCGGCTACGCCCTCGCGCGGTTACGCGTGCTCAACGACGGTACTCGTCGTACCCGTCGTCGTACGGGTCTTCATACCGGCTGTCGACAGGTTCCTCGTGGTGGTTGTCACTGGAGGAGTTACTCGACAGCTCGCGCTGCAAAGCATCGAAGTCGGTCTCGTGCGAGCTGTACTTGAGCTCACGCGCCACCTTCGTCTGCTTGGCCTTAGCCCGGCCGCGCCCCATGGCTCGACCCCCTCGCACAGGGGCGGGGCGGCCGGGGGAATCGGCGGCCCCGCATCGTCTCGACAATTCTTTCCTGCTCACACCGTACCGTGTCCGGGGGGTTGGATGCGACGTGGCACGGTGTGCCGGTCGTGACAGTGTTCGCCGGACACTGGTTACCGGCCGGTCGGTGGCGATCGGTGCAGGTAGACGTGCCACGATCTACCCGTGCTCCGTCCCTTCGTGGCTTACCTGCGGGTGTACGAACCCCTGCTCGCCCTGGGCGAACCGCCGGACGAGCGGCTGCGCGCGGCCGTCGCGGCGGCCAAGCTGCGGCGGACGGACGCGGGGGCGCGCGAGCAGGCCATGTGGCTCAAGTCACAGGTGGCGGCCCCGCGCCGGCTGCTGCCCGCCGAGCTCGCCGACGGCCGTCCGGCGCCGAGCCTGCTGACCGACGTCCTGGTCCTCGACCCCGAAGAGGTGCCGGGCGGCAAGGCCGAGCACGGCCCGCTCGTCTGCCCGCTGGAGCTGCGCGCCCGCTCGGCCGCCGCCCTGGTCACCTTCCTCGGCGACGCGCACCCGGCGCTGAAGAACGTCGTCCTCGACGAGGGCGGCTTCACCCAGGAGACGATCCGCGCCAGGACGAAGTCGGCGATGGCGGACCTGACCACGTCGGCGGCGCACACGTTGTCGACGACCTGGACCGTCCCGCTGCCGTGGTTCGTGCTGATCGAACCGGAGGAGCGGCGCCTGGTCCTCGGCAACGGCCGCACCGACCCCCGGCGCGAACTGTCCTGGCGCGCCACCCTCGCCGACGCCCAGCACCGCGCCCGCGAGGCCGGCGAGCTGCTGGAACAGACCTTCGGCGACTCCGGGCCGGGCCGCGTGCTGTTCGAGACGCGCCGCTGGCTGGACAACTTCCACGCGGACTCGGTGATCGAGCTCGACTACGGCGGCCTGGTGCAGCTGTTCACGGACCCGGTCCTGGAAGCCGACAACACGGCCGACGAGGTCCACGACATCCTGGACGCCCTGCGCTCGGGCAACGTCGAGGAGCTGGCCGAGCTGTTTTCGGACCTGCGCGAGTTCTGGGGCGACGTGGCCGCCCGCGAGCACGCCAACTAGTGGACAACCGCCCCGCCCGCCGCCCCGTCCGGCCCGGAACTGTCGGTGCCCACCGGTAGCGTTGAAACCGGGGGCTGCTCAGCGGCCGCAAACCCGGCTGAACAGCGGAAAGCCCGGCGCGATCGCGTGCCGGTCAGCGCAGTTCGGGCACCCGGATCTCCCCGACCGGCTGCCCGCCACCCGAAACCGCGGGCCGCGCCAGCTCCGCCAGCCCCGACACGTCCGCCCCCAGGTACCGCAGGGCCTCCACCGCGAGCGGCGCACACGCCCGCTTCGCGCCGTCGTCCATCTTGATCGCCACCGCGAACCCGTCCGGCAGCGCGAACGCCTGGACCCCTTCGGCGCCCGCCTTCGCGATCAGACCCTCCACACCGGACATCAGCGCCGTGTCCTCGCGCCCGGTCCCCGCCACCAGCCACGGGTGCGCCCGCATCGCCGACGCCACCTCCGCCGCGGGGCCGTCGGAAGCACCGGCGATCCGGCCGAACGCGCGGGCCAGCCCGGTCAGGGAGAACGCGAACAGCGGCGCGCCGCACCCGTCGACACCCGTGTGGGCGATCGGCTCGCCGGTCAGCTCCGCCACGGCGCCGGCCACGGCCTGCTGCACCGGGTGGCCGGGCGCCGCGTACCCCGCGACCGGCCATCCCGCCCGGACGCACGTCGTCAGCATCGCCGTGTGCTTGCCCGAGCAGTTCATCATCACCCGGCGCGGCTCGGCCGCGTCGCGCATGCTCGGCACGTGCAACGGGAAGTCCGGCGGGCACGCCAGGTCCTCTTCGGTCAGGCCGGCCGCCGTGAGCAGCTCCAGGACCCGCTTCACGTGCCCGGGCTCGCCCGAGTGGGACGCGCACGCCAGCGCCAGCTCCTCGCCCGTGAAGCCCAGCCCCGCGCGCAGCATGCCGACCGCCTGCAGCGGCTTGTTCGACGACCGCGGGTACACCGGCGAGACCACGTCGCCCAGTGCCAGCCGCACGCCGCCTTCCGGGCCGGTGATCACCAACGCCCCGCGGTGGACGCTTTCGACGAAACCGGAGCGGACCACCTCGGCGAGCACGGGGTTGGTCACTCGCCGCGGCCGCCCTCGTTCTCCAGCAGCTCGTCCACAGTGGCCGATCCCTGTTGGTAGCGCTTCGCGATCTCCGCGTTCAACGTGTCCATCACGCCTTGAACCTCGCGGCGGAACGACGACACCGACAGCTCTTCGCGCGCGTACGTGTCCAATGCGGAGGCGAGCTTCTCGTCCGACAGGGACTCGACGTCGGTCAGGTCCGTGTCGCCGATCAGGGCCTCCGCGTGCCGGCGGTGCTCGCCGGCCCGGGACGGCTCCAGCTGCTGGTGACGGCCCGAGCCCGCCGCCGGGCCCAGTGCGTTGTCGGCCAGGATCGTCGCCAGCTGGTCGACGACGCTCGCGCCGCCGGAACTGCGCCGGGCCTGCTCCGCGCGCACGATGTCGATCCGGGCGTGCAGGAGACGGCGCAGGTAGGACAGGTCGGTCTCTTCCTGCGCGGCTTCGTCGCGCCGCTCGCGCAGCACCTTCAGCGGCAGTTCACCCAGGCCGCTGAGGTACCCCGGGCCGAGCACGCGGTCGATCCGCCGCCTGCCGCCGGGCCGCACTTCGATCACAGCGCAGTTTATCCCGGTTGAGCGTGATCTCGCTGTCAGGGGCTTTCGTTCAGCCACGGAGTTGGGCCGCGGCCGCACGCCCCGGCGCGGGCGGTTCCGCGGGCACCGAGTCGGGGTCGATCGCCGCCTGGACGAGGTTGTCCTCCGAGCCCGCCAGCAGCTCCGCGCCCACCGGGGTCGAGCGCTTGACCAGCGCCAACGCGATCGGGCCGAGTTCGTGGTGCTGGATCACCGTGCCGATCCGGCCGACCGTCCGGCCGTCCAGCAGCACCGGGTCGCCGGTCTCCGGGGTGACCTCGGGCGAACCGTCGAGGTGCAGCAGCAGGAGGTTCCGCGGCGGGCGTCCCACATTGTGGACCTTCGACACCGTCTCCTGGCCGCGGTAGCAGCCCTTCGCGACATGCGCGGCCGAGCCGACCCAGCCCACCTCGTGCGGGATCGTGCGGTCGTCGGTGTCGACGCCCAGCCGCGGCCGCACCGACTCGACGCGCAGCGCGTCGAACACCCAGCTGCCCGCCGCCCGCGCGCCGGCGTCGGTCAGCCGCTTCCACCAGTCCGCCAGCGCCGCGCGCGGCACCGCCAGGTCGACGCTCGACCGGCCCGGCCAGGGCATCCGACGCGCGAACCCGCCACCCGGCAGTGCCGCCACGGCGTACGGCTCCGGGCCCACCTCGGCGCCGGCCGCGCTCAGCACGCGCTCGGCGTCCGGGCCGAGGACGGTGAGCAGCGCGAGCTCGTCCGTGGCGTCCCGGATGTCCACCTTGGACCAGAACTTCATCGCCTCGAGGTACTCGCGCAGGGTCTGCGGGCCGCCCTTGGGCAGCGCGCTCGTCACCCGCGAACCCCGGTCGGAGTCGAGGTACACCGTGCCGTCGAGGTGCGCGAGCACCATGTGCGTTTCGACACGGCCCTGGCTGTCGAGCACCAGCGCCTCGGTGCCGGAGCCCTCGGCGAGCCCGGTCACGTGCTGGGAGATGACCAGGTGCAGCCACGACAGCCGCTCTTCGCCGGACACGGCGAGGAATTCGCGGTGCGAGCGGTCGATCACGACCACGCTGCGCGAGGCCGTGCGCTGCTCCGCGAAGGGGTCGCCCCAATGCCAGGGGACGCCGGCTTCGGGGTGGTCGTCGGGCGGGGGGATGGATCCGGGCACGTCCAGCAGCGGCGAGCGGTACGGCATACCGTCCAGCCTAGGCGCAGTACGGTGTCCGCATGCGCGTGCTCGTCTTCCTGGACGGAACCCCGGCCGACCCCGACGTGGCCCAGATCAAGGTCGACGACCTCGGGCTGATGCGCGGCGACGGCGTCTTCGAGACGATCCTCGTCGCCGACGGCCGGCCCCGGGAGCTGCGGCCGCACCTCGAGCGGCTGGCCCGCTCGGCGGCCATGCTCGACCTCCCCGAGCCGGACCTCGCGGCCTGGGAGCGGGTCGTCTCGCTGGTGCTCGAGAAGTGGGCCGGCGGACCGGAAATGGTGCTGAAACTGGTGTACACGCGGGGCTCCGACGGCGATCCGGCCGCGGTGCCGACCGGCTTCGCGCTGGGTTCGGAGGTCGCGCCGTCGATCCTCAAGGCGCGTGCCGAAGGCGTCGCCGCGATCACCCTCGAACGCGGGTTCCCGCCGGATCTGGCCGAGCGGGCGCCGTGGCTGCTGCTGGGCGCGAAGCCGTTGTCGTACGCGATGAACATGGCCGGCGTGCGGGAGGCGGGCCGCCGCGGTGCCGAAGATGTGATTTTCACCGCGGCCGACGGTTCGATCTTCGAAGGCCCGACCTCGACCGTCGTGCTCGCGAAGGGGCGGACGCTCTACACGCCGCCGTCGAGCATCGGGATCCTGCCGGGCACCACCCAGGCCGCGCTGTTCCGCGGCGCCGAGAAGGCCGGCTGGGCGGTCAAGGTGGAGCCGCTGACCGTGCGCGACCTCGTCGAAGGCGACGGCGTGTTCATGGCCTCCAGCGTCCGCAAGCTGACTCGCGTGCACACGCTCGACGGCGAGCGGCTGCCCGATTCCGAAGCTGTGTACGCCGAGCTCGTCGCGGCCTACGAAGGCGAATACGCCTGACCCTGGGTGATCCGGACGACGGCCGGGGCGACCTCTTCGGCGCGGTAGGCGGCGATCTTGTGGTGGCCGTCGATGATCAGCTCGCTCTCGCCGTCGGCCAGCAGCACCGCGACCGGCCGGTGCCCGGTGCGGATGGCCGTGCGGTAGTAGCCGACGCGGGATTCGTCCGACGGCGGCCAGGCGTCGGTCGGCGTCAGCAGCTGGTCGTCCCGCAGCCGTTCCGGGCCGCTCACCCGGTAGTCGCCGTCGACGAGCAGGTCGAGGACCGGCCCCAGCGTGGTGGCCAGCGGACGGCGCAGCTGCCCGGTGGCCAGCGCGATCCGCAGCGACTGCGGCAGCTCCGCCCGCGCCCGGGTGTTCACGTCGAGAAAACCGGTGCCACCGCTGATCGTCACCTGTTCCACACTTATGAGGACGGGTGGCGAAGCGAAAGGGTTCCAGCCCCTACCCGGACGGGTGCACCCCGTGATCCGGGTCTCACCCGCGCGGCGGTACGCCTTGCTCAGGAAGGCCGGAACCGGATTCGGGTACCCGGCCGAGCCTGCGCGAGCGCGCTCAACGCGGCCTTCTCGACGACGGCGGCAACGGGATAGCCGCCGGTGGTCGGGTGGTCGGCGAGGAACACCACCGGCAGCCCGTTCGGCGGCACCTGGATCGCGCCGGTGACGACGCCCTCGCTGGGCAGCTCGCCCTCGACGGCCCGGCGCAACGGCGTCCCGTCGAGGCGCAGGCCGACGCGGTTCGATTCGGCCGTGACCGTCCACCCCGCCGAGAGCCCGCCGGCGGGGTCGTCGAACCAGTCTTCGCGCGGCCCGAGCGTCACCGGCACGACGAGCTCGTCCGGCGCGCGGACGGGCACGACGACGTCCGCGCCCACCGGGATCCCGGGGTCGCCGAGCGGGAGCACGTCCCCGGCGCGCAACGGCGGCGGGCCGATGCCGGACAGGACGTCCCGGGACCGGCTGCCCAGTACCGGCTCCACCGCGACGCCCCCGGACACGGCCAGGTAGCAGCGCAGGCCCGCGGACGGCGTGCCCAGCGTCAGCGCCTGACCGGCGCGCACCGCCAGCGGCGCGTGGGAGCCGACGGGACGGCCGTCGACCCGGACGTCGACCGCCGGGCCGGTCACCGCCGCCGTCACCGCGGCGGTGAACCGCACGGCGAGGCCGCCGAGCAGGGCCTCGATCCCGGCGGCGTCCTCGGCGTTGCCGACGAGCCGGTTCGCCAGCCGCAGCGACGCCGTGTCGAGTGCCCCGGAAGGCGCGACGCCGAGGTGGGCGTAGCCGGGCCGGCCCAGGTCCTCGACCAGCGCGTACCGCCCCGGGTCGAGCACTTCCAGGCGCCTCACCGGACGCTCCGGAAGCGGACGCGGTCGCCCGGCGCGAACAGCGCGGGCGGGTCCGCGCGGGGGTCGAACAGGGTCGCCGACGTGTGCCCGAGCAGCCGCCAGCCGCCCGGCGATTCGCGCGGGTAGACGCCGGTGAACTCGCCGGCGAGCCCGACCGACCCGGCCGGGACGCGGGTCCGCGGGGACTCCAGGCGAGGCTGCCGGAGCGGCGACGGAAGCCCGGTCAGGTAGCCGAAGCCGGGGGCGAACCCGGTGAACGCGACGGTGTAGACGGCCTCGGTGTGCATCGAGACGACGGCGTCCGGCGAGACCCCGGCGTCGGCGGCGATCAGGGCCAGGTCCTCGCCGTCGTAGCGGACTTCGAGGGTCACTTCGCGGGGCTCGTCCGCGGGCGGGTGCGCGAGATCGGCGGCTTCGAGCAGGGCCCGCACGGCCGCGACGGCCCCGACGACGAGCAGGCTGCGCGCGCCCGGCACGAGGTCGACGACCCCGGGCGGCCGGGCGGCGAGCACGGTCGCGTGGGCGGCCCGCATCTGCTCCAGCGAGTCGCAGTCGAGCAGGGCGGCGTCCTCGCCGCACCGCCGCCAGCGCACGGCGTCAGCCGGCGACGCGGTGCAGCAGGGCCGAGGTGTGCGGCTGCATCTCCTGGCCCACCATCGCGCGTTCCTCGACGTAGCCGAGGGAGCCTTCGATCAGGCCGTACAGGCGCTGGGCCGCGGTGACGTCCTTGGCCGTGGCCGTGCGGATCACCGCGTCGGTGCCCAGCTCCCACGACGTCTGGTTGCGCGGCTTGCCGTAGTACAGCTCGACGATGCCGGTGTTGTGGGTGAGCAGCAGCTCGATCGTGTCGTCGGCCTGCGGCCGCCAGAACCCGGACTCGCGGGCGGCGGGGCGGATGACGTTGCCGTCGTCGTCCAGCAGCCACGCCCGTGACTCGTGGATCAGGAACGGGCGGCCGTCGTGCGAGATCGTCAGCTGCTGCGCGAACTTGCGCGGGCCGTCGATGGTCGGGTAGTCGACCTCGCCCTCACCGCGCCAGACGCCGACGAGCGGCAGCAGCGCGAGGCAGGCGTCGTTGAGGTTCGGCCCCTCGCGCAGGTTCGCGGTGTCGTTGGGGATGGGCAGGTCGTCCCACAGCGGGAGGTTGCGCGAGCGGGTGCTCTCCGCGCGCCTTTCCGCTGCCACGATGGCTTCGTCGCCGCTGGCGGTCATGGGTCAGCGCTGGTCCGCGTACAGCCGGTAGACGACGTATACGGCGAACCAGGTGATCGCGATGCCGGCGAGGACCAGCAGAGTCGTAAAGAAGGCTTCCACGCCCCGCAGAATAGTCCGCCCGGTCCCGGACGGCCCTGCGCAGGGTGGCCGCGGTGAGCACAGTCACCCGGCCGGAACGCCGCGAAGGCCTCCCCGCCGGAGCAGGAAGGCCTTCGCGGAAAACGAACTCAGCCGACGGAGATGGCCAGCTGGTGCAGGCCGGGGCCCTCGGCGGTGACCGAGGCTTCGCCGTTGCCGGTGCGGTGCAGCGCGCGGACCGTCCACTCGCCCGGGGCCGCGTAGAAGCGGAAGTCGCCGTCCGCCGAGGAGACCACCTCGCCGGTGAAGTCGCCGCCGCCGTCCAGGAGCCGGACGAACGCGCCGCCGACCGGCCCGTTCGCGCCCGTCACCTTGCCGGCGAGCACGACCTGCCCGCGGGTGTCGAAGTCGGCCGGCGTGGCCTCCTGGACCGGTGCGCCGCAGCTGTCGTCAACCGCCATCACTTGGCTCCCAACTCGACCGGCACGCCGACGAGCGAGCCGTATTCCGTCCACGAACCGTCGTAGTTCTTCACGTCCTCGTAGCCCAGCAGCTCGTGGAGCGCGAACCACGCGATCGAGGAGCGCTCGCCGATGCGGCAGTAGGCGATGGTGCCCTTGCCCTCGTCGATGCCCTCGTCCTTGTACAGCTCCTTGATCTCTTCCTCGGTCTTGAAGGTGCCGTCCTCGTTGGCGACCTTCGCCCACGGCACGTTCAGCGCGCCGGGGATGTGACCGGGCACCTGGGACTGCTCCTGCGGCAGGTGCGCCGGGGCGAGCAGCTTGCCGGAGAACTCGTCGGGCGACCGCACGTCGACGAAGTTCTTCGAGCCGATCGACTGGACGACCTCGTCGCGGAACGCGCGCAGCGAGAGGTCCTGGTCCTTCGCCTGGTACTCGGTGCGGTCGCGCTTGACCTCGTCGGAGTTCAGCTCGCGGCCGTCGAGCTCCCACTTCTTGCGGCCGCCGTCGAGCAGCTTGACCTTCTCGTGGCCGTACAGCTTGAAGTACCAGTACGCGTACGCGGCGAACCAGTTGTTGTTGCCGCCGTAGAGGATCACCAGGTCGTCGTTGGAGATGCCCTTCTCCGAGAGGAGCTTCTCGAAGCCCTCCTTGGAGACGAAGTCGCGGCGCACCCCGTCCTGCAGGTCGTTGCGCCAGTCGAACTTCACCGCGCCCCGGATGTGGCCGGCGTCGTAGGCGGTGGTGTCCTCGTCGACCTCGGCGAACACGACGCCGGGGGTGTCCAGGTTCTCCTCGGCCCACTGGGTGGTGACCAGGACGTCTTCACGGCTCATGAACTGGACTCTCTTTCTGGGTTGATCTTCAGGACGCGCGGGCGGGGCTGAAGCGTTTGATCAGCAAGTACATTTCGCAGCCGAGGCAGAAGTCGAAGGCCGCGTTGAGGAAGGCCGCGAACAGCGCGAACGCCGTCGCGACGATGCCGAGCGGGGTGATCCCCGCGGCGAAGCCGATGGTGCCGACCAGTGCGAACACGAACCCGACGGCCTGGGCGAACCGCAGCGGCGCCGCGTCCTCCCGCTCGTCGGTCGGGCGGAGGCGCGGGGCGACGAGCGCGCGGTAGACGATCGAGTACGGCGCCGGCTTCAGGCCGACGAAGGCGCCGATGGCGAACACGACGGTCTGGATCGCCAGCAGCGGCCACCACTGGGTGATCAGCACGACCGCGAGCACGATCGTGGTCAGGATGGCGGCGAACCGCGGGCCTCGCGGGTCGACGGCCGGTCCGGCGGGCATTCGTTCCTCCGGCTGGAGCTCCAGGGGGTGCGTGCGAACGGCACGCGTCAGCGGTATCAGGGCTGGTGGGGGACCGGATCGAGAGGTTCAGCGCCGGTCGGACCGGCCACGACACAGGCTGCTGCGGACGCGGCAGAGGTCGACTGCGCGTCGCTGCGTCAAGAAGGTGGTCAGCCCGGTCACGGGTGCGAGGGTACCCAGAGCTCCCTCAGGGTGGGAACCACGTTCATTCCTTGGGACGATTCCCGTTTTCTGGGACAACTCCCTGGTCAGGGTGTCCGCGTTGTGAGATGCGGCCGCAGGGCGTCCAGCAGTTCCGGCCCCTTGGGGACGCCGCCGACGCGCAGCAGCTCCCGGCCGTCCGGGGTCAGCGCGATCGTGGTCGGCGTCCGCAGCACGGACAGCGACTGCGCGACCTCAGGGGAGTTCGTGACGTCGAGTTCGACGTGGTGCAGGCCGGCCGTCCGCTCGGCCAGCGGCGCGAGCACGGCCTTCGCGTGCCGGCAGGGCGCGCAGAAGGTGGTGGAGATCTGGACCAGCGTCACCGCGGACGCCGGGTCGAGCACGTCGGTGACGGGGGCGGGCAGCGCGCGCACGGCGGGTTTGGCCTTCCGGACCCGGCCGTTGCGGGCCTTGAGCAGCGCGCCGACGGCCCCGGCGGCCACCAGCGTCGCCACGAGCACCCACAGCCCCGTCACCGCACCGCTCCTACTTGCTCAGGTCCGCGAAGGACACGTTCGCCGCCTTGCCCTTGATCGTCACCGATCCGCTCTGCACCCGCACGCCGGTCGGGGTGACCGACAGCGGCAGGTCCTTCGTGCTGATCGACGCGTTGAAGTTCGGCATCAGCGCCTTCTGCACGGCCGCGGGGACCACGGTGGTCTCCTGGTCGTTGCCGAACTGCAGCCGCTTGGGAAGGAAGTTGATCGTGCCCTTGGCGGCGTCCGCTTCGATCATCGCGAAACAGAAGATTTCCAGATCCTTGCCCGCGAACGGAAGGTGTCCCGAAATGCGGACACCGGTGCTCGACTCGTCCTGGTCGGGCTGGCCCTCGGTCGTCTTCGTCGTGGTCGGCGCGGGCTCGCTCTGGCCGGCGTCGCCGTTTTCGACGTATTCGGTGGTCGACGGCTCGATCCGCAGGTCCTCGATCTTGTCCAGCGGCGCGAGGCGGGCCAGGTCGGCGGCCTTGATGGTGACCGAGCCGGTCAGCTCGCCGATGGTGATCGCCTTCGTGTTGCCGTTGGCGAGGTCCGACAGCGGCGCCGTGACGTTCTCCAGCTCGGCGTTCACCGCGACGTCCTGGAGCTTGCCCGCGACCGGGACGCCGGCGGCGGACACGCTGATGTGACGGTAGTCACCGCCGAGGGCCTGCGTGAGGAACGGGAAGCCGTGGATCGTCACCGACGGGTCGTCGCTCAGCTGCAGCTGCGTGCGGGCCTTCTGCGAAATCATGTGCTCGGCGTACGCGGCGGCCCCGAAATCGGCGCCGACCAGCAGCAGCACCAGCACGACCAGCGCGATCACCCAGCGGCGGGCCCGGCGGCCGCGGCGTCGTGCGTCCGGCCTCGGTGCGGGTCGGTCGTCCCGGGTCACGGGCCTGCTCACCATCGCTTCCGTACTCCTGTTCGTCGGGGACACCCGGATTCCGCCAGGTGTGATCGATCCAGCAAGGGTTAGGTGCCCGGCCGCTCAGCCGCTATTCTCACTTAGCACCGACCACTGCCGCTGTGCGGCGACGACTCGAGAAGGCGGTGCGGCTGATGAGCCTGGACCTTCTGGTACTGACTGCGGAGGCCGACGCCACTTCGGTGCTTCCCGCGCTGGACCTGCTGCCGCACACCGTACGCGTCCGCGCTCCCGAGGTGACGGCCCTGCTCGACGCGGGCCACCGGGACGTGATCCTCCTCGACGCCCGCAGCGACCTGGCCTCGGCGAAGAGCCTCTGCCGCCTGCTCAAGGGCACCGGCGAGGACGAGGCGGCCACCCCGATCATCGCGGTCGTCGGCGAAGGCGGGCTCGTCGCCGTGAGCGCCGAATGGCGCACCGACGACATCCTCCTGCCCACCGCCGGTCCGGCCGAGGTCGACGCCCGGCTGCGGCTGGTGACGACCCGCGACGGCGGTTCCGCGCAGGTCGACGCCGAGCTGCGGGTCGGCGAGCTGGTGATCGACGAGGCGACCTACACCGCCCGTCTCCGCAAGCGCACCCTGGAGCTCACCTACAAGGAGTTCGAGCTGCTCAAGTACCTCGCGCAGCACGCCGGCCGGGTGTTCACCCGCGCCCAGCTGCTGCAGGAGGTCTGGGGCTACGACTTCTTCGGCGGCACCCGCACGGTCGACGTGCACGTCCGGCGGCTGCGCGCCAAGCTCGGCCCCGAGCACGAGCAGATGATCGGCACCGTGCGCAACGTCGGCTACAAGTTCGAGCGGCCGGCCAAGAGCGGCGGCCCGCGGCCGAACGTGCCCGCCCAGGCGGAGGCACCCGCCGACACTGCCGAACTCGCCCACTGATCCCCCTTTCGCGCACAGAAGACGTCTCGCACAGCCGTCGCGTTGCGTCCGCCCCGGGTACGGTCGCAGGGTGAGCGGAGACGGCGAGTGGCGCCAGGAACTGGACGAACGGCAGCTCGAGGACGTGCGGCGGCTGCTGCTGGCCGTGCGCGAAGCGGACGGGCGGCCCGAGGTCGGCCCCGAAGGCCCGCTGCCCGGCGAGTTCGACGGCGGTGAGCACCTCGTCGCCTGCATCGAGGGCGAAGTCGTCGGCTACGCGCACCTCGACACCACCGGCGACTCCTTCGGGCACCAGGTCGCCGAGCTGTTCGTGCACCCCGCCCACCGCAACCGCGGCTACGGCGCCAAGCTGCTCCAGGCACTGGACGAGCGGGCCGCCGTCGGCTTCCGCGTCTGGGCCCACGGTGACCACCCGGCCGCGCAGCGCCTGGCCCGGAAGACCGGCCTGGAGCGCAAGCGCGAGCTGCTGATCCTGCACGTCGACGTCGAGGGCGCGGACTGGCCCGAGCCGGTGCTGCGCGACGGCGTCTCACTGCGGACGTTCGTCACGGGCCAGGACGAGGACGCCGTGGTCCGGGTCAACGCGCGGGCCTTCGACTGGCACCCCGAGCAGGGCGCCCTGACCGCCGACGACGTCCGCGCCGACGAGCGGCGGCCGTGGTTCGACCCCGGCGGCTTCTTCCTCGCCGTGGAAAAGAACACAGCGAACGGCAGCTTGGAAGACACAGTCATCGGCTTCCACTGGACGAAGGTGCACGAGCCCACCCCGGGCCGGTTCGGCGGCGAGCGCGTCGGCGAGGTGTACGTCGTCGGCGTCGACCCGGCCGCGCAAGGCGGCGGGCTGGGACGGGCGCTCACGCTCGCCGGGCTGCGGTACCTCGCGGGCCGCGGGCTGCGGCAGATCATCCTCTACGTCGAGGGCGACAACGCGCCGGCGCTGGCGGTCTACAGCAAGCTCGGGTTCACGCGTCACGAAACCGACGTCCAGTACGGTCGGTGACCACTATGGACACCGCGCGAACACCTCGTCACGGTGCGCGAACGCGCAGGTCACGGCCGGGACACGGCACCCTTTCCGGCTAGTAGCACTGCTCACATCGGCGGCCTTGTTCACTTTGCGTTCATCTGGACAGGGGCGACCGTCCACCAGGGCTGCCTAATGTCCGGATCCGGCGCGGCAGCACAGCCGCGACGACCCGGTCAAGCTCCTGATGGAGGAAACAGCAGTGAAGATCATGCGGCCCCTGAGCGCGGTGGGCATCGTCGCGAGCGCCGCCCTCGTGCTCGCCGCCTGTGGTTCCGACCCCGCGGCGACCAACAGCAGCAGCTCGAACTCGGCTTCGGCCCCCGCTGCGACCGGTACCGCCGATGTGGAGTGCGGTGGCAAGAGCCCGCTCTCCGCCGAAGGTTCGTCGGCCCAGAAGAACGCCATCGACATCTTCACGCAGCAGTACGGCAAGAAGTGCTCCGGCCAGCAGGTCAACTACAACCCGAGCGGCTCGGGCGCCGGCGTCAAGCAGTTCAACGCCAACCAGATCGACTTCGGCGGCTCGGACTCGCCGATCAAGGACGCCGACGCCGAGGCGGCCAAGAAGCGCTGCGCCAGCGACGCCTGGAACATCCCGCTGGTCGTCGGCCCGATCGCGGTCGCCTACAAGCTGTCCGGCGTGGACAAGCTGGTGCTGACCCCGTCGGTCACCGCCAAGATCTTCAGCGGCGGCATCACCAAGTGGAACGACCCGGCCATCAAGGCCGTCAAGGGCAACGAGAGCCTGAACCTGCCGGACAAGCCGATCCAGGTCGTCTCCCGCGCCGACGAGTCGGGCACCACCGACAACTTCCAGAAGTACCTTGGCGCGGCGGCGAAGGCCGACTGGACCAAGGGTGCCGGCAAGAAGTTCAACGGTGGCGTCGGCAACGGGGCGCAGGGCTCCAACGGCGTCGCGACCGCGGTGAAGGCCTCCGACGGCGGCATCACCTACGTCGAGGGCGCGTTCGCCAAGGACGGCCTGACCCCGGCCCTGATCGACAGCGGCTCCGGCGGCGTCGAGCTCTCCGCGGCGAACGTGGCCAAGTCCCTGGACGCGGCGAAGTTCCTCAAGGACGGGTCGAACGACCTCGCGCTCGACCTCAACGGCATCTACGCCAGCAACACCCCGGGTGCCTACCCGCTGCTGCTGACGACCTACGAGATCGTCTGCTCGAAGTACGCGGACCCGAACGTCGCGAAGGCCGTCAAGGCGTTCCTGACGGTGGCGGCCACCGACGGCCAGCAGCCGCTGTCCGCCAAGGGCTACGTGCCGATCCCGCAGTCGCTGCAGACCAAGGTCCTCGCCGCGGTCAAGGCCATTTCCTGAACCGGCGTTGCGACTGATATCCGAGTGATAGAGGCTGGTCAGAAGTAGCTGATGAGCGAGTCATCCTCGACGCGAACGCCCACCGGCGACCCCGGTGGGCGTTCGTCGTCCGTCACGACGCCCCCGGAGGTCCCGATTTCGGAGCAAGCAGCCCCGCCGGCGGAGACACCACCGCCCGCGGCCGAGAAACCGAAGAAGGTGCGGCCCGGTGACCGCATCTTCCAGAACCTGACCACCGGGGCCGGGATCTTCGTCGTCGGCCTGATCGGCCTGATCGGGCTCTTCCTGCTCATCCAGGCGATCCCGGCGCTGCAGGCCAACAAGGCCGGCTTCCTGACGAACCACGGCTGGTCGACCAGCGATCCCGCGAACATGTCGTTCGGCATCCTGGACCTGCTCGAGGTCACGGTGGCGACGTCGCTCGTGGCGCTGGTCATCGCGATGCCGATTTCGCTGGGCATCGCGCTGTTCCTGACCCAGTACGCGCCGCCGCGGCTGGCGCGCCCGTTCGCCTACGTCATCGACCTGCTCGCCGCGGTGCCGTCGATCATCTTCGGCCTCTGGGGCATCCTCGTGTTCGCCCCGGCGATCGAGCCGTTCACGCAGTGGATCAACGAGACCTTCTCGTGGTTCCCGCTGCTGGCGCCCGGCAACGTCGCGCCGAGCGTGCGCGGCACGATCTTCACCGCCGGCATCGTGCTGGCCGTGATGATCCTGCCGATCATCACGTCGCTCTCGCGCGAGGTGTTCGAGCGGACGCCGACGCCGCACATCGAAGGCGCGCTGGCGCTGGGCGCCACCCGCTGGGAGGTCATCCGCACCACGGTGCTGCCGTTCGGCAAGGCCGGCTACGTCGGCGCGTCCATGCTCGGCCTCGGCCGTGCGCTGGGTGAGACGATCGCGCTGGCCGTCATCCTGCTCATCCCGCAGGGCAAGAACTTCGACTGGAGCCTCTTCGACGGCGGCGCGACCTTCGCGTCGAAGATCGCCGCGAACTACAGCGAGTTCAACAACGAGGTCTCGGCCGGTGCCTACATCGCGGCCGGCCTGGTGCTGTTCGTGCTCACCTTCGTCGTGAACTTCGCCGCGCGGTCCATCATCGGCGACAAGAAGGGGGACTGAGCATGTCCGTCACCTCGCTCGAAGCGCCCGCGTCGACTCCGGCGTTCCAGCAGGTCAGCCTGGCCCGCAAAGTCAAGAACGGGCTCGCGACCACCCTGGTCTGGCTGTCGTTCCTGATCGCCGTCGTCCCGCTGGTGTGGGTGCTCGTCACGGTCGTCGTCGACGGCATCACGCGCATCCCCTACAGCAACTGGTGGACCGAAGACTTCGGTGACGTGCTGTCCGACGAAGTCGGCGGTGGTGTCCTGCACGCGATCATCGGCACCCTGCTGCAGGGCCTGGTGTGCGCGATCATCGCGGTGCCCATCGGCATGCTCGTCGCGATCTACCTCGTCGAGTACGGCCGCAACGGCAAGCTCGCCAAGGCGACCACCTTCATGGTGGACATCCTCTCCGGTGTCCCGTCCATCGTGGCCGCGCTGTTCATCTACGCGCTGTGGATCACCACGTTCGGCCTGCCGCGCAGCGGTTTCGCCGTGTCGCTGGCCCTCGTGCTGCTGATGATCCCGGTGGTCGTCCGCTCGTCGGAGGAGATGCTGCGGATCGTCCCGGACGACCTGCGCGAGGCGTCGTACGCGCTGGGCGTGCCGAAGTGGAAGACGATCATGAAGATCGTGCTGCCGACGGCGCTGTCCGGCATCATCGGCGGCGTCATGATGGCGCTGGCCCGCGTCATGGGCGAAACCGCGCCGCTGCTGGTCCTGGTCGGTTATTCGGCCTACACCAACTGGGACATCTTCAGCGGCGAACAGGCCGCCCTGCCGCTGCTGATGAACAACGAGCGCGTCAGCAACCCGATGGAGCCCGGATCGGTCGGCTTCGACCGGATCTGGGGCGCGGCACTGACCCTGGTGCTCATCATCGCCGTCATCAACCTCCTCGCCACCGTGTTCGCGCGCCTCGTCGCCCCGAAGAAGAAGTGAGCTGTTCCTGATGGCCAAGCGAATCGATGTCAAGGACGTCGACATCTACTACGGCAAGTTCCACGCCGTGGACGGCGTCACCCTGTCCGTGCCGCCGCGCAACGTCACCGCCTTCATCGGCCCGTCGGGCTGTGGCAAGTCGACGGTGCTGCGCACCCTCAACCGCATGCACGAAGTCATCCCCGGCGCCCGCGTGGACGGTCAGGTGCTGCTCGACGGCGAGGACATCTACGCGTCGTCGGTCGACCCGGTCCAGGTCCGCCGCACGATCGGCATGGTGTTCCAGCGCCCCAACCCGTTCCCGACGATGTCCATCAAGGACAACGTCGTCGCCGGCCTGAAGCTGGGCGGCACCAAGGGCAAGAAGACCCTCGACGAGATCGCCGAGCGCGCCCTGCGCGGCGCGAACCTGTGGAACGAGGTCAAGGACCGCCTGAACAAGCCGGGCGGCGGCCTCTCGGGTGGCCAGCAGCAGCGGCTCTGCATCGCCCGCGCGATCGCGGTCCAGCCGGACGTGCTGCTGATGGACGAGCCGTGCTCGGCACTGGACCCGATCTCGACGCTCGCGATCGAGGACCTGATCGGTGAGCTGAAGAAGGACTACACGATCGTCATCGTCACGCACAACATGCAGCAGGCGGCCCGGGTTTCCGACCAGACGGCGTTCTTCAACCTCGCCGGCGTCGGCCAGCCGGGCCGGCTGGTGGAGCTGAACGACACGGAGAAGATCTTTTCCAACCCGGACGAAAAAGCCACCGAGGACTACATTTCCGGCCGCTTCGGCTGAGTCCACGTTCGGTTGAGTCCACAGTGGAGCAACAAAAAGCCCCCGGCTGCGGCCGGGGGCTTTTTCGTTGCGGTGGATCAGATGTCGTCGTCGGTGCCGTACCCCGGCATCTTGCCGGTGACGACGAAGATCATCCGCTTCGCCACGGAGACCGCGTGGTCGGCGTAGCGCTCGTAGAAGCGGCCCAGCAGCGTCACGTCGACGGCGGAGGCCACGCCGTACGGCCATTCGCGGTCCATGATGACGGTGAAGAGGTGGCGGTGGATGTCGTCCACCTGGTCGTCGTCGGATTCGAGGCTCTTGGCGGCTTCGACGTCCTTCGACTTGATGACCTGCTCGGTCTGGCGGGCCAGCTTGACCGCGACCTCGCCCATCTCGGCGAAGTACGGGCGCACCGAGTCCGGCAGCACCGGGTCGGGGTGGCGGCGCCGCGCGGCCTTGGCCACGTGCAGCGCCAGGTCGCCCATGCGCTCCAGGCTCTCCGCGGCGTGGATCGCCGCGAGCACCGTGCGCAGGTCGGTCGCCACGGGCGCCTGGAGGGCCAGCAGGGCGTACGCCTGCTCCTCGCACTGGGCGCGGGCGTCGTCGACCTTCGAGTCGTCGCTGATCACCTGCTCGGCGAGACTGAGGTCGGCCTCCAGGAGGGCGCGCGTGGCGCGCTCCATGGCGTCGGCGACCTGGACCGACATCGAGGCCAGGTGGTCGGCGAGCTGTTCGAGTTCGACATGGTAAGCCTCACGCATGGCCCAACCCTACGGCCAACCGTGGCCGAATACCGCATCGCCGGGTGAACCGCACGTGAACCCGCTCTAACGATCCTCGCGGCTCAGCCCGTGGAGGTGCTCTTGCGGGTGGTCGTCGACTTGGAGCTGCCGCTGCTCTTCGGCTTCGAAGTGCTGGTCGGCGGCGCCTGCTCGCCCACCGGCACCGGCGCGTTCGGGTCGGGCAGCGGGGTGTTGTTGCGCAGCGCGTCGAAGAGGGCCTTCGTCTTGCTGAGGACGAGCACTTCGTTGCCGCGGTTGTTGGCCATGCCGACCGTCGGGACGGTGAGGAAGGTGATCTTCGACGAGTCCAGGCCCTTCATCGACTGCGCCAAGGTCATCATCTGCTTGACGCCGAGGTTGTCGCCGAAGGTCGCCTTCGCGAAGGCCGTGATGAAGTCGCTGAGCTTGCCGGGGTCGAGCACGACGTCCGACGACATGACCTTCTTCAGCAGCGCGCCGATGAACTCCTGCTGCCGCTTGATCCGGCCGTAGTCGGAGGTCGGGTCGCCCTTGACGTGCCGCGCGCGGACGAAGTTCAGCGCCTGGTCGCCGGAGATCGTGACGTCGCCGGTCTGCAGCAGCACCTTGCCGAGGATGGTGTCGTCGATCGGGATGTCGGTGTGGATGGTGACGCCGTGCACCGCGTCGACCATCTCCTTGAAGCCGTTGAAGTCGATGCCGACGAAGTGGTTGATCCGCAGCCCGGTGATCTGCTGGACCACCTTGGTGACGCACGACGGCCCGCCGACCGCGTACGCGGTGTTGAGCTTCGCGATCTTCTGCGCGGGGACCTTCTCGTCGGTGTTCTTGCTCTGCACCGGGTCCCAGCGCTGGCACTCCGGCCGGTTGATCTCGAGGTCGCGCGGGAAGGAGGTGACGACCACCCGCTTCCGGTCGGCGGGGACGTGCGCGACCATCACGGTGTCGCTCCGCGCACCGGGGGTGCTGTCGGCGGTGCCGACGCCTTCCTCGGCGGAGGCACCGTCGCGGGTGTCGGAGCCGACCATCAGGAAGTTCTCGTCGTTGGCCTGCGCGTCGGCGTCCTGGATGTCGGCGGAGTTCTCGTCGAGCGCGGAGACCTGGGTGAACTTGGCGTCGAAGTAGGTCTGCGCACCCCAGGCACCCCCGATCCCGAGGAAGACGAGCCCGGCCACGACGGCGGCGGCGATCCGCCCGAACCGCTCGGCCTTCCGCGGCCGCTCTTCCGGCAATACCACCGGCGCGGCTTCTTCTTCGGCGGACGGCGGCCCGGTGGTGACAACGCGCTGCAGGGCGGTACGGGTGCTTTCGATGAGCGAGGCGGGCGAGAGACGTTCACGGCGTTCCCGCCGCTTGGCCTCTTCGGCTTCCATCTCATCGTGCGCGGCGGAGAACCGGGCGAGGGTGTGATCGATCTTGCGGCGGTACTGGGTCGCCTCGTCGATCGCTTCCATCTCATCGGTCATGGTCAGCGGATCAAGCGCGGCCCGCGGAGGGACCTCGGAGCCGGCGGCTTCGCCCGGCGCCGCCGGGCGGCGGCCTGCGGGGTCATCCGCGTCGGCCGGTGCTGCGGGGCGGCGGCTTGCGGGGCCATCGCCGGTGGCGCGTTCGCCTGGGCGGCGGGGTGCGGGGCTGTCCGGGGTGGAGCGCAGGGGTGCGGCCGCGTCGGCGGGAGCTGCCGGGCGCCGGGAGGCGGGGCTTTCCGCGGCGTAGCGGGGCGCCGGACCGTCGGCGGGTGCTGCGGGGCGGCGGCCTGCGGGGGCGTCGGCGGTGGGGCGGCCGGGTGTGGCGGCGTCGGCGGGCGCTGTGGGGCGGCGGCCTGCGGGGCCGTCGCCGGCGGGGCGGCCAGGTGTGGGCGCGTCGGCGGGCGCTGCTGGGCGGCGGCCGACGGGGCCGTCCGCGTCGGCGGGCGCTGCGGGGCGGCGACCTGCGGGGCCATCGCCGGTGGCGCGTTCGGCGGAGCGGCGGGGTCCCGGGCTGTCCGGGGTGGAGCGCACAGGTGTGGCCGCGTCAGCCGGGCGCCGGGAGGCGGGGCCTTCCGCGGTGTAGCGGGGCGCCGGACCGTCGACCGGCGGGGCGGGGCGGCGGCTTGCGGGGGCATCTGCGGTGGGGCGGCCGGGTGTAGCCGCGTCGGCGGGCGCTGCGGGGCGGCGACCTGCGGGGCCATCGCCGGTGGCGCGTTCGGCGGAGCGGCGGGGTCCCGGGCTGTCCGGGGTGGAGCGCACGGGCGTGGCCGCGTCAGCCGGGCGGCGGGAGGCGGGGCCTTCCGCGGTGTAGCGGGGCGCCGGACCGTCGGCCGGCGGGGCGGGGCGGCGGCCTGCGGGGCCATCGCCGGTGCGCTGAGGGGCACCCCCCTCGGCGGCGCGGCGAGGCCTCGGGCTGTCCGGCGCCGGCCGCTGAGGGGCGGCAGCGCCCGGGCGGCGAGGCGGCGGGCCGTCCGCCTGAGGCGCGTCGGCCACGGGGCGGCGGAGGCGCCGAGGCGGCTGCGGTGCCGCCGACGTCTGCTGGGGGCCCGGGTTGGCCGCCGGGGGGCGCCGCTGGAGGGGCGCCTCGGGCTGCGGGGCCGCCGCCGTCGTGCGGCGGGGCTGGCGGGGGCGGGGGGTGCGTGGTTGACGGTTGGCGTCCGTGGGTACTGGGTCTTCAGCGGCACCCTGCGCCGGGCGGGGAGCGCGCGGCGGCGCGGGCCGCGACGGGGCCTGAGCGGCCGGTGGTTCGGCGGGCCGGGCGCGGTGTCCCGGCTGGTCGGGGCGGTCCTGCTGCTCGCGGGGCGGTACCGGGCGGACGCCGGTGGTCTTGGCGACGACGTCGGAGACGCTGATCCCGCCCTGGTCCTCCATCGACCGGCGCCGTCCGGACCGGGGCCGCGCGGGACCGTCGAGGCGGTGACCGGTTCCCGGGCTGTCGAGCTCGTCCGGCACTCGGTCTCCTTTCGCGCGATCGAAGGGGGTGGCTCCTACTTGGCCGTCTTCCCCCGCAGGAGGTGATCGTTCCCGCGGCGGTTTTCGTTATCGTACGGATACCCCCCGTTCGTGACGACACCCTCCCGGAATTTTCTTCACCTTGAGTCGACGAACGGCCGGTGTGCGTCGACTAACGGGTGACAGCCCCTTGTCGGCGGACAGAGTAATGCCGCCTTTGTGTTACTCAGAGTGGGTTATTAACTGTGTCGTTTGCGCGTCGTGATAGGCGACTTTGTTGCGTCCCGCGCGTTTCGCCGCATAAAGCAGGACGTCCGCGCGGCGCAGCTGGCGTTCCGGCGACGCCGGCGTGCCGTCCTCGTGCGCCAGGCCGGCGCTGATGGTCACCCGCAGGCCCGGCTGGAGGTCTGACCAGGGATGACGGGCGACGCGCAACCGCGCGTCGTCCACGACCCGGACGGCCCGCCCGGCCTCGACCCCCGGCAGCCACAGCACGAACTCCTCGCCGCCGTAGCGGGCGCAGAAACCGTCCGGCGGGAGGTTTTCCTGGAGCAGATCGGCGACCTGGCGCAGGACGCGGTCGCCGACGAGGTGACCGTACGTGTCGTTGATGCTCTTGAAACGATCGAGATCGACCAGCGCGAGCGCCAGCGGCGGCCGGTCGGTGAACGGTCCGTACAGCCGCTCGTCGAGGTAGCGGCGGTTGTAACTCGACGTCAGCGCGTCACGGAGGCTGCCGTCGCGCGCGATGTCCAGCGCGGACCGCAGGTGCTGGTAGGCGCGCTGCCAGTCGCCCTGGGTGGCGAAGAGGCCGGCGACGGCTTCGTGCAGGCGGAGCAGGTCCGGCGGCTGCGCGCTGACCGTCCGGCCCCGCGCGCCTTCGCCCTCGGCGACCATCCCCACCTCCACCACCCCTTGGTTGTCGTCGTGGGGACGGCCGCCCTTGAGGTGCCGGTGTGGACGAAGATGAATTTCGCTCAAACGGGACAGCGTCGATTACTCTCCGGAGTGATCGGCTCAAAGCCCGGAGAACGGCTCGATCCCCTTGAGCTGCGAGTACTGGTCCTTCGCCCAGTAACTCACATTAGCCGTCACATCGTTCAGTAGCTCGCGGTAGTCGATCCAGGTGACCCAGCGCCAGTCGCCGACCTCCTCCGGGTTCGGCGCCGGCTCGGCGTCGGTCCACGCGGCGAACACCGGGCAGAACTCGTTCTCGACGATCCCCTGGAACGGCGGCGTCCGGTAGCGGTAGTTCGGCAGCACGCAGTGCAGGTCCGACAGCGAAGGCAGCCCGAGCTCGTAGTCCGCGCGGCGGCGGACGGCGTCCTCGAGCGCCTCGCCGGGCGCGGGGTGGCCGCAGACGCTGTTGGTCCAGACCCCTGGCCAGACCTTCTTGTGCAGGGCACGCTGGGTGATCAGCAGGGCGTTGTCGCTGCGACGCAGGACGTAACACGAAAAGGCCAGGTGCAACCGGGTGTGCTCGTGGTGACTGGCCAGCTTCGGGCCGGTCTCGCCGGTGGGCACGCCGTCTTCGGTGACGAAGACGACCTGCTCGGTCTCGGGTTCGATCGCGGTATCCACGTGCCCCAGTGAACACGAAGCCTCGCGGTGCGCCGTACCGCGAGGCGGGTGGGTTAACGGCGATCCGCCCGGCGGGGTGACGGGCCGTCACCCCGCGTTGAGGTGCTCCACGAGCAGCGTAGTGACGGCTTCCGGTGCTTCCTCGGGCGCCCAGTGCGTGACGTCCTCGAGCATCTCGAACCGGTAGGGCCCGGTGACCCAGTTCACGGTGTCGAGCGCGGCGGTGGAGCCGAACGCTACGTCCTCGGTGCTCCAGACGTACAGCGTCGGCACGGCGATCTTGCCGATCTTCCCGCCGGGCCGCCCGGCCCGGTACCAGTTGAGGGCGGCGGTGAGCGCCCCCGGTTCGGACAGCCGCTGCACGTAGTCGTCGACCTTCGAGGGCGACACACGCCGGTCGAACATGTCACGCAGCGCCCGGGCGTCGTTTTCCAGCATCCGCCGCTCGGTGACGCGGGTCTGCCGCCACTCGGTCATGTACTGCGTCCGCAGGTGCTGGTCTTCGTCGGTCTTCATGGCTTCGGCCAGCGCGGCGGGGTGCGGCGTGGAGACGACGGCGAGGCTGCGCAGCCGCTCGGGGTGCGCGTCGGCGGTCCACCAGGCGACGGCGCCACCCCAGTCGTGCCCGACGAGGTCGAACTTCGGCCACCCCAGCGCCTCGGTGATCGCGACGACGTCCCCGACGAGGTGATCGATGGAGTAGTCACCGGCCTGCTCCGGCCGCACGCCCGGCGAGTACCCACGCTGATCCGGCGCGACGGCCCGGAACCCGAGCACCCCGAGGGTGGCAACCTGGTGCTCCCATTCGATCGCGGCTTCGGGAAAGCCGTGCAGCAACAGCACGGGCCGCCCATCCTCAGGCCCGGCGGCGATGGCGTCGAAGGAACCGGCCTCGGTGGGAATGCTGATGTGGTCGATCACGCAGCCGAATCTACTTCGCGAGCACCTCCTCGGTGGTGGCGACCTGTACCAGCGGGGCGTACAGCCTCATGATGTCCAGTGCCTTCGCGTGGCTCTCGTCGTCCGCGCCGGCGCATGCGTCGGATACCACCGTGACCGCGACGCCGGCGTCGGCGGCCGCCAGGGCTGTGGACAACACGCAGCAGTCCGTTGAGACTCCGGCGAGGACTAGGCCTGCGCCGCCTACTCGGGTGGCCATTCGGGGGTTCCACTTGCCGAACGTTGTGGCGTCCACTGTGGATAGCGGCTGGAACGGGGCGGCCAGCTGGTACAGCGGGGCGTCCGGTGGCTGGAGGGCGAACGGCCACTGCTCGTAGTACCGGCGCCATGCTCCTTCCGGGCGTGGAGGCGCGATGAACCGCGTGAAGACGACGTCGTCGCCGAAAGCCGTGGCCAGGCGGTGGATCCGGGGGACCACCTCGTGGAAGCGGGGGGTGAACCAGGGGCTGGCCGGGTCCGCGAAGACGTTCTGCAGGTCGATGACCGCCAGGATCCTCTTCACGCCGCCTCCTGGGTGCGGACTCGGTGCCGCGTCAGCAACGTCACCAGGAAGCCCAGCGCCAGTGCCAGCAGGACACCGAGGTTCGCGAATGCCCACGCGCCTTCGCGGCCGCCCAGTCCGAGCGGTTCCAAGAGGTAGCCCTGCCACTTCAGCCAGTCCGCGGACGTGTTCGTCACCAGGCCCCAGCCCAGCGCCGTGGCCACCAGGACCAGGGCGATCGGGCCGAGGCGGACGTCGCCGTAGCGGCCTGCCGGGTCGAACAGCTCGCGCTCGGCGTAGTCGCCTCGGCGCAGCAAGACGTCCGCGAGCATCACGCCGCACCACGCCGCCACCGGGACGCCCAGTGTCACCAGGAAACCCTGGAACTGGCCGAGGAATTCGCCGCCGATGAAGACGATGTAGATCGTGCCGAGGATCATGAGCACGCCGTCGACCAGCGCCGCCGCCGGGCGGGGGATGCGCAGGCCCGCCGAGAGCAGCGCCAGGCCCGACGAATAGATGTCCAGGACCGCGCCGCCGACCAGGCCCAGCACCGCCACGATCGCGAAGGGCACCAGGAACCACAGCGGCAGCAACGTCGTCAGCGCGCCGATCGGGTCCGCCGCGATCGCCTTGTTCAGGTCCGGGGACGAGCCGGCCAGCAGCAACCCGAACACCAGCAGCACCACCGGTGCCACCGAAGCGCCGAACGTCGTCCAGCCGACCACGCCCCGGCTCGACGACGAACGCGGCAGATAGCGCGAGTAGTCCGCGGCCGCGTTGACCCAGCCGAGGCCGAAGCCGGTCATCAGGAACACCAGTGCCCCGACCCACTGCTGGGCCGAGCCGGACGGCAGCGCGCTGACCGCCTCCCAGTGGACATCGCCGGCCACGAGGATGACGTAGACGACCGTGAGCACGCCGGTGATCCAGGTGATCCACGTCTGCAGCTTCATGATCGCGTCGAAGCCGAGCACGCCGGCCGCGACGGTCAGCGCCGCCACCACGACCAGCGCGACCACCTTCGTCGGCGTCCCGCCGCCCCAGCCCAGGCGCTCGAACACCGTCGCCGTGGCCAGTGTCGCCAGCGCGGCGAGCACCGTTTCCCAGCCCACCGTCAGCAGCCACGAGATCGCCGACGGCAGCCGGTTGCCGCGCACGCCGAACGCCGCCCGCGACAGCAGCATCGTCGGCGCCGACCCGCGTTTGCCCGCGATCGCGATGAACCCGCACAGCAGGAACGAGAACAGGATGCCGACGACGCCGGCGACCAGCGCCTGCCCGAACGAGATGCCGAAGCCGAGGGTGAACGAGCCGTAGCTCAGCCCCAGCACCGACACGTTCGCGCCGAACCACGGCCAGAACAGCTGCCGCGGCCGTCCGCGCCGCTCGGCGTCGTCGATCACGTCGAGGCCGTTGGTCTCCACCTCGAGCCTGCGGGAACCGGTCATCGCATGGCCTCCACCAGCTTGTCGATCTCTCCCCGGTCCGGCGCGGTCGCCGGGCCGCGCCGGGTCACCGAAAGCGCGGCCGCCGCGTTGGCGCGCACGGCGGCGTCGACGACACTACTGCCGCGCAACAGCTCCGCGGCCAGCACGCCGCAGTGCGTGTCGCCGGCGCCGGTGGTGTCCACGACGTCGACCGGGAACCCGGGGACGTCGGTGATCCGGCCGTTTTCGTGCACACGACAGCCTTTCGCGCCTTCGCGAATGACGGCCACGGACGGCAGCTCGCCCAGCACCTCGGCTTCACGGGCGGTGCAGCTCAGGATGTCTACGATGGACAAAATGGCATGGAGGTCTCCAGGGTCGATGTCGGTGATGAGCGGGCCGGGGTCGAACAGGATCTTCGAGCCGGGCAGCCGGGGCAGCCACTCGATGAGGGCCGCGCGATTGATCTCGTGCAACCAACTGTATCCGCTCACGTACACGACGTCGTCATTCTTTGGGGTGACCCGGTCGAGCAATTCGGCGCGCAGCCGTCCTTCGGCGCCGGTGCCGGTCGCGAAGGTGCGCTCACCGGTCGCGTCCACCAACACGACGACGACCCCGGTGTCCACTTCGGACACTGGTTCGTGCGCCAGTTCCACGCCTTCGGCCGCGAGGGCGGCTCGCGCGAGATCGCCGAAGCCGCCGATACCGTGGCTGCCCGCGTAAAGCACCCGCGCGCCGGATCGCGCGGCGGCGGCCATGACGTTGAAACCGCCACCGGGCAACAGGTTCGTCGACGACGCGAGGACGTCGCCGCCGAGCGGCGGCAGCGCCGGCACCGCCATGACGAGGTCGACGACGACCTGCCCGGTGTGCACCAGCCGCCCGGTCATCGGCGGCGCAGCTTCAGGAGTTCGTCGACGATCGGCCCGAATTCGAGCCGGTTTACGGCGAGCACGGTCTCGACGACATCGGGGCGGAAAGCGCCGACACCGTGCGCGGCCCCGAGCATCGCCCCGCAGATCGCGGCGACCGTGTCGGTGTCGCCGCCGAGCCCGGCGGCCAGGCGCAACGCCGACGGCGGGTCGTCGCCCATGGCCTCGGCCAGCGCGAACGCGGCGACGACGGACTCCTGCGACGCGACCGAAGTGCCGATGACCCGCGCGACCGCGTCGGCGACGGCGGCCGGTGCCATGCCGCGCACCCACTCGCGCGCCCAGCGGATCCGGGCGGCGATCTCCCCGCCGGGTGCCCAGTGCCCGCGTTCCCCGCCGACGACGGCGGCGCGCTCGCCCGCGTCGAGTGCTTCGGCCACGCTCGCGCCGTCGACCCCGGCGGAGACCGCGGCCGCGACCGCGGCGGCCGACGCGATGCCCAGGCTCGTGTTGTGCGTGACCCGCGCGGTCGCGGCGACGGCGTCGACCAGCCGGTGCAAGTCGTCCGGCGGCGTGGCGATGCCGACCGGCGCGACCCGCATGGCGGCGCCGTTGGTGGTGCCGGTGCGGCCGGCCTCGTCGGCCGGGACGCCGTCCTGGAGCCGGGTGAGCGCGCGTTTGGTGGACGGCCCGAGCAGGTCCGCGGAGCCGCGGCGGACCATGTCGGCCTCCCAGATCAGCAGCGCGTCGGCGAAAACGTGCGGCTCGACGACGCCGCGGCCGTCGATGAGCAGCCGGGCCAGCAGGACGGCCTGCTCGGTGTCGTCGGTGACCGAGCCGGCGGGCATCGACGGCGCGACCGGTTGCTCGGCGACGGCGGTGAGCAGGCCGGTGACCGGCCCGTAGGTGGCGGCGATGGCGGCGCGGGACATCGACTGCGTGGGCATGCCGAGCGCGTCGCCGACGGCCAGCCCGGTGAACGCGCCGAGCGCCCGGTCGCGCGCGGTCATCGGTGCCCGAAGGTGAGGTGGAACTGGAACCGGTCGGGGTCCAGCAGGCTGACGACGCGCTCGACGAGCCGGCCTTCGAGGTCGACGGACGTGCGCTCGGCGCGGAGGAAGAGCTCGCCGGCGCTCCGGCCGAGGAGCCCGGCAGCGCACGCGTCGAGGCGTTCGGTGCTGATCCACTGGTCGCCGCCGGCGGAGATCCGCCCGGCGGCTTCGAGGGTCTTGGTGAGGGAGCCGTCCCGCAGGCCGGTCTCGGGGAGGCGGGCGAGGGGCCCGACGGCGGGCACGGTGGCGGTTTCGAGCGAGATCCCGCGCTCGTGCTCCCGCCGCAGCCGCCGCACGGCGACGTAGGACGGCCCGCCGAATTCCTCCTCGAGCGCCTGGTCGGTGACGGTCTCGATGCCGAGCAGCTCGGTGGTGACCGGCGCGCCGGCGTCGGCGAGGGCGCGGGCCCAGCCGATCCGCTGGTCGAGCTGGACGCCGTCGAAGATGACGAACGATCCGACGCCCGCCTGGGTGGAGATGAGCTCGAGCTGCTGGAGCTCGGACAGCGCGCTGCGGACGGTGCCGCGGCTGACCTGGTACCGCAGGGCGAGCTGGTTCTCGCCGGGCAGGCGTTCGCCGTGGGCGAGGCGCCCGGAGCGGATCAGGTCGGTGAGGTCGCCGACCAGCTGCTGCCGCTTGCTGTACATGTCCACACCTGTACACCCGGCGTTGTCGCAGGTCAAGCGGCCACGAGCGGCCTCGCGTCGGCGGCGATCAGCTTGCCGGCCTTTTCGGCCACCTTGCCGGAGACGACCATGATCACCGCGAACGCGCCCGCGAAGATGACGGTGCTCAGCCAGACCATGGTGGAGACGGGCAGCGTGAAGGCGCCGACGATGCGAACCGCGCTCTCCAGCGCGAAGCCGATGCCCCAGATCACGCTGCAGCGCCGCAGGATGCTGTCGAATTCCGGGGTGCCGCTCAGGCGTTCCCACGCGGCTTCGTTCTCCGCCTTGCCGCGGGTGAGGAAGGGGCGCATCGTCTTGGTCATGATCGGGGCCGCGGTGCACGCGGAGACGAGGATGACCAGGCCGGTGACGCCGCTGCCGAGCGAATCCTTGGCGATCATCATCCGGGCGTCACCGGAGACGAAGGTGAGCAGCATGCCGACGACGTTCGTGACCAGGACGACCAGGGCGAGGCCGTTGAGCGTGCGGTCCTTGGCGAACTGGTGGAGCGTCCGGGCCAGCGGGAAGACCCCGGCCAGGGCGAGCGCGGTGAAGTCGCTCGCACCGAGGGAGTGGAGTCCGTAGTAGACGCCGAGCGGAACGGCGATCTCGATCGCGAGGGTCTTGACCAGGGAGCTTCCGGGCTGGTTCGTCGTCATGGGAAAAGCTTGTCGTGGCGGACGGCCCGGGAAGGATGTCGTCCGCCACGACTTCGGGCTGACAGATGTCATGGTGCCGGAACGGGAGAGCCGCGTGGCTCAGGCCGCGGGCACCGTCCACTGCTGGTTCGCCTGGCCGTTGCAGGCCCACAGGAGCAGCTTGGTGCCGTTCGCGGTCCCCTGGTTGCTCGCGTCCAGGCACAGGTTCGACTGCACCCCGGCGATCGTGCCGTTCGCGTTCACGGTCCACTGCTGGTTGGTCTGGCCGTTGCAGTCCCAGATGACCACCGGTGTCCCGTTGGCCGTGCCCTGACCCGACGCGTCGAGGCACTTGTTCCCGTAGACGGTCAGCTGCCGGCTCGCCGTGCGGGTCCAGGTCTGGCCCGGCCCGCCCTGGCAGTCCCACAGCTGCAGCTGGGTGCCGTTCGCCGAGGTCCCGTTCGGCACGTCGAGGCAGCGGCCGGACTGCTTGCCGGTGATCGCTCCGCCGCCCGTGGGCGTGCCGTCGGATCCGGTGACCGTGAGCAGGACCGCCTCCCCGGCCGGGACCGAAGCCGCGTAGCTCGAAGCGAAGGTGCCGCGATCGGCCCCGGCCCACACGTCACGCACGGCGGCCGAGCCCGTCAGGCCGAGGGAAGACCACCGGGCGGTGATGGTCGCGGCCGAGCCGGTGCGGTTGAGGAGCACGACGGCCCGGCGACCGGTCCCGGACAACACCTTCTGGTAAACCTGGAGCCCCGAAGCGTCCTCGGCGACCTTCGTGCCCTGCCGCCCGAGCGAGTCCTGGTCGATGGCGATCATTTCCCGGTTGGTGAGCGCGGCTTTCGTGGCGGCGGTCATCTCGCCGGGTTTGTTGCCCGCGATCAGCGGGGCGCCCGAAATCGCCCACAGGCTCAGGTGCGTGCGGTTCTGCGCGTCGGAGAAGCCGGGCAGGCCGGCGACGAGCATGTCAGGGTCGTTGTAGTGGCCGGGACTCTGCGCGCTCGCGTGCTGGGCGGCGTCGAAGTTGGCCAGCACGCGCGACATCGAGGGCCGCTCGCCCCAGTAGATGATGTCGCCGCTGGTGCGCCACAGGTTGGCGATGCCGGGTGCCCAGTTCCACGGCTGCTGGCCGCCCCACTCGCAGACGGAGAACACCATCGGCCGCCCGGTCTGGGCGGTGGCGCGCGCGATGGAGTCGCTGATCGCGGTGTAGGCGTTGCGCGCGTTGAGCCCTTCGGCCGAGCCGCCGCACCAGTCGACCTTCACGTAGTCGAAGCCCCAGCGGGAGAACTGGAGGAAGTCCTGGTCGTAGTGGCCTTCGGCGCCGGTGCCGGGGTAGGCGGGGTGCCCGGTCGGGTAGTAGTAACCACAGCCGTTGCGGCCGGCGTCGGTGTAGATGCCGGCTTTCAGCCCTTTGCTGTGGATGTAGTCGGCGATGGCGGACATCCCGCCGGGCCACTTCGCGGTGTCGACGGTGATATTGCCTCCCGCGTCGCGGGAGCCCGTCCACCAGCCGTCGTCGATGTTGACGTACTCGTAGCCCGCGTCCTTCATACCGGAGGACACGAGCGCGTCCGCCTGCCGCTCGATGACGGTGTGGTCGATCGTCCCGGCGAAGGAGTTCCAGGAGTTCCACCCCATCGGCGGCTTGCTGATCGGAGCCGCCGCCGCGGCACTCGACGGAGCCGCCAAGACCACGGCCAGAGCGGACAGCAGGCCGGTGATCGCCGCGAGCACTTTCAATTTTGTCCATGAAGGACGGAAAGATGGCGGCGCTGGAGCGGTGGGTGAGGACGCGTGCGACAACTTAACCCCCATCAGCATTGACGGCGAGTCGGACGGAATGTGAACGCTAACACAAAGGCGCTTTTTATTGCGCCGCACCGTGAAATTTTCATTTCCTGGCCCGTTGTGACGGGCTCGTCGAGATGAGGGCTCGGCGGCAAACGGGGGGCGTTTTGCCGCCGAGCCGAACTGTCGGTGATCGGGCCGGTCGGGGGGCGTGCCGGACCGATCACCTCAGCGTCAGACAAGAGGGCGTGCCGCGGCGACCATGACGTCCGGGACCGGAGATCACCGAAACGGGTGACGCGCGGCCGCCGAACCCGGCGAGGCGCCGGTCTGGTCTCGGGCTCAGCCGCCCGAGTGCATGTCTTCCGCCTCGGGGACGCAGTCGTCGTCGGGGTCGTCGAGCCAGCCGTGTGGCAGCGTGACCTTGCCCGGGGAGCCCTGGCGTCCGCGGGGGCCGGTCGCGGCCGCCGGGAAGGGCGCCGAGTGGTCGAGCTGGGCGATCAGGTCGACGAGCTGGTCCATGGACGACAGCATCGCGAAGCCGCGGCGCAGCTCGGAGCCGACCGGGAAGCCCATCAGGTACCACGCCATGTGCTTGCGGATGTCGCGCATCGCCTTGTCGTGGCCGTCGTGCTCGATGAGCAGTTCGGTGTGGCGGCGGAGCACGGCCGCGACCTCGCCCAGGTTGGGCGGGGTGGGCAGCGGACGGCCCTGGAACGCGGCTTCGAGCTCGCCGAACAGCCACGGCCGGCCGAGACAGCCGCGGCCGACGACCACGCCGTCGCAGCCCGTCTCGTCGACCATGCGCAGGGCGTCGTCGGCGGAGAAGATGTCGCCGTTGCCGAGCACCGGGATGCCGGTGACGGCTTCCTTGAGCGCGGCGATCTTCGTCCAGTCGGCCTGGCCGGAGTAGCGCTGCGCGGCGGTGCGGGCGTGCAGGCTGACGGCGGCGGCGCCCTCGGCTTCGGCGATGCGGCCGGCGTCGAGGAACGTGTGGTGGTCGTCGTCGATGCCGATGCGGAACTTCACCGTGAACGGCGTGTCCCCGGCGGCCTTCACCGACTCGCGCACGATGGCTTCGAACAGCTTCCGCTTGAACGGCAGCGCGGCCCCGCCGCCCTTGCGCGTCACCTTCGCGACCGGGCAGCCGAAGTTGGAGTCGACGTGGTCGGCGAGGCCCTCGCCGACGATGATCCGGACCGCCTCGGCCATGGTCTTCGGGTCGACCCCGTAGAGCTGCATGGACCTGGGCTTTTCGTCGGCCCCGAAGGTCATCATGTGCATGGTCCCCGGGTGCCGCTCGACGACGGCGCGGGCGGTGATCATTTCGCACACGTAGATGCCGGCGCCGTACTCGGCGCACAGCTGCCGGAAGGCGACGTTGGTGATGCCGGCCATGGGGGCGAGCACGACCGGCGGATCGACCTCGTAGGGGCCGATCTTCAGGGCGGGCTTGCTCAAGGTCGCGGTCACACCCTCCATTGTCGCTGGTGGTGTTGGTCACACCCAACCAGGGTCGCCGCGTCACCATCGCCTCTCCGGACGGCAATAGGGTTCCGCCCATGACGAACACGCCCCTGCGCTGGGGAATCATGGGCACCGGCGGAATCGCCGGCGCCTTCGCCCAAGACCTGCGGCTCACCGAGTCCGGCGTGGTCGCCGCGGTCGGGTCGCGGACGGCGGACAGCGCCGAGCGGTTCGCCGCCGAACACCGCGTCCCCGCCCGCCACAGCAGCTACGAAGCCCTCGCGAACGATCCGGACGTCGACGTCGTCTACGTCGCGACGCCGCATCCCCTCCACCACGCCAACGCCCGGCTCGCGCTCGAAGCCGGGAAGCCCGTGCTCGTCGAGAAGCCGTTCACGATGAATGCCGAGGAGGCCCGGGACCTCGTCGACCTGGCGCGCGGCAGGGACCTCTTCCTGATGGAAGCCATGTGGACGCGCTTCCTGCCGCACATCCGGCACGTCCGCGAGCTCCTGCCGAGCCTCGGGGACGTCGTCACCGTCGCCGCCGATCACGGGCAGTGGTTCGCCGAAGACCCCGCCTTCCGGCTGTTCGCGCCCGAACTCGGTGGAGGCGCCCTGCTCGACCTGGGGATCTACCCCGTTTCGTTCGCGTCGATGGTCCTCGGGGCGCCTGAGCGGGTGGCCGCCATGGCGACGCCCGCCTTCACCGGGGTGGACGCCCAGATGTCGATGCTGTTCGGGTACTCCGGCGGCGCGCAAGCCGTCCTGACCTGCACCTTGAGCGCCGTGTCGCCGACCACCGCGACGATCGTCGGCACCGAAGCGCGCATCGAGATCGACGGGCCCTTCTACGCCCCCGCCTCCTTCACCGTCATCCCGCGCGAAGGCGAGCGAAGCCGCTTCGAGTACGTCGACGAAGGCCGCGGCCTTCGGCACCAAGCCGACGAAGTGGCGTCGCGGCTGGCCGCCGGGGAGACCGAGAGCCCGCTGATGCCACTGGCCGAGACCGTCTCGATCATGACGACCATGGACCAGGTGCTCGCCGCGACCAGGACGTGACCCGGGATTGAGTAGTGCTACGGATCCGCAGGTGGACGCGCTGCGTGACCCTGTCCGGTATGACCACCGAAGCAGATGTGCTCCTCCGGCTCGCCGGCGAGATCGACGACCTGGGGCGTCGTCTCGCACTGGTGGGCTCCGAACTGCGGACCGTCCGGGCCGCGCAGCCCGAGCCGGCGCCGCAGCCCGAGCCGGCGCCGCAGCCCGAGCCGGCGCCGCAGCCCGAGCCGGCACCGCAACCGCGACCTGAGCCGGCGCCGCAACCCCAGCCGGCGCCGGTCCCCTGGCCGCAGTACCAGTGGCAGCCACCGCCCCAGCAGCAGTACGTCCCGCCGCCGCAACCGCCGTACGCCCCGTCCTACCAGCCCGTTCCCCGGCAGACGCTGGGCGAGAAGCTCGGCAGAAGGCGCCGGCAGCCGGGTGCTCGCCTGGGTCGGCGGGGCCGTGACGCTGCTCGGCGTCGTCCTGCTGCTCGTGCTCGCCGTGCAGCGGGGCTGGCTCGGGCCGCTGCCGCGGGTGCTCGTCGGCGCCGGGTTCGGGCTGGCGCTGGCCGGCACCGGCGTCTGGCTGCACCGCAAGCCCGCCGGCCGCACCGGGGCCTTCGCGCTGGCCGCCACCGGGATCGCGACGCTCTACCTGGACGTCGTCGCCGCGACCACGCTGTACGAGTTCCTGCCGGTGTTCGCCGGGCTCGCCGCCGGGCTGGCGGTCGCCGTGGGCGGGCTGCTGGTCGCCGTGCGCTGGGAGTCGCCGCTGCTGGCCTCCGCCGTCGTCGTCGGCTCTGCCGTCTGCGCACCGATGATCGTCCGCGGGTTCACCCCCGAACTGGTCACCTTCCTGCTGATGATCCAGCTCGCGACGGCGCCGGTGCAGCTGCGCCGCGACTGGTCGTCGCTGACCCTCTCCGCCGGTGTCCCGCCGCTGCTCGCCTCCGTGATCAGTTCGGCGTGGCTCGGCGGAGGCGGCAGCTGGGCCAACACCGCCGCGGCCGGCGGTGCCGGGCTCACCGGTGTCGTGCTCGCGCTGATCGTGCTGCGCCGCCGCGAGAACGACCCCGCGGCGCTCTCGCTGCTGGCCACCGCCGTGCTGCCGATGCTCATCGCCGCGGTGCTGCTGCCGAAGGCGCAGGCGGTGCCGGTCACCGCCGGGGCGGGCGTCGTGCTGCTCGCCGTCTGGGCGGGCCGCCGCTGGTGGCCCGGGTTCGGCGGCCAGGTGGCCGGGCTGGCCGGGCTGCTGGCGCTCCTGCAGGCGACGGTCACCCAGTTCGACGGCCCGGCGCGCGCCGGGGTCCTGCTCGGTGAGGCGCTGCTGCTGGTCGTGGCCGCGGTGGGCGGCCGCAACCGGGGCGCGCTCGCCGCCGCGCTCGGGTTCGCGGCGATCGGCGGCCTGCTCGGCGTGGTCTTCGACGTCACGCCCGCGCTGCTGATCGTCCCCCGCACTCACGCCGCCGCCGAGGTGACCGGCGCGCTCGTCGTCGCGACGCTGATCCTCGCCGTGTCCGTCGCGCTGCCGTGGGCCGCGGCCCGGCTGGCCGTGTTCCGCGGCCCGGCCGAAGACCTGCCGATCTGGCTGCTCGCCGGGGTTTCGGCGCTGTACGGCGCCGCCGGGGTGGTGCTCTGCGGCGCGCTGCTGGCGGTTCCCGGCCGGACCGGGTTCCTCCTCGGCCACGCGCTGATCACGGTGTCCTGGACGATCGCCGCGCTCGTGCTGCTCCTGCGCGGGATCGACGTCGTCGCGCTGCGGGTGACGGGGCTGATCCTCGTCGGCGCCGCGGTGCTCAAGCTGGTGCTGTTCGACCTGTCGGCGCTCGACGGGCTGGCCAGGGTCGGCGCGTTCCTGGGCGCGGGCCTGGTGCTGCTGGCCGCGGGGACGCGGTACGCGCGGCGGGTCGCCTCGCGGTAGCGGGGAAGAATTGTCGGTGCTCCGTGGTTACCTGGATCACCTGACCGACGACCAGGGGGCACCGACATGCCACAGCCGAAGCTCGCCGACCGCGCGGGCGAATCGATCGCCTGGCTGACCACAGTCACGCCGAAGGGACGGCCCGCACCACGGCCCGTGTGGTTCGTCCTCGACGGCGAGGACATTCTGCTGTTCAGCGAGCCGGACACCGCGAAGCTCCGGCACATCGAGGCGAACCCCGACGTGAGCTTCCACCTCAACAGCGACGAGCACGGCGGCTCGATCCTCGTCGTGACCGGGAAAGCCCACGTCGAGGCGGGCAAGGCGTCGGAGACGCCCGGGTACCTCGACAAGTACGGCGCCCACTACGCGGCGCTCGGCTTGACCGTGGCGGAGTTCGACGCCAAGTACTCTGTCCGCGTCCGCGTGGTGCCCGAGCGCTCCTGGGGGTTCTGAACTAGAAGCCCACGTCCAGGCAGGCGAGCCGGGTGCCGGCCGTGCCCGCGTGGCCGGGGCCGGTGTGCGTGGCGGTCTCGTGGACGACCACGGACTTCGCCCGCCGGTCGCCGAACACCCAGTCCACTGTGGACCGGGCGAAGCCGGTGCCGTCCCGGTCGGTGGTGAAGTCGAGCCAGATCTCGTTGCGGGGGTTCGCGTACGCGGGGTCGACCGACGGCTTCACCGGGTCCGGTGCGTGCTGGAAGTGCGGTCCGGCGGCGTCGCCGGTGGCGCCGCACGGCTGGGCGTGCGCGTGGGCGCCGTAGGCCCGTCCCGGCCGCAGGCCGGTGACGAGGAGCGTGGTGGTCGTGCCGGCGGCCGCGAGGCCGGAGACGCGCGCCCGGGCGCCGGCGGGGACGAGGTCGGGGCGGTACGTCACCGCGTGTGCGCCGGGGGCATACGCGGTGAACGTGCCGTGCGCGGTCACGAACCGGACCGGTGACGACGCCGCGGCCGCGGCGCCGGGAGCGAGCACGGCGACGGCGGCCGCGGCGGCGAAAGCGGGGAGAAGGCGCATTTCCCCTCTTTAGCGAGTCGCCCGCGGAGCCGCCATGATCATCACTCGAATGAGTGACCGATTTGGTGGAAAAGTCACGGTTTCCTCAGTGGGTGGACCGCCCCGGCCGCGGTTAAGGTCGTTTCGTGCCCGAACACACCGGCGAAACCCGCAACGAGCAGCTCACCCGCAACGTCGGGGAGCTGCTGCAAGAGCTGCGTGTCGCGCAGGCGGGGGTGCAGATCCTCTTCGGCTTCCTGCTGTCGGTCGTGTTCACCGACCGGTTCCACGACGCCAGCGGGTTCGAGAAGTCCCTGCACCTGTCCGCGGTGGCGCTCGCGATGGCGGCCACGGCGCTGCTGACCGCGCCGGCGGCGTGGCACCGGCTGCTGTTCCGCACGGGCAGCCGGGAACGGATCCTGACCGTCGGCAACCGGCTCGTCCTGGTCGGGCTGGTCTGCCTGGCGCTGGCGATCACGTCGACGGTCGCGCTGATCGCCAAGGTCGTCTACGGCGAGATCGCGATGGCGATCATGGCCGCACTGTGCCTGCTGATCTTCGGGATCCTGTGGTTCGTCATGCCGATGCGGATGCACCCGGCCAACGGCGATCAGCCGACGGGCCCGCCCAGGTAGAGCGTGTCCTCCTGGACGAAGCAGAGCGGGTTGCCGAAGGGGTCGTCGGCGTAGAACGACCGCTCGCCCCAGAACTGCGTCTCGATGGCGTCGTCCACCCAGCGCGGTCCGGCGGCACGCACCCGCTCGAACGTCTCCTCGACGTCCTCGACCGCGAGGTAGACGATCCGCGGGTCGCGCTGCGGGCGTGGCTCGCGGTGTTCGAGCGGCCCCTCGACGCACGCCAGCACCACGCCGCCGCAGGTGAAGTAGTGCCGGTTGGTGGCGATCCGCTCGCCCGGATCGCCGAAGACGGCCGCGTAGAACGCGACCGCGACCGCGATGTCGTCGACGGGCTGGATCAGCCGGAACAGCCTCATGGCGCGGACCCTACCGCTGTTCATCCGGTGTTCGGCAGCAGTTGCCGGGGTGGTCGGAAGCCGCCCGTAGCTTCCCGCCCGTGACTGACACTTCTCGCCGGACCTTCCTCCTCGGCGCCCCGGCCGTCGCCGCCGCCGCGACCCTGCCGAACGTCCTCGGCGCCCCCGCCGCCCCAGCCACCGGCCGGCACCGCCCGGACACCGAAGACCCGCGCTTCACGCTCGTGGTCATGCCGGACACGCAGTACCTCTTCGACGAGGACCGCGGCGACGCGGCCCCGCTGGACGCCTCGCTGCGCTACGTCCTCGACGAGAGTGACGACAACGTTGTCTTCCTCGCCCACCTGGGTGATCTCACGCAGAACGGCCGGGCAGACGAGTTCGCCCGCATCGGCCGGTCGTTCCAGGCTCTCGACCGCCGCCGGTTCCCGTACAGCACCCTCGCGGGCAACCACGACATCGACGGCTCGAAGGACGACCAGCGCGGCCCTTCGCCGTACCTGGACGCGTTCGGCCCGCAGCGCCAGCGCAACTCGCCGACGTTCCGCGGCGCTTCGAAGGACGGCTACAACACCTACCACGTCTTCCGCGGCGGCGGCCGCGAGTGGCTGCTGCTCGCCCTCGACTGGCGGCCATCGGCGGGCGGCCTGAACTGGGCGAAGCAGGTCCTCGCGCAGCACCCCGGGCTGCCGGCCATCCTCACCATCCACGAGCTGGTCTGGGCCGACGACAACGCCCAGGCGCAGTTCTCGACGTTCGGCGAGCACGTGTGGAAGGAACTGGTCGAGGGCAACGACCAGATCTTCCTGACGCTGAACGGGCACTACTGGCCGACCGGGCGCACCGTCCGGAAGAACGCCGCCGGGCACGACGTGCACGTCCACATCACCAACTACCAGGACCGCTACTACGGCGGCAGCGCGATGGTTCGGCTCTACCAGTTCGACCTCGCGCGCGGCGTGATCGACGTCCGGACGTTCTCGCCGTGGCTCGCCGCGCAGGACCACCTGAGCGAGCTGCAGCAGCAGGAGGTGGAGCGCAGCGGCGCGGCCGACTACTTCAGCCTGGAGATCGACTTCGCCGAGCGGTTCAAGGGCTTCGCGCCGGTGCCGGTCCCGCCCGCGCGGCCGGCGAGGCAGCTGGTCATCCCCGGTACCGTCGCGTACTGGCGCTTCGAAGGCGGTCAGGACGGCAAGGCGGTGCCGGACGACGTCGTCGTGCGCGACCAGACCGGCCGCGGCAACGACCTCACGCGCGTCACCGCGCCCGGGAGCGGGCCGGACGCGCTGAAGTACTCGAGCGAGTTCTCGCCGCGGCAGCCGTCGCGGGCGAGCCTGCGGTTCGACGGCGGCCGCGACCCGAGCCGCGGCGCGTACCTGCGCACGGTCGACGCGGCGCCGATCAACAAGCTGAAGTTCGAGCGCGGGTACACCGTCGAGGCGTTCTTCCGGTTGCCGGCGAACTTCAAGGACGGCCACCACGGCTGGTGCGGCCTGTTCGCCCGGCAGGGCAGCGGCGCGGCGGCGGGCAAGACCGGCGACGACCCGCAGGAGTCGGCGGCCACACTGTCCCTTTCGGACAGCGGCGAGCTGCAGTGGGCGGTGTACCCGCTCAACCAGAACCGGACGTCGACGAACTGGGGGCACGAGCTGCCGGTGGAGAAGTGGTGGCACGTCGCCGTGGTGAACGACGGACGGCGCACGACGATGTACGTCGACGGCTGCCCGGTGGTCCGGAACCCGGCCACGCCCGCCGTCGGGCTCGCCGATCCGGGCGGTTCGTGGCTGGTCGGCGCCTCGTCCTACGGAGGCAGGGTCGACCGGAGTTTCGCGGGGTTGCTGGGTGACGTGCGGGTGGTGGACCGGCCGCTGAACCCGCGGGAATTCATGCTGGGCTGAAGCCCTTGACAGCGGGTGGACAATAAAAAATCGGCGTGCCTTCCGAAAACGGAAGAACCCGCCGAACCTGTCAATAGTCTAACCGCTGTGAGGGGAACTTGTCAAATCCGGGGTACGACGAGGAATTGCGGGAAGAACGGGCCTACGTCGCCGCGCTGTACGAGCGGCTCGACCGCGAACGCGCGGCGGCGCGGGCCCGGTACCACGGCGCGCTGGGCCAAACCGGGGTGACGCCTGGGGAGCGGGAGGTCGACGTCCGGTGCCGGGCGCGGGAGGCGGCCCGGCTGGACGTCGCCGACAACGGCCTTTGCTTCGGCCGGCTGGACGCCCTTTCGGGCGAAACCACTTACATCGGCCGGATCGGCCTGTTCGACGCGGAAAACGACTACGAACCGTTCCTGCTGGATTGGCGGGCGCCGGCGGCGCGGCCGTTCTACGTCGCCACGGCGGCGCGGCCGGAAAACATGCGGCGCCGCCGTCAGTTCCACACGGTGGGCCGCCGGGTCCTCGATTTCACCGACGAGGTGCTCGGCCGTCCCGGCGACGCCAAACGCGGGGACGCGGCCCTGCTCGCGGCGGTCAACGCGCCCCGCGGCGAGGGCATGCGGGACATCGTCGCGACGATCCAGGCCGAGCAGGACGAGATCATCCGCCTCGGCCATGCCGGAGTGCTGGTGGTGGAGGGCGGCCCCGGCACCGGCAAGACCGCCGTCGCCCTGCACCGGGTGGCGTACCTGCTCTACACGCGGCGCGAGCGGATGTCCCGCGGCGGGGTGCTCGTCGTCGGGCCGAGCCCGCTGTTCCTCGACCACATCGGCCGCGTGCTGCCGTCGCTCGGCGAGTCCGACGTCGTCTTCCTGACCACCGGCGACCTCGTGCCCGGGCTGCGCGTCACGGCCGAGGACCGGCCGGAGGTGGCGCGGCTCAAGGGCTCGCTGACGATCCTGGACGTGCTGGCCGCCGCGGTCGCCGACCGCCAGGAGCTGCCCGCCGAACCGGTGCCGGTCGAGCTGACCGACGTCACCGTGGAGGTCGACGCCGAGCTCGCCGCCGAGGCCCGTGCCGCGGCGCGCGCGTCCGGGCTGCCGCACAACGAAGCCCGCGCGGTCTTCCGTGCGCACGCGGTATCACTCGTGGCCGAGCGGGCCGTGGCGAAGATCGGCGAAGGCTGGCTGGACCGAGAGGACCGCGGGTTGTGGGCGGACCTGCGTGCCGACGTCCTCGCCGAACTGGCGGCGCACGAAGCGCTCGACGTCGTGCTCGACGCGCTGTGGCCCTCCCTGACGCCGGAGACGCTGCTGGCGGGGTTGTACGAGTCCGCGCGCCGCATCGAGGCCGCCGGGGCCGATCCGGCGTTGTTCCGGGCGGACGGCACCGCCTGGACCGTGTCGGATGTGCCGTTGCTCGACGAGCTCGTCGACCTCCTCGGCCGGGACGAAGCCGCCGAACGTGCCGCCGCGCGCCGGCGGGCGGAAGCGGAAGCCGAGTACGCCGCCGGCGTCATGGACCTCATGCAGCTGGACACCGAAGAGCTGGACGAGGACGTCCAGCTGGTCGCCGGGGATCTGCTCGACGCCGTGGACCTGGCCGGGCGGTTCACCGAGCGCGACCCGCGCGACCTCGCCGAGCGGGCGGCCGCGGACCGCGACTGGACGTACGGGCACGTCGTCGTCGACGAGGCCCAGGAACTGTCCGAAATGGACTGGCGGGTGCTGGTGCGGCGCTGCCCCAGCCGTTCGTTCACCATCGTCGGCGACCTCGCCCAGCGCCGTTCGGCGGCCGGCGCGACGGCGTGGGGCCCGGTGCTCGCGCCGTACGTCGGCGACCGCTGGGTGTACCGGCGGCTGACCGTGAACTACCGGACCCCGGCGGAGATCATGGCCGTCGCGGGCGGGGTGCTGGCCCGGTTCGCGCCGGACGCGCGGCCGCCGGAATCGGTGCGGGCGAGCGGGGTCCGGCCGTGGTCCAGACGAGTGGCGGACGACGAGCTGGCCGGCGCCATCGAAGACTTCGTCCGCGACGAGGCCGGCCGCGACGGCACCAGTGTCGTGATCGGTCCGCCGGGGGTGCCGGGAACGATCCCGGCCGCGGCGGCGAAAGGACTGGAGTTCGACGCCGTGCTCGTCGTCGAACCGGAGCGGATCCTGGCCGCGGGCCCGCGTGGCGCGGCGGAGCTCTACGTCGCGCTCACGCGCGCCACGCAGCGCCTCGGGGTGCTGCACCGGGATCCGCTCCCGGCGGCGCTGACCGGCCTCGCCGAGGCCGGGGTGCCCGCGAGGTCCGGGCACCGGCGGTTCCTGTAGCGGGCGGGGGGTGGCGGGCGGCGGTACCCGTCATCCCCGCACCGCTACGCCGTGAGCCGGCCCCAGGAGTAGTTCTGCTTGGCCAGCTTGAGGTACACGAACAGTTCGGTCCCGGACACGCCCGGGATCTTGCGCACCTCTTCGCCGAGCACCTCGAGCATGTGGTCGTCGTCCCGGCAGACCAGCTCGGCCAGCAGGTCGTACCGCCCGGCGCACAGCACGACGTAGTGCACGTTCGGCAGCTCGGACAGCTTGTCGGCGACGTCGCGGGGATCGACGCCGTCGACGTTGATGCCGACCATGGCCTGGCGCGTCAGGTCGACGTTGGCGGGGTCGGTCACCGCGACGATCTGCATCAGGTCGTCGCGCAGCAGCCGCTGCACGCGCTGGCGAACCGCTCCCTCCGAAAGCCCGACCGCCTTGGCGAGCGCGGTGAACGAGGCCCGGCCGTCCTTCTGGAGCAGGTCGATCAGCGATCTGTCCGTATTGTCCAGCGCGCGCGCACGTGTTTCGTCACCCATGCCGTCCCTCCCTGTGTTTCGGCATGTGATTTGTCAAGTGCGCAGCGTATCGAGACCAGGCCAGAAAGCGAGCCCTCCGCGCCAGCTTCGCGCGATTCGACGTGCACGCCGCGCTCAGCCGAGGAATCGGTGGTCAGGGGCGGAATCGACGAGGCTTTCCGAGGCGGTTTTGTGCGCCCGCGCACAGCAGCACGCGCCGGCCGTCCGGCGGCAGGTACCGTCTGGCGGCTTCCCCTACCGGCGACCCCGGCTTTCAGCGACTTTCAGGAGGAGAAACGCATGTCGGAGGCCGTGGCGCTCGGCGTCGCCCCCGCCGTTCCCGCGAAGGGACTGCGCGGCGGCGCGCTGGGCATGGTGTCGTCGATGGTGATCGGGATGTCCTCGACCGCGCCGGCCTACTCCATCGCGGCCACGCTCGGGCTGATCGTGCTGGCCGGCACCGGGTTCCAGGCGGCCGCGTTCGTGCTGCTCTCGTTCGTGCCCGTGCTGTTCGTCGCCTTCGCCTTCCGCGAGCTGAACACCGCGGAACCCGACTGCGGCACCAACTTCACCTGGGCGGCGCGCGCGTTCGGCCCGCACGCCGGGTGGTTCACCGGCTGGGTCGTCACGGTCGCGCAGCTGCTGGTGATGAGCAGCCAGTCCGCGCTCACCGGCCGGTACACGCTGCTGCTGTTCGGCGCCTCCGACGCGGCGGGCAACCGGTGGGTGACGACGGCGATCGGGGCCGCCTGGCTGCTGGCGCTGTGCTGGCTCTGCCACCGCGGGATCGAGGTGTCCGCGCGGGCGCAGTGGATCCTGCTCGGCGTGGAGCTCGCCGTCCTGGTGCTCTTCTCGGTCGTCGCGCTGGTCCGCGTCTTCGAAGGCACGGCCGGGCCGCAGGCGTCGCTGCCGCGGCTGGACTGGCTGTGGCCGGGCGGGGTTTCGGCCGGCACCGCGGTCTCGGCGGTGCTGCTGGCCGTGTTCATCTACTGGGGCTGGGAAAGCTCGCTGTCGGTCAACGAGGAGTCGGCCGATCCGCGCCGCGCGCCGGGCCGCGCGGCCGTGCTGTCGACGGTGTTGCTGGTGCTGAACTACCTGCTCGTCACGGTGGCCGCGCTGGCCTTCGCCGGGGTCGGCAGCGAGGGGATCGGCCTGGCCAACGAGGCCAACTCCGAAGACGTCCTGGCCGGGCTGGGCGGCGCGGTGTTCGGCGACGGCGCCGGCGGCAAGGTCCTGGGCGTGCTGCTGATCGTGTCCGTGCTGACCAGTGGCGCGGCCACCAGCCAGGCGACGATCATGCCGGCGGCGCGCACGACGTTGTCGATGGCCAGCCACGGCGCCTTGCCGCGGGTCTTCGGGCGCGTGCACCCGCGGTTCCGGACCCCGACGGTGGCGACCTGGGCGTTCGGCCTGGTCTCGCTGGCCGTGTACGTGCTGCTGGCGCTGATCAGCGACAACGTGCTCGCCGACTCGGTCGACGCGGTGGGGCTGACCATCGCCATCGAGTACACGATGACGGCGCTGGCCTGCGTCTGGGTGTTCCGCCGGACGCTCTTCGCGAGCGTGCGCAACTTCGTGCTGCGTGGGCTGCTGCCGTTCACCGGCGGGGTGTTCTTCCTGGCCGTGCTGGTGTTCGCGCTGCTCGAGTACGCGCGGCCGGACGCGGGCGAGACGACGGTGTTCGGCATCGGCGGCGTCGCGGTGATCGGCGTGGTGTCGATCGTGCTCGGGGTGCCGCTGATGTTCGCCGTCCACCGCGCCTGCCGCGACTTCTTCGCCGGCCGCCGCCTGCCGCGCGGCTTCGTGCCGCGTGGCGGCGAAAGCATCGTCAGCCCAGATCGCGCCGGCTGAGGTCCTCCTCGGTCTCGCGGCGCACCAGCAGCGTGGCGACGCCGTTGCGGACGCCGACCAGCGGCGGGCGGCCGACCTGGTTGTAGTTCGAGGCCAGCGAGTGGTGGTACGCGCCGGTGCACGGCACGGCCAGGAGGTCGCCCGCGTGCAGGTCGGCCGGCAGGCTGATGCCGTCGGCGAGGACGTCGCCGGCTTCGCAGTGCCGGCCGACCACGGTCATCGGGACGCGCTTCGCCTTCGACCGCCGTCCGACCAGGCGCGTCGTGTAGCGGGCGCCGTAGAGGGACGGCCGCGCGTTGTCGCTCATGCCGCCGTCGACCGCGACGAACGTGCGGCTGCCGCGCTTGACGGCGCACACGCGGTACACGGTGATCCCGGCGGGCCCGACGATCGCCCGGCCGGGCTCGATCGTCAGGCGGGGCAGGGGGAAGCCGTGCGCGGCGCACTCATAGGCCAGCGCCACGCGCAGGCGGCGCGAGTAGCCGCCGAGGTCGAACGCGGGCTCGCCGCCGACGTACGGCACCGCGTGCCCGCCGCCGAGGTCGAGCTCCCGCAGCGTGACGCCGTGCGTGTCCCGGACCCGGACGAGCACCTCGGCCATCCGCCGCGCGGCGGCCTCGTACCGGTCGATCCTGGTCACCTGGGAGCCGATGTGGCAGTGCAGGCCGGTCAGCCGCAACCCGGGTTGGGTTTTGATTGCTTCGACGGCGGCGTCGACGTTGTCAGGCACGCCGTCGAGGAGCGAGAAGCCGAACTTCTGGCCTTCGGCGCCGGTGCTGATGGCGGCGTGCGCCCCGGCCGCGACGCCCGGCGTCACCCGGATCAGCACCTGCTGTGCGCCGTGCGCGAGCGCACCGAGCTGCTCGATCTCGTCGAGCGAATCGACGACGATCCGCCGGACGCCGTAGCCGAGCGCGGCCTTCAGGTCCTCGGGCGTCTTCGCGTTGCCGTGCAGCAGCATGCGCTCCGCGGGGAAGCCGACAGAGCGTGCGACGGCGATCTCGCCGGCGGAGCAGGTGTCGAGCGACAACCCCTCTTCGGCGACCCAACGCAGTACGGCTCGCGTACACAGCGCCTTGCTCGCGTACGCGACTTCGACGTCCGGGAGCGCTTCGCGGTACTCGCGAGCGGTGTCGCGGACCTGCTGTTCGTCGATGAGGTAGGACGGCGTCCCGAAGCGGGCGGCGAGGTGGCTGACGGGCGCGCCGGCGAAGAGCAGCTCGCCGTCTTCGCCGAGTCGGGTGCTTCGCGGCCAGACTCCTGGCTCGAGGTGATCGGCGGCTTCGCAGCCGAGGCTGGGAAGAAGCTCGCTGAGCGTCACGGGTGCCTCCGGGCTTCGCGGCGGATCGGACTCCGTCAGGACACCCCCGCGGACGGGCCCGGAGATCACCCGTGAATGCCGTCCTGACGGCTTCGGTGGGTCCGCTTACTCTTTGTTAACGCGCGAGTAACTTGGGTCACACCCTGGTTGACCTGCGCAGATCGCCTACCGTGCCGCCGACCGATGGTGAGCTTGGCCGGGCGGCGCGCCTCGTGCGGCGGCCGGATTCGGTCAGTGCGCCCGGTGGTCCGCCGCCGAGCCGCACACGCAGCCGCGGTCGGCCGCCTGTCCGGCCGTGGTCGCGGCGCAGTAGCGGCGCGCGATCGCGTCGTGCGTGCCGAGGGGGTGCGGGCAGCTGGGGCACTGCGTGCCCGAACGAGGCACCTCCGTCGATTCGGGCCTCGGCGCCGTCACGGTGTCGCCGTCCGAAGGGGTTCGCCGACCGTGTGGAGGTGCTGCAGCACGTACCCGTACGAGCGGGCCCAGCCGCACTCGGCGTAGGAAATGCCGTGCCGGGCGCAGAAGTCCCGGACGATCACCTGCGCGTGCTTGAGGTTCGGCCGGGCCATGCTCGGGAACAGGTGGTGCTCGATCTGGTAGTTCAGCCCGCCGAGGGCGAAGTCGGTCACCCGGCCGCCGCGGATGTTGCGCGAAGTCAGCACCTGCTTGCGCAGGAAGTCGAGCTTGTGCCCGGCCGTCAGCATCTCCATGCCCTTGTGGTTGGGCGCGAACGAGCAGCCCATGTACAACCCCCACAGGAACTGGTGCACCAGGATGAAGATGATCCCGGTCAGGGGCGACAGCACGATGAACACCGCGGCGAGGTAGGCCACCAGGTGCCCGATCAGCAGCGCGGATTCCAGCCGGTGCTTGCGAACGTCCCCGCGCCACACCGCTTTCACGCTCGAGACGTGCAGGTTGAGGCCTTCGAGCAGGAGGAGCGGGAAGAACACGAAGGCCTGGTACTTCGCTATCCAGCGCAGGAAACCGCGCTTCCGCGAGCCCTGCGCCTTGCTGAACGCGAGCGCGGCGATGTCGACGTCCGGGTCTTCGTCCTCGTGGTTGGGGTTGGCGTGGTGACGCGCGTGCGTCCCGATCCACCAGCCGTAGCTCAACCCGGTGAGTCCACCGTGGACCAGTCCGGTGGTGTCGTTGGCCCGGCGGCTGCGGAAGATCTGCTTGTGCCCGGCGTCGTGGCCGATGAACGCGAGTTGCGCGAAAACCATCGCGAAGAAGGCGGCGAGGAACAGCTGCCACCACGAGTCGCCGAGGTAGGCGAAGGCCACCCAGCCGCCGCCGAACGCGGCGAGGTTGAGGCCGATGCGCACCGCGTAGTAGCGGCGTCGCCGCTGCAGGAGCCCTGCGTCCTTGATGAGCCGGGACAACTCGGCGAAATCGCTGCCGGGCATAGCAGGTTTGTCGGAAATTTGCGTGGAACTCATCGAAGTACCGCTCTGGTTAAGTCGTAACGGCTTGTCCAGCAACGGTTTCCAGCCCTGACGGGGTCTGGGTCCGGTTCGGGAAAGGGCACTGGGGCCTGGTCGCGGTGGTACCGCGTCCTGGACACAGCCTCCCATCCGGCGCTCTCCTTGGCAATTCCCCGTTGACCACCGAAGAGGTGTACAGTCAGCCACATCGGGATGACGGTGACCCGCCACACACCCGAGGCCGTCCGGCCGGTTCGACTGGCCGGAGACAGGAGTCGCAGCCGGGTTCGCGAACCCGTTCGTCTCGCAGCCGTGCCGGCCGATCGACCGGCGAGCAGCCGCCCGCAGTCGCACACAGCGACGCCCGGGGCGCCCAACCAGGTTGCTACAGCGAAGTTCGTGTCCAGGAGACCCCTGTCAAGGGGTGGCTCGTCGACGAGCCGGGGTTCGGCAGCGCCGCCGCCCCCCGACCCGCCGACGAGCCGCCACTCACAAAAGTCCCCATGACGTAAGCAATCCGGAAAGCTGCTCCCGTTCCGCGCCGGTCAGCAGCCGGCTCGGCGGCCGGACGTCGGGGCGGCACAGGCCGAGCCGGCCGAGTGCGTCCTTGACCACGCTGACGTTGTTGGCGTTGCCGTTGGCGGCGCGGAGTTCCTCGAACGGCCGGATCCGCTCCCAGACGGTCATCGCCGCCGGGTAGTCCCCTGTGGACAGTGCGTGGAACATCCGCAGCGAGATCGCCGGGTCGACGTTCACCAGCCCGGACGTGAAGCCGGTGGCGCCGACGGCGAAGTAGCCGGGCGCGGAGAGTTCGGCCAGCCCCGCGATCCACACGAAGCGGTCGAAGCCCGCGTCGCGGGCGACCGAGCCGAAGCGCACCGGGTCCGGCACCGCGTACTTCACGCCGATGACGTTCGGCGCCACCTCGCCGAGCGCGCGCAGCTGCTCGCCGGCGATCGCCGGGTTGCGGACGTAGAGCACGACGCCGAGTTCCGGGACCGCCGCGGCGATCGCCGCGTGGTAGTCGACCCAGCCGTCGCCGGAGATGTACGGGTGCACCGGCTGGTGGATCATGAGCATGTCGGCGCCGGCGTCCCGCGCGTGGACCGCGGCCCGCGTCGCCGACGCGACGTCGTGCCCGATCCCGGCGAGCACGCTCGCCCGGCCGGCCGCGGCCTCGACGGTGACCTCCAGGCACTGCCGCGCCTCGCTCGCGTCGAGCGCGTAGAACTCGCCGGTGTTGCCGTTCGGCGTCACGACCTCGATGCCGCCGGTGATCAGCCGGTCGACCAGCTTCGCGTACGTGTGGCCGTCGACGGCGCCTTCGGCGTCGAACGGCGTGACCGGGATGGCCACCACCCCGGACAGCCGTCGCCTCTGCTCCTCGAACGTCATCGGGTCCCCTTCGGATCGCCGGTCTCGGTGGTGCGTTCGCCGGGCAGCCCGAAGGCGACCCGGTCGAGGAAATCGGTGATGTGCTTGCGCAGCAGGTGTTCGGCCTGCCGGGCGTGGCCGCTCTCGGCGGCGTTCAGGATCGCCCGGTGTTCGGCCGCTTCCCCCGGCCAGGCGGGACTGATGCCCCAGCCGGTGACGGTGATCAGCGCGGCTTGGTCGCGCAGCCCGTCGAGGACTTCGACCAGCAGCGGGTTCCCGCACCCGGCGTAGAGCGCGCGGTGGAACAGCCGGTTGGCGAGGCTGGCCTTCGCGCGGTCGCCGGCCGCCGAGCCGGTCTCGACCCCGGCCAGCACCTGCCGGGCTTCCCCGAAGTCCGCGCCCCGCTCGACGGCCTGCCGGACAGCTTCGGGCTCCAGCAGCGCACGCAGGTCGTACACCGCGTACGCGCTCTCGGCGTCCATGACCCAGACAGCGACGCCCTTGTACGTGCTCATCGTGACCAAACCGGAACCGGCCAGGCTCCGCAGGGCTTCGCGCACCGGCGTCTTCGACACCCCCAGCAGGGCGCCGACCTCGGCTTCGACGAGCGTTTCGCCCGGCTCGAACTCGCGGCCTCGGGGCCGACGAAGCACTCGCCACTGGCATGTCCGATCTGATATACGATGCGACATACAACATTATCACGGGCCGAGGAGCAGCCATGCAGCGTCGCACCGGCTTCCGATTCCGACGAGTGTTGCTGGCGGTGAGCGTCGTCGCCGGTCTGGCGGCGTGCGGCGCACCCGGCGGCGACGGCGGCCAGGCGGCGGATCCCCAGGCCGTGCCCGACAAGCCGGGCAAGCCGGTCGAGCTGAACATCCTCGACGTCGCGGGCAACCTGCAGCTGACCAAGCAGATGATCGAGAACTTCAAGACCGCGCACCCGGAAGTCCTCGCGAAGGTCACCTATTCGACGGCACCCGCGCCGAGCATGGCGGGCAAGCTGAAGGCCGAGCAGGACGGCGGCGTCGCCCAGACCCACCTCGTCCTGAGCGGCACCGACGGTCTTTCCGCCGGCATCGCGAACGGCACCCTGGCCAAGGTCCTGCCGGACTTCTCGAGCCGGTTCCCGAACCTGATGCAGAACTACCTCGAGCCCGCGGCCAAGATGCAGGAGCTGGCCAACGGCTACGGCATCGAGGTCGTCTACTACCCGTCGGGCCCGCTCCTGGAGTTCAACCCCGGCGCGGTGCCCGCCGCCCCGACGTCCCCGCAGGAGCTGCTCGGCTGGGCGAAGGCGCACCCGGAGAAGTTCCAGTACGCGCAGCCGTCGAACTCCGGCCCGGGCCGGACGTTCCTGATGGGCCTGCCCTACCTGCTCGGCGACAAGGACCCGAAGGACCCGGCCAAGGGCTGGGACAAGACCTGGGCGTTCCTGCAGGAGCTCGGCAAGTACGTGAAGTACTACCCGTCGGGCACCACGGAGACGATGAAGAACCTCGCGTCCGGCTCGGTGGACATGATCATGTCGACCACCGGCTGGGACATCAACCCGCGCAAGCTCGGCACGGTGCCCAACACGGTCAAGACCGCGATCATGCAGCCGATGCACTGGGTCACCGACGCCCAGTACGCCCTGATCCCCAAGGGGCTGTCGCCCGACCAGGAGTCGGCGATCCTGCAGCTGGTCTCCTGGATGCTCAAGCCGGACCAGCAGGCGATCGCCTACGACGACGGGTACTTCTACCCCGGCCCCGCGGTCAAGGACGTCACCCTGCAGATGGCGCCGCAGAAGAGCCAGGACACGCTCCGGCAGTTCGGCCGCCCGGAGTACGACCAGTGGATCGCGCAGTACCCCAAGGAGACGTCGCTGCCCGCCGAGCAGCAGGTCAAGGCGTTCGACAAGTGGAACCAGCTGGTCGGCGGCTCGAAAGTCGGCAAGAAGTGACGTTCGGGCAGCTGCGGCTGGACGGCGTCTCGCGCAGCTTCGGCACCGCGAACGCCCTGCGCGGCCTCGACCTCACGATCGCCAGGGGCGAGTTCGTGGCCCTGCTCGGCCCGTCCGGCTGCGGCAAGTCGACGGCGCTGAACTGCCTGGCCGGCCTGCTGCCCCTGACCGAGGGCAGCATCTGGCTCGACGACACCCGCATCGACGGGCGGCCACCGGAGCAGCGCGGGTTCGGGATGGTCTTCCAGAACTACGCGCTGTTCCCGCACATGTCCGTCCGCGCCAACGTCGGGTTCGGCCTCAAGATGCGCAAGGTCGGCCGTGCCGAGGCCCGCCGGAGGATCGACGAAGCGCTCCGCCTGGTGCAGCTCACCGAGCACGCGGCGAAGTTCCCCGCGCAGCTGTCCGGCGGACAGCAGCAGCGCGTCGCCATCGCCCGCGCCGTGGTGCTGGAGCCACCGGTCGTCCTGATGGACGAGCCGCTGTCCAATCTGGACGCCAAGCTCCGGCTCGAGATGCGGATGGAGATCCGCCGCCTCCACCAGACGCTCGGCTTGACCACGGTGTACGTCACCCACGACCAGGAGGAGGCCTTGTCGCTGGCCGACCGCCTCGTGGTGCTGCGCGAGGGCGCGGTCCAGCAGGTGGGCACGCCCGAGGAGGTCTACGCCCAGCCGGTGAACAGCTACGTCGCGTCGTTCATGGGCTACCGCAACCTCCTGGACGTGACGGTCACCGCCACCGCGGGCCCCTTGGCCACCGTCGAGGGCGACGGCATCCGCCTGACCGGCGCCAACCGCGGCGCCCTCACCGAGGGTTCGGCGAAGGTGGCCATCCGCCCGGAGGACTTCGTCGTCGGCGACGGCATGGAGAACGCCCTCGACGTCACGGTCGAGATCGTCGAGTACCACGGCCGCGAGCTGTCGGTCTCGGCCCGGCTGGGGACCGGGATGCCGGTCTACTTCCGGACGGACAAGCGCCTCGCCCCCGGTGACACCGTGAAGATCGGCGTCCCGGCCGAGCGGGTCCTGGTGTTCGCGCCATGACCGCCGTGGCGACCGCTCGCCCCGCGCTGCGGCACCGTCTCGCCGAACGCGGCATTGACCGCACCCTCCTGCTCCTGGTGCCCGGCCTGCTGGTCACTGCCTGCCTGTTCCTGTACCCCTTCCTCTACGGCCTCCAGCTGTCGTTCGCGCCGCGCAAGGGCGGCGTCTTCGCGAACTACGCCCGGTTCTTCGGCGACCCCTACCTGCGCAACACGATCTGGACGACGCTCGGCATCGCCCTCCCGGCGACCTTCATCAACGTGCTCGCCAGCATCCCGATCGCCTACGTGATGCGCGGCCGCGTCCGCGGCAAGCGCCTCCTGACGACGATCCTGGTCGTGCCGATCACGCTCGGCACGGTGCTCACCGCGCAGGGCCTGATCATGTACGGCGGGCCGGCGGGCTGGCTGAACAAGGTGCTCACCGTCCTCGGCGTCACCGACCAGCCGCTCCCGCTGATCCACAACTACACCGGCGTGCTGCTGTCCCTGGTGATCACCGGCTTCCCGTTCTCCTTCCTGCTCACGTTGTCCTACCTCTCGGGCATCGACCCCTCCCTGGAGAAGGCGGCCGCGACGCTCGGCGCCAACGGCGTCCAGCGCTTCCGGCGGATCACGCTGCCCCTGCTGGCACCCGGCCTGGCGATCACCTTCTGCCTTTCGTTCGTCATGGCGTTCTCGGTCTTCCCGAGCGCCCAGCTCGTCGGCGACCCCGCGAACGAGACCCGCGTCATCTCGATCGCCGCCTACCACGCCGCGTTCGAGGAGTACGACTACTCGATGGGCTCGGCCGTCGCGATGCTCATGGCGGTGGTCATGCTGATCGTGATCGGCCTGGTCATGGCGTGGCGCGGCACGCTGTACCGCGGAGCGACCGGAGGCAAGGGATGACCGGTTGGGTCGCGCGTCCCGGACGTTGGGTCGTCTGGGCCGTCGTCGGGTTCTTCTTCGTCAACCTCGCGGGCGTGGTGCTCTCGGTGGTCGTCGACTCGTTGGGCACGCAGTGGTTCGGCACCTGGCTCCCGGACGGCTTCACCACCCACTGGTACGCCGACGCCTGGCGCGAGTTCGGCCTCTCGGACGTCCTCCTCACGACGGCGATCGTCGCGCTGGTGGTGATCGCCGTGTCGGTGGCGGTCGGCGTCCCGGCCGCCTACGCGCTGGCCCGCCGCTCGTTCCCCGGCAAGCGCCTGGTGATGCTGCTGTTCGTGCTGCCGATCCTCATCCCTCCCATCACGTACGGCATCCCGCTGGCCACCGTGCTCTACAAGTTCCACCTGGCCGGCACGATCACCGGCGTCATCCTCGCCAACCTCGTGCCGTCGGTCCCGTTCGTCGTGCTGACGATGACGCCGTTCATCGAGCAGATCGACCCGAAGATCGAGGCAGCGGCCCGCATGTCCGGCGCGCGGACCGGCTCCGTGTTCACCCGCATCCTCGGCCCGCTGCTGCTGCCCGGCATCCTGGCCGCGTCGATACTGGTGCTGGTGCGCACGGTCGGCATGTTCGAGCTGACGTTCCTCACCGCCGGCCCGGACTCGACGACCCTCGTGGTGGCCCTCTACAACTCCGTGTTCGCGGCCGGCATCCGCGCCAACCAGTCCGTCGACGCGATGGCGACCATCTACACCGCTTCCATGCTCGTGCTCCTTCTCGTCGCGTTGCGGTTCGTGAACCCGACCCAGCTGGTGACCCGGATCCGGGAGGAACCCTGAGCCCGTGTGATCCACATTACCGCGATTCGTCGAACATGTGATCGACACGATCGAGCGAATCCCCAGGTCTTGCGCCTCCCCCGAGGGGAGCTGCCAGGCTGGTGGCATGCGCTATTCGATCGGCGAACTCGCCCACCGGACCGGGCTGACGGTCAAGGCCGTCCGGTTCTACTCGGATCGCGGCCTCGTGCCGCCGTCCGGGCGCAACGCCGCAGGCCAGCGCCGTTACGACGACGCGGCGCTCGCCCGGCTCGACGTCATCCGCGTCTTCCGCGACCTCGGCGTCGACCTCGCCACGATCCGGCGAGTGATCGACGGCGAGGCCACCGTCGCGGAGGTCGCGGCGGAGCACGCCGCCGCGGTGGAGGCGCAGATCGGCGTGCTGCGCCGGCGGAGCGTGGTGCTGCAGGCGGTGGCGAACCGCGATTCGCCACCCGAGGCGGCGAGTCTCGCGCACCAGCGGGCCCTGTTGTCCGAAGTGGAGCGGCAGTGCCTGGTCGGCGACTTCCTCGCCGACGCCCTGGGTGATCGTCCCGAGCTGGCGGGGGTCGCCCGGACGTTGACGCCGGAGCTGCCCGAGAACCCCACTCCCGAACAGGCCGAGGCGTGGATCGAGCTGGCCGCGCTGATGCGGGACGCGGAGTTCCGCGCGAACCTGCGCCAGCTGGCGGACGGTCACGAGGGCGACTTACGTCGTGACCTGGCGGCCGAGGTGCGGGACGCCGTCACCCCGGCTGTCGTGGCCGGGATCCCGCCGAGGTCTCCGGCGGCCAAGGCGATCGTCGACGGTCTCGGGCGGGATCCCGGCGAGCTGCGGGAGTGGCTCGACGTGGCCGCCGATCCGCGCCGCGAGCGTTACCTGGAGCTTTTGGGGGTGATCAACGGCTGGGCGGCACCGGAAAGCCTGGCTCCTGCCTTCGACTGGCTGGCCGAGGCGATGGCGGCCTGATCGCCTCCCGGATCGACGCCAGCGCGTCCTCCGCCGGTTGGGCGTCGAGACGGTGTCCGTCGCGAAGCCGCACGGAAAGCTGCCCGGCGGCAGCCTCCTGCGGCCCGAGCACGGCCTGGAACGGCACCAGCCGCCCGTCGCGGATCCGCGCGCCGAGGCTGCCCTCCGACGCGATTTCGGCCCGAACGTCACCGCAGCGGTCCAGGACTTCCCGCGCGTAGGGCAGTTCGGCGGCGGACACCGGCAGCAGCCGGAGCTGCACCGGCGCCAGCCAGGCCGGAAACGCGCCGCCGTGCACCTCGATCAGCTGGGCCACCGCGCGTTCGACGCTGCCGATGATGCTCCGGTGCACCATGACCGGCCGGTGCTTCGCCCCGTCCGCGCCGACGTACTCGAGGCCGAACTGCTCGGGCTGGTGGAAGTCGACCTGGACGGTGGACAGGGTCGATTCGCGGCCGGCGCCGTCGGCGATCTGGACGTCGATCTTCGGCCCGTAGAACGCCGCTTCGCCCTCGACCGCGTCGTACGGGAGGCCGTCGAGGACCGACCGCAGGATGGCCACGGCGCGGTCCCAGTTCCCGGGCACGTACTTCCCGCCGGGACCGGGCAGGGAAAGCCGGAAGCGGGCCGGGCTGATGCGGAGGGCGTCGTACGCCCGCCGGATCAGGGCCAGCGCGGCGGCGGCCTCGGCTTCGACCTGGTCGAGGGTGCAGAAGACGTGCGCGTCGTTGAGCTGGATCGCGCGCACCCGGCTCAGCCCGCCGAGCGCACCGGACAGCTCGGCCCGGTACATCCCGCCGACTTCGGCGATCCGCAGCGGCAGCTCGCGGTAGCTGCGGCCACTCGAGCGGTAGATCAGCGCGTGGTGCGGGCACAGGCTGGGGCGCAGCACGAGCTGCTCGCCGCCGACGTCCATGGGCGGGTACATGTCGTCGCGGTAGAGCGACCAGTGCCCGGAGATCTCGTACAGCTCGCGTTTGCCCAGCACCGGCGAATGGACGTGCCGGTACCCCGCGCGCCGCTCGAGGTCGCGGACGTACTCCTCCAGGCTGTGGCGGACGATCGCGCCGTCGGGCAGCCAGTAGGGCAGGCCGGCGCCGATCAGCGGGTCGGTGCCGAACCGGCCGAGCTTGCGGTGGTCGTGCATGCGTGGACTCCCTCGTGGACGGCGAGGCGGGTGACCACAAGACGAAGCCCGGGGCAACCGCCCCGGGCTCGTGACATCGTTCAGCGCGCCGGGACACTCTCCGGCGTCGTCGTCAGTGCGCGCTTCATGGATCGACAGTAGCAACCGCCGCCAATTCCTTTATTCCTCCGGAAGCCGGAACGTGTCGAACCGCGGCTTCCCGGCGGGCCGCAGCACGAGCACGTTCACGCCACCGGAGGTGGGCCGGGTTTCGACGTGCTCGAACGCCTTCGGAGCGACGCCGTCCGGGAAGAGCCGACGGCCCTTGCCCAGCACGACCGGGTACAGCCACAGCCGGTACTCGTCCACCAGGTCGTGCGCGATCAGCGTCTGCAGCAGGGCGCCGCTGCCGTGCACCTGGAGCTCGCCTCCCAGCCGCGACTTCAGGTCGCGGACGAACTCGACGACGTCGCCGTCCACGATGGACGTGCCGGACCAGGCCGGGTCGGTCAGCGTCCGCGACACCACGTACTTCGGCAGCGCGTTGAGCCGGGACGCGACCGGGTCGGCGGGGTCGGTGACCTTCGGCCAGTGCGCGGCGAAGATGTCGTACGTCCGCCGTCCGAGCAGGAAGGCGTCCGCGCGGGAGAACCATTCCGCGACGAGCCGCCCCATGTCCTCCTCGTAGAACGGCGTCACCCAGCCGCCGAGGTCGAAGCCGCCGGAGGTGTCCTCCTCCTGACCTCCTGGCGCCTGGTAGACGCCGTCGAGGGTCAGGAACGTCGTCACGGTGAGTTGGCCCATGGTTTCTCCTTCGGGTCGGGCTGCGCTGACCCGTCGAACGAGGGCCCGCCGATTCGACAACCCGGCCGGAAGAAGTTCAGGAGTTCAGGAACAACTCCAGCTGCTCGACGACGAACGCGTGGTCGTCGGCCTGCGGGAGCCCGGACACGCCGACCGTGCCGACCGGCCCGACCCCGCGCACCAGCACCGGGAAGACGCCGCCGTGGGCCGCGTACAGGTCCAGGTCGAGGCGGGAGTGCTCCTCGAACGAGCCGCCCTTCGCGCGGAACTGCGTCCCGATCAGGAAGGAGCTGTGCCCGTAGCGGTCGACGACGCGGCTCTTGCGGTCGATCCAGGCGTCGTTGTCGGCCGATGTCCCGGGCAGCGCGGCGTGGAAGAGCCGCTGGCCGTTGCGGCGGATCGAGATCGTCACCGGCAGCCCGCGCTCCCGGGCGGCCGTCAGCAGCTGCTGGCCGAGGGCGAGGGCGGTCTCGTTGTCGAACTTCGTGAACTGGAGGCGTTCCTCCTGCTCGGCGAGCTGGGCGAGGCGGTCGGCTTCGGTCATGGACCTATTAAATCAACACTGTTGTGTAATGACTAGTGGTGAACTGGACGACCATGACGTCCGTACAACAGGCGAGGAGGTGGGGCATGGGCCGGATCCGTCGTCGCACGGTACTCGGCGGCGCGGCCGCGGCCACGGTGGCCGCGCTGCCGGTCGCCTGCGCCCCGGCGCCGCGGAAGGGCACGATCGAAGACGTCCGCCACGTCGTCGTCCTGATGCAGGAGAACCGGTCGTTCGACCACTACTACGGCACCATGGCCGGCGTACGCGGCTTCGGCGACCGTGCGGCCCTTCGCGACGTCTTCCGCCAGCGGGGCGACACCGGCGGCCCGGTGCAGCCGTTCCGGATCGACACGTCCGTTGTGGACGGTCAGGACCTCGGCGAGCTGCCGCACGACTGGAACAGCACGCACCGCGCGTGGAACAACGGCGGCTACGACCGCTGGGTCGCGGCGAAGAGCCCCATGACCATGGGGTACTTCACCGGCGAGGACCTCCCGTTCCAGCACGCGCTGGCGCGCGCGTTCACTCTGTGCGACCACTACTTCTGCTCGATCCAGGGCCCGACGCACCCGAACCGGCTCTACCACTGGACCGGCACGATCGACCCCGGCGGCCTCGCCGGCGGCCCGGTGACGCACAACGCGCCGGACTACGAACCCTCGTTCCGCTGGACGACCTACCCGGAGCGGCTGGAGGCCGCGGGCGTCTCGTGGCGGATCTACGCGAACGACGAAGAACGCGGCGTTCCCGAGCACTTCGTCGGCGACTACGGCGACAACCCGCTCTGGCTGTTCCAGAACTTCCACGACGCGCTGTACTCGATGGACCCGCTGCAGCAGCGGCTGGCCGAACGCGGGAACCTGCGCGAGAAGCTCAAACCCGACTCGGGCAAGGGGAAGGACCTCGACCACGTGCTGGCCGAGTTCCTCGCCGACTGTGCGGCCGGGACGCTGCCCGCCGTGTCGTGGGTCGTGGCTCCCTACGGCTACTGCGAACACCCGGCGGCACGGCCGGTCGACGGCGCTGCCTACCTCCAGCGCATGCTCAAAGCGTTGTGGGACAAGCCGGAGCTGTGGGAATCGACCGTCGTCTTCATCAACTACGACGAAAACGACGGCTTCTTCGACCACGTCCTCCCGCCGACGCCGCCGCCCGGCACCCCCGGCGAGTACCTGCCGGGGAACCGGCCGGAGAAGGGCGAGCCGTCCGGGCCGCCCGTCCCGATCGGGCTGGGCCCGCGCGTGCCGATGACCGTCGTCTCGCCGTGGAGCCGCGGCGGCTGGGTGAACTCGCAGGTCTTCGACCACACGTCGGTGCTGCGGTTCCTGGAGACCTGGACCGGCGTGCGCGAGCCGAACATCTCGGCCTGGCGCCGGGCCATCTGCGGCGACCTGACCAGCTGTTTCGACTTCCGCGCGCCGGACACGAGTATCCCGCTGCTGCCCGACGCGGACGCGTTGCGCGCCGAAGCCGACCGGACGCAGAGGCGGCTGCCGAAGCCCGGGCTGGGGCCGGCCGCGCTGGTGCAGGACCCCGGGACGGCGAAGGCGCGACCGCTGCCGTACCAGCCGGTCGCCTGGGTCCAGGCCGCGCCAGGCGCCCTCAAGCTGCACCTCGCCAACCACGGCACGCAGGCACTGCAGCTGGCCGCGTACGCCTACCACGCGGGCGGGACGTCGCAACGCTTCGACGTCGGACCGAAGAGCACGCTGACCGGCGAAGTCGCGCACGGCGGAACGTACGACGTCGCCATCCACGGCCCGAACGGCTTCATCGTCGAGGCCTCGGGCGGCCTGGACCTCGACGCCGCCGTCACGTTCAGCGGCACGCCCGCGCTGCGGGTCACGGTGACCAACCGCGGCCCGTCACCGGTCACGCTGAACGACGTCACCCTCCCGCCCGGTGGCGCGCACGACTTCCCGGTGCCGACGAGCCACGGCTGGTACGACGTCACGTTCGAGACGCCGGGGTGGCGCCGCCGCTTCGCCGGTCACCTCGAGGACGGCCGCCCGTCGCGGACCGGGCCCTAGCGCAACGCGTCCAGCGCGAAGGCGGCGAGCATCGCCACCCCGCTCGGCATCGCGTCCTCGTCGAAGAGGACGCGGTTGGAGTGGTTCGCCGCCGCCTCCGCCGGGTCGACGCCGGGCGGGCACGCGCCGAGGAACGCGTACGCGCCCGGAACGCGTTGGAGGACGTAGGAAAAGTCCTCGGCGCCCATCAGCGGGTCGGGGAGCAGCTCGACGTTGTCCGGGCCGAGCACGGCCGCGCCCAGCTCCAGCACCTCGGCGGCGATCCGGTCGTCGTTGACGGTCACCGGGTAGCCCGGCTCGACGTCGGCGACCACGCGGCAGCCGTAGGCCGCGCCGACCTGCTCGCACACCTTGGGCAGTTCGGTGCGGACCAGCGTGCGCGTCTGCTCGGACAGCGTGCGGATCGTGCCCTCGAGCTCGGCGGTCTCCGGGATGATGTTCGTCGTCGTGCCGGCCTGGATCCGGGTCACCGAGAGCACGGCGGGGTCGAACACGCTGACCCGCCGCGTGATCATCGTGTGCAGCGCCCCGACCATGGCCGCGGCCGCCGGCACCGGGTCGATCGTGTGTTGCGGCGCGGAGCCGTGGCCGCCCTTGCCGGTGACGCGCACGTGGAACGAGTCCGCCGACGCCATCAGCGGGCCGGGCCGCAGCTGCAGCAGCCCGCTGCGCGCGTTGGCGAGGATGTGCACGCCGAACGCGCGCTCGACCCGCGTGCCGGCCGCGTCGAGCACGCCCTCGTGGATCATGAAGCGGGCGCCGTGGTGACCCTCCTCACCCGGCTGGAACATGAACACGACCGACCCGGTCAGCCGGTCCCGGCGCTGCGCGAGCAGCCGCGCCGCCGAGGCCAGCATCGCGACGTGCGTGTCGTGCCCGCACGCGTGCATCGACTCGGGGTCCTCGGACGCGAAGTCGAGGCCGGTTTCCTCGGTCAGCGGCAGCGCGTCCATGTCGCCGCGCAGCAGCACCGCCGGTCCGGGCCGGGCGCCGCGCAGGACCGCGGTCAGCGACGTCGTGGCCTTGCCCTCGGTGATCTCCAGCGGCAGGCCGTCGAGGGCTTCCTTGATCGCCGCCTGGGTGCGCGGCAGGTGGAGGCCCTGTTCCGGGTGGCGGTGCACGGCCCGCCGGAGGGCGATCGTGCGGTCCTGCAGCGCCCGCGCGTCGTCGAGGAGCCCGTCGAACGGCGTGCCGGGCAGGGTGGGCAGGTCAGTGGGGCCGGTCATGGTCCCGATAGTGCCGCATGCGGCGCTTCAGGCGCACCGTGCGTGCGCCGGACCGACAGGCGGAATACGGTGTGCGCATGGCGGTGGAAGAGCCGGTCACGGGCTTCGCGGTGGCTGTGGTCCGGGAAGACGGTCAGTGGCGGTGCAGTGCGCTCGACCCGGGGGCGTTGACCGAGCTGGACGCAGCGATCACTGAACTGGGAAAACTACGTTCCACCGGCGCGAGCTTCGGGCTGCTGGCGGTCGACGACGAGTTCTTCGTCATCGTCCGGCCGAGCCCGCGCGGGCCGTCGTTGCTGCTCTCGGACGCGGCGGCGGCGCTGGACTACGACATCGCGGCGGACGTCCTCGACGTCCTGCGCGTCGACCCCCCGGACGAGGAGGACGACTCCGTCTGGCCCGAGGGCGACCTGGAGATCCTCGCCGACCTCGGGCTACCGGGGCCGGAGTTGGAGGTCATCATCGGCGAGGTCGACCTGTACCCGGACGAGCAGCTGCAGATGGTCGCGCAGCGCTGCGGGTTCGGCAGCGAGTTCGCCAAGTTCCTGGACGAGCTCTGAGACGCCCGTCCGACACCGAGGCCGTGGAGGCCGCGCTGGAAGCGGCGCGCGCCCCCGGCGCGGACGTGCCGATCGGCGCGGTGGTGTTCGGCCCCGACGGCGTCCCGCTGGCGGCGGCCCGCAACGCCCGCGTCGAGCTGGGCGACCCCACGGCCCACGCGGAGATCCTCGCGCTGCGCGCGGCGGCGGCCGTGGTGGGCGACGGATGGCGCCTGGAGGGCTGCACGCTGGCGGTGACGCTGGAGCCGTGCACGATGTGCGCGGGCGCGCTGGTCCTGGCCCGCATCGCCCGGCTGGTGTTCGGGGCGTGGGAGCCCAAGACGGGCGCGGTGGGGTCGCTGTGGGACGTCGTGCGCGACCGCCGGCTCAACCACCGTCCGGAGGTGCACGGGGGCGTCCTGGTGGACGAGTGCGCGTCGGTCTTGGAGACGTACTTCACGATGCGCCGCTGATTTTTGGGTACTCCCCAGGTATGACGATGAAGCACAAGATCCAGCAGGCAGTGGGCTGTGCTCGCGAGAAGGCCGGCGTGGCGACCGGCAACCGCCGTCTGGAGGCCTCGGGCCGCGCCCAGCGCCGGTCGGCCCAGCTCCGTTCCGCGGCATCGGACGTCCGCCTCCGCGCCCGCCGAGTGGCCCGCGAGGCCCAGGTCAGGCTGCGCGGCGGCCGGCCGGCCGACCCCAGGTGAAGCCCCCTTCGGCCCTCCGGTATAGTTCTCGGCGGTGGCGTGTCCGAGCGGCCGAAGGAGCACGACTCGAAATCGTGTGACGGCTAATCCCCGTCCGTGGGTTCAAATCCCACCGCCACCGCTCTCAACAGCGAAAACGCCGGACCTCCCTTCGCGGGAGGTCCGGCGTTTTCGCTGAGGGTCTCAGTTTGGGTCTCAGTTGGCCTCTGATCAGACGGGTACCAGGGCTCCTTCCGGGCCGTCTTCGTCCTCGTCTTCGTCATTCGGAGCGGCCCACATGTGGGCGCCCACCTGCTCCGCCACCGACGTCACCAGCTCGGTGTTGACGTGCATGTACCGCTTCGCCACGGCCGCATTGGACCAGCCCATCAGCTCCATCGCCGCGGGCAACGGCACCTTGAGCTCCAGCAGCACCGTGGCGGCGGTGTGCCGCGCGTCGTGGAGCCGCGCGTTGCGCACGCCTGCCAGGCGCAGCAACGCTTTCCACGCCCGGTTGTCCGGCGTCGGGTGCGTCGGCCGGCCGATCGGCGTGGCGAACACCCAGTCACCCTCCTCCCACAAGTTGGCCGCCGCTTCGCGCTCGTCCTCCTGCTGGCCGCGGTGCGCCTCCAGGGCCTCGATCACGGGCCGGGGAAGGCCGATGACGCGGCGCCCGGCCCGCGACTTCACCTCACCGACGACCAGGCCGCCGCCGTACCGCTCTGGGCAGTAGGCGCCGTGCTCGTGCCCGCACGGCTTGTCGGGCGTGCACCCGTGCTGCCAGTTGAGTTGCTGGATCGAGCGGCGGACGGTGAGCGTGCCGGAACCGCGCCGCACAGGGCACTCAGCGGCGGTGAGCGTGCGGCGGCACGCTTCGCCACGCGCACACCCGTGCTTCCACGTAATCGTCACGTCGGACCACTTGAGCCCGAGCGCTTCGCCGCGCCGGAGCCCGAGCGACAGCGCGATGATGAACCGCGCGCCGTTACGGATTTCCCCGGCGGCGGTGATCAAGCGCCGTGCTTCGTCGCGGGAGAACGGCACGATCTCCTCTTCCACTACGCGCGGCGCTTTCGCGATGCGCGCGGGATTCTCCGTGATGTGCCGCCGCCGCACGGCTTCGTTGAGCGCGGCCCGGACGGTCCGGTGCGCGAGGTGCGCTGTGGACGGCTTGAGTCCTTTTCGGAGAATCTTCTGGTACGCCAACTCACTTTTCGGGCGAGACTCGGCGTGCGCTGTTGACCCTTTTTGGTGAGCAGGCGCAACAGGCCGGCTGGGCGGCATTCGATGCTGGCTGGAACGACGACGCTAAGAGTCTGTTTGAGCGCAGTTTCAAAGCGGCCAACGAAGGAGGCAACCCCGAATTGGCTGGTAATGCCCTATGTCTCCGCTCATATCAGCTGATTTCCCTGGGGCAGGCTGCGACGGATTTGACGGACAAGTCCTTGGAAGTCGCGGCCAGGTCGGCGCAGCCCGCAGTTAAGTCGTTGCTGTACCAGCGCGGGGCCTGGACGTACGCGGTTGCGGGGAACGCTGAACGGACCGCGTTCGCGCTTGGCCAGGCCGAGGAAGCCCTCGGGAACAATCATGTGCCAGCAGAAGCGCCAGACTGGGCGAGCTGGGCTCACAGCCAGACCGAACTGGAAATCATTGCAGGGCGCTGCTGGACGGAGCTTCGCCGCCCGCTCAGGGCCGTTCCGGCGCTTGAAGCGGCGATGGCGAAATACGACGACAGCCACGCACGAGACAAGTCGCTCTACCTCTCGTGGCTGGCCGACGCGTACTTGGACGCGGGCGAGGTCGAGCACGCGGCTACGTCTCTCGGTAGGGCGTTCGACCTGTCCTCGAACGTGGCATCAGCGCGGCCTCAGCAACGACTCGGGGCGGTGCTCGACCAGTTCGAGGACCACAAGTCAGTGGCCGGCGTCGCCGACCTGCTTGCTCGTCGTCCGGCGAACCCAGTCCAGGTAGGGCGCTAACCCGGCCGCCAAGGGCAATGCCGTGATCTCCGGGTTCGTCCACTCGTGGCGCTCGACCAGGTGCTGTTCGAGGTCCGCATAGGCGTCCGCGGTCGTCTTGAGTAGCACCTGCCACTCGTCGCCAGTACCGAATTCGCCCTGATGCCAGAACACGCTGGTCACCGGCCCGACCACCTGAGCGCCAGCTGCCAGACGCGCCTCAACGGCGCTTCGAGCTAAGGTCGTTGCCGCGTCCTTCGAGGGGGCCGCTACCTGGACCTGCCACACGTCCGTCATGAGGGCGAGGGTACCGGCGGGGCGAGGCGAACGCCGTGACAACCTGGCTGCCGCTGGCACAATGATTCCCATGACAAGCAGCAAGCGAGCCGTGTACGTGGTGCACGACCGCACCACGTCCGCCCAGCCCGGGATCCTCACGACCGCGTACGAGTCCGTCGAAAAGGCGATCGCGGACCTCAACGGCTTTCGTGCCCAGCAGCCCGACAACCCTGGCCCGCTTGTCTGGTCCACCGGCCCCGGCTGGGCCGACGGCCGCGATGCAAAGGGCAACACGGTGTTCTACGTCTTCGGCCTGGCGGTCCAACCCGACAACGAGCCGGCCTACTTCGAGAAGTTCACCCGCAGGTCGTGACCGGCGCAGACCCAGTCCCCTTCCTCCCAGAGGTGCATTCACGGGTCAGCTACCTTCGTTGCCCCCCGAACGAGTGAACGACTGTCGATGAGGCAACGGGAGATGTCGGTGAGGCGTATCCCTTGACGGGGCGCTGAACCAGTCAGGCGCGGGGGAAGGGACGGAATGGTGAAGACGTTCGCACGACGGGACATGGGCATAGTGGCGGGCACCATAGGCGCCGGGGGAACAGCGAAGCGAGCGACCGCAACCGTCGCCGCACTCGCCGTCGCCGGCGGCGTGGCGTTGGCAGGAGCGCCGGGGGTGGCGGCCGCTGAAGACCCAGGGATAGTCCGGCTTTCCTACTACGCAACCTCGTTCGTCGGCAGTGTCAACTGGTTCAACAGGTCCGTTCGAATCGATGGCCAGCTCCGTGCCCTGCCGGGCAGCTGTCGACGGGTGTACGTGCAAACATTCGACTCCGGCCATTGGCAATTGGCCGCCCGAAGCACCAGTCTCCAATGCGGGACGTCCGAACAACACATCACCGTACCCGCTGATGTTCCAGGCGGCGCCGCATTCGTCTGGGTCATCCTCCAAGGACCCGATGATTCCCTGCTGGACAGCTGTGAGGCCCAACCCGGCTCCGAATACTGTGAGTAATGGCGAGCTCGCGCCACCGGTCGATGGCCGCGCATGCTGTCCGGTGTCGGGCCGGCCCCCCCAGGGGCGGAACCTGCTCCGTTGCTGACCTCCGGTTCACTCGTGGCCATCTCCGGGGGTCTCAGACCGGGTCTCAGTTCGTGCCCGTTCGGCGCGACCGCTGGTGTTGCAGAGGTCGCGTTGACCTGCGGGAATGTACCCCTTCGAACCACTTCGAACAGGTAGGCTCGGAACTCGAAATCGTGTGACGGCTAATCCCCGTCCGTGGGTTCAAATCCCACCGCCACCGCTCTAGGTGCAACGTTCAAGCCCCCGGTTGAGATCACTCGGCCGGGGGCTTGGTCGTCTGGCTGTCCCGCAACGCCTGCTGACGAGAACACGGCGACGTTGCATGAAGCAGCTGGACCTGTTGCGCCAGTTCATCCGCGTTGCCCAGCAGGCCGAACGGGCCGCCGAAGATCGGGATCGCACGCCGTCCTGGGAGACGGCGGCGCTTGATGCCGTCCGCTTGACTTGAAGGGCTCTTGAAGTGTGACCGTGGTCGGCACCAGCTGATCAACCAGGAGCGCACCATGACCGTTCTCGTCACCGGGGCCACCGGCCACACTGGACGGCACGTCGTCGCCGGGCTGAAGGCCGCCGGCGTTCCCGTCAGGGTCCTCGTCCGGGATCCCGCGAAGGCGCCCGAAGGCGTCGACGTCGTTCAAGGCGACATCGCCGATCCCGGCGAAGCCGCCGAAGGTGTCGACGCCGTCTACCTGCTTTGGCCCTTCTTCACCGCCGACGGCATCGAAAAGGCCGTGAAACCCTTCAAGGGCAAGAAGATCGTCTACCTCTCCGCCATGTCCGCTGAGGACGGTGGCGTCTGGGGAGACGTCGAAGCCGCCATCGAACAGGTCACCGACGACTGGACTTTCCTCCGCGTCACCGGGCTCGCCACGAACGCGCTCGCCTGGGTGCCGCGGCTCGGCACCGGGGTGGTGCGGGCCGCGCACGGGCAGGCGAAACGGTCGGTCGTCCACGAACGTGACGTCGCCGAAGTGGCTGTGAAGGCGCTCACCGAGGACCACGTCCGGCAGACCTACCTCGTCACCGGCCCGGAATCCTTGACGCAGGCCGAACAGGTCCGGCTCATCGGTGAAGCGCTCGGAAAGCCTGTCCGGTGGGAAGAACAGCCGCCGGAAGAGGCGAAAGCGGAACTAATTCCCCATCTAGGGGCGGAATTCGCGGCCGGCGCGGTGGATTACTGGGCATCACTCGTCGAGGACCCGGAACCGGTCTCACTCGACGTCGCCCGCGTCACCGGGCATCCGGCGCGGCCCTTCGCGGAATGGGCGCGCGAGCACTTCAGCTGAGCTCGACCGCCGGCGCCGTCAACGGTTCCAGCTCGGTCGCGAGCGAAGACAGGGCGGCGATCTTCGCGGAGACGGCGCGGATCACCGCCGTGCACGTGGCGCTGACTTCGCTGACCACCTCGGCCGAGCGGTCGCCCGCCAGCACCGCCGAGACCGAGGCCGACGCCGCCGAAGCGAGTGCGCACACCTCGTCGGACGCCGCCACCGCCAGCTCGTCCAGGCGGTCGGCGATGCGGGCGCCCAACGCCGCCGTCGAAGTGGCCACGCGGGCCGCCGCGGCGTACTGACCGTCCACTGTGTCCGCCCACGTGCCGAACGTCTCGCTGCTGCCGCCGGTTTCGGCGCGCTCGACACCGGCGCGGAACTCCGCCTGCGCCGACGTCACCACCTCGGCGCCGGTGCCGACCGCCGCGGCGGACGTGCGGATCGACGCCGGTGAGCAGTCCAGGTGCCGCAGGGCCGCGACCGGGTCGGCGACGCCGAGCCGCCCGGCCGCCGCGCGCAACGCCGACAGCTGCGCCGCGGCCGACGACAGTGCCGGGTGCTCGAAGACCTCCGAGGTCACGGCGCCGCCGCCAGCCGGCCCCGGAAACCGGTGCTGCGGTTGCTCACGGCCGCCATGCGCAGCCGGCCCGCCAGGTCCGACGTCGCGTCGCCGAGGACGCGCGCGTCCGCCTCGCGGGCCGCCAGCGCCGTGGCCCAGCGCGCCGCCAGTTCGCGCGCCTGTGGCGAGATGCCGAACGGCGTCGCGTCGACGCGGGCTTCGGCGAACCGCCCCGCGGCCTTGTCGTCGGCGGCCGCCGCCTGGTCCAGCAGGTCGGCCGACGTCCGCAGCCGGTCCGCGTTCTTCAGGGGGTTCCGGGTCGCGAAGCCCCCGGCCCGGAGCTCCGGGTTGTCACTGCCGATCCGCGAGCCTCTGCCTTCCGGCATGGGGACCTCCGTCGTCAAGGGCGCTCACCCGATCGGGGAAGATCTTGCCTCATGCTCCCGAGCCGCCCTCATCGCGGTGACCTGCGGCGTTGACGGCGTTCCACCAGGTGGACGTCTTGACCGCGCGTCGGGAAGAAAGCGACCATGAACACATGCCCGCCACCTCGGAAAGCACGCCGATCCGGGCCTTCGCGCGGTCGATCGGGGAAGGCGTCGTGGCGCTCCTGCTGCGCCGCGGCCGCCTGGGTTCGCCGCCCGCCTGACGCGAACCCGCGTCCGAATTCCCCGAAAACCCTTGGAGCACAACCATGTCCGTAGTTCTTCCTGCCCGGATTCAGCTGCGCGAGGCGGTCACGCCCGCGGATGGCATCGTCGAAGGCCCGCGGATTCTCCGGGAACCGCAGCGGCGGACCTACGAGCGGTTCACCCTCCGCCCGCTCGGCCGGGTGATCGGTGCGGAGGTCGACGGCGTCGACCTCGGCGCGCCCGTGGGCCCTGACCTGCGCGAAGAGCTCAACCACGCCCTGCTCGAGTGGAAGGTGCTGTTCTTCCGCGACCAGGACATCACCTCGGCGCAGCAGCGCGCCTTCGCCGCGAACTGGGGCGAGCTGGAGACCAACCCGTTCATCCCGAAGGGCGACGACGACGCCGTCACGCGCTTCGAGCGCACCGCGGCCATGCCCGGGTACGAGAACATCTGGCACACCGACGTCACCTGGCGGCCCGACCCGGCGCTCGGCTCGGTGCTGCGGCTGATCGAGGTGCCGCCCGTCGGCGGCGACACGATGTGGGCCGACATGGCCGCCGCCTACGACAACCTGCCCGAAGACGTCCGCGCCCGCATCGACGGGCTCACTGCGGTGCACGACTACCTCCCCGGCTTCGACCGGTTCTCCGATCCCGCGCTGCTGGCGCGGTGGCAGGACCGCTTCCCGCCGGTGGAGCACCCGGTGGTCCGGACGCACCCGGAGACCGGGCGGCGCACCTTGTTCGTGAACCAGGCGTTCACCACGCACATCGCCGGCCTGGACCGGGCGGAGAGCGACCGGCTGCTGCGGTACCTGTTCCTGCAGGCTCACACGCCCGAATTCCAGGTCCGGTTCAGCTGGCGGCCGAACTCGGTCGCGTTCTGGGACAACCGCGCGACGCAGCACTACGCGGTGAACGACTACCACCCGCACGTCCGGATCGCGGAGCGCGTCGCGATAGCGGGCGACCGGCCCTACTGAGCCGTAGCCTGAGGTCATGACCGATGAACCCCGGGCAGTGGTGACCGGTTTCCTCAAGGCCCTCGAAGAGCTCGACGTCGACCGGGCGCTGACGTTCGCGGCGAGCGACATCGTGTACCAGAACGTGCCGCTGCCGCCCGCCCGCGGCCTCGCGGCCGTCGAGAAACAGCTGCGTGTCATGGCCAAGTACGGCTCCGGGTTCGAGGCGCGGACCCACCACATCGCCGCGGACGGCAACGTCGTGCTCACCGAACGCACCGACGTGCTGCGCCGCGGGGCGTGGGAGGCGGAGTTCTGGGTGTGCGGCACGTTCGAGGTCGAAGCGGGCCGGATCGTGCTCTGGCGTGACTACTTCGACTGGACGACGGTGCTGGCCGCGAGCGCGAAGGGTGCCGGGCGGGTCGCGCTGGCCGGCGCGCGCACGCTCCTCGGCCGGTACAAGGGGAGGCAGGCGGTGCGCTAGGCCCGGTGTTCGCCGCGGTCGTGGTCCCGAAGGTCCACGACCGCGGCTATCCCCAGCACCAGCACGAACACGCAGCTGAGAACGATCAGCCCCCACATGATCATTCTCCCTCCCCCCGTGTCGTGCCGACCGCGAGCTGTCGGGGAGTGGTCTGTGCCACTTTTCCGGCGGCTCACGCAGACCGTACCGCCGCCGGACGCCGGTTGTTCCGGCCCTTGACCTTCATTTAAGGCAGATGCGCCGGATGGGTGACAAGTCCGTGTCCGGCTGTCACAGAACGACCGCGATCCGTTATGTGCCAACGGGAACCGATGCGATTCCGCTCTGGACGGTCACCGACGTCGACCGCAAGGCCGACACCTCCGCGACGTACCGCAGCACTTTGTCCGCTTCGTCCCCGGCGAGCGGCTCGCACCCGTGGCCCGCGGTCCGCCGCACCGGGATGAGCTCGAGCCGCGGTTCGTCGCCGAGCATGCACCCGGCCAGCAGCCCGTCCGACCGGTCGGCGGCGAGGTTGCCGAGGCCGTAGAGGATCGGCCGGCCGCGGTGGACCTCGACGGCCTGGATGGTGTGCGACCCGTGCCCGGCGACCAGGTCGGCGCCGGCGTCGATCGCCGCCTGCCCGTAGGTGACCTGGTACTCGGCGAGCTCCACGCCCGGCAGGCCCCAGTGCATCGAGACGACGACGTGGTCGTGGCCGCTCTTGGCCCGCTCGATGTCGGCGATCATCCGGTCCAGGTGCTCGGGCACCGGTGTGGTGCGGACGAGCGGCGGGCGGCCCGGGATCTCCGCGACGTGCGGATCGGGCTGGTACGCCGTCGTCGCAAACGCTTGCGCGATGGCCGGGAAGTCCGACTGGGTGGCGAAGGGGCGGCGGAGTGACGTGTACGCCAGGAAGGCGACCGTCTCGCCGGAGCGTTCGACCACCGCCGGTGCGTGCGCGGCGTCGAGGTTCGCGCCGGCGCCGCAGTACGCGATGCCGGCGTGGTCGAGGACGCCGAGGCCGGCGGCGGGGAGGGGGACGTCGTTGGCGCACGAGACGACGTCGACGCCGATCGATTTCAGCGCTTCGGCCGCCGCCGCGTCGACGTGGCCTTCGAGGTTCACGAACCGGAGGTCGGCGCCCTTGAGCAGCGGTTCCAGCTGCGCGAAGGCCGGCGTCGCGCGGCCGGGGAGGGTGACGTCTCCGCCCAGTACCAGCGTGATCACGAAACCTGCTCTGCCGAGTGAGTGACGACGAAAGTAGTTGTTACGAATCGTTGCACCTTTGTCTTCCTCCTCCTCACTTGTTCGGGGGACTATGCCACGACTGTTCAAGCACAAAGGGGACTCAGGGTGACCAAGACCCACAGATCCAAGGCTGCCTTCACGGTGGCCGTCGCGTCGGGCCTGGTGCTCGGCGGCGTGGCCGCACCGGCCGCGCTCGCCGCACCCAGCGCCGACGCGGTCATCGCCGAGGTCTACGGCGGCGGCGGCAACTCCGGCGCGACGCTCACCAGCGACTTCGTCGAGCTCGCCAACCGCGGCGCCGCCGCCGTGAGCCTGGCCGGCTTCAGCGTCCAGTACCTGCCCGGTTCGGCGAGCCCGTCGAGCGCCTGGCAGGTGACGCCGCTGGCCGGCAGCGTCGCCCCGGGCGGGCGCTACCTCGTGGCCGAGAGCAAGGGCTCCGGCGGCACCGTCGCGCTGCCGACGCCGGACGCGACCGGCACGATCGCGATGTCGGCCACCGCGGGCACGATCGCCCTCGTCTCCGGCACCACCGCGCTGACCTGCAAGACCGTGGCCGACTGCGCCGCCGACGCGCGGATCAAGGACCTCGTCGGGTTCGGCGCGGCGACCGTGCGCGAGGGCAGCCCGGCCGCGACGCCGTCGAACACGACGTCCGTCGCGCGCGGGACGGCGCTGGCCGACACCGACGACAACGCCGCCGACTTCACCGCCGGCGAGCCGACCCCCACCAACACGGCGGGCGAGTCGACCGGCGGGGACCCCGGCCCGGCGCCGACGCCGGCGAAGATCCACGAAATCCAGGGCACCACGCGGATTTCGCCGTTCAAGGACAAGAAGGTCTCCGGCGTCACCGGCGTCGTCACCGCGACCCGGACCTTCGGCTCGCAGCGCGGGTTCTGGCTCACCGACCCCACCCCGGACAGCGACCCGCGCACCAGCGAGGGCCTGTTCGTCTTCACCGGCTCGACCAGTCCGGCCGTCGCGACCGGCGACGCCGTGACGGCGACCGGCACCGTCCGCGAGTTCTACCCGGACGCGCCCGCGACGTCGAACTTCCAGTCGCTCACCGAGCTGACGGGTGCGGAGTGGACGGTCGGCTCGCACGGGAACGCCCTGCCGGCGCCGACGGTGCTCAACCCGGACACCGTCCCGGTGACGTACGCGCCGTCGCCCGGCGGGAACATCGAGCCGCTCGCCCTGGAGCCGGCCAAGTACGCGCTGGACTTCTGGGAGGCGCACGAAAGCGAGATCGTCTCGGTCGCCGACGCGCGGGTCGTCGGCCCGACGAACTCGTTCAACGAGCTGTACGTGACGACCAAGCCGGACCAGCACCGGTCCGTGCGCGGTGGCAGCGTCTACCTCGGGTACGACCAGCTCAACAGCGGCGTCATGAAGGTTTCGTCGCTGATCCCGTTCGCCGAGCGGCCGTTCCCGAAGCTCAACGTCGGTGACGTGCTGACCGGCACCACGTCCGGCCCGGTCGAGTACGACGACTTCGGCGGCTACACGCTGTTCGCCAGCGTGCTCGGCACCGAGAAGGACAACGGGTTGCAGGGCGAAACCACGCGCAAGCAGCGCTCCGGGGAGCTCGCCGTCGCGACGTACAACGTCGAGAACCTGTCCCCTGTGGACACCCAGGCGAAGTTCGACCGGCTCGCCGACGCGATCGTGACGCACCTGGCGACGCCGGACATCGTGAACCTGGAAGAGATCCAGGACAACAACGGACCGGCGAACGACAGCGTCGTCGCCGCCGACCAGACGCTGCAGCGCTTCACCGACGCGATCGTCGCGAAGGGCGGCCCGCGCTACGAATGGCGTGAGATCGACCCGGTCGACGACGCCGACGGCGGCCAGCCGGGCGGCAACATCCGGGTGGCGTTCCTGTTCAACCCGGCCCGCGTGTCCTTTGTGGATCGTCCGGGTGGGACGCCGACGACGGCCGTCGGTGTGGTGCGCGAGCACGGCAAGGCGCACCTGACGGTGTCGCCGGGCCGCGTCGACCCCGCGAACGAGGCGTGGACGGCCAGCCGGAAGCCGCTGGCGGGCGAGTTCGTGTTCAAGGGCCGCACGGTGTTCGTCATCGCCAACCACTTCAACTCCAAGGGCGGCGACCAGCCGACGCACGGCCGGTTCCAGCCGCCGGCGCGCAGTTCCGAGGTGCAGCGGGCGAAGCAGGCGACCGTGTTGCGCGGATTCGTCGACTCGGTGCTCGCGGCGGACAAGAACGCGAACATCGTCGTGGCGGGTGACCTGAACGACTACCCGTTCTCGCCGGCGGTCCAGACGCTCACCGCGGGTGGCGCGCTGAAGGACCTGATCGCGTCGGTGCCCGAAGCCGAGCGGTACAGCTACGTGTTCGAGGGCCAGTCCCAGGTCCTGGACCACATCCTGGCGTCGCGCGCGCCGCGCGGGGTGGACTACGACGTCGTCCACATCAACGCGGAGTTCGCCGACCAGGCCAGCGACCACGACCCGCAGGTGATCCGGTTCCGGCCGGCCGCGGGCAACCCGGTCGAGGACGGGCTTTACGACTTCCTCGACTGGCTGGACCAGCTCTTCGGCAAGTAGCTCTTCTCGTTGCGGCAAGGCCACTCCCGGGCCCGGGGGTGGCCTTGTTCGCGTTTGACTCTTTTGGGTGACGAGGAAACCGCGGAGCGTGGACGGTCGTCTTACGGTTGACGGGACCACAAGGGGAGGGTGGCGTGGACGGCTACGCGGTGAAGGTCGACGAGCTGGGCAAGCTCATCGACGACCTCGGCACGGCGGCGGACCGGATGGCGGACGCCAACAAGAAGCTCGGCGGCGGTGGCGCGTTCGGGTCACTGGGGACGGCTGAGCTGGGCAAGGCGGGGGTCGAGTTCGAGGAGGCCTGGGGGTACGGGATCGGTCGCCTCGGCGAGGCCGCTTCCGGGATCGCGGAGCGGCTGAAGGAGGCGAAGGAGAAGTACGAGCAGATCGAGGCCCAGTTCGGCGGTGAGCTGGGGAAGTTCGGTCCGAGCCCGGTCGGCGGCGGACACCCGGGCGGCGCGCGGGGGCACTACCCCGTGGTCGGGCAGCCGGCCGTGGGGCCGGTCGGCGGCGGGTACACCGGCGGGGTGCCGGGCATCGACCGCCTGGCCGAACCCACGAGCCGCGAGCGTGGGGCGCCGGGCGTCGACGGACAGCCCGGAAGCTCCGGTGACAGCCCGGTCGGGGGCGGCGCGACCGGCGGCATCACCGACCTCCTGAACGGACTCGACCGGTGAGCGCCCGCGACTTCCCGGCCCTGGGCTTCGACCCGGCGCCCGGCGACCTCGACGGCCTCACCGACCTGGCGGGCAAGTACCGCGCGGTGAGCACGGACCTGACCGAAGCCGACGACGCGCTCCGCCGGATCGTCCGGAAGCAGGGCGTCTGGCAGGGCGAGGCAAGCGAGGCGTTCGCGCGTCGCCTCGGTCCGCTGCCGCGGTACCTCGAGGCCGCGGCGAAGTCGATGGGGCAGGCGGCGGACGCCCTCGAAGGGTGGTCCCGCGACCTCGGTAACTTGCAGAAACGAGCGGCGGACCTGGAGGCCCGGGCGGAAGCGGCGGCCCGCGCGGCCGAGCAGGCCCGGGCCAACCCGGACCTGGCGCTGGCGAACCGGACGTTCCCGGACCACCAGTCCCTGCAGATCGCCCAGCGGCTCCTGGACAACGCCGGTCAGCAGCTCCAGGCCGCCATCGATGGCTGTCAGAACGTCCAAGACGCGGCGAAGCAGCTTCAGCGGGAACACGCGGACGCGGCGGGCAGGGTCGCCGAGCAGCTGCGGAGGGCCAAGGAACTGGCTCCGGACGAGCCGGACCTGCTCGACAAGCTCGGCCACGCGGTCGGCGGGGCATTTGTCGACTTGTCGAACACCCTCGCCGACGGGGTCGACGAGGCGTGGAACTTCCTCCAGGACCACGCCGAGCTGCTGTCCAAGGTCTCGGACGTGGTGGGTGACATCGGCAACGGCCTCGGCGTCTTGAGCGACGTCCTCCCGCCGCCGGCCGGCGAGCTCACGAGCCTCGTCGCCACCACGTTCGGCCTGGGCGCACTCGGTGGCCACGCTGTCGCCAAAGCCGCCGGAGCCGACGTCGCCCCCGAGACCTTGGCCTTCGACGTGGCGGGTGCGGTGACATCGCTCGCCGGGATGAATCCGATGATGCCCGACGTCGTGATCAAGGGCGCGACCTATGGCGCGCTGGCCGGCCAGCTGAGTGCCGAAGCCGGGTGGGGGACGGACTTCGAGAGCCCTTGGGACGACTTCCAGAACTACTGGGTGCCCAAGGACATGGGCCAAGCGGCCATCGTGGCCGGCACGCTCGTCGCGGGTCCTGCTCCGTGGGCCGTGGTCGCGGTGAGCAACGCGGCCGATGCCGGGGTACAGGCCGACAACGCGCCGGAGCGTCGGCGTCAGCGCGCGGAAGACGAGGTGTGGAACTGATGCCTCTGGAAATCGACCTGCCGCCCGGGTTCGCCGGTATGCCGGTGGGCGCCGACGACAAGCTCAACCGCGGGCACGCCTGGATGATCGCCGAAAACCTCACGTCCGGAGCGAGTGTCGAGGACTTCGGCCGCTACCTGATGGCCCTCGTGCCGACCATGCAGGCGAACGGCATCCGGGTCTTCGGCAAGTTCGCCGTCGGGACCCGGAAGGGTGATGTCGCGACCCTGACGCTCGGCGTGGCGCAGTGGCCGGAAACCGCGCCCGGTAGCCGTGACGCCCTGGTGGCCGCGATGGCCGAGGAGTACCGCGGCCGGCACAAGCGGGCGGTGGTCCAGCCGGTCCGGCTCCCGATCGGCCCGGCGATCGTCGCCATCAGCGGGGGCGAGTTCCACCTGCCCCGACAGGACGTGCGTACCCAGATCAAGGCGGAGTACCAGATTCCGCTGCCGGACGGCCGGTCCGTGGTGATCCTGTCCGTGGTGGCGGAGTCCGAGGACGCCTGGCCCGCCGTCGCGGAGGCGACGGCGAAGGTGGCTTGGAGCCTTCGAAGCGCGGAGACGGCGCCGTGACGGTGTTGGCCACGCGCTCGGAGAGCGTGGGCCCGCTGCTGCTCCTGCTGCTCTGTACCGTCGTGGTCGGCGGCCTCGTGGCCGCCCACGTGACGTTGCTGGCCATCCGGATGAACCGGGCTTCCCAGCCGCGCGAACAGCAAATGGCGCGGCTGGCCGCGCAGCTGGACGGCCGCGGCAGCGTGAAGATCCGGATGATCGAGTTCGGCATCGGCAGACCGGATCTGCTCATGGTCGCGCGAAGCCGGGGTTACGCGCTGATCGAGCACCAGTTCGGGAAGTACTACGAGTTCGTCTACGCACCGCACCGGGCGGGAACGGTGGCGCCGTGGTCGCTCTGACCCTGGCCGCCGGCCAGTTCCGCACTCGCGACAACCAGGGGGAGGCCATGAACAACGCACAGCTCATCGAGGAAATGCGCTGGCAGCTCCGGCAGATCGAAGACCGCAAAGCCGAGAACCAGCGCCTGCTGGCGGACATCGCGGGCCGCGACCACGCCACCGTCACCTCGCCGGACCGGTCTGTCACCGTGCTCGCCGGGCCCGGGGGTGTCGTCAGCGAAGTCCGGCTCGCCCCCGAAGCCATGCGGTTCGACGCCGGCACGCTCAGCCGGACCATCACCGCCGCCATCCGGGAAGCCGTGGCCTCCGGGGCGCCGCTGCGGCAGCCGCCGCGACCGGCACCGCCGCAGGCGCAGCCGCAGCCGCCGCGCAAGCAGGCTCCTGCGGACGACGACGATCCCTACGACACGGTGTTCGACGTCTAAGCCGGCGGTGGCTGCTCGCCCCGCTTCGCGGCCGCCCGCTTCGCCCGCCAACCCAAACCCAAGACGGCCTGCACCAGCTCCTGGTAGCTCGGCTTGACCTCCTCGAGGTACCGCTCCAGGTAGGCCGCTCGGGCCGTGGGGACCGGGCGCGGGTTGTCGCCCGGGGTGAGCCACGGCAGGCCCTGGATGTTGTGCAGCGCCATCTTCCACCAGCGCGTCGCGCGCTCGGCCGCGCGGGCCTCGCGCTCGACCGCCACCTCGATCGCGGCCTCGGCCGCCTCGATCTCCGCTTCCAGGGCCTCCGCCCGGGCCAGCTCCCACTCGCGCAGGTTCTCCGCGGAACCGCGGGAAAGGGCGATGATCTCCTTGTACCGCATGGCCGCGGTGGCGTCGTCGGTCATTGCGCGTTCTCCGGACGCTGGAACGGGATGATCACTTCGGGCGCGCCGTGGGTGGTGCGGTCGAAGAACAACGCGCGGCCCGGCCGCGGCGACCAGTGCACGACCTGGCCCGCCGCGAACGGCGAGAGCTCGTTGCCCTGGACGTCGAGCGCCGCCCACGTGCCGATGTCGTCGGTGCCGCCGAAGCCCAGCGTGTCCTTGAGGCGGGCGATGCTGCGCCACCAGCCGATCGTGTGGATGCCGTGGCCCGGCCCCTGCTTGAGCACCACCCGCAGGTGGTCGAGACCGCTCTTCAGCTGGCCGACCGCTTTCGCTTCCAGCGACGGCAAAGCCGCGTCGACGCCGTACAGCAGCAGCACCTTCGCGCCGCCGGACATCGAGCCGGTCATCGACTCCAGGACGCCGGTCAGGTCCTCCACCAGGGAGGCCGCGTGGTGGTGGTCGTCGCGAAGCCGCGAGGCCAGCTCCATCGCCGCGTCGGCGCACGACTCGATCGGGCAGCTCAAGATGAACTCGACTTCGCCCTCTTCGTACTGCCGGGCCAGCGACCGCGCCGCCGAGTCCATGATGGACAGTGCTTCGGCGGTCGCCGAGCCGAGCACGGCGACGTTGCGGCCCGGTGCGCGCGGCAGGTCGACGCCGCACGCCGTCTCGGTCACGTCGATCGACTGGCCGAGCAGGGCCCGCGGCTTCGAGCTCCGCTTGAGGTCGAGGTACGCCGGGAACTGCTCCAGGACCGGCTGGTGCGCGCCGTCGAACAGGCGCGGCCGCGGGTAGTGGCCCGCGTACGCCTCCCACAACCGGCGTTGCAGCCGGACGAACACGTTCTTGCTGCTCGCGTCCGGGATGTGGGCCAGCTGGTTGCCGTGCGCGACGCCGGAGTCGTGGTTGATCACCGCGTGCCACTTCGGCGCCGCCACCGCCGCGTTGTTCGTCTCGGCCAGCACGCGCCGTGCCTTCGGCATCGCGATCCGCAGCGTGCACTGCTCGAACACCGCCGGCTTGCCCCAGAACGCCTCGATGCCGGCGACGTCCTGGCTGGCCAGCACGAGGTGGATGCCCTGCGACCGGCCGCGCCGCGCGATGTCTTCCAGCAGCTGGGTCGCCGTGGCCGTCACCTGGTCGCGGCCGGCGAACAGGTACTGGAACTCGTCGATCACCGCGACGATCCGCGGCCACTGCCCGCCCGGATCGGCTTCGCGGAGGTCGGCCAGGTTCGTGACCTCGTGCTCCTTCGCGGCCGCGGACCGGCGCCGTAGCTCGTCGGCGAGGAAGCGCAGCAGCGCCAGGCCGAACTCGCGGTCGGTGTTGACGTTGACGCCGACGAGCCGCGCGTGCGGCAGCCAGCTCGCGTCCTTGCGGCCCGGCGCCAGCCCGGCGAACGAGACACCTTCCTTGAAGTCCAGCAGGTACAGCGCCAGCTCGCTCGGCGTGTACCGCGCGGCGAGGCTGCCGAGCAGCGCGTACAGGAAGTTCGTCTTGCCCGAACCGGACGGACCGCCGATCAGGGCGTGCGGGCTCGCGTCCCCGATCACGACCTCGATCGGCTCGCCCTCGAAGAACCCGACCGGGGCGCGCAGCTCCCGCGCCGAGTTCTCCTGGCCGAGCTCGGCGGGCAGGAGGTCGTCGAACGACCGCGGCCCGCCCTGCTTGGCGATCAGCGCCTTGGCGATCTTGTCGACGGCCCGGATGACCTGCGCGGACGGCATCCCGGGGTCGAGGTCGACGACCAGGTCGGTGCCGGTCATGCTGCTGATCGCGTGCCGGTCGTCGACCAGGCTCAGCGTTTCGACCGGCGCGCTCACCGCCGTTGGCACGTCCACCATGATCAGGCAGATGCCGGCGGCCAGCGCGCCGCTCGCGACCCGCTTGAGGTCGCGGGCGCGTTCGGGTTCGAGCGTCTCGCCGTTGCCGTAGAGCACGACGATGCGGTACGGCTCGCCCCGCTGCCCGGTCTCCTGCCGCATCTCCCGCAGCGAGGTGTACCCGGCGGACATGCAGCTGGCGTGGATGCGGCGGATGTGCCCGGCCAGCTCGTCGAGCAGGTCCTCGAGGCGGCCCGGGTCGTACAGCGACAGCGCGCTGGTGTGGCTGAGCGGGTAGAGGTCGGGCAGGATCGCGGTCAGCTGCCCGATGTCCCACAGGTGCACGCGCACCGAGCCGGGTTCGAACGTCGACAGCACGCGGACCAGCAGGTTCTGCACGATGCCGTCGATCACCGGCCGCGTTTTCGGTGCCGACGTGATCGCCAGGTGCGACTCGTCGAGCAGCGGGACGGCGACGTCGAACGTGCGGGTCGCGTCACCGCCGGCGGCGGTGGCGGAGCCGACGCGCCACAGCCCGGGCGAGGTCACGCCGGGGTTGTGCCCGACCGTGCCGAGCCAGTCGCCCGCCGGCAGCCCGGCCGGGCCGGGTGCGTTCTGGGCGACCAGCTCCCGCAGCGTGGCGGGACCCTGGCTCCAATCGGTGTAGAAAGCGCTTCGCACACTGCCGAGCGCGCTGAACACCTCGTGCGCGGCGGGGTGCCGGGACCACTCGTTCTGCTGCTCGGCACTGGCGTGGTTCATGCCGACCTTGACGATCTCCTGCTCCAGCCGGAGCTTGGCGAGATCGGCCTCCGCGGCTTGGCGCGCCCCGGCCGCCGCTCCCAGCACCAGTCCGATCTGATGGCGGACGCGGTCCAGTGCGGTTTCGACCCGGTTGCGTTGCTCGGCTGCTTTGTTGGCCATCGGCGTCCCCAAGAAAGGTGTCCCCTAGAAGGATTACAGGCGCGACCGGTATCCGCTCACCAAGTCCTCGGCGGCGTGCAGGCGGACGAGGAGCTGGTCCAGCCCCTCGCCGGCCTGTGCGTACTGCGAAGGAAGCCAGGGATCGGCCTTGGCCTGGGCATCCACGAGAGCTTGCCGTGCTTCTCCGAGCAGGCTTGTGGCCCGTTCGGAGTGGGCGCGCGCGTCGGCGAGCCCGGTCACGGCAGCGGTGAGCAGCTGGTGGAGTTCGGCGAGCGTCATCCGGCTTACAGACGCGCCGAGTAGGAGTCGGCGGAGGAAATGCTTGCTTGGACGGTGCTCTGCAAGCCGTTGATGCCTTGCAGGGCCTCCGCCAGGAGTCCGTGCGCCTGGCTCACTTCGTGCTGGCTGCTCCCCTGCGTCGCCTGTGCGAGCGACTGCTGGGCTTCTTCGAGAGACTGCGCTGCCTGCTGCAGGGCGGCGATGCTCGCGGACGCCTTCTCGTTGGCGAGCGCGATGCCAGCGCGGATCTCTTCGACTCCGGCCATCGGGCCTCTACTCCTCGAAAATTCGGTGTCGTACGGGGACGGATTCCATTGAAACAGATCCAGCGACTCAGCGTGATCATCAGACTTTGCCGAGTGATCGCGGGTCCGGAATCAGCAAGGCCCCGGACGTGGGAACGTCCGGGGCCGGGCCGATCACGGTCTGTGCGGGGGTCGTCCCGGCGCCAGTACCGCAGACTGAAGTCGCTGGCCATCGCTACCCCAGGTCAGAGCGGTTTTCGTGCCACTGCTGGCCTTTCTCGACAGGGGCGGGCGAGGTGCTGGTGAGACTAGCGCGACCGGAGTAACGGCCTTCGGTCAGCCCTCTTCGTAACTCCACGTACAGGCCAAGAATTTCCCAGCACCGAAGGCATTTTCACGGTCAAGTGGGCCGAAAGTGCCGCGCAACCGTGCCCTGGGCATACCGACGGTGGGTCGCGCGAGCCGGGTGATCACAGGCCCCGGCGGTGTTCGACCAGCCACGCGGCGACCTGGTGCAGCTTCATGTTGGCGTCCTGCGAACCCTCGACGAGCATCCGGAACGCCGCGACGGCGTCGACGTCGTGGCGTTCCATCAGGATGCCCTTGGCCATGCCGATGACGTCCCGGCTCTCGACCGCGGCGCTCAGCTGGGCTTCGGTCTGGGCGCCGACCAGCGCGATGGCGGCGTGCGCGGCGAACAGCTTGCCGTCTTCCCGGGTCCGGCGATCGAACGCGTCGCGTGCTCGCGAGTAGAGGTTCAGGGCGCCGAGCGTGGTGTCGCTGACGAACAACCGGTAGGACAGCATCGAGCGCACGCCGAACTCGGCCGCCGCGGTCGCGAACTCCGCCCATCGGCCTTCGGTGGCGAGGTCGCCGGTGCTGAAGACCTCGCGTTCGGCGATGGCGTCCAGGCACGGCCCCTGCTTGACGCGGTACTGGACCTCGTCGATGGCCGAGACGACGGGGTTGGTCGGGGCGACCGTCCGGATGGAGCGCTTGTGTTCCACGAGCGAGATCCCGGCGAACTCGGCCCCGTCGACGTGGTCGACCGCCGCCTTGACGATCGCGGCGAGGGTGGACTCGACATCGGGTTCCGCCTGCAGCGTCCGGGCGATCGCGCTCAACGTCGCGCCCAGACTGGTGTCCGAGTGGTCGGAATGATCGTTCACGATCGGCGCCCCTGTCCTGCCGGTCCGCGTTTCGAAGTACCAGCTTAGCGACGCGAAGGGCGGCGTTCATCTCGACGGATGGCGCCGGGGGAGACGGAAAACGCCGGGTGCCCCGAAGTGGGGCACCCGGCGTTTCACCTGGTTACTGCGGCGGAGGATACAGGATTCGAACCTGCGAGGGCGTGAACCCAACACGCTTTCCAAGTCTGCACACGGCTGTACGCGGGGGGTCACCGAAGACGAAAGCCCAGGTCAGCCCGCTATCGGCCAGTCGGTGAACGCCGGCGAATCGGGGCGAACGAGACTAGAACTGAGACTACGACCGACCCGCAGGACCACTCAACTCGGTCTCAGCGGGCCGTCAGCCGGCTCTGGGGCGACGAGGCCTTTCTCCTCGCGAGGTGACCGCGTGGAGCCTCCAGCAGGCACTCGTGGGGCGACAGCCGCTCTCCTGGCGGACGCCCCTGGCATTGCCACACGCCCCGGCGGCGTCGTGAGTGTCAGTCCGGATGATGTGACCATCTCAGTGCGCTGACGTCACGCAGGTCAAGATGCTGTCTCGCGAGACGATCGGGACTGAACCATCTGAGGTCGCTCACTCGTTCGGGCCGACTGGCCGCCGCGAGGCTAGCGTGGCGCGCCGAGCTCATCCGCGCACGGACTCGCGGTGTGGGGGCATGTCCCCGGCCGTGAGGCAGCGCGACAACTCGTTGGGCGATGAAGCTGGAGCCTGAGCCCGCCAACTACCTGCCTGAGCCCGCCAACTACCTGCACCCGTTGAGGACTGCACTCGCCGGATAGTTCGTCATGCAGGAGATTCGACGGGCGTGGTCGGGCTCAACTACGCCTCGCTGGCCCGAGTAGCTGCGCCACCTGGTGTTCGTCAACTCGGCCGCGCGAATGCTCGCTGGGAGCTGGACGTTAAGCTATTTTGTCCCTTTGAACCTGGCAGGCGGGAGCGGAAGTGAGTGAAGGACGGCGGCCCTTGGCGGGGCCTCGCGACGGTCAGACATGGGCTACCCCTACTACGCCTGCGATAAAAGACATACTCGGCGAGATTGACCGAGGTCGCCTCGCCTTGCCCGACTTCCAGAGGAGCTTTGTTTGGGATCCCGCTGACACTCAGAACTTCTGGTGTCCATTATAGCTCGCTATCCGGCGGGAACACTGCTTTTTTGGGAGCAAGACGATAACCAGATCAGGGCGCGCCCCTTTGAGGGGTATGAAGTCGAAATCAAGAAAAACCCAGTTCTAGTGTTAGACGGCCAGCAGCGGCTAACTGCGATAATACAGGCACTTGCGGGACAAGGCTCTCACTTATTCTACGCGGATCTAAAGAAGCTTGAGATTGCCCACCGCGAGGGGTCGGAGGAGCTGGACGCCAGTCGGCTAGACGATGTAATCGTCTACCGAGAAGTTAAGGCGAGGTCGAAAGCCAAGCGGCCGCCTGCGGGCCGTCGAGAAGAGGCTGAGCAGAATCTCTTTCCGCTCAGTCTGGTCGGCGGAGACGACACGGAGGATTGGGTTGATGAAATCGAAACCCTCGATATCTACGAGGACAATAAGGCGGAGCGGAAGCGGGTTCAGAAGCTCATCAAGGACTACCTGCGTCCGATCCGAGAGTATCGTTTTCCGGTCGTTGAACTTCCTGGCTCAACCCCACTCGACGCCGTCTGTCGAATCTTCGAAACGCTAAACCGAACTGGCATCAAGCTGACGGTATTTGAGCTACTAACAGCTAGGTTTTGGCCTGCGGGGATCGACTTGCGTGGAGCGTGGGAGGATGCAAAAAAGAAACATCCAATCCTTGTCGAGTATAAGATCGATCCCTATAGCTTGCTGCAAGCAGTTACTCTGAACTCCACGCGAGCGAAGTGGCGGAAAACCTCAGTAAAGAGTAGGCCAACTGCTTCTGCGCAGCGGAGCGACGTGCTGGAGCTCGGGCCTGCCGAATTCAACGAGTATTGGCCCCAGGTTGTCAGCGGAGCTGCGAAAGCTCTCACTATGCTTCGAACGGATTGCGGTGTTCTAAGTCCCAAATGGCTTCCTTATTCCATGCTTGTCGTGCCACTGGCGGCCGCATGGCATCTGGTTGATCAGAAGAAGGGGGCGAATGTTGCCGCAGCAAAGGCAAAGCTTCGCCGCTTCTTCTGGTGTTCGGTATTTATGCGCAACTATGATCAGGGAAGCAACAGTCAGGCCGGTCGCGACTTTGTTGACATCGAAGGGTGGCTGTCCGGAGAGGGGGTTCTTCCCGAGGCTGTCAGTGACTTCGTCGTTCCGAGCGATACGCTAGACACGGCGAAGGTAAATTTGCAAGCACTGTACAAAGGCGTCATCGCCCTCACGTTGAGTACGGGTGCTCGTGACTTCCACACTGGTTCGCAGATTGTCTCTGAGTCATTGCAAAAAGAATCGATCGATGCTCATCATGTTTTCCCAAAGGCATTCTTGCAGGAGTTTGGCCCTCGGGATGCGCCCGCTGAATTGATCCTCAATCGAGCATTGATTGACTCAACAACGAATCAGCGGCTTGGCAGGACGGGTCCTTCGAAGTACTTCGAAGTGATCGAAGAGTCGCTCGGACAAGAGCAGTTGACAACAATCCTTGATTCACAGCTCCTGCCGTCGGACGAGAATTCAGGTCTGTTTGTCAATGACTACCAAAAGTTTCTTGACGAGCGCAAAGAGATAGTGATTGAAGAGATAAAGCGAGTTACATCTTCGTAGGGCGCAGAGGTGGACAGGGTTGATCGTATATTCGCAATGCGTCCGACCCTGTGTCCATCGATCGTCGGGAGGCTTTGCGGGGACGTAGCTCGGTAAGGATGCGGATTGCACTAGCGTGGGAGCTGTGATACCTGTGGGATCCTCTGGACAGGAACTCGTAGACGGCGAACTCGTAGCCACTCGAATGATTCGATCAGACGATGATTTCCCGACGCAGGAAGTGCCCCCTGTCGTCGAGAAGTCGGCGCGAATCGGCGATTGGACGATATCCTTTCGTGCGGGTCCAATCCTTGATGAAGTAGCGCGCTCAATCGCCGTATACGATAAAGGTCGCAGTGTATATCTGAACTACTTGTTTGGGAGCGGCGTGAGCGGCGTCTCTGCAGATTCCTCATTAGAGGAAATTTTCGAGAGGCGAGATAGTGAGATATCAGGTGTGGTGGATGCTTACTCGCTTCCCGAAGATTGGAGACGGCCGGGAGGCTTGTACAGCACTGTCATTGTATCGCGAAGTATCAAAGTCGACCTATCCCGATGTATTCCCACTCGCTACTTCTGGTTGTCGGAAGAATACTCGATAGACCTTCTAAAAAAGTATGTGACGCCCGTTGAAGAGATGGTGGGTTTAGTGGTAGCAAGAATGCTATTGGCCCCGCCATTTCGGATGACTGGCCCGGTCTACGATGGGGTTCCCCGGTTCATGGTCTCAGTGCCAGGTCGGGAACCGACTCCTCCTGTCAGACTCAGTCTGAGTGCAAAAGCAACTGTGGGAAGGTCTACCTGGGAACACGCTGAAGAGTCCCTGCGTGCGCGGCCGCTTGGCTTCGAGACTGATATCTCTTCCCAGAAGATCAAAGCGATAAGCAGGATTGGCCAGTGGAACCTGAACGCCTACAACGAAGAAGACCCTTTCCGGAGATTCTTGTGGAGCTACGCTGGTCTTGAAGGCGTTGTAGATGCTGTCGCGAACGCGGGGAGGGGCGCGATGGCGCAATCACTCTCTGCGCGATCGGGTTTGGGGGAAAATGTTATCTCTGAACTGCTATGGCCTCGTGATGTGCGTGAGTCCGATCCTAATCGCTCTCTTCGCTTCCGGTTTGCCTTGACGGCGGCCTTGCTTAGTCCTGAAACAGCGGATGATGACGTTGAAACCTTCGCTGAGTTGAATCGATATAGGAACGGTGTGCACGGACGTCTGGTCTTGGACGCTACAGTGCCGGCTCCTGAAGCATTCAATTTATTTGAACGCTACAGTGTGCTTGCTGTCGAATTTCTATCGAACTGTTCTTAAGTCTGCAAATTCTTCTTTGCGGCGTTAGAGGGTAGACGGCCAGCGAGGAATGTCTCGATCTGCTGTGCGGCCACTGTGTAGCACAGGGTGTTAGTCCCGGGGACGGTTCTCGCGGAATGCGGGCTGATTATGACGCCAGTGCATGTCCATAGCGGGTGATCTTCGGGAAGTGGCTCCGGCTCTGTGACGTCGAGCGCTGCGCGCAGACGCCCTGTTCGAACCTCGGCTAAAAGCGCGTCGGTGTCGACGATCTTCCCTCGCCCGGCGTTGATGAGAAGAGCATCATCGTCCATGGCCGCGAGAAGATCCCTATCGACTAAGTTTCGAGTTTCGTCGTTCAGTGGAGCGGTGATCACCACAATGTGATGCCCTCCGATGAGATCGAAGATCTCGGAGGCGGCGTGAATACCATTGCGGCTTTTGCTTGCGACGAGCGTGGATTCCGTGCCGAACGCTGCAAACAGGCGCGCGACGGCTGTACCGATGCTGCCGGCTCCGACGATAAGAGCCCGCTTGCCGTGCAGGGTGTCAGCGGCGAACTTGCGGTGCGCCCATGTGCGCTTGTCCTGGAACCGAACCAACGCCGGCCATTGGCGGTACTGAGTCAGGGCGGCCGACAGCACCCATTCGGAGACCGGTCCTGCGTGTGCTCCCCGGGCGCCGGCGAGGACGACGCCTTCCGGGACTTCGTGCACCCACTCGTCCGTGCCGGCCGCCGTGAGTTGAACCATCCGAAGGTTGGGCATCTGCCCCATTAACGGCATGGGGCGGTTGGTGCCCCGGTATGGCGGCACGAAGATCTCAGCCTGACGTTGACGGTCGTCCAAGTTCGTGGTCGTGGGGTCATAGGGGATGACCTCAACGGCGTTGAGCTGGCTGAACAGTTCATGGGCGACCAGGTCGTCCGTCTCGTTGCTGACGAGAATGCGAGTTGTCACTGCTGGTCAGCGTCCTTGCTCAGCAGGGAGCTGACGAGGCTCCGTGCCTGGTCCTGGAGGGGCTTGCTGGATGCTGAGTTGTCGATGACGACGTGGGGAGCGGGTGGCCGTAACTCGAGGTCGATACCGGCGATGTAGTCGTCCCAGTTGGCGAGCTTCTGGGCATCGCGCGCGGCGCCACGGTGGCGGACGTACGTGTGCATCGTGTCCGCATCGCAGAAGACCCAAGCGAACGAGACCTTGGCACCCATCGCTGCGCACGTCGCCTGAATTCGTTCCGCCCAGGCCGGGTCGGAGAACTCCTTGACGAACGGCGCGGTCACGATCGCGCTGTTGCCGCACTGGACGTTCTCCGTCATGGCGCTGATCAGCGCCTCGTACTCGCGCGGTCGAATCTTGTTGACGTACATGTCGGACTCGCGGTCGTTGGGCGAGAGTCCGAGCAGTTCCAGTGCCGCTTCGACCACAGGGCGGGTCAAGGTGTCCTTGTCGAGCATCGGCCAGCCGGTTTCACGCGCGACGATGCGGCCCAGTTCCGTTTTCCCACTGCCGGCGTAGCCGCCGACCACCAGGACTTGCGGTGAGCTCGGCTTTGGGCGCGCTTCTGCGGTCACGTGCGGCGCATTCACGACGCGGCCAGCGCGCGGCTTGCTGGTGATGAGCCCCTCCTTGATCAGCACGTCCATCGCTTCGTTGATTGTGAACGGGCTGACGTTCCACTCGCTAGCGAGCTCGCGAGTCGACGGCAGCGGCTGACCGTCGCGGAGGCGGCCAGCCTCGATGTCATTCCGGATGTTGCGGGCAACTTGCTGGTGCAGCGGTTCGGACCGCCGGACTCCAGAGCGCGGCCGAGACATCGGATAGCTCCTTCGGTTCGCCGTGGAGACCAACCATCTGATTGGTCAACAGGTCAGACCCTACCAGATGACTGGCTGCGTTCTGGCTGCTCAGCGCGCCAACGCTACTCCATTCGAGTCAATCAGTTGACTGGTAAAAAAACCAACTGTTAGGTTTGTGGTGTTCCGCAACACACCCCCCTGGAGGGAACATCATGAAGGCCGCACACATCACCAACCGAGTCGTCCGGACCGCTGTTGACGGTGTTGACGTCGGTCAGGGCCACTGCCCGGACGGCCTGGCCGAATCGGTGATTGACGCGTTGATCGCTGAGGTCGATCAGGAGTTGGCTGCTGCGTCGACCGTGGCGCAGACGCGTACTCGCCACACATTCACCGACGCGCAGCACGCCCACCGGACGCGCCGGCGGACCGACCGCGCCACGCTGCGGGTGCTGCCGGTGCGCCTGGACGCCGCTACGTCGGCACCGGAGGGCGAGGCCGCATGACCGTCCGACTCGGGTTTCTCGCTGCTCTCGCCGCATTTGACCCCGACACGGCGGCTCACTCCGCCAAGAACGCGCACGCCGCGTCGGGTCTCCCGATCAACCACCACGCAGGTAGCTACTCGGAGAGGTCTCCCATGGTAGGCACCCTCACCCCTCGCGCAATCGAGCGTTTGGCGATCCGCCGATACACCGACCAGACCGGCCAGTCCTGGGCCAAGGCCCCGGCCGCCACGCGCCGGGCATGGCTGGCGGAGGCGGAGCCGGTCATCCGCACCGAACACGGCATCGCGCTGGACGCGGTGTGGCAGGGCGGGGGCTGGCAGGCCCCGGGCCAGGTCGACCTCTTCGACGTTCCGGAGGTGGCCTGAGATGTCCGCACAGGTGCTGATGGTCCTTGGCGGTCTCGCGCTGGTCGGCGTGTTCGCCGTGTGGCGTTCCGGCCGCAAGTCCGCGATCCGGGCCCGGACGGGCGTTCGCGAGATCACGCGCATGACCGGCAACACGATCCGCCTGGTCCTGGCCACGGCGATCATCGCGTTCGTTCAGTGGCTGGTGATCGTGAAGATCCAGAACACCACCGCCACGTGGATCGCGCTGGTCGTTCCGGCGCTGCTGGCCGCCGCGACGATCGTGCGGCTGATGGCCATCACCGAAATCGTCCACACCACCCGTGGGGGTCGTCGCTGATGCGCGGCAAGAAGAAGACCGATGACGAAGCCGCCTCCTGCGCGGTGGTCCACCTGATGCTCTCCAGCGTGAAGCCCGAGGTCCGACAGGGCGTGCTCTCGACGCTGACCGACGACCAGCGCCGCCAGGTCCTCAACGCGGAACTGGAAGGCCGCGCGGACCAGTGGGAGCGCAAGAACGGCACGAAGTGGGGGGAGAGCTGATGAGCACGGAAGCCCTGGTTGCGCAGGACGCGAAGCACCAGCCGCTGTCGGAGGCGGACAAGCTGGCCCAGGACGCGGCCACCGCCGCGCAGGTGCGGCGGCTGGCCAACCACCCCGATGTGGTGGCGCTGCGGGTGGAGAAGGTCCGCACGCAGATCGACGCGGTGATCTGGCTCGGGATCTTCCTCGGGCTGGCGTTCACGATGGTCAACGTCCAGTCCTTCGCCGCCGCCGGCGCGGCCACCTGGTCGCTCGGGTGGCTGGCCGGGTGGCTGCTGGACCCCATGGTGTCGCTGGTGCTCGTGGCGGTGCTGCGGGCGGAGCAGGTGACCGCTCGGTACCAGGTCGAAACCGGGGCGTGGGCGCACCGGACGAAGTGGTTCGCGTTCCTCGCCACGTACGTGATGAACACCTGGAAGTCCTGGACGCACCTGGATGTGGCCGGGGTGGTGCTGCACTCGGTGCCGCCGGTGCTCGTGTTTCTCGCGGCGGAGACCGCGCCGGTGCTGCGGGACAAGCTGACCGAAGCGGTCATGGCCGCCGCCGGGACGGCGTTCACGGGAGAGCAGCCGGCCGACGTTCCGTCCGTCGTGCCCGCGGCTCCGGCGGAGGACGGCGCGGAGGAGAAGTCCGCTCCGGTCGCCCGGCCGCGTCGGCGTCCGGCTCGCAAGCCGGCCGCGAAGCCCGCTCGGAAGCTGCGCGGGGACTACCTGGCCGACGCCCGCGCCGCGTGGGCCCCGGGCATCGAGATCACCCCGGCCTGGGTCCGGTCCGTGTGCCCGGAGATCTCGCGCGGCACCAGCAAGAACGTCGCTGATGACCTGATCGCCGAAACCGCCCGCCCGGCCGTCGCGCCGGTGCCCACCGACCAGTCCGTGACCGTCGACCAGGAGGAGGCCGCCTGATGTCCACCACCGCCGACCACACCCCCGAGTCCGTGAACGGACCCGACCCCGAAGGGCCCCACGTCGTGAACAGCACGCCCGACCCGTCCACGAACACCCCGGCCGACGCGACCGTGAACGCCACCGGCGACGGCGCCGTGAACACCGCCACCGACACCGCCGTCACCCGCGCCGGGAACGTCGTCCCGATCCGACCCGACACCGCACGCACACCGGAGGAAATCCCGGAGCAGGACCGGCCCGCCGCCGACGACGCGGCGGAGCCCGGCACGGTCGTCCGGCTGGTCGACCCGCCCGCGACCAAGGCGACGTGGTGGGAGTCCGCCGGCAATGCCACCGCCCGGCCGCTGGTCGCGCGCTGGCTGACCTCCGCCGAGGAGTTCAAGTCGCGGGCCCGGTTCCTGGTCCGCTACGCCGCCCACACCTTCGCATTCCATGCGCTGCGGGTGCCGGTGTACGTCCCGACCGCGTTCCTGCGCTCGTTTGGCGCGACCGGCCGCCTGGTCGCCCGGCTGCGCGCGTGGGTGTTCGACGCGGAGTCCCACCCGGTGCGGATGAACGCCCGCGACCGGTCCGACGCGGAGCTGTACATGAAGCTGCGCGAGATCCGCAACGAGACCGTGCGCCGCCGCATGGGACCGGTGATGGTCGGCGTGGTCGTGCTGCTGGCCATCGTCTACCTGTGCATCACGTTCGTCACGCCGTTCTGGAACTGGACCGGCCTGGTCGTCGCGATGACGCTCGTGGGCTGGTGGGGCGCGCCGGCGGACAAGCCGGTCGCCGGCCGCGCCGTGGACTCGGTCAAGACACCCAAGCTGACGTCGTCGATGATCGAGGACGCGCTCTGCTCGCTGGGCATCGGTGGCCTGAACCAGGCTTACGCCAAGGGCAAGCGCATCGAGTTCCCGAACCCGATCGCCCGCGACGGCGACGGCTGGCGCGCCGACGTCGACCTCCCGTTGGGGGTCACGGCCGGCGACATCATCGCCAAGCGCGACGAGCTGTCCTCCGCGCTGCGCCGTCAGATCGGGTGCGTGTGGCCCGAGGGGGACGCGAAGGTCCACGAAGGACGGTTGGTGCTGTGGGTCGGCGACGTCGACATGTCGAAGGCCAAGCAGAAGCCGTGGCCGCTGGCCAAGCCGGGCGCGACGGTCGACCTGTTCAAGGCCCAGCCCTTCGGCACCGACCAGCGCGGCCGCTGGGTGCCCATCACCCTGATGTTCGCGTCCATGGTGATCGGCGCGGTCCCGCGCATGGGCAAGACGGTCACGCTGCGGGAACTGCTGCTAATCGCCGCCCTCGACCCGCGCGCCGTGCTCTACGCCTACGACCTCAAAGGCACCGGCGACCTCTCGCCCCTGAGCCAGTGCGCGCACGGCTACGGCGTCGGCGATGACCCCGAGGACATCGAACGCATGGTGGTGGAGATGCGGGAGCTGCGGGAGGAGATGCGCCGCCGCACCAAGGTGATCCGCAACCTGCCCGAGTCCGTGTGCCCGGACAACAAGGTCACCCCGGAGTTGGCTGCGCGCAAGGACCTGCGGCTCGCGCCGATCGTGGTCGGGGTGGACGAGTGCCAGGTGTGGTTCGAGCACCCCGAGCACGGCGAAGAGCTGGAGGAGATCTGCACCGACCTGGTCAAGCGCGGCCCTGCCTTGGGGATCACGCTGATCCTGGCCACGCAGCGCCCGGACGCTAAATCGCTGCCCACCGGCATCTCCGCCAACGCCATCCTGCGGTTCTGCCTCAAGGTGATGGGGCAGCAGGCCAACGACATGGTTCTCGGCACCAGCCAGTACAAGTCCGGCGTCCGGGCCACGATGTTCGCCCGCTCCGACCGGGGCATCGGCTACCTCGCCGGCGAAGGTGACGACGCGCAGATCGTGCGCAGCGTCTACAAGGACGCCACCGACGCCAAGAAGATCGCCGCCGGCGCCCGCGCCCGCCGCGAAGCGCTGGGCAACATCACCGGCTACGCCGCCGGTGAGGCCGTCGACGTCGAGACCGCACGGCTGGACCCGCTGGCCGACACCATCGCCGTGTTTCAGCGCGGTGAGGACAAGCTCTGGTCCGACGCCATCGTGACCCGGCTCGCCGAGCTGCGGCCCGGCCAGTACCGGGGCTGGACCGCGCAGAACCTCGCCACCGCGCTCAAGCCCTACGGCGTCAAGCCCAAGCAGGTGTGGAGCACCGACCCCGACACCGGCAAGGGCGCCAACCGCAACGGCTACACCCGCGACGCCCTCACTACCGCCAAGAACAACCGCGCGTAACCAATCCTGAAGGCTAGGGGCGGTGCGCGTCCTAGACCGGACCGCCCCTAGACCTAGACCCCTCCTCTAGACACCCGCAGCAGTCGTGACCAGCGCACTAGCGCCCTAGAACCACCTCGCTCGACCTGCGGAAACACACGGAAAACCAGGCTAGCGCCCGCGCCACCCGGCCCTAGCCCTGGCTGAACACGCCCACACACCGTCACTGCATGTGACCGACGTGAGGACCCGCCTTGACCGCGCACACCACCGCCGCCGACCCGGCCACCCGAGTCACCATCCCCTTCACCGAGTACCGCACGCTCACGCTCGACGCCGCCGCCTGGCGACTCCTGGCCGCCAGTCCGCACGTCGCGGAACTGCTCGCCGAATGGGTTGAGTGGGACCGCCGTCGCACGCTGCGGGAGACCTCCCACGCGGTGTCGGCCGCCGCCGACTGGCGCGCCCTCGCCTCCGCGCCGACCTACGCCGAACTCGAACGCCGCCGCGCCATCGCCACCAGGCCCACCCTGACACCGCACCAGATCCGCGCACAGACCGCCGCCTCCTGGGCCCGGGTCGACGCCTGGATCGCCACGCGAGAGGCCGCCTGATGACCACCACGACACCGACCGACAGGGGAGCACCGATGGGCACCTACGACCTCGAACCGTCCACCCCGGACGGCGCCGCCCTGCTCAACTCGCTGCGAGCCGCGCTCACCCGCTACGTGGCCCTGCCCAACCCCGAGACCGCCGACGCCATCACGCTCTGGATCGCCGCCACCCACGCGCAACCGGCGTGGGCCCACGCCCCGCGCCTGGTCATCCGCGCGCCGGAGAAGCGCTGCGGGAAGTCCCGGCTGCTCGACATCGTGGAAGCCACCTGCCACAACCCGTTCATCACCGTCAACAGCAGCCCGGCCGCCGTCTACCGGTCCATCTCGGACGACCCGCCCACGCTGCTGGTCGACGAAGCGGACACGATCTTCGGACCCAAGGCCGAGGGGAATGAGGACCTGCGGGGGCTGCTCAACGCCGGGCACCAGCGCAACCGACCGGCCAAGCGCTACGACGCCTCGACCAACCGCGTCGAGTCCATCCCCACGTTCGCCATGGCCGCCCTCGCCGGCATCGGCGCCATGCCCGACACCATCGAAGACCGCGCCGTCATCGCCCGGATGCGCCGCCGCGCCCCCGGCGAAACCGTCGCGCCGTACCGGCACCGCCGCGACCGGCCCGCCCTGCGCGCCCTCGCCGACGACCTGCGCGCCTGGCTGCGCGCCGACCTCGCCACCCTGGAAGCCGCCGAACCGGAGATGCCCGTGGAAGACCGCGCCGCCGACACCTGGGAACCCCTGGTGGCCGTCGCCGACCACGCCGGAGGCGACTGGTCCACCCGTTCCCGTGCCGCAGTCACGACCCTCACCGCCGCCGCTGACGAGGACAACGACGGCTCCGAACGCGTCCGGCTGCTGACCGACTGCCACGCCGCGTTCGGCGCCTCCCCGGAGCTGCCGACCGCCGAACTGCTCGCCCGCCTCAACGCCGACCCCGAAGCCCCATGGTGCGGCTACGGGCCCACCGGGCTCACGCCCGCGAAGCTAGCGAAGATGCTGCGGGAGTACGGCATCCGCTCCGGCAACATCCGCCCCGACAACGGCCCGCAGGCCAAGGGCTACACCCGCGCCGACTTCACCGACTCGTGGGCGCGCTACTGCCCCGACCTGCCCGCCGCGCCGCCACCGCCCCCGCAGCGCTCCGACGAGGACACCATCGGCGACGTGACCCCGTTGCGCCGCGCACGCTCCGCCTGACACAGGCCAGAGGGGGTAGTCGTCCCAGCCGTCCCAAGCGTCCCCGCCCAGCTCAGCCCGGGGACGGCTACCCCACCTGGGACGGCTCCACCCGTCCCACACACCCGCCAGCCGTGACAGCTCGAATCCGCCGCAACCCGTCCTTGGGACGGCTCCAGCCGTCCCACGAAAACAGCCGTCCCAGGGCTGACCTGCGACGGGACGGCTGGGACGGCTGGGACGGCTACCCCCTCAACACCGACAACCGACCACATCGGACCCCAGGAGAGCCCCATGCGCATCGCCACCACTAACAGCACGACCCGAAGGGCTCACGACCAATGGCTACCGCCAACGACATCGCTCAGCTCGCCGCCAGTCTCGCTCAGCTCGCCGAACGTCTTGCCGCCCACGACGACGCCCCACGGCCGGCACCCCGACCGTTGCCGCCGCGAGTGCTCCTGACCGTCGAAGAGGCCGGGGAACGGCTCGGTATCGGCCGCACGACGGCCTACAGCTTGGTCCGCTCCGGCGCGTTGGAATCCGTCCGCATCGGCCGGCTCCGCCGCATCTCCGTATCCGCCATCGACGCGTTCGCCGCCCGCCTGGTCGCCGGTTCCGGCGGCGAGGCCGCCGCCTGAGGAAGGACTTTCAATGGCAAGGAAGAAGCGCCCCGAGGGCACACGCGCTCCCAACGGCGCGAGCAGCGTCTACTTCAGCGAGAGCGACGGCCACTGGCACGGCCGCGTCACGGTCGGCCGCAAGGACAACGGGAAGCCGGACCGCCGCCACACGATGTCGAAGGATGAGACCAAGGTCCGGAACAAGGTGCGGGAGTGGGAGAACGAGCGCGACGAAGGGCGCGTTCGGAAGGCTGGACAGAACTGGACTGTTGAGTCCTGGCTGACGCACTGGCTTGAGAACATCGTCGCGCCGCCGACCATCACCGAGAACGCGTGGGACGCATACGAGGTGGCGTGCCGCGTCCACCTCATTCCGGGCGTCGGTGCGCACCGTCTCCAGCGTTCTCACACGGGCGACAGGCTGGAACCCGATCACCTGGAGAAGCTCTATCGCAAGATGATGCGTGAGGGCTCCGCCGCCGGCCGGGTGCATCAGGTTCACCGCACCCTCCGTACCGCGCTCAAGGAAGCCAAGAAGCGCAAAATCATCACGGACAACCCGGCGGAACTCGCTCGTGCCCCGAAGGTGGAGGAGCAAGACTACGAGCCGTACGACGTCGACGAGATCCAGCGCATCCTGGAGACCGCCGACCGCAGGCGGAACAGTGCCCGTTGGGCCATCGCTCTTGCTCTGGGGCTGCGCCAGGGCGAAGCGCTGGGCATTCAGTGGGCGGACGTGAACTGGGACCGCTGGAACCGGCCGTGCAAAAAGCACGGGTCCCCGTTCTGCGCCACGTGTTTCGAGCACCACGCGCCCGAAATCGGCGTGCGACGGAACCGGCTCCGGCCGAAGTACAAGCACGGTTGCTCGACGCCGTGCGGCCGCAAGTTCGCCGGCTACTGCCCACAGCGCGTTTCAACCCGACGGGAGACGGCGCCCACGAAGTCGCGGGCCGGTAAGCGGTACATCGGGCTGCCCAAGCAACTCGCGCTGCTGCTGGTGCGGCACCAGGCGGCTCAGGCCCAGGAACGCGCCCTGGCCGCTGACCTCTGGGAGGAGACCGGCTACGTCTTCACCAAGCCGACCGGTCAGCCGCTCGTGCCCAACACCGACTACCACCACTGGAAGGAGCTGCTGCGGGAAGCCAAGGTGGGGGAGCGGCGGCTTCACGACGCCCGGCACACCGCCGCGACGGTGCTCCTGCTGCTGGAGGTCCCGGAGCGGACCGTCATGTCCATCATGGGGTGGTCCAGCACCGCCATGGCCGCGAGGTACCAACACGTGACCGACCGCATCAGGCGGGGCGTGGCCGGCCGGGTCGACGGACTGCTCTGGGCACCGCCGGACGACGCGGCGGACGACGGCGACCAGACGCCGGAGGTGGCCTGACCAGGGGCAACTGAGACTAGAACTGAGACTAAGACGGAAAACGCCGGGTGTCCCGAAGCGGGGCACCCGGCGTTTTGCCTGGTTACTGCGGCGGAGGATACAGGATTCGAACCTGCGAGGGCGTGAACCCAACACGCTTTCCAAGCGTGCGCCTTAGGCCGCTCGGCCAATCCTCCGCAGGAGACGATACCGGATGGTCTCTGTCGCCTGCGAAGGTGGGTCAGGGCGTGACGTCGGCGACCACGCACGTGATGTTGTCCGGGCCGCCGCCTTCGTTGGCCAGGCGGATCAGCTCCGGGATCACCTCGGCCGGCTCGGTGCCGGCCGCCAGGACGTCGCGCAGGGTTGCCTCGGAGACCGGGCCGCTGAGGCCGTCCGAACAGAGCAGGTAGCGGTCGCCGGGCTTGGCCTTGAACGTCCAGATGTCCGGGTCGCCGGAGCCCGCCGTCATCAGGGCCTTCATCAGCAGCGAACGCCGGGGGTGCGACTCGGCGTCCTCCGCGGCGACCCGGCCGTCCTCGACCAGGGCCTGCACCAGCGTGTGGTCGCGGGTCAGGCGGCGCAGGCCGCCGTCGCGCAGGAGGTAGCCGCGGGAGTCGCCGATGTGGGCCGCCGCGAACTCGGCGCCGTCGAAGAGCAGGGCCGTCAGCGTGGTGCCCATGCCTTCGGTCGCCGGCTCCTGGGACGCCACTTCGTGCAGCCGGGCGTCGATCGACTTGACCACGCCGGCCAGCGTCGCGGCCAGGTCCACGTTCGCCAGGTCGATCCGGCGCAGGTCGACCTCGAGCTCGCGCAGCACGTCGACCGCCGTCGCGCTGGCGACCTCGCCGTGCGGCTGGCCGCCGATGCCGTCGGCCACGGCGAGCAGGCGGGAACTCGCGTAGACCGAGTCTTCGTTGACCCGGCGACGCTTCCCGACATCGGACCCGGCGGCGTACCGCAGGACGTACCGATCGTGTGTCATGCCCCCATAAAAGCACTGGTTGACTGAGTTCACAAGCGCCTCGGCTGAATGGAGCATCCTCCGATAGAGTCCTCGCCATGGACGACGACGCCACGGTCAGCGCGGCCGACATCGCGCGGCTCGCCGGGGTCGGCCGGGCCGCGGTCAGCAACTGGCGCCGCCGCTATCCGGACTTCCCGCCGCCGGTCGGGGGCACGGCGTCGAGCCCGCTGTTCGGCCTCTCCGCCGTCGCCGGCTGGTTCCGCGCCCGCGGCAAGAAGTTCGAGCTGAGCGCCGGCGAACGCGCGTGGCAGCGCTTGCGCGCCCTGGGTGACGACCTCGACCTCGCCGAGCGCGTCAGCCGCGCGGGCGGCTTCTTCGCCTTCCAGGCCGGCCTTTCCGACACCTTCGACGGCCGGCTCGACGACCCCGAGCTGCTCACCCTGCTCAGCGAGCTGACGCACCAGGCGGGGCCGGTCGAAGCGTTCGAACTGCTGTGCCGCCGGTACTTCGAGGCGCACTCGCGGCGGTTGTCGGCGACGCCGGAGCCGATCGCCGAGCTGATGGCCCGGCTCGTCGGCCCGGTGTCGACCATCCTCGATCCCGCGTGCGGCTTCGGCGCGCTCGCGCTGGCGAGCGGCGCGAAAACCGTGCTGGGACAGGACAGCGACCCGATGACGGCGTCCATCGCGGCCCTGCGGCTGCGGTTGCGCGGCATCGAAGCCGAGGTGCACGCCGTCGACGCGCTGCGCGAAGACGCTTTCGCCGGCCGGACCGCCGAAGCGGTGTTGTGCGACCCGCCGTTCAACGAACGGGCCTGGGGACACGACGAACTGGTCGGCGACGCGCGCTGGGAGTACGGCCTGCCCCCGCGCGGCGAACCCGAGCTCGCCTGGGTGCAGCACTGCCTCGCGCACGTCGAACCCGGTGGCACGGTGGCGATCCTGATGCCGGGCGCGGCGGCCGGGCGGCGCAGCGGCAAGCGCATCCGCGGCAACCTGCTGCGCGCGGGCGCCGTCCGCGCGGTCGTCACGCTCGCCCCGGCGGGTCCCGACCTCTGGCTGCTGCGGCGGCCGGCTCCCGGCGAGCGCGCGCCGTCCACCGTGCTGCTCGGCGAAGCGGGCGATGAACTGTCCACAGTGGAAGAGACCTGGCGGGAGTTCGGCGCGCACCCGGAATCCGGGGTCCGGATCATCGACCTGCTCGACGACGACGTCGACCTGACGCCGGCTCGCCGCCGCACCAGGGACGAGGACCCGGGGCAGGCCTTCCAGGCCGTGCGGACCCGGTTCGCCGAGCTGGTCCCGCAGCTGCCGCCCCTCGAACCGGCGGACGCCGAGCCGGCGTTCACGACGATCGGCGAGCTGGTCAAAGCCGGCGTCGTCGAGGTCAGGCACGCGCCGGTCCGCGCGGACGCCGAACACCCGCTGGCCGAAGCGGGTGACGTCGTCGCGTCGGTGACTGGCATCGCGTACGTCCACAATGGACCACCGCGGCCGGTGGGGGCCGGGCTCACCGTGTACCGCGTCGACCCCGCCCGGCTGGACGCGGACTTCCTGGCCGGCTGCCTGCGCGCGGCCGACCTGCCGGCCGCGTCGGCGTCCACCCGGATCGACGGCAGGCGCGTGCGGATCCCGCGGCTGCCCATCGCGCTCCAGCGGGAACACGGCCGCGTCTTCCGGCAGCTCGCCGAGTTCGACGAAGTGCTGCGCGAGGCGGCGGAAACCGGCCGTGAGCTGGTCCGGCTAGGCTTCGCGGGACTTGTCGAAGGACGGCTCCAGCCGGGCCGATAGGGGAACGGATGCTGATCGCCGACCGCTACGAGCTCGACGAGCTGCCGCTCGGCCGCGGCGGGATGGGCGCGGTGCACGGCGGGTACGACCGCAGGCTGGGCCGCCGCGTGGCGATCAAGCTGCTCAGGCTGCCGGGCCGGGACGAAGAGCTGGAGGCCCGCTTCGCCCGCGAAGCCCGCATCCTGGCGACGCTCGACCACCCCGGCGTCCCGACGCTGTACGACTACGGCACCCACGACGACCGGTTGTTCCAGGTCATGCAGTTCGTCGACGGTGTGACCGTGGCCGACCTGCTCGCCGAGCACGGGCCGCTGCCGGTGCCGTGGGCCGCGGCGATCGCGGCGCAGGCGTGCGCGGTGCTGACCGCCGCCCACGCGCTCGCCGTCTGCCACCGCGACCTCAAGCCGTCCAACCTGATGCTGGGACCCGACGGCGGCGTGAAGGTGATGGACTTCGGGCTCGCCGTGCTCCGCGAAGCCGACGCGGCCCAGTTCACGCGGGCCGGGCAGCTGCTGGGGACGCCGTCGTACATGGCGCCCGAGCAGATCCAGCGGGGCGGCGCCGAACCGCGCAGCGACCTCTACGCGCTGGGCTGCGTGCTGCACGAGATGCTCACCGGGCGGCGGCTCTTCGACGGGCCGACCGCGTACGCGGTGTTCGAGCGGCAGGTCAAGGAGCTGCCTCAGCCGGTGCCCGGCGTCCCGAAACCGTTGAACGCGCTGCTCGCCGAGATGCTGGCGAAGGATCCGGAAGCCCGCCCGGCCGGCGCCGCCGTGCTGTACGACCGGCTCGGCGTCTTCGTCGGCGGGCTGCCGCCGCTGCCGGGGTTCCTGGTGCCGCCGTCGGTGCCCAGCCCCGGCCGGATGTACGCCCGGATGCTGGGCCGCGTCAGCGGCTGAGCGTGCGCAGAACGCCGTAAACCCGCTGGTAGACGCCGGCTGCCCAAATCGTGACCTTCGCCGACGAACCTCGAACGGGTGAACGCCGTCTTTACCGGTGTCCAAACGCGATGATCGAGACAGCTGGGGGTACCGGATCGTGAAGAGGCTTCTGGCGGGAGCGGCCGCGCTGGCCACCGCGTTCGTGCTGGCCGCCTGCTCCGGCGGGGGCGCGGCCGGTGGTCCGAACGCGGGCGGCGGGGCCGTCGCCGCGGGGACCGGCGGCGGGACGCCGACGACCGCCAGCACCACGCCCACCCCGGCGTCGACGAGCGCCACCCCGACCCCGACGCCCACCCCGGCGTCCACGAAGCCGACGCCGACCAGCACCTCGGCCAAGCCGAAGCCCAAGCCGGCGCCGAAGCCCGCGGCGGACCCGGGCGTCCCGTGCGCCGCGGCGGCCGCGGCCCCCGGCACCGCCGCCTGCGTCGACATCTCCGCGCACAAGGCGTGGCTGCTGCAGGGCGGCAAGGTCGTCTACGGCCCGGTGCCGATGCTGCCCGGCCGCAAGGGCTACGCGACGCCGACCGGCACGTTCCACGTGCTGTCGAAGGAGAAGATGCACCTGTCGAAGGAGTTCGACAACGCGGAGATGCCGAACTCCGTCTTCTTCTACCCGGGTGACGCCTTCCACACGGGCAGCCTCTCGGTGTATTCGCACGGCTGCGTTCACCTGTCGCCGGGCGCGTCGCTGAAGTTCTTCAACACGCTGCACATCGGCGATGTCGTGCAGGTTGTCCCGTAAATCGCTACGAGCCGTCACGTGGCGTAGGTCACGTTCGAATGACGTAATCCGGCTTGGTGCAACTGGCCCCCTTCCCGCTGCGACACAAGATCGCGTGGGAAGGGGGCCAGATGGCTCTGCGGAAGCTTCGTGTGCTGCTCGCGACGGTCCTGCTCGGTGCCCTGCTGCCCGTGGTGTCTCCGGCCGTGGCGTCGGCGGCGACCCTTCCGCCGGGGTTCGTGCTCCTGGACACCGACACCGGGCTGGGTCCGTACGAGCTCACGGACGTCGCGTACCTGCCGGACAACTCCGTCCTGGCCACCGGCAAGGACGGCCGCGTCCGCTGGCTGCCGGTCACCGGCGCCGGCCGGACGATCGCGACACTGGCCGTCCGCGCCGACGAGGACCTCGGGCTCGTCGGCCTGGCCGTGGCACCTGACTACGCGACGTCGCGAGCCATCTACCTCACCCGGTCGATCAACACCGCCACCGGCTTCGTCATGCGGCTTTCGCGGTTCACCGTGACCGTGGACGCGACGGGCGCGCCGGCCGGCCTGGCCGGCGAACAGCCGCTGTTCGAGGTGCCGGGCAGCTTCAACGTCCACGGCATCGACGGGGTCATCGCCGCCGCGGACGGCACGCTGTGGCTGTCCATCGGGGACAACAGCGACTACCGGATGGTGGACCCGGGCGCGCTGCGCGCCCTGGACGTCGACCAGCCCTACGGCAAGATCCTCCACCTGACCGCCGGCGGCCAGGGCGTGCCGGGGAACCCGTACTTCGACGCGGCCGACCCGGGCTCGACCGCGAGCAAGGTGTTCGCGCGCGGCTTCCGCAACCCGTTCCGCTTCGGGCTCGACCCCACTCTCGGCGTGCCGGTGGCCGGCGACGTCGGCTGGAGCAACTGGGAAGAGGTCGACGTCGTCCAGCGCGGTGCCAACCACGGCTGGCCGTGCTGGGAGGGTAGCCACGCGACGCCGGGCTACAGCGGCCTCGCGGGCTGCGCCGGCGTGCCGAACCAGCCGCCGATCCACGAGTACACGCACGGCACCGGGGCCATGAACGGCAACAGCGTCACCGGCGGCATTGTCTACAGTGGATCGAGCTACCCGGCGGCCTACCGCGGCTCGTACTTCTTCGGCGACTACGTGTCGAACAAGATCTGGACGCTGCGGTACGACGACCAGGGCCGGCTCACGCAGGGGCCGGAGAACCCGCCGGTGTTCACCGGCATCGGCGGCCCGGTGAAGTTCGCGGCGGCGCCGAACGGCGACATCGCCTACGCCGACATCCTGTCCGGCAACCTGCGTCGCCTGAGCTACTCGGCCGGCAACACTCCGCCGGTCGCCAAGGCCACGACGTCGACCAACCCGGACACTCGCACGGTGTCGTTCGACGGCTCGGCTTCGGCCGACTACGACGGCGACGCCCTCGGGTACGACTGGGACTTCGGGGACGGCGCCACCGCCGCCGGTCCGAAGGTGTCGCACACCTACGCGGCGGGCACCACGTTCACCGCGAAGCTGCGGGTCCGGGACCCGCTGGGCCTCACCGGCGAGGCCGTGATCGCGGTCGCGCCCGGCAACCGCACCCCGGTGCTCACCCTGACCTCGCCCGGGGCCACGACGTTCGCCGTGAACCAGCCGGTCACCGTGGGCGCCACCGCGACCGACGCCGAGGACGGCGCCCTGCCGATCACCTGGACCACGGCGGTGCGGCACTGCCCGAGTGAGGCGACGTGCCACTCGCACCCGGGCATCGGCGGGACCGGGGCGAGCTTCTCACAGTCGTTCACCGAGCACCCGGACTCGCGGATGGAGTTTACCGCGACGGTGACCGACAGCGCGGGCGTTTCCACGGCCAAGACGTACACGGCGATGCCGCGGCAGCACCGGATCACGCTGCGCGGCACGCAGCCGGCGGCGCTGGGCATCCCGGTGGCGGGCGGGGCCGGCACGGCCATGGTCACCGAAGGCGCGTCCTTCGACGTCGAGGCCGCGCCGCTGGCCATCGACGGCGTCTCGAAGTTCTCCGGCTGGCAGGGCGGTCCGGCGGACACCACGTGGATCGTCACCGTCGGCACGACCGACCTGACCCTGATCGCGAACTACGCGACCCCGATCGACCAGCGCTACGACGCCGACGCCGCGTTGCGGGCGAAGCTCGGCGCGCCGACGGCGGCCGAGACCACGGACGGCCCGGTCCACTACCGCGTCCACGCGAACGGCCGGCTGTACTGGAGCGCCGAGACCGGCACCCGGTACGTCACCGGCCCGGTGCTGGACAAGTACCTCGCCCTCGGCGGGCACGCCCGCTACGGGCCGCCGTCGGCCGACACCGCCACGACGCCGGACGGCGTGGCCCAGTACAACCACTTCGTCGCCAACGGGACGGTGAGTTCGATCTACTCGACGGCCGCGACCGGTGCGCGCCTGATTTCCGGGGAGATCCGGAAGACGTGGGCGGCGCTGGACTACGAGCGTGGCCTGGGTTATCCGACGACGGACGAGCTGGCGACGCCGGACGGAGTCGCGCGGTACAACCACTTCCTCAAGGGAAGCGACGCCGGGTCGATCTACTACACGGTCGCGACGGGTGCGCACGCGATCCACGGCGAGATCCGGAAGAAGTGGGCGGCGCTGGACTACGAGCGCGGCCTGGGTTATCCGACGACCGACGAGCTGGGCACGCCGGACGGCGTGGCTCGCTACAACCACTTCCTCAAGGGCGGCACCGCCGGGTCGATCTACTACACGACGGCGACGGGTGCCCGCGCGATCTACGGCGAGATCCGGAAGAAGTGGGCGGCGCTGGACTACGAGCGCGGCCTGGGTTACCCGGCGACCGACGAGCTCGGCACCCCCGACGGCCGCGGCCGCTACAACCACTTCACCCTCGGCGGCTCCATCTACTACACGACGGCCACCGGCGCCCACATGGTGAAGGGCGAGATCCGGAAGCGCTGGGCGGCGCTCGGCTGGGAGTACTCCTACCTGCACTACCCGAAGTCGGACGAGTACCGGACGAGCGTGGGCTACCGCAGCGACTTCGAGGGCGGGTACATCAGCTACACCTCCACCGGGGCCCGCGACTACCGCGGGTGATCCTTCCTCCGTCCTCTTAGGACGAAAGCAGGTCGGCCGGGGTCGTTCCCGGTGTCGTCAACGGCAGGCCGAGGGCGACGCGCTCGGTGAGCCACGGGCTCGGCCGGTAGCGGGGGTCGCCGGTGGCCGCGGTGAGGCCGCGCAGGATGCGCAGCACCACGTCGCCGCCGACCAGGTCGCCCCAGGCCAGCGGGCCGCGCGGGTAGCCGAGGCCGAGGCGGACCGCCGTGTCGATGTCCGGTGCGGTGGCCAGGTGCTGGCCCGCGATGAAGCAAGCCGTGTTGACGATCGAGGCCAGTAGGCGCTGCGCGATCGGGGCGGGGCCGTCGCGGACGACCGTCACCGGATGGCCGGTCGCGGCCAGCGCGCCCCACGCGGCGCGGCCCACCGCCGGGTCCAGGCCGGCGTGCACCGACATCGTCAGCCGGCGTTCGTAGCCGCCCAGCGGGTCGACGCCGGCGACGCGGTCCAGTGGCAGCCCGGCCCGGGTGGCGGCGTCCACCGTGGACTCGCCGTACAGCGGCACGAGCAGGATCGCGTCCGGGTAGGCGTCGGACACCACGTGCACCCCCGCGGACGACAGCGCCCGGGCGAGGTGCTCGTCCGCGGTGAACACCGGGCTCGACGGCTTCGGCGGGGCGGTGGCCTCGTCGGCGACCTGCTGCTTGCCGTCGGCGTAGGAGTAGAAGCCCTGGCCGTTCTTCCGCCCGAACAACCCGGCGGCCACGCGCGGCCGGGTCAGCCACGACGGCCGCAGCCGCGGGTCGCCGTGGAAGCCGCTCCAGATGCTTTCCAGGACGGCGTGCGAAACGTCGAGGCCGGTCAGGTCCAGCAGCTCGAACGGGCCGAGCTTCAGGCCGAGCACGTCCCGGGCGATGCGGTCGACGTCGGCGGGCTCGGCCAGCGCCTCGGCGAGGATCTGCAGCGCCTCGGTGTTCAGGCCGCGACCGGCGTGGTTGACCAAGAAACCGGGCGCGTCCTTTGCGAGCACCGGCTCGTGGCCCCAGCTCTTGACCAGTTCGAGCGCTTCGCCCGGCAGCCAGCCGTGCGTGCGGGCGCCGGGCACGACCTCGACCAGCCGCATCAGCGGCACCGGGTTGAAGAAGTGCAGGCCGAGCAGGCGGCCGGGCTCGGCCAGGCCGGCGGCGATCTCGGTGACCGACAGCGAGCTCGTGTTCGTCGCGAAGATCGTCTCCTGTGGACAGACGCGCTCGAGGCTCCCGAACAGGGCTCGCTTGGTTTCGAGGTCTTCCCGGACGGCTTCGATCACGAGGTCGACCCCGTCCGCGGGCGCGTCGGGCGCGTCGACGGCGACCAGCCGGCCCTTCACGGCCTGGGGTTCGGTGAGCTTGCCCTTGGCGGCGAGCTTGTCGACCATCCCGCCGACGTACTCGATCGCCTCGGCGACGGCTTCGGGCCGGACGTCGGCCAGCTCGACGGTCACCCCCGCGGTCGCGGCCAGCTGGACTATCCCGCGGCCCATCACCCCGGTGCCGATCACCCGGATCCTGCCGACCTTCCCGGCCCACCCCGTCACGTCGTGCCGCCTTCCGCCGTTGGACTCCCGCCTCAGCCTAGAGGCCGACGAACTCCGCCATCCGCCTCGCCGAGTGCGCGAAGAACGCGTCGGCCGGGTCGACGCTGCCGACGTACTGGCCGAACAGGTCGAAGCTGATCGCGCCGAACAGCTGGGTCCACGCCATGAGCAGCCGGGCGACGGTCTCGGGGCCGGCGATGATCCCGAGCACCTTCGTGAGCGTCTCGGCCTGGGCGCGCAGCTCGGGCGGGACGTCGCTTTCGGCCCGGACCTCGGTGTTCGTGAGCACCTTGACCAGGGCGAGCGCGACGCGGGAGGCGGGGACGACGGTGTCCTGCGGGGCCGCGTACCCGGGGATCGGGGAGCCGTAGATCAGCGCGTACTCGTGGGGGTGGGCGCGGGCCCAGGCGCGCGTGCCCTGCCAGATCGCCAGCCAGCGGTCGCGGGGGTCGCCTTCGCCCGGGTCCGCCTGCTCGGCCGCTTCGCCGATCGCGTTGTAGGCGTCGACGATCAGGTCGGTCAGCAGCCGGTCGCGGCTCGGGAAGTACCGGTAGATCGCGGACGACACCATGCCCAGCTCCCGGGCCACCGCGCGCAGCGAAAGCCCGTGCGCGCCGACCTCGGCGAGCTGGCGGCGGGCCTCGTCCTTGATCTCCTGGGTCAGTTCGGCGCGGGCGCGTTCGCGTGCGGTGCGGGTGACGGTCATGCGGATCAGTGTGCCACGACGAGAGCACCGCACGGAACTGAGAGCAGTGCTCTTGACAGTGTGCGGCGCTCTGGTGTTCACTGCTCTTAACCGAGAGCACTGCTCTCCCAAATCTTCGGAGGCCATCGTGACCGAGACCCGCTACATCAAGCCCGCCAAGTCGACCAACGTCTTCAACGAGGTGGTCGCGAAGCTGACCAAGCTGGGCGTGAGCGTCTGGGGGAGCCGGGTGCTGACCGTCGTCGGCCGCAAGAGCGGCGAGCCGCGCTCGGTCCCGGTCAACCTGCTGACCGTCGACGGCGTCCGCTACCTCGTCGCCCCGCGTGGAGAGACGCAGTGGGTGCGCAACCTGCGCGCGGCCGGCCAGGGCACCCTCCGCGTCGGCCGCCGGGTCGAGACGTTCACCTTCCGCGAGCTGGCCGACGACGAGAAGCCGGGCATCCTGCGCGCCTACCTCAAGCGCTGGAAGTTCGAGGTCGGCGTGTTCTTCGACGGCGTCGACGCCAAGGCCTCGGACGACAAGCTGCGCGAGATCGCGCCGGGCTACCCGATCTTCGAGGTCTTCACGAAGTAGGTTTGCGCCGCGTGAGGTTGGCGGCGACCAGGACCACGCCGACCAGGAACGCGGCCAGCCCGATGAGGAACCACAGCTTCTGCCCGGTCATGAAGCTGCCGGTGACGACCCCGATGCCCTGCAGCACCCAGACGGCTCCGACGAGCACCAGCACGACGCCGACCGCGAGCGTGATCCACCGCCTCATCGGCCCAGCTTAGGCTCCTCGCTCGTCCGGCACGAGCTTGTGGCGGTAGGCGTAGACGACCGCGTGCACCCGGTCCGGCAGCCCGAGCTTGCTCAGCACGCGGGACACGTGCGTCTTGACCGTCTCCTCGCCGACGTGCAGCTGCCGCGCGATCTCGGCGTTGCTGCACGCGTTGGCGAGCAGCAGCAGCACCTCCCGTTCGCGGGAGGTCAGCCGGGCCAGCTCCGGGGGTTCGGCGGCCGCGGGTTCGAGGACCGCGGCGAACTTCGCCACCAGCCGCCGCGTCACCGAGGGGTCGATCAGCGCGTCCCCGCGCGCCGCCACCCGCATCGCCGCGACCAGTTCCTCCGGCGCCAGGCTCTTCAGCAGGAACCCGCTCGCCCCGGCCCGCAGCGCGCGGTAGACGTACTCGTCGGCGTCGTAGGTGGTGAGCACGAGGACGCGGGTGTCGTTGCCCGGCGCCGCGAGGATCGCCTCGGTCGCGGCGAGGCCGTCGAGGCGGGGCATCCGGACGTCGAGGACGGCGACGTCCGGGCGCAGGCGCGCGGTCTCGGTGACGGCTTCGCGGCCGTCGGACGCCTCGCCGACGCAGGTGAAGTCGGGCTGGGTGTCGAGCAGCGCGCGCATCCCGGAGCGGAACATCGCGTGGTCGTCGGCCAGCAGGACGCGGATCATGTGCTCTCCACCGGGAAGGTCGTGCGCAGCTGCCAGCGCCCGCCGGTCTCGCCGTAGGACACCTGGCCGCCGAACAGGGTGACGCGCCGGCGGATCCCGGCGAGGCCGCGGTGGGCGTGCTCGCCCGCGGCCGTCCGGTCGGCGCGCAGGCCGTTGGTCACCGTGAGCACGACCTCGGTGCGGCCGTGGTTCAGCTCGACCTCGACCGGGCCCTGGCCGTGGCGCAGGGCGTTGGTGAGGGCTTCTTGGGCGATCCGGTACAGCGCGACGTCGAGGGAGCCCGGCAGTTCGCGGGGCTCGCCGCGCAGCGTCAGCCGGGTCGGCAGGCCGGCCGCGCGGACGGTCTCGACCAGCTCGTCGAGGTTGTCGAGGCCGGGCTGTTCCGCGTGGGGGTCGGCGTGCAGGAGGTCGAGCAGCCGGCGCAGGTCGGCCATCGCCGAGCGGCTCGCCGACTCGACCGCGCCGAGCGACTTCCGCGCCGGTTCGACGCCCTCGGGCAAGCTGAGCCGGGCCGCGCCGGCGTGCACGCCGATGGCGCTGACGTGGTGGGAGATGACGTCGTGCAGGTCGCGCGCGATGGTCGTGCGCTCCTCCAGGACGGCCCGTCTGACGGCTTCTTCTTCGTGTTGACGGCGTTCGTCGGCTTCGCGCTCGAGATCGGCGATGTAGGCGCGCCGGGCCGTCGTGTACCGGCCGACCAGCCACGGCAGCAGCGCGGAGACGCCGACGTTGATCGCGATGAGCCGCCAGTCGGAGGCGGTCTTCCCGCCGCCTTCGAGGCAGCCGGCGGTGACGCCGGCGAGCAGGGCACCGAGCGCGAGCACGGCGGGCCGCGGCCGCAGCCACGCCCCGGCCCGGTAGCCGGCGATGAGGATCCCGGCGTTGTCGCCGGTGACGTACCCCTGGCAGGTGCAGAGCAGGAGCGGGGCGCCGGCGAAGAGCACGGCGTGGGCGAGCGCGACCCACCCGGAGTACCGGGCGGCCCCGGCGAGCGCGGCGTTGACGGCGACGCCGCCGAGCAGGACGACCCAGGCCCGCCACCCGGCCTCGCCGAGCGGGCCGCGGAGGACGAAGAGGGACGCGTCGCCGACCACGCAGACGAGCGCGACCAGCAGCGACTGCCGTCTCAGCGACCCCCGGATGTCCTGCACACCCGCAACTGTGCCCTAACCAGGGCAGGCGAGGGACGGGAACGCCCCGATGCGGCGGAGGGGGGTGCGCGGCACCGGGGCGTCCCCTGACTGCGGGGCTGTCGGCTGTGGCTTTGCCGGCGGTCCGGAACGACTCATTCAGGACGTCGCAGCGCGGCCGGCCTCAGTTCGTCGGGCGGGGCGGGTAGTCGCCGCGGCGCTGGCCCGGCTGGCGCTGGCCCGGCTCGAAGCCCTTGCCCAGCGACGTCGCCGTCGCCGTCTGGCCCTCGACCTTGGCCACCACCGTCACGTTCGTGTCGCCCGTCTTCACGTCGCCCGTCTTCTGGGTCGACGAATCGAGCGTGTACGTCTGCTTGTAGCCGTCCTTGCTGGTCAGCGTCACCGAGGTGGCGCTCAGCTCGGTGACGTCGCCGGTCTGCAGCCGCTCGGTCGTGTAGCCGCCGCTGCCGTTCGACACCACGAAGTCGCCGTGCAGTGCCTCCCGCAACGCCGTCATCCCGCCGCCGAAGCCGCCGCCCGGCATCCCCTGGCCGCGGAACTGGCCGCCGCCCGGGCCGCCGAAGCCGCCCGGGCCCTGGGCCGTGTTGCCGGCGCTGCTCGTCCCGGCCCAGATCGCCGCGCCGCCGCCCGCCGCGATCACCACGGCGATGCCCGCCGCGATCGCCGTCTTCTTGCCGGACCAGCCCTGCTTCGGCGCCGCCGGGGCCGGGTCGCCCCAGTTGGCGCCCTCGGGCTGGGTGTTCGGCATCGGCTCGGTCGTCATCGTGTCCTCCGGAGGTGCCCACACTGGTCCCGGTCAGGTTCGCCGCCGCGGCTGTGTTTGCGCTGTGCGGAACGTCAGCCTGCGCTGTGCCTCGATCGCGCGAACCTTCACAGGGAACGCACAGCCACCACACAGCGAACACCGACGCCGAGCCGGGAAGGTGGCACCATGACCGCTATGAACGCCACGTCACCGGGCCCCGGCAAGGCCGACCTGCGCCGCGCCGACGGGAGCCCGGTCCGGGTCCTCGTCGTCGACGACGAGGCGACGCTGGCGGAGCTCGTGTCGATGGCCCTGCGGATGGAGGGCTGGGAGGTGCGCAGCGCGGGCGACGGCACCGAGGCCGTCCGGATCGCGCGCGACTTCCGCCCCGACGCCGTCGTCCTCGACGTCATGCTCCCCGACTTCAGCGGCCTCGAGGTGCTGCGCCGGATGCGGTCCGAGGCGCCCCACCTGCCGGTGCTGTTCCTGACGGCGAAGGACGCGGTCGAGGACCGCATCGCCGGGCTGACCGCGGGCGGCGACGACTACGTCACCAAGCCGTTCAGCCTCGAAGAGGTCGCGCTGCGCCTGCGCGCGCTGCTGCGCCGGGCCGGCGGCGTCACCGGCGCGAGCGGGTCGACGCTGGTCGTCGGCGACCTCACCCTCGACGAGGACAGCCGCGAGGTGCACCGCGGCGGCGACCTGGTGCCGCTGACCGCGACCGAGTTCGAGCTGCTGCGCTACCTCATGCGGAACCCGAAGCGGGTGCTGTCGAAGGCCCAGATCCTCGATCGCGTGTGGAGCTACGACTTCGGCGGCCAGGCCAACATCGTCGAGCTCTACATCTCCTACCTGCGCAAGAAGATCGACGCCGACCGCGAGCCGATGATCCACACCATGCGGGGCGCCGGGTATGTCCTCAAACCCGCCGGCTGAACCGAAGCGCGTCGGCATGTCACAGTGGTCGCTGCGGCGGCGGCTGATCGTCCAGCTCGCCGCGCTGCTGGCCCTGGTGTGCGTGGTCGTCGGCGTGGTGACGGAGTTCGCGCTGAGCGAGTTCCTGATCCGCCAGCAGGACGACCGGCTCAAGGCGGCCACCGACCGCGCCGCGCACGGCGGGGAGCGGCCGGTGTGGCCGTACGGCGACGCGCCGCCGCCGGACCCGCTGCGCGTGCTCGGCCAGGGCGAGGGCACGCTCGCCGTCGTCCAGACGGGTGCGGGGGTGCAGGCCGGGGTGCTCGACTTCAGCGCGGGGCCGCCGTCGAGGCGCAAGGCGCCGCTCAAGGGCATCACCAGGGACCAGGCGCTGACGCTGCTCGCGCTGCCGTCCGACGGGAAGCAGCGCAGCGTCGACCTCGGGGGCACCCTCGGCGAATACCGCGTCGTCTCGACGACCTCGCCGCGCGGCGAGAAGACGGTCATCGGCCTGCCGCTGAAGGACGTCAACGAGACGCTCTGGCAGCTCGGGTTCATCCTGGGCGGGGTCGCGCTGGCCGGGATCCTGGTGGCGGGCGCGGTCGGCGCGGCGACGATCCGGCGCACGATGCAGCCGCTCGACCGGCTGGCCGCGACCGCGACGCGCGTCTCGGAGCTGCCGCTGGACCGCGGCGAAGTCGCGCTGTCCGAACGCGTCCCGGAGGCCGACACCGACCCGAACACCGAGGTCGGCAAGGTCGGCTCGGCGCTGAACCGGATGCTGCAGCACGTGGCGAACGCGCTGTCCGCGCGGCACGCGAGCGAGAACCGCGTCCGCCAGTTCGTCGCGGACGCGAGCCACGAGCTGCGCACCCCGCTGGCGGCGATCCGCGGCTACGCGGAACTGACCCGCCGCGGCGGCGAGCAGGTGCCGCCGGACGTCGCGTTCGCGATGAGCCGCGTCGAGTCCGAGTCGCGCCGGATGACGACGCTGGTGGAGGACCTGCTGCTGCTCGCCCGGCTGGATTCGGGCCGCCCGGTGGTGCCCGAGTGGGTGGACCTGTGCCGCCTGGTGGCCGACGCCGTCGCGGACGCGCACGTGGCGGGTCCGGATCACAAGTGGCTGATGGACGTGCCCGGCGAGCCGATCGGCGTCCTCGGCGACGCGGGCCAGCTGCACCAGGTGGTGATCAACGTGCTCGCCAACGCGCGCACGCACACGCCACCGGGCACGACGGTGACGACCACACTGTCCACTTCGGACGGGATCGTCCGGCTCCGGGTGGCCGACGACGGCCCGGGCATCCCGCCGGAGATCCTCCCGGACATCTTCGAGCGCTTCGCCCGCGGCGACAACTCGCGTTCGCGCGCGGCGGGGAGCACGGGCCTGGGCCTGGCGATCGTGGCCGCGGTGGTGGGCGCGCACGGCGGCCGGGTCGGGGTGCAGAGCCGTCCGGGCCGCACGGAGTTCGAGATCACCTTCCCGGCCGCCCCGGCACCGGAGTAGCGGCCGCCCGTCCCGAGGCGATGCACAGCCGGCGCACAGCTTCGCCACAAGTTCACCACATGCGGCGTTGACACGGTGAGCGCCATGACGACCACGCTGCCGGCGCTCGAGCACGCCCAGCCGCCCGCGCCCGCCCGGAAACCGCGGTGGGTCGGGCCGTCCGTGGCCGCGCTGCTGCTCGGTACCGGCCTGCTCTACCTGTGGGACCTCGCGAAAACCGGCTGGGGCAACGACTTCTACGCGATGGCCGTGCAGGCCGGCACGTGGAGCTGGAAGGCGTGGTTCTTCGGCTCGCTCGATCCGGGCAACGTCGTCACCGTGGACAAACCGCCGTTTTCCCTGTGGGTGATGGGGTTGTCCGGGCGGCTCTTCGGCTTCTCCAGCTGGAGCTTGCTCGTGCCCGACGCGCTCGCCGGCGTCGCCTCTGTCGGCCTGCTCTACCTCGCAGTCCGGCGGCTCTCGGGGCCGGGTGCCGGGCTGCTGGCCGGGGCCGGGCTCGCGCTGACGCCGGTCGCCGCGCTGATGTTCCGCTACGACAACCCCGACTCCTTCCTCGTGCTGCTGCTGGTCGCCGGTGGCTACTGCGTGGTGCGGGCGCTGGAACACGCGAGCACGAAGTGGCTGGTGCTCGCCGGGGTCGCCGTCGGCTTCGGGTTCCTCGACAAGATGCTGCAGGCCTTCCTCGTGCTGCCCGCCTTCGTGCTCGCCTACGCCGTCGCGGCGCCGACGTCGCCCGGCCGCCGGATCGGCCAGCTGGCGGCCGCGGCGGGCGCACTGCTCGTTTCCGCCGGCTGGTGGATCGTGGCCGTCGCGCTCTGGCCCGTCGCGGACCGGCCCTACATCAGCGGCTCGACCGACGACACCGTGCTGGAACTGGCCTTCGGCTACAACGGCCTCGGCCGGATCTTCGGTGAAGGCCGCGGGGGCGGCGGCCGGACGTTCACGCCCCCGGCGGGGATGGAGCTGCCCACCGGCGGCCGGGGTTTCGGTGGCGGCTTCGGCGGCCAAGCCGGCCTCACCCGGCTGTTCGGCGGCGAGTTCGGCGGCGAGGCGTCGTGGCTGCTGCCGGCCGCGGTCATCGGGCTGGTCGCCGGCCTGTGGTTCACGCGCCGCGCGCCGCGCACCGACCGCACGCGGGCGGCCCTGCTGCTCTGGGGCGGCTGGCTGGTGGTCTCCGCGCTCGTGTTCAGCTACATGAGCGGCATCATCCACCCCTACTACACGGTCGCGCTGGCCCCCGGAATCGCGGCCACACTGGCGATCGCCGCGCGTGAGCTCTGGCGCGGCCGGGCGAACTTCGCGGCCCGTGCGGTGCTCGCCGTGCTGCTCGCGGTGACGGCGGTCTGGGCCTTCCTCCTCCTCTCGCGCACGCCGGACTGGCAGCCGTGGGTCCGCTACGCGCTCCTGGTGACCGGCGCCGCCGCGGTCGCCGGCCTGCTCTTCGGCGCCGACCGCGGCCGGCGGCTCGGGCCGGTCGTGGCCGTGCTCGGCCTGTGCGGCGCGCTGCTGGGGACGTCGGCCTTCACGCTGGCCACGGCCGCGATCGCACACTCCGGCGGGACACCGTCGTCCGGCCCGGCCGTCGGCGGCGGCCGGGCCCCGCGCGGTTTCGGCGCGGAAGAGGCCGACAGCGCGGTGATCGACCTGCTGAAGGGCACGACGACGAAGTGGGCGGCGGCGCAGAGCGGCGCGATGCAGGCGGCCGGCCTGGCGCTGGCGAGCGGACGGCCGGTGCTCGCGATCGGCGGCTTCAGCGGCAGCGACCCGGCACCGACGCTGGAGCAGTTCCGGCAGTACGTCGCCGGCGGCGAAATCCGCTACTACGTCGCCGGTGGTCGCGGCGGCTTCGGCGGCGGACGCGGGACGGCCGGGGCGATCCAGGCCTGGGTCGAGCAGAACTTCGCGCCGCTCACCGTCGACGGCGTGACCGTTTACGACCTCGCTGAATCTGTCGTCTGATCGAAATTCGACAACGCAGTCGAATTGTTTCCAGCGTGTTAACAGTCGGAAATCGTTCGGCGTAATCGCGGCCGGTGCGGTACTGGCGGCTGCGTACAGGTGTTCGAATTACTCGAGTGTGACCGGGTCAATCCGAACGACCGTTCGGATCCATGATCTTGCTCGCAGTGACGCCCTTCGCACTCCGTGCAGCCGCCGTAACGAAACAGGACAACGGGGCGTGCGCTTGCACGCGCTCCCCGCACAGGCGTGCCGCGATCTTGGTCGGGCGGCCGACAGAAACCGCCGCAAAGTTGATCTTGAACTGCCCGGATGTTGCTGGCTGGCCCGGGCGAGGGTCACTCGATCGGATGCAATGGGCGGACGTTGTGGGGTTCCTGTGCTAGTCGCTAGGCTCTCCGCCGGGAGAGGGACAGGGGTGGCTGATCCGGTGCGTTGAGTGCTGGGATTTCACTGGTGGTAGGCGCCTCCTGTCCGCGTTCTCTCGCGATGACCCGATCAGGTGCGGCGGAAGTGAGCAGCGATGACCGTGCGCGGTAGCGCAGCTCGAACCGATCGACCTCCCCGTCGTCACCACCCGTAGCCCCGAGCGCCGCAATTCCGCCTTTCGGTACGCACCACTCCACTTCCCCCGCAACCTGGAGTTCGCTGTGATTTCCCGTCCTCGCCCCCGTCTGCTGACGGTGCTCCTGACTTTGCTGACCCTCGCCGGGGTCACCGCGCTCTCGGGGTGCAGCGACAGCTCCGCCTCCGGCAGCGGCAGCAAGATCACCATCGGGTTCAGTGCCTGGCCGGGCTGGTTCCCGTGGCAGGTGGCGCAGGAACAGGGCCTGTTCACCAAGAACGGCGTCAACGTCGACCTCAAGTACTTCGACAACTACACCGACAGCATCAACGCGCTTTCCAGTGGCGCCATCGACGCCAACAGCCAGACCCTCAACGACACGCTGTCGTCGGTCTCCGGCGGCGCCAAGCTGTCGATCGTGCTGGTGAACGACAACTCCACCGGCAACGACAAGGTCATCGCGCGGGACGGGATCACCAGCATCGCCGACCTCAAGGGCAAGAAGGTCGCCGTCGAGCAGGGCCTGGTCGACCACTACCTGCTGCTGCTGGCGCTGCAGTCGGCGAAGCTGACCGAAAAGGACATCCAGCTCGTCAACCTCCCGACCGACGCCGCGGCCGCCGCGTTCAAGAGCGGCCAGGTCGACGCGGTCGCCGCGTTCGCGCCGTTCACCTCGACGGCGCTGGAGCGCCCGGGCAGCCGCGCGATCTCCACGTCGGCCGAGTTCCCCGGCGCCATCCCGGACCACCTCGTCACGTCGCAGAAGCTGGTCAAGGACCACCCGAAGGACGTCCAGGCACTGGTCAACACCTGGTTCGAGACGCTGGCCTGGATCAAGAACAACAAGGACGCGGCCGTCAAGATCATGGCCAAGCGCGGCGGTGTGTCCGAAGCGGACTACAAGACCTACGACGCCGGCACCACGATCTTCACCCGGCAGCAGAACATCGACGCGTTCACGCCGGGGGTCACCCCGGAGCACCTCGACTTCCAGGCGAACAAGATCATCGACTTCATCGTCAGCACCGGACTCGCCCAGCAGCGGCCCTCGCTCGACGGCCTGTTCGACGACCAATTCGTGAAGGCCGCGCCCCAGTGACCGGTCCCACCCAGCGCACCACCCCGGCGGGCACGGCCGAGGCGCGGGCCGCCGAGGCGCAGGAGGTGGAACAGCGGCTCGCCGAACAGCAGGAGTCCGCCCGGGGCGGCGCACGGCCGGACTGGTCGCCGCTGCCCCGGCGGGCCGGCCTGAAGCAGTCCGCTTCACCGCTTTTCTCGCTGCGCGCGCCGATTTCCGCCGCGTCCCGCTGGACACTCGCGGGGCTGTCGTTCGCCATCCCCTTCCTCGCGTGGATCGTGCTGAGCATCAGCGGCGCGGTCGACTCGACGTTCCTGCCGTCCCCGGCCGCGGTCGTCAAGGCCGGCGTCGACATGGCGAGCACGGGCGAGCTCTTCGACGACCTCTGGGCGACGACCCAGCGGGTGCTCGAAGGGTTCGGCCTCGCCGTGCTGGTCTCCGTGCCGCTCGGCATCCTGATGGGCACCTTCACCGCCGGGCAGGCGTTCTTCGAGCCGCTGATCGGGCTGCTGCGCTACCTGCCGGCGAGCGCGTTCATCCCCCTGCTGATCATCTGGCTCGGCCTCGGTGAGCCGTCGAAGATCGCCATCCTCTTCATCGGCACGGTGTTCTTCAACACGCTGATGACCGCCGACGTCGTCCGCGGCCTGCCGGACTCGCTCATCGACGTCTCCTACACGCTCGGGGCGCGTCGCGGCGAGGTGCTGCGCAAGATCGTCGTGCCGCACTCGCTGCCGGGCATGATCGACGCGATCCGGGTCAACGCGGCCGCGGCGTGGAACTTCGTGGTCGTCGCCGAGCTGATCAACTCCTCGGCGGGCCTCGGTTACCGGATCGTGCGCGCGCAGCGGTTCCTGCAGACCGACAAGATCTTCGCGGTGCTCGTGGTCATCGGGATCGCCGGGCTGGTCATCGACGTCCTGCTGCGCCTGCTGCGCACGCGGGTCGGGAAGTGGGCGGGATGACGCTGGAACTGCGGAACGTCGCCAAGGACTACACCGTCCGCGGCAAGGTCACGCGCGCGCTCGACGGCGTCGACCTCGAGGTGCGGCGCGGCGAGTTCGTCTGCGTCGTCGGCGCGAGCGGCTCGGGCAAGTCGACGCTGCTTTCGCTGGTGGCCGGGCTCGCCCGGCCGACCGAGGGCGAGATCGCGCTCGACGGCGTGCCGGTGACCGGGCCCGGCCCGGACCGCGGCCTCGTCTTCCAGGCCGGCGCGCTCTACCCGTGGCGCAGCGTCGAGAAGAACGTCGCGTTCGGACTCGAGCTGCTTTCGCTCGACCCGGCCGAGCGCGCCGCGCGGGTGGACTGGTACCTCGCCGAAACCGGCCTCGAGGCCGTGCGCAAGTCACTGCCGAAGCAGCTGTCCGGCGGCCAGAAGCAGCGCGTCGCGATCGCGCGCGCCCTGGCGTGCGAACCGGAAGTCCTGCTCTTGGACGAACCCTTCGGCGCCCTGGACGTCCAGACCAAAGAGGACATGCAGGTGCTCATCCGCCAGGTGTGGGCCGACACCGGCACCACGGTGCTGATGGTCACCCACGACGTCGAGGAAGCGGTCTTCCTGGGCGGCCGGGTGGTGGTGCTCGCCTCCGACCCCGGCCGGATCGCGGCCGACGTCGAGGTGGCGCTGCCCGCCGAGCGCGACCTGGCGGTGAAACGCGAACCGCGGTTCCTCGCGCTGCGCGCCCGGATCGAGGATCTGGTCCGGGAGCAGCACCGGGGCCACGTGAGCCGGGTGGCCGCGGTCGAGTGAGAACGGAAGACGGGAAGGTCGCGGGATGAGACACGGCAGGCCGACCGCGAACCGGGCCGGCGGCGGTTTTCTCGCCCGGCTCGGTATCCGCGGCAAGCTGAACCTGCTGCTCCTGCCCCCGCTGGTCGCGGTGGTGCTGGTGTCGGTGCCGTTCGTGCTGACGCAGGCGAACAGCGCCGGTGCGGCGAGGCAGTCGGCCGAGGTGGCGCGGCACGCCCAGCAGCTCGGCGGGCTGATGTGGCAGCTGCAGCGCGAGCGGCTGCTGACGGGCGCGTTCGTGGCGACGCCGTCGGCGAGCCCCGACCAGATGCTCCAGCAGCAGAAGGTCGTCGACGCGGCGGTCGCCGACGTCCGCGCCGCACTGGGCGAAGACGCCCCCGACGAGCTTTCCGCGGCGCTGACCCGGATCGGCTCGCTGGGCGAGCTGCGGCAGAACGCCACCCGCCGCGGCGTCGCGCTCGACAGCGTCGCGCGTACCTACAACGCCGTGGTCGAGGCGGTGATCGACGCGCTCCGCCTGGTCCCGCAGCTGAGCAGCGACGCCGAAGGCGCCCGCGAGCTGACCGCGCTGGACGCGCTGCTGCGCGCGAACGAGGAGAACTCGCTGCGCGCGATGGCCCTCATCGTGACCGCGGTGTCGCTGGAAGCCGGCCGGACCATCTTCGACGACGCAACCCAGCGGGCGCCGATCTTCATCGACCGGTTCGTCAAGCAGGGCGACGACGGTGACGACGCCCAGCGGGCCGCACAGGTCGTCCAGATCGAGCAGAGCGACGCCGGCCGCCGCGTCGACGAACTCGCCGCCGAGGTCGACAAGCCCCGTGACGCGCCGGCCACCGCGCAGTACGTCACGGACGTGCTGTCCGCGGCGGACGCCCACGCGGGGCAGCGGAGGCTCGTTCAGGAGCGGGCGATCACCGAAATCGCCGACTCCGCGACCGAGCGCGCCGACAGCGCGACGCAGCTGGCCTGGGCGGTCGGTCTCGGCGCCGGCGGGCTGTTCCTGCTGGTCGCCTTCCTCGCCGTCGCGGTGTCCCGCTCGATCGCCGGGCCGCTGCGCCAGCTGACCACCGCGGCGACGTCGGTCGCCGACCTCGCCGGCACCGAGCTCGTCCGCGTGACCGACACCGAGGAGGCCGAGGAGCAGATCCCGCGCCTGGCCACCATCGACGTCGTCTCCGACGACGAGCTCGGCAAGCTCGCCGCCGCGTTCAACCGGGTGCAGACCACCGCGGCCGAGCTGGTCGAACGCCAGGCGCTGACCCGGCGCAACACCAGCCTGATGTTCGCGAACGTCGCGAAGCGGACGCAGAACCTCGTCGGCCGCCAGCTGGCCCTGATCGACGAGGTCGAGCGCAACGAGCAGGACACCCGGCTGCTGGCCAGCCTGTACCGGCTCGACCACCTCTCCACCCGCCTGCGCCGGAACGCCGACAACCTGCTCGTGGTGTCCGGCACCCGCGACGAAACGCGGATCGCCGGCCCGATCGAGCTGTCCACGGCCCTGCGCTCGGCGCTCGCCGAGATCGAGGACTACCAGCGCGTCAAGCTCGGGGTCGTCGCCGAAATCCTGCTGTCGTCGGCCCTCGGTGCCGACCTGGTGCTCGTGTTCGCCGAGCTGCTGGAGAACGCGACGTCGTTCTCGCCGCCGGGCTCGATGGTCGAGGTGGACACCATGCTGCTGGCCGACGGCGCCTGCCTGGTCAGCATCGTCGACCACGGCATCGGCATGACCGCGGAGAAGCTGGCCGAGGAGAACCAGCGGCTCGTCGAGCGCGAACGCCTGGAGCTCGCGCCGACCAGCGTGCTCGGCCTGTTCGTGGTCGGCCGCCTGGCGCGGCGCCACGAGCTGGGGGTCGAGCTGCTGGCGACGCCGACCACCGGCGGCGTCACCGCGCGGCTGACCATCCCGGCGGCGCTGTTCAGCCACCGCAGCGGGCCGCGCCCGAAGCCCGAGGCGGCGCCGGCGATCCCGGCGCAGGCCCGGCCGCCGGTCGCGCCGCCCGCCCGGCACGCCGCCGCGGCGCCCGCCGCCGCTGTGTCCACTGTGGATGACCGCTTCCGGCCGCCGTCGCCCGAACCGGTCCGCGACCGGCCCGCCGAGCTGCCCGCGCCGGCGATCCCGGCGCTGCTCGGCAACGGCAACGGCTTCCGCTGGTTCCGCGAACTGGAACCGGTGTGGCCGGACGCCGAACCCGACGCCGAGCCCGCCGGAACGCCTGAGCCCGAAGTGGCGGCGGTGTCGTCACCGGAGTCGCGGGGTGGCCTGCGCCGCCGGGTCCGCGGCGCCCAGCTGCCCAGCCCGGGCACGTCCGCGCCGGTGACGAGCGACCCCAAGCCGCGGCACGACCCGGAAGCGACCAAGGCGGCGATGGACGGCTTCGCGAGCGCCTTCGCGAAGGCCGCCGAGGCCAGCGCCCCACCTGCCCCGCCCTTCGCGAAGGGCGCCGAGGTCGGCGCCCCACCTGCCCCCGCCTTCCCGAAGGCCGCCGAAGTCAGCGCGCTGACGGCCGACCCGCCGCCCGCGCCGCCCACCGTCGTGACCGAACCCGTGTCACCTCTCCCGGTCCGCGTCCCCGCGGACGCCTCGCCGGTGGCCACGGCCCCGTTCACGGCCGCCGCGCAGTCGCGCGACGGCCTGATCCGCCGTGTCCCCGGCGCCCAGCTCGCCCCGGGCCTGCGCCAGCAGTCCGCGGGGCGGCCGCTCGCCCGCGCCGTCGTCAACCGCACCAAGCGGGACCCGGCGGCCGAACGAGCGGCGTTCGACGCGTTCGCCGCCGGCCTGGCCAAGGCGGAGGATGTGACGGCAGACAGCCCGCCCCAAGGCGTGGTCGCCGGTCGTGTGATGGAACGAGGAGAAGAGAGCAGGAAATGAGCATCCCCGCACCTGGTGTCAGTGTCGAAGCCCAGAACTTCAACTGGCTGGTGAGCCGCTTCGCGCAGCACACCGCGGGGGCGATCGCCGCCATCGCGGTCTCGGCCGACGGCTTGCTGATCGCGATGTCGTCGGAGCTCGAGCGGTCCAACGCCGACCGCCTCGCCGCGATCTCCTCCGCCATGCTCGGTCTCGCCCACGGCGTCTCCGAAAGCCACCCGCTCGGCTCGCCGGACAAGGTGATCATCGAGCTCGAGCACGGGTACCTGCTCGTCTGCACGATCAGCATCGGCTGCTCGCTGGGTGTGCTGGCCAACAAGCAGGCCAGCCTGGGCACGATCGCCTACGAGATGGCGATGTTCGCCAACCGCGCCACCGAGGTGCTGACACCCGGTTTGATCGAGGAGCTCAAGAACACCGTGGGGTCGTGATGTCCGAAGAACCGGACATCTCGTTGCTGCGGCCGTACCTGATGACCTCGGGGCGGGCCCAGCCGGTCGACCAGAGCCTCGAGATCGAGGCGCAGGTCATGACGTCCCGCCTCGGCGCGGCGTCGCACCCGAAGCTCACGTTCGAACGGCAGGAGATCGTTTCCCTCTGCCGGAACACGATGTCGGTCGCCGAGGTGGCCGCCATGCTCGGCCTGCACATCGGGGTGGCCAGGGTGCTGGTGGCCGACCTCGCCGAGCTGGGCTACGTCGTCGTCCGGCGGCCGGGCAACCACAACTCGCACGACCTCGGCATGATCGAAAGGGTCATTCGTGGACTCGAAGCCATTCACTGAACCGGCCGCCCGGCCGCCGGCCCCGGTCAAGATCGTCATCGCGGGCGGCTTCGGCGTCGGCAAGACGACGGCGGTGTCGTCCATCTCGGAGATCAAGCCCCTGACCACCGAGGCGGCGATCACCTCCGTGGCGGCGGCGGTGGACAGCACCGGCCACGTCCCGGCCAAGACCACGACGACGGTCGCCCTCGACTTCGGCTGCATCACGATCGACGAGGAGGTGAAGCTGTACCTGTTCGGCACGCCGGGCCAGGACCGCTTCGGCTTCATGTGGCAGGACCTGGTCCACGGCGCACTGGGCGCGCTGGTCATCGTGGACACCCGCCGCATGGACGACTGCTACCCGGCGGTCGACTACTTCGAGAACGCGGGCCTCCCGTTCGTGGTGGCGGTCAACATGTTCGACGGCTCGCTCGGCCACAACCTGGAGGACGTCCGGTGGGCACTGGCGGTGAGCGACGACGTCCCGCTGATCACGTTCGACGCCCGGCAGAAGCTGTCGGTGCGCGACGCCCTGCTGGCGGTCCTGCACAACACGTTCAAGAAGGCCCGCGCCCAGGCGGGCGCGGGGGCCTGAACGGACTTCGCTACACTGATCCACGGACCCCGCGCGGCGTCCACCCTGTGAACCTCCCCAGGGCCGGAAGGCAGCAAGGATAAGCAGGCTCTGGCGGGTGCGCGGGGTCCCCTTTATGCCTAGAACAGGCCCAGCACGTCGTTCGGGGGCTTCGGGGGTGGCGGCGCGTCCGCGTCCGTGATCGGGGCCGCCCGGCCCGCCAGCTTCCGCAGCTCTTCGCCGTATACGCACCGCGCCGGGAAGGCCGCCGAGGCCGTTCGCCGGGCTATCTCCGCCGTCGGGAGGTCGCTCGCCGAGGCCGCCAGTACCAGGTTGCCGAAACGGCGGCCTCGCAGCACTCCCGGGTCCGCCAGCAGGAGGACCTCCGGGAAGACCTCGAGCAGCGTCGCCAGGAAGCGGCGGGCGAACGGCAGGCCCGAGCCGTCCGTGATGTTCGCCAGGTACAGGCCCGGGGCGCGCAGGATGCCCGCCAGCGCCTTCGTCGCCTCCAGGGTTGCGAGGCCGCCGGCCAGCGTCGCGCGCTCGAACGCGTCGACCACCACCAGGTCCGCCGAATCCTCCCGGCGCGTCGCCAGGCCCTCGCGGCCGTCCGTCACCCGGACGCGCAGGCCCGGCACCCGCAGCCCCAGCTGCGCGCGGACCAGCTCCACCAGCTCGCCGTCGGCGTCGAACACCAGCTGGCGCGAGCCCGGCCGCGACGCCGCGACGTACCGCGGCAGCGTGCACGCCGCGCCGCCGATGTGGAGCGCGTCCAGCGGGCCCTCGGGCAGGCGGTCCACCACGTCCGCGAACCGGCGGACGTAGTCGAACTCCAGGTGCGTGGGGTCGTCGAGGTCGACGTACGACTGCGCGACGCCGTCCACCGACAGCAGCCAGGCGTTGCCGCGGTCGGCGTCGCGGAGCAGCTCCGCCGTGCCGAACCGCACGGGGTAGCGCCCGGGCTCGGGCTCGGGCTTCCGCGTGCGGCTCACGGGCATCGAGGTTATCGGGTCCCGACCGCACGGCGAAGGTTGCCGGTGGTGCCCGGTACTCCGTCCACCGCACTCAACGGAGACGCTTCGCGTCACGGTAGATTCACGAGCGTGGCTCTCGCGCTGTACCGCAAGTACCGTCCGGCGACCTTCGCCGAGGTCGTCGGTCAGGAGCATGTGACCGAACCCCTCCGCACCGCGCTGTCCGCCGGGCGGATCAACCACGCCTACCTCTTCTCCGGTCCACGCGGCTGCGGCAAGACGTCCAGCGCGCGCATCATGGCGCGCTCGCTGAACTGCGCCAAGGGCCCGACGCCGGACCCGTGCGGCGAGTGCAACTCGTGCAAGGCGCTCGCTCCCGAAGGTCCCGGCAGCGTCGACGTCACCGAGCTGGACGCGGCGAGCCACGGTGGTGTCGACGACGCCCGCGAGCTGCGGGACAAGGCGTTCTACGCGCCGGCCGAGTCGCGCTACCGCGTGTTCATCATCGACGAGGCGCACATGGTCACCACGCAGGGCTTCAACGCCCTGCTGAAGATCGTGGAAGAGCCGCCCGAGCACGTCATCTTCATCTTCGCGACGACCGAGCCGGACAAGGTGCTCACCACCATCCGCTCGCGCACGCACCACTACCCGTTCCGGCTGATCCCGCCGAGCTCGATGCGCGCGCTGCTGGAGCGCAACATCGCGGCCGAGGGCGTCGAGGTCGAGCCGGCGGTGTACCCGCTGGTCATCCGCGCGGGCGGCGGGTCGGCGCGCGACACGCAGTCGGTGCTCGACCAGCTGCTCGCCGGTGCCGGGCCGGAAGGCGTCTCCTACTCGCGGGCGGTCGCGCTGCTGGGCGTCACCGACGTCGCGCTGATCGACGACATGGTGGACGCGCTCTCGACCGAGGACGCGGCGACGGTGTTCGGCACGGTCGAGAAGCTCACCGAGGCCGGCCACGACCCGCGCCGGTTCGCCACCGACCTGCTCGACCGGCTGCGCGACCTGGTGCTGCTGCGCGCGGTGCCGGAGTCCGCGGGCGGGCTGGTGTCCGCGCCGGAGGACGAGTTGTCGCGGATGGTCGCGCAGGCCGAGCGGATCGGCCTGGCCACCCTCTCGCGCTACGCCGACATCGTCCACAGTGGACTTCTGGAGATGCGCGGGGCGACGTCGCCCCGGCTCGTGCTCGAACTGCTGTGCGCGCGGATGCTGCTGCCGTCGGTGACCGACGCGGAGAAGGCGCTGCTGGCCCGGATCGAGCGGCTGGAGCGCCGGGCGACGGTGGCCGGCGGGGGAGGCGCGCCGGCCGAGGGCGGTGTGGAGCCGCCGGTGCGCGCGGCTCCGGAACGCGAGTTTTCGCGGCCTTCCCAGCGTCCGGGGACGCCGGGTCCGGCGCCGGTGCCCGAGCCGGTCAAGCCGCCCGGGCGGCCGGCCGCGGCCGACCCGGTGGGGCCGCCCGCCGCGGCCCGGCCGGGCGATGGTGCCGCCTCGTCGACGGCTTCGGCCCCGTCCGGTGACGGCGGTTGGGGAGCCCCGCGCACGCCGGGTGCCACCCCGGCAGCGGCGCCGGCCGCTTCCGTCGCCGCGGCCGCTCCGGCCGCCGCGGCCGCCCCGGCCGCGGCTCAGCCGGGCGATGGTGGCTGGGGTGCGGTGCGCACCCCCGGCGGCGGCACGCCCGCTCCGGCGCAGTCGCCCGACGGCGGCACGGCCGCTCCGGCGCCGGAGGCCGCGCCCCCGGCGCCGGGCGCGCTGGACGCCGCCGGCATCCGGAACATCTGGCCGCAGCTGATGACCGCGCTGCGCAAGTTCACCGGCGGCCGCAGCCTCGAGGCGATGCTGACGCAGGCGACGGTGGCGAGCGTCGAGGGCAACGCCGTGACGCTGACCCACAAGTCCGAGCCACTGGCCCGCCGCCTTTCCGACCAGGACAACGCCCGCAAGATCGCCGGCGCCCTGACCGACGTCCTGGGCGGCGACTGGCAGGTCCGCTGCGTCCACGGCAACGCCCCGGCCGCCCCCGCCGCCCGCCCCCAGCAGGCGGCGCCGGCCCCGGCCCCCGAGCGCTCGTTCACCCGCCAGTCGGCCGCGGCCGCGGCCCCCGCCGCCGAACCGGCGGCCCGCCCCGCGGCTCCGCAGGTCCCGCCCCGGCCCAAGGTCACGACGACCGAGCCGGACATCCCGCTCCCCCCGGAACCCTCCGACGAGGACGACGAGGATCTCTACAACGAGGACGCCAGCCCGGCCCCGCCGCCACCCCCGCCCCCACCGGACAAGGACCCGGACGAGGTGGCCCGCAAGCTCCTCTCCGAGCACCTCGGCGCCCGCCCCCTCGACTGAGCCGGCGCACTCGAAGGGCCGGCCGGCGTCCCCAGCCGGTCGGTTCGCGCACTGGGACCGTCGGCTGCCGGCCGACGCAACCCCACGTCCCGTACGTCACCGCCGACCCGCTGGATGCATGGGCCGCGGCTGGACCTCCCGTACGCGGGGCGACTCTGCGGCGTACGTGGGCCGGCGTCTGGCAGGGGTGGGTCAGGGAGCCCAGGGGCCGATGCCCGTCACCCGGTCGGCGGTGATCCGGACGATCACCGCCGTCGGTGAGCCCTGGTTGCCCAGCTCGTACTTCTCCGTCCCGAGGTACCGGCGGGCCTGCCGGTCCATCAGCGCCGTGAACTCGTCGGCGATGTCTGGGCCGATCACCCGGGCGGTGCCCCGGACCAGCAGGTACTGCGGCAGCCCGCGCGCGTCACGCTCGTCGTGGTCCTCGATCAGCACCGTGACGCGCGGATCGCGGCGGATGTTGCGCACCTTGGGCCGCCTGCCCTCCATGCCCATCACGATCTCGTCGCCCTCGCGGCTGGCCCAGACCAGCGAAGTCTGCGGCGAGCCGTCGGGGTTGAGGGTCGTCAGCACGGCGTTGAACGGCCGCTCGAACAGGCGGTGGCAGCTTTCGGGAAGTTCCATGGCTCCGAGCGTAGGAAATCGACAGGTACCGCTCGGTACCTTTGTTCCCATGGGTGACTTCTCCGGCGACGTCTTCCTCGCCGACTGCCCGGCCCGGCTGGCGATCGACATCATCGCCGACAAGTGGGCGGTCGTCGTCGTGTTCGCGCTCAGCCGCGGCCCGCGGCGGCACGGCGAGCTCGTCGGCCTCATCGGCGGCATCTCGCGCAAGGTCCTGACGCAGACGCTGCGCAAACTCCAGGGTTACGGCCTCGTCGACCGCCGCGCGTACGCCGAAGCGCCGCCGCGCGTCGAGTACTGCCTGACCGAGCTCGGCCGGACGCTCGTCGAGCCGATCGGCGTCCTCACGAAGTGGGCGACGCAGCACGGCGAGGCCGTCCTCGAGGCTCAGGCGGCCAGGTAAGCCTCGATCGCCGCCGCGATGGCGGCGGCGTACTGCTGCCGGCCCGCCGCGCTCGTCATCCGGGCCGCCTCCGCGGCGTTGCGCATGTTGCCGCACTCCACCAGGGCGGCCGGGCGGGTCGAAAGGTTGAGGCCGGCCAGGTCCGCGCGGGCCGACAGGCCGTTCGCGCCGATGTAGTTCGCCGGGCCGAAGCCGCTCTCGCGCATCGTGTCGCGCAGTGTCCGGGCCAGCCGCGTCGAGGGCTCTCCCTGTGCCGCGTTCAGCGGCGGCGAGGAATACGCCACGTGGAAGCCGTTCGCGCCGGCCGCTTCCGAGCCGTCGGCGTGGATGGAGACGACCGCGGCCGCGGCCGCCTCGTTGCCGATCGCCGCGCGGCGGTCGACGCAGGGGCCGACGCCGGTGTCGTCCTGTCGCGTGTAGACAACGCGAATTCCCTTGTACGTCAACGCTTTCCCGACCCGTTGGGCGACGTCGAAGGTGAACGCGTGCTCCGGGTAGCCCGCGTTGGTCGCGGTGCCGGTCGTGTTGCACGGCTTGGTCTGCCCGCGCCCGGCCGGCACCTGGCGGTTGATCTCCGCCGGGTGGCTGCCGTTGCCGCCGTTGTGCCCGGGATCCAGCACGACCACCTTCCCGGCCGCCGATGACGACGGCGACGGCGACGGCGACGACGGCACGACCGGCGACGGCACGACCGGCGAAGGCGCAGGCGACGGCGTGGGCGTGGCGGAGGCGGTGGTGACCACCGGAGGGGGCGTGGGCGCCGCCGGAGCGTCGCCGGAGCAGCCGGTGAGCAGCAGGGCACCGGCCAGCAGCAGGGGGACAGTCACGCGTCGCACGGCGACCACGGTGCCACAGCCCGGCACCTCGCGTGGCGCGACTACCCTGGTGGAGACACAGGCGTGCAGAGAGGACCGAGTGCGATCATGGCCCAACCCGGCGGCGGCTTCGACCTTTCCCAGCTGATGCAGCAGGCGCAGCAGATGCAGCAGAAGCTCGTCGAAGCCCAGGAAGAGCTGGCCAACACCGAGGTCACCGGTACCGCCGGCGGCGGACTGGTCACCGCGACCGTCACCGGTGACAGCCAGCTGAAGAGCCTCCAGATCGACCCGAAAGTGGTGGACCCGGACGACGTCGAGACGCTGTCCGACCTGATCGTCGCGGCGGTCCGCGACGCGTCGGCGAGCGCGCAGAAGCTCACCGAGCAGAAGCTCGGCCCGCTGGCCGGCGGGCTCGGCGGTGGTGGCGGCATGCCGGACCTCGGCAGCCTCGGCTTCGGCGGCTGACGAACTTGTACGAAGGTGTCGTCCAGGACCTGATCGACGAGCTCGGGCGCCTGCCAGGGGTCGGGCCGAAGAGCGCCCAGCGGATCGCGTTCCACCTGCTGGCCGCGGACCCGGTGGACATCTCGCGGCTGCAGGACGTCCTCGGCAAGGTCAAGGAGGGCGTGCAGTTCTGCGAGATCTGCGGCAACGTCTCCGAGCACCCGAAGTGCCGCATCTGCCGCGACGAGCGCCGCGACCTCACGGTCATCTGCGTGGTCGAGGAGCCGAAGGACGTGCTGGCGGTCGAGCGCACGCGCGAGTTCAAAGGCCGCTACCACGTCCTGGGCGGCGCGCTCGACCCGCTGTCGGGCATCGGGCCGGAGCAGCTGCGGATGCGCGAGCTGCTCAAGCGCATCGGCGAGGCGGACATCAAGGAGATCATCATCGCCACCGACCCCAACACCGAGGGCGAGGCGACGGCGACCTACCTGGTCCGCATGCTGCGCGACTTCCCGGGCCTGAGCGTGACGCGGCTGGCCTCGGGCCTCCCGATGGGCGGTGACCTGGAGTTCGCCGACGAGCTGACCCTCGGCCGCGCGCTCTCGGGCCGCCGGGCGCTCTGAAGCCGAACGGGCCGTTCACGCTCGCGTGAACGGCCCGTTCCGGTCACTGGCCCCAGTTTTCGATGTCCGGGGCGCCCATGTCGGTGTTCCAGTACCAGTGGGTCAACGTGCCGTTGGTGGTTCGGCCGTAGATGTTTTCCTGGTTGTCGGTGGCGAAGCCGGTGGGGTTGGTGCCGAGGTTGCCGCCCCAGTTGTCGTGGCGGGGCTGGTTGTCTTCCGGGGTCCAGTACCAGTGGCCGAGCTGGTTGTCCGGGGTGCGGGCGAACACGTGCTGCTGGTCCTGCCAGACGTAGGCGGCCGGGTTGCCCTGGATGGGTGCGCCGAGGGGTTCGTCGACGACTTCTTCGTCGGGAGTCCAGTAGAAGTGCTTGAGCGTGCCGTCGGTGCCGCGGGCGAAGACGTGCTGCTGCTCACCGAAGGCGTACCCGGTGGGGTCACCGGCGATGGTGCTGGAACCCCAGATCCCGTAGTTGGGGTCGGCGTCGGTGGGGGTCCAGTACCAGTGGGCGAGGTGGCCGTCGGTGGTGCGGCCGAACACGTGCTGCTGGTCGCCCCACACATACGCCACCGGGTCACCCGCGACCGACTGGGTCTGGGTTTCCTCGACCATGCCCGTGTCCGGGGTCCAGTAGAGGTGCTTGAGCTTGCCGTCGGTGCCGCGGGCGAAGACGTGCTGCTGGTCCCCGAAGGCGTACCCGGTCGGGTTGCCCGCGATGTCGTCGGCACCCCACTGCTCGAAGTTCGGGTCGGCGTCGGTGGGGTACCAGTACCAGTGCCCGATCGTGTTGTCGCTCAACCTGGCGAACACGTGCTGGGTGTCACCCGACACGAACGCCACCGGCTGACCCGCGAGCGCCGCGGGATACGACTCGGACTCGATGGACTCACCGGCGTTATAGGAGTGCAGCAACGACCCGTCCGCACCCCGGGAGAACATGTGCTCCTGGGTGCCGTACCGATACGACGCCGACGCCGCAATCCCCTCATCGCC
>NZ_JMQI01000004.1 GCF_000695625.1 Amycolatopsis rifamycinica
CGGGTCAACCCCCGCCTACCACGCACGACGAGCCGCGGCAGAGAGCCGGGCCGGATCAGGCCGCGCGCTGGGCGCCGTCGGCGTGCCAGGACGGGTAGCGGTAGCGGGTGTGCAGCAAGGCGCGTTGCCGCGCCAGTTCGGCCGCCGACGGCGGACGGGGCACGAGCGTCCCGAGCAGCTGCGACGCCGCCGCGCGCACCGCCGCCTCGACCGCCGGGAACCCGGGCCGCAGGCCGTGCTCGGCCAGCGACGCCACCGGGCTGCGGTGCGAGTCGAGCGGCCGCGGGTCCGGCGGTGCGCTGGTCAGGTAGCGGCCGACGAGCCCAGCCGACGTCTCGACCAGCAGCGTCGAGTGCGCCAGCAGGCCGGTCTTCGTGCGGAACACGGCGAACCCGCACAGCTTCGCGTCGCCGACGAACAGCCCTCGGTCGCCGATCCGCGGCACCAGCCCGAGCTGGTCGACCGCGGCGCTCATCACCTGGCCGAGCGCCTCCAGCGGCCGGTCGGCCGGACCCGGCAGCACCAGCGTCACGTTCAGGTTGCCCGGGTCGTGGAACACCGTGCCGCCGCCGCTGGCCCGCCGCAGCACCGGGACGCCGTCACGCGCACACTCCGCGACGCGCACTTCGCGCGTGATCCGCTGCCCGCGCCCCACCACGACGCAGACCGGGTTGCGCCAGAGCCACAGCACCGGTGACTCGGGCGCAACCCGGAGGAGCGCTTCGTCGAACGCGAGATTCTCGGCCGGATCCGTGAACGCCGCACGAACATCCGACCCGGTCGTCATAGCGCCTTGAGTTCCTCCACGATCTCGCCCACCGACGACTTGGCGTCCCCGAAGAGCATGCTGGTCTTCGGATCGTAGAACAGGTCGTTGTCGATGCCGGCGAACCCGGAGCTCATCCCGCGTTTCAAGACGATCACGGACCGGCTCTCGTTGACCTTGAGGATCGGCATCCCGTAGATCGGCGAGCTCGGGTCGGTCTGCGCGGCCGGGTTCGTGACGTCGTTCGCGCCGATCACCAGCGCGACGTCGGTCTGGGCGAACTCGGAGTTGATCTCGTCCATCTCCTTGAGCTGCTCGTACGGCACGTCGGCCTCGGCGAGCAGCACGTTCATGTGCCCGGGCATCCGGCCGGCCACCGGGTGGATGGCGTACTCGACCGTGATGCCCTTCTTCTCCAGCAGCTTCGCCATCTCGCGGACGGTGTGCTGCGCCTGCGCCACGGCCATGCCGTACCCCGGCACGACGACGACCTTGCTCGCGTAGGCCATCTGGATCGCCGTGTCGGCCGCGCTGGTCGACCGCACCGGGCGGGCTTCCTTCGCCGCGCCGCCGGCCGCGATCGCCGGGCCGCCGCCGAAGCCGCCCGCGACGATCGCCGGGATGGACCGGTTCATCGCCTTGGCCATCAAGTTGGTCAGGATCGAGCCGGACGCGCCGACGATCATGCCGGCCACGATCAGCGCCGTGTTGTCCAGCGCCAGGCCCATCGCCGCGGCCGAAAGCCCGGTGAAGGCGTTGAGCAGCGAGATCACCACCGGCATGTCCGCGCCGCCGATCGGCAGCACCACGGTGAGGCCGAGAATGCCCGAAGCGACGAGCAGCCCCACGATCAGCAGCCACGAGTCGCCGCCGGCGACGATGGCCACCGCGCAGGCGAGGGCGATCAGCAGGAGCAGCGCGTTGACCGGCTGCTGCAGCTTCCCGAGGGTGATCGGGCGGCCGCTGATCAGCTCCTGGAGCTTGCCGAACGCGATGTTCGAGCCCCAGAAGGAGATCGACCCGATGATCGCCGCGAACAGCGACGCGATCGCGATGTACACCGGCTCGTGCGCGTAGCCGCCGGTGGAGTTGAACTCCACCCACGCGATCAGCGCGACCGCGCCGCCGCCGACGCCGTTGAACAGCGCGACCATCTGCGGCATCGCGGTCATCTTGACCTTGCGCGCCGACGGGACGCCGACGACGACACCGATCCCGACGCCGAGGGCGATGAGCACCCAGTTGCCCATCCCGGGGGTGAGCAGGGTGGCGACGACGGCGATGCCCATGCCGGCCGCGGCGATCCAGTTGCCGCGGACGGCGGTGCGCGGGCCGGTCAGGCCCATCAGGCCGTAGATGAACAGGGCGAAGGCGATGATGTAGAGGATCGCGATGAAGTCGGTCACTTCGTCTCCTCCTCATCGGCCGGGGCGGGTTTCTTGCCCTTGAACATCGACAGCATCCGGTCGGTGACGAGGAACCCGCCGACGACGTTGATGGTGCCGAAGGCGATGGCGATCACCAGCAGGATCTTGTTGAACACGCCGTCGACGCCGAGGCCGAGCACGACCAGCCCGCCGAGCAGCACGATGCCGTGGATGGCGTTGGTGCCCGACATCAGCGGCGTGTGCAGGGTGTTGGGCACCTTCGAAATGACGGCGAAGCCGACGAACCCGGCGAGCACGAGTACCGCCAGGTTCTGCACCAGAGGACTCACGACGCGCTCCCTTCGCGCCCGGCCACGCAGGCACCGGCGACGATCTCGTCCTCGAAGTCCAGCTTCAGCTCGCCTTCCTTCGTCACCAGCAGCTCCAGCAGCTCGGTGACGTTGCGGGCGTAGAGCTCGCTGGCGTGCGAGGGCATTTCGGCGGGCAGGTTCAGCGGGGCGCAGATGGTGACGTCGTGCTCGACGACGTCCTCGCCCGGTTTGGTGAGTTCGCAGTTGCCGCCGGTCTCACCGGCGAGGTCGACGACGACGGACCCGGCGGGCATGCCCTTGACGGCGTCCGCGGTGACCAGCGTCGGCGCCTTGCGGCCCGGGACCAGCGCCGTGGTGATCACGACGTCGAACTTCGTGATGGCCTCGGTGAGCCGCCGCTGCTGTTCCTCGCGCTCCTCCGGCGTCAGCTCCCGGGCGTACCCGCCTTCGCCGACCGCCTCGATGCCGAGGTCGAGGAACTGCGCGCCGAGCGACTTGACCTGCTCGCCGACCTCGGGCCGCACGTCGTAGCCGGTGGTCTGGGCGCCGAGCCGTTTCGCCGTGGCCAGCGCCTGCAGGCCGGCGACACCGGCGCCGAGCACCAGCACCTTGGCCGGCGGGACGGTGCCGGCCGCGGTGGTGAGCATCGGGAAGAACCGCGGGAGCTTCTGCGCGGCGAGCAGGACCGCGCGGTAACCGCCGATGCTGGCCTGCGACGACAGCGCGTCCATCGCCTGCGCCCGGGAAATGCGCGGGACGGCCTCCATCGCGAAGGCGCGCAACCCCGCTTCTTCGAGCTTCGCGAGCCCCTCCGGGTTGCCGCGCGGGTCGAGGAAACCGACGAGCACGGCACCCCGGCTCAGTTTCGCGACTTCCTCCGGCGAAGGCGGGTTGACCTTCACGACGACCGGGGCGCCCCACGCGTCGCCGAGTTCGGCGCCCGCTCGGGTGTACGCGTCGTCACTCAGGTGCGCACCGGCTCCGGCACCCGGCTCGACGACGACGCGCAGCCCGCGCTGCGCGAGCCGCCCGACGAGCTTGGGCACCATGGCCACCCGCCGCTCCCCGGGGCGTGATTCGGCCACCACACCCACGGTGAGCTGCTGACTCTGTTCGCTGTCCGTCACACGACCTCCTCATCGGCGAGGCACGATCCGAGGGTTGTACCACGCCGGACCGACAGTCCCCAGTGACGTGGGTCGCAAGTCTCGCGGTTGTGCCAGAAGATACGAAGGCCGGGAGGAAACGTTCAGCTGCTTTTCCAGTGCGGGACGCCGAGCAGGACCAGGCGCAGCCGTTTTTCCGCCGTTCCGGTGATTTTCACGTCCTCACCTGGGCGGGCTTCCAGCAGCTCGACAATGGTCGTCAGCATCACGGAAACGATCAAGTCGGCCAGCATGTGCAGGTCTTCGGTGCTCCACTCGCGCAGCTTCGGAAACCGCGCGAGGTCGATCGCGAGGTCGCCGGAAAACAGCCGGAGTTCGGCGGCGATCGCCTGGGCGAGCGGGCCGCCGGCGTACCGCTCGCGGGCCAGGAACCGGAAATGGTCCTCGTGCGCCCGGACGAACCGGTGCAGCGTCGTCACCGAAGCGCTGATCATCCCCTGGTAGGTGTCCGGATCCGTGCGGGCCGAGCGGATCATCCCGCGCAGCGTGCGCGTCGCCTCTTCGACCAGCGCGACGCCCAGGTCCTCCATCGAGGCGAAGTGCCGGTAGAAGGCGGTCGGGACGATGCCGGCGCCCTTCGCCACCTCGCGCAGCGAAAGCGTGGCGAACGGGCGGTCGGCCAGCAGCTCGAGGGCGGTGTCCAGCAACGTCTGCCGGGTGCGCAGTTTGCGCTCTTGGCGGCTCACCGGCGTCAGGGGTTCGGACACGGGTTCCAGAGTACGGATGTCCACCGCGTTGCTCACGTCACATCCTTCGCGTCTCGCGTTGACAGGGCGTCCACTCCTGCAGTGCACTGTTGAGTGTACAGTCGTTCACTGTAACCGAGGAGGTTCGGAGATGACGGCGCTCATCCCCCGGCGGGTGCGCGGCCTCGCCTCGCTGGCCGAGGCGCTGCTGACGCCGCACGGGATGGACCGGTACCTGGAGCTCGTCGACCCGATGCTGGTCCGCCGCGAGATCCGCGGGCTGGTCACGGCGGTGCGCAAGCAGACGCCGGACAGCGTCACCCTCACCGTCCGGCCCAGCCGCGCGTGGCCCGGCTTCACCGCCGGCCAGTACGTCCGGGTGCAGGTGGAGATCGACGGCGTCCGGCGCACGCGCTGCTATTCACCGTGCGGTTCGCAGTACGACGGCGAACTGGAGTTCACGGTCAAGGAGCAGGGCCTGGTCTCCGGGCACCTGAACCGGGCGATCGGGGTCGGCTCGGTGGTCAATCTGTCCACTCCGGACGGCAGCTTCACCCTGCCCGCCGAGCGGCCGGACCGCGTGCTGCTGATCGCCGGCGGCAGCGGCATCACGCCGGTGCTCGCCATGGCCCGCACGCTGGTCGACGAACGGCACGCCGGCGAGATCGTGTTCGTGCAGTACTCGAACAGCCCGGCCGACGCCCTCTACCGCACCGAACTGGCCGAGCTCGCCGCCCGGCACCCCGGCCTGCGGGTGGTGCACGCCCACACCCACTCCGAGGGCGGTGACCTGAACGGCTTCTTCGCGCCGGAGCACCTGGAGCGGGTCGCGCCCTGGTTCCGCGACGCGGAGACGTTCGTCTGCGGCCCGAAGCCGCTGATGGACGCCGTGCGCGAGGAACTCGGTGAACGCGTGCACACCGAAGAGTTCACGCCGCCGGCGTTGACCTTCGACACCGAAAACGCCGAGGGCCAGGTGCGCTTCAAGCGCAGCGGCCGCGAGTGCGCCAACTCGGGGAAGCCGTTGCTGGAGCAGGCCGAGGAAGCCGGGCTCTCGCCGGAGCACGGCTGCCGGATGGGCATCTGCTTCTCCTGCACCCAGCTGAAGACCGCCGGACGCGTCCGGAACGCGAAGACGGGCGAGATCTCCGGCGAAGAAGACGAAGAAATCCAGCTCTGCATCTCCGTCCCGGTCGGGGACGTCGAGATCGACGCTTAAGGAGTTCCACCATGACCGGTCTGCAGGACCGCCTGACCCCGGAACAGGTCGAGGAGTTCGGCCGCGAGCTCGACGCGCTGCGCCAGCGGATCGTCGACGACCTGGGCCAGGAGGACGTCGACTACATCCACGACATCATCAAGAAGCAGCGCGGCCTGGAGGTCGCCGGGCGAGCACTGCTGTTCGCCGGCTTCTTCCCGCCGGCGTGGCTCGCCGGCGTCGGCGCGCTGTCGCTGGCCAAGATCCTGGACAACATGGAGATCGGCCACAACGTCATGCACGGCCAGTACGACTGGACGCGCGACCCGGCGCTGAGCTCGCAGCGGTTCGAGTGGGACACCGTGGCGCCGGCGGAGAACTGGCGGCACTCCCACAACTACATCCACCACACGTACACGAACATCGTCGACAAGGACCGCGACGTCGGCTACGGCATCCTGCGGATGGACACCGCCCAGAAGTGGCACCCGTACTACCTGGGCAACCCGGTGTACGCGACGCTGCTGGCGATCTTCTTCCAGTGGGGCGTCATGCTGCACGACCTCGAGGTCGAGAACGTCGTCAAGGGCGAGCGGTCGTGGGCCGACAACGTGCCGGTGCTGCGCCGCATCGTGCGCAAGGCCTCCCGGCAGATCGGCAAGGACTACGTCCTGTTCCCGCTGCTGACCGGCCCGCTGGCCCCGCTGACCTTCCTCGGCAACGCGACGGCGAACCTGACCCGCAACCTGTGGGCGTTCGCGATCATCTTCTGCGGCCACTTCCCGGCGGACGTCGAGAGCTTCACCGAGGAGGAAACGGCCGAGGAGTCGCGCGGCCAGTGGTACCTCCGCCAGATCCTGGGTTCGGCGAACATCACCGGCGGCCCCCTGTTCCACATCCTGAGCGGCAACCTGTCGCACCAGATCGAGCACCACCTGTTCCCGGACATCCCGGCGCGCCGGTACCCGCAGATCGCCGGCGAGGTGCGGGAGATCTGCGAAAAGTACGGGCTGCCGTACCACACCGGCCCGCTGCGCAAGCAGCTCTGGTCGGTGGCGAAGAAGATCGTGAAGCTGGCCCTGCCCACCGCGCCGTCCCCGACTACCGTGGAACCCGACCGGCAGCTCCGAGCAGCGTGAGGGTGACATGGTGGGCCAGTTCGAACGGGAGAAGGACACCCTGCAGGTGATCACCGAATCGGCGGCGACGCACGTCGGCAACATAGCGTCGATCATCACGGGCGCCGTCCGCGACATCGCGCGGGAGACGGGCGAGTGGCTCACCGACGTGATCGAGATGCGGGAAGCGGCGCAGCGGGCCCGGGAAGACGACCCGGACACGCCCTGACGCGGCTTTCGCGCCGTGGTCGAGATCGTGCGGGTGGAGGCCGCCGGCGACGGCCGGATGGCACCGACGATCCCGCCGTTCGACCGGCCCTGAGGCCGGTCGAAGCCGCAGTCTCGGCGGCGGAATCGTCGGTGCCGGCCGGTAGAGTGGAAAACGGGGGGCGCCCCGCGGCCGGACAGCCGAATCCGCCGGTCCCGGCGCGCTTTCCCCCAGGCCCAATGGGGAAAACCGGCTGGGCAACGCCCCGCCCCCAGCGCGCTTCCCCCGGCCCGATAGGGGAAAACCGGCCGGGCAACGCTCCCGCCCCCAGCGCCTCCCACAGGCCCGATGGGCGAAACCGGCCGGGCAACACCCCCGCCTCCCAGCGCTTTCCCCCGGCCCGATGGGGGGAAAACCGGATGGGCAACACCCAGCCCCCCGGCAACACTGAACCCGTGACCACCCTCGACCCACCCCACCCCCTGCGCCGCGTCTTCGGCCCCCTCGCCACGCGGGACTTCCGGGCCGAGTACCTCTGGCTCTGGCTGGCCGCCCCGCTGACCCTCTTCTCCCTGCTCAGCTTCGTCGTCGTCGTCGCGCTCGGCCTCTGGCTCACCCCCGTGCTGGTCGGGTTCCTCGTCCTCGCCGGGGCCGTCTTCTACGCCCGGGGCCTCGGCGCCGCTCACCGCAGGCTCGCGCGAGCCCTGCTCGGCGTCAGCGTTCCCGCCCCGCGGCGGCCCGAACTCAAGCCCGGGCTGTGGAGCTGGGTCAAAGCGCGCGTCGGCGATCCCGCGGGCTGGCGGGCCGCCGGTTACCTGCTCCTGCGCCTGCCGTTGACGATCGCCGGGCTCTTCACCGTCTTCGCCGCGACCATTTACAGCTTCGTCGCCACCACCTACTCCTTCCTGTGGTTCCCGATGGGCGATCGGCAGCTGCCTGTCTTCGACATCCGGGCCGACCACTGGGCCGGCGCGCTCGCCTGGTCGGCGTCCGGGCTGCTGGTCCTCGTCGCGCTGCCGTGGGTGACGCACGCCTTCGTCGCCCTCGACCGGCTGCTGGTCGTCGGGCTGCTCGGCGAGCGCGAGCTGTCCGAGCGGGTGCGGGACCTCGAGGCGAGCCGCGCGACCGCGGTCGAGGACGCCGCCCTCCGGCTGCGGCGGATCGAACGGGACCTCCACGACGGTGCGCAGGCCCAGCTCGTCGCACTGGCCATGAAGCTCGGCCTGGCCAAGGACGAGCTCGCGGACGTCGACCTGCCGCAGGTCAAGGAGCTCGTCACCGCCGCGCACGCCAACGCCAAACAGGCGCTGACCGAGCTGCGCGACCTCGCCCGCGGCATCCACCCGGCCGCCCTCGACGCCGGCCTCGACGTCGCCCTCGCCACGCTCGTCGCGACGTCCGGGATCGACGCGCGGGTCGCGGTGGACCTGCCGCGCCGTCCGCCGCCGTCGCTGGAGACGATCGTCTACTTCAGCGCCGCCGAGCTGCTCACGAACGCCGCCAAGCACGGCGGGACCACGCTGGTCGAAGTCACCGAAGCGCACCACGCTCTCCAGCTGCGGGTCCGTGACAGCGGCCCCGGCGGCGCCCGGATCGTGCCGGGCGGCGGGCTGGCCGGCGTCGTCGAACGGCTGCGGACGGTCGACGGCGAGCTGACCGTCACCAGCCCGCCGGGCGGTCCGACCGAAGTGACCGCGCGGGTGCCGCTGCCCCGCTAGGGTCGCGGCATGCGGATCGTCATCGCGGAGGACTCCACCATCCTGCGCCAGGGCCTCGTCGAGCTGCTGACCTTCCGCGGCCACGAGGTCGTCGCCGCGGTGAAGGACGCCGAAGCGCTGCGCGAAGCGGTCACCGGCCACACCCCCGACGTGTCCATTGTGGATATCCGGATGCCGCCGTCGCACACCGACGAGGGCCTGCGGGCGGCGATCGCGCTGCGCCGCGAGCTCCCGGGCTGCGCGGTCCTGCTGTTCTCCCAGTACGTCGAGACGAAGTACGCGGCCCAGCTGCTGGCCGATCGCGCGGGCGGCGTCGGCTACCTGCTCAAGGACCGCGTCGCCGAGGTCTCGGACTTCCTCGACGCGCTGCGCCGGGTCGCGGACGGCGAAACGGTCCTCGACCCCGAGGTCGTCAGCCAGCTGTTCTCGGCGACGCGCCGGACGGACGCGCTCGGCGGTCTCACCCCGCGGGAGCGCGAGGTGCTGGGCCTGATGGCGGAAGGCCGGTCGAACTCCGCGATCGCGGCGGAGCTGTTCCTCTCGCCCGGCTCGGTGGAGAAGTACGTGACGTCGATCTTCGGCAAGCTCGGCCTGCCACCGTCCGAAGGGGACAATCGCCGCGTGCTCGCGGTGCTGCGCTACCTGGAGTCCTGAGCCAGCAGCCCGTCGACGAAGGCCCGCAGGCCCGCCCGGTAGGTGTCGCGCGCGCTCAGCTCCGGCCAGCGGTCGCCGACGACGGCGAGGTGCGGGAAGCGGGCCCTGTCGAGCTCGGCGAACACCTGGTCGCGGTAGCGGGGCCGGTCCTCGGCGGCCCGCCGCCCGGCGCGGGCGCGGACCAGGATTTCGCCGATCGTGTAGTACCAGACGTTCCGGTACACCTCGACCGCCCGCTCGGGCGGGCACCCGCAGCCCAGCGCGCCCCCGACGATCGCGTCGACCATCCACAGCGCCGACTCGCCGAGGAAGTCGTCGGCCGTGAGCACCTCCGCGATCTCGGGGTGCGCGGCGAGCGCGTCGTGCATCAGGGTCGCCGCGGCGACGATGCGCTCCCGCGGCTCCTCCGGCAGGCCGGGCCGCGGCAGCCGGGCGGCGTAGTGCTCCAGCAGCTGGATCAGCAGTTCGTCCTTGTCGCGCACGTGGTGGTACAGCGTCGTGGCCCCGACACCGAGTTCCGCGGCGAGCCGGCGGATCGTCAGCTTCTCCCGGCCGTCCCGGTCGAGGATCGTCCGCGCGGCTTCGAGGATCTGCTCGCGGGACGTCGAGGGCGGCCGCCCGATACGTGGCACGTCCCCATCATGCCCGGTCGACAACTCAGGCCGGCCGCTGCTACTTTCGGAACATGTTCGAAAACTACGACCTGTTCAGCACCGCGATCCAGTTGCGGCCGGGGGGCGTGGCCGAGCCAGGGACCGCCGACGGCACCAGCCTGTGGAGCGTCGGCGCGTTCCACGCCGACGACGACCGCGCCGTGCACGGGCACCTCTGGGAACGCCACCCCGAAGGCCACGAAGTCCTCGTCGTCCTGTCCGGATCACTGCACGTCCACGTGCGCGGCGAAGGGCTGGTGACGACGTTGACGGCGGGGCGGTCGTTCATCGTCCCGCCCGGCCGTTGGCACCGGCTGAGCGTGGCGGAGCCGGGCGACCTGCTGTCGATCACGCCCCGGATCGGCACCGAACACGAGAGGGTCGTGGCGTGAGACGTCCGGTCCTCGTCGTCTGCCTGGCCGTCTTCGGCCTGATGGCGGGCCAGCAGCTGCTCAACCCGATCCTGCCGCCGCTGGCCCGCGAGTTCGGCTTCAGCGAGTTCGCCTTGGGTGCCGTCTGGGCCGTCGGCGGCGCCGGTGTCGTACTGGCCAGCCCGTTCTGGGGCCGCCGGACCGCGCGCTGGGGGCACCGCCCGGTCCTGCTGGTCTCGCTGTTCGGCGCCGTGGCGAGCCTGCTCGCGTTCGCCTTCGTCGCCCAGCTCGGCCTGGCGAAGGCCATTGCCGTGCCGGTGCTGTTCACGGCGGTGCTGCTCACCCGCGGCGTCCTGTTCGGCCTCGCCTGGGCGGCGACCCCGGTGACCGCGCAGTCCTACATCGCCGACGTGACCGACGGCCCGGCCGAGCGCGTGCGCGGCATGGCGGTGTTCGGCGCGGCCCAGGGCCTCGCGCTCGCCGCCGGTCCCGCGCTCGGCGGCGTCCTGAGCCTCACCGGCGACCTGCTCGTCCCGGTCTACGCCGCCCCGGTCGTCGTGGCCGGGATCGCCGTCGTGATCACGTTCGCGCTGCCCAAGCCGCCGAAGCGGGCGACCCGGCCGGCGACGGTGAAGGTGAGCCCGTTCGACAAGCGCTTCGGGCCGTTCCTGACCCTCGGCTTCGGCCTGTACCTGGCCTTGGCCATCGTCCTGATGACCGTCGGCTTCCTGGTGCAGGACCGGCTGCACCTGACCACCCGGGACACCGGCCGCGTCACGGGCCTGGTCATGCTGGCCGGGGCGGCGATGATCATCCTCGTCCAGGTGGTCGTGGTCCCGCGGCTGGGCTGGGCCCCGCTGCGGCTGGTCCGGGTCGGCGCGGTCGTCATGACCGGCGGGATGCTCGCGGTGGCCGTCGGTCCGAACGGGCTGCTGCTCGGTGCCGGGGTGGCCGTGCTCGGCGCCGGGATGGGCTTCGCGACGCCGGGGTTCATGTCCGCCCCGACGCTGCTGGCCACGCGGGAAGAGCAGGGTGCGGTCGCCGGGCTCATGGGGTCGAGCAGCGCGCTGGCGTTCATGGGCGGGCCGTTGCTGGGGACCGGCCTCTACGAGATCGCACCGGTCGTCCCCTACCTCGCCGGCGCGGTGCTCCTCGCGGCGCTGACGGCGTTCGCGTTCACGGTCACCGGCGAACCCGCGAAGGAGCCCGCGGCTCCCTAGGCTGGGCCGCATGTACTCCACCGAGATCGAGGTCCGCACCGGCTCCGCAGCCGTCGTCCACGACCTCACCCACGAAGCCGAGGCCTTCCTGCGCGACGCCGACGCCACCGACGGGCTGCTGCACGTCTGGGTCCCGCACGCCACCGCCGGGCTGGCCATCCTGGAAACCGGCGCCGGCAGCGACGAAGACCTGCTGACCGCGCTCGACGAGCTGCTCCCCCGCGACGGCCGCTGGCGGCACCGGCACGGGAGCCCGGGTCACGGCCGTGACCACGTGCTCCCGGCGCTGGTGCCGCCCTACGCGACGGTTCCGGTGCTCGGCGGCGTCCTGGCGCTGGGCACCTGGCAGTCGATCTGCCTAGTGGACACCAACCTCGACAACCCCGTCCGCAAGGTGCGCTTCAGCCTCCTGGCGGGCTGACCGGGCCGGCCACAGCGCCACCAGCAGGCCCGCGGCCAGCAGCGCGCCGAGCACCCCCAGCGCGGTCGTCACGTCGGGGGCGTCCGGCACGCCCTGAAGCAGGCTGCGCAGGCCTTCGGCGGCGAACCGGAACGGCGTCCACGACCACAGCAGCGCGCGGTAGGCCGGGTTCAGCAGCTCCGGCACCTGCCCGGCCACCGCGGGCGCGACCAGGTACAGCGGCGCGAGAACGGCCATCGCGCGCAGGCCCAGCAGGCGCAGCAGCCCGGCCTGCACGGCGGCGAACGCCGTCGCGGCGAGGAAGACGAAGCCGAGGACGTCGGCGGTCAGCGGCAGCGCGGCGTCCCACAGCGCGAAGAACCCGGCCACCACCGCCGTGACCAGCACGCCCGCGCCGGTGATCTGCAGAAACCGCGCGCCGGCTCCGAGCGACCGCCCGGTCCGCTTCGCGAGCTGGGTCAGCGCGGGCCCGGCGACGAGCGCGCCGATCCACGCCAGCGCGCTCGCGGCCAGCGGCGCGACGCGGCCGGCGAGGCTCACCGGGTGCAGGACCTCCTGCTTCGGCGCGCCGGCCAGCGCGGTCGCGGCGCCGGTCAGGGCCTGCTGCGCGACCTGGGTACCGGCCGGGTTGACCGCCCCCGACGTCACCACGGTCGCGGCCGGTCCCGGCGCCAGTTCGAGCACGCCGTAGACCTTCTTGTCTTCCAGCAGCCGCCGCGCCTCGGCCGGGGTGGCGACGGTCCAGGCGAGCTGGCCGCCGCCGTGGGCGGCGACGCGCTGCGCGATCTCCGGCGGTGCGGCGACGGCGACCGGGACGCCGTCGGGCGCGACGGTGGCCTGCGCGCCGAAGGTGAGGAATCCGAGCACCACCGCCACCAGCGCGCCGGCCAGGGCGGCAACCAGGGCGAGCGCCCCTGTGGGACGGGTCATCACTGCCTCCACTTATTCGTCACTCGTTGAATTACGGCCCAAGGTACGATCCCGTCACCGGAAAGTCAACGCGCGTTGAATAAGCCGCCCGGTAGCCTCGGACCCGTGACGAAGAAGCGGCTGGTGCTCTGGGACATCGACCACACGCTCGTGGACTTCTCCGAACTGGGCGCGGCCTGGTACGGGTCCGCGTTCACCGCCGCGACCGGTGCGACCCTGCGCGTGCACCCGGTGTTCGGCGGCCGCACCGAACGCGCGACGACGACCGACCTGCTCACCGCGAACGGCTTCGAGGCCGCGGAGGAGACGATCCAGGCGCTGTTCCAGGCCCTGGTGGCGGAATCGGAACGCCACCGGCACACCTTCGCGGAGACGGCCCGCGCGCTGCCGGGCGCGGCCGAGGCCCTGACCGCGTTCGCCGCCGGCGGCGACGTCGTCCAGACGCTCGTCACCGGCAACCTGCCGGAGATCTCCCGGCACAAGCTCGCCCCCTTCGGCCTGGACGAGCACCTCGACCTGGAGATCGGCGGCTACGGCACGCTTTCGGTGCACCGCCCGGACCTGGTCCCGCACGCGATGGCGCTGGCGGCGGCCAAGCACGGCACGGAATTCCCCGCCGACGCGGTGGTCGTCATCGGCGACACGCCGAACGACGTGCGGGCCGCCGTGGCCAACGGCGCGGTCTCCGTCGCCGTGGCCACCGGGCACTATTCCGCCGAAGAACTGCGGGCCGAAGGCGCCCACACCGTGCTGCCCGACCTCACCGACACCGACGCGGTCCGGCGCGCGGTCCTCGGCTGACGTCCTCCTCGGGAGGGGGATAACCCTCAGCCGAAAGTACGATTCCCCTAGGGGAAATCTCGTTCCCTTGCCCGATGTCCGCGGTACCGGGAACTCGACAGACTCATCCCCATGACTCACGCAGGGGCGGCGGCAAAGCCCGCCGGAGGGGGACGCGTCCGGAGCACCGTGACCGTCCTCAGGCAGCGGTTGCCGTTCACCACCGGCGTCACGCTCGCGATGCTGGTGCTGGCCGTCGCGACCGGGGCGTTGTGGGACGCCGCCGAAGACCGCGCGGTCTACCCGTTCGTCGCCTACGGTCTGCCGTCGCTGGAGGCGGGCCGGTGGTGGACCATGGTCACCGGGCCGTTCTTCGCCGTCATCCCGTGGTACTACCTCCCGATGGTCGGCAGCTTCGCGCTCTTCGCCGGCTTCGCCGAGTGGAAGCTGGGGACGCGGCGCGCGATGGCCGTGACCATCGTCGGCCAGTTCGTCTCGGTGCTCGTCGCGACCCAGTTCCTCGCGCTGTCACGCAATTCCGGCTGGCTGTGGGCCGAGCGGGTCGCGGGCAGCCTCGACGTCGGGTTCTCCGGCGGCGCGCTCGCCGCGGTGGCGGTCGCCACCGCGACCTTGCGGCCGCCGTGGGCCCTGCGGCTGCGGGCCGGGCTGTGCGTGTACGCCGGCGTCGCGATCGTCTACGTCGGCACGCTGGCCGACCTCGTGCACTTCTTCGCGCTGCTGCTGGCCCTTCCGCTCGGCAAGCGGCTGGTGGGCGCGCGGCGCTCCGGCGGGCAGGCGGCGCCGAACCTGCGGGAGTGGCGGGTGCTGGCCGTGGCCGGCCTGCTGCTGCTCACCATCGCCGAGATCGTGATGTTCCTGGTGCCCGGCGACGGCCCGTTCGGCTCCGACGACGGCGTTTCGCTGTCGGCGCCGGAGCTCGGCATCCTGATCCTGCTGGTCATCCCGATGCTGAACGGGCTGCGCAAGGGCGGGCGCGTCGCGTGGCGCTGGGCCGTCGCGCTGTCGGCGTTCGTGACGGTGCAGGGGCTCGCCGTCGCGACGATCGTCGGGATCGCCGACATCTTCGGCGGCGACTACGACACCGCGGGCCTGCCGCTGTTCTTCGTGGACAATCTCCTGTGGACGGTCGAGCTCGCCGTGCTGATCGCCGCGCGGCACGCCTTCCGCGTGCCGTCGCGACGCCGGCTGCGCCGCCACGCGCAGGGCCCGGGGCCGGCACTGGCCCGCAACCTGCTGGGGCGCCACGGCGGCAGCACGCTGTCGTGGATGACGACCTGGCCGCGCAACACCTACTTCGTCCGCGAGGACGGCCGCTCCTACCTCGCCTACCGCCGCCACGCCGGCGTCGCGGTCGCCCTCGGCGACCCGATCGCGCCGGACGGCACGGCGGCGGCCACGGTCACCGAATTCGCCGCGATGTGCGAGAACACCGGCCAGGTGCCGTGCGTGTTCTCGGCGACGGAAGCCACGGTCGCGGCCACGCGCGAGCTGGGCTGGCAGCACGTCCAGGTGGCCGAGGACAACGTGCTCGACCTCGACGGCCTCGAGTTCCGCGGCAAGGCGTGGCAGGACGTCCGCTCGGCGCTGAACAAGGCGGCCAAGCAGGACATCGAGTTCCGGCTGGTCCGCCTGGCCGACCAGCCCGAGCCGATCCTGGCCCAGGTCCGGGCCTTGTCGGAGGAGTGGATGTCCGGCAAGGCGATGCCGGAGATGGGCTTCACCCTCGGCGGCGTGGACGAGGCCATGGACCCGGCGACCCGCGTCGGGCTGGCGGTCGACGCGGAGGGCACGGTCCACGGCGTGACGTCGTGGCTGCCGGTCCACACCGGGGCCGGCAAGGTCGGCGGCTGGACGCTGGACATCATGCGCCGCAGCGCCCACGGCTTCCGCCCGGTGATGGAGTTCCTGATCGCGTCGGCGTGCCTGGCCTTCCGCGAGGAAGGGGCGCGGTTCGTGTCGCTGTCCGGCGCACCGCTGGCCCGCAGCGGCGACGGCTTCCCGGCCCGCCCGGTGGACCGGGTGCTGGAGTCGCTGGGCCGCGTGATGGAGCCGTACTACGGTTTCCGGTCCCTGCACGCGTTCAAGGCGAAGTTCCAGCCGCGGCACGTCCCGCTGTACCTGGCTTTCCGCGACGAGGCCGACCTTCCGCGCATCGGCCTGGCGCTGAGCCGGGCGTACCTGCCGGACGTCCGCCTGCGGCAGCTGGCGAAGCTGGTCAGTAGCTCTCGGGCACACTGATCCGCTGGGGGAAGCGGATCTTCCGCCGGGTGACGACGTTCTGGTCCTTCGGGATCAGCCGTCCGTCGGTCAGCCGGAGCCAGTGGCCGTTCCGCGAGTCGGTGAAGGCGAGCATCACCCCAGGCGTCATGTCCGGCCGCCGCCACTCCTCGCGGATCGGCATCCGCCACTTCCCCGGCGGCAGGATGGCGTAGAGGTATTCGTCGTCTTCGATGTCCGGGCCGCGGTGCAGGGTCGAGCCGGTCATCGGCAGGTTGTGCACGAGGTCGAACGAGACGACGACGTGGTTGACCGCCTCGGCGTTAGCGTTGGACACGACCATGTACCCCTGGCCGGCGGCGTACTCGATCCACGCGGTGACCTTCGCGGCCTGCTCCTGCCGCTCGCGCAGGTCCCGTTCCCGCCGGTCCGCCTGCGCGAGCCGCCCGTCCCGGATGGCGATCCACAACGCGACCACGACGGCCGCGATCGTGCCGATGCCCCCGACCCACTGCCCGGAGGCGCCCCACCAGTCGGGATCGCGCGGCTCGACGAGCCAGATCCAGGCCTTGGCCAGCAACGGCCCGAAGAGGAGAAGCACCCCGGAAACGGCCAGCACCCCGAACGCGACGGCCCGGATCCGCCCGAGCCGTCTCTCCGCATCACCGCTCATGCCCCGCAGCCTGCCGAATTCCGGCGATCAGCGGTAGGTGTTCATGGTCCGGCTCCGGCCGGCCCGGGCTCCGGTGTAGATCCCGGTCGGCCGGAGCCGGTCGGGTGGTTCGCGGTACTCCTCCAGCGCGTGCGCGATCCAGCCCGCCGTCCGGGCGATCGCCCGGACGGTTTCTCCCGCTCCGGCGACCATCTCGTTCGCGTGACAGAGCACCGCGAGCGCGAAGTCGACGTTGGGCCGGATCCGCGGACGGTCCGCGGTCGCGTCACGCAACCGGACGACCGTAGACCTCAGATCGTCCGGCAAGTCGGAGCCGAGCAGGATTTCCAGGAGCCGGGCGGCACGTGGGTCGCCTCCGGGGTAGAAGTCCTCCCCGAAGCCCGGCGCCTGTCCGCCACCCTCGCGCAGGCGCTCGGACAGTTCGCCCACCGGGTCCCCGCCGCGCAGGGTGTCACGCAGGAACCGGTGCGCCAGCCCGGCCGCCGCGCCGTGCCGTGGGCCGGCCAGCACCCCGAGCCCGGCGCCGACCACGGCATACGGATGGGCTCGCGTCGACGCCGCGAGCCGGGCCGCCATCGTGGAGGCCGCGAGATCGTGGTCGGCCAGAAGCACCATCGCCGCGTCGAGCGCACGCAGGGCTTCGCCGGTGGGCGGACGCGAAGTCAACGCGGGCCACAGCCGCGCTGCCAGCGGAGGCGGCTCCGACCGCGAGATCGGCTGCGGCTCGGCGCCGATTCTCGGCAAGGCCTCGGCCAGCACCGCCAGCAGGGTGCACCCGGTCCGCATGACGGTGTCCGGTTGGACGTCGTAGCGCAGCGGGTCGGCGGTGGCGGCGGCCGCGACGACGATCGGTAGCAGATCGCACGGACGAGCGTCCGCGGCGAGCGGCTTGATCGCGGCCTTGGCCTTCTTCGTCGTGGCGGGCGGCACCGAAAGGCTGGGTGGTTCGTCGGGTGATCCGGTCCAGAGGAGGGCGACGACGGCCTCGAACCCGACAGAACCCGCCAGCTGAGCGACGTCCTGGCCGCGGTAGTGCAGGCTGCCGTCCGTCATGGACGTCAGCCTGGTCTCGATCGACGGCGTCGACCCTTTGGCTGGGGCGCTGCGGGCGTGCTTCGCGGCCAGCCGCCGCACCTCGTCCGCGGCGAACAAGCTCGATCTGCCGTCCTCTCCTCGCCGCCGGCGCAGGAGGCCCCGGCTGACGTAGGCGTAAACCGTTTCCGGCTTCACCCCGAGCAGCCGTGCGGCCTGGTCGGTGGTGAGGGCCCGCTCCGCTGCTTCGTCCGTGGCCATGGGGACAGCTTCTCATATTGATCGAGTCAAGATTGACGGAATTGATCAATGCCTCGATGCTCAGGGCATGCGAGGCAGCACCGAATGGCGCGGTACAGGTCCCCTGCGCGTCCGCGCCTATCGCCGGTTGTGGACCGTCGCGGCGCTTTCGCATTTCGGCACCTGGATGCACAACACCGCGGCCACGGCACAGCTCGCGAACTTCTCGGCCGTGCCGGCGGTCAACGCCCTGCTGCCGGCGGCCGCGACGCTGCCGGTCTTCCTCCTCGCGCTCCCGGCGGGCGTGCTCGCCGACCGGATCGGCCGCGGCACGGTCCTGTTCTGGGCCAATGCGGCGAGTGCGCTGACCGCCGCGCTGTTCGCCGCGCTCGATCTCGCCGGGGCACTGGGGCCCGGCGCGCTCCTGGCGCTGACGTTCGGGCTGAACGCGTCCTGGGCGGCGGCCTACCCCGCGTGGAACGCGGAGGTTTCCTCGACGCTGCCCGCGGAGCTGATCAAGGACGGAGCGGCGCTCAACAGCCTGTCGTTCAACATCGCCAGGACTCTCGGGCCCGCGGCGGGCGGCTGGCTGTTCGGCGCCGTCGGCGCACTGCCGGTCTATGCGGTCAACGCCTTGTCGTTCGCCGGTTTCGTGCTGTGCTTCCGGCGTTCCCGGCGGATCGAGCGCCTCGACGACGGCCCGGCCGGCCGGCGCGGGGCGTGGCAGGAGACCACTGCCCTTGTACGCGAATCCGTTCCGTACCGCGCACTGCTGACCCGGGCCTGGCTGTTCTTCCTCCTGACCCAGGTGATGTTCGCGCTGACACCGGTGTACCTGCTGACCGTGCGGCGGCTTCCCGAAGGCGTCGTCGGGCTGGTGCTGGCCGCGTTCGGCTTCGGCGCGATCTGTTCGGCGGTCGCCTACCCGGTGGTCCGCCACGTCGTGACCGACCGCGTGCTGCGGGCAAGCTGCGCTTCGGCCGCCGCGCTCGGCCTGGCCGTGCTTCCACTGGCGGGGAACGTCGGCCTGCTGCTCGTGGTGGCGACGGTCTTCGGCGCGGCCTTCGCCTGCACGATCACCATGAACAACGCGTTCCTGCAGCTTTCGGTGGCCCTGCGGTTGCGGTCACGGGCGGTCGCGCTCTACACCGTCGTCCTCTACGGCGCGCAAACCCTCGGCGCACTGGCTGCCGGCGCGCTGGCGAGCCAGTGGGGTGTCGGCCCCGCGGCCTGGGTGGCAGCGGCCCTGCTCGTCGTCTCCGCGTTCGCCGAACGGCCGGCCGGACCGGGAACCCGCGACCGCTCCGGCGCTCAGCGGTAGGTGGTGGGCGGCGGAGTGGTCGTGCCGCGGTCCTCCGCCGGGACGAACCGGTAACTGCGCACGATCCGCTCCAGGTCCTCGCGCACCGAAGGCCCGGACCGGTCGCTGTCCGCGTACGCCACCACGACACCGGACGTCCCCGAATCCCCGCCGAACGCCATCGCCGCCACCAGGGCGTGCCGCACTGGGCACTCCCCCGTGTCCGCCGGGACCACCTCGGCGACCACGATCCGCGCGGAGATCGTGGTGCCGTCGGCCTTCGTCACCTGGGCGTCGGCGCCGGCACCGATCCGAGGGGACCCGCCGTACGCGCCGGCCACCAGATCGGTCACCGCTTTGCGCGCCGCCGCCTCGGGATCCGCCGCGGGTTGCGTCGTGACGCCCGCGCCGCCCAGCGTGTTCCGGGCGCAGAAGTCCTTGCCCAGGAACGCGCTCGTGACCAGCCTGATCCCGGCCCAGCCGTGCTGGGTGTCCGGCGCCGGCTCCCAGTTCGGCGGCACGTCGTAGGCGTACGAGCCGTCGCGGCCCGCCACGGACTGCCAGCCCGCGACCGCCGCCGGGACCGCCGCGCGCGGCGAAGGCGTCACCACCAGCGGCGCGGGTGGCGGCGAGGACGACGCCGGATGCGGCTTGCCGACACCCAGCGCGTTCAGCACCCCGGCGACCAGGGCGATGAACACCAGGCCGAACCAGGGCGCCCGCCGCCACTTCAGCGGCTTCTGCCGCGGGCGGATCCGTTTCGGTTGTGCGCGCGGCGCGTCCGCGGGCTCGTAACCCCCGAACCCGCGAAGCGCCGCGTTGTCCTCGTACCCCGGCGTTGCGTCGTCGGGACGCCGGCTCATCTCAGCCCCGGACGAGCTTGACCAGGTGCTCGACGACGGCGTCGACCGCGATCTCCTCGCGCTCGCCGGAACGGCGGTCCTTGACCTCGACGAGGCCGTTGGCCAGGCCGCGCCCGACGACCAGGATGGTCGGCACGCCGACCAGCTCGGCGTCGGCGAACTTGACGCCCGGCGTCGCCTTGCGGTCGTCGAGGATGACCTCGATCCCGGCCGCGTCCAGCTCGGCGGCGATCTTCTCGGCGCCGGCCGCGATCGTCTCGTCCTTGCCCGCGATGACGATGTGCACGTCGAACGGCGACACCACCCGCGGCCAGATCAGGCCGAGGTCGTCGTGGTTCTGCTCGGCGAGCACGCCGACCAGCCGCGAAACGCCGACACCGTAGGACCCCATGGTGATCCGGATCGGCTTCGAGTCCGGGCCGAGCGCGTCGACCTCGAAGGCGTCGGTGTACTTGCGGCCGAGCTGGAAGATGTGCCCGATCTCGATGCCGCGCGCGGCGACGAGGGTGCCGTGCCCGTCCGGCGACGCGTCGCCCTCACGGACCTCGGCGGCCTCGATGGTGCCGTCCGGGGTGAAGTCGCGCCCGGCCAGCAGGTCCACGACGTGGTGGTCGACCTTGTCGGCTCCGGTGACCCAGGCGGTGCCGGGGACGATCCGCGGGTCGGCGAGGTAGCGCACGCCGTTGTCCTGCAGCGCCTTCGGGCCGATGTAGCCCTTGACGAGGAACGGGTTCTTCGCGAAGTCGGCCTCGTCGAGCAGCGCGACCTCGGCCGGCTCCAGCGACGCTTCGAGGCGCTTCATGTCCACTTCGCGGTCACCCGGGACGGCGACGCAGACGAGCTCCCACTCGGCCGAGCCCGGCTGACGCGTCTTGAGCATGACGTTCTTCAGCGTGTCCGCGGCGGTGAAGGTCCGCCCCAGGCCGGCCTTGTTGAGGAAGTCGACCAGCGTGTCGATGGTCGGCGTGTTCGGCGTGTGGTGCACCTGCGCCTCGGGACGGCCCTCGATGGGCTGCGCGGCCGGCGCGGGCGTGACGACGGCTTCGACGTTCGCCGCGTAACCGGACTCGGTGCTGCGGACGTAGGTGTCCTCCCCCGTCTCGGCGACGGCGAGGAACTCCTCGGACGCCGAGCCCCCCATCGCACCCGACGTCGCCTTCACGACGACGTACTCGAGGCCCAGCCGGTCGAACAGCTTCACGTAGGCGTCGCGGTGCGCCTGGTAGGAGCGCGCGAGGCCCTCGTCGTCGAGGTCGAAGGAGTAGGAGTCCTTCATGACGAACTCGCGGCCGCGCAGGATGCCGGCGCGGGGGCGGGCTTCGTCGCGGTACTTGGTCTGGATCTGGTACAGCGTGACCGGGTAGTCGCGGTACGAGCTGTACTCGCCCTTGACGGTGAGGGCGAAGAGCTCCTCGTGCGTCGGGCCGAGGAGGTAGTCGGCGCCCTTGCGGTCCTTGAGGCGGAAGAGGCCGTCGCCGTACTCGGTCCAGCGGCCGGTGGCCTCGTAGGGCTCCTTCGGCAGCAGCGCGGGGAACTGGATCTCCTGCGCGCCGATGGCGTTCATCTCTTCCCGCACGACGGCCTCGATGCGGCGCAGCACCCGCAGGCCCAGCGGCAGCCAGGAGTACCCGCCCGGAGCGACCCGGCGGACGTAGCCGGCACGTACCAGGAGCCGGTGGCTCGGTACTTCGGCGTCCGCCGGATCCTCGCGCAACGTGCGAAGGAACAACGACGAAGTCCTGGTGATCACTGCGGGGCTCCCTGCGCCGGGCGGGTGTGAAAGTCCCGCTCAGGGTAGTCACTCCCCCGGCCGTGACTCCAACGGGTTACTCGGCGGCCCGTTTTTGTCGGTGGTGACCGCTAGCTTCGGAACATGGCCATCACGATGGGAATGATCACGATCGACTGCGCCGACCCGAGAGGCCTGGCGCGGTTCTGGACGGCGGCGCTGGGCACGACGGTGGCGCAGGACTACGAAGGCGAGTTCCTGATCCTCGCCCCGGCGGAGGGCGGGCTCCCACTGGCCCTGCAGCGGGTACCGGAGCCGAGGGCGGGCAAGAACCGGGCTCACGTGGACTTCGGCTACGAAGACCGCGAGGCGGAGGTGAAGCGGCTGGTGGAGCTGGGCGCGAAGGAGGTGGGGCGGCACGAGGTGCCGGGGCTGGCGTGGACGGTACTCGTCGATCCGGAGGGCAACGAGTTCTGCGTGTCGGCGGCGGTGCACTGAGGGGAGGGGGCGCTGAGGGGAGGTTGCGTGCGGGGTAGTTGCGCTGCGGGGCGGTTCCGCTGGGGGGCGGTTGCGCTGAGGGGTTCCGACGGGTCGGTGCCGGGGGTCGGAAGGCCGTCGGCTACTGGCCTCGTGCCGACGCGACCGGCTAGCATCGGCGCGACCAGGAACGGGGGGGTCCTTGGTGCGGGGTGACCACGGCATCTCCCGTTCGCGCTGAAGTTTCCGATACAGCAGGGGGATCCATGCCGCCCGTCAAGGGTTTCTTCACCATGCCCGAAAGAGCCGGGGTCGTGCTCGCCGCCGCCGTGGTGGCCACGGTCGTGACCGCCGTGCCCGGCGCCGCCGTCACCGGGGGCGCCCCGGCCGCCGAGGGGGCCTACACCTTCGCCACGAAGATCGAGGTCGGCGGGGTCCACGGCTGCAGCGGCGCCCTCGTCGCGCCGCAGTGGGTCGTCACCGCCGCCAGTTGCTTCCCCGAGAACGGCGGGCAGGCCGGTGCGCCGAAGCTCGCCACCAAGGCCGTCGTCGGGCAACGGGGTGCCGCCGGCACCGAACGCGCCGTCGTCGACCTGCTCTTCCGGGCCGACCGCAACGTCGTGCTCGCCAAGCTGGCCGCGCCGGTCACCGGGATCGCTCCGGTCGCCGTCGGCACCGCCGCCCCCGCGCCGAACGAGCGCCTGCGCGTCGCCGGCTACGGGCGGACGGCCACCGAATGGGTGCCCGACCAGCTCCACACCGCGCCCGTCGCCGTGCAGAGCGTCACCGCCACCACCCTCGCCGTCCTCGGCGACCCGGCGGCCGCCACCACCTGCCAGGGCGACGCCGGCGGCCCGCTCCTGCGTGACCGCGACGGCGTCGTCGAGCTCGCCGGGCTCCACCACTCCTCGTGGCAGGCCGGCTGCCTCGGCTCGACCGAGACCCGGCAGGGCACCGTCGAGACCCGCGTCGACGACATCGCCGGCTGGATCGGCCTCCGTCTCCGCGGCGACGCCTACACCGCGCTGCCCACCGCCCAGCGCGTGCTCGACACCCGCACCGACACCGGCGGCCACAAGAAGCCCGTCGCCGCGGGCGAATCCGTGTCCGTCGCCATCCCGGGCCTGCCCGCCGGGGCGAGCGCCGTCGCGGTGAGCCTCGTCGGCACCGGCGGCACCGCGGGCACCTTCCTGACCGCCTACGGCGACACCCTGCCCACGACGTCCAACGTGAACGTCGCCGCCGGCCGCACCGCCGCCGGCATGGCGATCGTCCCGGTGGGCCCGGACGGCCGGATCAAGGTCCGCAACAACGCCGGCGGCATCGACGTCATCGTCGACTACCTCGGCTACTACAGCGCCTCCGGCGAGTCGACCTACCAGCCGAAGGACAAGCCCGATCTGCTGCTCGACACCCGCTCCTCACTCGGCGGGCACCCGGGCAAGCTGACTCCCGGCGAGGTCGTGACGGTGCCGGTCCGCGGTGTGGCGGGTGTCCCCGCCGACGCCGTCGCCGTGGCCGTCAACCTCACCGGCACCGAAAGCGACTCCGACACGTTCTTCAGCGCCTTCTCCCAAGGCACGCCCGGCCCGTCGACGCTGAACATCGTGCCGAACGAGGACCGCGCGGCCCAGTCGCTGGTGCGGATCGGCGACGACGGCGCGATCCGCGTCTTCCTCCACCACGGCCAGAGCCACGTCCTGCTGTCGGTGGCCGGCTCGTTCGTGCCCGGCGACGCGGGCAGCCGGTATGCGGCGCTGAACACGCCCACCCGCCTGCTCGACACCCGCGACGGCACGCCGGCGCCGCTCGGCCCGGGCGCGACCCGCACGGTGCCGGTCGGCGGGCTCCCGGCCGGGGCGACCGCCGTGGCGGTGAACCTCACCGGCACCCAGGCGAGCATCCCGACGTTCCTGGCCGCCTGGTCGCACGACCTGCCCTACACCGGTATCCCCTCGACGGTGAACATCATGCGCGGCGAGAACACGTCCAACTCCGCGACGGTCCGGCTGGGCTCGGGCGCGCAGTTCGACGTCCGCAACTCGAACGGCTCGATCGACATGATCGTCGACCTGCAGGGCTACTACACGCGGTAGCGGGTAGAAAGGCGGCATGAGCGCTCGCGTACTGCTGCCGTGGCCCGACATCGACGTGTCGGAAGGATTCGGCGCCGCCTGTTACGACGGCGTCGAGCCCCCGCCGGCCGATCTCGGCGAGGTCGAGTTCTACGTGCTGCCCTACGACCGCGGGCCGGAGCCGCCGAAGCTGATCGGGGAACTGCCGTCGCTACGGGTGGTGCAGGCGCTGTCGGCCGGGGTCGAGACGCTCGTGCCGCTGCTGCCCGACGGCGTCCGGCTGGCGAACGGACGCGGGCTCCACGACCTGAGCGTCGCCGAGCACACCCTCGCGCTCATCCACGCGGCGCAGCGGGACCTGCCGCGCTGGTTCGCACAGCAGACGCGCGGCGAGTGGACCCGCGAGCACACGCGGTCGCTGGCCGACAGCCGGGTGCTCCTCGTCGGCTACGGCTCGATCGGGCGGGCCGTCGAACGCCAGCTCGTCGCCGCGGAGGCCGTGGTGACGCGGGTGGCGAGCCGCCCCCGCCCGGACGAAGACGTCCACGGCGTCGCCGAACTGCCCGCGCTGCTGCCGAAGGCCGACATCGTCGTGCTGGTCCTGCCGGACACGCCGGCGACCCGCGGCCTCATCGGCTCGGACGAGCTAGCCGCCCTCCCGGACGACGCCCTGGTGATCAACGTCGGCCGCGGCACGGCGATCGACACGGAAGCACTGCTCGCCGAGACCCGCACCGGACGCCTCCGCGCCGGCCTGGACGTCGTGGACCCGGAACCACTGCCCGCCGGTCATCCACTGTGGACGGTGCCGGGCGTGGTCATCACCCCGCACATCGCGGGCGGATCGGCGTCCTTTTATCCGCGCGCGAAGAAGCTCGTGGCCGAGCAGCTGAGGAGGTACGCGAAGGGTGAGGAGCTGCTCAACCTCGTAGAGCGCTGACGGCGGCGACCCACGCGGCCCGCGAGACGGTCAGGTGGCCGTGCTCCCGGGCCTTCGTGTCCCGGACGGCCACGGCCCGAGCAAGCCGGACTTCGACACAATTGGATTGACCGCCACTGTAGCTCGACTTGCGCCAGACCATGTCCTCCACCGAGGCCTCCCGGGCTATCGCGCGACCTCCCGAAGCATGGCTCGGGTGTCGTCTTCACTCAGTGCCTTGCCGGCCAAGAGCTTAGCCTGTCTCCGGTAGTTCCGAACCACATCGTCCTCGTGGAGGAACGCGGTGGCGTGCGAGTTCTCCAGGTGCACGATCGGCTGCATCCCAGCGAACTCGTACAGGATGAACGAGCCGATCAGCCCCGGGTGGTAGCCGATGTTCGCGGGCACAATCCGCAGCGAGATGTTCGGCCGCTCCATCATCGTCAGCAGATGATCCATCTGATCCGACATCACCTCGGCGCTGCCGATTTCTTCGCGGATCGCCATTTCCCCCACCAAAGAGGTGATCCTGACCGGATCCGGCCCCGCGAGAATCCCCTGGCGGTTCAACCGGGCGACCAGCCTGGTGTCGGCTTGCGGCAGATCGATCTCCGAATTGGTGAGGATCGCCCTGGCGTAGTCCGGTGTCTGGAGGAGGCCAGGCACGATCGCCAGTTCCCAGTTCGTGATGCGGGTGGCCGTGCGCTCGTACTCCACGATCCCGCTCAGCGCGGGCGGGAGATCCGACGGGTTCGAGTCCAGCCAGTTGTCGTCGCGGGCGTGCCTGGCCAGGCGCATCATGCGGTCGTACGTCACGTCGTCGACCCGCAGCGCGCCCAGCAACCGCGCCACGTCCTCCGGCCGCGGCACCCGCTGTCCCTTTTCCCACGCCGACAGCAACTGCGGCAGAATCCGGACCATCCGGGCGAGTTCGCGCAGCCCTTTTCCCCGCGCTACCCGCACTTCGCGCAGCGAAGCGGCCAATGCCCTCGAACCGGGCGAGGTGGAAGTCGGCTTCATGTCGTGATGGTACGAATGCCGTCCATTCCCCGATCGGCGGTGGGGCGTCCCGAATTCAGGACAGCACGTACACGTGCCATTCGTCTTCGACGCGATATCCGCAGCGTTCGTAAACACCCAGCGCGCGGTGGGCGTTGTCGACGTCGACGTTGAGGGCCGACCGGTCGAATCCCGCGTCTTTCGCCGCCTTGAGCGTGTGGCCCAGCAGCCCGGACGCGACGCCACGGCCGCGCAGCGCCGCCCTCGTTCCCACCCAGGTGGCGTAGTGCTCGCGGATGCCCGTCGCCTCGAATTCGGACGCGTAGTGGTGGCTCAGCACGAACGCCAGGACCTTGTCGTCGTCGAGGATGAGGAACGACAGGTCCGGGCGGAAGTCCTTCGAGCCGGTGACCAGGTGGCGCCAGACGTCCGGCTCGTAACTGGTGCTGCCCCAGTGGTCGGCGAAGGTGTCGTTGCGGGCTTCGAGCGCGGCGAGGTCGTGCTCGAAGTCGAACGGCACCGCCTCGAAGCCGTCCGGCAGCGGGGGTTGCGGGGGCAGGTCGGCGAGGCCGACGCGCATGTTGACCATCGTCCGGCCGTGCGTGTAACCCGCGCGGGTGAGGACGTCGGCGATCCAGTGCTCGTTCTGGTGACTGTCGTGGTGCAGTTCGTACGGCGCGCCCGGGAAGGCGCGCTCGTGGACGTCACGGCTCGTGCGCGCGAACCACTCGACCAGGTGAGTGCCGACGGCGTCGGTGCGGTGTTCCGGATGCACCACCGACTGGAGCCGGAGCATGTGCACCGGGTCGGCGGTGGCGCGGCGGAGGATCAGGCCGTAGCCCACGAGCCGGTCGCCGTCCCAGGCGCCGACGGTCGCGCGGGCCAGGTCGACGTTGGGGGCGGCGAGCTCGTCGCGGAGGTCTTCCGCGCTGAAGTGGTCACCGGTCCGGTCGGCTTCCTCGGCGGCCGCGTAGAGCCGGGCGAGGGCGGGAGCGTCGTCGAGGGTCAACGGGCGCCAGGTCAGGTCCATGCCGGGAGGCTAAGCGGGACGGCGCCGCCCGCGCACCCCGATTACCGATCCGCCCCGCAGCGGGCGGTGCCGGTCCGCTCACCGGCTCCCGTTCCGCGGTGGCTGCCGGCCGGATCGGTGCAGGTGACGCAGTACGCTCGGGGCGTGCTGGTGCTCCTCCCCCCTTCCGAGACCAAGGCCGACGGCGGCCGCGGCGGCCCGCTCGACCTCGACGCGCTGTCGTTCCCCGAGCTGAACCCGACGCGCGCGAAGCTCGCCGACGCGCTGACCGAGCTGGCCGCGGACGTCCCGGCCAGCATCGCGGTCCTGGGCCTCACCGAGCGGCAGGCGGGCGAGGTCGCGCGCAACGCGCGGCTGTGGCGGTCCCCGACGATGCCGGCGCTGCGCCGCTACACCGGCGTGCTGTACGACGCGCTGGACGTGAAGAGCTTCACGAGGGCGGGACTGGAAAAGGCGCACCGGCGGCTGGCGGTGACGTCGTCGCTGTTCGGCGTGGTGTCGGCCACGGACCCGATCCCGGCATACCGTCTTTCGGGCGGCACTGCGCTGCCGTCGCTGGGCCCGGTCCGCGGGTTGTGGAAGCCGGTTCTCGAGCCGGTGCTGAAGGGCGTGGAGGGCCTGGTGGTGGACCTGCGTTCGGGCACGTACGCGGCCTTCGCCAAGCTGCGCCCGGACGCGGTGACGGTCCGTGTGGTGACCGAGAGCGCCCACGGCGAGCGCGTGACGGTGAGCCACTTCAACAAGGCGTACAAGGGCCGCTTGGCACGCGTGCTGGTGACCACCCGGGCTGAGCCGTCCACTGTGGACCAGCTGGTGAAGGTGATCAGGAAGGCCGGGTTGGTGGTCGAGCGCACGGGCGACCACGCGCTCGACCTGGTCACCGAGGGCTGACGGCCCGGGTCCGCCGGGATCGGGAAGCCGCGCGGAGACGAAACCCTCAGAACCGGTCCGGCGCGAACGGGCTCAAGTCGAAGCCCGGGTCCTCGCCCAGCGCCACCTCCGCCACCAGCTTTCCCGCGAACGGCGCGTTCGTCAGCCCGCCCGCGCCGAAGCCCGTCGAGACCGCCAGGCCCGGCCGGATCGATCCCAGGATCGGCAGCCCGTCCGGCGTCCCCGGGCGGAAGCCGACCCGGGTTTCCGCCAGTGTCGCGTCCGCGAGACCCGGGGCCACCGCCAGCGCGTTGTCCAGCACTTCGCGCTGTCCGGCCGCCGTGACGCGGTAGTCGAAGCCCGACTCCGCCTCGCGTGTCGCGCCCGCCACCACCCGGCCGCCGGCGAAGGCCAGCAGGTAGTGACCGCCCGGCGGGAGGACCACCGGCCAGGCCGCCGTTTCCGTGCCCGGCAGCACGAAGTGGCTGATCTGGCCGCGGTGCGGCGTCACCGGCAGGTCGATTCCCAGCGGGGCCAGCAGTTCGCGGCTCCACGCACCGGCCGCCACCACGACGCTGTCCGCCTCCAGGGGGCCGTGCGGGCTCGCGACCGTGCCGTCGGCGCGGAAGGCCACCTCGCCCTCGACGAACTCGGCGCCCCGGCTTTCGGCCCCCGCCAGCAGCGCGCGGCGCAGCCGGTGCCCGTCGACGCGGCCGGCGCCGGCCAGGTGCACCGCGCCCAGCCCGGGCGCCAGTGCCGGGAACAGCTCGCGCGCCCGCGCCGGGTCGAGGCGCCGGACCTCGCCGATCTCGGGCGCGTCCGCCGCCCGCGCCGTCAGCCGCTCGTGGGCTTCGGCCAGCTCGGCGTCGTCGGCCGACACGATCATTCCGCCGACGATCTCGAACGACGAACCGTCGAGCTCCTCGGTGAACTCGCGGTAGTACCGGCCGGCGGCCGCCGCGAGCGGGTACAGCGCGTCTTCCCACCGGGACGTCCAGGGGCTGACGATGCCGGCGCCGGCCTCGGTCGCCGTTCCGGGCCGCGCCGCATCCGCCACGACCACTTCCGCGCCGCGGCCCGCCAGGTGCCAGGCCGTCGCCGCGCCGCCGATCCCGCTGCCGATCACGAGCACTCGCATGCTCCCCACCCTGCCCGATCTTGCCGCGCCCGGGCCAACGGGATGACCCACGCCGGCGCCGGCCGGTCGTATGCTGCGCGCCATGCCGAGTCGTGCCGAGCGGTATTTCGCCCATCTCGACACCCTGACCGGGTCCGCCGAGCCCCGGCTGCAGCCCATCCCGTCGACGCGGCCCGGGCTCGACGACGTCATCGCGTTCGTCTACGCCGACGAGCCCGAACCGCGCTACCTCACCGGCGCGACCTACGGCCTTTCCCTGGCCGACCACCCGGACTGGCACGGCGTGCGGCCGGAGCTGTGGATCAGCGTCCGGTCCGACGACCCGGTCTGGGCCCTGGCCATCGGCTACCTCGCCGAACAGCTGCGCGGCACCTGCCCGTTCGTCTACGGCGACACCATCGACTTCGGCCAGCCGATCGCCCCGGAGTCGTCGATGACGGCGTTCGCCGTTTCGGCGCCCGCGGGCCTCGACGCCCACCAGTACACGCTGATCGACGTCGGCGGCCCGCCGATCAGCATCGCGGGCTGTTACCCCGTCCACGACACCGAGCGCAAGTACATCCGCGAGCACGGCATCGACGCGTTCTGGCAGCTGGACTGGGACCTCTACGACGTTCGCCGGCAGCCGGTGGTCTGAACCTCAGACCCGGACGCCGTTGACCGTCAGCGCCACCTCGACGTTGCCGCGGGTGGCGTTCGAATACGGGCACACCTCCCGCGCCGTCCTGGCCAGTTCGGCCGCCTGCGCACCGTCGGCCGACGGCAGCGTGATCCGCAGCTCGACGCCGAGCTCGAACCGGCCACCGCCGGCCGGGACCAGGGACACCGACGACTCGATCTCCGCGTCGTCGGCCTTGACGTTCCCGCGCTGACCGACGAGGGCGAGCGTCGCGCCGAAACAGGCCGCGTACCCGATGGCGAACAGCTGCTCGGGGTTCGCGCCTTCGCCGTCCCCGCCCAGCTCCTTCGGTGGCCGCAGCTGGAGGTCCAGTCGTCCGTCGGTGGTGCGCCCGCGACCGGCGCGTCCCCCGGTCACGTGCGCTTCGGCCGTGTAGAGCGCCTTCGTCATGCCGAACTCCTTCTCGTCGACTACCTGATGTAGAACTTGGCACTTCAAAAACAGGAAGTCAATGGGCTAAGGTTCCGCCCAGGAGTTCGGAGGGACGATGGGGAAGCTGAAGATCGGCTACTTGCTGCCGACGCGCGACCAGGCCGCGCGGGGCGCGCACGACCTGGAACGGCTCGTCCGCCAGGCGCGGCGGGCGGAAGAACTGGGCCTGGACTCGGTTTGGGCGGGCGACAGTCCCGTGACGCGGCCCCGCGCCGATCCGCTGCTTCTGCTGGCCGCGGTCGCCCAGGCCACCGAGCGGATCACGCTCGGCACGGCCGTGCTGCTGCCGGCGCTGCGCCACCCGATCCTGCTCGCGCACCAGCTCGCCACCCTCGACCGGCTGGCGGCGGGCCGGCTGATCGCCGGGCTGGGCGGCGGTTTCCCGACCCCGCACACCCGCGCCCAGTTCGCCGCGGTCGGCGTCGGCTTCGAGCGCCGCGGCGAGCGTCTGGAGGAGACGATCACCCTCCTGCGCCGGCTCTGGTCGGGCGAGGCGGTTTCCCACGAGGGCCGTCACTTCGCCTTCTCCGGCGTGCGGCTCGCTCCTCCCCCGGCCCGCCCCGGCGGGCCGCCGATCTGGCTGGCCGGCAGCGGCCCGGCGCTGCGGCGGG
>NZ_JMQI01000005.1 GCF_000695625.1 Amycolatopsis rifamycinica
GGGTTCTGACCCGCCTCACCACTCACGACGGCCGCGGCAGGGCGCTCAGCTGTGGAGGTCGGCCGAGAGGCGGAGGGCGTCGTCGGCGATCCGCTCGATCAGGGCCTCGTCCTTGTGCTTGTCGTAGAAGTCGGCCAGCACGATCGTCGTGTTCGTGCCGTCGACCCGCGAGGCGAACGCCGCGTCCTTGCCGCTCACGCTCGGTGTGCCGTCGCCCGCGAACGTCTTGTCCTTGACCAGGTCCGTGACGTTGCCGGTGTTGTCCTGCTCGGTCAGCGCCTTGAGGGCCTTCGCCGTCGTCGAGTCCGGCATGCCGACCAGCGCCACGGACACCAGCGCCTTCGCGCCGCCCGACTCCGTCGTGTACAGCGCCCGGACCAGCGACTGGCACGGGGAGTCCTGGAAGAACTCCTTCGTCTTGCCGTAGGACTTCGCGACGCAGTCGGTCGTCTTCGCCGGCCCGGAGACCAGCGTGAACTTGAACTGCCCGGTGTTCTGCGCCGGCGGCTGCGCGACCGGCTCGTCCGGCGTCGAGTCGTGCCGGATCAGGAACCACAGCAGCCCGGAGACGACGGCGATCGCGACCAGCCCGGCGCCCTTGAGCAGCAGGGACCGGGTGTCACGCGCCGGCGGTCCCGGCACCGGCGGGCGAGGCTGCGGGGGTACCGCGCCCAGCGGGGCCGTGTCGGACGGGCCTGGGGTGAAATGCGCACCAACCACGGGGCCATACGGTAGTTCACCCGCGTCCGGCGGTTCACTCGAATGCGTGTAAGAGCTGTTCGACGTCGTCAGCGGTGTTGTAGAGGTGGAAGCCGACCCGCACCCGGCCGCCGCGGACGCTCGACACGACCCCCGCCGAAGCCACCCGTCCGGGGTCGGCGTCGAGCGACACGATGGCCGTGCCGCGCGGCGGCAGCCCGAGCTTCTCCAGCAGCATGTCGGCGAGCCCGACGTTGTGCGCCTGGACCTGGGCGAGGTCGAGGCCGGCGAAGTACTCCAGGGCCACGGCCGAGCCGACCTGGGCCAGCCAGACGGGCGAGAGGTCGAACGCGCGGGCGTCGCCGGCCAGGCGCAGCGGGAGGCCGTAGACCGTGGCCCACGGGTCCTCCCCCGCGTACCAGTTCGCCGCGACCGCGCGGGTGCGCTCCTGCGCGTCCGGCCGCACCGCGAGCCAGGCGCCGCCGCGGGGCGAGCCGAGCCACTTGTAGCCCGCGCCGAGGACCCAGTCGGCCCAGGCGACGTCCAGCGGCAGCCAGCCGGCCGCCTGGGTCGCGTCGAGCAGCACCGCCGCCCCGGCGGCCTCGGCCGCGGCCCGCAGCGCCGGGAGGTCCACGATCCGGCCGTCCGCGGACTGGACGACGCTGACCGCGACGACGTCGTGGCCCTCCACCCGCGACGGCAGCACGTCAAGCGGCACCTCGGTCACCGTGACGCCGGGGTTCGCCGCGAAGGGGAAGCTCACGCTGGTGAAGTCGCCTTCGGCGGCGAGCACGCGGGTGCCGGCGGGCAGCGCCACGGCGACGTTGGCCACGAGCTGCGAAACCGACGCGCCGCTCGCGACGCGCCCGGGTTCGACGCCGAGCAGCCGGGCGAACGCCGCCCGCGAGCGCGTCACGTACTCGTCGAAGTCCGTCGGCCGGGTCGCGCCGGTCCGCCACCGTTCCACCGATTCGGCCACCGCCTCGGCCACCGGCGCGGGCGGGACGCCCACGCTGGGCGTGTTGAGGTATCCGGACGGGACGGCGAAGTCGGTTCCGAAGGCACGCATGCCCCGAGCCAAGCAGATCCGGCCGGGCCGGCTCACCCGATTTACGGCAGCAGCGCCGTGACGTCGGCGTAGGACGGCGGCGTCAGCGGCAGGTCGCGGCCGTCGCGCACGGCCAGCGCGGTCCCGGCCGCGGCGGCGAGCGCCATCCGGTACGGCAGCGACCCCAGGCTGACCCGGGCGACACCCAGCTCCGCCAGCCCGGCCACGGTGACCTTGCCGGGCAGGAACAACAGGTTGAGCGGCAGGCCGACGGCGACGACGCGCTCGACGTCACCCGGCTCGGCGAGGCCGGGCACGAAGACCCCGTCCGCGCCCGCCGCCGCGTACGCCCGCACCCGCCGTTCGGCTTCGGCGACCGAGCGGTCGCCCGCCCAGTGCGTGTCGGTGCGGGCGTTGACGAACAGGCCGGGCACCCGGTCCTTGACCGCCGCGACCAGGGCGCACTGGACGTCGACGGGGGCGAGGGAGCCGCCGGCCCGGCCGTCTTCGAGGTTGACGCCGGCCACGCCCGCGTCGGCCAGCTCGGCCGCGAGGTCGGCGACCGCGGCCGGGTCCGCGCTGAAACCGTCGGCGAGGTCGACGCTGACGAGCGCGTCGAGCCGCGTCAGGCGGGTGGCGAGGGCGACGGTCGCCTCGCGCGTCGACGGCGCGCCGTCCGGCTCCCCCGCCGCCGCGGAGACGCCGAGGCTGGTCGTGCCGAGGGCGCGGAAGCCCTGCGCGGCGAGGAACGCGCCGACGCCGAACTCCCACGCGTTCGGCAGCAGCAGCGGGGATCCGGGGACGTGCAGGGCACGGAATTCGTCCATACCCGGCAATCTAGGTCCGCGACGGTTCGGCTCGCGCCGAAGTCTCGAGGAACGGCGTCAGCACGCCCGGCACGGCCTCCGCCGCGAACTCCAGGCCTTCGGCGGCGTCGGCGTCGAGGATCGCGTAGGCGCCCGAGCCCGCCGCCGTGGTCGCGGTGAACGTCGCCAGCCCGCGGCGGCGCTGGAACACCGACTGCTTCACGGTCCAGCCGATCACCCCGTCCCGCGTCAGGACGGCCGTGCTCCGCCGGACCGAGCCCGCGCGCGTCAGCAGGTAGCGGCCGCGGACGCCGTGGCCGAGGCCGCGGTAGGCGTCCAGGGCGAGCAGAACCGCCACCGGCAGGGCGACGGCGGCGAAGGCCACGGCGACGACCAGCAGGACGTCGGTGAGCAGCACGCCGAGCAGCAGCAGGACGAGCACCGGCGTGACGGCGGCGACCAGGGCCCACCGCAGCCGCCGCCCGCGGGCCGCCACCGGGTGCGGCACCAGCCCGGCCGTCTCGACGCGCTCGCCCAGGACCCGCTCCGCGACGTCGTGCGCGACGGCCTTCGGCGCCGCCGGCAGGAGGGTCTTGGACTCGGTCTTGTCGTCGTCGTCCCGCTCCATGCCGGTGGCGATGGCGTCGACGCGGGCGGCGCCGGCGAGCCGGGCACCGAGCGGCTCGACCAGTTCGACGCCGCGCAGTCGCCGTTCTTCGACGGTGATCGTCCGGGTGGTGAGCAGCCCGCGCCGGACGCGCAGGGTGCCACCGGGCTCGCGGTCCAGCCGGTAGTGCCACCACATTTCGGCGAACAGGCCCACGGCACCGGCCACGCCGGCGACCAGCGCGAGGACCAGCAGGAGCAGGATGCTCACGGCGAGCGGCAAGTCGCCGAAGAGGGCGAAGAGCCACTTCACGAGCCCACCGCCGGCTCCGAACCAGTCGGCGACCTTGAACAGCGAGCCGAAGGCGGCCAGGCCGAGCGTCGGCGCGACGAAAGACATGGGTGCGTACCGGATCCAGCGCGGGTCGAGGGCGGCCAGTAGACCGTCTTGTGTGGACGGTTCCGGCAGCCGGTGCAGCAGCTCGGTGCGCAGGGCTTCGGCGTCCGCCCTGGCGAGCGGGGAAAGGGTGATCCGGTCCTGCTGCCCGGTGCCGATGGACAGCGTCGCGACGCCGAACAGGCGGTGCAGCGGGCCGGCCGTCAGGTCGACGTTGCGGATCCGGTCGCGGGGCAGGGATTTGCGCGTGTGGACGGCGAAGCGGAATTCGACCTCGAGGCGCTCGGCGGTGCAGCGGAACCGGGTGAACCGCCAGCGGAGGTATTCGGCGAGCACGCCGGCGCCGACGAGGAGCACGGCGGCCGGGACGAGCCAGAGGGACCGGGTGCCGATGGCGATCGGGGTGCCGGCGGAGACGGCGACACCGGCCATGAGGAGCGCGGTGACGCCGAGGGTGCGCCGGTCGAGCCGGCGCCAGCCGGCCGCGGCGGGACGGTCGGACCCCGGCAAGCCACTCATGTCGCGTCCCCCGGCGTGGCGTCCGTGCGCTCGGTCAAGTGCTCCGCGACGTCGGCCGCGACCTGGGCGTCGAGGCCGCGCAGCCGCACCGCGCCGCGGGCCGAGGCCGTCGTCACCGTGACCGTCGCGAGGCCGAAGCGCTGCTGGAGCGGGCCGCGCAGCGTGTCGACCGTCTGGACGCGCGACAGCGGGGCGACCCGCCACTCCTGCCAGAGGAACCCGGAACTCACGTAGACCGCCGTGTCGGTCACCTCCCAGCGGTGCAGGCCGAACCACCACCGCGGCAGGACCGCGCACCAGGCCACCCCCAGCACTGCCACCACGGCGGCCGGCGCCAGCAACCAGCCCGCCGCCGGCGGGATCAGCAGGCCGAGGACCGCGAGCACGAGCGCGGCCGGCCCGAAGGCGAGCGCGCCCTGCGTGCGCCACCAGGCGATCGCGCGGCGGTCGAGCGCGTGGCGTGGTGGCCGCAGCCGTAGTTTCCCGGTTTCCACCGGACACCCCCCGAAGTTGTTTGCCATGCGATCGCATCGTAAAGGCGGAATCCAGGTCAGGTCGCGGCCGAAGCCGGCATGTCCCTGCGCGTGCCGGCGCCTCAATCACGCATGTCGGCGCCTCAATCACGCGTGCCGGCTCCTCAATCACGCGTGCCGGCCTTTTCCGCACACGAACTCCGTGCGGGAACGGCCGACGCGCGTGATCCCGGGGTCGACACGCGTGATCAGGAGGACGACACGGCGTCAGCCGCCGCCACCGGAGCCGGCCGCGACGGCGGCTGAGCGGGCCGCCTGGAGTTCGCGGATCACCTTGCGCAGGGCCGGGACCGTGGCGCCCGCCTGCTCCTCCAGCCGCGCGAGCCGGTCGCGGCGGCCACGGCGCTCGGCGCGTGGCAGCAGCTCGGCTGCCGCGGCCAGCGACGTCAGGGCCGCGACGTCCGCGGGCACCGGCGCGTCGCTCCGCAGGGCCTGCCGCACCGAGTCGCGGAGTGCGGCCGCCGTCGCCGGGTCGCGGACCTGCGGGCGCCGGCGCGGGAACAGCCCCAGCACGCGGGACGTCCGCAGCGTGATCACGGCCGCCGCGTCGAGCTGGGCCTCCAAGGACTGCAGTGTCCCGCGCGCTCCACGGCGCACCCAGGCTCGCCACTTGCGGTGGGAGTCCGCGCCGAGCTCGGCGAGCAGGTCGTCGAGCACCAGGTGACCGGTGCCGCCGGCGCCGGTCACCACCGGGTGGCCACCGTCGTCGGTGATCCGGCCGCGCAGCACCAGGTCCGTCAGCGCCGCCGCGCGAACCAGCAGCGCCACCCGCTCCCGGTTCGGCAGCCGGTCGCGCCCGGTGTCGCACGCCAGCAGGTAGGCCCGGGCGGGCAAGGACAGCTCGCTCATCTCACTTCCGTCCCTCGTCGTCGTGTCCCCAGTCCACCGTCCGGCGTCCCCCGGCGAAACCGGACGAGGAGGGTGATCGCGGCGACGAACGTTGCGCCGCCCGCAACTTTGGTTGCGCGTCCGGGGCGGCGGCCCGCGCGAGCCGTTACCGTGACCGCGTGAGCACCGCCCAGCGGCCGCTGTGGCCGAGCCGCTCCGACGCCGGTTGGCTGATCTTCGCGGCCCTCGCGTTCGCCGGGCTGAACACGCTGCTCTACGTCCTCGGCGACCGGACGTCCGGCGCGTGGGGCCCGGCGGCCGGGCTGGTCCTGCAGATCACCTGCGACCTCACCCTCGTGCTGCTGTTCCGCTACCCCGGCCCGGTGTGCGCGTTCATCACCGCGGCGGCGTTCGCGATGCTCGCGGCCGACACCTTCGCCCCCGGCCTGCTCGTGCCGGTGAACCCGCTCGCACTGACGACGGTCCCGACGATCACCCCGGTGATCCTGTCCCAGGCGGCCCGCGTGCTGGACAAGCGGACCCTGCTCTGCGTGGCCGGCGTGCTCGCCGTGATCGCCGCGCGGCCGTGGACGCCGAGCTGGGCGACGACCCCGTTCGGCCTGCTCAGCACCGCCCTGCCGGCCCTGAGCTCGCTGTACTTCGAGGCCCGCAAGCAGCTTCTCCAGTCCCTGCGCGACCGGGCGGAACGCGCCGAGCGCGAACAGCACCTGCTCGCCGAGCAGGCCCGGGCGGCGGAACGGCGGCGGCTCGCCGGCGAGATGCACGACGTCGTCACCCACCGGCTCAGCCTGATGGTGCTGCACGCCGGCGCGCTCGGCGTGACGTCGGCCGACCCGGCCGCGCGGGCGGCGGCCGAGGACATCCGCCGCGAAGGCGCCCTGGCGCTGGACGAACTGCGCGACCTGGTCGGCGTCCTGCGCAACGGCACCGAGGCCGGGCCGCGGACGCTCAGCCCGGCCGAGCCCGGCGACCCGGCGCGGCTGGCCGAGGAGTCCCGGTCGGTCGGGGTGGCGACGGACCTGGTGGTGGACGGCGACCCGGCGCAGGTGTCGCCGACCGTCGCGCGCACCGCGTACCGGCTCGTGCAGGAGGCGCTGACGAACGTGCGCAAGCACGCGCCGGGCGCGTCGGCGACGGTTTCCCTGCGCTACCACCCCGGTGGCCTGGACGTCTCGGTCGACAGCACGGCGGCGGCGCACCCGCCCGACCCGGCGCTGGCGGGCAGCGGGTCCGGCGCCGGGCTGGCCGGCCTGCGGCAGCGCGTCGAACTGGTCGGCGGGCGGTTCGACGCGGGCCCGCGCCCCGGCGGCGGGTTCCGGGTGGGTGCGATACTGCCCGCCTACGTCCCGACGGCGGAAGGCTCGGACTGTGATCCCGGTGCTCGTGGCCGATGACGAGCCGATGGTGTGCGCGCACCTGCGCACGATCCTGGGTTCGGCCGGCGACATCGAGGTCGTCGCCCAGGCCGCCGACGGCGCCGAAGCCGTCGAGGCCGTGATCCGGCACCGGCCGCGCGTGGTGCTGATGGACCTGCGGATGCCGGGCGTCGACGGGCTGACGGCGATCGCCCGCATCACCGCGCTGCCGGACCCGCCGGCGGTGGTGGCCCTGACCACGTTCGACGCGGACACGTACGTGATCCGCGCGCTGCGCGCGGGCGCGGCGGGTTTCCTGGTGAAGTCGACGCCCCCGGAGGACCTGATCGGTCTGGTCCGGGTGGCGGCGGACGGCCACACGGTGCTCTCGCCGTCGGCCGCGCGCCGGCTGGTGGCGTTGTCCGCGGACAGCCGCGAACGCGGCGAAGACGCGCGACGGCGGACGGCGGGTCTCACCGACCGCGAGCGCGACGTACTGGCCTGCCTCGGTTCCGGACTGTCCAATGCGGACATCGCGGCGCGGCTGCACCTGGCCGAGGCGACGGTGAAGAGCTACGTCTCGCGGATGCTCGTGAAGCTCGACTGCGCGAACCGGACGCAGGCGGGGCTGCTGGCACACGAGGCCGGTCTGGTGGCTCGCTAAGGGAACAGCAGCGGCGCGGCGTGCCAGATCGCCCAGCCGTTGAGCAGGAACCACCCGCCGATCCACAGCGGCGACGGCATCATGGTGCGCTTCGCCAGCGCGGCGGCGTCGTCCTTCCGGTCCTTGTACCCGTGCTGCCTGCGGTTGACGACCAGGATCCGCACACCGTCGAGTTCACTGATCAGCAGCAGCCAGGCTTCGGTGTAGGCGACGCCGGTGCGCAGCCAGCCCGGGGCGTAGCGCAGGGCCGAGTACACGACCGCCCCCACCACGACGATCAGGACGACGGTGAGCAGGTCCCTGGCGAACAGCAGCAGGAACACCAGCGCGGCGAGGGTCAGGACGAGCACGGCCTGGACGTGCCCGCGGTGCAGCAGGACGGCGGCCCCCAGCCCGGCCAGCGGCGGCATCGCGTACCCGGCGGCACCGGCCAGCACGGCGCCGAGCCCCGAGTCGTGCTTCCCTTCGACGTGCCCGGATCCCGCACCGGTGATGGCGAGGCGGGAGACGTCACCGCCGGTCAGCAGGATCACCAGCGCGTGGCCGCCCTCGTGGAACAGGGTGCCCAGGACGTTGGCGTTGCGCAGCAGGCTTCGCCGGCCGCTGGACGGCGTGACGACCGAGGTCAGCGACACCGCGAAGGCGAACAACGCGGTGACAGCAACGACTCCCCAGCCCGGCGCGGGCGCGGTCTCGTTGAGCACGGCGAACAGTGTCGTCCCGCGCGGCGCCGCGAAACCCGTAACGCAACGGATTGTCCAAGAGCTGTCCAGTGACTACGCGGAGGCGGGCGTGTGCTCCGCATCGTAGGCGTCTCGGGCCTCCTGGACGGAAGCCATGTGCTGCCGGGCCCAGCGGTCCAGCATGTCCAGCGGCTCGGACAGGTTGCGGCCCAGCCCCGTCAGCTCGTACTCGACCTTGGGCGGGATCGTCGGGTACGCCGTGCGGGTGAGGATGCCGTCGCGGACCAGGCTGCGCAGCGTCTGCGTCAGCACCTTCTGGGAGATCCCGTCGACGCGGCGGCCGAGCTCGGTGAACCGGAGCGGGCCGTCGCGGAGCGCGCCGACGATCAGCACCGTCCACTGGTCGCCGATGCGGTCGAGCAGCTGACGGGTCGGGCAGTTGCGGTCGTACGGATCGGGCCCCACGGCACCTCCTCACTCTCCCCGGGAGAGTAACACGCCGGTCAGGCGGTGGCGCGCGCCAGACCGGCGGCCACGCGCTTGATGAAGGAGCCGAGGAACCAGCGGTAGAACCAGCCGGTACCCGGGATCTTCGGCGTGAACGTCGAGTGCCAGTGGATGTCGGTGCCGCCGTCGCGGGGCGAGAGGTCGACGTAGGCGACGTAGTCCCGCAGCGGCAAGCCGCGTTCCAGCGCGTAGCCGAACCGGCGGCCGGGCTCCAGCGCGACGATCTTTTCGTACGAGCGGACGCCGTTGGTCTCGAACAGCCGGACCGCGCCCAGGCCTTCCGGCTCGTCCGCACCCGGCTGGACCAGCTCGAACGACCCCAGCGGCGACCACCGGGGCCAGCTCGCGCCGTCCCGCAGCAGGGCGTACACGGCCTCGGCCGGAGCGGCCGACCGGGTGTGGACCGAAATGCGTTGTACCATTTGGTACGTGTACCATTTGGTACATGATCGACGCAAGCCCGCGCGCGAAGCTGCTCGACGCGGCGATCGAGCACATCGCCCACCACGGCGGGGCGGACCGGAGCCTGCGCGCGCTGGCCGCCGACCTCGGCACCAGCCACCGCATGCTGATCTACCACTTCGGCTCGAAGGAAGGCCTGCTCACGGCGGTCGCGCGGGAGGTCGAGGCCCGGCAGCGGGCCGCGCTCGACGGCCTCGACCCGGCGGACGCGGGCCGCGCGTTCTGGCGGCGGCTCACCGACGAAGGCCTGCGCGCCAACGAAAAGCTGTTCTTCCAGCTCTACGGCCAGGCCCTGGGCGGCACGCCGGGCACGACGGAGTTCCTCGACGGCGTCGTCGAAGACTGGCTCGGTCCGGTCGAGGCGCTGCTGGCCCGCTACGGCGTCCCCGAGGCCGACCGGCCGGCCCACGCCCGGCTCGGGCTCGCCGTGGCCCGCGGGCTGCTGCTCGACCTCGTCACCACCGGCGACCGCGAAGCCGTCGACGCCGCCATGGAGCAGTTCCTGGCCCGGTACGAAAAGCCGTGATTTCCTGTGCCGATGCGACTGGTACTGGGGTTCTTGGCCGCTTTGCTCACGACGGCGTGGGTGTAGTGCGTGCGTTCCTTGACTCCCGGATGAGCAGGCGCGCAGTCACCCGTCGCGCTGAGCGGCGTCCCGCTTGGCCCGGACAACTTCGTAGTCCGCCTCGGCCTGCTTTCGCTCCGCTCGCCTTTGGCTCCTGAGCAACGCGGCCTCAGCTCTGTCCAACCGCGCCCGCGCTCGATCCAGCGACTCTCGCGCCAGCCAAATCGCCTCGGTGCTGCGCCTCACTCGATCATCAGCGGAAACTCCCAGTTCGTGGCTTCGTTCCCCCAGATGAGCCGCCATCGACACCATCTGATCTTCACGATCGTCAGCGCCATGCTCACGGTGGTCGGCGATCGAGTCCCGCCGATCCGCGATCTGATCACGTTCGTCGGCGATCCGGTCCCTCTCGTCGGCGAGCCGGTGCCGCTCATCCGCAGTGGCTTCACGCGCATTCATCGACTGGCGGCCCTCCGCACGATCACGACCTGACTGCTCCACAGGGCCGGGATCCCGCCACAGCCCGGCGAGGAGCAAGCATGCGTACAACCGCCAGCGAGTCACCGGCGGGATCGAACCGGCAGCGCATCGGCGCAGTTCGATCAGCCAAGATGATGAGCTGCTCACCTGCGGTCTCAACGACCAGCTGCCCGTCATAGACCGCGTCCGGCTCAAACCCAAGATCACTCATGACCCACTGCGCGTACCGACGAACGAGCCGAAGTTCCTCCATGCTGACGGCAATCCGAAGCTCGGTGCTCGCGCCACCGAAGCACGCGGACCACAAATGAGCCGGATTCTGCAAGAACACGCGAGCACCATCCGGGCACGGATCCTCGCCGAGGGGGCCGCTGGGAACCGGCAGCTCGTCCCTGGTCACGGCACATCACCTCCGGCTACCGCGCCCAAGTGCCGAATAGCCCGGGCGTCGCCGTTCCACGGTCCGCCCGACCGCTCGCCGCGACAAGAGCCCTAAGTCCCCGCGGCGGTCGCGCGGGAGGTCGAGGCCATGGAGCAGTTCCTGGCGCGGTACGAAAAGCCGTGATTTCCTGTGCCGATGCGACTGGTACTGGGGTTCTTGGCCGCTTTGCTCACGACGGCGGGGCTCGCACCCCCCGCCGTCGCCGCGGAAAGCCGTCCGATCCATTCCTACGCGGACGCGATCCGCGAGACGACGTGGGTGGAGACCGGCACCGACAACGACCACGACGGCGAGCCCGACCGCGTCGCCGCCGACGTCATCCGGCCCGACACGCGCGTGCGCGTCCCGGTCATCCTCGACGTCAGCCCCTACTACGCGTGCTGCGGCCGCGGCAACGAGCAGCAGAAGAAGTCCTACGCGCCGGACGGCACGCCACTGCGGTTCCCGCTGTTCTACGACAACTACTTCGTGCCGCGCGGCTACGCCGTCGTGCTGGCCGACGTCGGCGGCACGAACCGGTCGTCCGGCTGCTTCGACGACGTCGCGTCCGGCAACGCGGTCGTGAACTGGCTCAACGGCCGGGCGAAAGCCTTCGACGCGCCCGACGGCGGCCGTGCGGTGACCGCGGCCTGGGCCACCGGGGACGTCGGCGCGATCGGCAAGTCGCAGGACGGCGCCACCGCGATCGGCATGGCCGCCTCGGGCATCGCCGGGCTGAAGACGATCGTGCCGATCGAAGGCGTCGCGGACAACTACGCGCAGGTCATCGGCAACGGCGCTCCCTTCGCCACGCCGGAGAACACCGGGTCGTCCTTCACCTACAACGAGCGCGCCGCGGAACTGTGCAAGCCGTTCGAGGCCGGACAGAAAGCGCGCGCGGGCACGAACGGCGACTACAACGACTACTGGGAGAGCCAGCACTACGTGCCGCGCGCCGGGCAAGCGAGCGTGCTCATCGCGCAGGGCTTCGGAGACTGGGTCGTCGCACCGAACCAGTTCGCCCGCTACTGGGACGCGCTGGGCCGGGCCGGCGTCCCGCGGAAGGCGTGGCTGAGCCAGGCCGGCCACACCGACCCCTTCGACCTGCGGCGGGCGGAGTGGGTCGAGACACTGCACCGCTGGTTCGACCGCTGGCTGCTCGGCCTGCGCAACGGCGTCGAGCGTGCGCCCGCCGTGCACCTCGAGACCGCTCCGGACCGGTGGACCGACCTCCGGAGCTGGCCGCCCGCGACGCTCCCGGTGACGCTGCGCCCGTCGGCCGGCGGCGCGCTGGGGCCGACCGGGTCCGGCACGGCGAGCGTCGTCGACGATCCCGCCGTCACCCGCGAGCAGTGGGCGGCCGGGGTGTCGGCCGCGCGGTTCACCGGGCCGCCCCTGCCGGCACCGGTGCGGATCGCCGGCTCGCCGTCGGTGACGATCACGGCGTCGTCCGACCGGACCGCCGCCCGGCTCGGCGTCGCGCTCGTCGACTACGGCCCGGCCGAGACGCGCAACACCGCGGAGTACGGCAGCGGCATCCGTAACCTGACCACGCGGTCGTGCTGGGGCTCCGGTTCCGACGCCGACAGCGCGTGCTTCCTCGACACCGTCGCCGACGTCGTGCGCGTCGACCACCGGATCGTCGCCGCCGGCTGGGCGGATCTCGGGCACCACGCGTCGCTGCGGCACGGCGAACCGCTCGTCCCCGGCCGGCCTTACCCGATGACCTTCGAACTCACCGCGCTCGACCACGTCGTCCCGGCCGGCCACCGCCTCGGGCTGCTCCTCGGCGGCACCGACGGGCTGTTGTTCGACCCGGCGCTGCCGCGGCTCGGCGACACGGTGACGTTCGACCTCTCGCGGACGTCGGTCACCTTCGGCCTTACAAAGCCCGAACACTAGACGGACGCCCTTCGAACACGACCCCGCCAGAGTTCTCCTCGTACCCCGGGAACGGAGACGAGGAGAGACGATGCGAGGAACCACCTGGACGCGGCTGGCGCTGGCGGGCGGGGCGAGCGCCGCCTGCCTGCTGGTGGCGGCGCCGCTGGCGTCGGCCCAGACGGCGCCGATCACGCTGAGCCCCGAGGAGTCGCAGCAGGTCTGCTCGGACTGGGTGCCGAAGCTGCAGAAGCGGGCCGCCAACCTGGAGAAGCGGATCAACGGCGGTCCCGAGATCAAGGGCTCGGTCGCCAACCTCAAGGCGCGGGCGGCCGACCAGCGGGCCGCCGGGCACACCGCCCGCGCCGACCAGCTGGACCAGCGCGCCACCAAGCGGCAGGGCCGCATCGGCGAGCTGACCACGGCCAAGCAGAAGCTCGACGCCTTCGCGGCCGCGCACTGCAAGCCGGCCAAGTGAGGGGCGCACGGGTCGCGGCGGCGGTCGGGGCCGCCGCACTCGTCGCGCTCGGCTGCTCGGGCTGCCGCGACGACCTGATGGGCTCTCCGGATCCGTCCACGTCGTCGGTTTCGCCGTCCGGCGAGCTGAGCGGGATCGAGTCGACGCTGAACGGGATCGAGTCCGACATGAACAGCGATGGCTCGCCCTGACCGGCTAGCGTCTCCCCTCTGAACACGGCGGAGACGGGAGCAGGCATGGGGTCACCGGGACGCGGCCTCGTCCTCGTGGTCGAGGACGAGGCCGCGATCGCCGAGCTGGCGGCGCTCTACCTCAAGCGCGACGGCTTCGGTGTGCACGTCGAGGCCGACGGCGGCCGGGCACTGGAGGGGGTCCGCCGGCTCAAGCCGGTGGCGATCGTGCTCGACATCGGACTGTCCGGAATGGACGGTATCGAGATCTGCAAGGCGCTGCGCGCGGCCGGCGACTGGACGCCGGTGCTGTTCGTCACCGCCCGCGACGACGAGCTCGACCGCCTGCTCGGCCTGGAGATCGGCGCCGACGACTACCTCACCAAGCCGTTCAGCCCGCGTGAGCTGGCGGCCCGGGTCCGGACCGTGCTGCGCCGCGCGTCGGGGGCGGCGCCGGCCGCGGAGACGTTCGCCGTGGGCGGCGCGCGCGTCGACGTCCTGTCCCGGCGGGCGTGGGCGGGCGACGTCGAGGTTTCGCTGACGTCGACCGAGTTCGACCTGCTGACGCACCTGCTCCGGCACCCGGGGCAGGTGCTTTCGCGCGACCAGCTGCTCAGCGCCGTCTGGGGGTACGCCGCGGCGGCGGGGACGCGCACGGTCGACGTCCACGTGGCGCAGCTGCGGGCGAAACTCGGGCCGTCGAGCCCGATCCGGACGGTGCGGGGCATCGGCTACGCGGCGGATCCGACATGAGGGGAACGCTGGCCGGGCGGATCACGCTGGTGTGCCTGGCCGTCGCGGGGGTGGCGGTGATCGTGGCCGGGCTGGTCGCGTCCCGGCTGATCCGGACCACGGCGGACAACGTGCTGCAGTCGTCGCTGGCCGCGCAGGCCGACGTCGTCGCGTCGCAGCTGGACGAAACGGGCATCGGCAACCGGCTCGGGGTGGGCAAGGTGGCCGACGTCGTGCGCGGGCAGGGCATCTCCGTCGTGGTCCGGCGGGCCGGCGGGCAGGCGCTCGGGGACGCCGTCGCCGTGCAGGCCGCCGGGAAGCTCGGGCTGGCGGCGGACCACTCGGGGCGCGTGCTGGTGGCGGGGTCGCAGTACCTGGTCGAGACGCGGGTGGTGGGCACGCGCGGGGCGGCGTTCGCGCTGGTCCTGCCCGCGCGGAACGCCGAAGCGACGCAGCGGGCCCTGGTGCGCAACATCCTGCTGGCGCTGGGCATCGGTCTCCTGGTGGCGGCGGTCGCGGGCTTCGTCTCGGGCCGGCTGCTGGGCCGTCCGCTGCGCCGGGCCGCGCTGGCCGCGGGGTCGCTGCGGGCGGGCCGTCGTGACGTGCGGGTGCCGGTGCAGGGGCCGCGCGAGGTGGCGGAGGTGGCCGGGTCGCTGAACTCGCTGGCCGACGCCCTGGCCGTCAGCGAGGCGCGGCAGCGGGAGTTCCTGCTGTCGGTGTCACACGAGCTGCGGACCCCGCTGACGGCGGTGACCGGCTTCGCCGAAGCGATCGCGGACGGCGTCGCCTCGGGGCCGGACGCGGCGCGGGCCGGGCAGACGATCCAGCGGGAGGCGGCGCGGCTCGAGCGGCTCGTCACGGACCTGCTTGAGCTGGCCCGGCTGGGGGCGGACGAGTTCCGGCTGGACGTCGCTTCGGTCGACTTGGGCGCGCTGGTCCGCGACTGCGCGGAGGTGTGGCAGCTGCGGTGCGCCCGGGAGGACGTGCGGCTGTCGGTTTCGGCGCCTTCGTCGCCCGTGCCGGTGCTCGCGGACGCCCGGCGGCTGCGTCAGGTGGTCGACGGCCTGGCCGAGAACGCGCTGCGCGTCACCCCCGCGGGCGCGCCGATGGTGTTTTCGCTGTCGGTGTCCGGTTCTTCGGCCGCGCTTTCGGTCCGGGACGGCGGGCCGGGCCTGGCGCCGGAGGACTACCCGGTGGCGTTCGAGCGCGGCGTCCTGAACGCGCGCTACCGCGACCGCCGCCCGGTCGGGTCGGGCATCGGCCTGGCCCTGGTCCACGCCCTGGTCACCCGCATGGGCGGAACGTTGACGGCGGGCCCGGCCCCGGAAGGCGGCGCGGCCTTCACGATGACGTTCCGCCGGCACTGAGCTGGGCGGCGCGGGCGGTGACGTCCATCAGGGCTGACTCCGCCGCAGCGTGATGCCCCTCCCATCACGCGTGATGCCCCGCCAATCACGCGAAAAGCCCGGTTGGTCACCCGCGATGCCGCCGACGGCCGAAGCCGGTGTGGGTGCCGGGCATCACACGTGTCCGGAACGGCATCACACGTGATTGCCGGGGCATCACGCGGCGTGGTCGTTAGGGTCGGGGGATGGAGATGCTGCACTTGCGCTACTTCGTCGCGGTTGCCGAGGAACTGAACTTCTCCGCGGCCGCGCGGAAGCTGCACATGGCCGCGTCGCCGCTCAGCCAGCGGATCAAGGACCTCGAACACGAACTCGGGCAGCAGCTGTTCGACCGCAGCACCCACCACGTCACCCTCACCGACGCCGGGGCCGCGCTGCTGCCGCTCGCGCGGGACGTCCTGGAGCGGATCGGCGCGATCCCGTGGAAGCTGGAAGAGGCCGTCCGGCCGCAGCGCAGCACCCTGTTCCTCGGCATGCCCGCCGGCGTGCACCCCGACCTGCGCGACCGCGTCAACGCCCTCGCCGAGCGCGTCCGGCACCGCTACGAGCTCAAACGCTGGCCCGGCACCACCGCCGACCTCGTGCAGGGCGTGCACGACGGCAAGCTGGCCCTCACCCTCGCCCGGCTGCCGGTCACCGATCCCGCGCTGGAACAGCTGCCCGTGATGACCGAACGGCTCGGCGCCGTCGTGCCCGCCGACCTGTTCGCCGGGCGGGACGCCGTCAGCCTCGCCGAACTGGCCGGATTCCCGTACGTCGCGTCTCCCGGCGAAATCACCCCCGCGTATTTCGACCAGCTGGACCACCAATTGAACGAACTGGGCGTCAAAAAACGCATCCGGCTGACCAACACCGGCTACGGCGGGACGTCGGAAATCATTTCCAGCGGCGAGGCGTTCTCGATTTCCATGCTCGACGCCAGGTCGCCGATGCACGGCTACCGGCTCGACAACGTCATCGTGCTGCCCTTCACCGATTTCCGCCCCCAGCTGGACACCGGCCTGCTCTGGCGGCGTGACCGCTCCGACGGCGACCTGCGCGAGCTTGTCGCCGTCGCCAAAGAGATCTTCGCCGAGCCGATCAGCAGCTAGCGAAATGGTATGACCACCAGAGTCATACCATTGTTCGCATCATGATCATTCCCTTCCACGCCGAACGCGCCTACGTTCGTAAGTAGAGCGAAACACCAAGGCGCGAAAGGACGGAAAGATGACGACCGGACCGCTGGACGGCGTGCGTGTGATCGACCTCTCGACCGTGGTGATGGGCCCGTACGCGGCCCAGATCCTCGGCGACCTGGGCGCCGACGTGATCAAGATCGAGTCCCCCGCGGACACCGTTCGGGTGGGCGAGTACCGCACCACGCCGGGCATGACCGCGCTGAACCTCAACGTCAACCGCAACAAGCGCAGCGTGGCCCTCAACCTCAAGGACGAGACCGAACGCGAGCAGGCGCTCAAGCTGATCGACACCGCCGACGTGCTGATCACCAACATGCGCCCCGGCGCGCTGGCCCGCCTCGGCCTGAACTACGCCGACGTCGCCGCGCGCAACCCCCGCCTGGTCTACGCCCACGCGCAGGGCTTCCGCAGCGACTCCGACCGCGCCGGCAACGCCGCCTACGACGAGACCGTGCAGGCCTCCTCCGGCCTGGTCGACGTGGCCAACCGGGCACTGGGCGAGCCGGTCTACCTGCCGACGATCATCGGCGACAAGGTTTCGTCGCTGACCATCGCCTACAGCGTGCTCGCCGCGCTGGTCCACCGGGACAAGACCGGCGAAGGCCAGCAGATCGAGATTCCGATGACCGACACGCTGCTCGCGTTCAACCTGGTCGAGCACCTCGCCGGGCACACCTTCGAACCGGCCGAGAGCCCCACCGGCTTCGCGCTGTCGATGACGAAGGGCCACGCCGCGGTCCGCACCAAGGACGGTCTCGCCTGCGTCATCCCCTACAACCCGCAGAACTTCCGCGACTTCTTCGCCGCGGCCGAGCGGCCCGACCTCGCCGCCGACCCGCGCGTGAACGGCGACGCCATCAACCGCGCCGACAACGAGTGGCTGAGCGAGCAGATCGCGGTGTGCGCCCCGGCGCTGACCACCGAGGAGTGGGCCGAGGTGTGCGCGAAGCACAGCATTCCGATGGCGCCGGTCCTGGAACTGGACAACGCCCACGAGGACCCGTACGTCCGGGACGGCCACCTGCTGGACACCGTCGAGCACCCGAGCGAGGGCACCATCCGCACGGTCGGCATCCCGGTGAAGTTCTCCGCGACGCCCGGCTCGATCCGCCGCCTGGCCCCGCTGGCCGGCCAGGACACCGCCGAAGTCCTCTCCGAACTGGTCCGAACCACCGCCACTTTCACGTGAAAGTGTTCCGGAGTGGCGACTCCAGGTCACTTTCACGTGAAAGTGCCCCCCTTGGGAAGTGGAAGTCATGAGTGAAGTACGCACCGAACGGATCGGCAGCACCCTGCTGATCACGATCGACCGGCCCCAGGCCCGCAACGCGGTGAACGCCGCCGTCGCGGCCGGGCTGGCCGCCGCCCTCGACGAACTCGAGAGCGACCCCACGCTCCGGACGGGTGTCCTGACCGGCGCCGAGAACACCTTCAGCGCCGGCATGGACCTCAAGGCCGCGCTCAAGGGCGAGTCGCCGGAAATCCCAGGCCGCGGGTTCGGCGGCCTGACCGAAGCCGAGCTCACCAAGCCGCTGATCGCCGCCGTCGAAGGGTTCGCCATGGGCGGCGGGTTCGAGCTGGCGCTGGGCTGCGACCTCATCGTCGCCGCCGAAGATGCGAAGTTCGGCCTCCCCGAGGTCAAGCGCGGCCTGATCGCCGCGGGCGGGGGCGTGATCCGGCTGCCGAAGCGGATCCCCCACCACCTCGCGATGGAGTTCCTGCTCACCGGCGAGCCCGTCACCGGCCGCCGCGCCGGCGAGCTGGGCCTGGTCAACCGCGTGACCGCGAACGGCGACGCCGCCGCCGTCGCGCTGCAGCTGGGCGAGAAGCTGGCGGAGAACGCGCCGCTCGCGCTCGCCGCCGTCAAGAAGATCGTGCGCGGCTCGGAGGCCGAAGCCTTCGCCCTGCAGCGCGAAGAGACCAAGAAACTGATGCAATCCAGGGACGTCCAAGAAGGCATGACCGCCTTCGCCGAGCGCCGCGCTCCGAAGTGGACAGGCCAATGAAGATCGAAGAAGTCCGCCGTCACATGACGACCCCGCTGACCGCCCCGGCGTTCGCGCCCGTGGTCCCGAGGTTCACCGACCGCGAGTACCTCAACATCGTCTACCGCACCGACGCCGACGCCCTGCGCGCGGTCGTCCCGGAGCCGCTGCGGATCGAAGAACCGTTGGTGCGCTTCGAGGTCATGAAGATGGGCGACGTCTCCGGCTACGGCCCGTACACCGAGTCGGGCCAGGCGATCGAGGTCAGCTTCGACGGCGAGCGAGGCGAGTACCTGCACGCGATGTACCTCGACAACTTCCCGGCCACCGCATCCGGCCGCGAGGTCAGCGCGTACCCGAAGACCGTCGGCAGCCCGGGTCTCTATGTCGACAACGGCGTCCTCGTGGGCACCCTGGACTACGGGACGCTGCGGGTGGCCACCGCGACCATGGGCTACAAGCACCACGAACTGGATGCCCGCGAGGCCGAGCGCCAGATCACCGTCCCGACGTTCATGCTCAAGACGATCCCCGGCTACGACGGCGCCCCGCGCGTGCAGGAACTGGTCCGCACCGAGATCTCCGACGTCGTGGTCAAGGAGGCCTACACCGGCCCGGCGCGGCTGCAGCTGTTCCAGCACGTCCTGGCCCCGCTGGCCGACCTGCCGGTGCTGGAGGTCGTCTCCGCGAGCCACATCCGCACCGACCTGACGCTCGCCCCGGTCAAGCCGGTCTTCGACTACCTGAAGGGAGCCCAGGCATGAAGAACGCCGCAGTCATCGGCGCGGGCACCATCGGCCTGTCCTGGACGGCGCTGTTCGCCCACCACGGCCTGACCGTCCAGGTCACCGATCCCCGTCCCGACCTCGCCGAGGCCGTCTCGCAGGCACTGGCCCGGTTCGCCCCGCACCTCGGCACGACCGCCTGCGAGCTGGCGAGCCGCGTCCACATCGCCGAGAACGTCACTGAATCAGTGAAAGAAGCGGATGTGGTCCAGGAGAACGGGCCGGAGAACGTCGAGTTCAAGAAGGACCTGTTCAAGCAGCTCGTCGAGGAAGCACCGGAGCACGCGCTGCTGCTGAGTTCGTCGAGCGCCATCCCCTCGACCGCGTTCACCGGCGAGATCGACGGCCGCCGGATCCTGATCGGCCACCCGTTCAACCCGCCACACCTGATCCCCCTGGTCGAGGTGGTCCCCGGCGAGCGCACCAGCGAGGAGTCCGTGCGGCAGACCGTCGACTTCTACACCTCCCTCGGCCGCACGCCGGTCGTGGAACGCAAGGAGATCGCCGGGTTCGTCGGCAACCGGCTGCAGAACGCGCTCAGCCGCGAGGCGATCTACCTCGTCGAGCAGGGTGTCGTCACGCCGGAAGACCTCGACAAGGTGATCACGAACTCGCTCGGGATCCGCTGGGCCACGGTCGGGCCGTTCCTCGGTTCGCACCTCGGCGGTGGCCCCGGCGGCTACCGGCACATGGCCGAGCACATCGGCAAGTCCATGAAGAAGATGTGGGCCGGGCTGGGCACCCCCAGCCAGGGCCCCGAAGAGCAGGAACGGCTCATCGAAGCCGTCGAAAAGGCTTACGGCTCCTCCACGTACTCGGAACTCGCCGAGACGCGCGACCGCAAGCAGCTCGCCGTCCTGACGGCATTGGAGGAGAACTGACATGACCATGGAAGCACTCGAAGGCCAGCTGACCGCCGACTTCTACAACTACGAGACGCTGCTGAGCGACGAAGAGCGCAAGCTGCTGGTGCGGGCCCGCGACTTCATGCGCACCGACGTCAAGCCGCTGGTGAACGAGAACTGGGAAGCCGGCACCTTCCCGAAGGAGCTCATCGGCCTCTTCCGCGACTCGGGCCTCGCGGGCCTGCCCTACGAGGGCTACGGCGAGCACAAGCCGGCGGTCAGCCACCTCCTCACCGGCATGATGGCGATGGAGATGAGCCGCACGGACGCCTCGGTGGCGACGTTCTTCGGTGTCCACAACGGACTCGCGATGTACTCGATCTACGCCGGCGGCAGCCAGGAGCAGCGCGACCGCTGGCTCCCCGAGATGGCCGCGATGGACAAGATCGGCGCGTTCGCGATGACCGAACCGCTCGGTGGCTCCGACGTCGCGGGCGGCATGCGCACCACCGCCAAGCGCGACGGTGACAGCTGGGTCCTCAACGGCGCCAAGAAGTGGATCGGCAACGCGACCTTCGCCGACTACGTCGTGGTGTGGGCGCGGGACCTCGACGACAACCACGTCAAGGGTTTCGTCGTCGAGAAGGGCACGCCGGGCTTCGTGGCGGAGAAGATCCAGGGCAAGACGGCGTTCCGGATCGTCGAAAACGCCGAGATCACCCTGACCGACGTCCGGGTGCCGGAGGAGAACCGCCTGCAGGGCATCGACTCCTTCCGCGACGTCGCCGAGATCCTGCGCGCCACCCGCGGTGGCGTGGCCTGGCAGGCACTGGGCGTGATGGTCGGTGCCTACGAGCTCGCGCTCGACTACGCCAAGGAGCGCCGGCAGTTCGGCCGGCCGATCGCCCGCTTCCAGCTGGTGCAGGACCTGCTCGTGAAGAGCCTCGGCAACATCACCGCCTCCTGGGGCATGCTGGTGCAGCTCGCCCGCCTGCAGGACGCGGGGATCTTCCAGGACGAGCACTCGTCGCTGGCCAAGGCGTTCGTCACCGCGCGGATGCGCGAGGTGGTCGCCTGGAGCCGCGAGATCTTCGGCGGCAACGGGATCGTGCTGGAGTACGACGTCGCGCGGTTCTTCGCCGACGCCGAGGCGATCTACTCCTTCGAAGGGACGCGCGAGATGAACACCCTGATCGTCGGCAAGGCGATCACCGGGCAGTCCGCGTTCGTGTGAGGGAGCGGCTCAGTTGACGCAGCCGGCGGCCGTACTGGCCGCCGGCTGTTTCGTGTCCGAAGTGCCCGGAGTGCCCGAAGTGCCCGGCGTCGGCACCGTCGTCGCCGTGGCGGCCACCGGCTTCACGCCGCCGGTCGTGTCGTCGCCGGCCGCCCGGACCGCCGCGGTGCTGATCGCCGTGCGGACGAACTGCTGGACCTGCGCCGGGTCGACCTTGACCGCGTCGCCGTCGGACGGCGTCGCCAGCGACAGGCTCTGCACCGGGATGGTGGCGAACGCGATCGCGCCCGAGGTCATCCCCCGCAGCTGCTGCGCGAAGCTCAGGATGTCCCAGCCCCTGTCCAGCACCACCGAGCCCTGCACCGCGCCGACCAGCGAACCCAGCTTCGACGGGTCGGTGAACGTGCCCGCGCTGAGCACCTTCTTCGCCATCCCGGAGAGGAACGCCTGCTGCCGCGCGATGCGGTCGAGGTCGCCGTTGAGCAGCCCGTGGCGCTGGCGGACGAAGGCGAGCGCCTGCGCGCCGGACAGCGTCTGCGGGCCGGCCGCGAAGTCCGCGCCGGAGTAGCTGTCGTGCACCGGCGCCTTGAGGCAGACCTCGACGCCGCCGACGGCCCGCGACAGCGCGTCGAAGCCCGCGAGGTTGATCGCCGCGTAGTGGTTGATCGTCAGCCCGGTGAACTTCTCCACGGTCTGGATCGCGGTCTTCGCGCCCACCTCGTTCGCCGCCACCTCCAGCTGCGCGCCGGAGAGCCCCTGGGCGCGCAGACCGGACATCGCGGCGTTCTTGCCGCGGCTGTAGGCCGAGTTGATCTTGTGCTTGCCGTACCCGCCCGCGATGTCCACATAGGAGTCGCGCGGGATCGAGACGGCGGTGGCCGCGGCGCCCCCGGCCGGGATGTGCACCACGATGATCGTGTCGGTGGTGTCGCCGCCGTCGTCGCCGCCCCCGGCGTGGAGGGCGTCGAGCACGGTCTGCGGCAACGGGTTGCCGTACGCGTCCGTTCGCGCGTCGATCCCGACGAGCAGGATGTTCTGGGCGACCCGCAGCGGCTCGCCGGGCGGGGTGTCCTCGACGTCGACCTGAGCGGCCGGCGGGATGACGTCGGCGGTGACGATGCCGGCGTCCAGGGAACTCAGCTGCGTCCACAGGTAGCCGGTGGCCCCGAGCACCACCGTCGAAACGACGCCGAGCGCGACCCGGCCGCCGATGCGGCTCCCCCGCGACGACAACAGCACGACGTTCCCCTTGCTTCCCTCTGGCGACTTCCCCTCTTCGAGGATCACCGGGTTTGCTGGGAATCAGCTGAGAAAGTTGTCGGAAACTCGTGACGCTGCCCGATCGGCCGAGCAAGTTCGGGCCGATCGGCCCGTTTTGCCACGCAGGGTAGGGATTCGCGCACTCCCCAGTGCTGTGTCACCGGCCACAGTAGCCGCCTTCACCGTGTCACCGCGGCAGTTTGCGCCAAATGGCGCGAGGCAGAAGGCGCATCGCGAAGAAGACCGGACGGAGCATTCCGGGCACCCAGACGACCCCGCGGCCGCGGCGCAGCGCCGCCACCGTCGCCTCGGCCACCTGGTCCGGGGTGCTGGAGAACGGCGCGGGCGTCATGCCCTCGGTCATCCGCCCGATCACGAAGCCGGGGCGGACGAGCAGCAAGTGGACGCCGGAGCCGTGCAATGCGTCGGCGAGACCGCTCGCGAAGCCGTCGAGGCCGGCTTTGGCGGAGCCGTAGACGTAGTTCGCGCGGCGCACCCGCACCCCGGCCACCGACGAGAACACGACGAGCCGGCCGTGTCCCTGCGCGCGCAGCAGGTTCGCCGCGTGGGTCAGCACGCCGACCTGGGCGACGTAGTCGGTGTGCACGATGGCGGCGGCGTGCGCGGCGTCGCGCTCCGCACGCGCTTGGTCGCCGAGGATGCCGAAGGCGAGCACGATGGTTTCCAGCGGGCCGTGCTCGGCCGCCACCTTCTCCAGGAACGGGCCCTGCGCGGCGAGGTCGTCGGCGTCGAACTCGGCCGGTTCCACCGTCTCGGCGCCGGCCTCGCGCAGCGCGGCCACCTCCCCGCTCAGGTCCGCGCCCGGCCGCGCGGCCAGCACGAACCGCCGGACGTCGCCGCTGACCAGGCGTTTCGCCACGGCCAGCCCGATTTCGCTGCGTCCGCCCAACACCAGCACTGTTCCGCTCACCACCGCAGTTTCCCAGTCCGGGTGCGCTAGCGTTCCCGGGGTGGGGCACGCGCGGGACTTCGAGACGCTCGTCGAACGGCACCGCCGGGAGATCCAGGTGCACTGCTACCGGATGCTCGGTTCGCTGGCCGACGCCGAAGACCTCGCGCAAGAGACGTTCCTGCGCGCGTGGAAGGGCCGCGAAGGGTTCGAGGGCCGGGCGAGCGTGCGCACCTGGCTCTACCGGATCGCGACGAACGCCTGCCTCGACGTCCTCGCCCGCCGTCCGCGGCGCGTGCTGCCCGACCAGCTCGGCCCGGCCGGGGAGCCGGACGGGCCGATCGCGGCGGCCGACCTGCCGTGGCTCGAGCCGTACCCGGACCGGCTGCTCGAGGGCGCGGCCCCCGACGACACCGGCGCCGCCGTCGTCGAGCGGGAGACCATCGAGCTGGCCTACCTCGCCGCCGTCCAGTACCTCCCGCCGCGGCAGCGGGCGACGTTGATCCTGCGAGACGTGCTCGGCTGGTCGGCGAAGGAGACGGCGGCGTTGCTGGAGACGAGCGTGGCTTCGGCGAACAGCGCGCTCCAGCGCGCTCGTGCGACGTTGCGTGAGCGGTTGCCCGCGCGGCGTGCGGAGTGGACGGTCGGCGACGCGACGGCCGAGGAAACGGCGCTCCTGAAGCGGTTCATCGCCGCGTACGAAGCCGGCGACCCGTCCGCGGTCGCCCGGCTGCTGCACGAAGACGCGCAGGCCATCATGCCGCCGTACCCGTTGTGGTTCGGCAGCCGCGCTTCGATCGTCCGGGCGCTCTCGCATTCGCTGGCCCCGGCGTCGCCGGACTGCGTCGGGCAGTTCCGGATGCGGCCGGTGCGCGCCAACCGCCAGCCGGCGGTGGCCACCTACCTGAAGCGCCCGGGAGAGCACGACCACCGGTGGTTCGGTGTCACCTTGTTCACCATCGAGGCCGGGTGGATCACGGCGATGGCCGCGTTCGAGTCGGCCACGGCGGCGGCGTGGGGCCTGCCGGAGACGTGGCCCGGAGAGCACGACGACCACGGGTCCGCGGGAAAGATGCAAAGAAACGCATAGATATCGCGCACCGAAAAAGCCCGGGTGGGTGATTCACGAGGAATCACCCACCCGGGCGCGCACTCGGCCGGAATCGATTTCTTCCGGATTCGGTGGTGGTACTCGCGGCCGCCGGGAAGAGGTCACCGGGGCGGCGCGTCAAGCCGCTCGGTGCCGCTCGGGCGCGGTGCGCACCAGCCGGCGGCGTTCGTCCGCGGTGATGCCGCCGAAGACGCCGTGGTCGAGGCCGTTGTCGAGCGCGTAGCCGAGGCATTCGGCGCGCACGGGGCAGCGCGCGCACACGGCCTTCGCCTGCGCCGTCTGCCGGGCGCCGGGGCCGACCTCGGAGATCGGGAAGAACAGTTCCGGGTCCTCGTCCTTACAGGCCGCGAGTTCCGCCCAGCCCGTCATCGTGGCTTCCATTTCCTTCGTTCACCTCCTCGTCTTACTGTTACTGCTTCCCATTGTTGGGGCGCGTCAACCGACTTAACCGCGGCGGACGCGCGAGCGTATCCGCCTGGGTCAAGGGGGTTTTGGCTTCGGTCCCCGGCTCACCCTCCGGGCAACCAAGACTGCAACACATGAGAGTACGCCTTTCTTCCGGGGATCTCGATGTCGATCACGTCACCCGATCGGCGACGCCCGCGCGCGGCAAGCGCCCGCCGAGCGGTCTCGGGCCGGACGGCACCGGTCCGCTTCTGCGTTGTCCGAAGGGGGTTTCCGGTCACGGGTGATCGAAACCCGGTATCCGGGAACCGCTGCGCCCGCGTGTCCGGAACCCGCCGTTCGCGGGCGCGCGCGTCGCCGGCCGCCGACTGCCCCCGCCTGCTCGTCACCACCCGTCACCGAAGCAACGCGGTCCATTACTCCTACCGGGCAGTCTTGATCGGATCGTTACACGTAGCGGTCACCTCAGTGCACCTGTCCTTGTGAGGGCGAGGGCGAGGGGTGGTGGGGTGCCGTGTGCGGTCACGACGAGTTCGACGCGTTCTTCCGCGCCGACTTCCCGGCTCTCGTGGCCTTCCTCTGCAAGGCCGGGTTCGAGGTCGAGACGGCGCGTGACGTCGCCGCCGAGGCGATGCTGCACGCGCTGGAGGCGTGGCCGACCGCGGAGGACCCGCGCGCGTGGGTGCGCCGGGTCGCCGGGCGGCTGATCGACGCCCCGGGCGACGCGCGGGCGGACTGGACCCTGGCGGGCGACCCGCGGGACGACGAGGAGCTCACCGGGCTGGTCGAGCAGCACGCGGGGCTGATCGACCTGCTCGCCGCCCTCCCGGGCAAGCAGCGGATGGTCCTGGCGTGGTCGCTCGACGGGTTCACGCCGTCCCAGATCGCGGAGGCCCTCCGGGTCGCGCCCGCGACCGTCCGGTCCACCCTCCGCCACGTGCGGGAACGCCTCAAGCGACTCCGGGCCGCTCCGTCCGGTGATCAGCGGGACAGGGAAAGGTGAGCGAAATGCCGGCAACCGGGTACGGGGATCGGGCGATCACCGAGCAGCTGCGGGAGTCCAACGCCGCGCTGCACGACTCGCTGCGCGCCGGGCTCGACGTGGAGGGCACGCTGCTGCGGGTGCGCAGCCGGGCGCTCGTCCGGGAGATCGCCGCGGCGCAGCCCGCCGAAGCGTTCCCGCCGCACTGGCGGCACCACGACGAGCCGGTGGCCGCCGCGATGGCCGGCGACGACGCGGCGACCGCGCGCCTGCTCGCCACCATCCGGCCGCTGGTGGTGCGGTACTGCCGCGCCCGCGTCGGCCGCCACGAGCGCTCGTTCGCTTCGGCGGACGACGTCGCCCAGGAGGTCTGCCTCGCGGTGCTCACCGCGTTGCCGTCCTACCACGACCAGGGCCGCCCGTTCCTCGCGTTCGTCTACGGCATCGCCCAGCACAAGGTGGCCGACGCCCACCGCGCCGCGGCCCGCAACCGCGCCGACCCGGTGCCCGAGGTCCCGGACGGCGTGAGCGACCTGGCCGGTCCGGAGCAGCGGGCCCTGCGGTTCGAGCTGAACGAGCGGCTGGCCCGGCTGCTGGACGTGCTGCCGCCGAAGCAGCGGGAGATCGTCGTGCTGCGGGTGGTGGTCGGGCTCTCGGCGGAGGAGACGGCCGCCGCGGTGGGATCCACGCCCGGGGCCGTCCGGGTGGCCCAGCACCGCGCGCTCGGCCGCCTGCGCCGGTTGCTCACCGGCGAAGAGAGCTAACGCCGCACCCGCTCGAGGACGAACTCCGCCAGCGCCGCGGCCGGGCCCGCCATCGACTCCCTGGCCAGCAGCATGAACTCGATGTCGCCGGGCTCGGGCAAGCCGTCGAGCTCGACCAGGTCGGCCGGGATCAGGCTGCGCGCGTGCAGGGTCACCCCCAGGCCGGCCGCCGCCGCGGCGCGCAGGCCGGTGAGGCTCGACGTCTGGCACGCCGCCCGCCACTCCAGGCCCGCCCGCTCGAGGACCTCCACCGCCAGCTGCCGCGTGATCGACGGCATCGGGTACTGCACCAGCGGCACCGGCTGGCCCGGCTCCAGCACGGTCGCCGCCGACCCGATCCAGACCAACGGCTCCCGCCACAGCAGCCGGCCGTGGTGCGCGCCCGGGCGGCGCTTGCCCAGCACCAGGTCGAGCTGCCCGGCGCGCAGCCGCTGCGCCAGCACGTCCGACAGCTCGACCGTCAGCTCGACGTCCACCAGCGGGTGACTGCGGCGCAGCCGGTGCAGGATCTCCGGCAGCTCGCCGAGCGCGAAGTCCTCGGAGACGCCGAAGCGCACTCGGCCGCGCAGTTCCGCGCCGCGGAAGTGCCGCTCCGCGCGCTCTTCGGTGTCGACGACGGTCTGGGCGAACCCGAGCATCGCCTGCCCGCGCGCGGTGAGTTCGACCGTGTGGGTGTCGCGGGCGAACAGCAGCCCGCCGGAGTCGCGCTCGAGCCGCCGGACGTGCTGGCTGACGGTCGGCTGGCCGACCCCCAGCCGCCGCGCGGCCGCGGTGAAGCTGCGCGTCTCGGCGACGGCGAGGAACGAACGGCAGAGGCGGGGGTCCAGCACCGGGGCAGCCTATCGCGATCCGCGATGACAGTCAGTCCGGTCATCGGGGTTCCGAATGAGCACCGGCGCACCGAGAATGGGTTGCGGAAGGAGATCCATGTCCCGCCTGCGTCCAGACCCGTTCGTCCTCGCGATCCTCGCCACCGTCGGCGTCGCCACCCTGCTGCCCGCTTCGGGCGCGGTGGCCGGCGGCTTCGGCGTCGCCACCACCCTCGCCGTCGGCCTGCTGTTCTTCCTGTACGGCGCCCGGCTGTCGACGCAGGAAGCCCTCGAAGGGCTGCGGCACTGGCGATTGCACGCGGTGGTGCTCGCGGCGACGTTCGTGCTGTTCCCGCTGCTCGGCCTGGCGCTGTTCCTGCTGCCGGCGTCGGTGCTGCCGCCCCAGCTGGCGGCGGGGGTGCTGTTCCTGGCGGTGCTGCCCTCGACGGTGCAGTCGTCGATCGCGTTCACCTCGATCGCCCGCGGCAACGTCGCGGCGGCGATCTGCGGCGCGTCGCTGTCCAACCTGGCCGGGATCGTGCTGACCCCGCTGCTGGTGGCCCTCCTGCTGGCCGGCGACGGCGCGGGCGTCGACGGGTCGGCGGTGCTCGGGATCGTGCTGCAGCTGCTGGCGCCGTTCGTGGCCGGCCAGCTGGCCCGCCGCTGGATCGGCGGCTGGATCACCCGCCACGCGGCGCCGCTGAAGCTCGTCGACCGCGGCTCGATCCTCCTGGTCGTGTACACGGCGTTCAGCGCGGGCATGACGGAGGGCATCTGGCACCGGCTCGACCTGGGTCATCTCCTCGTGCTGGTCGTGGTGTGCTGCGTGCTGCTCGCGGCGGTCCTCGGCGCGACGGGCCGGGGCGCCCGCGTGCTGGGGTTCGGGCGGGCGGACCGGATCACCATCGTCTTCTGCGGGTCGAAGAAGAGCCTGGCCAGCGGCCTGCCGATGGCGACGGTGCTGTTCGGGCACGCGCAGGTGGGGCTGATCGTGTTGCCGCTGATGCTGTTCCACCAGATCCAGCTGATCGTCTGCGCGACGCTGGCCCGGCGGTACGCCGCCGAGGAGGAGCAGGAGCTCGTGCCGGCGTGACCGCGCTTCGTCCAATGTGTACAGAACCTGCCGCTCCCGCGGAACAGCGAGCGTCGGGAAAGCGCTTTCGCGGTGCTGCACCGGACGGGTTCCGGGACACGGTCGCCTCCTGGTCCGAACGTCGGCGATCTCCTCAGCACGGTGCAGGGTTCCGCCACGCCGACGACGTTCCGGGTGCGGGCGATGGCCGGCCAGGCCACCCCGAAGCCGGCCGGCCAGATCTGGTTCAACTACGCGGTCTACGCCCCGGTCTCGGCGTCGGGCCCCCCGACGCCCACCTCCGACGTCGCCGCCCTACACGTCCGTCGACCCGACGACGCCCTACACCTCGGTGACGCCGATGCCCGTCAGCGGCAGCCGCTGAGCGGAATCCGCGGTTTTCGCCCGGCCCGCAACGGCTTTCCGTCACCGCGGGCGGGGCGAAGGCTTCTTTTCCAGCTCCTCCGCCAAAATCGTGTCGACGCGCGAACCCGCACGCCGCAAAGCGCGCACCGCAAGGCGAATCAGGTAGCCGGCGGCGAACACGACCAGCAGCGTCAGGCCGATGATCCCGGGATTCGCCACGATGACCTCCCGGTACTCGTGCGCGAGGAAGCCAAGGCCCACCCCCGCGGTGAACGCGCTCAGCAGCGCCAGCCAGGACGCCCGGGAACGGGACGAGGTGGCAGAACCCATCGCTGCTTCCTCCCGCCGTTCCGGTCAGCGGCGACGCCCTTGCAACGTAGACGAGCATGGGCCGGTCGGCGGCCACTTCAACCTGTTTGGCCTACCGGATCTGCCCGGATGGCCGCTGTGATAACTTGAAGCGAACTGAGTGTCCTGTGCGCATGCAAACCTCGGGCGCGCAGGCGCGCCGAGGCGAGGGGGCGGTAGCTCAGTTGGTTAGAGCAGGGGACTCATAATCCCTTGGCCGCGGGTTCGAGCCCCGCCCGCCCCACGAACGAGTGGACGAGGCCGGCGCGGAGAACTCGCGCCGGCCTCGCTTCTTTTCGCCGCCGACGATTCGGCGTCGGGCGAAACGTCACCCGGCGCAAAGGCAGCGCTCGCACGCCTCCACGAACACCTGCACGGCGCGACGCTCGTCCCCCGCCCGCCAGACGACGGCGAGTTCACCGGGCGGCAGCCCCGTCACCCGGCGGCACACGATGTCGTCGCGCTGGTAGATCTGCGCGTTCCCTGCGGAAAGCAGCACCACACCCAGTCCGGATCCGGCGGCTTCGAGGGATTCCTCGGCCGTTTCGGCCTCGGCGACGACCCGCGCCGGTGCCGCCCGCCGGTCGTTCCCCAGCCAGAACTCGCGAAGCGGCCCGGCCGAACGCGGCAGCGCGATGAACGGCTCTTCGGCCAGCTCGTCCAGCGCAACGGTTTCCCGGGCCGCGAGCCGGTGTCCGGACGGCAGGGCCACCCAGCGGTCCTCGGTGGCGACGACCTTCCGCGCGAACCCGGCCGGGACCGGCAACCAGGCGACGGCCACATCGACCTCGCCGTCGGCGAGCCCCACCGTGGGATCGCTCCACGCGATCTGCCGGAACAGCAGTGTCCAGCCCGGCAGCGACTTCGCCATCTTCGCCGTGACGTTCGGGATGAGGCCGCGGCCGATCCGGGTGTGGAACCCGACCGTCAAGGTCGTCCGCCGCGCGGCGGCCACTTCGGCGAGCTCGCTCTGCGCGTCCTCCCACTGCCGGATGATCCGCTGGGCCTGCGGCAGCAGCGCCGCCCCGGCCGCGGTGAGGGCCACCGTGCGGTGGTCCCGCTCGAACAGCGGGATCCGCAGCGACGTCTCCAGCCGGCGGATCTGCTTGCTCAGCGACGGCTGGGCGATGAACAGCCGCCCGGCGGCCCGGGTGAAGCTCAGTTCCTCCGCCACCGCGACGAAGTAGCGCAGGTCCCGGACGTGGACATCCATAGCCCCAGGCTATAGCGGCCGGTCTTGGACGCCCGGCACCGGACGGCCCGACGATGACCCCGGACATCGGACAACGGACAACGGACAACGGACATCGGACAACGGGCCTCGGGCACGGCGAAGGGCGAGAACCATGCAACTGGGAGTGGCGGGACTGAACGCCAAGGCGACGCTGGGCCCGGCCGAGACGGTCCGTCTGGCGCGGCTGGCCGAGGACCTCGGGTACGCGTCGTGGTGGGCGGGCGATCACGTGGTGCTGCCGAGCCCGCGGGTGCCGCAGTCGCCGATGGAGCCGACCGACCCGATCCTCGACCCGCTGGTGCACCTGTCCTACGTCGCGGCCGTCACCGAGCGGCTGGAACTCGGCACCGGCGTCGTGATCCTGCCGCAGCGCAACCCGCTCGTCCTCGCCAAGCAGGCGGCGAGCCTCGACGTGCTCAGCGGCGGCCGTCTGCTGCTCGGCGTCGGGGCCGGCTACCTCGAACCCGAGCTGCGCGCTCTCGGGGTGGCGATGGCCGAGCGGGGCCGGCGCACCGACGAGTACCTCGACGCGATGACCGCGCTGTGGACCGACCCGGCACCGGCGTACCGGGGCGAGTTCGTGGAGTTCCGCGACGTCGACGCGCACCCGCGCCCGGCGCGCCCCCGGATCGTGGTCGGCGGGCACAGTCCCGCCGCGTTCCGCCGCGCGGTGTCCCGCGGTCACGGCTGGTTCGGCAACGGCGGGCTCGACGACCTGCCCCGCCACCTCGCCGGGCTGCGCCGGGCCGCCGGCGAGGTCGACCGCCCGGCCCGGCTCGGCCGGCTGGAGATCAGCTACCTCCCCCTCGACCCGGTGGAGGTGGACGCTCGCGCCGCCGAGCGCTACGCGACCCTCGGCGTGGACCGGCTCGTCGTCTACCCGCTGCCGCTGGAGGATCCGTCGGAGGTCGCGAGGTTCCTGGAGCGTCACGCCGTGCTCGGCTAGTGCCCGCCGTGGCCGGGCGGGGCCGGGTGGTGGCCGGTGCGGCCTGCGTGCCGGTGGAACCGGCTGACCTCGGGCGGGTGGACGACGAACGGGCGCATCATGCCCTCGTCCTCGTGGTCCAGGATGTGGCAGTGGTACATGAACTCGCCGGTCGCCTCCTCGAAGCGGCCGGCGACGCGGATCCACTCCCCCGCCCACAGGGTGAACGTGTCCTTCCAGCCCTCTTCGTGCTTCTCGATCGCCGGGCCGTCGGCCGGGGCGGGCAGGGGCCGGGACGTGCCGCCCGCCGCGATGTCGAACGCCGTCAGGTCGGCGAACTTGCGTCTGGTCAGCAGCTGGAAGCGGGCCATGTGGATGTGCATCGGGTGCGGGGCGCCGCCGAGCTGGATCAGGTTCCACACCACCCAGCGGCCGCGGTCGACGAAGATCGTCGTCGTGTCGTCGAACAGGTGGGCCACCTTGCGGAACGTGCGCACGTGGCCCATCGCCGGGTCGGTGAGCTGGAGGACGCCCTCCGCCGGGAACCGCGCCGGCAGCTCGGCCGGGTCGGTGATCTCGGCCAGCTCCCACATTTCCGGGTGCGGCCGGCCCGCCACGCCCGGCGGGGTCGTCGCCACGAACACCTCGTCGTGGTCCGCCGGCACGGTCACCCCCTCCGCCAGCCGGACGTAGGAAGTGGACAGCCGGGCCGGCGGCCGGAACGGTTCGGGACGGCGGCGGCTTTCGACGCGGAACTCCATGATGTTCGGCTCGATCGAGGCACCCGTGTTGACCAGCCGCAGGCGCTGCCCGGGGAACCGGCTGAAGTCGATCAGCAGGTCGGCGCGCTCGGCCGGGGTCAGGGTCAGCCCGCCCGCCGGCACCGCCGCCGGTGCGGGCAGCAGGCCCGCGTCCGTGCCGGCGATCCGGACCGCGTCGTTGTGCACGGTGCCCGCCTCGTCGACCAGGTCGAGGCGGAAGAACCGGCCGTTCGCCATGTTGAGCACGCGGAAGCGGTACCAGCGCGCGTCGACGTCCAGGTGCGGCCAGATGCCGCCGTTGACGAGCGTGAACGGGCCGGTGACCGGCGCCGTCGTGCCGGAGGCGGGCAGGTACTGGAACTTGAACAGCAGCCGCCCGGTGAGCGCGCCGGTCGCCGGGTCGGTGTCGAAGTTGCGGTCGGCCAGTACCAGCGGGATTTCGTGGTCGCCGCTGGGCAACCGCAGCCGGTCCTCTTCGTCGTCGCGGATCAGGTACAGCCCCGCGAGTCCGGAATAGACGGTGAAGCGGGTCACGGCCATCGCGTGGTCGTGGTACCAGAGCGCGGTGGCGGGCTGGCGGTTCGGGTACTCGGTGAGCTGCGTGCGCCCGGGGGAAATCCCGTTGTGCGCCCAGCCGTCGTTGCCGGCGTCGGTCAGCGCGCCGTGCAGGTGCACGACGTTCCACGGCGGCAGCTCGGCGACCCCTTCGACCAGCTCCACCCCGTCGGGCAGGCTGCCGTCCGCGGCGCGGTAGCCGGGCCGGTTCGCCGGCGTCGGCACCGCGTACGGCGCCCGCACCGCCACCAGCGGGACGGTGCCGCCGAGCTCGTTGGCCCACGCGACCCGGAGCCGCTGGTGGGCGCGAACTTCGATGGTGGGGCCGGGGAAGTGACCGTCGTAGGTCCACAGGGTGGTTTCCGGCAGCTGCGAGTGGAGCCGCGTCCGCGCGGGGGTCATCGTGACCGTGAGCTCGCCCCGGTACCGCCGCGAATGCGCCTGGATCACCGGCGGGATCCGCAGCGGGTCGAGGAACTTGGTGAGCCCGAAGTGCGGCGCCACGGTCGGCGCCGGGGCACCGGTCGCCGCCGCGCTCGGACCGAGCAGGTTCACCCCCACCGCGACGCCCGCGGAACCGAGCGCCGCGGCGGTGAGGAAGGTGCGCCGGTCGAGGGAGTCGTCCACTTTCCCTACCAGGCAACCGGAAGTTCGGTCAGCACCTGGAACCCCGCGGTGGGGTTGAACGGGATCTCCGCCGCGGGCACCGCGAGCCGCAGGCCGGGCAGGCGCTCGAGCAGCCGGCCGAGGGCGATTTCCATCGTGACGCGCGCGAGGTTCTGCCCCAGGCACTGGTGGGCGCCGAACCCGAACGAGACGTGGTCCCGGGCGGTGGTGCGGTGCCAGCCGAGCGCGTCCGGCTCCTCGTGGACGTTCTCGTCGCGGTTGATGAGCGAGGTTATGAAGAACACGCCGTCGCCCTTGCGGATGGTGGCGCCCTCGACCTCGATGTCGTCGACGGCCAGCCGGGAAACACCGTCCGGAATGGACAGCACCCGCAGCAGCTCGTCCACGGCGGTGGGCAGCAGCGACGGGTCGGCGCGCAGCTCGGCGAGCCGCTCCGGGTTCTGCAGCAGGACGAACGTGCTGAGCGAGATCATGGTCCCGGTGGTGCCGTGGCCGCCGGCCACCTGCAGGACCAGCGTGGAAATCAGTTCCTCGTCGACGCCGCCTTCGGTGCCGCGTTCGGCGAGGAGGTCGTCGAGGACGCTGTCGCCGGGGTTCCGCCGTTTCTCCGCGATCAGCCGGTCCATGTAGGCCATGAGCTCGTCGTACGCCGCGTTGGCGTCCGGGCCGGCCGCGAGCTGGTGCGACGTCTTCTCGAAGTATTCGTGGTCGCCGTCGGGGATGCCCATCAGCCGGTAGAGGATGGTCACCGGCACCGGCCCGGCGAACGCGGCGATCAGGTCCGCGGGCGGGCCGGCCGCGACCAGTTCGTCCAGCTGCCGGTCGACGATGGCCTGGATCCGCGGGCGCAGCGCGTTGATCCGCCGGGTCGTGAAGCTGGGGATCAGCAGTTTGCGCCGGGCGTTGTGCACCGCGCCGTCCACCCCGACCAGCGCGGTGACGATCTTCATCACCTTCTGCTGGGCATCGCTGACGGTGGCGGCGATGCTGGCGAACATCATGGGCCACGCCGGATTGGTGCGGTCACTGGAGATCCGGGGATCGATCAGGAGCCGGCGGGCGACGTCCCGGCTGGTGATCGCCCAGACGCGCCGTCCGTCGTAGAGCGCGACCTGGGCCAGCGGCTTCTGGCCGGCCAGCGGCAGGTAGGCCGGAGCCGGCTGGTAGGGGCAAGTGCGGTCCTGCGGGAACACGACGGTGTCGGCGGTGGTCATGGCGCCCCCTTGCGCGAGGAATGCGGCGACCCGCCCGCGTGCGGCGAGCGGGTGTGGCTCGGACCGGGAACGTTAGCCAGGGGACGACCGGCCGCGCATCCCCTCACTTGGTAATCCCCGCCCGCCGCCCCGGGTTCCGCCGCACAGCGCGAACCCCGCCGCCGCGGGACACTTCCCGCGGCGGCGGGGTCGGTGGTGTGCCTAGTTCGTGAAGTCCGCCTTGTGGTCTTCGGCCCATTCGGCGAAGGTGCGCGCCGGTTTGCCCAGGACCTTCTCGACCGTGCGGTCGATCTCCTCCGGCCCGTCGAGCGCTTCTTCGTAGTAGCGGATCCGCGTCTCGATGATGCTCGACGCGTCCCCGCGCCCGACCGTCCCCTCCGCGACCAGCTCTTCGAAGCGCCCGCCGATCCGCGCGCGGAAGTCCGCCCGTGCGGCGTCGCCGGTGAGGTCCACGAAGGCCAGTTCACGCCCGATCGCCCGGCCGATCAGGGCGAGCTGCTCGGCTTGGGTGATGCTTTCGCCCCCGGTGATGTGGTACTTCGCGCCCGCGTGGCCGTCCTGCAGCAGCGCGCACGTGCTCACCTCGGCGATGTCCCGTTCGTGGATCGAGGACAGGTAGGAGTGGGCGTAGAGGATCGGCACCGGCTCGCCCTTCTTGACGAACTCGGCCCACTGCAAGGAGTTCGCGGCGAACGCGCCCGGCCGGACGAACGTCCACGCCAGCCCGGACCGCTCGATCGCCGCCTCTTCGGCCAGGTGCCACCGCGCGATCCAGTGGTCCGGATCGCGCCCGGCGGCGGCCAGCGAGGACAGCAGGACGACGTGCCCGACCCCGGCGGCCTTCGCGACTTCCAGCACCCCTTCGACCCCGGCCGGCTGGGTGTAGAGGAAGAGTTTTTCCACGCCCCGCAGGGCTTGCTCGAACGTTTCCGGTTCGGCGAGGTCCGCTCGGCGGACGTCGACCCCCGCCGGCACGTCGAGCGCGTCCGGGTCGCGCGAGGTCGCGCGGACGTCGGCACCCGCCCGCACCAGCAGGTCTACGACGTTCCGGCCGACGTTGCCGGTCGCACCGGTCACCAGGATGGTCATGATTTTCCCCAGGTTGCTTGGCTGGCACGGGCTTCGCGCCGGCGAGATGTCCAATATGGACGTTGACTGACCGTACCTCCGGTCAGCAAGTATCGGTCAGCCGCCGGATGTCGTCAACCGAACACCGGTGCCGTGCTGGTCAGCGACCGCCGCACCATGTTCAGGCGGGATCTCCGCCGGGCACCCACCGCAGCCCGTGGGCGTACCCGAGCTGCGGCGCGGCGAACTCCTGCGCCACCTCGCACGCGCCGTCCAGTGGCAGGGCGGCGCCCGGCTGGGGCGGGTCGGCGAGCACCGACGGCGGGACGCGGTCGAGCCGCCACACCACCCGCGGTGGCCGCCGCGGGTCGAAGCGGACGCGGACCTCGAACGACTCGCACGTCACCAGCGGCACGAAGACGTACGACGGCCGGATCGGCAGGCCGTCGCGGATGCGGTAGGCCAGCGAATACGTGTGGGTGTCGCCGCGGTCCAGGGGGCGCGGCAGGTCGAGCAGCCAGCGGAAGTGCCGCTGGCCCTCGCGGGTGCCCGCGCTGATCCGGACGCCGTGCCGGGCGTCCACGGCGACGTCGCGCTCGCCGTCGCGGCCGTCTTCGGTGCGCGGCACCGTGAACTGCGCGGAGATCCGGGCGAGGGCGTCGCGGGTGGCCACGATCAGCCGTTCCTCGGTCACCTCCGGCTCGGCGGTGTCGAGCCGGACGAGCACCTTGAGCCGCTTGACGAACCAGCCGTCGTCCGGGCCGGGCTCGGCGGCACCCGGCCGCGTACCGGCCTCGATCTCCGCGGCGAGCCGGGCGAACGACCGGTCGACGCGGCGCCGGGCCGTGCGTTCGGAGACGCGCAGCTGATCCGCGAGCACCCCGATCCGGTCGCTGAGCAGGGCGTGCTGCGCGCCGGGCGCGATGCCGAGCGCGACGTTCACCGCCAGCTTGTCGTCGGCCGGGAATTCGGCGATCGCGGCGGAAATGGCTTCGCGCAACACGCGGCGCGCATCGCGATCGCTCGTTGTCCGGTGGATTTCACACCAGCCGGAAACCAGCGGCCCGAGCCGGCTGCGCAGCCGGTCGGCCTCCAATCCCCAGCCGCGCCGCAACGTGGTGAGTTCCCGGAGCAGCCCGTTCTCCTGTGCCATGGGATTTCCATTGTGACACGGGCACTTCGCGGCGATCGGCGGCACCGGCTGCGCCGATCAGGTGATTCCGCCAGTGGCCAGCCGATGGCCAGTTCCCGATGATTTCGGCCCGCGCGCGGCCTTTTCCGCATCGGCGGCTGCCCGACCATTTTTCCGTCGACTTCGCGTCGGCATCGGGGAGGAAGGGTGCTCGACACTACCGGTCCGGCCGACGTCGCCGGCATCCGGCGGCTGGCCCGCGAGGGCCTGCTCGCCGGCTCGGCGGCGGCCGCCCGGCCCCGCGCCCTCGCCCGGCTGCGCGGCGGGGTCTACACCGTGGCGTGGCCGTTGGTCTTCACGCGGATCACCAAGCCGCTGGAGCACCGGCGGCGGCACGCGGACTGCGCCCGCGGGCTCGAGTGGCTGCGCCCGGACTGCCTCGACCGGTTCCACGACGACGTGGAGGCGGTGGTCGACCACGCGCTCCGGCGCGCGACGGGCCCGATCGACAACCTCGAGGGCTGGCTGGCGACCCGCCTGACCCCGGCGACGGTCGACGCGCACCGCCGTCGCCGCGGGGAAATCGGGGCGCTGCAGCGCCCGCGCCTCCCCTCGTGGCTGGCCGACAAGCTCGAAGGCGACCCGTGGTTGTGCGACCTGGCGGTGCAGATCCTGCTCTGGGTGGGCGTCCCGGCCACGGCGGGCGCCGAGCTGTGGCCCCTCGACGGCTGGGCGGCGCGGCGCGCGGAGCTCACCGGCGAGCCACCACCCGCCCGCGACACGCTCGACCGCGAAGTCGGCCGCGTCCTGGCCGCGATGCGGACCCGCCCGGCGTGGCACGCGGAGCACGTCGAGCGGCCGCTCGGGCACAAGCAGGCCCCGGTCGCCCCGACGCCGGCGGAGTGGCCGGCCTTGGCGCTGGTCGCCGAGCACGAGCTGGCGGACGCCCGCCTGGCGGGGCTGGCGGAAGAGGCCCTGCGGGCGATCGAGACGCGGCTGAACCGGGGAGAGGCCCCGGCCACGGCGGTGACGACGGTGGTCCAGAAGGTGTTCGGCGAGCAGGAGCCGGCCTGCGAGAACTGGCTGGCGGCGGCCTTGGCGGACGAGGAACGGGTCGGGGCGATCGTGGCGGCGGTCCTGGCGATCCTGGACCGCTGAGCACCGCCGCGACCAGCACGACTGCAACCAGCACCACAGCGACCAACACGACCGCAACCAGCACCACCGCGGGCGGCCGGCCCAGCGGCCCCGGTGAGCCGCGGACCGGTCAGCCGTCCTCGACGGAGCGGCGGCGGGCCTCGAACACCGCCGTCAGGGTCTCGGGTGAGCGGCCTGCCGCGCGGGCGCGCCGTCCTGCCGCCGTCAGCTCGGCCAGCAGGACCGCGCGCACCGCCGCGCGGGTGGCCTCCGGGAGTCTCGAACACGGGTCGGTCACCCTCGGCCTCCTCTCTGCGTCGGCACCAGCCTTGACCTGACGGACACGCCGTTCACCGCCACCACGGCGGCGGCGGCACCGGAAGCCGCAGCGGGCAGCCCGCGTGGCGGCCCGTCCAGCAGTCCGCCAGCCAGCGGGTCAGCGCGACCGGGCCGAGCAGGCTGTCCTCCCACACCGGGGTCAGCTCGCCCGCGCGGCGCAGCATCGCTTCCGCCGTGCCGCAGAAGGAAACCACCGCCGCGATCGCCGCGTCGGCGCGTTCCACCGACCAGGCGACCGCGGCGCCCGGGAGCCGGGCCGGGATGGCCAGGCCGGTGCCGACGGTGCACTTGCGCGCCAGCAGCACGGCGAGATCGAACTCGACCGCTTCGGCGTGGCGCTGTCTCGCCCGCCAGCGGGGCGAAGCGGCAGCGGCGTACAGCCCGGCCAAGCGGGCGGCGACCAACCCGTCCCACACCGTCATAAGCACCGCTCGCGTGTCGGCCGGAGGGGCGTCGGCGAGCTCGTGGGTGACGGCGCTGAGCCAGGCACACGGGTCCTTGACTTGACGATCAGCGGCGACGGTCACGGCTGTCAGTTTCCCACCGCCGAACGCCGGCAACCCCCGGATGATCATGGTTCACCCGAGGACCACCCGGTCGGTGGCGGACCGTTGAGCGGCCCCGTAACCCAATCGGGCACTGGGCGTGACCGAATCGTCACAGCTGTGCGATCATGTCGGCGCTCAGTGCCGAGCACGCTTCCCGAAACCCGCTTCCGCGAAAGGCCCACCAGTGATCAAGATCAGCAAGAGCCGGGCCGGCACCCAGCGCGTGACCTTCAGCCTCCCCGTCGGCGCGCCGCCCGGCCGGGTGAGCGTCGTGGGCTCGTTCAACGACTGGACGCCCGGCCGCCACCACCTCACGCCGCGGTCCAACGGCCGCCGCTCGGCGTCGGTCGACGTGGCGCCCGGCACCGTCCTGCAGTTCCGCTACCTCGGCGAGGACGGCCACTGGTTCGACGACCCCGACCTGCCCGACCGCGCCGACGGCAACTGCGTCTGCACGACGTCGTAGGAGTCCGGGCTCAGCCCCGGCGGCGCCGCTTTCCCCCGCCGGCCGCGCTCCGCCGCGCCGGTTTGGCCGCGGCGGGCTTGCGCTCCGGGCGCTTGCGCTCGGCCGGGGCCGGCGCCCGCCCGCGCGTGCTGTTCACCGTCCGGCCGCGGACGATCCCGATGAACTGCTCCATCAGGTCGGTCGTCTCCTCCTCCAGCCACGACAGCGCGACGCTCGACTGCGGCGCGTCCCCGACCGGCCGGTAGGTGAGGTCACGGCGGTGGTGCAGCCGGGCCAGCGACTGCGGGACGACCAGCACCCCGACCCCGGCCGCGACCAGCTCGATCGCGTCCGCCGTCGTCTCGGGCCGCGAGACCGCCGGGCGGCCCGGCAACGACGGCCACTCCAGCGTGTCGTCGAGGGGATGCAGCACGACCTCGTCCGCCAGGTCCACGGTGGACACCGCGTCCGCCGCCGCGATCAGGTGGTCCTTGGGCACCACGACGACCGTCGTCTCGGTGTAGAGCGGGATCGCGTGCAGGCCGTCCCGGTCGATCGGCGAGCGCAGCAGCGCGGCGTCGGCGTCCCGGGCGCGCAGCAGCCCGGCCGCGTCCGCGGCGGCGACCGGGACGAGGGTCAGCGGCACCTCCGGCACCCGCTCGCCCCACGTCCGCACCCACTTGGCGGGCGTCGCTCCCGGGACGTACGCGAGCTTGAAAGAGGTCACCGGGTCAGGTTACCGGGAGTGACGCTGGCTACCCTGGACGGCATGACGTCGCACAAAACCGCCCAGACCATGAAGCCCGCGACGGCGGCGAAGAAGCTGGGCGTGTACCTCGAAGCCACTCCCGCCGAGTTCCAGGCGGGCGTGGTCACGCGCGACGAGCTGAACGCGCTGCAGGCCGACCCGCCGGAGTGGCTGCGGGAGCTGCGCCGCACGGGCCCGCACCCCCGGCCGGTGGTCGCGGCGAAGCTGGGCGTCTCCATCGGCGGCCTCACCCGCGGCGGCATCACCGAGCCGCTCACCACCGAGCAGATCGAGGCGCTGAAGGCCGAGAGCCCCGACTGGCTGGTGCGGGAGCGCGCCACCCAGGCCGAGGTGCGCAAGGAAACGGTGCGGGTGAAGGAAAAGAATCGCTGACCGCCGCCGATCTTTCGCCCGAGGCCGCCGAGCGCCTCGACGCCGCCGACGAGCTCGCCGCCTTCCGCGAGCGGTTCGTGCCCATCGCCGATCCCGGCGTCGTCGCCTACCTCGACGGGAACTCGCTCGGCCGTCCGCTGCGGGCCACCGCCGAGCGGCTGCAGGAGCTGGTCACCCACGAGTGGGGCGCACGGCTCATCCGGTCCTGGGACGAGCGCTGGCTCACCCTCCCCGAAGAGATCGGGGACGAGCTCGGCCGGGTCGCGCTCGGGGCCGCGGCGGGGCAGACCATCGTCGCCGACTCGACGTCCGTGTGCCTCTACAAGGCGCTCCGGGCCGCCGTCGCGCTGCGGCCCGGCCGCGACGAGATCGTCACCGACGCCGCGAACTTCCCCACCGACCGGTTCCTCGTCGAAAGCGTCGCCGCCGAACTCGGGCTCACCGTCCGGTGGGCCGAGAGCGACGACGTCGCCGCGGCCACCGGGCCGCGGACGGCGGTGGTGACCCTGTCCCATGTGGACTACCGGACGGCCGCGATCACCGACCTGGCCGCCGTCACGCGGCTGGTGCACGCACGCGGCGGGCTCGTCGTCTGGGACCTCTGCCACAGCGTCGGCTCGATCCCCGTCGAGCTGGACGCGGCGGGCGCCGACTTCGCCGTCGGCTGCACCTACAAGTTCCTCAACGCCGGGCCGGGCGCGCCCGCGTTCCTCTACGCCAACGCCCGCCACCACGCGGAGTTCGGCCAGCCCATCACCGGCTGGATGGGCGCCGCCGACACCTTCGGCATGGCCGCGGAGTACGTTCCGGCACCCGGCATCCGGCGGGCGCTGTCCGGCACGCCGCCGGTGCTCGGCATGGTGGGCGTCCGGGAAGGCGTGGCGCTGCTGGCGGAAGCGGGCATCGACCGCGTGCGGGCCAAGGCCGTGGCGCTGGGCCGGTGGGTGATCGCCCTCGCCGACGCGTGGCTCGTCCCGCTCGGGTTCACGGTCGCCTCGCCGCGCGACGACGCGCGCCGGGGCGGGCATGTCACCCTTCGCCACCCGGACGCCGAGCGGCTTTCGCGCGTCCTCATCGACCACGGCGTATTGATCGACTTCCGCCGTCCCGACGGCATCCGCATCGGGCTGAGCCCGCTGACCACCGGCTTCGCCGAGGTCCGGCGCGCCATGGAGCGCATCCGCGAGCTCGCCGGCTGACGCCGAAGCCTCCGATGGCCACTCCAGATGGAAATAGTAGCCATGTACTTAGTAGCCATGTACTGTATCCGGCATGAGCACTCCCGGGCATCTTGTGTGGCGGCTTTCGACGAAGTGGCGGGTGGCCGTGGACCGCGCGCTCGCCCCCGCCGGGCTGACGCACGCGCAGTACGTCTTCCTGGCCTCGCTCGCCGGGATGGAGCGCGCCGGGACGAGCCCGAGCCAGCGGGAACTGGCCGACCACACCGGGCTGGAAGCGCTCTACGTCTCCAAACTCGCCCGCACGCTCGACGCCGGAGGGCTCGTCGAACGCACCCGCGACCCCGCGGACACCCGGACGGTCCGGCTGCGCCTCACCGCCCGCGGCCGCGAGGTGACCGAGCCGGCGATCGCCACCGTGGCCGAGCTGCTCGACCGGCTCCTCGCCCCGCTCGGCGGCCGGCGCGGCGAGCGCACCGCGGCGCTGGCGCGCGAGCTCACCCTCCTCCTCGACACCCCGCTGGAGTCCGGAAAGGACAGTCATGGTGCACCATGAGGAGACCGGCACCGGCACCCCGATCGTCTTCCTGCACGGCAACCCGGGCTCGTCGCACAGCTGGCGCCACGTCCTCCCGCACGTCGGCGGTGGGCGGCTGCTGGCCCCCGACCTCATCGGCATGGGCCGCTCCCCGAAGCCCGACATCGCGTACACCTTCGCCGACCACGCCCACCACCTCGACGCCTGGTTCGCCACGCTCGGCCTGGACGGCGTGGTCCTCGTCGGCCACGACTGGGGCGGCGCGCTCGCCTTCGACTGGGCGAACCGCCATCCCGGCCGGGTCCGCGGGCTGGCGTTCTTCGAGACCATCGTCAAGCCGATGGAGTGGGACGACCTCACGCCGCAGGCGGCGGAGCGGTCGCGGAAGATCCGCACCCCGGGGGCCGGCGAGGACATGGTGCTGGCCCAGGACCTGTTCATCCGCCAGGCGTACACCGGCGGCGTGCGCACCCCGGTGGCCGGCGACGACCTGGCCGCCTACCTCGCCCCGTTCCCGACGCCCGCAAGCCGCCGCCCGGTGCTGGCCTGGGCGCGCCAGCTGCCACTGAGCGGCGAACCGGCCGAGCTGGTCGCGCGCGTCGAGGCCTACGACAAGTGGCTCGCCACCAGCGAGAGCACCCCGAAGCTGCTCATGACGTTCGAAGGCTCGCCGACGCTGCTGATCGGCGAGAAGATGACGCGGTGGTGCGCGGACCACATCGCCGCGCTCGACGTCGTCGCGTGCGGGGAGGCCGGGCACCACGCCCAGGAGGACCGGCCGAAGGAGATCGCCGCGGCGATCGCGGCGTGGCTGGACCGGCACGGTCTGCGCTAGGCGGGTGGCCGCGACGCCGCCGGAGCGGTCCGGACGGGCACCGGCGGATGGCCCGCGGTGACACCGGACAGACCTACGTATGCCGCAGCGACGGACTCGCCGTGACCCCGAGAACCCGCGCGACCACCCACGCCAAGGCGTCCGCGGTCCGGGCGGGCGAGTCCGACGGCTGCATCACGTGCGAGAGGACCGCCCGGACGACCAGGTCGATCACCACCGCGACCCGGTCGTCGGCCAGTGGTGGCCGGTAGGCCGCCACGCGGACGGCCAGCACCGCCTTCGCCTGGGTGAGCAGCGCGCTCGCGTCGGTGGTCAGCAGGGGCAGGAGATCGGGGGCGGTGCCGTGCGTCGCCGAGGCGATCGCGCGCAGCAGCGTGTGGTCGTCGGCGAGCTCGAGGACCGCGCGGACGGCGTCGTGGATCGCCTCGACCAGGTCGTCGGGGTGGCGGTCGAACGCGGCGGCGACCACCGAGAGGAACCGGTCGAGCTCGTGCGCGACCATCGCTTCGGCGAGCGCGGGCTTGGAACCGATCTCGTTGTACACGGTCTGGCGGCTGACGCCCGCCAGCTCGGCCAGCCGGGCCATCGTGACCGCCTGCCACCCGGAGCGCGCGGTCAGCTCGATCGCCGCGGCGATGATCGGCTGCCGGTGCTGACCACCTTCCGCCGGCACCGGAACCGCCCTGCTCATGACCGGCATTCTAGGGCCCGGCCGGGCCCACCCGCCCCGGTGCCACGAAGTCGACCTTCTCGCGCACGCCGCAGTCCGGGCAGCACCAGGAGTCCGGGATCGCCGCCCACGGCGTGCCGGCCGGGAAGCCCTCCCGCGGGTCGCCGCGCTGTTCGTCGTAGACGTACCCGCAGCCGGGGCACCTGCCGCCTTCGGTGGCGTCGCCGCGGGTGTCGGCGATCACCGGCGTGGCCGCCGTGACGCGGGTTCCGTACCGGGCCAGGACCTTCGCCCGCTTGCCTGGCTGGATGTTGGCGCGCAAGATGTCCCCGCCGTAGTGGGCGAGCACCCGCGGGTCCATCACCCGGCGCCACAGCGGCGGGACGAGCGCCAGCACGATCATCCCGGCGTACCCGGTGGGCAGCACCGGCGACTCGGCGAAGTCGCGCAGCGTCTGGTAGCGGCGGGTCGGGTTGGCGTGGTGGTCGCTGTGCCGCTGCAGGTGGTAGAGCAGGACGTTCGTGGCGATGTTGTTGGAGTTCCAGCTGTGGCTGGGATCGACGCGCTCGTACCGGCGCCGTCCCGGCACGCCGACCCGCTGCCGCAGCATGCCGTAGTGCTCCATGTAGTTGACCACCTCCAGCAGGGAAAACCCGACGACCGCCTGGAGCACGAGATAGGGCAGGACGCCGGCGCCGAGCCAGGCGACCATCGCCGCCCACAGCACCGCGGACATCAGCCAGGCGTTGAGCACGTCGTTGCCGAGCCGGTAGGGGTGGCGGTCACGCCGGGCGTAGCGCTTGCGCTCCAGCCGCCACGCCGACTTGAGCGAACCGGAGACCGTCCGCGGCCAGAAGCGGTAGAAGCTTTCGCCGACGCGGCTGCTCGCCGGGTCCTCGGGCGTCGCCACGCGGACGTGGTGGCCGCGGTTGTGCTCGATGTAGAAGTGCCCGTACCAGCTCTGGGCCAGCGCGATCTTCGACAGCCAGCGCTCGTGGCTCTCCTTCTTGTGGCCGAGTTCGTGCGCGGTGTTGATGCCGATGCCGCCCACGCAGCCGATCGACACGGCGAGGCCGATCTTGTCCACCACGGTGAGCTCGCCCCGCGCGATCAGCCAGAACGCCGCCGCGAAGCCGAGGTACTGGACGGGCAGGAAGGCGAAGGTGATCCAGCGGTAGTAGCGGTCGTTCTCCAGCCGCGCGATGACGTCGTCGGGCGGGTTGCTCCGGTCCAGCCCGGCGACGAGGTCGATGACGGGCACGACCACGAGGATCACGACCGGCCCGATCCAGAACCAGCCACCCCACCCGGTGGCGGCGTGCAGCCCGATGGCCAGGAACGCCAGGGAGGGCACCACCAGGCCGATCAGCCAGAGGTACCGCTTGCGGTCACGCCACCGTTCGGTCGAGCCGGCGGGCAGGGTCCCGGTCGCTTCGCTCATCACACCCTCCTTGGCGGCTGAGTTGACAAGAAGGTAGCGGATGTCCAGCTGGATTGACAATCGCTCGATTGTTGTAAAGCGAACGGCTCAGGCTCGGAGGGGTGGCACCTCGGCCGGGCGCGCGCCGGGACCGGTCGACGCCTCAGCCTGAGGACCCCGGCCCGTCCGCGGCCGGAGCCGCCGCCAATCCCGGAGACCACGGCGACAGGGGGCACATCCGGGCAGCGCCCGTTCCCTTCTTTCCCTCGCCGCGAACCACTCCGCACCGCGATCCGGCCGAATTGACTTTCACCCGTTCGGCCCAGCGATCGGCACCGCGAATTAACCCACACCGCCAGTACCTGAGGAAATGCCGGTAATCGCCCTGAAGCGGACGGTAAACACCGTTCGCCGCCGGGCGGACGAGTGTCCGCAAGCCGGGTCGCACCGAACGGGAGTCAGGGGTTCGTGGTAAAAAACGGACCCTGATCGATTCCGCGGCTACACGGAGGGTGAGGCGAAGACGGGTGACGGCGGCCGCTGTGTCCCATCGTCGTGTCCGCTTCCTCGTCCGGGTCCCCATTCCTCGCCGACCGTCACTCAGGAGTTCGTGAACCGCCGTGCTGAACAAAGACCCCAGGGACGAGTCGGACAAGCCGTACGACAAGTCGATCCGCAAAAGGCTGACCAGGACCGTTCTCATTCCCAGCGTCACGCTGCTGGTGCTGTGGATCGCGGTCTCGTCCTACTTCCTCTTCAACGGCGTTTATGTCCGCTTGGTCGCCGCTTCCGTGCGTGAGGTGTCGATCCCGGCCGCCACCGCGCTGGCCGAGTTCCAGAAGGAACGCCAGACCGCGCTGCAGTACCTCGACGACCCGGCGCTCGGCCCGGCCCGGCTCCAGCAGCAGCAGCGGGCCACCGACGAGAAGCTCTCCGCGCTGAAGGACGCGTTCGCCGCGACCATCTCGAACGCGCCGGACGAGATCGCGGCCAAGGTGAACGCGCTGAAGTCGCAGTTCGACCAGCTGCCCGTGCTGCGCTCGCAGATCAGCTTCCGCAGCATCGACCGCACCCAGGTCAACACCTACTACAACGGCGTGATGGACACCGCGTCCAACCTCTTCGACACCCAGGCGCGGATCGTCCCCGACTCCGAAGCCGCGACCGGCGGCATCACGGCGACGTCGGTCTTCCGCGCCGGGGACATGATGTCGCGCGAGACGTCCCTGGTCTCGACCGCCTTCTCCGCCGGGACGTTCGCGCCCGACGACTTCGCCCAGTTCGCGCAGCTGTCCGGGCTCTACCGGACGCAGCTGGCGCAGATCGCGCCGTTCCTCGACCCGAGCGTCCGCGACCGCTACCAGGCGCTGACCACCAGCACCGCCTGGCGGCAGCTGGGGACCGCCGAAGAGGCGATCGTCAAGCACGGTCCGTGGTCGGCGGGCGAGCAGAACTCCGTGCCGGTGTCCGAAACGGACTGGCAGAACGCGACGAACCAGGTCGCCCAGAGCCTCAACGACCTCGCCATCACCCAGGCGGACAAGGTTTCGGCCGCCGCGATCGACGCCGGTGACGCCCAGCTGCGCAACGTCATCATCGGCAGCATCGTGGCCCTGCTCGCGTCACTGGCGGCGATCATCGTCGCGGTGCGGGTGTCCCGCTCGCTCGTCGACCGCGCGCTGATGACCCGCCTCGCGCGGCTGCGCAACGACTCGCTCGACCTCGCCCGCAACCGGCTGCCGGACATCGTGGAGCGGCTCAAGAGCGGCGAACCCGTGGACCTCAAGGAAGAACTCCCCCGGCTCGACCACGGCCGCGACGAAATCGGGCAGGTCGCCGAGGCGTTCAACGTCGCCCAGCTGACCGCGGTCAACGCCGCGGCGAGCGAGGCGAAGGCCCGCAGCGGTGTGCACAACGTGTTCCTCGGCATCGCGCACCGCAACCAGGTCCTCGTCCACCAGCAGCTGCAGATCCTCGACGAGATGGAAGCGCGCGAGGACGACTCGACGCAGCTGGCGTCGCTGTTCCAGCTCGACCACCTCGCCGCCCGCGCCCGCCGCACCACCGAGAACCTGATCATCCTGGGCGGCAAGCAGCCCGGCCGCCGCTGGCGCAAGCCGGTCGCGCTGATGGAGGTGCTGCGCGCCGCCGTCTCGGAGACCGAGCAGTACGCCCGGGTCCAGGTCGAGCAGGTGGCCGACGTCGCCATCGTCGGCGCCGCGGTGGCCGACACGATCCACCTCATCGCCGAGCTGGTCGACAACGCGACGTCGTTCTCGCCGCCCGGCTCGCCGGTCGAGGTGACCAGCCGGATGGTCGCGCGCGGTGTCGTCGTCGACGTGTCGGACCAGGGGCTCGGCATGAAGGACGGCGTCCGCGAGTGGGCCAACGCGATGATGGCCGAGGCCCCCGAGTTCGACGCGATGGCGCTGCGGGCCGACTCCAGCCTCGGCCTGTTCGTGGTCGCGCGCCTGGCGGCCCGGCTCGGCATCACCGTCACCTTCGACCCGTCCCGCTACGGCGGCCTGCGCGCCACCGTCCTCATCCCGACCCAGCACCTGGCCGGCGAGGACGGCGGCCAGGGCGGTGAAGAGACCTCACCGGCCGAGACCACCGCGGTCCTCGCCCCGGTGGGCGCCCCGGCACCGCAGGCGGCAGAAAGCTCGCTCCGCACGATGGACACGCCCAGCTCGTTCAGCGGTCAGATCCCGATGAAGCGAGACACCAAGCCGAGGCCGTACCCGGCACGTGCCCTCACCCCGCCCGACGCCCTGCCGTCCGTGCCGGCGGCGACGCCGGAGGGGGAGCTGCCCGTGAGCCCGGCGACGGACGTGAGACCGACCGACGACCGGCCCCGGCTGCCCCGGCGGGAGCCGCAGCAGAACCTCGTCGCCCAGCTCGAGAACGAACCCGACGACAGCCTCGACGACGTCGTGGCACCGGGAGAAGGCACCGCGCGCACGCTCGCGGCGTTCCACAAGGGCACCCGCCGCGGCCGCGGCGGACCGGACGACGACTCGTAATCCCCGGCCACACACCGGAAAGTCCACACAGGAAAGTCAGGGTCTGAAGTCGAATGAACGAGTACGGGAACGCCAAACCCGATCTCAACTGGCTGCTCGACGACATGGTGAACCGCGTGGTCGGCGCGCAGAACGCCATCGTGCTGTCCGCCGACGGGCTGCTGATCGGCAAGTCGGCCGGGATGAGCAAGGACGACTCGGACCAGCTTTCGGCCATCGCCTCCAGCCTGCAGAGCCTCGCCAAGGGGGTGAGCAAGCAGTTCAACCGCGGCCCGGTGCTGCAGAACATGATCGAGATGGAGCGCGGCTACCTGTTCGTCTCCGCGGCCGGGCAAGGTGCCTGCCTCGCGGTGCTGGCCGCCGACAACGTCGACGTCGAGATGATCGCCTACGAGATGAGCCGGCTCGTCAAGCGCGTCGGTGACTACATGGCGTCCGCGCCGCGGGAAGCGGCGTCGGTGCTGCGGGAGGCCACATGAGTTCCGACGACGGCTGGTACGACGAGGCCGCCGGGCCGCTGGTCCGGCCGTACACGATCACGAGCGGCCGGACGCCGGCCGGCACCGCGCGGCTGGACCTGTCGACGCAGGTGATGACGCTGCGGTCGGAGCAGGAGCCGGCCGGGCTGGGCCCGGAGCACGTGGCGATCGTGCAGCTGTGCCGCCACCCGGTGTCCATCGCCGAGATCGCCGTCTACGTCAAGATCCCGCTCGGGGTCGTGCGGGTGCTCGTCGGCGACCTGATCGAACGCGGCCTCGTCATCACGCGGTCCCCTGCCCACCACCCGGCGCAGTCGCCGGACCTCGAAACACTCCAGGCGGTTCTCGATGGCCTCATCAAGTACTGACGGCACCGGGGCCGACATGGTCCCCACCCCGGTCAAGATCATCATCGCGGGCGGTTTCGGCGCGGGGAAGACCACGATGGTCGGTTCGGTCAGCGAGATCCCGCCGCTGACCACCGAAGAGGTGCTCACCGAGGCGAGCGCCGGCATCGACGACCTGTCCGGCGTCGAACGGAAGACGACCACGACGGTCGCCCTGGACTTCGGCCGGATCACCATCTCGCCGCGGCACGTGCTGTACCTGTTCGGGACGCCGGGCCAGGCGCGCTTCTGGTTCATGTGGGACGACCTGGCCCGGGGGGCGATCGGGACGGTCGTGCTGGTCGACACCCGGCGGCTGGAGACGAGCTTCGCCGCCATCGACTTCTTCGAGCGGCGGAAGATCCCATTCGTCGTCGCGGTGAACTGCTTCGACAACGCCCCGCGCTACACCGCCGACGAGATCCGCGAGGCCCTGGTGGTCCCGGACCGTGTGCCCATCGTCATGTGTGACGCACGCGACCGCGACTCCAGCAAGCTCGCGCTGATCCGTTTGGTGAAGCACGCGATGACCGTGGTGCCGGCCCGGGTCTGAGACCTGCGCGTTGTCCGGTTTTGTCCGCACAGGACACCGCCGGTGTCCGCTGTGGCCCTCCGTGGCCGCCGCGGGCACCGGCGTACCCACATGGCGCAATTGACTGGACCACTCGGGTGCAGACTTTTAGTTGAGCAAGCATCCAACTGATAGCATCCGCTCGTGACGAGTCGCGCGCCGGAGTTTCCTGAATATATAAGGGAAAACTATCCGGCTCAGGGTCGTCTCTTCGGCGACTTTCTGTGTGGACTGTGGTCGACCGCGTGTGAAGCGCTGGACGTCCCGTGGGAGCAGTCGGTCCGGACCACCCGGATGCTGCGGTCCCTGCTGCCGCCGTGGGCGCACGAGCGGATCGGCCCGGCCCCCGCCCCACCGTCCTATGTGGCGGACGACGGCTTCCCGGCCGAGATGTCGGTCAACTGGTCCGGCGCGCACCCGGAACTGCGCGTGCTGTTCGACAGCCTCGGCCACGACGTGGTCTGGCCTGGTGACAGCGTTTTCCACACCCGGCGGCTCGACCACGTCCGCGAGACGTTCACCCCGCGGGCGGGCCGGCCGTCACCCGCGCCGCTGTGGCATTCGATCGCCTGGCGGCCCCCGGCCGGCTTGATCCACAAGACGTACTTCGGGCTGTACTCCTGGCCGCACGCGCACCGCGAGGCCGCGGTCGCCGAAGCCATGGCGCGGCTCGGCCTGGCCGAAGCCTGGGCCCGCACCCGCCGTCGCGTCGAAACTGTCGAAGGCGACCGCGAGATCGAGTTCTTCGCCGTCGACCTGACCGAGGACGCACAGGCCCGCGTGAAGATCTACTACCGCAACCACGGCGCCGGCCTCGCCGAGGTCGAGCGCGTCGCCGCGGTGGCACTGCACCACGACTCCGGCCGGGCACGGGCCGCATACCAGACGCTGGCCGGCGAAGGGGCCGGCGCGGGCGAGGCGGCGTTGAGCTGCCTGGCCTTCCGGTCCGGCGTGGACCGCGCCGCCGAGTCCACCACCTACCTGCGGCTGCCCGCCCTCGCGCCGGACGACGGGGAAGCCGTGGAGCGCACGGCCGCGCTGCTGCACGAGCAAGGTGTCGACCCCGGGCGGTTCCGCACCCTCGCCGCCGCGGTGGCGCCCGAGCCGCTGAGCCGCAGCAAGGGCGTGCTGGAACTGGTGAGCTTCCGCGCGGCCGGCCGGCCCGGCGACGTCACCACGTACTTCCGGTTCCCGGTGTTCGACCGGCCCCCGCCGGCCCCCTTTCGCCCGTCGATCTCGGATGACCACCGTTAAGGAGCAGATCGTGACCGAGCAGGCCGTCGAGCGCATCGCCCGCCACAACGAGCAGCGGCAGCGGGAGTACGAGGGGTCGGAGCTGATCCGGCTGCTGACCGACGAGAGCACCCCGGCCGAAACGAAGAAGGCGGTGCTCACCTACCTCCAGCCGTGGTCGAACGCCTTCCAGCGGATGATCAGCGCCCGGGTGACCTTCGAGAGCGACCCGGAACTGCGCGCGCTGGCGTGCGAGCACCAGGCCGAAGAGGTCGGCCACGACAAGATCCTGGCCCGCAGCCGCGCGGACGACCGGGACCTGGTCTGGGACCCGGTCATCGAGATGGGCGCGTCCTGGTTCGTCGACCAGTTCGCGATCCTGCCCGGCGTGCAGCGCGCGGTGCTGGCGCACCTGGCCCTCGAGGCGGGCAGCCTGGTGTTCAGCCAGGCGGGCACGAAAGCGTTCCCCGACGACGAATACTTCGAGCTGCACGACGAAGCCGACGTCGAACACCTCGAGATGGGCTACGAAGTGCTGCGGCGGCGCGCCGACTGGACGCCGGAGGCGGTGATCGACGTGCTCGACCGGGCGTGGCAGGTGATCGGCGTGGTTTCCGACCGCATCGCGGAGTGCGCCCGCCGCGATACGGTGGCGGCATGACGACCACCGAACCGGCCGCCGCGGCCCGCGAGATCGCCGTCGAAGCCGCCGCCGCCTACCAGGAAGCGTTGGGAGAGCGCCTGATCGGCGTGTACCTGCTGGGGAGCCTGTCCTACGGCGGTTATTCCGCGGCCGCGAGCGACATCGACCTGGCCCTGGTCCTCACCGGCATCGGCGACGCCGACCGTTCGGCCGTGGACGAAACGACGAAGGCGTTGCAGGAGCGAAGCCCCTTGCACCGCAAGCTTTCGGTGTTCTGGGCTTCGCTGCCGGCGCTGCGCGAAGGCCGCGACGACGGCCGCTTCCCGGCCCTGGACCGCCTGCAGCTGGCCGACGACGGCCGCGTCCTCGTCGGCGAAGACGTCCGCGCGGAGGTCGCCCGCCCGCAGCCGTCGGAGCTGCTGCTGGAGAGCGCGGGCTTCGCGATCGCGGTCCTGGCGACGGACGAGGTGACGGCCGAGTTCCGGTCGCCGAAGCGCCTGCTGGTGGACAAGGTCTGGTTCACGAAGGCGGTGCTGTTCCCGGTCCGCTTCCTGTACTCGGGCACGACGTCCACGGGCCGGGCGGCGAACAACGACGAAGCGATCGACTGGTACCTGGTCCAGCCGGACGCCCCGGCGGCCTCGCTGGTGCGGCTGGCGCGAGAGGTCCGCGCGGGTCACCCGCTGGAGCCGGCGGAGGTGGAGCCGGAACTGGCCGCGGGCCTGGTGCCGTTGTACCGGTACTACATCGAGGCGGAGACCAGCCGGCTCCGGGAAACCGGAGCGCCCGAGGAGCTGGTCGCCGCGTTCGCCGACTGGGCCAAGCGGCTGGGGTGAGGCCGGATCCGGCGGTGTGCGGGGAAGCACACCGCCGGGGCCGCGCTCAGTGGATCTGGACGTTGCCGCCGTCGAGCGTCTGGCCGTAGCCGGCCGAATCCGCTGGAGGACGTCCGCCGAGGCCACCGGCGCGAACCCGCCTGACACGCCAGGATTCCGACGAGGCCGGGGAACCGGCGCCTTCTCCCCCTCAGCGCAGGGTCAACGGCGTCTCCGCCGCCACCCGGGTCAGCTTCTCCGGGTTCCGGACGAAGTACAGCCCGCTGATCCGGCCGCCCTCGACGCGGGCGGCCATGATGCCGTCGAACGAGCCGTTCACGTACATCGCCAGCGCCGGGTTGCCGTTCACCAGCACCGGCACGCCGGACAGCGCCACCTCCGCCTTGCCGATGCCGCCCACGATGAACCGGCTCACCTTGTCCGCTCCGGACACCGGGCGCAGGGCCGCCTGCCGGACGCCGCCGCCGTCGCTCATCAGGACCACGTCCGGGGCCAGCAGATCCAGCAGCCCCTGCAGGTCCTGGCCCTCCAGTGCGCGCTGGAACGACTCCAGCACCGCCCGGGTCTCCCGCGCCGACACCGCCTCACGCGGTCGTCGCGCGTCGACGTGCTTGCGGGCCCGGTGGGCGATCTGCCGGACCGCCGCCGGGGTTTTGCCCACCGCTTCCGCGATTTCGTCGTAGCCGACGTCGAACACCTCGCGCAGCACGAACACCGCGCGCTCGGTCGGTGCCAGCGTCTCGAGCACCAGCATCAGCGCCATCGACACGCTCTCCGCCAGCTCGACGTCCTCGGCCACGTCCGGCGTCGTCAGCAGCGGCTCCGGCAGCCACGGGCCGACGTACGCCTCCTTGCGGCGCTTCATCGTGCGCAGCCGGTTGAGCGACAAGCGGGTCGTGATGCGAACCAGGTACGCGCGCTCGTCGCGCACCGCGGCCCGGTCGACCTCGATCCAGCGCAGCCACGTCTCCTGGAGGACGTCCTCCGCGTCCGCCGCCGAGCCGAGCATCTCGTAGGCGACGGTGAACAGCAGATTCCGGTGGGCCACGAAGGCCCCGGTCGCCGGGTCGCTCATCGAAACCCCTCCGATCACGCGGTGAAATCGCCGAACCGGCCCCAGGCGACGAAGGCCGCCACGGCCAGGTTCAGTAGTGCCAGGTTCACGAAGTTCTCCTCTCCACGGTGTCCGGCCTCAAGACACCGCGCGGCGGGTACGTGTGACATCTTGATTTCTGTACCTACTAGTATGTACAGTCGGGCCCCATGGGAACCCGGGACCAGCTCGTCGACAGCGCCCGCGAACTGCTGTGGGAACGCGGCTACGTCGGCACCAGCCCCAAGGCCATCCAGCAGCGGGCGGGGGCCGGCCAAGGCAGCATGTACCACCACTTCGCCGGCAAGAAGGACCTCGCGCTCGCCGCCGTCCGGCGCAGTGCCGGCGAACTGCTGGCCGCCGCCGACGCGCAGCTGCGCGCGCCCGGCACCGCCGTCGAGCGCATCACCGCCTACCTGCGCCGTGAGCGCGAAGTCCTCAAGGGCTGCCCCATCGGCCGGCTCGCCCAGGACCCCGACGTCGTCGCCGACCCGGTGCTGCGCGCGCCGGTCGACGAGACGCTCACCCGGCTGCGCGCCCGGCTGGCCGAGGTCCTCGCCGAAGGCCGCGACGCCGGCGAACTGCCCGCCACCCTCGACACCGCCGCGCTGGCCGCCACGATCGTCGCCGTGCTGCAGGGCGGCTACGTGCTGGCCCGCGCCGCGAACCGCCCCGAGCCGTTCGACCAGGCCGTTTCCGGCGTGCTCGCCCTGCTCGCCGCCCACTGACCCCCGGGAGAACCGAAGTGCACGTCCGCCACCTTCCGTCCCCCTGCGCCCCCGCCCCCGCCGACGCGATCACCGGCAGCGCGTGGATCACCTCGCTCGCCGTCCCCGAAGGCCCGTCGCGCACCCGCGTCGACCGCGTCCAGTTCGCCCCCGGGGCTCGCACCCGCTGGCACCGGCACCCGCTCGGCCAGGTGCTCGTCGTCACCGAAGGCACCGGCTACGTCCAGCGCCGCGGCGGCCCGGCCCAGCTGATCCGCCCCGGCGACACGGTCCGCGTCGCCGCCGGCGAGTGGCACTGGCACGGCGCCACCGACACGACGTCGCTGACCCACCTGGCGATCGAGGAACTGCCCGCCGACGGCACCCCGACCGAGCTCGGCGAACCGGCGGGCGAGGGGGAACCGGCCGCCGTCCCGGCCGTGACCCGCACGCTGCTGCTGGACCAGCGGTTGCCGGCCCCGCGCGTGATCGACCACGTCGAGGTCCGGCGCATCACCATCGCGCCGAACGAGAACCCGGGCCTGCACGTCCACAACGGACCGGTGTTCGGCAGCATCGAATCGGGCTCGGCCGTTTACCAGGTCGAAGGCGAGCCCGAAGCCGTGCTCACCCCCGGCGACGTCTTCCACGAGCCGGAATCGACCCGGATCGCCCGGTTCGACGCCCTCGGCGAAGGCGTCACGTTCCTCGCCTACTTCCCCGTCGGCCCAGGCGAAACCCCCACTCTGACGCTGCTGGACAGCTGACGCCACACCGCACGCTTCACCCGGGTACACGGCTGCCGGTTCATCGCGGTTCACCACATTTCCGAACTCTTTCCTCACGGGACGAAGCTCTGGACAACGGGGCGCGCGCGGGTCACGATTACGCCGTGCTCGCCCTTCGTTGATCCCCCGGAAAGAATCGGTTACCCCTTCACGGGGCGGACATTGTTATCGCTAACAGAGAACCGCTCCACTGGTGTCGGGCCAGTGGAATCTCTTCCCTTTGAACCCATCGGAGTCACTTCATGCCCGGAAGCACGGGAAAGCACCGCATCTCCCGACGAACCAAGATCGCCACCGGCGTCCTCGCACTGGCCGTGGCCGCCGGCGGCATCGCGGTGTCGACCACCTTCGGCGACCCCGGCCAGGCCAGCGCGGACGAGGCCGACCCGGCGCTCTACATCGACATCCTCAAAGTCGCCCCGAACAACACCGAGCCGGCGAACTCCCGCGCCGCGTCCACCGGCACCTTCACCGTCGACTGCGGCCGCAACGAGAACCAGCACTTCAACCCGGACAACTTCGTCGCCCAGCCCGGCGTGCGCAACGGCGCCCAGCACCTGCACGACTACGTCGGCAACCTCTCGTCGAACGCGGACTCGAACAACAAGAGCCTCGAAGCCGCCGGAACCACCTGCAAAAACGGCGACAAATCCGCCTATTTCTGGCCGGTCGTGCGCATCGACACCGGTGACGAAGAGAAGAACCCGCCCGCGAAGTCCCCCGACGGCGACCGCGACCAGGCGGCCCAGGACGGCGCGTCCCCGGTGATCACCTGCCCGGACGTCGCCAGCAAGCTCCCCGACGTCCCCGACTCGGCGATGGCCGAGGTCAACCGCAACCTCGACCTACTCGAGACGCAGCTCGACGAGGCCAACAAGCGGCTGGTCAGCACCCGCGGCCAGGGCGGCCCCAACTTCGTCCGGAACGCCATCCTCGGCCCGCTCAAGGACAAGCGCGTCGCCACCATCGACCGCATGGCCATCGCCATCGGCCGCACCGCGGCCCGGCCCCAGGGCCTCGACGCCCTCGCCCCGTGCGCGCTCAAGGAGCAGGCCGGCACCGGCGGCAACCCGGCGAGCAACGGCGGCGGCGCCCCCGGCGGCGCGGTGCAGCAGATCAGCTGCCCGGACGTCGCGAGCAAGCTCCCCGCCGTCCCGGCGTCGGCCAAGGCCGAAGTGGACCGCAACCTCCAGCTGCTGAACACGCAGCTCCAGGAGGCGAACCAGCGGCTGGTCAGCACCCAGCGCCAGGGCGGCCCCGACTTCGTCCGGAACGCCATCCTCGGCCCGCTCGAGGACAAGCGCGTCGCCACCATCGACCGCATGGCCATCGCCATCGGCCGCACCGCGGCCCGTCCTCAGGGCCTCGACGCCCTCGCGCCGTGCACGCTCGGCCAGGGCGGCAACGGGAACAACGGCGGGGCGACGGCGACGCCACCGCTGCCCGGCCCGGACGCCAACAACGAGCTGCCGGACAACGACGGCACGATCCAGCGGCCGGCGAAGGCCGGCATCACCTTCCGCGGCAGCGCGGCGGGCAAGGTCGTCGCGATGCCGAAGTTCCTGCGTGCGCTGACCGGTGACGCCAAGCCCTCCATCAACGGCACCAAGAACACCCGGGCGGCGTGGACCTGCACCGGCTTCGAAAACCGGTTGACCGACAAGTACCCGATCTGCCCCGAGGGCAGCAAGGTCGAGCGGATCCATGACTTCCCGAGCTGCTGGGACGGCAAGAACACCGACAGCGCCAACCACCGCACCCACATCGTCTTCCCCGACGAGAACGGCCGGTGCGCGGCGGGCTTCAAGGCGGTGCCGCAGCTGCGGACCACGCTCGTCTACGACATCCCGCACGACATCCAGGTCAAGAAGCAGTACAAAGTGGACTCGTTCCCGTCCGAAAAGCACAATCCCCTGTCCGACCACGACGACTTCGCGAACGTGATGTCGCAGAGCATCATGAACCAGGTCGTCAACTGCATCAACCGCAACAAGACCTGCACCGCCTGACCCGCGCGGGTGCCCGCCGCGGACGGCGGCGGGCACCCATGAGGAGTATCGATGACGGTCCCGATCGTTCCGGGGTTCCACCCCGACCCGTCGATCTGCCGGGTCGGTGACACGTACTACCTGGCGAACTCGAGCTTCGAGTACGTGCCCGGCGTCCCGATCCGGCGCAGCACCGACCTCGTCACCTGGGAACTGCTGGGCCACGCGCTGACCCGGCCGAGCCAGCTGCCGCCGGGCGACGGCGCCGCGAACACCGGCATCTACGCCCCCACGCTGCGGTACCACGACGGCCGGTTCCACCTGGTGACCACGAACATCCTCGAAGCCCACCGCGGCCACCTGATCGTGACCGCCGAGGACCCGGCCGGGCCGTGGTCCGACCCGGTCCACGTGCGCGGCACCGACGGCATCGACCCGGACCTCTGCTGGGACGACGCCGGCGTCTGCCACCTCACCTGGACGTCGTTCCGGCCGGAGCGGCCGGGCATCACCAGCGTCCCGATCGACCCGGCGACCGGAGCGATGCTCGCCGAGCCGCGGCCGCTGTGGAACGGCACCGGCCTGGCGGCGCCCGAGGGCCCGCACCTGTACCGCGTCGACGGCTGGTGGTACCTGCTGCTCGCCGAAGGCGGCACCGAACGCGGCCACGCCGTCACCATCGCGCGCGCCCGCCGCCTGGAGGGCCCGTACGAACCGGCGCCGTCGAACCCGATCCTGACCCACCGCAGCACGACGCACCCGGTGCAGAACACCGGGCACGCCGACCTGGTCGAGTGCGCCGACGGCAGCTGGGCGATGGTGTACCTGGGCGTCCGGCCGCGCGGGAAGACGCCGCAGTTCCACGTCAACGGCCGCGAAACCTTCCTGGCCGGTGTGGACTGGGTGGACGGCTGGCCGGTCGTGGCCGAGGACCGGTTCCCGGTCGCGGCCGCGGACAACAGCTTCACGGACGGTTTCGCGACGGCCGAGCTGCACCCGCGCTGGGTCGCCCCGGGCGCCGCACCCGAGACCCGCTGGAGCGGCCCGGGCGAACTGGTCCTGACGCGGACGTTGCTGACCCGCGCCCTCGACGAGCACTGGACGGCGGTGGCGCGCCTCGACGTTTCCCACGGCACGGCCGCGTTCGTCGTGCGCATCGACGACCGGCACTGGTACGGCCTCACGGCGGACGGCTCCACGGTCACGGCCACGCTCGCCATCGGCCCGATCGTGCACGCCGTCACGAACGTCGCCGCCGGTTCCGCGGTGTCGCTGCGGATCCGGGCGCTCCAGCCGCCCGCTTCCGGCCCGTTCCGGGAAGTCACCGAACCGGACCTGGTCGAGCTGTCCGTCCTGCGGGACGACGGGCGGGCGGAGGTCCTCGGCACGTTCGACGGACGGTACCTGTCCACCGAGGTCGCGGCGGGCTTCACCGGCCGGATGATCGGCGTGGAAGTCCTCGGCGGAAGCGTTGCGCTGCAGGAATTCCGCTACACGACCGGCAGGTAGGCGGCGGCGTACGCGAGGGCGTCGAGCACGCCGGGGTCGACGCGCCCGGCGGCGGTGTCGGCCTCGGCGACGACCATGCCGGCGCCGTCCGCCCGGGGCTGGTAGTGCAGCCCGGTCATCCGCACCCCGGCGATCCCGAGCGTGGCGGCGACGTCCAGCGGCCGCACGTCACCGCTGCCCTGCACCCGCTCGACCTTCTCGAAGTCCTTCGCCTGCTTCTTCGACCGGAACCCGACGCGCACGATCGAAATCACCGCGGCATTGCCGTGGCCGTCGCCGACCGCCAGCAGCATCCCGTTCAGCGACGCGCACGGCGTCTTGACCAGGAACTCGCGCACCCGGTCCGTCGCGGCCGCGACGCACTTGCCTTCCTGCTCCCAGCGCCGGGCCGTCCGCTTGAGTTCCTTGAACCTGAGCTTGCGCCACGCTTCGTCGGCCTTCCCCCGCTCGGCCGACTTCCGCGCCTCGGCACGACGGGTCTTCAGCGACCGCCCCGGCAGGGCGTCGGCCACATCGCCGGCGGCGTTGCCGGCCAGCGCTTCCGACGCCACCCCGCCTTCACCCGCGGCGCCGCCGAGCACCCCGGCCCCACCGGCCCCGCCGGCGGCGATCACCACCGCCGCCGCGGCCGCCACCACGCCGCCCTTGCCACCGCCGTCGCGGATGAAGATCCGACGGCCGTTCTTCGTGATCCAATGCCCCTTTTCCGCCACCCGAGCTCCCCTCGCCACGAAGTCCTACGCCGGGCTCAACGGGAAAGTGCCCGCGGAGGCGCATTGGCGAGGAACTGTCCATGATCTGTCCACCGGGGAAGCGCCACGCGCGCCGGCTGAAGGCCACGCCGATAATCCGGTCGCCCGGGCGGGCGCCCGGTTCTACTGTCGCTCCGGTGAGCTACGAGCATCCGCTGGCCTACCTGCTGGGACTCGAAGGCCTCGCGCTGCTGCGCGGGTTCACCGGGGAGTTCGACCGCGGCTTCACCGAAGCGCGGATCGCCGAGGTCCGCGGCTTGCTCGGCGACGAGTCGCTGGCGCACACCGCCGTGGAGGTGGACCGCGTGGAAACGGTGGCCGGTTACCGGCTCTGGGCCGAAACCTACGACAGTCCCGGCAACACCGCCTTCTCCCTCGACGAGCCCGCGGTGAACCGCATCCTCGACACCTTGCCACCGGGCACGGCGCTGGACGCCGCGTGCGGCACGGGCCGGTACGCCCACTGGCTGGCCGAGCGCGGTCACCGGACCATCGGCGTGGACAGCTCCCCCGAGATGCTCGCCCGCGCCCGCACGCGGGTGCCGCCGGGCCGGTTCCTGCTCGGCGACCTGCACCGGCTCCCGGTGGCGGGCTCGGCCGTGGACCTGGTCGTCTGCGGCTTGGCGCTGACGCACGTCCCGGCGCTCACCCCGGTACTGGCGGAGTTCGCCAGGGTGCTGCGCCCGGGCGGGCACCTGGTGCTCGCCGACGTGCACCCGGAAGCGGTGGCGCGCGGCTCGATCCCTCCGGTGCGCGGCCCCGGAGGGCGGCCGGGGCGGGTGGTCAGCCACCACCACCGGATCGGGGACTACCTGCGCGCGGCGCTGGGGGTGGGACTGCACCTGCGCGGCTGCGAGGAGCCCCGCCTGCCGGTGCGGGCGGGCGCCGACCGGCCGGCGGCCGTCGACGTGGGTCCGTGGGACGTCTGGCCGTGGAGCTTGGCGGCTCTGGTGCCCGAGGCCGCACGGGCGGCGAACGAAGACGTGCCGGCCATGGTCATCTGGCACTTCCAGCTCGCCGGGCGCTGATCTTCCGCCGGGCGCGGCATTCGGAGGCTTCCCCCCGGTGCCCGATTTGTCGTAACCTCCCCTCGGATCGGATCACCGAGCTCACCATGGGGGAAACATGAAGCTGCGCAAGAGAATGCTGGCCGGGATGCTCGCGGCCCTGCCGCTGATCGCGACACCCGCCGTGGCCACCGCCGAGACGACCGAAGCCGCGGTGCAGGCCAACCTGGACCGGCTGGCGGCGGAGCGCGCGGCGGTTTCGCCGGCCGCCGTCCGCGTCTGCTACGCCGTGCACGTGGCCGACAGCGGCTGGCTGCCCGGCGTCTGCGACGGCGAGGAAGCCGGCATTCCCTGGCAGGGCAAGCAAATCGAGGCGATCCGGATCGCCGTGGCGGGCACCAGCGGCGGCGTCGGCGTCTGCTACGCGCCGCACCTGCAGGACATCGGCTGGGTCGGCGAATCCTGCAACGACAACCTGGCCGGCACGACCGGCCAGTCCAGGCGGCTGGAGGCCCTCCGGATCCGCGGCCTCGGCACGCGCCTGTGCTACACCGCGATGGGCCAAGGCTACGAGTACCAGAACGTCCGGTGCCAGAACGAGGAAGTCGGCACCGTCGGACAGGGCCGGTACATGAGCGGCATCTTGATCTGGGTCGCCTGACCCGTCAAGCTTCACATCCGTTTCGGCCAGCACCTCCGTCCCACGGGGTGCCGGCCCCCGACCTCACCGCGGTCCGGCGGAACGGGACGTCAGGGGTGCCGGCTCGGCTCGACGGCGTGCGGGTCGTCGGCCGGCAGCCAGCCGGTGCCGAGGTCCAGGGAGCCGACGTCCCGGGTGAGCGCCGCGATGGTGGCGCGGACCGGTGCGCGGGTCTCGTCGCGGCGGGACACCAGCGACCACGTCCAGAAGGGCACCGGATCGATCACCGGCCGCCGCCCGAGGTCCGGTGGCACCGGCGTCGTCTGGCCCTTCGGGTTGTTGAGCACCGGACGCCGCAGCCGGCGGGCGTGGTCGAACAGCGCCGGGCCCGTCGATCCCCCGTCCTCGGTGTGCACCACCTCGGCGCCCGTCGCCCGGGCGAACTCCTCGGCGTAGGCGTTCCACGACGCCCAGCTGGCCGTGTCGGCGTCGACGAGCACGACGACGTCCCGGGCCGCGACCTCGGCGGTGCCGGTGCCGATCGCGTAGAGCCGGTCCGCGCCGAGCAAGCGCGCTTCCAGCCCGAGTCCGGCCAGGTCGGCGGCCCGCGCCCAGCAGATCGCCAAGTCGATGCTCCGGTCGGCGACCCGGCGCAGCTGGGTGTGCGAAGGCAGCACCCAGGTGTCGACGTGCAGGTGCGCGACACCCGCCACCCGGTCGAGCAGGTCGGCCGGCCGCCAGTTCACGTAGCCCAGCCGCACCGGCTCGCGCGCCGCGATCCCCGCGGCCGACCGGCGCAGCTCGTCCGCCTGCTCCAGCAGCGCCCGGACCTGGGGCAGCAGGGATTCGCCGCATTCGGTCAGCGTGACCGAACGGCGGTCGCGGTCGAAGAGGCGGACACCGAGGTCCCGTTCCAGTGCCTTGATCTGCTGGGACAGCGACGGCCCGGCGATGCGCAGCCGTTCGGCGGCCCGGCCGAAGTTCAGCTCTGTGGCGACGGCCACGAAGTACCGAAGCTGGCGTAGCTCCATAACGGCAGCTTAGTGCGCTGGGAGGTTTCGCCTCCCTGGTGAGAGCGAACCGGTCGTGGCGAAGCGCTCGCGCCGGGCACACCATCGGCTTCGCAAGCACCATCCCAAGGAGGTCAACGAAATGAGCACCCAGAAGGTCGCGGTCGTCACCGGCGCTTCGCAGGGCATCGGCGCGGCACTGGTGGAGGCGTACCGCAAGCTCGGCTACGCGGTGGTCGCGAACTCGCGGTCCATCACCCCATCGGGCGACGCCGGGATCCTGGCCGTCGCCGGCGACATCGCCGACCCCGCCGTCGGCGCCCGCGTGATCGACCAGGCCCTGGCCGGCTTCGGCCGCGTCGACACCCTGATCAACAACGCCGGCGTCTTCGTCGCGAAGCCGTTCACGGACTACACCGCCGCGGACTTCGACCTCGTGACCGGCGTGAACCTGCGGGGCTTCTTCGAGGTCACCCAGCGCGCGATCGCCGCGATGCTGGAAACCGGCGGCGGCCACGTCGTCAACGTCACCACCAGCCTGACCGACCACGCGAACAGCGCGGTGCCGTCCGCGCTGGCGTCGCTGACCAAGGGCGGCCTGAACTCGGTGACGAAGTCCCTGGCCGTGGAGTACGCGACGCGCGGCGTCCGCGTGAACGCCGTGTCCCCGGGCATCATCCGCACCCCGATGCACCCGGCTTCGACGCACGAAGCCCTGGCCGCCCTGCACCCGGTCAGGCGGATCGGCGACCCGGGCGACATCGTCGACGCGGTCGTCTACCTGGAGGGCGCACCGTTCGTCACCGGCGAGATCCTGCACGTCGACGGCGGCCAGAGCGCGGGGCACTGAAGATGCTCGACACCCTCACCGAAGTGCTGGACGCCTGGAAATCGGCGGTCGACGCGCACGACCCCGAGCGGGTCGCGGAGCAGTTCACGGAAGACGCGATCTTCCAGGGCCTCCACCCGTACAGCGTGGGCCGCGACGGCGTGGCGGCGTACTACGGCTCCCAGCCACGGGGCATGACGGCGGACTACCGGATCGTGGAGACCCGCCGCCTGGCCGAGGACGTGCTCCTCGGGCACGCCGACGTCGACTTCGGCTTCACCGATCGGCCGACGCTCCCGGTCCACCTGAGCGTGGTCGTCCGCCGCGACGGGGACCGCTGGCTGATCGCCCACTACCAGGTGTCGCGGCTTTGAACGACACGTCGACGTGGGAGTTCCGCGGGTGTGACCCGGCCTCCCGCCGGTCGCGCACAATGGACGACGTGACGATCACGCCGGCCGTACCGCAGACCGCCCTGCGCCTGCGCCCGTGGCGGCCGGACGACCTGCCGGCGCTGGTCGCGGCCCATCGCGATCCGGTGCTGCGCCGGCGGCTGATCGCCTCGCCGGCCGACGAAGCCGAGGCCCGGCAGTGGCTGGACGCGCAGGCCGCCGGCTGGAAGTCCGCGACACGGTTCGGTTTCGCGGTGGTCGCCGAAGACGGGACGATCCTCGGCCACGTCGGCATGAAGGTGGTGGCCGCCGGCGTGGCCGAAGCCGGCTACTGGACAGCGGCCCAGGCCCGGGGGCAGGGCATCGCCACCCGGGCGCTGGAGACCGCGTCACAGTGGGCGCTGGGCGCGCAAACCCTCGTCCGGCTGACCCGCCTCGACCTGCTGCACGCGGAAGACAACCCGGCCTCCTGCCGGGTCGCGGAGAAGTGCGGCTACGTCCTGCACGACCTGCTGCCGCCCGCACCGCCGGCCTTCCCGGCACGCGGGCACCGGCACGTGCGCACGCCACGGGGAAACTGACGACCTCACGGCTCCGGGTGGTTCACGCCACGGGTGGCGGCCCCGGGCAACCGCGACGGTCTTCCCGGCGTGCTGATGGCATGACGTCGTCGAGGTCCTGGCTGCCCGAGGCGGCTTTGCTGTGGCTTCCCCTGCTGGTGCTGGCCGGCGGGATCGCGGTGGTGTGGACCGGCGTTTGCCTGGCCGCGGACGTGCACCGGTCGGCGGGGCTCTTCCCGGGGCGGGTCGTCACGACCGACGTCCGGAACTCGACCGCCGACGTCGAATACACCGGACCCGACGGAGTGACGAAGACGCAGACCTTCGAGCACCACCTGGGGCGCAGGATCGTCTGGGGGCGGAAGGTGCAGATCCGGGTGTGGCCGGATGAGGGGCGCGCGGCCATCGACGACGGCGACAAGCACACCGGCCCGATCGTGGCCGGCAGCCTGCTGACCCTCCTCGGCGCGGGCGCCACCGTCCTGCTGTTCCGGTGGCATCACGGCATGCGGCTGGAGAAGTCCCGTGCGCGAGCCGAAAAGTGGTGGTTGTTGTCGTGGTGGTGGCTGTCTCGCTGGCGGTGACGTCCCTACATCCGGTTCGCGGCCTGCTTGACGGTCTTGATCACGGGCGCGGTCTCGACGTGGGTGATCGCCGGCAGCGCGGCGACCCGGGTGGTCAGGTACCGGTACAGCTGGCGTTGGTTCGCGCACACCACGGTGGCGTACAGGTTCGTCGGCCCGGTGGTGGCGGCGGCGAACGCGATCTCCGGATGCCCGGCCAGCGCCGCACCGGCCTCTTCCAGGCGCGCGGGAGCGACCGAGAGCCAGAGCAGGGTGCGCGAGCCGACGCCGTACAGGCTTGGGTCGACGTCGATGTCCAGGTACAGCACCCCGCGTTCGCGAAGCTCGGTCATCCTGCGCCGGACCGTCGTCGGCGACCAGCCGGTCACCGCGGCCAGCTGCTCGAGCTCGGCTCGGCCGTCGGTGGCCAGCGCGGCGAGGAGCCGGCGGTCCCCGTCGTCGAGCCGCACCGGTCCCGGCCGGTGCGGTACCGGGGGTGGGCGCAGCCGCTCGACCGCCTCCTCGTCCAGTGACCCCAGCTTGGCGATCAGGCTGTCCGGGCCGCCGTAGTACGCGTGCAGCACGGAGTGCGCGGTCACGCCCTCCACGCGGGGGGTGCGGGGCAGCTTGGCCAGCAGCAGCGCCTCGCTGTCGGCCTCGCTCTCGGTGCGGACCGCGCAGGTGATCTCGGTGCCGCCGGAGGTGATGCTCACCCAGGACGTGTCGGGGCGGCGGGCCAGCGCTTCCGCGACCGGGATCGACGCGGTGGGCGCGCAGCGCACCCGCAGGAACCACAGCACCGCGCCCAGGGCGGTCACGTCGACCCCGCCGAGGACCCGCACCAGCCCGGCCGACCGCAACCGGGCGTACCGGCGGGCGATGGTGCGATCCGACACGCCGAGCACCTCGGCGATCGTGCTGAAGGCGGCGCGGCCGTTGATCTGCAGGGCGTGCACGAGCCGGCGGTCCAGCTCGTCGATGTCGGATTCCACCGAGCCAACCCTAGTATTTTTCGGATACCGGCTCAATCGGGTCCGTTTCTGGCGATCTGTGTCGGCGGGGCGGAGCGTGGCTCTCGTCCTGATCGACACCACCAGGAGTGAATCCGTGAACACTGATGTGCTCGTCGTCGGCGCCGGCCCGACCGGCCTGATGCTGGCCAACGAACTGCGGGTGGCGGGAGCCGCGGCCGTGCTGGTCGACAAGCTGCCGCAGCGCAGCACGTTGTCGAAGGCGGGCGGCGTGCAGTCCCGCACGCAGGAGGCATTCGACCAGCGCGGCCTGCTGGAACCGTTGCTGGCCACCGGGAACTACCCGATCGGCACCGCACACTTCGCCGGCCTCACGCTCCCCCTCACCCGGGACAGGCACCGTCATCCGTGGCGGTCCGTCCCGCAGGTGGCGATCGAGGGCTTCCTCGAACGGCACCTCGCCGCGCACGACATTCCCGTGCGGCGCGGCCACGAGCTGACCGGCGTCACCCAGGACGAGGACGGCGTCACCGCGACCTTCGCGACCGGCGGTGTCGTCCGCTCCCGGTACCTGGTCGCGGCCGACGGTGGCCGCAGCACGGTGCGGTCGCTGCTGGGCGCGGCGTTCCCCGGCAGGCCGGGCACCGTGACGGTGGTCGCCGCCGACGTGCGGTTGAGCGGTGACGACCAGGCGATGACGCACACCCGGAGCGAAGACGGGAACTGGGCGTCGGTGTTCCCGCTCGGCACCGACCCGCAAGGCAGGCCACTGCGGCGGCTCTCGTTCGGTGGGCCGGGCCGCTCACTGCCGCGGGAGGTCCCGGTCACCGAGGACGAAATCCGCGACGGGCTGCGGGCCGTCTTCGGCTCCCGGGTGCAGCTGCTCGAACTGCGCTACGCCCGCCGCATCACCAACGCGGCCCGGCAGGCCGCGCGGTACCGGCACGGGCGGGTGTTCCTGGCCGGCGACGCCGCCCACGTCCACCTGCCGATCGGCGCGCAGGGCATGAACACCGGGATCCAGGACGCGCTCAACCTCGGGTGGAAACTCGGCGCCGCGGTGCACGGCTGGGCCCCGGAACACCTGCTGGACACCTACCACGCCGAACGCCACCCGGTCGCCGCGGCCGTGCTGCGCAACGTTCAGGCGCAGAGCCTGCTGATGGACCAGCAGGGCACCCGCGACCCGGACCTGACGGCCGCCAAGGACCTGTTCGCGGCCCTGACGCAGCTGCGGGACGTGCAGTACCACCTCGACGACATGGTGTCCGGGATGGGCATCCGCTACCCGATGCCGGGCACCGAAGACCACCCGCTGGTCGGACTTCCCGCGCCGGACCTGGACTTCGGCCGGGCCCGGTCGCACGAGCTGCTCCGCTCCGGACGCGGCCTGCTGATCGATTCGGCCGGCAGGTTCGCCGAGGTCACCGCCCGCCGGCCGGACCGGGTCGACCGCGCGGGTCAGGGCACCGGCACCGAGCCGATGCTGATCCGCCCGGACGGCTACGTGTGCTGGGCGGGCACCCCGGACACGCTCGAACCGGCGCTCGGTCACTGGTTCGGTGAACCGCATTGATCGCGGCGGTGCGAACATCCGCACCTGCCGAAATCGAGGGCGTGCGATCGCGGCCGGATCAGTTCGGGTCGGCCTGATGAGGCTGTGCCGGCTGGTGTTCGCCGGACTCCACGGCGGTCACCGTGCCGGCAGGTCCCACAGGTGGTAGTCGGCGATCTTGGCGAAGCCCATGCCGGCGTACAGCGGATAGCCCGATGATGTCGCCTGCAGCACGGCCGTGTCCACGTTGTCGTCGGCGCCCTCCCGGATCGCGTGCCCGGTGATCGTGGCGCCGAAGCCGCGCCGCCGGTAGCCGCGCCGCACGGCGACGAAGTACACCCCGACCGTCTGCGCGTGCCTCACGCTGACGCTGACCGCGACGCAACGACCGTCGACCCGGCCCAGGTGGAACCGAAGGCTATCGTCGGCCAGCGCGCGCTCGCCGGCGATCGGCTTGAGCAGCGCCGGGTCCATCCGGTAGCCGGCCGCGGCGCAATCCACGAAGGCACGCAGGTCAGCAAGGTCTCCCGCGGTCGTGAGGGCCAGTGGCGTCTCCAGCGGTGGCGGGGTGCCGGAGACGGGCATGGCCATGACCGGGTACAGCGGCTCCCGTGCGACCCCGCGACGCGCCGCGAACGCGTCCGCGGCGGGGCTGGGCCGCTCGCTGATGATCCGCCACCCCAGCCGTCGCCGGTCGAAGTACGTTGCGGCGGACGCGATCGCCCTCGTGTCGTCCACCCCGTCCCCGCAGTGCAACTGGGTGAAGCCGGCGGCGCTGATGCCGGTCGTGATCAGCAGTCCACCGGAGACCTCGTCGACGACACCGCCGCACACCCGCGCGAGCTGTCGCCAGAACGCCTGATGATTGTGGTGCGCTGGTCGTGCGTCGATGCGTCGCCCTCCCGACTCGCCGTCCAGCCGACCATACGCCAGGAAAGCACGCCGGCACATCCAAAGCTCCGGCAGCGATCCCGGGCCTGCCGCCGAAGCCGGAACGCACGCTCGCCGCTGATAAAGCGTTCGCGTCCTGTCATGTCCCAGACCCTGAAGACGTTGTGCGAACTCCTGGAGACCGAGGAGCGGCGATGAGGATCGAGGTATAAGGCGGCCCTCGTCGACGGCGCCGAGTTCGCCCTGCTCGACCTCGCCGACCACCCGATGCCGTTCTTCGACGAGCCGCTCGCACCGCTGGCCAACCCCGACCGCCGGCCGTCGGCGGCCGTACGGGCTTGGCTCACGGCCATGGCGGCCGCCGACGCCTACGTCTTCGTGACACCCGAGTACAACCACGCACCACCGGCAGCGCTGAAGAACGCCCTGGACTTCCTCGCCACCGAGGCCGCCGGCAAACCCGCGTCGATCGTGTTGTACTCCACCACCGCACACGGCGGCGCCCTCGCCGGTCAGCAGCTGCGTCTGGCGATCGGCAAGGCAGGCATGCTCCCACTGCCCAAAAGCCGTTCCCTCGCCCACGCCGACCGGCTCATCGGGCCCACCGGCGAATTGGCCGAGCAATCCGATCGGGCCCGCCGCGTCGCCGAATTCGTTCCGGCATCCCTGCATGACCTCGTAGCGCACACCCGGGCACTGCGAACACCGGACCTCGGGCCGGGCGGCTGAAGCCGACGGAAACAACAAGACTGTTTCTCCGGGAAGTCGCGATGCACTCTGGGGGCCACTGATCACCGAATTCCGGGAGCACAGCAGTGGCGACTCGCAGTGGCACCGACCGTGAGCTCGTTGTCGAACAGGAGTACCTGACCGCCCTGTACGCCAGGCTGGACGTCCTGCGCGAGCACGCGGCCACCCGGTTGGCCGCGGCGCGGGACGCCGGCGCGGAGCGGGAGACGGTGGCCTTGTGGCAGGCGGAGTCAGGGCGGTTGGAGGCCGTGGAGGACGGCCTGTGTTTCGGGCGGCTGGACCTGCGCGATGGCCGTCGTGTCTACATCGGACGGCTGGGACTGTTCCGGGATGCGGACGACACGCCGTTGCTGCTCGATTGGCGCGCACCGGCTGCCCGGCCCTTCTACACCGCGACCATGGCCAGTCCGCACGGCGTGCGACGGCGGCGACGCATCACGACACGCGGGCGGACCGTCCTCACGCTGGATGACGAACTGCTCGACCCGGACGCCGCCGGCTCCGTCGGGGACGGCGCGCTGGTCGGAGAAGCCGCATTGGTGGCGGCGCTGACCGCGCGGCGAACCGGGCGGATGCGTGACATCGTCACCACGCTGCAGACCGAGCAGGACCGCATCGTCCGCGACGAACACCCCGGGGTGCTGGTGGTGCAGGGCGGCCCGGGAACGGGCAAGACTGCGGTCGCCCTGCACCGGCTGGCGTACCTGCTCTACATCCGTCCGCACCTGCGCACCCGGCGCGTGCTGGTCATCGGTCCCAGTCAGGTCTTCCTGGACTACATCGGGCAGGTACTCCCCGGTCTGGGCGAACACGCGGTGACGACGGCGACCATCACCCAGCTGCGCCCGGACATCCGGGTCAGCCGCCTCGACCCGCCCGGAACCATCGAGGCCAAGGGCCGGCCCGGCATGGCCGGCCGCATCGCGGCCGCCGTGCGATCCCGCGTGCGCACGCCCGACGAGCCGGTCGAGGTGGAGTTCGAGCAGCAGGCGCTTCGGCTGGACCCGGACGACTGCCGCGGTGCCATCGAGGCGGCCACGCGGACCGGGTTACCGCACAACCAGGCCCGGCTGGTGTTCCAGCGACGGATCGTCGAGCTGCTCGCGCAGCGCCTGATCGACCGCATGGAGAGCGTGGTTTTCACCGAGGCCGGCGAGGCCATCGACGGCGGCAGCGCCGACGGACGGCTCAGCGCGGCCGACCTGCGTGGCTTGGCCGCCGCCGGCGTGGTGATCGACCCCGGCCACGATGACGACGGGCCGAGGAGCCTGCTCGACGAGACCGACGCGGCCCGCCTGCGCGCCGCGCTGCTGGCCGATACCCAGGCGTGCCTCGCGCTGGACGAACTGTGGCCGTCGCTGACCGGCCAACAGGTCGTCGCCGACCTGCTCGCCTGCCAGGTCGAGGACTGGGCTCCGGCGGACATTCCGCTGCTGGACGAGGCCGACGCGGTGATCGGCGAATCCGGCGGGGCGACGTTCGGGCACGTGGTCGTCGACGAAGCCCAGGAACTGTCGGCGATGGCCTGGCGGATGCTGATGCGCCGCTGCCCGGCGAAATCGATGACGATCGTGGGCGACCTCGCCCAGACCGGCAATCCGGCCGGGGCCTCCTCCTGGGACGGCCTGTTGCGTCCGCTTGTCGGCAATCGCTGGCGGCTGGCCCAGCTCACCATCAACTACCGGACCCCCGCCGAGATCATGGCCGCCGTCATCGACCTGTTCACCACCCACCACCCCGACCTGCGGCCGCCTCGATCCGTCCGCGCCGCCGGCGAGCCGCCCTGGCGCCGGCGCACCACACTCGCGGACTTGCCCGAAACCGTCGCCGACCTCGCCGCCCGGCACACCGACGGGCAGCTCGCGGTCATCACTCCCCGGCACCACCACGCTCGGCTCGCGGCAGCCCTGTCCCTGCCAACGTCACCCGAGATCACCGACCCCGTCGTCGCGCTGACGCCCGACCAGGCCAAAGGGCTGGAGTTCGACTCCGTGCTGATCGCCGACCCGGCCGCGATCCTGGCCACTCCCTTGGGCCACAACGACCTGTACGTCGCCATGACCCGCACCACGCGGCGGTTGGGCATCGTGCACCCCGGCCCACCGCCGGCGGAAATCTCCCGCATCCAGGAACGGACACCATGACCGCGACTGCGACCGGCCGAACTCGTCGAATCCACGCAGACGCGGACCTCGGTCGCGACCGTCCGCTCGTTCCGTGGCTGCGCTGGGCGGTGGGTCAGCGGTGGTGGCGGCGACCGTATGTCGTCGCGCGTTCCATCATGTTCCGCAGGTTTTCGGGTGCGTTGTAGCCGAAGGTCTGCTCGAACGACTGGTATCCCTCCCTTGAGGACGCAGCGCTGCGCGGCAGCATCTCGGCGGCGAAACCCGAGAAGGCCGACTCGATGTCGTCGGGCGACGCGGCGATGGCCTTTCCGAGCTGGGCGCCGTCGTAGAGGGCCCAGTTCGCTCCGTCTCCGTCCGGAGGTGTCAGGTGCGCGGCGTCACCGATGAGCATGGCTCCCGGCACCCGGTCCCAGCTGTGTCCGAGGGGCAGTCCCCAGATCGGTCGGGCGACTGGTGTGGTCTCGCCGCCGGTGATCAGTTCCAGGAGTTCGGGGGCCCACCCGTCGCCCAGTTCTGCAGCGAGGTTGGTCAGCGCCTGCTCACGGTCGGAGAAGTCGGTCGAGCTCGTCCACTCGAGCGGCTTCTTCATGACGACATACGTGTGAATCACGTCGTTGGCTTCGCGATGGCCGAAGATCCCTCGTCCGGGTTCCATCGCCAGCATCGCGCCTCGGCCGACCAACGCGGCGCTTCGCTGGTGGCGCGTGTCGACGTCGTGGAGGAAGGTCTCCACCCAGACGGTGCCCAGGTATTCCGGCGAGGCCCCGGAGAGGAACGCCCGTACGCGCGACCAGGCGCCGTCCGCGCCGACCAGGACGTCGGTGCCGACCGTCGACCCATCGGCGAACGTGACCGTGAACGGCGCGCCGCCGGCCGGAGCGTCGATCGAGGCGACCTTGCGGCCCCAGTGGATCGTGCCGTCCGGCAGTGACTCGATGAGGATGCGACGCAGTTCCCCGCGCAGGACTTCGGGGTTGCTCAGCTTTCCGTCGTCGGGGATCTCGCCCACCAGTTCTCCATCCGGGCTCAGGAACCTCAGGGATTCCGCGCCGAAGTTGATGATCGAGCGAAACTCGTCGAGGAGCCGGCATTCGTCGAGGGCGACCTGGCCGTTGAAGTCGTGGATGTCGAGCTGGCCTCCCTGCGTACGGGACATCGGAGAGGCTTCCGCCTCGTAGATGGCCGAGGGGATGCCGTGGACGTGCAAGACCCGGGCGAGGGTCAACCCGGCCAGGCCGGCTCCGATGATCGTGATCGAGCGGTTCATGTGCTGCTCCCACCTTGTCGTGACCGTCGCGGCGCGGACGACCGACACCGCAATAACCTGCTGTCGCAAAGTTATTATGTTCCAAAACTATTTTGTGTCAAGTGGTAGTCTGTGCCCACAACGGAGGGAGCTGGAGATGACCGAGGCCGTGCCGGCCGGGGCGAGCGACGCGTGCGCTCGCGTGGTGCAGAGCTTCACCGCGTTCAGCGCCGCGCAGAACGAACTGTCGCGGTTCTTCGCCCGGAGCATGAGCATGCACACGACCGACGCCGCCGCGGTCGTCCAGATCATCGAAGCGGAGGAGCTCGGCCGGCCACTGACACCCGCACGCCTCGCGGAACGCGTGGGCCTCTCCCCCGGGGCCACCTCGATCCTGCTCGGACGCCTGGAGGAAGCCGGGTACGTGGAGCGCACCAGGGAAGGCACCGACCGGCGCATCGTGACCCTGCGCTCGACCGCCGCGATCAACGCTGCCGCCGACGCGTTCTTCGATCCTTTGCAGCAGCGGCTCGAGAAAGTGCTCGGCGAGTTCACGGCAGCGCAACTGCACACCATCGCCGGCGCTGCCGACAAACTGCGAGCCGCAGTGGAGTCCTACCTCGGCGATTCCACACCACCTGCACGGGACTGACCCCATCCCGTCCCTGGGGCAGTCGCCGGCAGCGGCGGCGAAGGCGCTGGGTGCAGCCACGGGATTCCGGCCCGAGGACGACCGTGGGTTGCTCGCCGGCGAACAGTTGCCCCAGCGCGGAGCCGAGGTGCCCGAGCGGACCGGCTCGTGATCGCTTGGCGGGCTTTCGCTCGCTCGCGTCGGCGACCTCTGGGCTGCGACGCCCGCCCATCGCCGGAGAGCGGTCGTGATACGTCGAACGCATCGTGCTCGGAGCCGGCGGGGCGGGGGCACTCAGCGAACATGTTCGTTACGATCCTGCTCATGACCGGAAGAGAGCCGATCAGCCGCCGGGATCGCCCGGCGAAGCCCGCCCTGTCCCGGCGGTGGATCGTGGACACCGCCGTCCGGGTCATGCGGGCGGAGGGGCTGGAGAAGGTCACGATGCGCCGGCTGGCGCAGGAGCTGGACACCGGTCCTGCGTCGCTGTACGTCTACGTCGCCAACACCGCCGAGTTACATGCGGCCATTCTGGACTCACTGCTCGGCGAGGTGGACCTGGGCGGCCGGGGCGGCGGGGAGGAGGACTGGCGCGAGCAGCTCCGCGCCGTCATGGCCTCCTACACCCGGATGCTGTTCGAACACCCGCCGCTGGCGCGGGCCGCGCTCGTCGCCCGCCCGAGCGGGGAGAACTACCTGCGCCTGGTGGAGCGCATCCTCGATCTCCTGTCGCGCAGTGGCGCCAGTCGCGAGCAGGTCGCCTGGGGAATGGACAAGCTGCTCCAGGACGCGACCGCCACCGCCGCCGAGCACGCGACACGGGCGCACGATCCCGCCGCCGAGCAGGACTGGGACACCACCGTGCGTGCGCTGTACGCCGTGGACGCGACTACGCATCCGGCGATCACCGCACACATGCCCGCCCTGATCGGCGGCTCGGTGGCAGACCGGATCCGCTGGAGTTTCGACATCCTCGTCAACGGCATCACCCACACGCCCGTTCCGGGCGCCGCCGGCTGAACGTCAGCCGGGGTCATCTGCTCTGAGGCCGAGTTCGGCACGAAGTACTGAGAGCCGCCTCACGACGAACTTGTTCGCGACGAACATGTTCGTTACGGTGTGCAGAGGTGTTTCCCACGGCTCTGGAGGCCTCATGAGTACCTGTCATGTCCCGGTCGCGATCATCGGCGGAGGTCTCGGCGGTCTGACCGCCTCCCGCGTTCTGCACGTCAACGGCATCGAATCGGCGATCTTCGAGCTGGAGGCGTCGGCGGCGGTCCGCACTCAGGGCGGGATGCTGGACATCCACGAGGAGAACGGGCAGAAGGCCCTGTCCGCCGCCGACCTGTACGACGACTTCCGCAAGATCGTTCACGAGGGCGGCCAGGCCATGCGCTTGCTCGGGCCCGACGGCACGGTCTACGTGGCCGAGGAGGACGACGGCACCGGCGGCCGGCCGGAGGTGGACCGCGGCGACCTCCGCGAACTGCTGCTGAACTCCCTGCCCGACGGCGTGATCCGCTGGGGTGCGAAGGTCACCGGCGCGCGGGCGCTGGGCGAGGGGCGCCACGAGGTGGCCTTCGCCGACGGCTCCACCATCACCACCGATCTGCTGATCGGCGCGGACGGCGCGTGGTCGCGGATCCGGCCGCTGGTCTCGGACGCCAAGCCGGCTTACACCGGCATCTCCTTCGTCGAGACCGACCTGTTCGACGCCGACACCCGCCACTCGCGCAGCGCCACCGTCATCGGCGGCGGGTTCTTCATCGCCCTGGGCGACGAACGCGGTGTCCTCGCGCACCGGGAGACCGACGGCAGCCTGCACGTCTACACGGCCCTCAAGATCGGCGAAGGGTGGTTCGACACCGTCGACTTCGCCGATCCCACCGCCGCCAAGGCCGCGGTCCTGACCCACTTCACCGGTTGGGACGAGAGCCTGCGCGGTCTGGTCGCCGACGCGGACACCATCACCCCGCGTCGTGTCCACGCGCTGCCTGTCGGGCACCGTTGGGACCGTGTCCCGGGAGTGACGCTGGTCGGCGACGCGGCCCACGTGATGTCCCCGTTCGCCGGGGAGGGCGCCAACCTCGCCATGCTCGACGGCGCGGAACTCGCCCTGGCCATCGCCGCCCACGCCGGCGACACCGAGGCGGCCTTGGCCGCGTACGAGCAGGCGCTGTTTCCGCGCAGCGAGGCGTCCGCCGCCGAGTCCGCGGCCAACCTGGACACGATGTTCGGCGAGCAGGGCCTGGAGCAGATGGTCGAGTTCTTCACGTCCGGCCCGGCAGCCCGGTGAGCCCCGCTCTGACGGCCACCGCGTCCGCAGCCATCGAACCCGCAGCCAGGAGGTCCTCATGACGACGCCCCTTCGGCGCACCATCCCGCTCCGGCGCGGGCTCGACCTCGACCTGCGCGAGGCCGGCACGGGCGGCAGCCCGGTCCTCGTCCTGCACGGCGGCCCCGGCCCCGCCGGCATCACCCCCCTGATCGAGCACCTCGCCGCGGACCGGCGGGTGGTGGCGCCCACCCACCCAGGCTGGGAGGGCACCGCACGGCCGGACGAGCTGGATTCCGTGCCCGCACTCGCCGCCGTCTACCTCGACCTGCTCGGCCACCTCGAGCTGAACGACGTCACGGTGATCGGGACGTCCTTCGGCGGCTGGGTCGCCACCCAGACCGTCCTGGACGACCGCGAAGGCCGGATCTCCCGGCTCGTCCTCATCGACGCTATCGGTCCTGTCGTGCCCGGCCAGCACGTCACCATGCCCGCCGGCTCACCGGCAGCGGCGCCGCGGGGCGGACCGTCCCCACAGTCGATGGCCGCCTTGCGCGCCTATGCCGGGCCGGCCATGGCCGATGCCGGTCTGCTGTCCCGCCTGTCCGCCGTCACCGGCCCGGTGCTGGTGCTCTGGGGCGCCAACGACACCGTCGTCACCCCCGAGTTCGGTCGCGCCTACGCCGCGGCGTTCCCGCACGCGCGGTTCGAACTCGTCCCCGGCGCGGGGCACGTGCCCATCCGTGAGGAGCCCGAGGCGGTCTTCACCGTCCTCGACTCCTTCCTCGCCGCCCAGTCCTGATCCACCAGCCACCGAACCCATCACCTGCGTTTCGACCGGAGGCACCATGACGAAAATCGCGATCATCCTCGGCAGCACCCGCGCCGGACGGGCCGGCGAACGCGTCGCGCAGTGGGTCCTGGCCCAGGCCCGCCGGCGCGGCGACGCCGAGTACGACCTGATCGACCTCGCCGAGGTCGATCTGCCGCAGATCGACGAACCGTTCCCGCCCGCCATGGGCCGCTACACCCACCCCCACACCCAGCGGTGGGCCACCACCATCGCCGCCTACGACGGCTACGTGCTGGTCACCCCCGAGTACAACCACTCCTTCCCCGGCGTGCTGAAAAACGCCCTCGACCGGGTCTACACCGAGTGGAACAACAAGGCCGCCGGCCTGGTCTCCTACGGCGTGGACGGCGGCGTGCGCGCCGTCGAAGCGCTGCGCCCGGTCCTGGCCGCCTTGCGGCTCGCGGACGTCACCGCGACTGTCACCTTGAACCTGCGCACCGACTTCGCCGACTTCGGCGCCACTTTCACCCCCGGGCAGCACCAGGGCCCCGCCCTGACGACGATGCTCGACCAGCTGCTGTCCCGGAGCAACGCCCTCGCCGACACCCGCCGTGGCACAGCGGTTTGAACGGAACCAGCCGCTCGTCGGCCGCGTCGGTCAGCAGCAACGGCAGGGCGCCGAAGTTCGGCAGGAAGCGGGCGTCGGCGCCACCGGCTGCGGGCTCAGAGCCCCATCGTGCGGCGCACCATCCGGTCGAGCAGACGATCGGAGACCAGGTGCGTCAGCCGGGTCATCACGGCGGCGTCGCGGCCGACGGTGTAGCGGGTCCGCGGCCTGCGCTCCCGGATCGCCTTCGAGACGGCATCGGCGACGACGCTCGCGTCCAAACCGTTGGTACCCCAGGATTCCGTGGTGGTGCGGAAGGCTTTCGTGAGTCCGGCGTAGCGGGTTCGCTGCTCCGGGGTCATGCCCGCGATCAGCCGCTCCGCCGTCGCGTTTCCGCGTTCGGTCAGCTTGGTGCGGACCGCACCGGGAATGATCACGGCGACGGTGACACCGAACGGCTCCACCTCGCGACGCAGGGAGTCGCTGACGGCTTCCATGGCGAACTTCGCGCCGGAGTAGGCACCGAAGCCCGGCATGGCGACCTTCCCGCCGGTGGAGCCGATGTTGACGATGCGGCCCTTGCTCCGCAGAAGGGCAGGCATGAGTGCCTGGATGACCGCCACCTGACCGAACACCGAGACCTCGAACTGCCGGCGCCACTCGGCCGGCGGCAGCGCCTCGATCGGGGCGTTCACCGCGATCCCGGCGTTGTTGACCACCGCGCGCAGCGGACGGCGGTCCGCGCGGACCCGGTCGGCGAGCGCGGTCACCTGGCTCTCGTCGGTGATGTCGAGCAGCACCGGTTCGATGCGCCCGGCTTTCACCTCCGCGGCGGCCGCCTCGGTCCGGACGCCCGCCACGACGTGGAAGCCGTCGGTGGCCAGCCGCTGCGCGGTCGCCCGCCCGATGCCGGTGCTTGCGCCCGTGACGACCACGAGCTCGGAGGATGTGCTGGACTGGCTTGCGTTCATGGCCTCACCCTGCGCCGCGGCCCGGGCGACAGACAGCCACGGCATGTCCTGGTACAGCCGGTACCACCACGATCGAGGTGCGCCGAGCGCACAATGGCCGCATGGATGATCTCGGGCGGGCACTGCGGGCATGGCGCGATCGCCTCGAACCCGCGAGCGTGGGGATCCCCCACAAGGCGCCCCGCCGTGCTCCGGGCCTGCGCCGCGAGGAACTGGCCGTCCTCGCCGGCATCTCGATCGAATACGTCGTCCGGCTCGAGCAAGGACGCGCGGCCAATCCGTCCGCCCAGGTCTGCACCGCGCTGGGCCGGGCGCTGCAGCTGTCGGACGCCGAGCAGGCGTACCTCATGCGGCTGGCCGGGCACTCGGCCGACCCGCACCGCGTCCCCCGGCTCATTCCCGGCAGCGTCCGCCGCCTGCTGGAACGGCTGGAGACCCACCCGCTCGCCGTGTACGACGCCACTTGGCAGCTGCTGCACTGGAACCCGCTGTTCGCCGCGGCTTTCGGCGACCCGACGACGGTGACCGAGGACCACCGCAACCTGCTGCTCATGCAGTTCGAGGGCATGCCGAACCCCGCGCGGTTCAGCCCCGGGGACCGCGCTGATCACCCGGCTGCGGCGAGCACCTCGCTTCCGGGAACTGTGGGCGGCCACGGCGGTCGCCGAGCACCAGAGCGGGCACAAGCTGATCGAGCACCCCGAAGCCGGCCCGATCGACCTCGACTCCGATGTCCTCGTCACCCAGGGCTCGAACCTGCGGGTCGTCGTCTACACGCCCCGGCCGGGCACCGACGCCCGGGACAAGCTCGACCTCCTGGCCGCGACGGGCACCCAGCGAATGGCCTCCGACCGCGGTTGACCCCAGGACTTCCCACGGCGGTGAAGACCTGATGCACAGTTCGGGAAAACGGCGGTGGATTCACCGGCGCCGGATGCCCGCGATCAGGTTTTCCCAGTTCTCGTAGGCGATCCGCGCCCGGTCGGCGTCACTGATCGGCGCGGTCGCCACGAACCGCCGGGCGGAACCGCCGTGCTCGCGGTTGAACGGGTGGTCCGAGGCGTACATGATCCGGTCCACGCCCACGGTCTCCAGGCTCCACCGCAGGTACCGGTGGCTGGCGATGCCACCCGGGGTGACGAAGACGTTCGTGCGGAAGTACTCCGCGATCGGGCGCTCCAGCGCCGTCACCGCGTCCAAGGCCGCCACGCGGTCGAGGTAGAACAGCACGACCTCGCCCCAGTGCCCCAGGATCAGCCGCAGCCCGGGGAACCGGTCGAAGACCCCGGCGACGATCAGCCGGAGCGCGGTCAGCCCGGCATCGTAGTGCCAGCCGAACGTCCCGGTGGCCAGCAGCTCGTCCACCGGGCCGCCGAAGCGCCGGTAGTAGGCACCGGTGACCGCCGGGACCGGCACGCTCGGGTGCAGGTACACCGGGGCGCGCAGGTCCTCGGCGGCCTCGAAGATGTCCCAGAAGCGCGGCTCGTCGAGAGCTTGACCGCGGGAGTTCGCGTTCACCAGCGCCCCGTCGAACCCGAGGTCCACGACGGCCCGGCGCAGTTCGTCGGCCGCCGCCGAAGGCGTGGACGTCGCGAGGGCCGCGAATCCCCGGAACCGCCCGGGATACCGGCCGACGGCGTCGGCGAGGACGTCGTTGGTCGGACGTTGCAGAGCGACGGCTTCGGCGGGGTCGAGGTCCTGCAAGCCGGGCGTCGTGAGCGACAGCACGGCGGTGTCGATCCCGGCGTCGTCCATCGCGGCGACGCGGCCTTCGCCGAGGTCGAGCAACGCGGCACTGGCGACCGCCCGGCGCATCATCGGCGCGGCGAGCGCGGGGTCGTGCCGCCGCCACGCCGCGACCACGTCGGCCGTGGCGAAGTGCTCCTCGAGCCCGTAGAGCCTCACCGGATGGTCTTGAGCGCGCCGGCCCAGGATTCGAGCTGGTCGAACAGCACCGACGCGGCGTCGTCGTGCATCGGGGACGGGGCGAACTCGGCGAAGTTCTCGAAGTCGGTGAAGAGCGAGAACGACAGCTGCTGGCGCACGTGGGCCAGCTGCAGCTCACTGCAGATCGCCCGCAGGTGCTCGATGGCGCGGGCGCCGCCGAGCGCGCCGTAGGACACGAAGGCGGCGGCCTTGTTGTTCCACTCGGCGTAGAGGTAGTCGATGGCGTTCTTCAGGACGCCCGAGGTGGAGTGGTTGTACTCGGGGGTGACGAAGACGAACCCGTCGAACGCGGCGATCGTGGCGGACCAGGCCTTGGTGTGGTCGTTGGCGTAGCCGCCCCGGCTGGCGGACACGGCCTCGTCCAGGTGCGGCAGCGGGTGGTCGAGCAGGTCGACGAGCTCGTAGTCGGCGTCCGGCCGTTCCTTGGCCTTGGCCAGCACCCACCTCGCCACGGCTTCACCCTTCCGGCCGGGACGGGTGCTGCCGAGGATGATCGCGATCTTCACAGGAAGTCCTCTCACTTGAATATTCAAGTCAAAGGCTAGCACGCTGACGTGAATTTTCAAGTCAGCTAGACTGCGGGCGTGACGGAACCCGGGCAACGCTGGCTCACGGCCGACGAGCTGTCGGCGTGGCGCGCCTTCATGCGGCTCGCCCAGCGGCTGCCGGCGTCCCTGGAAGGGCAGCTGCAGCGCGACGCGCGGCTGAGCTTCCTCGAGTACTACGTGCTAGCGCACCTGTCGGAGCAGCCGGATCGCCGGGCGCGGATGAGCGAGCTGGCGGCCTTGGCCAACACGGAACTGTCACGGCTGTCCCACCTGATCGGCCGCCTGGAGAAGCGCGGCTTCGCCCACCGGGAACCGGATCCGGACAACGGGCGGTACACGCAGGCGATCCTGACGGACGCGGGCTTCGCGCACCTGGAGTCCGTTGCACCCGGGCACGTCGAGCGGGTACGGGAGCTGTTCGCCGACCCCCTCACCCCCGCGGAGCTGCGCACGCTGCGCCGGATCGCGGACAAGGTGCTGGCCCGCGTCGACGACCAAGCCGGGTAGCGGGAAGCCCGCCGCCGCGGCCGGGCACGTCTCATCACTTGCGTGGCGCTCGGCCGGTCTCGGTGTGGACGGGCGGTAAGTCGGCGGCGACGGCGAGGAGGTCGGCGGCGCTGCCCGCCAGCAGGGTGGCGAAGTCGGCCTCTTCGCCGAGCACCCACCGCCTGGTGGCCGACGCCAGGATCGCCATGCCGAGCGCGGTGGCCAGCCGCGCGGTCTGCTCGTCGTGGCCACGGCGGCGCAGCGCCGCGGCGGTCACTTCGGACAGCATCGCTTCCTTGATCAGGCTGCGTTCCCGCAACGGCGGGTTGGCCGCGATGACGGCGCGCAGCTCGATCAGCACTTCGCGCGGACGCAGCACCTCGGGCACGGCGGTGAACGCGGCCATCAGCGTCGCGAGCGCGCCGGTTTCCGCGGGCACCTTCGCGATGCCCGCTTCCAGGCAGGCCTGCAGCTCGTCGCCGGCGAACAGCACCTCCCGCTTGTCCGTGAACCAGCGGTAGAACGATCTTTCGGTCAAGCCGGCGTGCTGGGCGATCTGCGCGACCGTCGTGCGGTCGTAGCCCTGCTCACGGAACAGCTCCAGCGCGGCGCGCTCGAGCCGTTCCCGGGTGTTGCCCTGCCAACGAGCCATGCCCCCAGCATAGTGACAGCAGATGCTGTCGTCACCGTGGTACCGTCGAGTGACGACAGCATCTGCTGTCACTACTTCTCGCAGCCGGGAGATCGCCATGCGCACCCTGCGTTTCCACCACACCGGGGAACCCCTCGACGTCCTGCGGCTCGAGGAGGCCGAGCCGCCCCGGCCGGCCCCGGGGCAGATCCGGGTCGCCGTGGAGGTCTGCACGATCAACCCCGCCGACCTGGCGCTGTGCCGCGGGCTGTACCCCGGCGACCTCCCGCGCGGGATCGGGCTCGAGGTCGCCGGCACGGTCGACGCCCTCGGCGACGACGTGACGTCCGTCCGGCTCGGGGACGCGGTGTTCGGTCCCGCCCCGTTCACCGGACCGACCGCGGGCGCCTCCGGCCACGCGCTGCTCGACGTCTGGTTCCCGCGGCCACCCGCCCTCGCACCGGCGGCCGCCGCCGCGCTGCCCATGGCCGTGGACACCGCGCAGCTCGGCCTGGACCTGCTCGGCATCACCGCCGGCACGACCCTGCTCGTCAGCGGAGGCGGCGCCACCACCGGCTTCGCCGCCGTACAACTCGCCCGCCGGGCCGGGGCGCGGGTGCTCACCACCGCCGGCCCCACCCACACCGGCGCCCTGCGCGCCACCGGCGCCGAGGTCACCCCCTACGGCAAGGGCATGGCCGAGCGGATACGCGAGCTGGCGGGCGGGCCCGTCGACGTGGTCCTCGACGTCTCACCGCCCGACGACGCCACCATCCCGGAACTCCTGCGCACGGTCACCGACCCCCGGCACGTCCTGACCATCAGCAACCTGGCGCAGGCACGGGAATCCGGCGCTCGCGACGCGTTCACCGAAGGACCTCTCGGCCACCGCTACGACGTCGTCGGCGAGTGCGCGCGGCTCGCGGCCGAGAGCCGCTTCCACATCCCCGTCGCCCGCGTCATCCCCCTTGCCGACTGGCGCGAAGCCATCGAACTGAGCCAGTCGCAACACGCCGGCGGCAAGATCGTGCTCCGGCTCGCCGAGCCACGGTGAGGGCGGAGGAAAAGATCTCAATGCTCCCTGGCCGGCGTTCCCTGCCGCTGCCGGCGGGCGCCACGAGCGGAGCGGTGTGGGCCGCGGGCTCGGACGGCACCGCGCGGGAACTGGGGAGTTGCTGCATCCACCATCGTGGCGACACGGCGACGATCGCGGCAACTCGATCCCCGTCTTCACCGCCGACCTTCGGACTGGCCCTCTCGCGCAGCGGTGAATTTTGAGGAACGATCGTTCTTGACTGATCGTTCCTCAAACCGCTACCGTCATGGCATGGGCAGGCGACGAGCGTTCGACGAGGACGAGGTGGTGCGGACCGCGGTGGGGTTGTTCGGCGCCCGCGCGTTCGACGGGGTCTCCGTCGACGACCTCGTCACCCACCTCGGCGTGCACCGCAACAGCCTCTACAAGACGTTCGGCAGCAAACGCGGCCTCTACCTGGCCGCCTTGCGCCGTCACGTCGCCGACGACGTCCGCCCCCTGGCCGAAGCGCTCGGCGCGGCACCGGACGCCGCGACCGCGCTGCGGCTCGTCACGTCGGCCGACCTCGGGCTGCTGCTGTTCGCGGCGGTCGACCGGGCTCCGGCCGACGAGGAGGTGGCCGCCGAAGTGAGCGCGGCGTTGGCCGCGCTCGACCAGGCGATCGCCGACGCGCTCGACATTTCCACCGCCTTGGCGGGCGGCCTCACGGCCGCCGCACTGGGCATCCTCCTGCGCGGGAACCCCGACGGTGTCGGCACCGCCTTGACCCAACGCTTCGATTCTTCCGACTGACTGACTGACAAGGAAACAGACATGGCACTGGTCCACATCGACGGCGACGACCTCGTTGTCGTCATCGAAGGTCTCGACAAGCTCTGGGCCCTCAAGAGCAGCCTGACCATCCCGCTGGCCAACGTCCGCGGCGCGACCGCGGATCCCGGCATCACCGCCGATCCCAAGGGAATCCGCGCGCCGGGCGCTCACCTGCCCGGCGTGATCACGGCCGGCACGTTCCACCTCGACGGCGAAAAGGTCTTCTGGGACGTCAAGGATGCGTCGAAGGCGGTCGTGATCGAACTCGCCGACGAGCGCTACGCCCGCCTCGTCCTCCAGGTCGACGACCCTCGCGAGACCGTCACGCTGGTCGAGAAAGCCCTGCGGTGAAAAGAAAACTGACGTTCACCCACCTCGCCGCGGCCGTGCTGTCGCTGGCCGCCGCAACCGCCACCCCGGCCGAGGCCGCGCCCGGCCTCGTGCCCGCCGCCGACCGCGAAGTGGTCTTCACCGCCGACGGGACGGCAACGTACGGCACACTGCACGTTCCCGCCCACCGCGCCGGGCAACGGCTGCACGCCGCGCTGCTGCTGCCCGGCAGCGGTCCCACCGACCGCGACGGCAACCAGCCACCACACGCGACTCCGAACACCCTCGCGCAGGTGGCTGAGGCGCTCGGCACCGATCGGGTCGCCACGCTGCGGTTCGACAAGTACGGCACCGGCAAGACCGGGCTCGGCGCCTACCGCGACCATCCCGAAGCGCTCGACTACCCCGCGTTCGTCCGCCAGGCCGGCGCCGCCTACGAGGTGTTGCGCGACCAGCCGGAAACGGACCCGCACGCACTGACGGTCGTCGGGCACAGCGAAGGAGCGATGACCGCGTTGCTGCTCGGCGGCACCGTCCACCCGCGTCCGGCCGGCCTGGCGCTGCTGCAACCGCAGGCGATCCGCCTGCTCGACCTGGTAGCCCGGCAACTGCACGCCCAGATCGCCGAGGCGGCCCGGCAGGGCCGGTTCACCCCCGAGCAGCAACGAGCCGTCGACGCGGCGACCGACGCCGCCGTCATCGCCCTGCGCGAACACCGGCCGGTCGACACCACCGGCCTGCCGGTCGCCGTCGCCCAGCTCTTCGCGGCCTTCCAGGGAGCGAGCAGCCGGTTCGTGGACAGCGACGACGCCGTCTACCCACCGGAAACCGCCACGACCCTGCGGCCGGGGACCAGGGTGCTGCTGACCTGCGGCACGAACGACGTCCAAGTCCCCTGCGCCACCACGGACGCGCTGACCACCGCCCTGCGCCGCGCGCACGCCGGTGGACCAGGCCGAGTGGTTTTGCCCGGCGTGGACCACCTGCTGCACGACGCCGGCCACCCGGACACCCCCGCGCCGTCGGCACTCGCCGCGTTGCACCGGTTCGCGGCGCGCTGAGGCAGACCCGCGGCCGCCGTCACGCAGCGGCTCGGTCGACGGCACCCGTC
>NZ_JMQI01000006.1 GCF_000695625.1 Amycolatopsis rifamycinica
CGCGAGCCGCAGGATCGCCAGCAGCACGACCGCGCCGAGGATGGCCACACCGAAGCTGGGGAAGTCGAAGTCGAACGTCTTCGCCTGGCCGGTCGCGAGCCGGTAGAGCAGCCCGCCCAAGGCCGCGCCGACGACGCCGACGAGCACGCTGACCAGGCAACCCTGCCGTCGGCGTTCCCGCCCGCCGACGACCAGGTTCGCGGCCCAGCCGACGACCGCGCCGAAGATCACCCACGCGACGAAACCCATGCCCGCAGCTTACGGGAGGAGGATGCACAAGCGCCATTGCACAAGAAGTCTTGTACAACTACTCTTGTGGGTCATGACCGAGGACATCCGGGAAATCCGGGATTCGAAGGTGCTGGCCGCCATGTCGCACCAGCTGCGGCGCCGGCTCCTGGAGCTGCTCCACCTCGACGGCCCGGCGACGGCGTCGATGCTCGCCGCGAAGACCGGCCAGGCGGTCGGCAACGTCAGCCACCACATGAAGGTGCTGGCCGCCGCGAAGCTGGTCGAGGTGGCCCCGGAACTGGCCCGGGACCAGCGAGAACGCTGGTGGAAACGCAGTGCGAAGACGCTGCGGTGGGCCTCCGCCGACTTCCCCGGCGACCCGGTCGCCGAAGCCGCCGAGATCCTCGTGCTCGACCACCAGACGGCGGTCGCCCGCGAATGGATCGCCAGTCGCGAGACCTACCCCGAGGAGTGGCGCGGAGCGCCGTTCAGCATCGACACCTGGGTGCGGCTGTCGCGCGAAGAGCTCGACGAACTGAACGAGCGGATCTTCCTGCTGATCGGCGAGTTCGAGAACCGCACCGAACCCGGTGACGGCGTCGAGCGCCGTCCGGTCTTCTTCGCCGCGCGGGCGTCGCTGGGCCAGCCGTGAAGGGGCTCTGGGGGAACAGGGACTTCCGGCTGCTCTGGACCGGCGAGACCACGAGCATGCTCGGCGGCATGGTGGCGACGACGGCGTTGCCGCTGGTCGCGGTGGTCACGCTGCGGGCGAGCACGTTCGAGGTCGCGCTGCTGACGGCGGTGGCGTGGCTGCCGTGGCTGGTGATCGGCCTGCCCGCGGGTGCCTGGGTCGACCGGCTGGCGAAGCGCCCGGTCATGCAGCTCTGCAACCTCGTCTCGATGGCCGTTTTCGGCAGCGTCCCGCTCGCCGCGGCCTTCGGGCTGCTGACCATGCCGTACCTGCTTGGCGCGGCCCTGCTCGGCGGGGTCGCCAAGGTGTTCTTCACCCTCGCCTACCGGGCCTACCTCCCGGCGCTCGTCGGCGACGGCGAACTCCTGGACGCCAACGCGAAGATGCAGGGCAGCGAGTCGGCGACCCAGGTCGCCGGGCCGGGCCTGGCCGGGCTGCTGGCCCAGGCGTTCGGCCCGGTCAGCGGCATCCTGGCGGACGCGGTCAGTTTCGGTGTCTCCGTGCTGTGCGTGCGGGCGATCCGGGCGCGCGAAACCGTCGCCCCCGCCGAACGCTCGCCGCTGCGCAGCCAGATCGCCGAGGGACTCCGGTTCGTCACGGGCGACCGGTACCTGCGGTCACTGATCACCTTCGGCGCCGTCTCGAACCTCGCGCTCGCCGGTTACCAGGCCATCCAGATCGTCTTCCTGTCCCGCACGCTCGGCGCCGAACCCGGCCTGGTCGGGCTGGTGCTCGCGCTCGCCGCGCTGGGTGGGGTGCTCGGCGCGGTGGTGGCGGGCCGGCTCGGCGCGCGCTTCGGCGCGGCCCGCGCCTTTCTGCTCTGCGAGGTGTTCGCGGCCCCGATGATGCTGCTGGGGCCGCTGAGCGGACCGGGCTGGGGACTGGCCCTGTTCGTGCTCGCGGAGTTCGGTGTCTGCGCCGGCATCGTCGCCTCGAACGTGCTGACCACGACGTTCCGGCAGCAGTACTGCCCGCCCCAGCTGTTCGGCCGGATCACCTCGAGCGCCTCGCTCGTCTCCTACGGCACGATCCCGCTGGCCGGGGTGCTCGGTGGCGTGCTCGGCGAAGCGATCGGCGTCCGCGAGACGTTGTGGGTGGCGTCCGGCGTGCTGATCATCGCGCTGCCGCTGCTCGCGCCCTACCGGAAGCTGCGGGACTTCCCGGTCAGAGCAGCAGGACGTCCACCTCTTCCCCAACCGCAGCCGATGTGACGTCCTCCGGCAGCACGATCAGGCAGTTGGCCTGCGTGAACGCGGCCAGCAGGTGCGAGCCCGGCCCGCCGCGCGGCCCGACGATCCCGGTCACTTCGCGGTCGGACGGCGTGAACACGCCCCGGCGGTACTGGCGGCGCCCGGCCGGCGAGCTCATCGCCTCGGTCAGCCGGGCCCGCACCCGGCGCCGGGAGACGTCGGTGTGGCCCATGGCCGTCAGCAGCGCCGGGCGCAGGAACGCCTCGAACGACACCAGCACGCTGACCGGGTTGCCGGGCAGCGCCACCACGGGCACGCCCTGCCAGCGCCCGCTGCCCTGCGGCCCGCCCGGCTGCATGGCGATCTTCGCGAACTCGACGCCCTGGCCGGTCAGCGCGTCCTTCACCACTTCGTACGCGCCCGCGCTGACGCCACCGGAGGTGACCAGCAGGTCGGCGCCGGCCAGCTTCGGCTCGATGACCTTCCGGAACTCCCCGACGTCGTCGACGACGCTGCGGACGACCTCGACCTCGCAGCCGAGGCCGCGGATCGCCGCGGCGAGCATCACGCTGTTGGACTCGTAGATCTGGCCGTGGCGCAGCGGCGCGGGCGCGTCGATCAGCTCGGTGCCGGTCGAGGCGACCACCACCCGCAGCGGCCGGTGCACCCGCACCTCGGCGAGCCCGACGGCGGCCGCGAGACCCAGCTGGGAATGGCCCAGCACGGTTCCGGCGTGCAGGGCGACATCGCCGGCGACGACGTCCTCGCCCGTGTACCGGATGTGCGCGCCTTCGCGGGCGGGCGCCGAAATGGTCACCCGGGAAGTGCCGCCGTCGGTGTCCTCGACCATCACGACCGCGTCCGCGCCCGGCGGCAGCGGCGCGCCGGTCATGATCCGGTGCGCGGTGCCCGCTTCGAGGGGCCGGACGTCGACCCGGCCGGCCGGGATGTCGTCGGCGACCGGCAGGGTCACCGGCGTGACGGCGACATCGGCCGCGTGGACCGCGTAGCCGTCCATCGCGGAGTTGTCGAAGGGCGGCAGCGAGACGCCGGCGCGCACGTCTTCGGCCAGGACGAGCCCGGCCGCGGCGGCGAGGGGCAGCGTGGTCGCGGGGGCCGTGCCGAGGAGCGCGGCGACGCGGTCGCGGTAGTCGTCGACGGAGATCACCGGACCATCCTCCCCGGCTTCCGGGCTCGTGCAAGACTCTGCCCCGTCACAGGCACGCCTCAGGGGAGCACGCATGCAGGTCGGAATCCGTCAACAGCCTTCGTTCGCCGTCGCCCGGCTGATGCTGGCGCCCGGCGAGCCGTGCCAGGTCGAGTCCGGCGCGATGATGGCCACCAGCTACGGCGTGCAGGTGCAGTCGCAGGCGCAGGGCGGGATCATGAAGGGCCTCGGCCGCGCGTTCCTCTCCGGCGAGTCCTTCTTCATCTCCACGTTCACCGCACCGCCGAACGGCGGCTGGGTCGACGTCGCCGCCAACCTGCCCGGCGACATCCAGGTGCTCACCCTCGACGGCCGCACCGGCTGGGCCGTCACCCGCGGCTGCTGGCTCGCGTCGTCGCACGGCGTGCAGACCGAGACCAAGTGGGGCGGGATGAAGAACCTGATGGGCGGCGAGGGCGGCTTCCTGACCCACGCCACCGGCCAGGGCCAGCTGCTCGTGTCCTGCTACGGCGCGGTCGAGACCATCACGCTGCAGCAGGGCGAGATGGTGACCATCGACACCGGGCACGTCGTCGCGTACGCCGACACCGTGCAGTACCAGATCCGGAAGGTCGCCCAAGGCATCATCCAGTCGATGAAGAGCGGCGAAGGCCTCGTGTTCGACTTCGTCGGCCCCGGCCAGATCATGACGCAGACGCGCAACCCGTCCGCGCTGATCAGCTGGATCGTCTCCCACGTCCCGTCGCGCTGATGCGCGTCCAGACCCGGCACACGCCCGGCTTCGGCGTCGCCCGCGTCCTGCTGGACCCGGGCGAGGCCGTGCGGGCCGCCCCGGAAACCCTGCTCGCCAGCCGGTTCGGCGTCACCGAAGCACCGGCGGGCCGCGGCGGCGTCCGCGCGGGCAAGAGCGCGATGGCGGTCTACACCGCACCGTCCGACGGCGGCTGGATCGACTTCGCGCCGCTGCGCCCCGGCGACGTCTACCCGCTCGACGTCGGTGGCGGCACGGGCTGGTCGGTGCACCGCGACGCGGTGCTGGTGCGGCCGTCTTCGGTCCGGCACGACACCGGCTGGGCGCCGCTGCAGCAGCTCTTCGGCGCGGATTCGGGGTTCCTGGAGCACTACAGCGGGACCGGGCCGCTCGTGCTGGCCGCGCCCGGCCCGGTGGACGCGTTCGAGCTCGGCCAAGGCGAGCTGGTCACGGTCCGGCCGGACTACCTGCTGGCCTACCCGGACACCATCCAGTGCCGGTTGCGCGCCCTCGATCCGGGCGGGCCGCAGTCGTTGCGCACCGGCGAAGGGCTCGCCGTCGACTTCGCGGGTCCCGGGACGGTGCTCGTGCACGCGCGGAACCGACGCCTTTCGGGTTCGTGATCTTCGGACGAATTGCCCATTGCCGAGGGGAATAATTCCGGTAGCGTGATTGGCACTCCGCCGCTGGCATCCGCTCGGGCCAGCGGATCCTTTGTGCTGAGGGAGGGCGCCGTGGCTGTCGGCACCGTCAAATGGTTCAACTCGGAAAAGGGCTACGGGTTCATCGAATCCACGGAGGGGCCGGACGTGTTCGTCCACTATTCGGCCATCCAGTCCGAAGGATTCCGCACTCTGGACGAAGGCGATCGCGTCGAGTTCGAAGTGCAGTCGGGGCGTGACGGCCGTAGCCAGGCAGCCGACGTGCGAAAGGTTTCGTGACCAGGCCCCTCGCTGATCGGTGAACCCCCGGCAGGCGCCGAACCAGGGGCGTTAGGCTGCGGGCGTGACAGGCGATGTGTCGGGGGACCTCACCGGTCGCCGGCTGGGCAACTACCGCATCGACGGGGTGCTCGGCAAGGGCGGCATGAGCGTGACCTACAAGGCCACGGACGTGCGGCTCGGCCGCAAGGTGGCCCTGAAGGTCATCGGTGACCACCTCGGGGCCGACGCCGAGTTCCGCGAGCGGTTCGTCGACGAGGCGCGCAACACCTCCGCGATCGACCACGCCAACATCGTGCCGCTGTACGACTTCGGCGAGCTCGACGGCATGCTCTACATCGCCATGCGCATGGTTGACGGCGGCGATCTCGCCGGGTTGATCTCGGGTGGCCCGATCGCGCCCGCGCGCGCCCTGACGATGCTCGACCAGGTCGCGGACGCCCTCGACACCCTGCACAACCGTGGTCTGGTCCACCTCGACGTCAAGCCGGCGAACGTGCTCGTGACGAAGAAGGAGACCTCGCGCGAGCACGTGTACGTCGCCGACTTCGGGCTGACCCGGCGCGGCGCGACCGGGCACCGGACGCGCGGTGGCGACTTCCTCGGCTCGCCCACGTACGCGGCCCCGGAGCACCTGCGCGGGGAGCCGCTGGACGGGCGCACCGACCAGTACGCGCTGACGTGCGTCCTCTACGCCTGCCTCACCGGCAGCCCGCCCTTCAAGGGCGACGTCCCGACGGTCATCAAGGGCCACCTCAACGGCGAGCCGCCGGCGATCTCCCGCGCCGTCGCGCTGCCGCCGGCGATCGACGAGGTGATCCGGCGCGGGATGGCCAAGAACCCGGCCGACCGCTACCCCAGCTGCGTCGAGATGGTCGCGGCCGCGCGCCGCGCGCTCGGCCCGCTGGCGACGTCGGACACCCCGCCGGGGCCGCCGGGGTCCCATTCGGGCGGAATCCCCGCGCCGCAGCGTCCTGGTCAGGTACAACAGGGGCCGCACCAGAACAGCGCACCGCAGGGAGAGGGGGCCCCCGTGCACCCGTACGGAGGACAGCAGCAGCCCGGCTACGGCCAGGGGCCCGGACCGCAGGGCCCGCAAGGCCCGCCGCCGGGGTACGGCTACCCCCAGCAGCAGCAGGGGCCGCCGCCCGGGATGCCGCCGCAGGGCCCGCCGCCGGGGTACGGCTACCCCCAGCAGGGACCTCCGCAGGGACCGCCGCAGCAGGGCATGCCCCCGCAGGGCCCGCCGCCCGGCTACGGCCCGCCCGGCGACCCGATGCGCCTGCGCCCGCCCATGCCCGCCGGCGGCGCCGGTGCGTTCCACCAGCCGAAGAGCGGCGGTGGCAAGAAGTGGATCTTCATCCTGCTCGGCCTCGTCGTCGTGGCCGGCTTGGTCGTGGGCGCGATCTTCCTGTTCCGCGACAGCGGCAGCGGCGGTGGTGGCGGCGGCCAGACGACGGCGCCGAACATCCCGGTCGGCCCGGGCGGCAGCTCGCAGCCGAGCTCGACATCGTCGCTGAACGCACCCCCGACGTCGATCACCATCAAGCCGAGTAGCTGAATCGTGCCCCGCTGAGCAGGTCTTCTTGCACTCTCCCCCCGAGAGTGCTAAACACGGACTTGGCACTCGACGCCGTCGAGTGCCAAAGGTCGGGACGGTGAGGCTGAACCCCCACCCGGGATCAGTCGTCCGTCGCGGGCACCGAGCCTGGCCGAGGAAGAGTCCTGCTGCCGCCGCTGTGGACAGCGCGGCGGTGGCGCCCAATACCGGAGGACCACACCGCAATGGCCAAACTGATTGCGTTCGACGAGGACGCCCGCCGCGGTCTTGAGCGCGGCTTGAACACCCTCGCCGAAGCCGTCAAGGTGACCCTCGGCCCGCGGGGCCGGAACGTCGTGCTCGAAAAGAAGTGGGGCGCGCCGACCATCACCAACGACGGTGTCTCCATCGCCAAGGAGATCGAGCTCGAAGACCCGTGGGAGAAGATCGGGGCCGAGCTCGTCAAGGAAGTTGCCAAGAAGACCGACGACGTCGCGGGTGACGGCACCACCACCGCCACCGTGCTCGCCCAGGCCCTGGTCAAGGAAGGCCTGCGCAACGTCGCCGCCGGCGCCGACCCGATCAGCCTGAAGCGCGGCATCGAGGCGGCCGTCGAGGCCATCACCGAGCAGCTGCACAAGGCCGCCGTCCAGATCGAGACCAAGGAGCAGATCGCTGCTACCGCCTCGATCTCGGCCGCTGACCGCACCATCGGCGAGCTGATCGCCGAGGCGCTGGACAAGGTCGGCAAGGAAGGCGTCGTCACCGTAGAGGAGAGCAACACCTTCGGTCTCGAGCTCGAGCTCACCGAGGGCATGCGCTTCGACAAGGGCTACATCTCCGGTTACTTCGTGACCGACCCGGAGCGTCAGGAAGCCGAGCTCGAGGACCCGTACATCCTCCTCTTCGGCTCCAAGATCTCCACCGTCAAGGACGTGCTGCCGCTGCTGGAGAAGGTCATCCAGTCCGGCAAGCCGCTGCTGATCATCGCCGAGGACGTCGAGGGCGAGGCCCTGGCCACCCTGATCGTCAACAAGATGCGCGGCACCTTCAAGTCCGTCGCCGTCAAGGCCCCGGGCTTCGGTGACCGCCGCAAGGCGATCCTGCAGGACATCGCGATCCTGACCGGTGGCCAGGTCATCTCCGAGGACGTCGGCCTCAAGCTGGAGAACGCGGACCTGTCCCTGCTGGGCAAGGCCCGCAAGGCCGTCATCACCAAGGACGAGACGACCATCGTCGAGGGTGCGGGCGACGCCGACCAGATCCAGGGTCGCGTCAACCAGATCCGCGCCGAGATCGAGAACTCGGACTCGGACTACGACCGCGAGAAGCTGCAGGAGCGGCTCGCGAAGCTGGCCGGCGGCGTGGCCGTCATCAAGGCCGGCGCCGCGACCGAGGTCGAGCTCAAGGAGCGCAAGCACCGCATCGAGGACGCGGTGCGCAACGCGAAGGCCGCCGTGGAAGAGGGCATCGTCGCCGGTGGTGGCGTGGCCCTGATCCAGGCCGCCGAGGCCGCGTTCGCGGGCCTGAAGCTCGAGGGCGACGAGGCCACTGGCGCCAACATCGTCAAGGTGGCCGTCGAGGCCCCGCTCAAGCAGATCGCGATCAACGCCGGCCTCGAGGGCGGCGTCGTGGTGGAGAAGGTCAAGGGCCTGCCGCAGGGTCACGGCCTCAACGCCGCCACGGGTGTCTACGAGGACCTGCTCGCCGCCGGCGTGCCGGACCCGACGAAGGTCACCCGCTCCGCGCTGCAGAACGCCGCCTCCATCGCGGCGCTGTTCCTGACCACCGAGGCCGTCGTGGCGGACAAGCCGGAGAAGGCTTCGGCCGCTCCCGCCGACCCGTCCGGTGGCATGGGTGGCATGGACTTCTGAGCCACGCTCGAAAAGAGCCCGGTCCGCTTCGGCGGGCCGGGCTCTTCTTATCGGGGCTGCGCCCCGAACCCCCGCCGGGGCAGGCCCCGGACCCCGAAGTGTCTACGGCTTGGTGAAGAACCAGACAGCGTAGGCGCCGACGATCACGACGCCGAGCGCGAGCACGCCGAGACCCGCGAGCCAGGCGGTGCTCTTGTCGTCGGCTTCGAGCCCGACGACGATCGCGCCGATCCCGGTGAGCAGCACCCAGATGGCGAGCGCCGCGGCGGTGTAGAGCACCACCCGCCCGGCCCGCACCCCACCGGTGTCCCCGGAGGACAGCACGGCGTAGGCGGCGAACGCGGTCAGCCCCAGCCCGGCGATCAGGTACAGCCCGCCCAAGATCCCGATGACGACCTTGGGGGCGGTGTTTCCGTGATCCACGAGCGCGAACCCTAACCCCTCGAAGGGGATCCGCGTCGCGGTTTTGGGCCGCTCGGCCCAACGGGCGCGGCCGAACGGCCCGGACGTCCCCTGCCGTCCGGGCCGTTCGGTTCGCGCACCCCCGCCATCGGGCGGGCGCCGGCTCCCCCTGCGAGCCCGCGCCCGCCCGGGTTCAGGAGTCCTCTTCCGGCGTCAGAATGGCGGCGGCGACGTAGACGGGAATGGCGATCCCGACCGAGAGGAACACGGCGGCGACCATCCCGATCCGCAGGACGTTGGCATCGACGCCGAGGTAGGTGGCCCACCCACCGCAGACGCCGGTGAGCATCTTGTCGCTCCGGCTGCGGCGGAGCTTCTTGGTTTCCGGGGTGTACACGCTGTTCGTCATGGCTCAATGGTGTCTCCGGAGGGCGGCCACCCACATCGGGAACGGCCCGGACCCGGACCCTGAACTTGCCCTCGGGGAAAACCAGGTGCTTCCGGCGCGACCCGCCCGCTACAACTGGGACCATGAAGCACGACAACCCCGAGTTCGCCGCGATCGCCGAGCACGGCACCATCCTGCGTTGCCAGGTGGGGTCCGGCCTGCACGGTACCGCCGTCGACGGTCAGGACGACCGCGACGAAATGGGGCTGTGCATCGAACCCGCCGAGTACGTTGCCGGGCTTCGGCGGTTCGAGCAGTACGTCTTCCGCACCCAGCCCGAGGGCGTGCGGTCCGGGCCCGGCGATCTGGACCTCATCGTCTACTCGCTGCGCAAGTGGATGCGCCTGGCGCTGACCGGGAATCCCACCATCCTGCTGCCGCTGTTCGTGCCCGACGCGGAAATCGTGTCCGTCACCGAGCTCGGCCACGAGCTGCGCGCCAACGCCGAGCGGATCGTCTCGCGGCAGGCCGGGCTGCGGTTCGCCGGGTACCTGCGGACCCAGCGCAACCGGATGCTCGAAGGGACGCTGAAGGTCAACCGGCCCGAGCTGATCGCGAAGTACGGCTTCGACACGAAGTACGCGATGCACATGGTCCGCCTGGGCGTGCAGGGCGTCGAACTGCTGGAGACCGGCCGGATGACGCTGCCGATCGCCGAGCCGTGGCTGACCTGGCTTCGTGATCTGCGTCGCGGGAAGCACACGCAGGACGAAGCCGTCGCCGCCGCGGCCGAGCTGGAAGACCGGCTCGACCGGCTGACCCGGGGCGCGTCGCCGCTGCCGGCAGAGCCCGACCGCGACTGGGCGAACCGGTGGCTGGTGCACGCCTACAAGTGGGCCTGACGCCGGACCCGGTTCAGCCGGTCTTCCCAGGCCGCCGCGATCCCGGGGCCTGCCGCGTACCCCTCGGCAGGTTCCGGGGCGGTGCGCGGCACCGGGAGGTAACCGTCCACAGGAGACAGTGACGACGCGCAGACGTCGCCTTCCAGCAGCGAAAGTGTCCCGAGTCCACAAGCGAACTCCAACGACGGCAGGGCGCCCGCCAGCGCCAGCCCCGCCGCCAGGCCGACGCTCGTCTCCACCGCCGACGACACCACGCACGGCAGCCCGCACGCCTCGGCGACCTCCAGCGCCCGCCGGACGCCGCCCAGCGGGGCGACCTTAAGGACCGCGATGTCCGCCGCGCCGGCGACCGCCACCTTCAGCGGGTCCTCCGCGCGGCGGATCGACTCGTCGGCCGCGATCCGGACGTCCACCCGGCGCCGCACCGCGGCCAGGTCCTCGATCGACGGGCACGGCTGCTCCGCGTACTCCAGCCCGCCCGCCGCCTTGTCGAGGTCCGCGATCGCGCGCACCGCCGTGTCGACGTCCCACGCCATGTTCGCGTCGACGCGGATCGCGCCGCCCGGGCCGAGCGCGTCGCGGACCGCCTCCACCCGCGCGCAGTCGTCGGCCAGGGAAACGCGCGGGTCGGCGACCTTCACCTTCGCCGTCCGGCAGCCGGAGGCGCGGACCAGTTCATGCGCTTTCGCCGGCTCGACCACCGGCACCGTCGTGTTCACCTCGACCCGGTCGCGGACCGGCGCGGGCCAGCCGGTTTCGGCCGCTTCCAGCGCCGCCCGCAGCCACGGCACGCTCTCGGCGTCGGAGTAGTCGGCGAACGGGCAGAACTCGCCCCAGCCCGCCGGGCCGCGCAGCAGCACGCCCTCACGGACGGTGATGCCGCGGAACCGGGTGCGCAGGGGGATCGCGTAGACCTTCATCGACGCCGATCATGCCACCGTGCCGGGTTCCGCAAACAGGTGCCTAGCTGCGCTTTTCCGGCAAGGACTGTCTTGTGCCCGGCGTGACTCCCAGCAGGTCGGCGAGGCATTCGGCGTTGCGGGGAGCCTCGACTTTGACGTCGTTGTCGAAGTAGACGTGCACGTCCCGCCGCCCGTCGTCGTGCCAGGCCCGGATCTTGTCGGCCCACTTGCGCAGGGCTTGGTCGGAGTAGCCGCTGACGTAGAGTTCTTCGTCGCCGTGCAGCCGGACGTAGGCGAAGTCGGCGGTCTGGTCCTCGAGGAACGGCCACTTCCCGGCGGTATCGGCGACGACGAGGGCGATGCCGTGCGCGCTGAGCAGCTCCTTGGCGGCGGGCTCGGCGAAGCTCGGGTGCCGGACTTCCAGGGCGTGCTGCAAGGGCTTCCGGGGGCCGGCCTCGAGGTAGGGCACGCCCTTGAGCTTGTCGTCGTGCTTGGTGGCCAGCTGGGCGGCGTCGGTGGTGGTGCGCGGGAGCAGGGCGAAGAAGTTCTCGAGCCGATCGGCATCGAAGGCGAGCCTCGGAGGCAGTTGCCAGAGGAAGGGGCCGAGTTTCGCACCGAGGGCGAGGACACCGGAGGCGTAGAAGTTCGCCAGGGCGGTCTCGACGTCACGAAGCTGCTTCATGTGGGTGATGAAGCGCCCACCTTTGACGGCGAAGCGAAAGTCGGCGGGCGTCTCTTCGAACCAGGCGCGGTACCGCTCGGGGCGCTGGAGGGAGTAGAAGGAGCCGTTGATTTCGACGGCGTTCATCCGCCGCGAGAGGTATTCGAGCTCCCGTCGTTGTGCGAGCCCGGGTGGGTAGAACACCCCGCGCCACGGGGGATAACGCCACCCAGAGGTCCCGATCCGGATCTCGGCGATCGTTCTCACCCGCCTTCCCGTTCCCGCGAGAGGTGGTTCCCGTTCGGCTGGACGGCCAAACGCGGGGGCGGTCGGACGGGTGGACCGGGGGTTGGGACAAGTGACCTGGGTTTGCCGTCCTTGGGTATTTTTGGTGGGACGACTGTCCTCGCCGGACGGGCAGGCTCCGGGATGGCCTTGGGGACGCTTTTGGCTCACGTTCGCGTTGGGGTCGCCGGGTGGTCATCCCGTCGCCTGGGCGAGGCCTATCACTTTGAGCCAGGCCCGCAAGGTTGCGCTGGTGGCTTGCCGTGGTCTGTGGGTTGCGGGCCTGGCTCAAAGTGATTTGACGGCCTCAGGCGACGGGATGACCACCCAGCTCTTTTGGATGGCCGGGCCGCCGGCCCTCGCTCACCGCCGGCTCTGGCTCACCACCTGCTCTGGCTTGCCGGGTGCGCCTCGGCCGCCGGCGGTGGCCTCGGCTGAGGCTGCTGGCCTGGGCTGCCAGCCCCACCCCGCCGGCCGCCGGTCTGGCCCGCCGCCCCGGCCCGCCAGCCCCGGCCCAGCCCGCCCGTCCCGGTCTGGCCCGCCGCGCGGCCCCGGCCCGCCCCCCCGGCCCAGCCCGCCAGCCCCGGCGCGCCCGGCCCACCGGCCCAACCCGGCCGTCCTCACGCCCAGGAAAACCTCCAATGCCGCGACTGAACCAGCCCCGATGCGTACTCCCGCAGGTTCCCCGGCTGCCCGGCGAAGGTGGGCAAACTGAACGCCCGGTGCTCCGCGGCCACCGTCAGCGCGCGGGCCTGGTTGCGCGGTGGGGCCGCCACCGACAGCTCGATCGCGTCGAACCCCAGCACCACCAGTGTTGCCCCGAACCTGTCCTCCCAGCTGCGCAGCACCGCCGACAGCTCTGCCACCTGGTCCGTGTACTTGATCATTCCCGTCCAGCCCAGCAGCGCCGGGATGTCGGCCGGGCGCTCGGTCTGCACCAGGCCGAGCCGGTGGGGGGCGCGCGTGGCCAGGATCGAGCCCGTGTTGCCCGCCTCCGCCAAGGGGTCCGACCTGCGGGGGCTGCGCTTGGCCAGACCCGGGAACCGTGCGCCGAACGGGCGCAGGCACGCGCCGTCGCAGCAGGAGGTGTCCCACCAGCGGGACAGGGCTCCTGCGGGGTCCGCCGTGGCCACGCGGTGGCCCGCTGGGGCCAGCCTGCCTCGGTCGTCGATCCAGTCTTCGCCGTTCGCCGCGAAACGCTGGTCGTGGGGGATCAGCACCGGCCAGAGCCCGGACCGCTCGAACTCGGCCACGCAGCCGAGGTAGCGCTCGGGCCGGGTCAGCGGGAGGTCGGACACCCACAGCCGGCCGTGCCAGGACCCCGGTGGCAGGGTCTGGACCGGCGGCGCGGGCGTACCGGGGCGGAGCGGTGCGATCGTCATGGACGTCCCCTCGAACTTGTGTTCGGTTGCTGCATCTCGAACAGTAGTTCGAGGGTCCGACAATTTCCAGCGTTCCGGCCGCTCATCCGTTCGAGTGAATCAACAAACATGCAGGTCAGAGCGTCGCTGGGACACCTGTGACACAAGATGTTTCTGAGGTGCGCCACTGCGCCGAAGGGGTGGCGCAGACGACACGAGACGATCCCGACAGAACGGTCACCTGTGCGGATCTTGCTTAGCCGGTGATCCGTTGCCAGGCTTCCCACACGATCAAGACGACGCCGGAGGGGGTGTATGGAGTTCCACGTGCTCGGCCCGGTCGAGGTGGTGGTCGCGGGCGGCGCGGCCGGCCTCGGCGGCCCGAAACCGCGCACCCTGCTCGCCCTGCTGGCCGTCAACGCGGGGCACGTGGTCCCGCTGGAGCAGCTGATCGACGCGGTCTGGGGCGAAGCACCCCCGGAACAGGCGCGCGCCGCCGTCTACACCTACGTCTCCACCCTGCGCCGGGCGCTCGCCGACGGCGGTGATCCCGAGGTCATCGCGCGCAGCGGTGGCGGTTACCGGCTGGCCGTCGATCTCGATCAGGTCGACCTGCACATCTTCGTCCGGGAGACGTCGGCGGGCCGCCGGGCCAAAGCCGCCGGGGAACCCGCACGGGCGATCGCCCACCTCCGGCAGGCGCTCGCGGTGTGGCGAGGGCCCGCGCTCGGCGGCACGCAGGGCAGGTGGGCCGAGAACGAACGCGCCCGGCTGGAGGAACTGCGGATCGCCGCGCTGGAGGACCGCGTCGACGTCGAGCTGGAGACCGGTGCCGGCGAGTCGCTCGTCCCGGAGCTGACCTCGGCCGTCTCCGAACACCCGCTGCGTGAACGGCTGCGGGCCCAGCTCATGCTCGCCCTGCACCAGAGCGGCCGCCGGGCCGACGCGCTCGCCTGCTACCAGGACGGGCGGAACACGCTGCTCGCCGAACTCGGCCTGGAGCCCGGCCCGGTGCTGCTCGCCGCCCACGAGCGCGTCCTGCGTGACGAACCCGGGACGCCGGCGGCCCGGCCCGGGAGCGAACCGCGCGTCCCGGCGCCGAGCCAGCTCCCGTTCGACATCGCCGACTTCACCGGCCGCGCGCACGAGGTGGCGGAGCTGACGCGGTGGCTGTCCGCCGAAGGGGCCCGCGGGTCACGGCTGTGCGCGGTCTACGGCAAACCCGGCGCGGGCAAGAGCACGGTCGCCGCGCACGTCGCGCACCGCGTCCGGGAGCAGTTCCCCGACGGCCAGCTCTACGCCTCGCTGCGCGGGGTGCAGGCCGTCCGCGCCGATCCGGCCGAGGTGCTGGCGGGCTTCCTGCGCGCGCTGGGCGTGGCCGAGGGGGACATCCCCGCGCGGCTGGAGGAACGCGGCCAGCTGTACCGCACGCTGCTCGCCGACCGGCGCATCCTCGTGGTGCTCGACGACGCGTCCGACGAACGCCAGGTCCGCCCGCTGCTGCCCGGCGGCCACACCTGCGCGGCCCTGGTGACCAGCCGGGAACGCCTCGGCGCCCTCGGCGGCGCGGCCCACCTGCACCTGCCCGTGCTGGACGAAGCGGAAGCCCTGGACCTCCTGGGCCGGGTCATCGGCGACGCCAGGGCGGCCGAGCAGCCCGAAGCCGCCCGCGAGCTGGTGCGCCTGTGCGGCAACCTGCCGCTCGCCGTGCGGATCGCCGGCGGGCGCCTCGCGGCCCGGCCGCAGTGGAAGGTCGGCCGGCTCACCGAGCGCCTTCGCGGGCAGCACCGGATCCTGCAGGAGCTCACCCTCGGCGACCTCGAGGTGCGCGGCAGTTTCGCGCTCAGCTACGACGGCTTGGCCGACCGCGAACGGACCGCGTTGCGCAGGCTCGGCCTCCTCGACGTCTCCTCGTTCGGGGCGTGGGTGGTGGCGCCCCTGCTCGGTTGCGACGGCGACGAAGCGGAGGAGGTGGTCGAGCGGCTCGTCGACGCCCAGCTGCTCGATGTGTCCACTGTGGACGACGACGGCGGCGCGCTGCGGTACCGGATCCACGACCTGACGCGGGCCTTCGCCCGGGAACGCGGGGAGGCGGAGGAGACCGAGGACGAGGTCAAGGCGTCGGCCGAGCGGGCCGCCGAGTGCTGGCTCGGGCTCGTCGAGCTCGCGGGCCGCCGGGCGCCGCACGCGCCCGCCGAGGGGCAGCGCGCCGGCCCGCTACCTGGCACCGGCGCGGATCGGCGAAATCCTGGCCGACCCGGAGGCGTGGTTCGACGCCGAGCAGACCGGACTGGTCGGGGTGGTCGAGCGCGTCAGCGGGCTGGACCTCACCGACGTCGCCACCCGGCTCGCCGCGGCGTTGTGCTCGTCGGTGTTCGCCGTGCGCAACCTGTTCGGGCAGTGGTGGCGCACGCACAACGCCGCGCTCGCGGCCGCGCGCCGGACCGGCGACCGCACCGGTGAGGCGCGGCTGCTCTCGGGTCTGGGCTGGCTGCGCTACGAGCAAGACCGCTTCGACGAGTCGATCGCCTACCACGAGCAGGCCCTCGCCGCCTACGAGCTGGCCGGCGACCGGCGCGGGCAGGCCATGAGCCGGCTCGACCTCAGCGTCGTGCAGTGCGAGTACGGCCAGTTCGCCCAGGCCCGCCGCTCACTCGACCTCGCCCTGCCCGAACTGCGGGAGCTGGGCGAGGAACAGGCGGAGGTCCAGGCACTGCACGGGCTCGGCCGCGTCCTCACCGAGCAGGGCGAACTGGACGAGGCCCTGGTGGTCGCCGAACTCGCCCTCGCGGGTCACGCGACGACGGGCGACGGCGGCAGCCGCGCGCTCGCCCTGCGCTCCGTGGGCCTCGTGCACCGCGCCGCCGGACGGCTCGCCGAGGCGGCCCGGTGCAGCCAGGAAGCGGTGGATCTGCTGCGCACCGCCAACGACCCGCTGATGTCCGCCTACGCCGTGCAGTCGCTCGCCAAGGTCCGTATCCGCCAGGGCCGCGGCGACGAGGTGCGCGAGGCGATGCTCGCCTGCCTCACCACGTGCCACCAGATGCAAGACGGCTTCGGGCAGGGGCTGATGCTGCGCACCCTGGGCGAACTGGAGCTCGCCGCCGGACGGCTCCTGGACGCGCGCGCCCACCTGGAGCGGTCCGTCCAGTGGTGGGACGCGCTGATGCTCCCGGTGTGGCGGGCACGGACCCTCCGTGATCTCGCCACGACCCTCGACGCCCTCGGCGAGACCGCCGCCGCCGAAGCGGCGTGGACGGAGGCCGTGGGCATTTTCCGGCTGCACGGCAGCAGGGAGGCGCGGGAGCCCCGGCCGGTGCTCCGGCTCTCGAACCCGGTTCAGGGCTTTCCTTCCGCCCGGCGCTGATCGGGGATTTCCGCTGGTCAGCGGTTCAAAAACGGATTTTTAGGTTTCTTTGATCTCCGCGGGGGAGGCTTCCTCGGCTGGAGCAACCAGCTCACAGGTTGCCGACCGCTGGGGGTAAGGGTGAGGGCCACGTCGAGGGGGCGTGGCCCTCACCCTTGTGCGGCGGTCTTCACCACTTGTCCACAGTGGAGCGCAGGGACCCGCCTGTCGGCTCAGAGCGGCCGGAGCAGGTCGTCCGCGTCCACGATGTGGTACGCGTACCCCTGCTCCGCCAGGAACCGCTGCCGGTGCGCCGCGTACTCCGTGTCCACCGTGTCGCGCGAGACGATCGAATAGAAGTGCGCCTGCCGCCCGTCGCCCTTCGGGCGCAGGAGCCGGCCGAGGCGCTGGGCCTCCTCCTGCCGGGAACCGAACGTGCCCGAGATCTGGATCGCCACCGAGGCTTCCGGCAGGTCGATCGAGAAGTTCGCGACCTTCGACACCACCAGCGTCCGGATCTCGCCGCGGCGGAACTTGTCGAACAGCTCCTCGCGCTCCTTGTTGCGCGTCGCGCCCTGGATCACCGGCGCGTCGAGCTCGTCGCCGAGCATCTCCAGCTGGTCGAGGTACGCGCCGATCACCAGGGTCGGCTCGCCGGCGTGCTTCTCCACGATCGACTTGATCACCGGGGTCTTCGTCAACGCCGTCGCCGCCAGCTTGTAGCGCTCGTCCGCCTCGGCCGTGGCGTACTCGAGGCGCTCCGCGTCGGTCAGCGTCACGCGGACCTCCGTGCACTCCGCCGGGGCGATCCAGCCCTGCGCCTCGATGTCGCGCCAGGGCACGTCGTAGCGCTTCGGGCCGATCAGCGAGAAGACGTCGCCCTCGCGGCCGTCCTCGCGGACCAGGGTCGCCGTCAGGCCGAGCCGCCGGCGGGACTGCAGGTCCGCCGTCATGCGGAACACCGGGGCCGGCAGCAGGTGGACCTCGTCGTACACGACCAGGCCCCAGTCACGGGAGTCGAACAGCTCCAGGTGCTTGTACTCGCCCTTGGTCTTGCGGGTGATCACCTGGTACGTGGCGATCGTGACCGGCCGGATCTCCTTCTTCTCGCCGGAGTACTCGCCGATCTCCTCCTCGGTCAGCGACGTCCGCGCGATCAGCTCGCGCTTCCACTGCCGCCCGGCCACCGTGTTCGTCACCAGGATCAGCGTCGTGGCCGCGGCCTTCGCCATGGCCGCCGCGCCGACCATCGTCTTGCCGGCGCCGCAGGGCAGCACGACGACGCCGGAGCCGCCCGCCCAGAACGCCTCCGCGGCCTGCCGCTGGTAGTCGCGCAGCTGCCAGTCCGTCTCGTCGAGGGCGATCGGGTGGGCCTCGCCGTCGACGTACCCGGCCAGGTCCTCGGCCGGCCAGCCGACCTTCAGCAGCGCCTGCTTCAGCCGCCCGCGCTCGGACGGGTGGACGATGACGGTGTCCTCGTCGATCCGGGCGCCGATCATCGGGCTGATCTTCTTGTTCCGGACGACCTCGGTCAGCACCGCGCGGTCGGTGGTCGACATCACCAGCCCGTGCGCCGGGTGGTTGGCGATCTGCAGCCGCCCGAACCGGCCCATGACGTCGACGACGTCGATCAGCAGCGGCTGCGGCACCGGGAAGCGCGAGTACGTCGTCAGCGCGTCGACGACCTGCTCGGCGTCGTGGCCCGCGGCGCGCGCGTTCCACAAGGCCAGCGGCGTGATCCGATACGTGTGCACGTGCTCCGGCGCCCGTTCGAGCTCGGCGAACGGCGCGATCGCGATGCGCGCGTCATCGGCCTGGGGGTGGTCGACCTCCAGGAGCACGGTCTTGTCGGACTGGACGATCAGCGGGCCATCAGTCACAACTACTGTTATACGTGCCTCGCTCCGGTCCGCTCCTCTCGCGGGTCCGCCGGTGGGCCGAGGTGCCGAGGGGATCACTGGAGGGCACGTTGACCACACCGCCGTTCGACGACAATCCGTTCCGGTCGCCGGGCTACCCGCAGCCCGCGCCGATGCCGCCGGTACCGGGGCGGCAACCGATCCCGCACTGGTTCACCACGAAGGTGCGGATCACGCTGGTCGCGTGCGTCGTCGCCGCCCTGGGCCTCGGCGCGCTCGGGGCGCTGGGCTTCGCCGGGCTCATCCGCGGCGGCTCGCCCTCGGACGGTGACTGCCTGTACCTGACGCGCGAGGGAGCGGGCAAGCTCGCCTACCACCGCGTCGGCTGCAACGCGAACAACGCGACATACAAGGTCGAGAACGTCTACCGCGGAGGCATCGCGTGCGCGCCCGGCGACTACGTGCGGTTCCGGCTCGGCTCCGGTACCGGCAGCGGCCGGATGCTCTGCCTGGCCCTCAACGTCAAGGCCGGCGACTGCCTGCGTGACGTCGAGGACGAGAGCGCGATCAGCAAGGTCTCCTGCACCGACCCGGCGGCGCAGGAGCGCGTCGAGATCCTCTCCGGCTTCGACCGCGACGACAAGTGCGAAGGCGCCGACGACGTGTTCACCTACTCCGGGCCGCCGGCCCGCACGGTGTGCCTGATCAAGACCGGCGAGCACATCTAGCCGAACCAGCGCCCCAGCTCGGCCGGGTCGGCGGCGTACCCGTCCGGCCGCACGAGCAGCAGCCGGCCGCGGTACTCGGGGTCGCCGGTCGCCGCCCGGACGACGCCGACCTGGCCGGTGAAGCCGGGCGGCGTGGCGTGGTCGCCGAGGTCCAGGAGCAGCCCACGGCCGTCCCGCAGCAACGTCGAGAGCCGCGTCGGCCCGGACGCCGTCGTCAGGTCGAGGTCCGGGACGCGCCGCGCGCCGGGGTAGTCCAGGCCGAGGCCGGACAGCAGCCCGCTGAAGTAGCGGTTGGCGTCCGGCAGCCGCAGGAGGTCGACGACGATCTCGCGCAGCGCCTCGACGTTCTCGCCGCGTCCCGGCGCCGTGAACACGCGCTGGGCCGCCGTGTGCCGCAGGACCCGCTCGGCGGCCGGGTGACGTTCGGCCTGGTAGGTGTCCAGCAGCCCGGACGGCGCGGTGCCGCGGACCGTCGCGGCCAGCTTCCAGCCGAGGTTCATCGCGTCCTGGACGCCCAGGTTGAGCCCCTGGCCGCCGAGCGGCGGGTGGATGTGCGCGGCGTCGCCGGCGAACAGCACCCGGCCGTGCCGGTACTGCTCCAGCTGCCGCGTCGCGTCGTTGAACCGCGAAGCGCCGTACACCTCACCCAGCCGCGTCTCGGGGCCGTACAGGGCCGTCAGTGCTTCGGTGACTTCGGCGTCTGACACGGGTGCGTCGCGGCCCGGCTGCCGCGTCGTGGAGCCGAAGACGAACCGGTGGCCGCCGTCGCCGAGCGGCGTGAGCATCGACCAATAGCCGTCGACCTGCCGGGTGACCTGGCTGAAGTGCGCCGCCCGGGCCGGGACGAGCGGGGACGCAGTAGCGAGCCGGATGTGCGCCAGCGTGGCGACGTAGGTCTCGGTGCGGCCGGGGAACGGCACGCCGAGCAGCCGCCGGACGGTGCTGTGCGCCCCGTCGCAGGCCACCAGCCAGCGCGCCCGGAGCCCGTGGATCGTGACGCCGTCCGCGTCGACGTCGACCGCGGTCACCTCGTGCCCGCGCCGCAGCACGGCCCCTGCCGCACCGCGTGCGCGGCCAGCATCGCCTCGACGTCGTCCTGGGTGCGGTTCAGCACGCGCGGGTGGCGCGTCCGCCAGACGCTGTGGTCGAGCGCGACCGGCAGCCCGGCGAAGTGCCCGCTCGGGCCGTCGACCTCCTGGTCCGCCGGGTTCAGCCCCGCATGTCCAGAAGCTCGGCGGTCCGGGGCTGGAGCCCGACCGGCCGGGGCAGCCCGGGTCCGGAACGGCGTTCGAGCACGGCCACCTCGACACCGGCCAAGGCGAGTTCCGCGGCCAGCAGCAGACCCGTCGGGCCGGCTCCGGCGATCAGGACGTCGGTCATCGTGCACTCCCCAAGTAGACTGAGTGCAAAAGTAGACCAAGTGCAATTTTCGCGGTAGCTAATATCCGGTCTGGTCGGGGAGCAGGCCCTGGACGTCGAGGCGGTTCGCCAGCAGGCCCGAGTTGTGCATCAGGTCGGCGACGCGCTGCAGCCGGATGCCGTTGAGCGACGCCGGGTACGAGCCGAGGGAGATCAGCGCGGCCGTGGTCGCGTCGATGTCGGAGAACTTCGGCAGCGCGTCGCGCACGATCGCCGGGTCCGTCGCGCTCTGCTGGGCCGCGCCCAGCGCGGTGCGGAACGCCCGGAGGGTTCGCGGGTTGGCCTGCGCGAACGGTTTCGCCGCCGCGTAGCCGGAGAGCGGGAAGCCGAGCGTCGAGCCGCGGGCGCCGTCGGCCAGGATGTGCGCGCCGAGGTCCTTCTCGGCACGCGTGATGTACGGCTCGATCATCAGCGCCGCGTCCGCGTCGCCCGCCTGCAGGGCCTGCGGCATCCGGTCGAACGGCACCGCGGTGAACTTGATCTTCGCCTCGTCGACGCCCGCGGTGCCCAGCACCGAACGCGCGACGAGCGCGCCGATGTCGTCGAGCATGTTGACCGCGATCTTCGGCGACCGCTTCGACGTCGGCACGGTGTAGTCCGAGTCCGGCAGCGTCACCAGCGCCATCGTGTTGGGGCCGGACGTGTAGGCCTCGCCCTGCAGCTGCAACGCCGTCCCGCCGGCCGCGGCGCGGAACATCGCGATGTCGGAGGCGAAGGTGACGTCGAGGTCGCCGGCGGCCAGCTTCGCGAGCCCGTCGTCCGCGCCGAGTTCGACGAGGGAGACGTTCAGCCCGGCGGCGCCGAACTTCCCGGCCGCGACGGCGATCCGCAGCGGGGCCGTGTCGATGGCGTTGCCCACACCGACGCGCAGGGTGCTCCGCTCCAGCGGCGGCGGGGGCGCGGGCGTGCCGGAAGAGAACACGCTGCAGCCCGCGGTCGCCAGAAGCGCCGCTACCAGCGGAATCAGCCGTCCGCGTCCGTTCATGACCCTTCACCTACCGCGAGAATCTGGTTCTCGTGCTGGATCGTATGGTCCGCGCCCCATACGATCGCGGGCAGGGCCGTATCGTGCCAGCGCGGCTTTCGGATCTTCATGGGGCGGGCTACCGTTCAGTAGGTTCGAGTGTCGTTCGATCCGCGGGTTCCCGCCCGCGGCGGAAAAGGAAACCAGGTGACCCGTCGCGACAAGCGTCCCCGCAAGGGCGGCGACGCGGCGGATCCGCGTCCGGCGGGCGGCCGCTGGCGGCTGCGGAACTGGCGCCTGGGCACGAAGCTCTTCGCCGTCCTCCTCATCCCGGCGCTCGCCGTCATCGCGCTGGTCGGCCTGCGGATCAGTTCCGACCTGCGCGACGCCCGGCAGCTGGCCGAGTTCGCCACCCGCGGCCGCGTCGACAACACGGTCGCCGAAGCCTTGCACGAGCTGCAGCGCGAGCGCGACCTCACCGTCCGGTTCGTCGCCCAGAACCGCCAGGGCGACACCGCGGACCTCACCGCCCAGCGCACCCGCGTGGACCAGGCCATCGGCGCGTTCGAGCGGACGCTCGCCGAGAGCAGGCCGCGGCTCGACGCGAAGGCCGCGGAAAGCCTGCAGCAGACCGACGACCGGCTGCGCGTGCTCGGCGGCCTGCGGTTTTCCGCGGAGCATTCGGCGTTCCCCGCCGACGCCGTGCTGCGGTCCTACAGCGAGCTGATCTCCGGCCTGCTCGACATCAGCGACTCCGCCGCGGCCGACGTCTCCGACCCGGAACTCGCGCGGATGCGGCTGGCGGGCAACGCGCTGGCCCGGATCAAGGACCAGATGTCGGTCAAGCGGGCGGTGATGGCCGAAGCGCTCGCGGCCGGCAGCCTCAACCGCGACCGCACGCGCGCCCTGCTCGGCGCGGAAGCCGAACTGGCCGCCGCGCGCAGCGACTACCGCACCTTCGCCACGCCCGGCCAGCAGCGGATGTTCGACGACACGGTGATCGGCCTGGTCGTCGACATCGGCAACGACATGGTCGAATCCGCGCTCACCCGCACCGAAAACGGCCAGAACCTCTCGGGCCTCGACCCGAACCAGTGGGACGCCTCGGCCACGCACACGGTGAACCTCGCCCACCGCGTGCAGCAAGCGCTGCTGGTCCAGTTGCAGGAACGCACGGACACCCTGGCCGCGCAGGCGCGGACGGCCGCGCTGTGGGACGGCGGTGTGGTCCTCGGCGTCCTGCTCGTCGCGGGCGTGCTGTCGGTGGTCATCGCGCGGTCCCTGTTGCGCCCCTTGCGGATCCTGCGCCGGACGGCCCTCGAGGTGGCCGAGCACCGGCTGCCCGCGGCCGTGCAGAACCTGCTCACCGAGCCCGAACCCGCCCCCGAGAACCTGCGGAAACGGCTCGCCGTCGCGCCCGTGCCGGTGTACACCCGCGAAGAGCTCGGCCAGGTGGCGCGCGCGTTCGACGCCGTGCACGGCGAAGCCGTCCGGCTCGCCGGTGAACAGGCGATGCTGCGCGAGAACGTCAACGCGATGTTCGTCAACCTCTCGCAGCGCAGCCAGGACCTCGTCGAGCGGCAGCTGTCGGTGCTCGACCGGATGGAGGCCGACGAGCAGGACCCGGACACCCTGGCGGGCCTGTTCGAACTCGACCACCTCGCCACGCGGATGCGGCGCAACAGCGAAAACCTGCTGGTGCTCTCCGGCCACGACTCCGCGCGGGAGGACGCCGGCCCGGTGCCCGCCGACGAGATCATCGGCGCCGCGCTCTCGGAGGTCGAGCACTACCAGCGGATCGAGCTCGGCCCGGCGCCGCAGGTCGCGGTCCGCGGCGAGGCCGTCAACGACCTCGTGCACGTCGTTTCGGAGCTGCTGGAGAACGCGACGCGCTACTCCGGCGAAGAGGTCGTCACCGTGGCGAGCGCCGAAACCCACGACGGCGATTGGCAGATCGAGATCATCGACCACGGCGCCGGCATGCCGCAGGCCGAGATCGACCGCACCAACGCCCGGCTCGCGCACCCGCCGGACGTCGACGTCGAGGTGTCGCGCCGGATGGGCCTGTTCGTCGTCGCGACCCTGGCCACCCGCCACCACATCGACGTCAGCCTGAGCGCGGGCGCGGACTCCGGGCTGGTCGCGACCGTGCTGGTGCCCGCGGCGCTGATCGTCGAGCTGCCGCCGATGCCGGCACCGCCCCCGCCCGCCGAGCCGGCCGCCGCCGCGGAGCCGGAGCTGCTGGCGCCGCTGGCCCCGCTCACGCAGCCGGAGCCCGAACCCGAGCCGGAGCCGGAAGAGCTGACGCCGCCGTCGATCGAGGCCGGGCCGCCGCGCCGGGCCCCGGTGGTGGCCCGCGACCAGGCGCCGGAGTGGCCGACCGCCGACGACGACGCCCACCTGGACCTCGACGCCCCGACCGAGCGGATGCCCGCCTACCGCGACGTCCTGTCCCGCTGGTTCGACGCCTCCGCCGCACCCGAGCAGCCGCGCAAGCCGGCGGAGCCCCGCCCGGTCGCCGAAGCCCCCCGCCCGGTCGACCCCCGGCCCCGCCACGCCCTCGCCGCCCCGCCACCCCCGCCCCCGCCCCCTGCCCCCGCTCCGACCGAGGCGGCACTTTCACGTGAAAGTGCCCGTCCCTCTCCCATCGAGGCGGCACTTTCACGTGAAAGTGCCCCGCCCGCTCCTGCCGAGGCGCCACTTTCACGTGAAAGTGCCGCTCCTGCCCCCGCCGAGGCGGCACTTTCACGTGAAAGTGCCCGGGGCGGGGTGGATGACGAGGACACCGAACCGCGGTTGACGCCGGTGGCGCCGCCTGCCGCGGTCGAGCCCGTGTACGACTGGCCCACCCCGGCTGAGCTGGAGCAAGAGGACGGCGCCGAGGACACCTGGCCGTTCCTGCAGCCGCTGGATTCCGCGGCGAGCCCGGGAGCGGTCCCGGAACAGCGGCCGATACTCTCTCTTTCCCCGGAAGCGGTGCGCGAGCGGATGACGAGCCTTCAAGGCGGCTTCCGGCGAGGGCGGCATGCGAGGGGGGACGACACCCGGAACCAGTGAAACGGATTGAGGCATGAGCTCGAAGACGCCCCTGCTGGAAGTGATCGCGCTGGACGCGGCGGACGCCGAAGGCGCGCAGGCGGGCGGGGCCGACCGCCTCGAACTGGTTGCGGACATGGCGCAGGACGGCCTGACGCCGTCGGTCGAGACCGTGCGTGACGTGCTCTCGGCGACCGACCTCCCGGTGCGGGTCATGCTGCGGGACAACGGTTCCTTCGACGTCGGCGACCTGGAAGGGCTGCGCGCGGACACCGGGCGGCTGATCGACGCGGGCGCGCGGGAGTTCGTCTTCGGCTTCCTCAACGTCGACAGCGAGATCGACCTCGACGCCTGCGAAGCGCTGATCAAGGAGGTCGACGGCCTGCCCTGGACGTTCCACCGCGCGATCGACCGCACCCGCGACCCGGTGCGCGCCTACGACCAGCTGGCGTCCCTCGGGTGTGACACCGTGCTCGCCGCCGGTCACCCGAACGGCGTGGCCAGCGGCCTTTCGGTGCTGCAGCGGCTCGCTCAGCGCGACGGCGGGCCCGAGCTGCTCGTCGGCGGCGGCCTGCGCGCGCAGCAGGTCCACCTCCTGCGGGCGGGCGGGGTGCGCGGGTTCCACGTCGGCAGCGCGGTGCGGCCGGGTGGCTGGCAGGCGCCGGTGGACGCCGCGACCGTGCGCACCTGGGTCGACCTCGTCAAATCCTGATCGTCTCCGCGAATCTCACGGAGAATCTGCGGAATAAAACGATTTCTGCCGGAGTTTTCGTGTGTTTGCGCTTATCATGAACCGGCGGGTGAAATTGCATCCGCCGCGTGCAGGACCGCGCGCGTGGTTGCGCGTGCGGCTGCACGATCGGTTCCACTTTTGACCTGGTTGGTGGCTGATTTCACGGCTATCGGCTGGCTACGGTTGTCCCGCATTTCGCGATCCGGCCGATCTTCAGAAATCGATCTGCAGTGCGGGAGGCGGCGCCGTGTGCGCGCGTATTCAGTTCGGGAAGTCGTTGCGTGGACAGGAAACCAGGACCCTGACGACCGGGTGGATATCCGCCACCTTGCGAAGGCGGATTGTCCGCGGCACTCGTGCGGGGGTCGCCGCGACGAGCGGGAAGGCCGAATCGTGACCGGCGCGATACCGCGCCAACGCGGAACCGAAACTTCCGAAGAGGATTTCGCGAAACTGGGGCTCGGCGGCTCACTGGCCCTGACCGGGTTGCTGGCCGTCGTCAAGATCGCGGAAACCGCCACGGGCGTGGTGCTGACCGCCACCGGGGTGCTGCCCGGTGCCAGTCCCTCGAAGGAGCGGGCTCCGGCCCGGCCGGGAGGGGAATGAGCGGGGCTGCCCGATCGGCAGCTCTCTACGGACGGAGGGCTGCCATGACCGGCAGTGGCGGGCGGGACGGATCCCGCCGGACTCGTGTGGGCCTCGCCGACGTGCAACGGCTCGAGGACACCGTCGCGCGGCTTCGGGCCCGCGACTACCGCTACGGCGGTGGTGCCTGCGACGAGGCCGTCGCGGAGGTGCTGCCCCACGCGCTGGGGCTGCTGGGCGGCACGGTGCGCGGGAAGGTGCGGCCGCGGCTCTGCACCGCCGTCGCCGACCTGTACAACCTCGCCGGCTGGATCAGGTTCGACGACGACCGCCCGGACGCCGCGCTGGACGCGTTCGCGCAGGCGCTGGACCTGGCCGTCGAAGCGGGCAACCACGACCTCCAGGCCAACATCCGGTACCGCGCGGGGCGGCTGCTGCTGCACTACGACGCGGTGGACCCGGCGCTGACGGAGTTCGCGCGTGGCCGCGAGGCGGCGCTGCGGGCGCGGTCGCCGCTGGCCCAGGCGATCCTGTCGGCCAACCAGGCGTGGGCGCACGCCAAGAAGGCCGACGTCGTCTCCGCGCTGAACTGCCTGCACCAGGCCCGCCGGGAGTTCGCCGACGCCGAGGGCGCGGAACCGTCGCCGTGGGCGGCCTTCTTCGGGCCGACCGACCTGGCGGCGATGATCGGCACGGTCTACGGGGAGCTGGCCCAGGTCGTCGACGTCCGGCACGGCCGCGACGGCATCCCCGCGCTCGTCGACGCGATCGCCGGCTACGGCCCGGAAATGGCCCGCAGCCGGTCCCTGACGGTGATCTGGCTGGCCACCGTGCACGCGTTGGCCGGCGACCTCGACGTCGCGGCCGAAGCCGGGCGGGAGGCGATCGAGCTGGCCGGCACCCTGCACTCGCCCCGGACCCGGCAGCGGCTGCGGACGCTGTCGGCCGCGGCCCGGCGCCACCGGCGCGACCCCCGTGCCGGGGAAATCATCGAAATGGTCGGGCATTCCGGACAATAATCGTTTTGCCATGGGCAGGTAAACCTGCCGGAAAATGAAAATGGGATCCGGCGAAGGACAGACAAAAGTAGGTTCCTCGGCGTGATCGTGGCTTCTTATGCTTCTCGGCAACCTGCGGCGAGCATTCCGCGCAGGCCCGGTCCCCACCGCCGAGAGGAAATTCCCCATGCGCTTGCGCAAGCTCGTCGCGGCCGCTGTGCCGCTGCCTGCGTTGCTCGGCCTCGCCGTGGCCGTCCCGGCCGCCGCGGCGTCGGAACCCCTGGTCACGCTGGCTGACAACGCGGCCCCGCTGATCAACAGCGCCCGCACCGGCGACGTGGCGGCCGACCGGCCGATCACCGCCGCGCTCTCGCTGAAACTGCACAACCAGCAGGCGCTGGAAAAGTTCCTCGCCGACGTGCAGAATCCGGCGTCGCCGCAATACCACCGGTTCCTGTCCCCGGCGCAGTTCAATGCCAGGTTCGGCCCCACCCAGGCGGACGTTGACAAGGCCGTCTCATTTCTCGGGAAAGCCGGGCTGACCGGGATCGAGGTTTCCGGCAACCGGCAGGCGATCACGTTCACCGGCTCGGCGGCGCAGCTCGAGTCGGCGTTCCGGACCGGGATCGGCACCTACCACGACCGGGTTTCCGGGCGGGACTTCTTCGCCAACGACGCCGTCCCGGCCGTGCCGGCGAGCGTCTCGGACGTCGTGAGCGGCGTCGTCGGCCTCGACGACCACGCGGTGCGCACGCATTCGGCGAAGCCGCTGGCCCAGCCCAACGTCGTCAGGTCCGTCACCCCGCCGGTGCTCAAGACCGCGTACGGCACCAGCGGCCTGTCCGCGACGGGCAGCGGCGTGCACGTCGGGTTCGTCGAGTTCGACGGCTACCGGAAATCCGACATCACCAAGTACGACAGCACGTACGGCCTTTCCGCGGGTTCGGTGACCACCGTGCCGGTGAACGGCGCGAACTACGACTCGGCGCCGGGCGACGGCCAGATCGAGGTCGAGCTCGACATCGAGGTCGTGCACGCGCTGGCCGCGGCGGCCGACGACTACGTCTACGAAGCGCCGAACTCGAGCGCCGGCGAACTGGCGATGTACCAGAAGATCGCGTCGGACGCGACGGTCGACGTCGTCTCGATCTCCTGGGGCGCCTGCGAAGCGGCCGAGGGTTCGAGCGCGGCGAAGAGCGTCAGCAGCGCGATCGCGACCGGCACGGCGGAGGGCATCTCGTACTTCGCGGCGGCCGGCGACGACGGCACGACCGACTGCTACCGCCAGACGGGTTCGACGGCTCGCGGCGTGGACTTCCCGGCGTCGAGCCCGAACGTCTCGGGCGTCGGCGGGACCAAGCTGAGCGTGACGTCGACCAACGGCTACAGCGGCGAAGTGGTGTGGAACGACGGCAGCAGCGGCGGCTCGACCGGCGGCGGGATCTCGACGGTGTTCACGGCGCCGTCGTGGCAGTCCGCGCAGAGCACGACGTACCGCAAGGTTCCGGACGTGTCGGCGGACGCCTCGCCGACGTCGGGTTACTACATCTACAGCGCGGGAACGTGGGAGACGGTCGGCGGCACGTCGGGCGCGACGCCGTTGTGGGCGGCCTTCGCGGTCCTGCAGAACCAGGTGCACGGCGGGGCGCTGGGCAACCTGAACCCGAAGTTCTACTCGATCGGCAACGGGTCCTCGTACGGCACGGGCTTCCACGACGTGACGACGGGCAACAACACCCTCCACGGGACCACCGGGTTCAGTGCGGGGACGGGGTACGACCAGGTGACGGGCTGGGGTTCGTTCAAGGCGGGCGGGCTGTCCGGCCTGATCGGCTGAGGGACGGAGGCCGGGGCTGTCGCGCGTTCGCGACGGCCCCGGTTTTCCGGTTTTGTCGGTGGCCGGTGACACAATGTGTGCATGGCAACACTGGTAGCGACTCCGAGGTCCCGCGCGCTGGGCTTCGGCCTCCGGACGGCGAGGGAGGCCCGGAAGCTGGGCGTGCGCGAACTCGCGCGGATGGCGAAGGTGGCGGCGCAGAGCCTCTCGCACTGGGAGAGCGGGACGCGGGTGCCCAAGATCGAGCAGGTGGCGTTGCTGCTCGGGGCGCTGCGGGTCGAGCCGGTGGAGCGGAAACGGTTGCTGGAGCTGGCGAGGAACGCCCGCGAGCCCAACTGGCTCGAGCACAGCCTGCCCGGCATCTCGCCGCGGCTCTCGGCTTTCATCGAGTACGAGCGCACGGCCTCGGCGATCTTCGCCTGGGAGCCCCTGCTGATCCCCGGGCTGCTGCAGACCCCGGAATACGCTTGGGCGATCCTCGGTACCGGCGGCCGGCGCCGGGCGGAGGAGGAGCTGCGGCTGAGGTTGAAGGTCCGCCTGCTGCGGCAGGAGGTGCTGACCGGCCGCGATCCTTCTCCCTACACCGTTTTCCTCGCCGAGCCGGTCATCCGGCAGCGGCTCGGCGGCCGCGAGATCATGGTTCCGCAGCTGAGGCACCTCGCCGAATTGGCCGAGCGGCGGAACATCAGCCTGCGGGTGCTGCCGGAGAGCGAGGAGTTCCACCCGGGTCTCAACGGTTCCTTCGTCATCTTCGACTACGCCGACCTGCCCCCGATCGTCTTCCTGGAGCAGTACCGGGGCAGCGCTTACCTCTACGATGAGCAGCAGGTGGCCGATTACCGGGCGGCCCAGCGGGCGATGGCGGCACTGGCCCTGAGCGAGCAGGAATCCCGCGCGCTCATCCGGGGGGTGATCGCCGACTTGGAGGCGTGATGTGGCGTAAGTCCAGCTATAGCGGCAGCGAAGAGAACTGCGTGGAGGTGAACCTCGGGCCGGTGTCACAGATCCGGGACACCAAGGACCGCTCCGGCGGCACCCTGGCCGTCGGTTCGGCCGCTTGGCGGGCTTTCCTTCGCAAGGCTAAGCGTTAACCTGTCCGCATGATCAAGCGCACGGTGCTGGACGCCACCCGTGAACTCCTCCGCGAACTCGGCCTCACCACCGTGTTCGGCAACCCCGGCACCACCGAGGTGCCGTTCCTCACCGACTGGCCGGACGACTTCGACTACGTCCTCGGCCTGCAGGAATCCGCCGTCGTGGCGATGGCCGACGCCTACGCTCAGGCCACCCGCCAGGCCGTGCTCGTCAACCTGCACTCCGCCGGCGGGGTCGGGCACGGGCTCGGCAGCCTGTTCAACGCCTACCGCAACCGGACGCCGCTGATCGTCGTCGCGGGGCAGCAGGTCCGGTCGCTCATCCCGCACGAGCCCTTCCTCGGTGCCCTCGAAGCGCCCGAATTCCCGAAGCCGTACGTGAAGTGGTCGATCGAGCCCGCTTCCGCCGAGGACGTCCCGGCCGCGCTCGCGCGGGCCTACCACGTCGCCACCCAGGCGCCGTCCGGTCCCGTCTTCGTTTCCGTTCCCGCCGACGACTGGTCCGTCACCACCGAACGGCCCATCGTCTCGCGCCCCCGGATCCGCGGCTTCGCGCCCGATCCCGAGGCCGTCGACGAGCTCAACGCCGCACTGGAAGCCGCCGAGCGGCCGGCGATCGTCGTCGGGGGAGCCGTCGACCAGGACGCGGCCGTCGTCGAAACCGTCGCGCTCGCCGAACGGCTCAACGCCGCCGTGTGGGTCGCGCCGATGTCCTACCGCTGCTCGTTCCCCGAAGACCACCCGCTGTTCCAAGGGTTCCTCGACCCCGAACGCGGTGCCGTCTCCGATGCCCTCGCGCCGTACGACCTCGTCGTCGTGCTGGGCGCGCCCGCCTTCACCTACCACGTCGAGCGCGGGCGCGGGGAAGCTCCGCTGCCGCCGCTGTTCATCGTCAGCGACGACGAGCAGGTCCTCGCGCGCGCCTTCGAAGGCACCGGCATCCGCGCCACGCCGAAGCTGGGCATCCGGGCGCTGCTGAACGTCGTCGAGCGCGGCACGCGGCCCGCGCCCGCTCCGCGGCAGCGTCCCGCGAAGCCGAGCGGGGACACGCTGACCGGTGAACTGGTCTACTCGACGCTCGCGGAAGTGTTGCCGGACAACGCTTTGGTCGTCGAAGAGGCGCCCAGCCACCGCGGCATCCTGCACGACCACCTGCCGATCACGGCCACCGACACGGGTTTCCTGACCATGGCCAGCGGCACGCTCGGCTACGGCGTCCCCGGCGTGGTCGGCGCGGCCCTCGCCCGCCCGGACCGCAAGGTCGTCGGCGTGATCGGCGACGGCTCCAGCATGTACGGCATCCAGGCCCTCTGGACGGCGGCGCGCGAAGAACTGCCGGTGACGTTCGTGATCCTGGACAACTCCGAGTACGCGGCGGTCCGCATCCTCGGCGACGCGATCGGCGGCGCCAAGCTCCCGGGCACCGAACTGGGCGGCATCGGCTTCGCGGCGCTGGCGGAAAGCATGGGCTGCCACGGCGTGACGATCACCGAGCCGGCGGACCTGGCCCCCGGCCTGACGGCGGCACTGGCCGACCCGCGCCCGACGCTGGTCCACGTCCGGGTCGCCCAGTCGTCCAAGTCCCTGTACTGACGGTCGTGGGCGGTAAGGCGGGGGTAGGAACCCGCCTTACCGCCCACGACGAGCGCTGACGCCGGGTCAGCTCCCGGTCTTGGTCTCCGTCACGCTCTTGGCCCGCTCGGCCAGTTCCCACTCCGCCGCGTCGGAAGCCGCGGTGGCGGCGTCCGCCGGGGTGCCGCCGTGCAGCAGCCGCGCCACTTCGCCGCGCAGGGTCACGAACTCCGCCGACTCGCGGGTGGTGATCTGGTCCCGCGTGGCGGGCAGGCCCACCGGCAGGTCCGCCACGATCGACGCCGGTGACTTCGAGAGCACCAGCACGCGGTCGGACAGGTACACGCTCTCGTCGATGTCGTGGGTGACGACCAGGACCGTGCTGCCCTGCTCGCGCTGGACGCGCCGGGTCAAGTCCTCGAGTTCGAAGCGTGTCTGGGCGTCGACCGAGGCGAACGGCTCGTCCATCAGCAGCAGCGCCGGGCGGCTGGCCAGCGCGCGGGCGATCGACACCCGCTGCTGCATGCCGCCGGACAGCTGCCACGGGTACTTCCCGCCGACGCCCGACAAACCGACGTGCTCCAGTGCCTCCGCCGCTCGTTCACGGCGTTCCGCGCGCGAGATCGGCCGCCACCGCAGCGGGAATTCGACGTTCTTCTGCACCGAAAGCCAGGGGAACAGCGATCGGCTGTAGTCCTGGAACACGACGGCCAGGTCGTCCGGCACGCCGGAGACGCGGTCGCCGTGCAGGCTGACCGTGCCGTCGGTCGGCGCGGTGAGCCCGGCGATGCAGCGCAGCAGCGTCGACTTCCCGCAGCCCGACGGGCCGACGATGCTGGCCAGCTGTCCGGCCTCGACGGTGAACGAAAGGTTGTTCACCGCGGTGTGCGCCTTCGCGCCGCTGCCGTAGGTGTGGCTGAGGCCGGACACTTCGAGCATGGTGGACATGGGGAGAGGCCTTTCGAAGTGTCAGTCGCGGCCGAGGCGGGCCGGCTGCCAGGCCAGCACCCGCCGCTCCGCGGCCAGGAAGATCGTGTTGAAGACGTAGCCGAGGATGCCCAGCAGCACCAGCCACGCCCACATGGTCGGGAACTCGAAGTCCTGCTGGGCGTTCATCAGCGACCGGCCGATGCCGCGGTAGGCCCCGACGAGCTCGGAGATCACCATCAGCAGCAGCGAGATGGACAGGCTCACCCGCAGCCCGGCGAAGATCTTCGGCGCCGCCGCGGGCAGCACCACCATGCCGAGCCAGTACCCGCGGGGGGTGCGGAACGACCGGGCCGTCTCCACCTTCACCTGGTCGACCGAGCGGACGCCGTCGATGGCGTTGAGCAGCACCGGCCACACCGCGCCGAAGATGATCGACCCGATCTGCATGCCCGAGCTCAGCCCGAACAGCACCGCGAACACCGGGATCAGCGTGGGCGGCGGGATCGAGCGGAAGAACGCGAACAGCGGGCCGAAGTAGTCGAGCGCCCGGTCGGACCGGCCGATCAGCACGCCGAGCAGGATGCCGACGACAGCCGCCAGCGCCCAGCCGCCGAGCATCCGGCCGAGGCTGGGCAACACGTTCTCGAACACCGTGTCGGTGAGGAACAGGTGGGCCGCCGGCCCGGTGAACCACAGCTTCCCGGCGGTGACCGCGATCTCCGTCGGCGGCGGGAAGAACTTGCTGCCGCCGGCCCGGGCGGCGAACTCCCAGACGACCACGAGGATCGCGAACAGCAGCCAGTTGCGCAGGACCGAAGCGGCACCGCGCGCCGCGCGCCTGCCCACCCGGCCCGAAAGGGTCGCCGCCGTCACGCGATCGCCTCCCGGTCCACCGTGCTCCACCGGAACAGCCGCTTGCCCAGCTGTTCCAGCCCTTCGTTGATCAGGTACCCCAGCGCCCCGGCCACCACGGTACTGGCGAAGACCAGGTCGAACCGCGTCGAGCCGGTGCTGACCACCATGATGTAACTGCCGAGCCCGACTTCCGAACCGGCCAGGAACTCGGTGCTGACGACGGCGATCAGCGCGATCGTCGCGGACAGCCGGACGCCGGTGAAGACGAACGGCGCGGTCTGCGGCAGCGCGACCGACGACAGGATGCGGAACCGGCTGGTCCCGCAGGCCCGCGCGGTTTCCATGAGCACCGGGTCGATCTCGCTCATCCCGTAGATCGTGTTGAACATGATCGGCCAGAGCGAGGCGTACACGCCGAGGGTGATCTTCGCTTCCGGTCCGGACCCGATCACCAGCAGCACGAGCGGGATGAGGGCGGCGACCGGGATGGGGCGGAGGAACTCGACGATCGCGGCGGTCGCGGTGCGCAGCGCCGGGATGCTGCCCAGCAGCAGGCCGGCGGGTACCGCGATCGCGATCGCGATGGCGATGGCGATCAGCCAGGCCAGCATGGTCGCGACGATGCCGCGGACGAAGGCGGCGTCGCCGAACAGCTCGCCCATGGTGACCAGGACGACGCTCGGCGGCGGGATGAACGTCTTGCTGACCAGGCCGACCTGGCAGACCGCCTCCCAGAACAGGAGGAAGCCGACCAGGCCGGCCAGGCCACGAAGCGGTTTTGCCACGTCAGCTGGTCACCTGAGGAGCGATCATCGGCGCGGCGTCGACCTTGCTGGTGATGACGCCCATCTGCAGCAGCAGGTCCGGGACGCGCTGGAGGCGACGGGCGTCCAGGGTGGAGCCGTAACCCGGCAGGGTGAGCAGCTTCGCCGTGTCTTCGTCGATCTTCGCGTACTTCACCAGCAGCGGCTCGGCCTTCGAGCGGTCGTTGATCACGTCGCTGGTGGCCTTCTTCATCGCGCGCTGGAAGGCCGCGAGGGTCTTCGGGTTCGCCTGCACCCACTTCGTCGTCGAGCCGTAGCCGGTCAGCGGGAAGTCCTGGGTGGCGCCGGTGTTGATGTCGATGACCGGGGTCGCGCCGACGATCTTCGCCGCCTGGGACAGCTGCGGCTCCGGCATGTAGGCCGCGTCCACCTGGTTGTCCTTCAGCGCGGCCGCCATGTTCGGCAGCGGCATCGGCACCCACTTGACCCCGCTGGAGTCGACGCCGTGGTCCTTCATGACCGATTTGGTGAGGATGTCCGACGCGGTGTTCAGCGCCGTGATCGCGATCCGCTTGTTCTGCAAATCGTTGACCGTCTTGACCGGCGAGTTCGGCACCGTGACGATCGCGTTGCTCTTCGCGTTGACCGACGTGCCGTCCGCGACCAGCTGGATGTCCGCGGCGCCCTTGCTCTTGGCGACGAAGAACGGGGTGTAGGTCGAGAGCGCGACGTCGGCCTCGCCGGACATCGCCTTCTGCATCGACTCCTGGCCGCTCTTGGCGACGATCTGCTCGACCTCGAGGCCCTCGTTCTTGAAGTAGCCGCCGTCCTGGGCCAGCCAGAACGGGGCCAGGTCGGTGGTCGGCATGATCGAGACCTTGATCTTCGACTTCTCCAGGCCGCCCCCGTTCGACGAGGCGTTCGAGCTGTCCGAGCCGAGCGCACTGCAGCCGGTGAGGGCCGTGGCGGCTGCGACGGTGAGGGCGAGCCCGAGCGCGGCGCGGCGAGTGCGAACCCGGCCACTGCTCATGGCGTTTCCAAGCAAGGCCTGCTCCTTGAAGAAAGTGACGGTTGGGGAACCGATTCCAGTGGAAGTGCGTGACTCATTCTCTGGAGTCACGCGGGCCACTGTAGAGAACGTGACAGCTTGCTCACAATGGGTGGAATCACTACCTGACCGAGTGGCGCACGTCACTCTTTCGGCCTCTGGTCTAGACCCACTGCTCCACTCGCCGTAGCCGTTCACCCAGTGTAGGGTGAGGTTCCTGAATTGGCGACGGCTTCTGTGCGTCAGCTGAGCGAACGCTGTGCAAGATTGAGCGGGTCCTGTCGGGAGGGTTACATCTTCCCCTGCCGTTCGCTACCCTCTGCACCTGCGGGGAGGTATCAACCTCCGATGTAGTGAGAGAGAGTGCCTGGATGGCCGATCAAGGAGTTCCGCTTCGGTGTACCAGCACACACTGTGCTTTTCCTGAGAGAATCTTCCCCGCGAAGACCACTGCCTGGCCGGGCACAACCGCCGCGCCGGTGGGTTAGGCCGACCAACAGACCAATGCAGGACCAGCGCAGGGACCCGACCGTGATGCTCGAGCTGAACCGATTCCGTCCGGCTGGACGGGGTTCAGGAACCCCCAGTGACGACACTGGAGACGATCTTTTCACCCGTACGGGTAGCGTCTTGCGCTGGGCTCCTTCCGATGGGCCGGAGCGCCGGAACGCCGGGAGCGTGCAGACGAGTGGCTGAGGAGAACGCGATGCGCCCTGGCGGGCGCTGGACCGACCAGGGTTTCCCGAGCACGAACGATGATGGTGGAGCGGCGGTGCCGAACGAAGACGCCGCGGGGGTGGGAGGGGCCCCCGCGCAGTCGCCCGGAGCGGATCCGGGCCGGAAGGCCGGGCTGTTCTCCGGCATGCGCGACTGGCGGCTGCGGTCCAAGCTGGCCGCGGTCCTGATCATCCCGACCCTGACCGCGCTCGCGCTGGGTGCGCTCCGCGTGGTCGACGACGCCCGCGAGGCGGCCGAGTTCCAGCGCACCGCCGACCAGGTGGCGTTCGCCGTCAAGGTCACCACAGTGGTGCACGAGCTGCAGAACGAGCGCTCGCTCGCGGTCGCCCGGATCGCGTCGAACAACCCGCTGCTGCAGACCGGGCTCGACTCGCAGATCGCCAAGGTCGACCGCGAAGTCGCCGACCTGCGCGCCGCGAAGGAAGTCCTCGAGTACGACGACCAGGCGACCAAGGACCGCTACACCCGCGGTATCCAGCGGCTCGACGCCCTGCGCCCGCTGCGGGCGGCGTTCAACACCGCGAACGGCCTGCCCGACATCACGGTGCTGACCGCCTACTCGGGCATCCTCGACTCGCTCATCGAGCTCGGCCGCGAGGTGACCACCGCGGTCACCGACCGGGACGTGCTGCGGCTGGGCACGAGCACGCAGGCGATCAGCGAGGCCAAGGAGTTCACCACCCGCTCCGACGCCGAGCTGCAGATCGCCGCGTTCCGCGGCAGCTTCCCCGGCGACCTCCTGGACCAGACGCGCGCGTCGGCGTCCAGTGCGGACGCCTCCGTCGCGGCCTTCCTCGCGAACGCCGACGACGACCAGCGCCAGCTCTACAACGACACCTACTCCGGCCCGGAGGTCGACGACCGCCGCCGGATCCAGACCTCGGCGTTCTCCTTCGCCCAGCTGGGTGACCCGCCGAACATCGACACGACCGCGCTCGGCAAGGACAGCACCGTGTCGGCCGACAAGCTGCACGCGGTCGAGTCGAACCTGCTGGCCCAGCTGAAGACCCGCGCCGACGACCTCGCCACCGCGGCGGTCAACTCCGCGTGGGTCGGCGGTGCCGTGGTGCTCGCGGCCCTGGCGCTCGCGGTCGCGCTGATGCTCGTCGTCGCCCGCCTGATGCTGCGCCCGCTGCGGATCCTGCGGAAGAGCGCGCTGGACGTCGCCTACACCCGGCTGCCGGAAACCGTGCAGGCGATCCTCGACGACCCGGACCCGGTCGGCGCCTCCAAGAAGGCCGTCCAGCCGGTGCCCGTCACCTCCCGCGACGAGATCGGCGAGGTCGCGCGGTCGTTCGACATCGTCCACGAACAGGCCGTCAAGATGGCCGCCGAGCAGGCCCTCCTGCGCGAGAACGTCAACGGCATCTTCGTGAACCTCTCCCGCCGGTCGCAGCGGCTGGTGGAACGCCAGCTCGGCGTCATCGACCGGCTCGAGGCCGACGAGCAGGACCCGGACCACTTGGCCAGCCTGTTCGAGCTTGACCACCTCGCGACGCGGCTGCGGCGCAACGGTGAGTCGCTGCTGGTGCTCTCTGGCGCCGGCCTGGCCAAGTCGGTGCCCAAGCCGGTGCCCGCCGCCGACGTCATCGGCGCCGCGGTGTCCGAGATCGAGCAGTACGCCCGGATCGAGGTCGGCATCGTGCCCGACGTGGCGGTCCAGGGCCTGGCGATCCACGACCTCGTGCACGTCCTCGCCGAGCTGCTCGACAACGCGACCTACTTCTCCGAGCCGGAGACCAAGGTCATCGTGCGGGCCGTGGTGACCCGCCGCAAGGCGCTCGCCATCCAGGTCACCGACCACGGTGTCGGCATGAGCGAGGAGCGGCTGGCCGAGGTCAACGCGCGCCTGGCCGACCCGCCGGACCTGGACGTGTCGGTGACCCGGCGAATGGGTCTGTACGTGGTTTCGCGGCTGGCCAAGCGCCACGGCATCGAGGTCCGGCTGCGCGAGAACGAGGACATCGAAGGCGGCGTGATCGCCCGGGTCGTCGTCCCGGCCGAGCTGCTCACCCAGCTCCGCCCGGGCATGCAGCGGCAGACGCCGCCGCCGGCGAACCGGTCCGAGACGTCGATGTCGATGCCGAGCATCCCGCCGATCCCGGCCGCGCGCTCGGACTTCGACCAAACGCAGTCGTTCGCGCAGACCCCGCCGGCGCCCTCGGCGCCGCCGCCGCCTCCGCCGCCGATGCACGAACCGGTGGCGAACCAGGGCGGCCTGGTGCCGCTCGACCAGCCGATCAGCCTGGACGACCTGGTCAGCGGCGGCCGCGCGGCGGGCCCGTTCCTGTCGCCGGAGCTGCCGAAACCCGAGACGCCGGCCTGGCCGACCGCCGAGGACCTGGCGCCGCTGACGCCGTCGCCGAACGGCGACGGGGCCAGCTCGCGGGCCGCCGACACGCAGTTCGCGCCGCTCGTGCTGCCCAAGCGCGAACCGAAGTTCGTGCCGCCGGAGGAGCCACCCCCGGCGCCGCCGCCACCCGCGGCCGGAGTGGGCTCGTCGGCGCTCGAGGACGATGTACCCACCCGGCGGTTGCCGATCTACCAGTCGGTGCTGTCACGCTGGTTCAGTGAGGGTGACGACTCGGCCGCCGACCCGGTGGCGTCGCAGAGCGAGGGCGAAGACCCCAACCTGCCGCCGCTCACCGGCACCGACGAGCCCTCCGCGCCCGCCGAGCCGTCGCCCGCCGAGCCGTCGCGCGACGAGCTCCAGCCGACCGCGGCGACCCGGCACCCGCTGCTGCCCGCCGACGACGGCTGGCACAGCGCCTCCGACGACGGCTGGCAGAAGGCGCAGTCGCTGCTCGAGTCCAAGAACGAGGAGATCACCCCGGCCGGGCTGCCCAAGCGCGTCCCGAACGCCTACCTGGTGCCGGGGTCGATCAGCAGTCCTTCGGCCGACGCACCGCCGCAGAACAGCTTCGCGGACAACACCGCGGGCATGCCCGGAACGGGTGCGATCACCCGCTCGGCGTCCGCGGCGCGGAGCCGGATGGCAAGCTTCCAACGGGGCTACACCTCGGGACGGCACGCCTTGAAGGAACTCCCGGCCGAAGAACAGCTGCAAGGCAGCAGGGTTCCGGGGCGTGGCAACACCACAGACAGCAGTGAGGAGTGAAAGTGACACGGGCGGGTGCAATGCAGCCGGGTGGCTCCGCGCAGCCGAACGGCCAGGCGCATGCCAAGGCGAACAATGCCGGCAGCTTCGCTTGGCTGATCACGGATTTCGTGCACCGGGTGCCCGGCGCGGCCCACGCGGTCGTGGTGTCGGCCGACGGCCTGCTCCTGGCGGCCTCGCGAGGGCTGCCGAAGGACCGGGCGGACCAGCTGGCCGCGGTGGCGTCGGGGCTGACCAGCCTCGCGCGCGGCGCGGCCAAGGTGTTCGAGGGCGGCACGGTGGCACAGACCGTGGTCGAGATGGCCAACGGTTTCCTCTTCCTCATGTCGGTTTCCGACGGTTCGTGCCTGGCGGTTCTGGGATCGCCGGAGAGTGACATCGGCCTGGTCGTCTACGAGATGACCTTGCTGGTGGAGCGGGTCGGCCAGCAGCTGACTCCGGAGATGCGGGCGCAACTGCAAGGTTCGGCTGTCCGCCGCTGAGGACCTGGGAAACCGAGGAGAGAGCCGTGGACGACGGGCGCTTGAGGGGTGATGGGCGGCTCGGTGACGACTTCTCCGGCGGGTGGTCCGAGCAATCGGACGAAAGCCGCGAGGACTGGCAGTCGTTCCGGGACCGCGTCGACCGCGAGTGGCGCGCGCGACGGGTGCAGGCCTCCGACAGCGACCCCGTGCGGGAGCCGCCGAACTGGCTGACCGACAGCAATGCCGGGCAGGAACCGCTCCGGCCGATCGCCGGCGGCACCGAGTACCGCGACCGCCTGCTCGGCGGTCCGGGCGCGGAGCTGTTCGGCGGGTCGAGCGGGCCGCTGTACGACGCGCACGAGTTCGCCGCGTACAGCACCGAGCGGGACTTCTCGTCGGGACCGGACTCCGGGGAGCTGGCCGCGGCGCTGCCGCGGCAGGCCCACCAGGAGTACGTCGACGAGCCGCCGGCGACGGAGATGGAGACCTCGGGCCTGGTCCGGCCGTACTTCCGGACCCGGGGCCGGACGAAGGCGACGCTCGACCTGGCCATCGAGGCGTTGATCTCGACCAGCGAACAGGGCCGGATGCTCGACCGGGTCCGGGTGCCCGAGCACCGGTCGATCTGCGACCTGTGTCTCGACACCAGGTCGGTGGCCGAGGTGGCGGCGCTGCTGCGGCTGCCGCTCGGCGTGGTGCGCGTGTTGATTGGTGACGTGGCGGGCCTCGGGCTGGTGCTGGTGCACTCCAGCAGCCCGACCGTGGGCGACCGCCCGAGTATCGAGTTCATGGAAAGGGTGCTCAGTGGGCTTCGGAGAATTTGACTCCGACGCGAACGCGCCGCAGGTGACGGGTCCGACCTCGTCGGCCAAGATCGTGGTCGCCGGCGGGTTCGGTTCGGGGAAGACAACGCTGGTCGGGGCGATCTCCGAGATCGACCCGCTGACCACCGAGGCCATGATGACCGAGGCCAGCGTCGGGCACGACGACACCTCGGCCACGCCCAACAAGACCACCACCACCGTGGCGATGGACTTCGGGCGCATCTCGCTGGACTCGGACCTGGTGCTGTACGTGTTCGGCACCCCCGGTCAGCACCGGTTCTGGTTCATGTGGGACGACCTCGCGGTCGGCGCCATCGGCGCGGTCGTGCTGGTGGACACGCGGCGGCTGGCCGACGCGTTCCCGTCGATCGACTTCTTCGAGAACCGGAAGCTGCCCTACGTCGTGGCGATCAACTGCTTCGACCGGCTGCTGCACCACCAGATCGAGGACGTCCGGCACGCGCTGACCATCGCGCCGTCGGTCCCGATCATGGCGTGCGACGCGCGGGAGCGGGAGTCCGCGAAGCAGGTGCTGATCTCGGTCGTGCAGCACGCGATCGCGCACGATTCGGCGTTGCGCGCGGGATAGCCCATGACGCCCCGATCCGGATGCGGCCGTTGGAGTGAACTCCGCGGGCTTCACCCACTTCGGGGAGTGCCGTCACCGTCCGGAGGAGCAGCCGGCCCTGACCGTCGTCCGGCGCCGGGTCCGGTGCCGTCGGCAGGGGCCTCGGCACCCGGCCTGACCTGCGTCGACCCGGTGTCGCCGGGAAGCCGTGGACGACGGTGTCGCGTGTCCCCCGGATGGGGGAGGCGGACCGGGCTGCCGCAGAACTCGGCCGGGCGCACCCGTAGGGTGCCCAGCGGCCGGCCGGTGGCGGGCTCGACACCACCGGCGGGGCGAATACGCTTTACCGTGGCGTCGCCGACCGGCCGTGCCGGGCGCTCCGGGGTGCGGCGGGCGACGCCGCACGAGCAAGGAGGAGCAGGAGTGACGGCTTCCGGCCAGGGTTCGTTCGGCTGGCTCATCACGGACTTCGTCCGCCGGGTACCCGGTGCCGCGCACGCCGTTCTGGTGTCCGCGGACGGGTTGCTGCTGGCGCCGTCGGAGGGGCTGCCCCAGGAACGCGCCGAGCAGCTGTCGGCGGTGGCGTCCGGGCTGATCAGCCTGACGGCGGGCGCCGCGCGCTGTTTCGAAGCGGGCGGCGTCAACCAGACCGTGGTGGAGATGGAGCGCGGCTACTTGTTCCTGATGTCCGTTTCGGACGGTTCGTCGCTGGCCGTGCTGGCCGCGCCGACGTGCGACATCGGCACGGTCGCCTACGAGATGACGCTGCTCGTCGAGCGGGTCGGCCAGCAGATCACCCCCGAGCTCCGCGCCCAGCTCCAGGGCGGCGTGCGTGGGTAGGGCGAGATGAGGATTTCGGGATTCGACGATCCGGACTCCAGCGGCTGGGACGCACTGCACCGCGGCACCGAGCGCGAGGGTTTCGATTCGCCCAGCAAGTTCGACATGTCGACGCTGTCGATGATCATGCCCAAGCGGAAGCCGTCCCGCCCGAAGCCGGACGCGCAGGGCTACACCGACGAGGACACCCGCGAGTGGGGCCCGTCGGCCGACGACGAGGAGCACGAAGCCCCGGAGCCCGTTGACTACGCAGGCAGGCGTTCCGCCGCGCGGGGACACGCCGCCGACGACCACGCCCGCCCGGAGCCCGGCGTCCTCCCCGGTCGGCGCCCGCCGGAGTACGCACGTCCGGAGTCAGGGGACCGCCCGGCCTTCGGGGGGTACCGGGGCCGCCGTTCGCGAGAGTTCGGTGATGAGCCGGGTCGTGCGGAGTCGGGGGCGTTTCCGGTTCACCGTTCGCGGGAGTTCGGTGATGAGTCGGGGGCATACCCGGTCGACCGGTCGCGGGAGTTCGGGGATGAGCCGGGTCGCCCGGATTCGGGCGCGTACCCGGTCCACCGGCCGCGGGAGTTCGGTGATGAGTCGGGCGCGTACCCGGTCCACCGGTCGCCCGAGCCCGCCGACCACCCGGACCCCTTCGGCTACCAGGGCCCGCACTCGCCCGTAGTCGACGAAGACGGCTACGACCCCGTCGAGCCCGAGTGGCAGGACGAGGAGTCCTATGAGCCGGAACCCCCGCCGCTCGAACCGGCGTGGACCCCGCCGCGGGGTGCCCGGCCGCCCGCTCCGCCGCGGCCGCCGGCCCCTCGGCCACCCGTTCCGCGTCCCCCGGCGCCGCGGCCGCCTGCCCCGGTGTCGCGTCCGCCCGCTCCGGTGGCGCGCCAGGCGGCGCCCCCGCCCGCGTGGGCTCCGCCGCCCGCCGACTGGACACCTCCGCCGGACCCGGAGACCCGCTGGATCCCGCAGCCGGAGCCGTGGGAGGACCCGGCCTGGAACGAGCCGGCCCGGGTGGCGAGCCCGGTGCCCGTCGCGTCGCCGGGCTCACGGGTCCGCCCGTACACCCGCACGGGCGGCCGCACCCGGTCCGACCACAACCTGGCGCTCGAAGCCCTGGTCTCGACGTCCGACGACGGGCGCCGCTACCGCGGGGTCCGCTCGGTCGAGCACCGCCGGATCTGCGACCTGTGCCTGGACACCCGGTCCGTGGCGGAGATCGCCGCGCACCTGCGGCTGCCGCTGGGCGTGGTGAAGGTGCTGGTCGGCGACATGGCCGACATCGGCCTGGTGCTGATCCACCAGACCGAGCTCATCCTCGGCGACCGGTCGTCCCGCGAGTTCATGGAACGCGTCCTGGCCGGCCTGCGCGCCCTCTAACCGGCCGGGGTGAGGTCGAGGACCAGGGTGTTGCCCGGACCGGAGACGACGCCGTTGATCAGCGGTGTCGCCGCCCCGCAGTTCGCGAAGGCCCCGATCGCGTAGGTCGATTCGAGGCGCCCGCCCCGGCCCGCGGCGAAGTCCTCCGACGTGAGCTCGGTCGTCAGCGGCTCGGCCGGGCCGCAGTCGTCGCCGACGTCGTACGGCACGCCGTTGACGCGGACGTCGGACAGCCGCACCGGCCAGGTCGCCGAGGCGGAGAAGCCGCCGGCCGGCGAGCCCTCGGCGTGCCCGGGGCCGAGCCTGATGGTTCCGCTGACCTTGCCGATGCCGGGCAGCGACCGGGTGACCGGCACCGGCGGCAGCGTGATCGTCCCGGAGAAGGAGCCCGGCCCGGCGAGCGTGTCGACGTCGAACCGGCCCGGCCCGAGCTCGAGATCGGCGTCCGCCTTCGCGATGTGCGTGGTCCCGCGGACGGTGTAGGCCGAGTGGGCCGCCGCGGCGAACCCGGTCCCGCCCACGATCGCCGCGGCCGCCAGTGCGGTCACGCGCGTTCCCCGCTTCATGAGCCAGGCTTACCACCGCTCCGGCGCGGCGCGGCGGAGGTTCACCGGATCCGGCGTCAGTCCTCCACGAGCGCGGCGGACGTGATCCGGTGGAGGGAGTACCGCTCGTTGTTCTCCCCTTCGAGGACCCCGCCGCCGACGCGCACGGGCCGCACCACGCGCTGGCTCGCCGTCCCCCGGGAGTCGACGAAGCCGATCCAAACCTCGCGGCGCTCCAGCGTCGCCCGGGACAGCAGTTCGAGCGTCGCCGACGTGTCCGCGCCGCCGCCCACCGGCGCCCGCACCGCCGAACCGCGGCGGCGGGCCGAAGCCGCGTCGCCCGCGCGGAGGTTGGAGACGATCCGGGCCGCCTGGTCTTCGGTCAGCACCGCCTGCTCGCCCGGGCTGCGGCGCGCCGCCCGCGCCTTCGCCGGCAGCCGGCGGCCGCCGGGCCGGATGTCGACCACCCGGCCGTCCGGGCCCTCCGCCGCCGGGGCGAATCCGGCGCCGCGCAGCGCGGCGAGGACGTCGTGCAGCGGGTCCGGGCTGATCACGACCGTCGGCGCGATCAGCCGCAGCGCGTGTTCCGCCGCGACCGGGTGGGCCAGCACCTCGGCCAGCAAGGCCTCGTCGTCGCACCGCAGGAACGACGCCGCGACGCCGCCGCGCAGCCGTCCGTGCCGGCGGGCGACGTCGTCGACCAGGTAGCTCAGCCCCTGCGGTACCGGGGTCGCGGACTTCGACTTGAACAGCGCGTGCAGCTCGTCGGCCGTGCGGCCGGTGTCCAGCGCGCGCCGCACCGACGCCTCGGTGATCCGGTAGACCGTCGCGTGCCCCGCCGACTCGACATCGGCGACGGCCGAGATTTCCGCCGCCAGTTCCGGTTCCAGCGGCCCGGGCGCGACGACCGTCAGGTCGGCCTGCAGCAGTACGCGGTCCACCGGCGCGGGCAGCGCGTCCAGGATCGCCTCGACCGCGCCCGGCCGGTCGTCGGCGAGCAGCGCGCGCGTCGCCGTCGTGACGCCGCCGAGCCCGACGATCCCCAGCGCGCTCGCCTCGGCCATGGTCCAGCGGACGGTTTCGTCCCGCAGCCGCCCGCCCCGCCTCGGCGCGCGCCAGGCCAGCACCGCGACGAGCTCGTCGACGCTCTTCACGCCGGCGCCGCGGGGCAGGTCGGCCAGCGTGGCGAGGACCCGCCGCCTGGCGACCGGCGCCAGCGGGCGGCGCAGGTCCTCCGACAGCGGCGCGATCGGCTTGTCCTTGGCGTCGCGGCCGCCGGCCATCCCCGGCAGGCGCGGCAGCTCCAGCCACGCTTGGGCGAGCGTCATCCACCGCTGCGCGGTCGGCGACGCGAGCCACGAGTCGGTCAGCGTCGTCGGCACCCACTCGGGCACGGTCGTCTCGCTGTCGGCGACGAGCCCGGCGCCCACGGCCAGCTCGGCCACCAGGATCGCCTGGGTGTCGTCGATCTCCAGGTCCTTGGCGAGCTTCTTCAGCTCCCGCACGCCGAGGCCGCCCGACTTGAGCACCGGCGGCGGCGCCGCCGACCACGCGCGCAGCAGCGCTTCGGTGTGGCGCAGGAACTCCATCGCCTCGCCGGCCGCCGCCTCGTCCAAAGTGGATGGCTGGTGCGGGTGGACCGGCAGCTCGGGCTCGGTGAGCGTGCCGGGCGCGAACACCCCGCCGCGCACGGCGATGCCGAGCTCGCGCGGCAGCTCGACGGTTTGGTCGTCGCGCCGCAGCAGCAGGCCCCGGGCGAGCAGCTTCTGCACCGGCGTCTCGGCCTTGCCGAGCGGGAGGTCGAGCCCGGCGTCGCGGGTGCGGCCGATCGGCGGCCCGGCGGCGAGGGCGGTCAGCACGCCGCGTTCGTCGTCGGGCAGTTCGGCGAGCCGCGCGTCGAGGTCCTCGTCGGCCAGTGCCGGCGAGGACGCGCCCAGCCCGGCGGGGAACGGCCCGAGGGCCTCCCGTGCGGCGGGCGGGACGCGCAGGGCGTCGTCCGGGCCCCAGGTCAGCGCCCGCGCGCGCAGGCACGCCAGCGGCTCGGTGATGTCGGTGCCGACGAGCTTCGCGACGTCCTCGACCGGCACGGGGTCGCGGTCCGCGCCGGCGAGCAGGCAGGCTTCGAGCACGGCCAGGGTGAAGGTGTCGAGGTCCTCGCAGGCGCGCGCGACCGAGCCCGGCGTGCCGGCCCGGGTGGCCAGCACGGTGCTGTCGGAGGGCGGGGGCGTGGACAGGTCGCGCCGCGTGCGGAGCAGCTCTGCGAGTGCGTCGTCGGACTCCGCACGCAGCCAGTCCGCCAAAGAGGTCGCGGGCATAGAAGACCAGGGTACCGGGCGGTTGCGCCGGGCCGCGCGGGCTCAGGCAGACTGTCTGCGTTAGCCGAAGACCGGTGGTGGGAGGACGTTGTGGCCAAGGGTGAGAAGAAGCACAAGGGCATCGACCCGACCTGGCCGGGCGAGGACGGCGAGCACCCCGTGACCGAGCTCGCGTCCGACCGCCAGGGCGCGCTGTCGCCGTTCGGCGACGTCACCTTCCCGCTCGACACGGTGCCCTACGTGCACCCCGAGACCGAGATCAATCGCTGATCGCATAGTTACTGGTCAGTACCGGTATCGGGCCCTCGTGAGGGCGGTCACGGGAGTAGGTTTCCACCCGTCCCAGCCCAGCTTTCCCACACGGGGGTAGTGCCATGCCGGTTCCCGGTCCCGGATATTCGATCACCGTCCGGGTGGAGGCCCCGTCCTCCGTCACCGCGGCCGGTGATCTGACCGCGGCCGTCGGGCGCGTCGGTGGCGTGCTGACCGCGTTCGACGTCGTCGAGTCCCACTCCGACTCGATCGTGGTCGACATCAGCGCCAACGCGCTGTCGGAGAACCACGCGAACGACATCACCCAGACGCTGGACTCGCTGCCGGGCGTCAAGGTCCGCAAGGTCTCCGACCGGACGTTCCTGATCCACCTCGGCGGCAAGATCGAGGTCACGCCGAAGGTCGCGCTCCGCAACCGTGACGACCTCTCCCGCGCCTACACCCCGGGCGTGGCCCGCGTCTGCCAGGCGATCGCCGCCAACCCCGAGGACGCGCGCCGGCTGACCATCAAGCGCAACACCGTCGCGGTGCTCACCGACGGGTCCGCGGTGCTCGGCCTCGGCAACATCGGCCCGGCCGCGGCGCTGCCGGTGATGGAGGGCAAGGCGGCGCTGTTCAAGAAGTTCGCCGACGTCGACGCGTGGCCGGTGTGCCTGGACACCCAGGACACCGAAGAGATCATCCTGATCGCCAAGGCGCTGGCCCCGGTGTACGCGGGCATCAACCTCGAGGACATCGCGGCCCCGCGCTGCTTCGAGATCGAGAAGCGCCTGCGCGAGCAGCTGGACATCCCGGTGTTCCACGACGACCAGCACGGCACGGCGATCGTGGTCGTCGCGGCGCTGCGCAACGCCCTGCGCGTGGTGGGCAAGAGCATCGAGGACTGCAAGATCGTGGTCAGCGGCGTCGGCGCGGCCGGGTCGGCGATCATCCGCCTCCTGCTGCAGAAGAACCCGGGCGACATCGTCGCGGCGGACATCGACGGCATCGTCCACTCCGCGCGCGGCAACCTCGACGACAACCTGGCCTGGATCGCGTCGCACACGAACAAGCAGCAGGTCAGCGGCACCCTGCACGAAGCACTGGCGGGCGCCGACGTGTTCATCGGCGTCTCGGCGCCCAACCTGTTCGGAGCCGAGCAGGTGGCGACGATGAACAAGGACGCGGTCGTCTTCGCACTGGCCAACCCGGACCCGGAGATCGACCCGCTGGAGGCCCAGAAGCACGCGGCGGTGGTCGCCACGGGCCGCAGCGACTTCCCGAACCAGATCAACAACGTCCTGGCGTTCCCGGGCGTGTTCCGCGGACTGCTGGACGCCAACGCCCACAACATCGACGACTCGATGCTCCTGGCCGCGGCCGACGCGATCGCGGACGTGGTCGACAACGGGAAGCTGAACGCCTCGTTCATCGTGCCGAGCGTGTTCGACAGCGCCGTGGCGCCGGCGGTCGCCGAGGCGGTCCGGAAGGCCGTGCTCGCGGAGCGCTGAGCCACGCGGCCGACCCGGAGGTCGTCGCCGCGAAGCGGTCGTGCGGAAGTAACCTCGGCGTGTGAGTGAACTCAGCCACGTCGACGAGACCGGCGCCGCCCGGATGGTCGACGTCTCCGGGAAGACCGCCTCCGCGCGCACCGCGGTCGCCGCCGGCACCGTGCGGACCACCGCCGAGGTGCTCCGGCTGCTGGCCACCGACGGCCTCCCCAAGGGCGATGCCCTCGCCACCGCGCGCATCGCCGGGATCATGGGCGCCAAGCGGGTGCCCGAGCTGATCCCGCTGTGCCACCAGATCGCGCTGTCCGGGGTCAAGGTCGAGTTCACCCTCGGCGAGGCCGAGGTCGGCATCCGCGCGACGGCGAAGACCACCGACGTCACCGGCGTCGAGATGGAGGCGCTGACCGCGGTGGCCGTCGCCGGGCTGACGCTGCACGACATGATCAAGGCCGTCGACCCGGCGGCGACGCTGGACGAGGTCCGCCTGCTCCGCAAGGACGGCGGCAAGACCGGAACCTGGGAGCGGCCGTGAAGCGCACCGCGCGCGTGATCGTGGCGTCCAACCGCGCCGCGAAGGGCGTCTACGAAGACAAGACTGGCCCGGTGATCGCCGCCTGGCTGGCCGACCGCGGGTACGACGTGCCGGCGCCCGTCGTCGTCGAAGACGGCGACCCGGTGGGCGCCGCGCTGCGGGCGGCGCTGGCCGACGGCGTCGCCGTGGTGCTCACCACGGGCGGCACCGGCATCTCGCCGACCGACCGCACCCCGGACGTCACCCGGGCGGTGCTGGACCACGAGCTGCCCGGCGTCGCGGACGCGATCCGCGCGGCCGGGCTGCCGAAGGTGCCGACGGCGGTGCTGTCGCGCGGCCTCGCGGGCGTGGCGGGCCGGACCCTGGTCGTGAACCTGCCGGGCTCCAGCGGCGGCGTCAAGGACGGCCTGGGCGTGCTGGACGGCATCCTCGAGCACGCCGTCGACCAGCTGGCAGGCGGCGACCACCCGCGCCCGGCCGCCGCCGCGCCTGAGGTGCGCGTGGCGCGGGCACTGGTGACCGAGGAGCCGCTGTCGGTCGAGGAGCACGCCCGCCTGGTCGAGGACGACGCGGCGGGCGCGGTGGTGACGTTCGCGGGGGTGGTCCGCGACCACGACGGCGGCAAGGGCGTCCGCGACCTGACCTACGAGGGCCACCCGAGCGCGGGCCAGGTGATCGCCGAGGTCGTCGCGGACCTGTCGGCGCGCTGGACCGGCGTCCGCGCGGTGGCCGTGAGCCACCGGCTGGGTGCGCTGGCGATCGGCGACGTCGCCCTGGCGTGCGCGGTGGCGGCGGAGCACCGCGGGCAGGCGTTCTCGGCGTGCTTGGAGCTCGTGGACGAGGTCAAGGCGCGGCTGCCGGTGTGGAAGCACCAGCACTTCACCGACGGCTCGGACGAGTGGGTCAACTCGCCGTGATCCGGAACGCCGCGACCCGGGAGGCGGCCGCGGCGAACTCGTCCGGGTCCGGGCCGGTGACCAGGCCCAGCCGGACGAACATGGGCACGCCGTGCGGCACCTCGCGCGGGAAGGCGCGCAGCACCCGCTCGCGGAGCCGGTCGTCGGTGACTTCGGTGAGCGTGACGGCCTGCTTCTCGCGCCCGTAGGCGAGCTCGCCCCGGCCGGCGGCGCGGACGTTGCGCGCCCAATCGCCGTCCGGTAGCCCGGCGATGACGTACCGGTGGCCGTCGACGGTCAGCGGGGAGACCGGAGTGGGCCGTGGAACGCCCGAGCGGCGGCCGGGGACGGTCAGGACGTGCACGGTGCCCAGACGCAGCCCCAGGCGCGTCAGGAGGCGGATGAGGCGGTTGGCGGGGCGGAGCCAGCGCGGCAGCGCCTGACGGGTGCTCGGCACGGCAAATCCTTTCGACGATCGAAATACTTGCTGGCCAAGGTAGACTCTTTCGAGTGTCGAAGCAATCACTGGTCACCGAGGCGACCCACGCGGCAGCGGCGTTCGGCGCGGCGAACGACGTGGTGGACGAGGCCGCCGCGGCGGCGTTCGGCGTGAACCGCACGGACCTGCGCATCATCGGCCTGGTCGCGGCGGCGGGAAGCCTGACGGCGGGCCGGCTGGCCACGGAGGCGAACCTCAGTCCGGCCGCGACCACGACGGCGATCCAGCGCCTGACGAACGCGGGCCACCTGACGCGTCGCACGGACGCGGACGACCGGCGCCGGGCGGTGGTGGAGCTGACGCCCACGGCGGCGGAGCTGCTGGAGGAGGTCTACGGGCCCATCGAGCGGGCCGGGCGCGCGCTGCTGGCGGAGTACACGCCGGAGCAGCTGGAGCTGGTGATCGAGGTGCTGCGGAAGGGCGAGCGGATGCAGCTCGCGGAGGCGGAGCGGATCCGGGCGCGCTGACGGCGCCGGATCGGCCGCGGAAACGCGTGAAGGGCTCCCACCGCCCGGGGGATCGGCGGTGGGAGCCCTGTCAGGTCACGGCTCGAGACCGGACTCGCGCATCACTGCGTGATCGTCACTTGGTGGCGATCTTCTGCCCGACGAGGATCAGGTCCGCGTTCGGGATGTACTTCGCGTTCAGGTCCTGCAGCTTCTGGTAGCCGCCCTGGACGTTGAACTGCTTGGCGATCTTGGACAGGGTGTCGCCCGCCACGACGGTGTAGTCACCGGCCGGGTTGGAGCTGCTGACACCGGTCGCCGTCGCCGCGGGAGCCGCCGGGGCCGCCGCCGCCTTCTTGGGGGCGGTCGCGGTCGTGCTCTTCTTCGGGGTCACCTTCTTGGTGGTCTTGCCGGTGGCCTTGGGGGCAGCCGAACCGCTGCCGCCCTTCTTGCCACAGACCGGCCACGCGCCGATGCCCTGGCCCTGCAGGACGCGCTCGGCCACGGCGATCTGCTCCTCGCGGGAAGCGTTCGCCGCACTGCCGGTGCCGCCGTAGGCCTTCCACGTGCTCTGCGAGAACTGCAGGCCGCCGTAGTAGCCGTTGCCGGTGTTGGTGTTCCAGTTGCCGCTGCTCTCGCACTGCGCGATGGCGTCCCAGTTGGTCGCCGACGCGGGGGTCGCGGCGATCGCGAGGGGGGCGCCGACCGCGATGCCCGCGATGGCGACGCGAGCGACGGTGCGGGTGGCGGCGGACATCTTGCGGTGCTTGCCTCGGTAAGACATTTGGATGCTTCTCGGTTTCCCAGCGCCTACGAACCGATGTGAGGGTCAGGATCGGGGTCCTGCGCCGGCCATCCCAGGCCGGCAGGCGAGTCCGACGCACAACGCGTCTTCGTCGTCCCCTCGTCCCTGTCCGGAAATGCTTTCGCTCGGGGTATGGGTCCGGGGATCCGTTGGACAGGGCTAGGCGCTACGGATTCCCGGTCTTGCTTCGGTCGGTCGGGGCCAACCGAAAAGCGACGGTACGTAACGATCGCCGTGATCGGAAATTATTCGGGGCGTGACCTACGTCACAGTAACGGCTCGCAACCTCGGTCGATACCACTGTTTGTGCAGGTCAGAGGGCCGTTATCTGCCCGTTTCCTACCCGAGATAAAACACGGATCGTGAGGCTTGCATCACGTGTTCGGCGTCGCGAATGGGCCGTTCGCGACGCCCGGATCGCGATTGGGGCGCGCATCTTATGGGCCTCCGGGGCGCGGCGCCAGACTTGACAATCCTGCCCCAGTTGCCTCAAGAGTCACAGTAGTCCCACCTGTTCGTGGGGTTTCCGGCCACGGTCGGAGCGAGGCCTGCCGCCGGCTTTGCGCTTGGGCGCCGACGCAGGGCGACGGACCAGGTGAAACAGGTCACCGGACGGGTGGCGACCGGTCGCGATCAGCTTCTCGCGAACAGCCGGAATCGGTGACGCGCCACGCCGAGGGCCCGGAACGCCCGTCGCCGAGCGGTCGGCCTCCGTACCCGAGCGGTCGCCGTTCTACAGGCAGAACGAACTCGCGTGCCTACTCCGGACGGAGCAACTCCCTGACCGTGTCGACCCTTCGATCACGCGTGTCGACTGCTCGATCACGCGAGTCGACCCTTCGAAGAGGCGAGCGGGTCGTCAGCCGCCGGCGAAGGGCGGGAGGACGTCGAGTTCGGCGCCGTCGCGCAGGGGGCGGGTGAGGTCGCGGACCGCGATGCCGTCCAGCAGGTAGCTGACCGCGTCCAGGATGCGGGGCAGGCCTTCCGGGTGGAGGCGACGCAGTTCGGCGACCGCGTCGGCGACCGATGCCCCGGCCGGGAGCTGCACCTTCTCCTCTTCCACGCCCGCCGCGGCCCGCGCCGCCGCGAAGTACCGCACCACGATGGTCACCGTCGCCACCTCAACCGCCGATCGCGCTCATCGGCCGGATCGGCTGCGCGAACCCGGCGTCGTTGATCTCGTGCCCGGCCAGCTTGCCCCACATCGTCGCCCGCCAGGCGTCCGCCACCTCCTCATCGCGCGCGCCCGCGCGCACGAGGGACCGCAGATCCGTCTCGTCGTTGCTGAACAGGCAGGAGCGCACCGCGCCGTCCGCGGTCAGCCGCGTCCGCTCGCAGGCCGAGCAGAACGGCCGGGTGACCGACGCGATCACGCCGACGTCGCCCGGGCCACCGTCGACCAGCCAGCGCTCGGCCGGCGCGCCGCCTCGCGAGCCCGGGTACGGCGTCAAGGTGAACGCCGAGCCCAGCATCTCCAGGATCTCGGCCGCGGTGATCATCTCGCCGCGGTTCCAGCCGTGCTGGGCGTCCAGCGGCATCTGCTCGATGAACCGCAGGTGGTAGCCCTGCTCGAGGCAGAACTTCAGCAGCGGCACGGCTTCGGTCTCGTTGAGCCCGCGGATCAGCACGGCGTTGACCTTCACCGGCGCCATCCCGGCGTCGCGCGCCGCGGCGAGGCCGGCGATCACATGCGAGAGCCGGTCGCGGCGGGTGATCGTCTTGAACAGTTCGGGGTCGACGGTGTCGAGCGAGACGTTGATCCGGTTCAGCCCGGCCGCCGCGAGCCCGGCCGCGCGCTTGGCGAGCCCGATCCCGTTGGTGGTCATGGACAACCGCGGCCGCGGCGACAACGCCGTGATCTGCGCGACGAGGTCCTCGAGGCCCGGCCGCAGCAGCGGTTCCCCGCCGGTGAGCCGGATGTCGGTGACGCCGAGCATCTCGACGGCGATCCGCATCAGCCGGACCAGTTCGTCGTCGGTCAGCACCTGCTCGCCCGGCATCCAGTCGAGGCCTTCCGCGGGCATGCAGTAGGTGCAGCGCAGGTTGCACCGGTCGGTCAGGGAAACCCGCAGATCGGTGGCCACCCGGCCGAAGGTGTCGATGAGATGGGGGTTCTCGGGCCGGGGCACGCGAGATGATCCTCGTGTACCGGGGACGCGAGGAAACCCGAGATCCACTGCTGTCATTACGCACAGAGTAGCTCTCCGAACGCCCGCTGGGATACTTTGCGTAGTAAGTGGTTCAGTGAGCGAACTAACGAGGGCCTGTGACGGAAAAGACTTACCCGGTCACCGAAGAGGAACTCTTCCGCTTCGCGGAACTGGGCCGCCAGGGCAGCACGTTCACCGTCCTGCGGCACGCCCGGATCGCCGAGCGGATGGGCCTGTCCGGCACCGACCACAAGACGTTCGACCTGCTGATCCAGGCCGACGGGCCGCTCACCGCCGGCCGGATCGCCGGGCTCACCGGCCTGTCCACCGGCGCGGTCACCGGCGTCATCGACCGGCTCGAGAAGGTCGGGCTGGTCCGCCGCGTGCGCGACCCCGAGGACCGCCGCAAGGTCCTCGTCGAGGTGGTGCCGGGCGCGGCCGAACGCTTCGCCCCGCTCTTCGAGTCGGCCTTCGAGACCCTCCGGGACCTGCTCGCGCGGTTCTCCCCGGCGGAGCGAAAAGTGATCGAGCGTTATCAGAACGTCATGCTCGACGAGCTGCGCGCCGAAGTCATGGGGAACGCGCGCCCCGCGTAGCTTTTCCTCAACTGCGGAGATAACGTCTCCGGCATGCCGCAATTTCGGTTGTCCGAGGCCGCGCGCCTGCTCGGGGTCAGCGACGACACCGTCCGGAGGTGGGTGCGCGCGGGGCAGCTGACCACGACCGACGACGCCGCCGGCCGCAAGGTGGTCGACGGCGCCCAGTTGGCCGGGTTCGCCCGCGCGCAGGCCGCCGCGCCCGACGACCCGTCGGCGGTCGGCCGATCCGCCCGCAATAGGTTCGTGGGGCTGGTCACCGAGGTCATCGCCGACAAGGTGATGGCCCAGGTCGAACTGCAGTGCGGGGCGCACCGCGTGGTGTCCCTGATGAGTACCGAAGCCGTCCGCGAGCTGGGCCTGCGCCCGGGGGTGCTCGCGGTCGCGGTCGTCAAGGCGACCACTGTTGTGGTGGAGACACCGGAAGGAAATCGATGAAGAACCTTGCTTTTCGGGGGTCCGGGTGGCGGAGCCCCCGGCCCGGGACGAAGTCCCGGATGTCACAGCTCGCTCTCGCCGTGGCCGCAGTCGCCCTGTTCGCGGGCGCGTGCAGCAGCTCGGACGAGCCCAGCACGCAGCCCGGCGCGTCGGTCACCGCGCCCGCGCCCAAGGGGGCCGCGAAGACCGGTGGCGGCACGCTGACCGTGTTCGCCGCCGCGTCGCTCACCGAGTCGTTCACCGCACTCGGCAAGGCGTTCGAAGCCCAGCACCCCGGCGTCACCGTGAAGTTCAGCTTCGCCGGCTCGTCCGGGCTGGTCCAGCAGCTCGACAACGGCGCCAAGGCCGACGTCTTCGCCTCGGCCGACCAGGCCACCATGGACAAGGCCGTCCAGGGCGGCGTGATCGACGGCCAGGCCGCCGTGTTCGCCACGAACAAGCTGGCCATCGCCGTGGCGCCGGGCAACCCGAAGAACATCAGGTCCTTCGCCGACCTGAACAAGCCCGGCCTGACCGTGATCACCTGCGCGCCGCAGGTGCCGTGCGGCGCGGCGGCGAAGAAGGTCGAGACCGCCACCGGCGTCACGCTCAAGCCGAAGAGCGAAGAGCAGGACGTCAAGCAGGTGCTGAACAAGGTCGCCTCCGGTGACGCCGACGCGGGCCTGGTCTACGTCACCGACACGACGTCGGCCGCGGGCAAGGTCGAGAAGGTCGACTTCCCCGAGGCGGCCCAGGCGGTCAACAGCTACCCGATCGCCGCGGTCAAGGGCGGCCAGGCGGACCTGGCCCGGCAGTTCGAGCAGTTCGTGCTCGGCGCCCAGGGCAAGGACGAGCTGACGAAGGCCGGGTTCGGTTCTGCGCAGTAGGCGTTCCGCGAGTGGCCGGCGGGGTGCCGCCCCCGCCGGCCACTCGCGCGTCCCCTGGGTGCTGGGGGTGCCGGCCGCGCTCGCGCTGGCGCTCGTGGTTCTGCCGGTCGTCGGGCTGCTGGTCCGAACGGACCTGACCCGGCTGCCCGCGCTGATCGTCTCGCCGTCGTCGCTGCACGCGCTGCGGCTGTCGCTGGTCACCGCCGGGCTGTCCACAGTGGCCTGCGTGCTGCTCGGCGTGCCGCTGGCCGTCGTGCTGGCCCGGGCGCGGTTCCCCGGCGTCCGGCTGCTGCGTTCGATCGTGCTGCTGCCCCTGGTCCTGCCGCCGGTCGTCGGTGGTCTCGCCCTGCTCTACCTGCTCGGCCGCAAGGGCTTCCTCGGCGCGTTGATCACCGCGCTGACCGGGGAATCCGTCCCGTTCACCACGGCGGCCGTCGTCATCGCGCAGACGTTCGTCGCGATGCCGTTCCTCGTCGTCAGCCTCGAAGGCGCGCTGCGCGGCTCCGGCGACCGCTACGAGCAGGTCGCCGCGACGCTCGGCGCGCGCCCGTGGACGGTGTTCCGCCGGGTCACGCTGCCCCTGCTGCTGCCCGCGCTCGGCTCCGGAGTCGTCCTCAGCTTCGCCCGCGCGCTCGGCGAGTTCGGCGCCACCATCACCTTCGCGGGCAGTCTCGAAGACGTCACCCGCACGCTGCCGCTCGAGGTCTACACGCAGGCCGAAGTGGACATCGACAGCGCGGTGGCGCTCGCGCTGCTGCTCATCGCCGTGGCGGTCGTCGTGATCGCCGTCGCGCGGCCGCGCTCGTGGGAAGGCGGCCTCCGGTGAGCCTCGCCGCCCGGATCACCGCCGCGCGCGGCTCGTTCTCCCTGGACGTCGAGCTCGCCGTGCCCGCCGGGCACGTGCTGGCGCTGCTCGGCCCGAACGGCTCGGGCAAGTCGACGGTCCTGGGCTGCCTGGCCGGGCTGATCGCGCCGGCGTCGGCGGAGATCACGGTGGCCGGCCGGGCGCTGGCCGGCGTCCCGCCGCACCGCCGTGGCATCGGGCTGCTCTCCCAGGACGCGCTGCTCTTCCCGCACCTTTCGGCGGCGGACAACGTCGCCTTCTCGCCGCGCTCGATCGGCGCCGGCCGCCGCGCCGCCCGGGAGCGTGCCTTCTACTGGCTGGCCGAAGTGGACGCCGTCCCGCTGGCCGACCGGCGGCCGGGACAGCTGTCCGGCGGCCAGGCCCAGCGCGTCGCGATCGCCAGGGCGCTGGCCGCCGAGCCGGAGTTGCTGCTGCTCGACGAGCCCTTCGCCGCCCTCGACGTCGACGCCGCACCGGCGATCCGAGGCCTGCTGCGGCGGGTGCTCAAGACCGGGCCGACGACCGTGCTCGTCACCCACGACCCGCTGGACGCGCTCGCGCTGGCCGACCACGTCGCGGTGATGAACGACGGCCGGATCGTCGAACGCGGCCCGACCCGTGACGTGCTGTCGGCGCCGCGGACGGCGTTCACCGCGCGGATCGCCGGCCTCAACCTGGTCGCCGGCACCGCGGTGGCGGAGGGGCTGCGGACGGCGTCCGGCGAGGTGGTCAGCGGCCTCCCGGCGGCCGACGTGGTGCCGGGGGAGCCCGCGGTGGCGGTGTTCCCGCCGAACGCCGTCGCGGTCTACGCCCGTGACGGCGAGCACCGCGGCAGCCCGCGCAACACGACCGGCGCGGTCGTCGCGGCCCTGGAGCCGCACGGGCCGGTGATTCGCGTCCGCGCCGAGGGCGGCGGCTGGGCCCACGGCCTCACCGCCGACCTCACCCCGGCCGCCGTCGCCGAGCTGGCGCTGGAGCCGGGCTCGGCGGTGACGCTGTCGGTGAAGGCCGCGACCGTGGCGATCCACCCGGCCGCGGCCTCCTGACTCACTCTTCGTGGTGGTGGCCGCCCGGGTGGACGTGGAACTTCGCCACCGCCGGCGGGTGCACGACGAACGGCCGCATCATGCCCTCGTCCTCGTGGTCGAGGATGTGGCAGTGGTACATGAACTCGCCGGTGCCGCCACCGAACTGCCCGGCGACGCTCACCCACTGGCCGGGGTTCACGATGATCGTGTCCTTCCAGCCTTCCTCGTACTCCTCCAGCGGGACGTCGGTGAAGCCGTCGATCGGCGCCGTCGTCCGCTCGGTGGCCTGGTCGAACGTCGTCGTGAAGCGCCGCCGGAACAGGGCCTGGAACTCGGTCAGGTGGATGTGGATCGGGTGCGAAGGGCCGCCGTTCGCGACGTGCAGGATGTTCCACACCGCCCAGCGGTCGTGGTCGATGAAGACGCCGGTGGTGTCGTCGAAGAGCCTGCCGATCATCCGAAACGTCTTCAGGCCGCCGTTCGGGTCCTGGACCTGGATGATCCCCTCGCCGCCGGGGTCGGCCTCGACCTGCTCGAGGTCCCACATCTCCGGGTGGCCCGCCTTGTTGAGCAGCAGCGCGACCCAGACGTGGTCGTGGTCCTCCGGCAGCGTCGTGCCGTGCTGCACCCGGACGTACGACGTCGAGATCTTCTCCGGCAGCGTGAACGGGTCGTGCTTGGTCCCGCCGTCCACCCGGAACTCCACCAGGTCCGGCTCGACCACGCCCAGCCGCGGGTCGGCGTTGCGCAGCTTGAGCTTCTGCCCCTGGAAGCGGCTGAAGTCGATGAGGACGTCGAACCGCTCGGCCGGGGCGACGGTCAGCCCGCCGGTGGGCAGCGGCGCCGGCGCGGGCAGCAGGCCGCCGTCGGTGCCGATCAGGCGGACGGCGTCGTTGACTCCGACGTTGTTCTCGTCGACCAGGTTCAGCGTGTAGAACCGCGAGTTGGCCGCGTTGAGCAGCCGGAAGCGGTACCACCGCGCGTCGACGTCGAGGTGCGGCCAGATCATGCCGTTGACCAGGTTGAACGGGCCCGTGAACGGGATTGCCGGGCCGGTCGGCGGGATGAACGGGAACTTGAAGAGCAGCTGCCCGGTGAGCGCGCCGGTCGCCGGGTCGACGTCCAGGTTCCGGTCGGTGATGATCAGCGGGATCTCGTGGTCGCCGTGCGGCAGGCCGAGGGCGTCCTCCTCGTCGTCGCGGATCAGGTACATCCCCGCCAGGCCCGTGTGGACGTTGAAGCGGGTGATCGCCATGGCGTGGTCGTGGTACCAGAGCGGCATCGCCGGTTGGCGGTTTTGGTACTCGGCCAGCTGGGACGTCCCCTTCAGGCCGGCGTTGTGCGCCCAGCCGTCGTTGCCCGCGTTGGTGCGCGCGCCGTGGAGGTGGACGACCGTCCACGACGGCAGGTCGGCGACGCCGTCGACGATCGAGTAGTCCGGCTTGTCCAGTTCGCGGCCAGGGCGGCTGGTGGGTGCGTCGCCGAGCGGCCCCTGAACGGCCACGAGCGGGAACTCGCCGTCGATTTCGTTCGACCACGAAATCCGCAGCTGCTTGCCGCTGCGCACTTCGATCGTCGGACCCGGGAAATGCCCCGCGTACGTCCACAAAGTACTTTCGGGCAATTCCGAGTGCAGCCGCTGGTGCTGCACGACCATCGGAATGGTGATCGTTTCCCGGCCGCGTGGGCGGAACACGGGAGGAATGCGCAACGGGTCGAGGAACTTGGTGAGTCCCCAGTTCGGCGCGGTGATCGGCTCGGCGGTCGCCGGGCGCTCGATGATTTCGGTCATGATTCTCCCCCTTCGGTGCGGGGGCAGGAAGAACTGCGCGGCGGCGCGCACGGCGCCGACGTCGAAAAGTATTCCCCCGAACCCCCTCGGTGACCGGGTGCGCGACTCCCCTCGCGATACCGGCAATTCCAATGGTAGCCCTTTTCGGCGTATCACGCAGGTGTCTCGCGCGCGTGATAGGTTTCGCACCATGAGCGAACGCCGGTGGACGTACCTCTCCGACATGGACGGCGTCCTGGTGAAGGAGGAGCACCTCGTCCCGGGGGCCGACGAGTTCCTCGCCGAGCTGAAGGCGAACGGCATCGACTTCCTGGTGCTGACGAACAACTCGATCTACACCCCGCGCGACCTGCGGGCGCGGCTCGAGCGTACCGGGCTCGACATCCCCGAGGAGTCGATCTGGACCTCGGCGCTGGCGACCGCGAAGTTCCTCTCGTCGCAGCGGCCGAACGGCTCGGCGTACGTCATCGGCGAAGCGGGCCTGACGACGGCGCTGCACGAAGTCGGCTACGTGCTGACCGAGCGTGACCCCGACTACGTCGTGCTGGGCGAGACCCGCACGTACAGCTTCAGCGCCATCACGCGCGCGATCCGGCTGATCGAGGGCGGCGCGAAGTTCATCGCGACGAACCCCGACGCGACCGGCCCCAGCCTGGAGGGCTCGATGCCGGCCACCGGGTCCGTCGCGGCGCTGATCGAGAAGGCCACCGGGCGTTCGCCGTACTACGTCGGCAAGCCGAACCCGCTGATGATGCGCTCGGCGCTGCGCCGGCTCGGCGCGCACTCGGAGTCGACCCTGATGATCGGCGACCGGATGGACACCGACGTGCACTCGGGCATCGAGGCCGGGCTGCAGACCATCCTGGTGCTCACCGGCATATCCACCCCGGAGTCGGCCGAACGCTATCCGTACCGGCCCACGATGGTGATCGACTCGGTCGCTGACCTGATCGGGCGGACCCTGGACCCGTTCGGCGAAGGCTGAGCACCGGCCGGGCGGCGAAAGGGCATATCGTCAGCTGATGAGCAAGTCGACGTACGTGGTCGGCGACGTCCACGGGCACCGTGACGAACTCGCCGACGCGCTGAGATCCGAAGGCCTGGTCGACGAGGAGAACAACTGGTCCGGCGGCGAGGACCAGCTGTGGTTCCTCGGCGACTTCGTCGACCGCGGCCCGGACGGCGTCGGCGCGATCGACCTGGTCATGCGGCTCGAAGCGCAGGCGGCCGAGGCCGGCGGCCAGGTGCAGACGCTGCTGGGCAACCACGAGATCCTCGCGCTGGGGATGTACCACTTCGGCGACGAGCCGGTGCCGTCCGACTTCGGCCCGCGCAGCTTCGCCCGCAGCTGGGAGATCAACGGCGGCCTGCTGTCGGACCAGGACCGGCTGACCCCGGAGCACATCGAGTGGCTGACCGCGCGCCCGCTGGCCGCCGTCGCCGCCGATCACCTGCTGCTGCACTCCGACACGCTGGAGTACCTCGACTGGGGCTCGTCGATCGACGAGATCAACGAGGCGGCTCGCGACATCCTCGAAGGCAGCGACATCGAGGCGTGGTGGGACGTCTGGCGCCGGATGACGACGCGTTACGCGTTCCGCGGCCCGGACGGCGAGGAGAACGCCCAGAAGCTGATGGACGCCCTCGGCGGGTCGCGGATCGTGCACGGGCACAGCGTGATCGCCGACCAGCTGGGCATCCACCCGACGCAGATCGAGGGCCCGTTCCTGTACGCGGGCGGCAAGGCCCTCGGTGTCGACGGCGGCCTGTTCGTCGGCGGGCCGTGCCTGGTGGTCGAGCTGCCGTTCGCGCCGGAGTCCTAGGCGATCTCGACGATCTCCTTGCCGAGCGGCACGAGCGACACCGGGATGAGCTTGAAGTTCGCGATGCCGAGCGGGATGCCGACGATCGTGACGCAGAGCGCGATGCCGGTGAACACGTGCCCGAGCGCCAGCCACCACCCGGCGAAGACGAACCAGACGACGTTCCCGACGCACGACGCGGCGCCCGCGTCCCGCCGGTCGACGACCGTGCGCCCGAACGGCCAGAACGCGTAGCGCGCGATCCGGAACGACGCCAGCCCGAACGGGATGGTGACGATCAGGATGCAGCAGATGACGCCGGCGATGAGGTAGCCGACGGCCATCCAGAAGCCGCACAGGACGAGCCAGATGATGTTCAGCAGGGTGCGCATCAGACGTGCAGCTCCCCGCTCAGGACGGTGACGGCCTGGCCGGCGAGGTGGACGCGGTCGCCGTCCTGGCGGGTCCGGACGAGGCCGCCGCGGGCCGAGGCCTGCTCGCCGGTCAGTTCGGTGTGGCGGAGCTTTTCGGACCAGTAGGGCGAGAGGATGCAGTGGGCGGAGCCGGTGACGGGGTCTTCGTCGATGCCGACGCCGGGGGCGAAGAAGCGGCTGACGTAGTCGGTCTTGTCGCCTTGCGCGGTGACCAGCAGCCGGCCGGTCCAGGTGTGCTTGAGCTGTTCGAGGTCCGGCTCGAGGGCACGGACGGTCTCCGCGTCTTTCACGACGGCGAAGAGGTTCTCGACGCCGCGGCCGGTGTACTCGATGTCGACGCCGGGGAGGATGCCGGACAGGTCGTCGTCGGTGGGCTGTGGCGGGTCGGACGGGAAATCCAGCTCGACCCAGCCGTTTTCGGCCTTGGCGCGCAGTTCGCCGCTCTTGGTGGTGTAGACCTGCTCGCCGCCGAGAACGTGCGTGACGGCGAGGGTGGCGTGCCCGCAGAGGGCAACCTCGACGGCGGGGGTGAACCACCGGAGCAACTTCGTCTTGCTGACGTGGAAAGCCGTCTCGGCGTGCTTCATCTCGGCGGCGACGGCCTGCATCCAGGACTCGTCGGCGGGTTCGTCCAGGAGGACGACCCCGGCGGAGTTCCCGGCGAAGGCGCGATCAGTGAAGGCGTCGACGATGAAGAAGCGCATGCCACCAATGTAGCTGTGGTTATTCGGGTTTCCCTCGGGTCTGTCCCTTAGGTGGTCTCCCCGATGGTCGGCTTCACGACCTTTTCGCCGTCCGGCCCCCGTTCGGGCTTGAGGTCGAAGACCTCGTCGTCGACGGCGTACTTGTTCTTGTGCTCTTTGTCGTCTTCCTTCTTTTTCCCGGCTGCTCCGGGCGCGGCCCCACCAGGGGTGTTGGCTTTACCCTTGGCGGCGGCGGCCGCGGTGGCCCCACGTTCGAGCCGTTCACCGGTTTTGCCGCCGGTCTTCCCCCCTTCGGCGGGCGACTCCTTGGGAGCGGCGCCGGCACTGCCGGACACGCGCGCGCCGGCGAACCCGCCGCCGGACCGTCCGACGCCTTTGTTCCGGACGGTATCGCCACCACCGGAGGAGGTACCACCGGCGGTCGTCCCGGGCATCGCGAGCCCATCAGGCGTCACGCGGCCGAAGGTGCTCGCGGCGGGGGCGGCGCGGAAGTTGGTGTTGCCGCTGAAGGTGCCGGTGCCGCTGCTGGTGCCCGGTGGGACGTAGCCGGGTGGGGTGGTGGCGGGCGGGTTGGGGCCGGTTCCTCCCTGGCCGCCGGGTCCGCCAGGTCCCACGAAGGTGCCTGTTGTGCCACCGGGCCCGGTCCCGCCGACGGTGGGGGTCCCGGTGAACCCGGTGCCGCCGGTGCCGTGGAACCCGCTCACCGAGGTGGAGTCACCCTGCCCAAGCTGAGGCGGCGGGGTGTAGGTGGGCTGCGTGCTGGCGGTTTCGTGGTAGGTGGAGTCAAGGCCCTGAAGGACTTGAACGGCCTGCTGATGAGCGGCATCGGCCTGCTGCTGCTTGGCGGCGACGTTGTTCATGGTCTGCGTCGCCCCGACGACGTCACCCGCCTGGTACTGCTGGGTGGCCTTGGTGATCTCGGCCTGCTGGTTGAACCCGGTAGGTTCAGGCATGTTCTTCTGCGCATAATCAGCCGCGGCCGCTTGTTGCGAATAGCGGTTGGAGCTGAGCTGAGCGGCATTCGCGGTGTCGGCGGTGTAGGTGGCGGTGCTCTGGAAGAAACCGTGCGCCTTCGCGGCGCCGTCGCCCTGCCACTGGATTTCGCTCGAGTTGACGGCGTCGTTCGCCGCGTTGGAGACGTCGGCCAGCCAGTTGCCCAGTTTGTTGGCGACTCGGCCGCGATCGTCGAGGTCGCCGGGGTTCATGTTCTCGTGAACCATGCTGTAGAGGTCTTCATGCGAGCTGGCGGCGTAGTTCTGACCCGGCGCCGGCGCGTCACCTCGGGTGGCCTGGTTCTGGAGCAGCACCTTGCCCTGCTCCACCGAGTACTGAGCGGCCTGGTTCTGCGTCTGCGGCGTGACCCCCTCACGGGCGTCGCCCTGGTCCTCGGCGCCGAAGTGATGCACGTTCTGCTGCAGCTTTTGCTGCGTCTGGGCGTAGAAATCGCCTTCGTATTGGCGATGTTCCGCGTGCTCGTGCGCCATGATCACTCGCTCCCGCGAAGCTTGGCGAAAGTCTGGCTGTGCGCGTCCTCGGTTTCGCGGTAGTTCTTGCGGGCGATTTCCAGGGCTTCGCGGACTTGGATGAATCCTTGCTTCAGCAACTCGAGGTTGGGGATAAGCGACTGGTCCCCGTCGGCGGCAACCTTCGCATTGAACTCGGCGATGTCCTTCGCGTAGCTGCTGGAACCCATGCCGGGAGCTCGGGCGAGGAGCTTCACGTCGTGGAAGATTTCGTCGAATTCGTGGATGAACCGGTCGCACACCTTGGTATAGGCGTCGAAACCCGCCTGGTTGATCCCGAATCCGCCGCCCTCGGCGAGCGACTTGAACTGCTGAGCGCCCGCGTTGAGCCGCTTGGCGCCTGCCTCGTCGATCGGGACGTCCAACAGGCCTGACAGGAAGTGGTTGCCGGCGTCACCCGCCGCAGGCGGCTCACTGCCGAAGTGTGCACCGGTCGTCATCGTCCACCCCTCTCGACACTGTGCGTACCCATGCCAACTGTAGTAGTGACGATCGGCGATGTCAGCAGATCCGTGACGCCGGCAACCCGTCGAGGGACGGTCTCAGCCGTTCGCGGGAAGAAGGGGTTCGACCTTGGTCGAAACGTCGTTGGCCACCCGGCAAGCCTCCTCGGTGCCCGCTGTCTGCAGGGTCACCAGGACCGTGGCCCGCGACTTCGGCTTCACTTCCATGGAAACGTCACAGGAACCCGTGCCGCCGAGAGCGTCACGCTCCTGAACTGCCGGTCGCCCGTTGACGTCCCCGGTCACGGCCTTGCCCGGGGTGGTGACGATGTCGTTGATCGACTGTCCGGGCTGGAGCGCAAGACCGATCACGCCATAGTCGGTCTTCTTCGTGTCGCAGTTGTGGGCTGCATCCGCATCGCTCCGCTTGGCGGCTGCGTAGCCCTGGCCCGCCAGTACCTGGTCCAGGAGTTTGCACGGGTCCATCCCGCCGAACGGGTTGTCGCTCGTGGCGCCACTCGGCTTGGTCGTGGACGCACTGCTCGACGGCGTCTCCGCGGCTTGCGGCGTACCCCCCACCTTGCTGTCACAGGCGCTCAGCGCGAACGCCACGGTAGCCAAGGCGAGGATCGTGCGAACTGCTCGGGTCACGACCTGAACACTACGGGTAGATCACGTACCCGGGCGAGGACGCACGTCACCGGTGGGTCGTCTCCGCGATGCGGTCGTGCAGCCACCCTCTCAGGTGTCCCCCGTCCGAGGGGACGAACCGGAGCCGGACCTCGTCGGCGGACAGGGGCTCGGTGAAGGTCAGGTAGCGGCCTCCGTCCGTGTCCACGAAGGTCACCGTGCCCGCTGGGCGGAGGTTGCCCTGGCCTAGGCGGGTTGACAGCTCGAAGGTGCCGTGGCGGTGGGGGGCCCACTGGGCGAAGTCCCGCAACGCTTCGTTGTCCGGCGCCCGGCCCGGGCCCTGTGTCACGGTCAGGGGCGCCACCGGCAGCGGTCCGTAGCCGGGGAGGATGCCGACCAGGGCGTCGACCAGGTGGTCGGGGCGGATCTGGACGAAATTGATGCCCTCCGGCACCAGCTCCGAATACACGCCTAGGCCGTGGCCGATGGTGGCTCGGTAGAACACCTGGCGGCCGTCCGCCACCTCGGCCGCGCGGACGATGATCAAGACGTCCGGCTGGGTCCACGCCCGGAGCGTCTGCTCCACCTCGATGTCCAGCTTCTCCGGCCCCGCCAGTCCGCGCGCCCGCATCGCGTCCCAGGCCTCCGCCAGGATGCGCTCGTGTTCCGCCAGCGTGTGGCCCGGGCTGCGGATCTCGAACGGGTGCCAGTGCGACGGCAAGCCGGTGCGCCGGACCGCGGCGGTGACCTCCGTCAAGCCCAGCGAGAATTCCTCCGGCACGTCCCGAGCGTAGCGGACCCCGTCAGATGTCCAGCTGACGAACGCCCGTCTCGGGCAACGTCACCCGGGCGGCCGTCGCCCGTCCGCGCAAGCGGACGATCTCGTGCGGTTGCAAGCCGATCGCCACTCCGAACGCCTCCACGTCCGGGAAGCCGCCCTGCCGGCTGCGCAGCTCCAGCGCCGCTGCCACCCGTGGTGGGGAAAGGCCCGGCAGGCTCGCCAAAGCCGCGGCCGGGGCCGTGTTGACGTCGACGAGCTCCACCGGAGGCGCCGGCGGCGGAGCCAAAGGAGCGGCCAAAGGAGTGGCCAAAGCAACCGAAGAAGCCACCAAAGCGGCAGCCGGGACGTAAGCCTCGATCACGTCGTTCTGCTGCAGATCCCGCGTCCCCAACCCCACCGTGAACACCCGCGCCCCCGCGGAAGAACGCACCGAGATCCCGTCCCGCGCCAGGGAAAGCACCGGCAACCCCGACGCGATGACCGTGCTCCGCTCGTTGAACGTCGTCCCGATCGGGCGCAGCACCCGCACGCTCACCCCCACCGTGAACGCCGCGCTCCGTCCCTCCGGCACCTCGACCGCCGCCACCAGGGCACCGTTGCCGAGGTCGGTGACGCCGTGCACCACCGCCGTCCCGTCGCGCTGCTCCACGAAATCCGGCGTCGGGAACGCCGTCAGCGTGTCCCCGGCCAGCGGCGGCACCTCGCACTGGAAGCCCAGCAACACCGTCCCCGCCTGCCCCGGCGGCAGCTCTTCCAGCGGCCCCGCCGGCCCGAACAGCCCCAGCACCCGCATCGGCTCGCCGAGCGGGCGGCCGCCGCGCGCCAGGGCACACAGCGCCCCGGAGCGCAGGACGCCGTCGTGGACACCCACCTGTGCGTGGAAGCCCGTCAGCTGGTCGAAAGCCGGTGCCACCACCGACGCGATCCCCTCCGGACGGCTCATGTCCGGCCCGGCGGCGGCGTCGGTGTACAGCTCCAGCGCGTCGCCGTTGCCGAGGTCCCGGCGCCCGACGGCGACGAACACGTCCTTCAGGAAGCCGGCGTCCGTCACCGGCTCGACGTCGCTGGAGAAGAACTTCTTCCGCACCATGATGCCGAGGCGCAGGTTGTCCTCGACGATCCGGTTGCCCCGGAGCAGCCGCGCGCGGGCGCCGCGGACCGCGCGCCCCGTGCTCACCTGGGCGCCGGGCAGCTCCCCGAGGCCGGGGAGGGTGACCGAGTCGTTGAGCGCCTTGCCGAACTCGATCAGCCCGACCCTGGTCTCGGTCACGACGTGGCGGCCAGGGTGACGCTGATCGACTGGTCGGCGTTGACCCGCTCCGACTCGACGCGCATGCCCGCCTGCGCCGCCCGGTCCTTCAGCCGCGCGAGCACCGCGCGCTGCACTTCGGCCGCGTACGCCTCATCGACGGACAGCACCAGCCGCGCGGCTTCCGAAGGCGTCAGACCGGGCCCGTCGACGTGCGCCACCTGGACGCCCTCGGGGCCGTAGCCGAACGTGATGCGCCGGCCCTCCCAGGCCGCGAAGACGGACGTGCCGTCGTCGGTCACCTGGGCCCGCAGCCCGGCGAGCGCGCGGGCCAGCAGATCGCGGTGGCGCATCCGGGTCCGCACGGTGACGACCCCCGGGCGGGCCTGCGTGTGCGCGGCGATCGTGGCCGCGTCGAGCTGGGCCAGTGCCTCACTGCGCAGCCTGAGCGTGACACTCATCGGCGGTCCCCTTCCAGCAGCGCTTCGAGTACGTCGGTGGTGGCGAACCCGTTCAGCTCGATCGCGCCGTCCGGGGCGATCGTCAGTTCCAGGCGGTTCGGGGTGGCGAAGATCGACTCGTCGTAGCGGTCGGTCAGGAAGTGGAACCGCTGGTTCGCCGACCCCACCCACGGCCGCGACGGCTCGGGCCGATCCGCCAGGAACGGCCCGTCCACCAGCAGATCCGTCGACGCGAGCAGCTCCGACGGCGGCAGGTCCTCCCGGACGTGCCCGGTGAACGTCATCACCGACAGCCCCGCCGAGCGCACAGCCGCGGCGAAGCGGCCCAGCGGTCCGGCCTGGTCGAACGGCTCCCCGCCGAGCAGCGTGACGCCTTCGATCCCGGAGACGGCCAGCACCCGGGAGGCCAAGTCCGGCCACGACAGGGAAAAGCCGCCGCGGGTCGTCCACGTCTGCGGGTTGAAGCACCCCGGGCAGCGCACCGAACACCCCTGCGTCCACACGGCACACCGCGCACCCGGGCCTTCGGCGAGGGTGACGTCGACGATCCGGTGCAGGTTCAGCAGTTCCATTGCGTCTGCTGCCGCGAAGCGGTGTCCTCCACCGAGGCGGAAGTGCGCCGGTAGTCCTCGGTGAACTCCGACGTCACGGTCTCCGCGCCGAGCAGGTCCTCCAGCAGCGGGATGTAGTCGAGGCACTTCGAGCCGGTCACGCCGTGGGTCTCGGCGCTGATCGAGCCGTCCTTGCCGATGGTCACGGTCACGCGGTGCGTCATACGTCGATCGTCCTCCCACTCGGTGCCGCCGGGGGCGGCGGCGCGACGGGTGCGACCGGGGCCCCGGCGCCGGTGTCCGTGGCGGCGACGGCCCGGGTTTCCGCCCAGTTCCTGATGGCCAGGATCTCGTCGGCCTGGGTGACCGACAGCGGCACGGTCGACTTCACCGCCCGCACGAGGTCGTCGCGGCGCAGCGGCCGCTTCTCGGCGAACGCGTCGACCAGGCCGGACAGCACGGCCTGTTCGATCTCGGCGCCGCTGTAGCCCGCGCTGACGTCGGCGAGCTCGGCGAACAGCGCGTCGTCCAGCCGCAGCTCGCTGCCCACGAACGGATCCGTGACGCGCTTGCCCAGGTGGATCCGCCAGATCGCGGCGCGCTCGGGCGCCGAGGGCAGATCGACGAAGAAGATCTCGTCGAACCGGCCCTTGCGCAGGAACTCCGGCGGCAGCGAGCCGACCTGGTTCGCCGTGGCCATCACGAACACCGGCGCCGACTTCTCCTGCATCCAGGACAGGAACGTGCCGAACACGCGCCGCGCGGTGCCGCCGTCGCCTCCGCCGCCGGCGCCCGCGAGGCCCTTCTCGATCTCGTCGACCCACAGCACGCACGGCGCGATGCCCTCCGCCGTGCGGATCACCGTGCGGATGTTCTTCTCGCTGGACCCCACGAGCCCGGCGAAGACGCGTCCGAGGTCCAGCCGCAGCAGCGGCAGCCGCCACATGTTCGCGACGCACACCGCGGACAGGCTCTTGCCACAGCCGGGGACGCCGGTGAGCAGCAGGCCCTTCGGCGCCGCCAGGTTGTACGCCGCCGCGGCGGGCGTCCAGGTGCCGGTGCGCTTGGTCAGCCACCGCTTCAGCCGGTCGAGACCGCCGACGGCGTCGAAGCTCGTCTCCGCCGGCACGATGTCGAGCATCCCGGACCGCCGCACGGCCTGGCGCTTCTCGGCCAGGATGAGCTCGAGGTCGCCGGGATCGAGCCCGCCGCCCTCGACGAGGGCCCTGGCGAACGCGTTTTCGGCTTCCGGCAGCGTCAGCCCGCGCGCGGCGGCGACGATCATGTCGCGGTCGTCGCGGTCGATGCTGATCCGGACGTTCTGCCGGTGCGCGGCGACCATGCTGTCCAGCAGCTCGCCGATCTGGCGCTGGTCGGGCAGCGGGAAGTCGACGACGGTCGCGTCGTGCTCCAGCTCCGGCGGCACGGGCAGCGACGGCGACACGAGGATCAGGCTCAGCGGCACCGGCCGGGTCTTGAACGCCGCGGCGAGCTCCCGCAGCCGCCGCACGACGTCCGGATCGGGCCGGTGGCCGCCCTCCGACACCAGCGACGGGTGCAGGTCGGCGAACACGAAGACGGCGGGTTCGCCCCAGGCGTGGATCCGTTCGAGCGCGGCGGCCGCGGTGCGGGTTTCGCTGATCGGCGGGCCGCCCGCGGGGGCCAGCCCGGTGGTGGACGACCAGACGTAGACGCGCCGCGGGGTCCGCAGCCGGTGGGCGTCTTCGGCGACCGCGCGGATTTCCCGCAGCACCCGCAGCTCTTCGTGCGTCTCGACGACGAGCAGCGGGTAGCGCGCCTGCAGCAGCTGGGTGAGCTCGTCGCGAAAGCCGGCCATCGATCGCCCCCTCGAAATCCGTTCGGACACTACCAACTCACGCGCCGACGACGAGGACTTCGTACGTCGGGCTGGTGGGCGGGTAGCCGCTGTAGATGTGGGAGTTGACGACGGCGAGGTGGCGGCCGACCTTGATCGCCGAGACCGGCTGGTCGAACAGCGGGTCGGTGATGGTGCCGTCCGGGGCGCCGTGGCTCAGGTCGCCGTCGAGGCACCACCGGGTGATCCTGTCGTCGAGCTGCACCGCCCAGAGCCGGTTCCCTTCGAGCACGAGGCTGGCGACGCTGGGCGCGTCGACGCCCGCGAGCTCCGTGCTGACCCCGGTGCGCGGATCGATCCTGAACACCTTGCCGGGAATCGTCGCGGCCACGAGCAGGGTGCCACCGGACGGCGTGGCGATGATGTCGTTCATGAAGAAGTTCCCCGGCGAGCCGCCCGCGCCCGGCCCGCTCAGCGGCAGGGTGCGCGGCGTTCCGAGCCGTCCGGCCACGACCGGCACGAAGAACAGCTGCGGGTGGTAGGAGTCGGTGAACCAGGCGCCCTGCGGCGTCACCACCACGTCGTTGACGTAGGACGTCTGCGGGTCGCCGAAGGTGTAGTCCGCGACCTTCGCCTTGGTGCGGACGTCGTAGACGTAGGCCTTGCCGCCGATCGCGCCGGCGACGAACAGCAGGTCGTGGCGCCGGTCGAAGTCCACCCCGGCCGCCATGGTGCCGGGTGGCGCCTCGATGAAGCGCTCGGCTGTGCCGCGCCCGAGGTTTTCGCGGAAGATCGTGCCGGCGATCAGGTCACCAGTGTAGTAGGTACCACCGCCGGCGGCGGTGATCCCCTCGGCGGACGTGGCGCCGGGCAGCACGATCACCCGCGTCGCCGCCGACGCCGGTGCGGCCACCGCGAGCAGCAGGACGGCGGACGCCAGAGCCAGGATTCTTCGCATCGGGTTCCCTCCCTCTTCCCAGGGAGATCCTGCCACCGTGCCGGCTGACCAGGCACCTGATTCTTGGACTCGGCGGCTACACCGAGCAGGACAACGTGCGCATCCCGATCCGGAGAAGTCAAGTCATCTTGATCGGCAATGGCCGAATTCACCCGGCCGGCGGCTCGGAGGGCCTGGGCCGAGCACCCGGTTTCAGCCTTGCTTGAAGGTGATTGCCCGCGGTGTCCGGTAATCGTAGATTTTGGTTGTCCGGCCGATTCCGGCAGTTCGACCCACCGGCGAAAAAGTGGAGGTAATACCCCTATGTTGAAAACGATTGCGGCCAAGATCGGCGCGGCCACCGCGGTCACGGCCACCGCGGGAGCCCTGCTCCTCGGCGCGTCGGCCCCGGCGTCCGCCACCGAGCAGGGTTCGGCCGGTGCGGCGGCCGTCTGCGGGTACTACGAACAGGGCCTGCTCAGCTATTACAACCACTGCGGGACGACCCACGTCCAGATCCAGGTCACCTACATCATCGGGTCCGACGAATTCAAGTGCGTGGACCAGGGCATCACCAATCTGGGCTACAACGCGACCAACGCCTGGTACACCGGCAACCTCTGCTGATTCCGCGGAACAGACCGGGTCCGTGCACCAGCCGGTGCACGGACCCGGCCGGTTTTCCGCATTTCGTGACGCCGTGGACTCGCGACGGCCGGCGGCCCAGGGCAAAGGACGTCTCGATGTCGTGATGCCCGGTGGGTCCGGGCAGCGCGGCCGGCCCAAGGCTGGCTGACCAGGCACCTGATTCCTAGACTCGGCGCTAGTCACCGCCGACTTCAGGAGGCACCATGCCTGACGCGCCCGCCCGGCCGAGCTACGCCTCGGGAACCTCGCAGGTCCCGCTGCTCGGGGACACCATCGGCGGCAACTTCGACCGGACGGTGGCCGCGTTCGGCGATCGGGACGCCCTCGTCGACCGGGCCGCCGGCAAACGCTGGACCTACCGGGAGCTGGCCGGCGAGGTGGACGCGCTGGCCCTCGGCCTGGTCGCCCAGGGCATCGGCAAGGGCGACCGGGTCGGGATCTGGTCGCCGAACCGGGCGGAATGGACGTTCCTCCAGTACGCGACGGCGAAGATCGGCGCCATCCTGGTCAACATCAACCCGGCCTACCGCGCGCACGAGCTCGAGTACGTGCTGAACCAGGCCGGCATCCGGCTGCTGGTGGCGTCGGACCGGTTCAAGACGTCGGACTACCCCGCGATGGCCGAGGAAGTGCGCGAGAAGTGCGCGGCGCTGGAGCAGGTCGTCATCCTGGGCGGCGAGGACTGGCACGCGCTGCTCGAAGCGGGGCGCGGTGGTGACCCGGCGCGGCTGGCGCACCTGCAGGCCGGGCTGTCGGCCGACGACCCGATCAACATCCAGTACACGTCCGGGACCACGGGTTTCCCCAAGGGCGCCACGCTGTCCCACCACAACATCCTCAACAACGGCTACTTCGTCGGCGAGCTGTGCGGCTACACCGAGCAGGACAAGGTGTGCATCCCGGTGCCCTTCTACCACTGCTTCGGCATGGTGATGGGCAACCTGGCGTGCACCAGCCACGGCGCCTGCATGGTCATCCCGGCACCCGCGTTCGACCCGGGAGCCACCCTCGAAGCGGTCGCGGCCGAGCGGTGCACGTCGCTCTACGGCGTGCCGACGATGTTCATCGCCGAGCTCAGCCACCCGGACTTCGGCGAGTTCGACCTGTCGTCGCTGCGCACCGGGATCATGGCGGGCTCGCCGTGCCCGGTCGAGGTGATGAAGCAGGTCATCGACCGGATGGGGATGGCCGAGGTGTCCATCTGCTACGGCATGACCGAGACGTCCCCGGTGTCGACGCAGACCCGGTCGGACGACTCGATCGAGCGCCGCGTCTCGACGGTCGGGCGGGTCGGGCCGCACCTGGAGGTCAAGGTCGTCGACCCGGAAACCGGCCTGACGGTCCCGCGCGGCGAGCCGGGGGAGCTGTGCACGCGCGGGTATTCGGTGATGCTCGGGTACTGGGAACAGCCGGACAAGACGGCGGAGGCGATCGACGCGGCCCGCTGGATGCACACGGGCGACCTGGCGGTCATGGACGACGACGGCTACGTGAACATCACCGGCCGCATCAAGGACATGGTCATCCGCGGCGGTGAGAACCTGTACCCGCGCGAGATCGAGGAGTTCCTGTACACGCACCCGGACATCCTCGACGCGCAGGTGATCGGCGTCCCGGACGAGAAATACGGCGAAGAGCTGATGGCCTGGGTCCGCATGCGCGAAGGCGCTTCGCCGTTGACGGCGGAGAAGGTGCGCGAATTCTGCAGCGGCAAGCTGGCGCACTACAAGATCCCGCGGTACGTCCACGTCGTCGAGGAGTTCCCGATGACGGTGACCGGCAAGGTCCGCAAGATCGAGATGCGCGAGAAGTCGATCAGCCTGCTGGGCCTGGAGAAGGCGGCGGCGGCGAAGCACGCCTAAACCGCCTGACGCCTTCGGGCGTGAGCCCTTCGCGAATCCGCGAAGGGAGGCGACCGATGATCATCCTGACCTGGGAGTGGTGAACACCGGGGTGGGGCGCCTCCGTGGGAGGCGCCCCACCCCCGTCTCAGCCCACCGCCGCGGCCGCTTCCGCGATCGCCTTCGCGTCTTCCTCGCCGAACGTCTCCTCCAGCTGCTCCGGCGAGTAGTCGACGTCGATCTGCTCCACCGGCATCCCGCGCGCCGACTCGATCGCGCCCAGCCTCCGCTGGGCCCGGTCCGCCGCGTACTGGACGATCTCCTGCGGGTCGTTGTCGAACGGCAGTTCCTCGAACTGGTCCTGCACCCACTGGATCATGTTGAGCGCGTGCGGCAGCAGCTCGCCCATCCGCTGCTGCACCGCGTCCCACAACGAGTCGTCCGCGGCGACGTGGCGCCGGCAGGTGAACGTGCCCCACGCCATGTGGCGGCGCTCGTCGTCGCCGATGCGGCGGACCAGCTCCTGCATGCCCGGCAGGATGTCGTGCTGGGTGCAGATCAGCTGCCACGAGTAGTAGCCCGTCAGCGCGAGACTGCCCTCGATGACGTGGTTGTACGTCACGCTCGCGCGGATCTGGTTCAGCGGGCTGGGGTCGTCCTCCAGCGCCCGCAGCGACTGCGGCAGCTCCTCGTAGAACAGCTTGCGGTAGTGCGGGTTCTCCGCCACGAACGGGTGGAGGTCCTCGGTCAGCCCCACCGCGTCCATCCAGCGCCGGAACACCTCCGTGTGCTTGGCTTCCTCGAAGCAGAACTGCGTCAGGTACATCTCGTCGCCGAACCGGCCGGTCGCCGACATCGCCCGCATGAACGGCTGGATGTCCTCCGTGACGGCCTCTTCGCCGGCGATGAACTGCGCGACCAGGTACGTCGTGCTGCGCTGCTGCTCCGGGTTGAGCGTGTCCCAGCCTTCGCGTTCCCGGCTGAAGTCGATGTCCGCCGGGTTCCAGAACTTCTTGTTGCCCTTGACGAACAGCCGCAGCGGGAACGAGTCCCAGTTCAGCCCGCCCTTGCGCAGCGAGGAAAAGCCGGTCCTGAGCTCCGGGAGCGTGTCGGTCATCTGTTCACTCCATTGTGGACGAATTGGCGGATGGCGGGTGCCAGCACGGCGGTGACGGCGTCGGCCGCCTCCGTCGCGGAGTGCGTCGGGAGGACCAGGTGCGACAGGGAAAGCCGCACGGCGGTCTCCGCGAGCAGGGCCGCGGCTGCGGCCGAGAGCCCGGGCTCGAGCTCGCGGTACTGCTCGGCGGCGAGGTCCGCGGCCGCGGTGAGGATCGGCTCGCCCCTGGACGTGAGCAGCGGCAGGAGGTCCTCGCCCGCTTCGGTGCCGAGCGCCGCCGCGACCAGGCGGTTCTCCCGCGCGTGCTCGATCGTGTAGACGACGGCGTGGTGGATGCCCGCCAGGAGCCCGTCCGCCGCTTCGAACCGCTGGCGGATCCCGTCGAGGAACTCCGACGCGGTGCGCAGCGCCACCGCCTGGGTCAGCGCCGCCTTGTTCCCGAACTCGTTGTAGACCGTCTGCCTGCTCACGCCGGCCTTGGCGGCGACGTCGGCCATCCGCAGGCCCGCGTGGCCGCGGTCCGGCAGCAGGTCTGCGGCGGCGTCGAGCAGCGCCTCCCGCAGGGACGCCTTCGTCCGTTCGGTGAAGCTGGTCACACCTCACCTTGACACAAATGGTCTCGCTGTCAAGACGCTGTACACGCTCGGCTCGCGCGTCAAATTGTCGGTGCCGGCGGCTACGGTGCAGGTGTGGGCATCACCGTGGGGTTCGACCTCGACATGACACTGATCGACGCCCGGCCGGGGATGGCCGCGGCGATGAACGCGCTGGGCGTCGAATCCGGCCTGCCGCTGGACGGCGAGGCGTTCGCGGCCAACCTCGGGCCGCCGCTCGACGACATCCTGCGCGGCTTCGAGGCGCCCGAGGAGCGCATCCCCGGGCTCGTCGACCGGTTCCGCGAGATCTACCCCGAGGTGGTCGTCCCGAGCACGGTCGCGCTGCCGGGCGCGGTCGAGTCACTGCGGGCGGTCCACCAGGCCGGCGGGCGCACGCTGGTCGTCACCGGGAAGTACGGGCCCAACGCGCAGCTGCACGTGGACGCGCTCGGCCTCGCCGTCGACGAAGTCGTCGGCGAGCTGTGGTCGACGCAGAAGGCCGAGGCGCTTTTGGCCCACGACGCGCGGGTGTATGTCGGAGATCACGCCGGCGATATCCGGGGTGCCCTCGCGGCCGGGGCGATCCCGGTCGGCGTCACCACCGGGCCGTGCGACCGCGCGCTCCTGCTCAGCGAAGGAGCGGAGGTGGTGTTCGAGTCGCTGACCGAGTTCCCGGACTGGTTCGAGAAGACGTTCGCGGCGGTCCCTTAATCCTTGGCCCGGGCCTCGATCACCAGCGCGATCAAGGCCAGCAGCAGGCCCAGGGACGTGATCACCCCGGCGGCGAGGGACAGCCACAGCGGCAGGTTCTCCAGGCCGGCGGCGAACATGATGAACACCGCCAGCACGGCGAGCATGCCGAGGCCGAACAAGCCGATGCCGACGCGCATCAGGAACGGTTTGCCGGGGGTGGCCACGCCGGTCTCCTTCGTCGTGCTCTTCATGACGCAAAAGGGTATCCGCCGGTATCGACTTCTCCCCAGGGCCTGTGGCGAGATACCCTTTACCCAGCGCGCCCTGGGTACGCCCCGGGCGCGTTCGTCGTGAGCGGACAGCAGAAGGACTGGTGAGGGAAGTGCCGACCGGCAAGGTCAAGTGGTACGACGCGGAGAAGGGGTTCGGGTTCGTCACGCAGGACGGTGGCGCCGACGTCTACATTCGCAAGGCCGCGCTGCCGCAGGGCGTCGAGGGGCTGAAGGCCGGTCAGCGGCTGGAGTTCGGCGTCGCCGACGGCCGTCGCGGTCCGCAGGCGCTCTCCGTCCGGCTGCTCGACCCGCCGCCGTCCGTCGCCGAGGCGCGTCGCCGCCCGGCCGAGGAACTGCACGGCCTGATCGAGGACATGATCAAGCTGCTGGAGCTGAAGGTGCAGCCGGACCTGCGGCGCAACCGCTACCCGGACCGCAAGCACACCAAGCAGATCGCCGAGATCATGCGGGCGGTCGCCCGGGACATCGACCCCTAAGCCTCCAGCCGCAGGCCCCACACGTCGCTGGGCAGCAGACCCGATTCACCGGTGCTCGAGTTCAGCACGGCGGTGTACTTCTGGACGTCGACCGCCGAAATGCGGTCGGCGGGCGTCGGCGGCGTGACCGTGTAGGCGTAGCGGTCCAGCGACGTGAACGGGATCGGGTCGCTCTGCTTGTACTCGCCCTGCGGGGTGACGTACTCGTAGACGATCTGCCACGGCGCTTCGGCGACCTCGCCGGGCACGGAGATCTGCACCGGCTTGCCCGGGCGGACCTTCAGCGTCTGCGTCGAGCCCTTCGCGCTGCACGGCTGCGCGAGCTGCTGCGAGTAGTCGCACGTGAGCACGGGCGTGGTGTTGACGGTGTGGCCGTCGGCGTAGAAGGTGACCTCGGCCGGGCCGGGTGCCGAGCAGCCGGCCACCGCGAACCCACCGGCCGCAAGCAGGGCCACCACCCGGGAACGTCGCATGGCCCGGAGCCTACCGGCGGGCCGTCGGGTCTCCGGGCAGGCCCTGGGCCGGGAAGCTGCCGGTCGGCTCCGGCCGCAGCGGCCGGTCGCCGCCGAGGCCCGGCACGAGCGAGCCGCCGCGGCGCACCAGGTACGTCTGCGTGAGACCGACGGCCAGCACGATCGTGATCACCAGGAAGCCGATCCAGTACGTCGGCGGCAGCAGCAGGCCGACCGCGCCGCCCATGCACCAGGCCAGCTGCAGCACGGTCTCCGAGCGGCCGAACGCCGAAGCGCGCGACTCCTCGGGCAGGTCCTCCTGGATGACGGCGTCGAGGCTGATCTTGGCCAGCGCGCTGGCCGTGGCGCCGATCAGGCCGACGATCGCGGCCGTGGCCAGGCCGGGCAGGATGGTCGCGACCAGCGCGGCCAGCACGCAGCCCGCCACGCAGCCCACGATCACCTGGTCCGGGCGGCCGAAGTGCAGGCGCGAGCCCAGCGCGTTGCCGAGGAACCCGCCGGCGCCCGCGGCGGCGCCGATCACGCCGAGCAGCAGCAGCTGCATGAACGGCGTCTGCCCGCTGCCCTCGGTCTGGGCCTTGACCGCGAACGCGGCGAACATCATGAGGAAGCCGGTGAGCACCCGCACCGAGCCGTTGCCCCAGAGCGCGACGACGATGTGGCGCCCCATCGGCTGACGCCGTTTCTTCTCCTTCGGGTGCGCCGAAAGCGACGTCGGCACCTCACCCTCGGTCGCCTCCACCCAGGCCGGGATCCGCATCGACTGGACGGCCGCGGCGACGCAGATCAGCGCCGTGAACCACAGCGCGCCCGCCGACCCGGAGATCGCGTTGATCCCGCTGGCCAGCGCGCCGAACACGCCCGCGGCGACCAGGCCGAACGTGGTCAGCCGGGCGTTCGTCTTGGAAAGCGTGATCTCCGAGGGCAGCACCCGCGGCGTCACCGCGGCCTTGAGCACGGTGAACGACTTCGACAGCACCATCATCCCGAGCGCGGCCGGGTAGAGCAGCCAGTCGTCGAAGTGCAGCGCCATCACGACGGCCATCAGGCCCTGGCCGACCGAAGACGCGCACATCGCCAGCCGCCTGCCGCGCTGCACCTTGTCGAGCGCGGGCCCGATCACCGGGGCGACCAGCGCGAACGGCGCGATCGTGATGAGCAGGTAGAGCGCCACCTTGCCCTTGCTCTCGCCGCTGGTCGCGGCGAAGAACAGGGTGTTGGCCAGCGCGATCGCCATCGCCGCGTCGCTGGCGTAGTTCAGCATCACGGCGTAGGTCAGCGAGGTCAGGCCGGACTTCTCGGCGCCGTCGGCCTTCGTCGCGCGCTGGAAGGCGTCGACGGCCTGGCCGGTCAGCTGGCGGCTGCGCATCGCCGCCACCCGCGTGACGGTGATCTTCTTCGGCAGTTTCGGGATGCCGCCCGGCGTCCGCGGTTCCTCCCGCGGCGGCGGTGGCGTCGGCTCCGGCGGCCGCGGTTCGCCCGCGTAGCCGCCGGTGTCGTAGTGCTCGTACTCGCCGCTGCCGGGATAGCGTTCGCCCTGGTAGAAGCCGCCGACCGGCGGCTCGCGGCGCACCGGCTCGGTGCGGTGCGGGTCGTACGGCCGGGCCCCGCGCGGGGGCGGCGGTCGGTGGGCGGTGGGGGCGGCCGCGGTGGGCGCCTCGTCGGCGTTCGGCACGCGGCCGTCGTGGAACCCGGCGCGCGGCGGCACGGGCCGCTGGACGCGGGTGGGCGGCGGCGGGCTGCCGTGCTCGGCGCGCGGCGCGGCGGCGTCCCGCCAGGACCTGGCCTGGGCGGCGCCCGGTTCCGGCGTCCACCGCCGCTTGGACTTCCGGCCGCGCGGCTGACCCGACCGGGGGCCGTCCGAGCCGGAGCGGGAGCCGAAGAGTGCCACGTGTCAATCCTGCCCTACCGGGTGCCGGTTCCGCCTGCTCATCCGTGCTTTCACGGCTGAGCCGGGACGAACCTCACCCGGAACGTGACCGGCCACTGCTTCCCGGTGAGCAGGAAATCGCCGGTGCCCGGGACGGCGGCGATCCCGTTGAGCACGTCTTCGGCACCGGTCACGTTCGCCTTCGCCCGCAGCTGACCTGCGTCGATCGTCCCGGTGATCCGCCCGGTGGCGGCTTCGATCCGCAGCACGGTGTCGGTGTGCCAGACGTTGGCGTAGACGTCCCCGCCGACGCATTCGAGCTCGTTGAGCTGGTCCCGGCCGACGTCGACGCTCCCGGTGACGGCGAAGGTCTCCGGGTCCCGGAAGGTCAGCCGCGAGGAGCCGTTGCTCATCACCAGGCGGCCGTCGGCCTGGTGGCAGAGGCCCCAGCCTTCACCCTGGAAGGGGACCCGCCGCCGCTCGGCGAGGGTGGCGGCGTCACGTTCGATGGCGACGCCGTCCTGCCAGGTGAGCTGCCACAGCGTCGGCCCGAGAACGGTGACGCCCTCGCCGAACATCGGCGACGGCAGGGTGACCGTGGTCCGCGGCGGGCCGCCGGCGGGGCCCGCGGTGAGCGTGGACTTCCCGGCGAGCCCGGTGCTCTCGTACAGCGTGTCGCCGTCGAACTCGAGGCCTTCGGTGAAAGCGGCGGGGTCGTGCGGGAGGGTCCCGGCCACCTGGACGGTGAGCCGTTCGGGGCCGGCTGGTTGTTCCTGGGCCCCGGCGCACCCGCCGAGGGCGGCGGCCAGCAGCAGGGCGGTGACGATCGGCGTGCGCACGATGAACAGCCTGGCACGGGCGCCGCGGATGCGTGCGGCACAATTGGCCGCATGACTCTGCTGCTGACCCTGGACGACGGTTCCGTGCAGCGCAAACTCGCCGATGCGGTGGAGTTCGCGCGAGCTGCGGTGCTGGAGGACGCACCCGAGGAGCAGCTCGGCGGCCACGTGGGGGTCACCCGCGAGGACGCGGTCACGGCGAGTCACCTGTTCGAGGCCCAGGTCCCGGGCTACGGAGGCTGGCGCTGGTCGGTGACGGTCGCGGTGGCGGGCGAAGACGAGCCGGTGACGGTCAGCGAGGTCGTGCTGGTGCCCGGCCCCTCGGCGCTGGTGGCGCCGGCGTGGGTGCCCTGGGAGCGCCGCGTCCGCGCGGGCGACCTCGGAGTGGGCGACATCTTCCCGACGGCGGAGAACGACCCCCGCCTGGCCCCGGCGTACCTCCAGTCGGACGACCCGGCGGTGGAGGAGGTCGCCCGCGAGGTCGGCTTGGGCCGGGTCCACACGCTGTCCCGCTACGGCCGCACGGAGGCGGCGGCCCGCTGGCACGCGGGCGAGTTCGGTCCGCGGTCGGACATGGCCCGCAGCGCCCCGGACGTGTGCGGGACGTGCGGGTTCTTCGTGCCGCTGGCGGGCTCGTTGCGCGGGGTGTTCGGGGTGTGCAGCAACGACATCGCCCCGGCGGACGGCCACGTGGTGGACGTGGAGTACGGGTGCGGAGCGCACTCGGAGGTAGAGGTCGAGGTGACCAGCTCGATCCCGGTGGCCGAGCTGGTGTACGACGATTCGTTGCTGGACTTCGCCCCGGCGCCGGAGACGGAGGTCTCGGAGATCTCGGAGGTGTCGCCGGCTGAGGTGGCTTCGGCTGCGGTGGCTTCGGAGGTGACCGAGCCGGGTGAAGCGGCGGCTCCGGTCACGACCGAGCCGGCGGTTGGTGAGGTCGCGGAGCCGGAGGTCGAGGCGGCGGCGGTTGCCGAGCCGGCGACTGGTGAGGTTGCCGAGCCGGCGGTTGGGGAGGTTGCCGAGCCTGGGGCGGAGGCTGCGGCGGTTGCCGAGCCGGTGACCGGTGAGGTTGCCGAGCCGGGTGAGGTCGCGGCTTCTGTGGTCGCCGAGCCGGTGCGGGTTCCGGAGCCGGCGGCCTCGGAGCTGGCGGATTCGGTTCCGGCGCTGGCCGAGCCGACGGCAGCAGAGCCCGAGGCGGCAACCCTGGCGGCGGCCGATTCAGGGGCCGAGCAGGCCGAAGGTGCGGGTGCGCCGGCGGAAGCGCTCGAGGCGACTGGTGTCGGCGAACCGGTTGCGGCGCCCGAAGGGGTCGAGCCGGTCGAGGCATCGGTGGTCGCTGCGGGGGAGCCCGTGGCCCCGGAGGCGCCGGAGGTTGCCGAGCCGGTTGTGGCCGAGGTGCCGGAGCCCGCGGAAGCCGAGCCCACCCAGGCCGAGGTGACCGATGCGGCCGCGCTTCAGGCTCCCGAGCAGCACGAAACGACCGCCGACCCGGAGGCCGGCGAGATCCCGGCGGCTGCCGAGTCGGATGCGGCGGAGGTGGATCCCCTTCCGGTCGAGGTGGCCGATCTCGTTGCCGGGTCTCCTTCGGCCGGTCGCGAGGAATCGTCTTCGGCCGAGGCTGCTGAGCTGCAAGGTGCGGTTGTGCCGGAGTCTGCGGAGGCGGAGCCAGGCCAGGCCGAGGTGGCTGCTGAGCTGGAGGGGGCCGGGGTTTCCGAGCCCGCCGAGGCGGAGGCGGTTCAGGGCGAGCCGGTTGTAGCTGAGGTGCCGGAGTCTGCGGATGCGGAGGCGGCCCAGGGCGAGCCCGTTGTGGCAGAGGTGCCGGAGCCCGCCGAAGCCGAGCCGACCCAAGCCGAGGTGACCGATGCCGTCTCTGCTTCGGAGACTGCCGATGGCGCCGGGGCCCTCGAGACCGGGCAGGCCGGCTCCGGTGGCGATGTTCCTCCAGCCGCCGTTGGCGAGGGTGATGAAGCGCAAGCCCAGGTCGACGGCTCTTCCGAACGGTGATCGGCGCTACCCCTGAGCCGGGCGATCCGTTCGGGACCGCTCGGCTCCGCGAGGCCACCCTGCGCTCCTGGCGGGACTCGCCCACCCGGCTCACCGAGGACACCAACGTCGAACGCGACCTCCGCGTCGGCGCCTATCGGGATCGGCTCTTCGTCGAACTCGCGCAGAACGCCGCCGATGCCGCCATGGCCTCGGGGAAGCCCGGGCGGGTTCGGGTGGCTCTGGTGGACTCCGAACTCCGGTTCGCCAACACCGGCACTCCGCTCGACGCCCGGGGCGTTGCCTCGCTCGCCTCGCTGCGCGCGTCCGGCAAGACCGGGGGGACCGTCGGGCGGTTCGGCGTCGGGTTCGCCGCCGTGCGGACCGTCTGCGATGAACCTCGCGTTGTCTCCGTCACCGGTGGGGTTGCCTTCTCCGCCGAGCGCACCCGGCAAGCCGCCGGGATCGCGGGGGAGGTTCCCGTCCTGCGGCTTCCCTGGCCCGTTGCCGCCGATGTCCCCGCCGGCTTCGACACCGAAGTCCGGCTGCCGCTTCGGGACGGTGTCGATGGGCGCTCCCTTCTCGACGAGCTGGCCCGGGACGTCGCCGACCTGCTGCTTGCCCTGCGGTGGCTCGGGGAATTCGACGTCGAGGGTCGCGTTTGGACGCGCGAAGCCGATGGTGACGTCGTCCACATCCGGGGGCCCGAGAAGGAAACGCGCTGGCTGACGCACCGCGGTGACGTCGTCTGGGCCGTCCCGGTCGACGCCGACGGGGTGCCCCGGCCGCTCGAAGAGGACGTTCTGCACGCCCCGACGCCGACCGACGACGGGCTGTCGCTGCCCGCTCGGCTGCTCGCCTCCGTGCCGGTCGAACCGTCGCGACGTCGTGCGCTGCCCGGCCCCGAGCTGGCGGAAGCGCTTGAGGAAGCCGCGAAAGAGTACGTCGGACTTGTCCGGCTGCTGTCTCCCGAGCACCGGTTCGCGCTCGTTCCGACGCCCGGGTTTCCGAAGTCCACTGTAGACGCCACGTTGCGCGACGAGGTGTTGGAAGTACTTAGTGGACAGTCATGGCTGTCTACTGAGGACGGTGTTGAAGTGTCCGGTCGGCAGGCTCGGGTGCTCGACGTCGACGTGCCTGGACTGTCCACATTGCTCGCCGACCTTGTGCCGGGGTTGATCGAAGGGCCCGCGCAGGTCCTCAAAGCCGTTTCGGTGCAGGTGATCGGCATCGAAGAGGTGCTGGAAACGCTTACCGGCGTCACCCGTGATCCGGGCTGGTGGCGGGAGGTCTACGCGGCTCTGACGATCGCCGTCGAGTCGCACGTGCTTGCCGTGGAACGGCTGGACGGGCTTCCCGTTCCCCTGTCGGACGGCCGGACGCTGCCCGGTGCTCGTGGCTGCCTGCTCGTCGAAGGCTCGGCCGAACTTCTCGACCTGCTGTCCGATGTGGATATCCCGGGGCTGCGGCTGGTGCACCCCGCCGCGTCGCACCCGCTCCTGGAACGCCTGGGCGCCAAGCACGCCGACGCCCGTGAGCTGCTCAACGCCGATCAGCTGCGCGATGCCGTCGAGCGCAGCGTCGAGGACGTCCGCTCCGGATTGGACGGTACGACGCTCGCCGGCGCCGTGCTGCGGCTGATCGCCGACTGCGGAGACGACGCTCCGCGCTGGGTCGGTGCGCTCGCCCTGCCCGGCACCGAAACCTGGCGCCGCGCCGACGAACTCGTCCTCCCGGCTTCGCCGCTGCTCGACATCTTCGACGAGGAGGTCTTCGAGGAAGACGGCGCGATGGACGTCCTCGACGAGGACTTCGCCGGGGACTGGCCGCAAAGCACGCTCGAAGCCGCCGGTGTGCTCGACTCCTTCGCCGTGGTCGTCGACGACGATCCGCACGAGCCCGACCACGACCTGCCCGACGAAGAGGCCTGGTGGGATTCCCTGCCGCAGCCGCCGTCGACACTCGTCGCGATCCGGGACCTCGACCTCGTCGCCGACGACGCCTGGCCCGCCGCCCTGCGCCTGCTCGCGTCCCGGCCCGGGACCTGGCACGCCCTCCGCGCGCCGCAAGGGCACGCGGCTTGGTGGATCGCGCAGTACGCCCTGCTCGGCGGCGCCGCACCGAACGAGTGGCGCCTGCCGGACGCCGACCTCGCCGGGCTCTTCGACGAGGTCCCCGACGTCGGCCTGAACACCAACCTCCTCGAGATCGCCGGGGTGCGCACGGACCTGACTCTGTCCAGTGTGGACGAAGCCGACGACCTCCTCGCCCGGCTCGCCGACCCGGACCGCGTGGTTTCGCCCGGGCTGACCACGCGCGCCTACGACGCCGTCATCGAGTCCGGAGTGGAGCCGCGCGTGCCGCGGGCCGTCCGGGCCGCGGACGGGTCCGTTGTGGACGACGCGCTGGTCCTGGACGTCCCGTGGGTGGCCGGCGCACTGGAGCCCGACCAGTACGTGGTCGCCCCCGAGGACCCGGAGCGGCTGGCGGACCTGCTCGACCTGCCGCTCGCGAGCACCGAGGAGGCCGGGGTCGTCAGCGAAGGCGAGTACGCGCCCTGGGCCGAGCTCCCCGCGCTGAAGCTCGTCGCGGACCAGCTCGGCATCCGGCTCCCGGACGGCGGCGTCCTCGTGCACGACCCGCTCACCGTGCGCATCAAGGGCGCCGAACACGACGTCCCGTGGTGGTCCGACGACCGGCTGCACGCGGCCGACACGTCCGAGGGCCTGGCTCGCGCGTTCGCCTGGGCGGCCGGGCGCTGGCCCGACCGGCACCTGATCACGGCGCTGCTCGACGACCCCTCGCCGCGGACCCTCCTGGCCTGAGCGTCAGAGGCGCTGCGCCGACTTCGAGCCGCGGCGGGCGGCGGCGCGCTGCCAGGCGATGATCGCCAGGCCGACGAAGCCGAGCGCGAAACCGGACAGCGCCGTCTGCACCAGCAGCCCAGAAGTCGTGAAGAAGAGCACCACCAGCGCGACAGCCCAGATCGAGGTGCCTACGATCACCACCGGCGTCAGGTCGGTCAGCCTTTTGGGCAGCTCCGGCGTGGGCCGCAACGAGCCCGTAACCTCCGGTGGATTGATCGGTTCACTCACGAGGTGCAGGGTACTCCGCAGCAGCGAGAGAATGGGCAGGCGAATGGCGGAGCAGGAGACGACCCGCACCGGGACGTCCACACTGGACCGGTTCTTCAAGATCACCGAGCGGGGGTCGACCGTGTCGCGCGAACTGCGCGGCGGCCTGGTCACCTTCGTCACGATGGCCTACATCGTGGTGCTGAACCCGCTCATCATCGGCAGCTTCTCGGCCGACGACGCGGGCGCGCACAAGGACGTCCTCGGCGGCATCCTGCCGGTGCCGCAGGTCGCCGCGGTGACCGCGCTCGTCGCCGGCGTGCTGACCATCCTCATGGGCCTGATCGCGAACTACCCGTTCGCCATCGCGACCGGCCTGGGCATCAACAGCCTGGTCGCGGTCACCATCGCCCCGCAGATGACCTGGCCCGAGGCGATGGGCCTGGTCGTCATCGAGGGCGTGATCATCGTCCTGCTGGTGCTCACCGGGTTCCGCACCGCGGTGTTCCGCGCCGTGCCCGCCGCGCTGAAGTCGGCGATCGCCGTCGGCATCGGCGTGTTCATCTGCCTGATCGGCCTGGTCGACGCCGGGTTCGTGCGCCGGCTCCCGGACGCCGCGAACACCACCGTCCCGGTCGGCCTCGGCATCAACGGCTCGATCGCCTCCTGGCCGACCGCGGTGTTCGTCGTCGGCCTGCTCGTCACCGGCATCCTGGTCGTCCGCAAGGTCAAGGGCGCGATCCTGATCGGCGTGCTGACCTCGACCGTGCTGGCCATCGTCGTCGAGGCGATCGTCAACGCCGGGCCGTCGCGGGGCACGAACCCGAAGGGCTGGAACCTCGGCTACCCGGCGCTGCCGGACCAGGTCCTGGGCCTGCCGAACCTCTCGCTGGTCGGCGACGTCTCGTTCGGCGCCTGGACGCGGCTGCCGATCATCACCGTCTGCCTGCTGGTGTTCACGCTGGTCCTGGCCGACTTCTTCGACGCGATGGGCACCATGACCGGCCTCGCCAAGGAGGCCGACCTGCTCCCGGAGGACGGCCAGCTGCCCAACGTCGGCAAGGCGCTGTTCGTCGAGGGCCTCGCGGGCGCGGCCGGCGGCTTCGGCTCGGCCAGCTCGAACACGGTGTTCGTGGAGTCGGCGTCCGGTATCGCCGAGGGCGCGCGGACCGGGCTGGCGAACGTCGTCACCGGCGTGCTGTTCCTCGCCGCGATGTTCCTGACCCCGCTGTACCAGGTGGTGCCGGTCGAGGCGGCCGCCCCGGCGCTGGTCGTCGTCGGCGCGATGCTGATGTCGCAGGTCCGCGACATCGACTTCACCGATTACTCGATCGCGCTGCCGGCGTTCCTGACCATCGTCGTGATGCCGTTCACCTACTCGATCGCGAACGGCATCGGCGCCGGCTTCGTCAGCTACGTCGTCATCCGTGCGGCCACCGGCAAGGCCCGCCAGGTGCACCCGCTGATGTGGGTCATCGCGCTGGCCTTCGTGGCGTACTTCGCGGTCGGGCCGCTCCAGGCGGCGTTCCGCTGATTCAGCTCCTGATCTTCAGGGCTTCGTCGAGGACACCCCGGTTGCGCTCGAACTCGGCGACCGGGGCCTCGAACCGCACCGTCACCAAGGCGTCGCCGGCTCCGAGGCCGACCACGGTCACCCGCCGCGGCACGCCGTCGCGCGCGTAGGTGTAGTCCCATTCCGCGGCGTCGCGGTCGGCGATCGGGGCGTGCCCGACCACGGTGCCACCCTGGCCGCCGGCCACCGACCGGAGCCCGCCGAGGGCGTCCTCCTGGGTGATCGGCACCCGGTCGGTCTCGAGCAGAAGGTCGCCCTGGCGGTAGCTCGCGCGTTCCTTGTCGCGGCTCACGGCCCAGGACGACGGCACCGGGATCTCGATCGCCGAGCCGGGACCGGTCGCGTCCGAAAGCGGGTAGATCTCCAACGAGCCCCGGACGATCGCCGGAGCCGGAGCCGACGCCGGCGCCGGCGTCGGCGGTGGGGCGGCCGCCGGGGCGGGGTCGGACCCGCTCAGGAACTGCGCCGCCACGACCGCCAGGACCGCCGCGCCGACGACGGCCGAGCCCACCAGCTTCTTGTTCATCCGGCTCCCCCGTTTCTCGATCAGCAGGAAGACGCGCGGCCGTGTTCCCGGTTGTGGCTTGACGGAGATCACCCGTGTGGCCGGTGTTTCGTAAGGTATGCTAACTATATGTCCGGCGACACGCACGAACGCTCCTTGGCGAGCCGTCTGCGTCTCGCGGTGGTCCGGCTCAACCGCCGGCTGCGGGCACAGCGCATCGGGGACGACCTCACGCTGACGCAGGTCGCCGCGCTGTCCACCCTGCACAAGTGCGGTGCGCTGACCCCGGGTCAGCTCGCCGCGAAGGAAGGCGTCCAGCCACCTTCGATGACGAGGGTGATCGCCGCGCTCGAGGAGCTGGGGTTCGTCGAACGGCGCCCGCACCCGACCGATGGCAGGCAGGCCATCGTCGAACTGTCCGACAGCGGGCTGGCCTACGTGCACAAGGCCATCTCCGTGCGGGAGGCGTGGCTGGACCGGAAGTTGGCGGACCTCGGCGACGAAGAGCGCGAAGTGCTCTCCCAAGCCGCCGAAATCATAGACAGGATGGCGGGGAACTAACCACGGTGACGGCCACGGGTAGCGAAACGAAGCGTTCGACACAGACCACTGCTACCCGGGAGACGGCCTCACCGCCGTCCGCGTCACCGCCGTCCCCGTCCACGCGCCGCAGCATGTTCGCGTCGCTGCGCGTGCGCAACTACCGGCTGTTCTTCACCGGCCAGGTCATCTCGAACATCGGCACCTGGATGCAGCGCATCGCCCAGGACTGGCTGGTGTTCACCCTCAGCGGCAACAACCCGATCGCCCTCGGCATCGCCGTCGCGCTGCAGTTCACGCCGACGCTGTTCCTTTCCCTGTGGGCCGGCGTCCTCGCCGACCGCGTCGACAAGCGGCGGCTGCTCACCTGGATCCAGGTCGCGGCGTGTTCGCAGGCCGTGATCCTCGGCGTGCTCGACCTGAGCGGGATCGCCGCGCTGTGGCACGTCTACGTCCTGTGCTTCACGCTCGGTGTGACGGCGGCGCTGGAAGTGCCGACGCGGCAGTCGTTCGTCGCCGAGATGGTGGGCCGCGACCAGGTGGCCAACGCCGTCGCGCTGAACTCCTCGATCTTCAACATGGCGCGGATCGTCGGCCCGGCGATCGCCGGGTTCGCGATCACCTGGATCGGCACCGGCTGGCTGTTCATCGCGAACGCGCTCAGCACGGTCGCGGTGATCACCGGGCTGGTCCTGATGAACCCGGACAAGCTGTTCCGCGTCGCCGCGGTGCCGCGCGAGAAGGGTCAGCTGGCCGAGGGCCTGCGGTACGTGCGGCGCCGGTCGGACCTGATGACGGTGATGGTGCTCGTGCTGTTCGTCAGCACGTTCGGCATCACGTACTTCAGCTCGCTCCCGATCGTCGCGGCGAACGTGTTCCACACCGCGGCCGACGGCTACGGCCTGTTGTCGACGCTGGTCGCGGTCGGCACCTTCACCGGCGCGGTGATGTCCGCCCGGCGCGGCACCAAGGGGCGGCCGCGGGTCCGGCTGATGCTCGTGTCGGCGTTCTTCCTCGGCGTGTTCGAGCTGACCACGGCGTTCATGCCGACGTACCTGACGTTCGGCCTCGGCCTGATCCCGCTCGGCTTCGCCACGATGACGTTCCTCAACACGGCGAACGCGCTGGTGCAGACGTCGGTCAGCCCCGAAATGCGCGGCCGCGTGATGGGCCTCTATGTGCTGGTGCTCATCGGCGGCAACCCGATCGGCGGCCCGATGGTGGGGTGGATGGCGAACGAGTTCGGGGGGCGGTCTCCGTTCTACATCGGCGGCGCGGTTTCGGCGCTGGCCGCGGTGGTGTGCGCGGTCGTGCTGATCCGGCGAGGCGGGATTTCCTGGCCGGTGAAGCGCGGCCTGGGCCTGCGCGTGCTCAAGCGGACGAAGGTCTGACTGAAGGTATCGGTTCGTTTCCATGGCGTGACCGTATCGACGGGCACCGACAAAAACCGGCGGCTCGCGCCTCGATGTCCCCCGGAAGAGTGAGATCCGAGTCTCCGCGACCCACCTCTTGCCCTCGCAGATGAGGTTAGGCTAACCTCATACATGTCCGCTTCGTGGTGGGAGCGGCAGTCAGTTCGGGAACGGACGGAGCCCCGGACCTGGGAAAACCCCAGGCCGGGGCTTCGTTCACGTCAGGGCAGTGTCCGGCTGGGGCACGTCGTCAGTCAAGGGACTCTCGCCGGGTGGTACCGGCAGGCGCGTCAACGTCATCCCGAAGTACACGCGGTAGGCCGCCCGGATCGCCTCCGGAGTGGCCAGGCGGATCTCGTTCCGCACTCCGTCGACTGTCTCGATCAGCTTGCCGCCCGACAGCGTCACGCGGCCCTGTGACGTCAGGCGCGAGCACGTCAGCGACCGGGTGAAGTGGGACTCCGGGGACGTCGTCTGCCACCACGCCATCGGGACGAAGTCGGCCAGCGGGCGCGGGCGGCGCTCCAGGCGGTACTGCGGCTTGCCGTCCAGCAGGACGTCGAGGTCGCCGTGGGGAGCGTCCAGGACGAGGAACTCGCCGTCGGGGTCCCGCTGAGCCTCCACGGCCGACAGGTCCAGCGGGTGCCGGGCGAAGCGGCCGAAACCGACGTCCACCAGCCAGTCCGCCGAGTCCAGCGACACGACGATCGCCGCGTGGTCCAGCGGCGGGCCGAGCGTGCCGTCCGGGCGGAAGACCTGGGCCGCGTGCAGCGAAGCGTCGTAGCCCAGCGCGCGCAGGAGCGCCGCGAACAGCCCGTTCAGCTCGTAGCAGAACCCGCCTCGGCGGCGGTGCACGATCTTGCCGAACAACGCCTCCTCGTCCAGGACGACCGGTTCCCCGAGGTGGCTGCTCAGGTTCTCGAACGGCACCGCGGCCAGGTGGCGTTCCTGCAGGTGGCGCAGCGTCGCGAGGTCGGGCGCCGCCGGGCGGGCGACGCCGAGGCGGTCCAGGTACGCGTCGATGTCCATGCCGTCCACTGAAACACCTCGACCGTGCTCGAGGTCAAGGCGTTTTCGCCGGCGACGAAAAACGGGGCCCTCCGTGGTGGAGGACCCCGTTGCCGCAGAAGCTCAGCCGAGCAGCAGGCCGTTGCCGCCGGCGACCGCGTTGTCGAAGCGCTTGCTGATCTCGGCCCAGTTGAAGATGTTCCACAGGGCCTCGACGTACTTCGGCTTCACGTTCTTGTAGTCCAGGTAGAACGCGTGCTCCCAGACGTCGACCAGCAGGATCGGCGTGGTCGGCAGCACCAGGTTGTTGTGGTGGTCGCGCAGCTGCTGGGTGATCAGCGTCTTGCCGATCGGGTCCCAGGAGAGCGCGGCCCAGCCGTTGCCCTGGATGGTCGTCGCGACGGCGGTGAACTGCGCCTTGAACTTGTCGAAGGAGCCGAACGCCTCGTCGATCGCCGCGGCCAGCTCACCGGTCGGCTTGTCGCCGCCTTCCGGCGACAGGATCTTCCACCAGACGACGTGGTTGGCGTGCCCGGCCAGGTGGAAGGCGAGCGTGGTCTGCAGGCCGACGATGTCACCGAAGTTGCCGGCGTCGCGCGCTTCGGCGATCTTGTCGAGCGTGTCGTTCGCGCCCTTGACGTAGGTCGCGTGGTGCTTGCTGTGGTGCAGCTCGTTGATCTCGCCGGAGATGTGCGGCGCGAGGGCGCCGTAGTCGTAGTCGAGATCGGGCAGCTCGTAGCGGGCCATTGGCCCTCCTTCTGTCTTCGACACAAGTTTCCGGTACCGAACCTAGTAGCACACGCCCCTCCGCGGCGAGCGGGGGCATGTCGTGATCACCGCGTGGGATGACCGGCTCGCAGGTGGCGTACCCCGGAGGCGCACCACCCGAAACCGAGCCTGCAACTTGGACCTAACTGGAGGTCAACGCCCTGTGAGATCAGGCACGGAACTCGTCGAGCCGGGAAGCCAGTTCCTCGAACACCGCGACGTTGCACTCGAACGCCACCAGCGTCTCGTCGATCACGCGGGCGCGCTCGGCTTCGTCCCACGGTGCGTTGTCCAGCTTCGCGCGATAGGTGTCGCGGAAGCGAGGGGCGCTGGCGATGCCGTCGAAGTGGTAGAAGAGCGCGCCGGCCTCGGCGACGTCGTAGTTCTTCTCGAGCGTCCGCCGGATGACCTGGCCGCCGGCGATGTCGCCGAGGTAGCGCGTGTAGTGGTGGGCGACGTACCCGCCGGCCCACGTCGACGCCTCACGGATCCGGGCCACGTACTCGCGGGTGGAGGCGAGCGGGGAGATCGTCGAGCGCCAGCCGGGCCCGGCCAGGTGGGCGAGGTCGCGCTCGAGGTTCGGCAGCCGCCGCAGCTCGTCGAAGACGAACTCGCCGCCGACGGGGTCGCCGGCCATGGCGTCGCTCGCCGCCTCGATCGCGCCGTAGATGAAGTAGTACTGGATCGCCAGCTGGGTATAGCCGTCCTGGGTCAGTTCCCCGCCGAGCAGGGCGCGCATGTACGTCGAGTAGTTGGCCCGGTCGTGGACCTCGAGGGTCGACGCGCGCAGGGTCGCCGAGAACGGGCGGGCGTCCGTGGTCACCGACATGAGCAGGCCTCCCGGCGATCGATCTGACACGCTGTCAGAAAGATCGTAGGGCATGAATCGGACTTAGGCCACCCTAAACTGTCGCGCCGACCGCACGCAGGACGAACCGCACCGCCGCCTCGACGACGTCTTCCAGCTGGCCGGCCGGGCCTTCGACCAGCGTTCGGTTGCCCAGCGCCGCGGTGATCATCGGGATCAGGACGTCCGGGTCCTCGGCCGGCCAGCGGCCCAGGTCGACGCCGCCGGCGAGGATGGCGCGCAGGCGGTCGGTGATCGGGTCGGCGTGCGCGCTGATGCGCCGGTACGCCGCCGGGGCGAGCGCCGACGCGAGCGCCGTGCCCGGCGGCATGTGGTACTCGGCCAGCACGCGCAGCTGGAGCCGGACGAACGTGGCCAGCTGGTCGACCGGGTCGGCCTGGGCCTCGACCGCTTCGGTCAGCCGCGTGACGTACCGGGCCGCCTCGTCCTCGACGAAGGCGACCAGCAGGCTCTCCTTGTCGGGGAAGTGGTTGTACAGCGCTGTCCGGCCGACGCCGGCCGCCGACGCGACGCCGGCCAGGGTGATCGCGTCGAACCCGCGCTCGTAGAGCTGCGCGCGCAGGACGTCGAAGACCCGGGACCGCACCTCGCGCCGGTGCGCCTCCAGTGACTCACCGAGAATCTTCGGCATCCGCCCAGGCTAGCCGCAAGCGGCACTTTCACGTGAAAGTGCCGCTTTGTGCGGCGGAGTCAATCGGTGACGGACCAGGTGTGGACCGGTTCGCCGGCCTCCGAAAGTTCCAGGTAGCGCCCCAGCATCAGGCTGAGCGCCGCCTCGCGGTCCAGCCCGCGCTCCTGGGCGCGCAGGACGTAGTCACGCTGCCAGGTCGCCCCGGTCCGCCGCGCCAGGCACCGGCGCTCGATGATCCCGAGGTAGCGCTCGCGGGCTTCGTCGGAGACGTCGGAGCGGCGCAGGCCCTCGTGGGCGAGCGGCAGCAGCACGCGCAGCGCCAGCTCGTCCGGCGGGATCCAGCCGATGCCCGGCCAGTACAGCTGCCCGTCGAAGCCGCGCCGCGCGCCCGCGTAGAGGTTTTCCTCGGCGGCCTGGAACGACATCTGGCTCCACACCGGGCGTTCGGCCTCCGCCAGCGCGCGCTGGGCGCCGTAGAAGAAGGCCGCGTTGGCCACCGTGTCGACCACCGTCGGGCCGGCCGGCAGCACCCGGTTTTCCACGCGCAGGTGCGGCAGGCCGTCGACGACGTCGTACACCGGGCGGTTCCAGCGCCAGATCGTGCCGTTGTGCATGCGCAGCTCGGTGAGCTTCGGCGCCTGGCCCGCGTCGAGCGCTTCGATCGGGTCTTCGGCGTCGGTTTCCGGGAGCAGGCCGGGGAAGTAGCGGACGTTCTCCTCGAACAGGTCGAAGATCGACGTGATCCAGCGCTCGCCGAACCACACCCGCGGCCGCACGCCCTGGTTCTTCAGCTCCTCCGGCCGGGTGTCGGTCGCCTGCAGGAAGAGCGGGATCCGCGTCTCGTGCCAGAGCGCCTTGCCGAGCAGGAACGGCGAATTCGACGCGAGGGCGATCTGCAGCCCGGCCAGGCACTGCGCCGCGTTCCAGTGCGCGGCGAACTCCTCGGGCGCGACCTGCAGGTGCAGCTGCACGCTGGTGCACGCGGCCTCCGGCAGGATCGACTCCGCGTAGCTGCGCAGGCGTTCGGGCTGCTGGCCCGGCAGCGCCACGCCTTCCATGGCGAGCACCGTGCGTTCGCCGCGGGCGGCGAAGATCTGGTCGTTCAGCGTGGAGTACCGGATCTTGTTGGTGAGCCACTTCTGGTCGAAGTGCTCGTGCTTCAGCGTCGGCAGGATGCCGATCATCGCCAGCGACGAGCCGGTGTCACGCGCCTTCGTCGCCGCGATGTCGAGGTACGCGCGCAGGTCGTCTTCGAGCTGGAGCGCCGAATCGCCGGCCAGCGGCCGCGGCGGGACGTTCAGCTCGATGTTGTGCTGGCCCAGCTCGGTGGTGAACGACGGGTCGTCGAGCGCCTCCAGCACCGCGGTGTTCGTCATCGACGGGCGCAGCTCGCGGTCGACGAGGTTCAGTTCGACTTCGAGGCCGATGTTCTTGCGGGGGAACGAAAAACTGCCGTCGGTGAGCATGCGGGCCAGCGTGTCCAGGCAGCGCTGCACTTTGCGGCGGTACCGTCCTCGGTCCAGCGTGTTGAGCGGCTGAGCCTCGAGGTCCATCCCCATGACCATCCCTGCTTCGTGTCGGCGTGGACTAGGACGTGTTCAGGCCCCGGCGGACAACCGTTACACAGGCGATGCAGCCCGGCTAGCGGCCAAACTGGTGCTGTCCGTCACGGTCGGTTAACCCACTGCGGGGTAAGCCCGTTCGTACCACGATCCAGTGGACGTTCGGACCAGTGAAGCGCCCGGCAAGCGGGTGACAGACTGGGTGGATGGGCGTGATCCACATCGACCACTCCGGCGATCCCCGCGTCGACGATTTCCGCGACCTGTCCACTGCGGACCGTCGGCCCGACCGGCCCGGTGGCCGGGGGCTCGTCATCGCCGAGGGCACCGTCGTGGTGTCCCGGTTGCTGGCGTCCCGCTACCCGGTACGAGCCTTGCTGGGCGTCCAGCGGCGGTTCGCGGAGCTGGCCGGAGACCTGGCCGGGCTCGACGTGCCGCAGTACGTCGCCTCCGCCGAAACCATGGCCGACGTGGTCGGGTTCCACCTCAACCGCGGGATCCTGGCCGTCGCCGACCGGCCCGCGCCACTGACCGTCGCCGAAGTCGTCGGCGGCACCGGGCCGATCGCCGTGCTGGAAGGCGTCGGCGACCACGAGAACCTCGGCGCGCTCTTCCGCAACGCGGCCGCGCTCGGCGTCGGCGGCGTGCTGCTCGGCCCCGGCTGCTCCGACCCGCTGTACCGGCGCAGCGTGCGCGTGTCGATGGGCCACGTCCTGCGCGTGCCGTTCGGGCACCTGACGGACTGGCCGGGCGGGCTCGACGACCTGCGGGCGCGCGGGTTCGCCATCGCGGCGTTCACCCCGCGGCCGGGCTCGATCCCGTTGTCCACGCTGCGGGAGCACGCGCCCGGACGGGTGGCGTTGCTCTTCGGCGCCGAAGGCCCGGGACTGACCGAGACGGCGCTCGCGGCGGCTGATCATGCCGTCCGGATACCCATGCCGGCGGGAGTCGATTCACTGAACATCGCCACCGCTGCCGCCGTTGCCTTCTACGAACTGGCCCGGGGCGGCTAAAGTTCTGGTCTCCGAGGCGGGAAGGGGCACCATGGAGCTGCGGATCCGGGACGAGCGCGCCGTGCTGGCCGGCCCGGGCGGGGAGCACGCACGCGAAGTGGACCCGCACAAGCTCGCGATCGGCGCCGACCTGGCCCAGGCCCTGCACGAGTGGGCGCGCGTGGCGGCCGCGGTCACCGCCGACCCCGGTGCCGAGGCGGGCGCGGTGGTCTCGCAGCGTGGCCGTCAGCTGGCCGCCCGGCTGGCCGCGGTGATGGGCACGACGGTGCGGTTCGTGGACCCGGTGACCGGCGAAGACACGGTCGTCGAGCCGCCCCCGCCGTCCACCGAGCCCGGCCACCGGTTCGTCCGCGCGGTGCTCGGGCCGCCCGGCCCGCCCGGCGAGCCGACGCCGTGGCTGACCGGGCTGACGGTCTCGGCGTTCATCGCGGCCGTGGTCGTCGTGGCCATGCTGGCCCTGGCCTCGACGCTGGCCCGCGAGACCAGCGGCTGGCTGGCGCTGGCGGCTTCGGTGATCGTGACGGCCGGGATCACGCCGTCGCTGTGGCTGATCCGCCGCACCCCGATCCTGCGCTGGGCCGCCTACGGCGCGGCGGTCGGCGTCGTGATCGCGTGGATCGGCGTGCTGGTGATCGCTTTTTAGCGGAACCGGGCGTAGGTGACGAGCGTGCCCTGCGCCTGGGTCACCGTCCGGCTGCGGAAGGCGTAGCCGTGGAACGCGGCGATCTGCCGGACCAGTTCGGGGGAGACGCCGAACTGGCCGGAGAAGAAGGTCACGCCGGCACTGCCGTCGAACTCGCCGGCCAGCCAGCCGACGCGCACCGAGCGCGGGAAGATCCGGAGCACCCACATCAGCGGCGGCACCCCGATCACGGCGAGGAAGAAGCCGATCGCCACGATGCGGTCCTCGCCGGCCAGCAGCGCCGGGATGACACCGCCGCCGAGGCACAGCAGGACCCACACCGCCGGGGCGAGAAAACCGGTGTACGACATGCGGATCTTCCGCGCGGGGACCGCCGTTCCGCGTCGCAGCAGCAGGATCCGGTCGGTGCTGTCGGCGAACTCCGCGACCGGGCGCAGGCCCTCGCCGCTCGCGATTTCGGCGATGCGGGCCGTCGTCAGCCTGGCGTGCCGGACGCTCACCCACAGCTCGTCACGGCCCTCGAGGTGGTTGCGCAGCCACTGCTCGCGCTCCGGTGGGCCGGCGGGGACCTCGTAGGACGCCGCGATCCGCGGTGCCGGGGTGCCGAAAACCAGGCCGGGACGGGTTTTCCGGAACAACAGGTCCTTGCTGCCGGTGCCGGGGTACGGGCCGGCGTGGAAGTAGCCGTAGAGCGAAGCGACTTCGCCGAGCAGCTCGGTGGACAGCGACGGCGGAGGCGACACGATCGCCTGCGGGCGGCCGTCGAACGGCTCGTCCAGCCACGGCAGGTGCGGCGACCGGCCGGCGACCGCGCGGACCGGCACCAGCACCGCGACCGGGAGGAGGACGGCGGCGAGGAGCAGCGGGACCAGCCACTGCGACCCGGCCGCGAACCAGGCGACCGCGGTGATCCCGGCCAGGCTGACGACCAGGGCCAGGCCGGGGACCACGCCCGGGGCGAGCCCGCGGGGCGCCGTGCGGGGACGCAGCTCTTCGTCGGGCAGCCCGGCCCGGCGCAGCAGCAGGAGCCGGTCGGTCGCGTCGGCGGCTTCGGCGACCACGGTCATTCCGGCCGCCACCGCGGCCTCGACGATGTCGTCGCGCCCGAGCCGCAGCCTCCGCGAGCTGGCCCAGAACTGCTCCTGTTCGCCGAGCAGCTTCGCGAGCCGCCGCCGGTCGGCGTCCGTGCCCGGGCCGTGGTCGAACGGCGGCGGGAAGTGCTCCGGCGCGAATTCGAACCGCAGGGCGTCCGCCCGGTCCGGTGCGGTTTCGCGGTACCGGCGCCAGTGCGCGGCCTGCCGGACGGTCGCCGGATCCAGGCCCCACTGCGCGGGCACCACCTCGACGACGGACGCGCCGCCGAACGCCCGGTACCTCAGCTCGCCGAAGCGGACGAGCCACGCCCGATGGTCACGCTGCATGATCGTTCCCTCCCCCAACGTCACATCGTAACCTGGCGGGATGGAGCAGCTGGACGCGTTGCGGGAGTTGTGCCTGGCCCTGCCGGAGACGACCGAGCGCCTCAGCCACGGCGAGCCGACGTGGTTCGTGCGCGGCAAGAAGACGTTCGTGATGTTCGCCGACCACCACCACGACGACGTGCTCGCGTTCTGGTGCCCGGCGCCGCCCGGGGTGCAGGAGGAACTGGTGCGCACCGAGCCGGAGCGGTTCTTCCGGCCGCCGTACGTCGGGCACCGCGGCTGGCTCGGGGTGCGGCTGGACGTCGATGTCGACTGGGCGGAGATCGACCGGATCGTGCGCGAGGCCTACCGGCTGGTGGCGCCGAAGGCACTCGCCGCGCGGCTGGATTAGCCGCGCTGCGAGCGGACCCCGAGCAGCACGTCCTCCCAGGACGGCACGATCGGGTGGTTCTTCTTCGCCTTCGGCCGTGGCTCCGGCACCGTCGCGTCCTCGTCCGGATCCACCGGGACGCGCGGGATCTCACGGGTGTCGTCGTCCGGGTCCGGCTCGGCCGACGGCAGCTGGGCGCGCTCCGGCTCGGCCGAATCCAGCGTCGGCTGGAACTCCGTCTCGCGGGCCGGCTCGAGGGCGCGGACCGTGCGCGGCGCGCGGTAGGCGTTCGGGTCCAGCAGGACCTCGGCGTTCTCGTCCAGCGCCGTCACCGTGCCACCGTGCGCGCCCGGGGAGAACGCCCAGTGCGCGCGGTTGTCCGACCGCCCGGCCTTCCAGCGGAGCACGACGACCCAGCGGCCGTCGTCGCCCTTCCAGGAGTCCCAGGTGGCCTGCGAGTAGTCGTGGCCGCGAACGCCGAAGCTGTACGCGACGACCTCCCCGAGCGTCTGCACGTCGGGGCCGTCTTCGCGGACGGGGTGGGCGCTCTGCGCGAGCTCGGCGGTGCGCGACCGCTCGAGCAGGACCGGGTAGGCGTAGCGCTCGACGCGCTGCGTCGAGACACCGGCGCTCGCGGCGACCTGCTCGACGGACTCGCCGGCCCGGATGCGCTGCTGGATCTCGCGTGGCCGCATCTGGCTCTCCAACTCGATTTCGATCTGGCCGAGGCGGGCGATGTCACCCCGCGCCGCCGCGCGCAGTCGCTCATCAGCCGGGAGCAGGAAACGAGTACGGCTCGCCGGGTCTTCGAGCACGATGGACTTCCCGTCCTCGTGCAGTCCGACCACTCGCAGCGCCCGCATTGTTCTCGCCTCCCCGATCTTCTTCACCGTGGTGGGTACCCACGTTAGAACGGCGCGTCGGCTTGACGTGCGAGGCGCGCCGAGTCCGCACCGAACTGCCCACTGTTCATATCGCGTCCCTCGCATCGTTGCCCAGCCGGTTCAGCGGCAAAGGGGTGACACGCCGGACACGCAAAGTCACGATCGAGTGGATCAAGCCGGGGGCAGGCGGACAGTCACGGTGAGGCCGCCGCGCCGGCCGGGCTGGGCTTCCGCGTGGCCGCCGTGGGCCTGGGTGACCGAGCGGACGATCGACAACCCCAGCCCCGCGTTGCGCGTGTCGCCGGTCCGCTCCGCGCCGCCCAGCCGCCGGAACGGCTCGAACAGCGTCGGCACCGCCTCGGGCGGCACCGCCGGCCCCGAGTTCCGCACCTCCAGCGCCGGGTCCCCGCGCACCTCGACGTACACCCAGCCGCCGGATGCGTTGTACGTGATCGCGTTGACCACCAGGTTCGTCACCAGCCGCTCCAGCAGGACCGGGTCGCCCGCCACCGTCCGGGGCCGCAGGCGGGTCTCGATCGTCACCCCGGCCGCGGCCGCCGAAGCCGCCGTCGCCCGGACGACCGACGCGGTGATCTCGTCCAGCCGGACCGGCGTGCGCGCGTGCAGGCCGCGGTCGCTGCGGGCCAGGACCAGCAAGCCCTCGATCATGCGCTCGCTGCGCTCGTTGGTGTGGAGCAGGTGCGTGCCGAGCTTCTTCAGCTCCGCGGGGACGTCGGGGTCGGCCATCGCCACCTCGATCAGCGTCCGCTGTACCGCCAGGGGCGTCCTGAGCTCGTGGGACGCGTTCGCGACGAACCGCTTCTGGCTGTCGAACGACTCCGCGAGCCGGTCGAGCATGCCGTCGAACGTGTCCGCCAGCTCCTTCAGCTCGTCCGGCGGCCCTTCGAGGTTGATCCGCCGGTCGAGCTTGCCCGCCTCCAGCCGTCGCGCCGCCGAGGTGATGTCGTGCAGCGGCCGCAGCGCCCGGTCCGCCATCAGCCAGCCGAACAGCACGGCCAGCGCCGCCGTCGCCACCAGCGCGACCGCCGAGCCGACGAGCAGGGTGGACAGCGTGGACGAGCGGTACTCGTCCAGCGATCCGCTGACCAGCCGCACCGCCGGCGCGGGTGACAAGGCGTCCGGCCGCTGGGCGACCCCGAACGCCACGTCACCGGCGACCGCCGTCGAGGCGAACCGGGCCGGGTCCGGCAGCGTGCTCTGCACCAGCAGGTAGTTGATCACGACCAGGACCAGCCCCGCGACCAAGAAGAGCGCGCCGTACCAGGCCGTCAGCTTCGTCCGGACGGACAGGCCGTTCACGGCGTGCCGAACCGGTAGCCGGCGCCGGGCACGGTCTCGATCACCGGCGGGTCGCCCAGCTTGCGCCGCAACGTCATCACCGCCACGCGCACCGCGTTGGTGAACGGGTCCGCGTGCTCGTCCCACGCCTTCTCCAGCAGGTCCTCCGCGCTGACGACCGTGCCCTCGGCCCGCATGAGCACCTCCAGCACGGCGAACTCCTTCGGGGAGAGCAGCAGGAACCGGCCGTCGCGGGCGGCTTGGTGCCGCGGCAGGTCGAGGACGACGCCGTCGCGTTCCAGCACCGGCGGCAACGCCGGCCGGGCGCGCCGCGACAGCGCCTGCACCCGGGCGACCAGCTCGGCGAACGCGAACGGCTTCGTCAGGTAGTCGTCGGCGCCGAGGCCGAGGCCGGCGACCCGGTCGGTGACGTCGGCGGCCGCGGTCAGCATCAGCACCCGGGCCTCGCCGCCCGCACGGACCACGGCGGCGCAGACCTCGTCGCCGTGCACCTTCGGCAGGTCGCGGTCGAGGACCACGACGTCGTAGCCGTGCACGCCGACGCGTTCCAAGGCCTGCTCGCCGTCGTAGCAGACGTCGACGGCCATCGAGAAGCGCCGCAGCCCCTCCGCGACCGAGTCGGCCAGCAGCCGCTCGTCCTCCACCACCAGCACGCGCACCCGCCCAGTCTGCGCAGGCGGGCCATAAGGACCGCATAAGCGACGTCGCTTAGCGCGCCCGAATCCCCCGATCCGTAGACCTGGTCCGCATCCGGACGAAAGGAATGCGAGCCATGCGGACACGGATAGCCGTCGCGGCGCTCGGGACGGCCCTGCTGCTCGGGGGCTGCGGGGCGAAGGCCGACGACGGATCGAAGGTCGCCTCGATCTCGACGCCCCCGAAGACAGGTGGCCCCGCCGCGGCCGACAACAGCGGCAAGAGCGACTTGGACAAGATGCGCGAGTTCGCCAAGTGCATGCGCGAGCACGGCGTCGACATGCCCGACCCGAAGCCGGCCGGCGACGGCAAGGGCGGCATGATCGCCGTCGGCCCCGGCGAGGGGGGCGACGTCGACCGCTCGAAGGCCGAGGCCGCGCACAACGCGTGCAAGACCTTCCTCCCCAACGGCGGCGAGATGAAGCCGCCGAGCGCCGAAGAGCTCGACAAGATGCGCAAGGACGCCAAGTGCATGCGCGAGCACGGCGTCGACATGCCCGACCCCGACCCGAGCGGCAAGAACACCATGCGGATCGGCGGGCCGGGCGACGACCCGAAGAAGTTCGAGGAAGCCGCGAAGGCGTGCGGGCTCGGCATGAGCGTCCGCGCCGAGGCGGCCAAGTGAACGACGTGACCCACCTGAAGCCCCGCCGCCGCGGCCGGGCCCGCTGGCTGATCGCCGCCGCGGTCGTCGTCGTGGTGCTGGGCACCGGCTCCGTCGTGATCCTGACGCGGGTGTCGAGCGCGACGCCCGTGAAGGAGGCCGCGCCGCCCGCGGCCGAGACGGCGGAGGTGGTGCAGACCGACCTGAGCGAAGAAGAGGAGGCCGACGGCACCCTCGGCTACGGCGACGAGTCGGTCGTCGCCGGCCGCAAGCCGGGCACGATCACGTCGCTGCCGGACGCCGGCGCCACCCTGACCCGGTGCCAGGCGGTGTACGGGGTGGACGCGAAACCGGTGCCGCTGTTCTACGGCACCTTGCCGTTCTACCGCGACCTCGCCGCGGGCGTGGACGACGGCGCCGACGTCAAGCAACTGGAGGAGAACCTCAAGGCGTGCGGCTTCGGCGGGTTCGGTACGCCGGACAAGAAGTTCACCTCGGCGACGGCGGCCGCGCTGAAGAAGTGGCAGAAGTCCCTCGGCCTGGAGCAGACCGGCACGTTCGGGCAGGGCGACGTCGTGCTGGCGGCGGGCGAGCTGCGCGTGTCCGCACTGGCCGCCAAGCCCGGCTCGCCCGCGCAGGGCGAGGTGCTCAAGACGACCGGCACCGTCCGGTCGGTGCAGGTGAAGCTCGACGCGGCCAAACAGGGCCTCGCCCAGCAGGGCGCGAAGACGTCCGTGACGATCAACGGGAAGACGACGCCGGGCACGATCACCGACGTCGGGCGGACCGCGGTCGAAGGCAAGGACGCGGCGGGCCAGGACGACGGCAAGCCGAAGATCACCGTGACCGTCCGGCTCGACGACCCGGCCGCCGGCGGCGGCCTCGACTCGGCGCCGGCCACCGTCCGGTTCACCAAGGACGTCCGGAAGGGCGTGCTCGCGGTTCCGGTCGGCGCGCTGCTGGCGCTCGCCGAAGGCGGGTACGCGGTCGAGGTCGACGAGAACGGCCGACGACGGCTGGTCGCCGTCCGAACCGGACTGTTCAGCGGTGGGAAGGTCGAGGTCTCCGGCACCGGGCTGAGCGCGGGCATGCGGGTGGTGACGACGTCGTGACGCCCGTGCTGCGCGTGCACGAGGTGACGCGCACCTACCCCGGCGGGGTCGCCGCGCTCGACGGCGTCTCGCTCTCGCTGGACGACGGCGAGATGGTGGCGATCGTCGGGCCGTCCGGCTCCGGCAAGTCCACCCTGCTGCACCTGATGGGCACGCTGGACCGGCCGTCGTCGGGCCGGGTCGAGCTGCGCGGTCACGACGTCGCCGCGCTGCCCGACCGCAAGGTCTCGGCGCTGCGCTCGCGCTGGATCGGGTTCGTGTTCCAGCAGTTCTTCCTCGACGAAGGGATGAGTGCGGTGGACAACGTGTGCACCGGCCTGCTCTACGCCGGTGTCCCGCGGCGGCAGCGGCGCGCGCGGGCACTGGCGGCGCTCGACCGCGTCAAGCTCGGGCACCGGGCGTGGCACCGCCCCGGCGAGCTGTCCGGCGGGGAACGCCAGCGCGTCGCGATCGCCAGGGCCGTGGTGAACGACCCGGCCATCCTGCTGGCCGACGAGCCGACCGGCAACCTCGACACCGGCACCGGTGCCTCGGTGCTGTCGCTGCTCGGCGAGCTGTCGGCGGACGGCACCACGATCGTCGTGATCACCCACGACCGCGAGATCGCCGCGGGCATGCCGCGGCGGATCGAGCTGCTCGACGGGCACCTGCGGCTCGACACCGGTCTGGTGGGTGCGCGATGACGCTGGTGACGCTGCCGGAACCGGCCCGGCTGAAGCCCCCGGACGTCGTCGCGCTCGGGGCCCACGGCATGCGGACGCGGCCGGTGCGCGCCGTGCTGTCCGCGCTGGGCATCGCGATCGGCGTCGCCGCGATGGTGGCCGTGCTGGCGATCCCGGCGTCGGGCGCGCGGGCCCTGCACGACCGGCTGGCCGCGCTCGGGCCCAACCTGCTCACCGCGGGGCCGGGCCAGACGCTCTTCGGCGACAACGCGACGCTGCCGGACGACGCGGTGGCGATGGCGCGCCGGATCGGGCCGGTGCGGGCGGCGGCGGGCACGGGGACGACGTCGGCGAGCGTGCGCCGCAGCGACAAGATCGCGCCGAACGACACGTCCGGGCTCGCGGTGTACGCGGCGCGGCCGGACCTGCTCGGGGTGCTGGGCGGCAAGGTCCGGGCCGGGGCGTTCCTGGCGGCGGGGAACCAGGACTACCCGGTGACGGTGCTGGGTTCGCAGGCCGCGGCCCGGCTCGGCGTCGACCACATCGACCCGGCTCGGCCGCCGCAGGTGCTGATCGGGACGCAATGGTTCACCGTGGTGGGCATCCTCGCGCCGATGCCGCTGGCGCCGGAGATCGAGCGTTCGGCGCTGGTCGGCTGGGACGTGGCGAAGCGGCTGCTCGGCTTCGACGGGCATCCGTCCACGGTGTACGTCCGGGCGGAGGAGTCCGAAGTGGACGGTGTGCGGTCGGTGCTGGCCGCGACGCTGAACCCGCAGGCGCCGAACGAGGTCGAGGTCCGGCGGCCGTCGGACGCGCTGGCGGCGCAGAAGCTGACGGACACGACGTACAGCGCGCTGTTCCTCGGGCTCGGCGGCGTGGCGCTGCTGGTCGGCGGGGTCGGGGTGGCGAACACGATGGTGATTTCGGTGCTGGAGCGGCGGCGTGAGATCGGGTTGCGCCGGGCGCTGGGGGCGACGAAGCGGCAAATTCGCGGGCAGTTCCTGGCGGAGTCGGTGCTGCTGTCCGGGCTCGGCGGGCTGGCGGGCGTGCTGGCCGGGGTGCTCGTGACGGCGGGGTACGCGCTGAGCCAGGGGTGGCCCGCGGTGCTGCCGGCGGCGGCGCTGGCGGGCGGCGTCGGCGTCGCGGCACTGGTGGGCGCGGTGGCCGGGGCGTACCCGGCCGTGCGAGCGGCCCGCCTGGCCCCCACCCGCGCCCTCGCCTGACCGAAGTGGCACTTTCACGTGAAAGTGACCCGGAGCCCATACTCCGGAACACTTTCACGTGAAAGTGACCCGGAGCCCACACTCCGAAACACTTTCACGTGAAAGTGACCTGGAGTCCGGGCTCCGGAACGGCGGTTTCGCGGGGTGCACGGATGGCGGGTGCCGAGTTACTGCTCACCCGGTATCCAGCACGTTGGAAGATTCCCCACCTCCGCGGGGAGGTGTTGGATGGGCGGGAGGGAGCCGATCGAAGGGTGGGGCCGCGTGCGAGTCGAGGCGAACAGGCGTGAATTCCTGCGGTGGCTCACAACAGCGGGTGCCGGCCTGGCCGCCGCCGGGGTGGCGCCCGCCCTCTTCGCGCAGGAGGCCGCCGCGGCCGGGACCGGCGTCGTGGTCGTCTCCGGGGTGACCGTGGTCGACGGCACCGACCACCCCGCGCGGCCGAACTCCGCCGTCGTGCTCGTCGGGGACCGGATCGCCTGGGTCGGGCCCGTCGCCGACCTGCCGCGGTGCGGGGGTGCCCGGGTCGTCGACGGCCGCGGCCGCTTCCTCGTGCCCGGCCTGTGGGACATGCACGCCCACGGCATCGACTACGAGGACATCTGGCCGCCGCTGTTCCTGGCCAACGGCGTCACCGGCATCCGGGAAATGCAGGGCTACGACGAAAACCGCGCCACCCGCGACAAGATCGCCCGCGGCGAGCTGCTCGCCCCGCGGGTCGTGCTGGCCAGCTCGATCATCGACGGCCCGGTGTCCCTGCTCGGCCCGCCGGTCACCAAGGTCGCGAACGCCGAGGAGGCGCGGGCGGCGGTCCGGACCGCGGTCGCGCAGCGGTCGGACTTCGTCAAGGTGTACTTCTACCTGCCGAAGGACGCCTTCGCCGCGATCGCCGACGAATGCCGGCGCCACGGCCTGCCGTTCGCCGGGCACTGGCCCTACCGGCTCCGCCCGCTCGACGCCGCCCGGGCCGGGCAGCGCAGTTTCGAGCACAACTTCGGGCTGTCGATCGCCACGTCGAGCCGCCGCGACGAGTTCTTCGCCCGCCTCGACGCGACGCCGTTCGACCCGAAGGCCCCGCGCGACTTCTTCAACCTCGCCCGCGAACTCGACCGGGAGGCCGCGCAGGCGTACGACCCGGTCGCGGCGGCCCGGCACTTCGCCGGCCTCAACGCCTGCGGCAGCTGGCTCAGCCCCACCTTCGCGGTCAACCGGGTCATTTCCCGGCCCGCCGGCGCGTTCGCGCAGGACCCCCGGAACAAGTACGTCCCGCAGGAGGTCCTCGACCTCTGGGCCGACCGGCTGACGCTGTTCACGCCCGTCACGCCCGAGCAGATCGACCAGCAGGAGCGCTACTTCCAGGCGCAGCTGCGGCTCACCGGGGAGGCGCACCGCGCCGGGGTCGGCATCCTCGGCGGGACCGACTGCCAGAACCCGTACGTCTACCCGGGGTTCAGCCTGCACGACGAGCTCGACTTCCTCGTCGAGGCCGGCCTGAGCCCGCGCCGGGCGCTGCAGTCGGTGACCCGGGACGCGGCCGCGTTCCTCGGCCGGGCCGGCACGGCCGGGACGATCACCCCCGGCAAGGTCGCCGACCTGGTGCTGCTCGACGCCGACCCGCTCGCCGACATCCGCGCGGTCCGGCGGATCGACACCGTCGTCACCGGCGGCCGCGTCCTCGGCCGGGCCGCGCTCGACAAGCTGCTGGCCGACGCCGAAGCCGCCGCGAACCGGCCGGCCGCGGGGGCGAACGCCAGGTCAGTGCGCTTGCCGGTGCACGGCTGCTGCTGAGCGCCCGGTAATCTCGGCCGGTCGGAGACCTGGCTCGAGGGGGCGCGTTGACTGGGCGGAAGCTGGCGTGGTCCCTCGCGGTGCTCGAGGTCGCCGCCGTCGTCCTCGTGCTGGTCCTGAAGCGCTTCGACGGCCTCGATCTCGAGGTCTACCTCGGCGGCGCGAAGGCGCTGGCCGAGCAGGGCTCGCCGTACGACGCCTGGGTGCCGACCAGCCACCAGATCCTGCTGCCGTTCACCTACACGCCGTTCGCCGCCGCGGTCTTCCTGCCCGGCACGCTGCTGCCGTTCGCGGTGACGATGAAGCTGGTCAGCATCGCGTCGATCCTCGCGACCGGGGTGGTCGCGTACCTCTACGTGGCGACGCTCAACGGCTCGCTGACCGACGCCTCGAAGGTCCGCGGCCGGATGGTGGCCGCGCTGGTCGCCATCGGCGCGCAGCTCGCGGGCGCCCTGCTCGAGCCGGTGCGCTCGACGCTGGGCTTCGGGCAGATCAACGCGCTGCTCATGGTGCTGGTCGTGCTCGACGTCCTGCTGCCCGGCGAGCGGAAGCGGACGAAGGGCCTGCTGATCGGCGTGGCCGCGGCGATCAAGCTGACCCCGGCCGTCTTCGTCGTGTACTTCCTGTTCCGCCGCGACTTCCGCGCGGCCGCGCGGGTGGCCGCCGGATTCGTGGTGGCCGGCGCGCTGCTGTGGCTGATCCGGCCGTCGGCGTCCTTCACCTACTGGACGAAGCTCGTCTTCGACGCGGGCCGCATCGGCGGCGTCGACTACGTCGGCAACCAGTCGCTGCACGGCCTGACCGTGCGCGCGGGACTGCCGGAGTTCGCCTGGGTGCTGGCGGCCGTGGCGGTGATGGCCCTGGTCGCGGTGATCGTCGTGCGCGCCGAGCCGGTGCTCGGGCTCACCGCCTGCGCGCTCGGCGGGCTGCTGGTTTCGCCGATCTCGTGGACCCACCACTGGACGTGGTGCGTGCCGGTCCTCGTCCTCGCCGGGTGGTACGTGTGGCGCTTCGGCCGCGCGGTCCGGTGGGTGGCGGCCGCGGTCGCCGTCGCGGGACTCGCGCTGTTCATCGCCGGCCCGATGTGGTTCGCCCCGCGCCCGGCGCCGTCCGCGGGCTGGTGGCTGGCGACGGAGTCCTACGAGCTGTACGGCCTCGCGTTGCTGGTCCTCGCCGCGTTCGGCGCCCGCCGCCTGACCACGGAGAAGGGGACCCCCACCGCGGACGCGGCGGAGGTCCCCTCGAAAGCGCCTCAGGTCAGCTGAGCCGCTCGACCACGTACTCGATGGCCTGCGTCAGCTTGGTGACGTCGTCCGGGTCGATGGCCGGGAACAGGCCGACGCGCAGCTGGTTGCGGCCCAGCTTGCGGTACGGCTCGGTGTCGACGATCCCATTGGCGCGCAGCACCTTCGCCACCGCGGCGGCGTCGACGTCGTCGCTGAAGTCCACCGTGCCGACGACCTGCGAGCGCAGCTCCGGGTCCTTCACGAACGGCGTGGTGTAGCTGGTCTTCTCGGCCCACTCGTAGAGCCGCGACGACGAGTCCTTCGTGCGCGAGGTCGTCCAGGCGAGGCCGCCTTGGCCGTTCATCCACTCGATCTGCTCGGCGAGCAGGAACAGCGTGGCCACGGCCGGGGTGTTGTACGTCTGGTCCTTGCGGGAGTTGTCCAGCGCGGTGGTCAGCGACAGGAACTCGGGGATCCAGCGGTCGCTCCCGCCGATCTCGCCGATCCGCTCGACGGCGCCGGGGGAGGCCAGCGCGATCCAGAGCCCGCCGTCGGCGGCGAAGGACTTCTGCGGCGCGAAGTAGTAGACGTCGAAGTCCTCGGCCTTGACCGGGAGGCCGCCGGCGCCGGAGGTGGCGTCGATCGCGACCAGGGCGCCCTCGCTGCCCTCGGGGCGGCGGACCGGCACGGCCACACCGGTGGACGTCTCGTTGTGCGCCCAGCCGACCAGGTCGGCGCCGGCTTCGTAGGCGATGTCCGGCGCGCTGCCCGGCTCGGCCTTGACGACGATCGGGTCGGCGAGGAACGGGGCGCCCTTGGTCACGGTGGCGAACTTCGACGAGAACTCGCCGTAGGTGAAGTGCTGCGCGCGCTCGCGGACCAAGCCGAAGGCGGCCGCGTCCCAGAACGCCGTGGTGCCGCCGTTGCCGAGGATCACCTCGTAGCCCTCGGGCAGGGAGAACAGCTCGGACAGACCCGCACGGACGCGCCCGACGAGGGACTTGACCGGCTTCTGCCGGTGCGACGTGCCGAGGTAGGTGGAGCCGGACTCCGCCAGCGCACTCAGCTGCTCGGCGCGGACCTTCGACGGGCCGCAGCCGAAGCGGCCGTCGGCCGGCTTGAGGTCGGCGGGGATGGTCAACTCAGCGTCGGTCATGTGGCCAGTCTCTCAGGTCGGGACGAAGCAGGTAACAGAGGTGGGGCGGCGTCCGACATGTGGAACCGATGAGTGATCGACCTCGCTGGTACTTCTTCGCGTGGTTCGCCGTGGTGGCCGCGGCGCACCTCGCGGTCGAAGGCTGGACGGAAACGACCGCGATCGGCCTCCCGGTCGGGTTCGCGGCGACGCTGGCGCTGGTCTTCGTCCGCCGCCTGCCGTGGTGGGCGACCGGCGAAGCACGCACCGCGTCGACGGCCCGCGGCGTGAAGGTGGCCGGCTTCGGGTTGCTGTGGCTCCTGGTGGCCGGGGCGATCGTCGTCGGGCTCGTCGAACACCCGCCCCACGGCGCCGACGTCCTCTACGCCGGGGTCTTCGTCTCGATCTTCGCCGGTGCTTCGGTGTTCGGACTGGTCAAGCTGCTGCCGAAGCGGGCGTCGACGCGGCGGGCGGTCCTGCGGTGGAAGCTGGTGTTCGCCACGACGGCGGCGTGGGCGGTCGGCGCCCTCGCCCTCGCGGCCGAGGTCGCGGCCATCGTCGTGACCGGGGGCTGGCTGCCGTGGGTCCTGCCGGTGCCGAGCCTGGTCGTCGTGCTGGCGCTCGCCGGGTGGCGGTCCGAACTGACCGGCCCGGTGGCGTGCCTGGCGAGCGGCCGCTGGACGCCGGTCGCGGCGGCGGCGTTCGACGTGCGGGCGGGCGAGCCGGTCGACGGCTGGGCGGTGCTGCCCGGGGACGTGCGGATCAAGTTCCACCTGCCCGCGGTGCCCGCCGACATCGCCGCCGAGCTGGGGAACCGGCGCCGGCTGTGGCTCGCCGGGTGGCCGGCGGAGGACCTGGTCGTCGGCCTCCCGGACGGCGACACCTACGCCATCGGGTTCATCGGGCACCACGGCCCGTGGGGGTAAAAACACGGTTACCGGCTCGCCGGGCCGCCGGTAGTCTCCCGATCATGACGACTGTGCAGGTGAGCTTCCCGGTGCCGCCCGAGGTGCTGTGGAACTCGCTCCCCGCCGGAGTCGCGGCCGCCGGCGGCTCGGCTCCGTACTACGACCCGCAGCGGGGAACCGTGTTCTTCAAGACCGGGATGTCCCTGCTCAGCTGGGGCCAGAACGTCACCGTGACGGTCTCGCACGCCCCGGGCGGCTCGGCCCTCACGGTGCAGACGACCCTGAAGCTCGGCCTGATCGACTGGGGTGAGGGCAAGCGCCTCGGCAACCGGTTCACCGCCGCCGTCGCCCACGCGGCGGGCATACCCGCCCTGACCTGAGGGCCCCGCTCACCACCCTGGGGGTGTGAGCGGGGCCCGGTCCGCCTAGCGCCAGTCGTCGACGCCGCCCGGCACCGGCGCGGCCGGGTCGTACGGCGTGCGGGTGAAGATGAACGTCGCCAGGTCGAGGTGGGTGGCGACGCCGTCGGCGTTCCGGCCCACCACGAGCGTTTCGCCGGCGTAGTAGCCGTCGAGGCCGACGTAGGTGTCCTCGCCGGTCGCGCGGAAGCGCGAGCTGCGCCCGGCGCCCTCGACCGGCGCGAGCAGCAGCAGCCCGTCGCCCTGGACGCGCAGGTGGTACGGCGTGGGGCCCCAGTGCCAGAGCCCGGTCAGCGCGAGCAGCGCGGGGTCGGTGGGCGAGGGCAGCCACTCGGCGGGCAGCCGCGGCTCCAGCTCGTCGGTCATGGTGATGAGGTCCAGGCAGAGCTGGGTGATGCCGACGCCGGACGTCGAGTTGGTGAGCACCAGCGCGCCGGTCCGCGCGGCCGGGTCGACCAGCGTCACGGCGAGGAACCCGGGCATCGAGCCGGTGTGGCCGGCGAACCGGCGGCCCTGGTGGCGCACGAGCATCAGGCCGAGCCCGAACCCGGTCGTCCAGACGTCGGTGTCGTCGACGGTGATCATGGTCCGCATCTCGGCGACGGTGTCCGGCGCGAGCACCCCGCCGGTTTCGCCGCCGAGGAACGCCGTCCAGCGGCCGAGGTCCCGCGCCGTCGACCACAGCTGCCCGGCGGGGGCCATCGCGCCGGCGTCCGGGCTCGGCTCGGGCAGCAGGACGTCGGCGAAGGGGTGCACGGCGAAGCCCTCGGCGTGCGCGCCGACCGGGTGCGGGGTCGTGCGGGTCATCCCCAGCGGGCCGAGGACCTCCTCCTCGACCACGGAGAGCCAGCTCTTGCCGCGGTGGCGGGTGAGGAGTTCGCCGAGCACGCCGTAGCCGACGTTCGAGTAGTGGAACCGCGCGCCCGGCCGGTGCTTGGTCGCGCCCTCGGCGAGGCTGCCGACCAGCGCGTCCCAGTCCGCGCCGGGGGTCCGCTCCCACCACAGGCCGGGCGACTCCGACGTCAGGCCGGAGGTGTGGGACAGCAGCTGGGCGACGGTGGCGGCACCGAACGGCGTGCCCGGGACGTGCTTTTCGAGCGGGTCATTGAGGTCGAGGAGGCCTTCGTCGCGCAGTCGCATGACGGCGGTGGCGACGAGGGTCTTGGTGATCGAGCCCAGGCGGTACTGGGTGTCGGTGGTCGGGGCTTCCCCGCCGACGCGCCCCCGGCCACCGGACCAGACGATCTCCCCGTCCCGCACGACGGCGGCGACCAGCGACGGAGCCCGGCAGACGGCCTGCTCATGGGCGATCCGGCGGAGCAGGGCGAGTTCGGTCGAGGCAAGCATGGAGGCATTCTGCCGCGCACCGCCGGATGGAGCAGGTCCCGGGCCTCAGCCGAGAGGCATCACCCGTGATTGGCAGGGCATCACGCGTGACTGACGAGGCATCACCCGTGATTGGCGGGGCATCACGCGTGACTGGCGGGGCATCACCGTGATGCCCGTGGGATCACGCATGATGCCCGTGGGATCACGCGTGATGCCCCTGGGCGCAGGGGTGATGCCCGGTTCAGCCGAGGAGGTTTCGTTCCATCGCTGTGGTGACCGCGGCGGTGCGGTCGGAGACGCCGAGCTTGCCGAAGACCCGGAGCAGGTGGGTCTTCACCGTGGCCTCGCTGATGTGCAGGGCGCGGCCGATGTCGGCGTTCGTCCCGCCCTTCGCGACCAGCCGGAGCACCTCCACCTCGCGGGCCGACAGCGGCTGCGGCTCGGGGTTGCGGACCCGGTTGACCAGCTTCCCGGCCACCGACGGCGCCAGCACCGTCTCCCCGCGCGCCGCCGCGCGGATGGCGTTGGCCAGCTCCGCGCGGGAGGCGTCCTTCAGCAGGTACCCCGACGCGCCGGCCTCGACCGCGCGCAGGATGTCGGCGTCCGTCTCGTACGTCGTCAGCACGACGATCCGGCGGCCCGGCTGCTCGCGCAGGATCCGCTTGGTGGCGCCGACGCCGTCGAGGCCGGGCATCCGCAGGTCCATCAGCACGACGTCGGGCCCGGCGACGCGGTCGAGCGCGACGGCTTCGTCGCCGGAACCCGCTTCGCCGACGACCGTCAGGTCGGGCTCCGCTTCGAGCATGCCGCGGAGGCCTTCGCGGACGACCGGGTGGTCGTCGACGAGCATGACGCGGATCAAGCCGGCACCTCCAGGGTGAGTTCGGTGCCGCCGGGGCCGCTCCGGACGCTCAGTCTGCCACCGACCTGCTCGGCCCGGGACCGCATCCCGCGCAACCCGAACCCGGTGGCGCGGTCCGGGTCGAAGCCGGCGCCGTCGTCGCGCACCGACAGCCGCACCGAACCGTCCACAGCGGACAGCCGCACCGAGACCGCCGACGCGGCCGCGTGCCGCCGGACGTTGTTCAGCGCTTCCTGCGCGCCCCGCAGCAGCACCACTTCGCCCGCCATGCCGAGCGACGGCAACGGACTGTCCACTTCGTACTGGACCGGCACCCCCGTCTCGTCGGCCAGCCGGTCGGCCTGCCGCCGGACGGCGTCGACGAGCGAGCCGGCCGCGAGGTCCGCCGGAGCCAGCGCGGCGACCATGGCGCGGGCCTCCGTGAGGTTGTCGCGCGCGGTGCGGGCCGCCAGTTCCGCGTGCCGCCGCGCCGCGGCCGGGTCGGTGTCCAGTTCGGACTCGATGGCCTGGGCGAGGGTGACGATGCTGGTGAACCCCTGCGCGAGCGTGTCGTGGATCTCCCGCGCGAGCCGTTCGCGCTCGGCCGCGGTGCCGGCCTCCCGCGAGAGCCGGGCGACTTCCGCCTGGCTTTCCTCGAGCTGCGCGATCAGCTCGGCGCGCCCCCGGCTCTCCTCGACGACGTGCAGGATGAACTTGCCGGACAGCACACCGAAGACGACGAGGATCGCGGTCATCGGCAGCAGGATGTGCAGCGCCGGCCCCTGCAGACCCTCGTTGACGATCGACGACAACGGGCTCAGCAGGATCGCCACGGTGGTGAGCACGGCCGCGGGCCGGAACTCCAGCGTCGAGAACACCAGCGGGCACACCATGAACAGGATGAAGCTGGCCGTGGTGTTGGTGAACATCGCGACCGCGACCAGCGCCAGGACGATCAGGGCCAGCGCCCATCGCTCCCGCAGGTGCCCGTCTTCGCGCACCACCCGGCGGCCCCACAGCAGGTAGGTCAGCGCCAGCGCGGTCAGCGCCCCGACCGCGACCGCCGTGCGCACCGGGTCGTCCTCGTCCAGCACCACCAGCAGCGTCGTGGCCAGGTACGCCACCGCGAAGAGGATTTCCCAGAGCCAGTTGAACCGGTCCCAGGCGTCGGTCACTTCGCGTCGGTCCACCGGAACGTCAGCCGCGCCAGCACCGCGCCCGCCACGCACCACACCGCCAGCACCAGCGCCACCCGCGGAAGTTCCCATGTCCCGGCCATCTCCATCCTCACGGCGCCGTCCGGCAGGAAGACCGACCGGAATCCCTGGCAGATCCACTTCAGCGGGAAGAACGACGCGACGTCCACCATAACTTTCGGCAGGTTCGTGATCGGCGAAACGAAGACGCCGGAGATGAACTGCAGCACCAGGTACAGCATCTGCACGACGGCGACGGCGCCGTTCGTGGACTTCGCGAGCGAGCTGACCGCGATCCCGAGCAGCGTGCACGAGACGATGCCGAGCGCGAACACCCAGAGCAGCGTCAGCCACTTCGCCGGGTCGGACGGCAGCTTCAGCCCGAACAGCAGCACGGCGACCGCGGCCATCAAAACCGTCTGGGCCAGGCTCGACACCGCGACCAGCACCATCTTGCCGACGAAGTACGACGCCGACGGCATCGGCGTGCCGCGCAGCCGCTTGAGCGCGCCGGTCTCCCGGTCGGCCGAGACGCCGGTCGCGATGCTGTTGAACGACGTCGACACGATGCCGGAGCCGATCATCCCGGCCGCCAGCAGCTGCCCGGACGTGACGCCGTCGAGCGGGGTCGGACCGTCCAGGATGGACCCGAGCAGGAGCATGAGCACGGCGGGCAGGGAAAAGGTGAAGACCACCTGTTCCTTGTTCCGGAAGAACTGCCGCAGCTCGGTGCCGCCGCGGGCCAGGCCGAGCGAGAGCGGTCCGGGAAGGGCCACCACCGCTTTCCGGGGGTTCCGGGTGGCGGAGCCCCCGGCCTGGGGCGAAGCCCCGGACGTCCCAGTGGTCATGCCTTGTCTCCGATCAGGTCCAGGTAGATGTCCTCCAGGCTCGGCCTGGTCACCGTCAGTCCCCCGAGCTCCCTACCCCCAGCAGAGAGCTCGGTGACGAGCTTGGTCGGGTACGCGGTCCGCTCGACGTGCTCGCCGCGTTCGTCGGTCCAGCGCACGGTGGCCTCGGCGGCGGCCCGGCCGCCCAGGTTCTGCGGCGTGTCCTGGGCGACGATCTCGCCGCGCGCGATGACCGCGACGCGGTCGGCGAGCGCCTCGGCCTCGTCCAGGTAGTGCGTGGTCAGCAGGATGGTGGTGCCTTCGGCGGCGAGGTCGCTGATCAGCGTCCAGAACTGCCGCCGGGCCTCGGGGTCGAAGCCGGTGGTCGGCTCGTCGAGGAAGAGCAGTTCGGGGCGTCCGATGATGCCGAGCGCGACGTCGACGCGGCGGCGCTGCCCGCCGGAAAGCGCCTTGATCCGCGCTCCGGCCTTCTCGGTGAGCCCGACCTTCTCGATCACCTCGTCGGGGTCGCGCGGGTTCGGGTAGTACTTCGCGAAGTGCCGGACGGTCTCGGCGACGCTCAGTTCGGCGGCGTGGGTCGCCGTCTGGAGGACGATGCCGAGCCGGGCGCGCCAGGCCCGGCCGGCCTGGGCGGGGTCCTCGCCGAGCACGGTGACCTCGCCGGCCGTCCGCCGGCGGTGGCCTTCGAGGATCTCGACGGTCGTGGTCTTCCCGGCGCCGTTCGGCCCGAGCAGCGAGAAGACCTCACCGGGGGCGATCTCCAGGTCGAGCCCGGCCACCGCGAGGTGATCCGGGTACTGCTTGCGCAGGCCGCGCACGCTGACTGCTGTGGTCATGCTCCGAGCCTGGCCGCTCGCGGCCGTGAATCCGACCAACGGCCAGTGGAACCGGCTGTCCACCGATCGGTGGACACGGGCGCTTGGTTTCCCGTGGAACCACGAAAACGCTGTCACACAAGCAAAATCCGAAGATCCGAGCCGGCGGAACCGCCGCGTGGGTGAACACACTGTTGACAGGTTGTCTAACATGACAGAATGTCTCACAAGTGGGTGACCGCCAGCGACGGTGTCCGACTCTCCGTGACCATCGGCGGCCGGAGTGACGGGCCCACGGTCGTGCTCGTTCACGGCTATCCGGACAACAGCTCGATGTGGGCCGGGGTAGCCGCCGGGCTGGCCGCGAAACACCGCGTCGTCACCTACGACGTCCGCGGGGCCGGACAGTCGGACAAGCCGCCGGGACGCGCGTCCTACCGGCTGGACCAGCTGGCCGACGACCTGCGTGCCGTCGTCGAGGCGGTGCAGCCGACCGGCAAGGTGCACCTGGTCGCCCACGACTGGGGCTCGATCCAGACCTGGCACGCCGTCACCGGGGACGCCCTGCGCGGGCGGATCGCCTCCTACACGTCCCTCTCCGGCCCGAGCCTCGACCACGCCGGCGCGTGGTTCCGCGCCCAGCTGCGCCGTCCGACGCCGAAGCGGCTCAAGAACGCGCTGAGCCAGTTCCTGCACTCGTGGTACATCCTGGCGTTCCAGGTCCCGCTCATCCCGGACCTGTTGTGGCGCAGCGGTTTGCTGGGCAAGCAGATCCAGCGCATGGAACCGGACGCGGCGCTGCCGGAGAGGTCCGACGGCCTGCACGGTCTCCAGCTCTACCGGGCCAACATGTTCACCCGGCTTTCGCGGCCCGCGCCCCGCCCCGCCGACGTCCCGGTGCAGGTGCTGGCCCCGACCGGCGACGCCTACGTCACGACGCCGCTGCAGACCGAGGTCACCCACTGGGTCGCCGACCTGCGGGTCCGCCGGATCGCCGGGACGCACTGGGTCACCCGGGCGAGGCCGGAGGTGGTGGCCGCCGCGGCCGCCGAGCTGATCGACTACGCCGAAACCGGGGTGGAAAGCCGCGGGCTGCGCCGGGCCCGGGTGGACGCCGGGCCGTTCGAGCACCGGCTCGTCGTGGTCGCCGGCGCGGGCGGCGGGATCGGCCGCGCGACCGCGCTCGCCTTCGTCGAGCAGGGCGCCGACGTCATCGTCACCGACGCGACCGGTGCCGCGGAAACGCTGAAGCTGCTGGGCGGCCACGGCGTCGCCGAGTACACAGTGGACTTTTCGGACGGCGAGGCCGTGCAGCGCTTCGCCGAGCGGGTCCGCGCCGAGCACGGTGTCCCGGACATCGTCGTCGACGACGCGGGCCTTCACGGCTCCCGCGCGTTCGCGCCGATGCTCGCCGAGCGCGCCGAAGGCGGCCAGGTCGTCAACCTCGCGTCGGCGGCCGTGCTGCGGGAAATCCTGCGTGCCGCGGAAAAGGGCCTCACGCCGTGAGCCGGCCGCGGCGGATGTCGCCGCAGGCCCGCCGGGACGACCTGATCCGGGCCGCGCTCGACCTGTTCGGCTCGCGGGCGCCGGAACTGGTCACCGTGGACGACATCGTGACGCGCGCCGAGGTGTCGCGTCCGTTGTTCTACCGGTACTTCTCCAGCCTGCGCGACCTGCAGGTCGAAGCGCTGCGCACGGTCACCGACGGGCTGATCGACGGCTTGGCCGGGCTCGAGGAGGGCCCGCCCGAAACCCGGCTGCGCGCCGCCGTCCGCGGCCTGATCGACGTCGCCGACCACTACCGGGCGGGCTACATCGCCCTGCTGCGCAGCGGTTCGGTGATCGCGACGTCCGAGACGGACGCGGCCATCGACGAGGTCCGCAACCGGGCGGTGGCCCTGATCCTGGACGCGCTCGGCGTCTCCGAACCCTCGCCGCTGCTGTCGCTGACCCTCCGCTGCTGGACGGCGGTGGTCGAGGGCGCCCTGCTGAGCTGGCTGCAGGAACGCACGATCCCGCGCGAGGCCCTGGACACCTGGCTCGTCGACCAGCTCACGGCCATGCTCACCACCACCGCCGCGCACGACCAGAGCGGCACTTTCACGTGAAAGTGCCGCTCCGGTCGTAGGGGTCAGTGCTTGGTGACGAGCTCCCAGCCCTCGACGTCCTCGGGGCTGCGGGGCGCCGGGCCGACGTACTTGGCCGACGGCCGCACCAGGCGTCCGGTCCGCTTCTGCTCCAGGATGTGCGCGGCCCAGCCGGCGGTGCGGGCCGAGCTGAACATCGCGGGCATCATGTGCGGCGGGACCTGGGCGAAGTCCAGGATGACCGCGGCCCAGAACTCGACGTTGGTCTCGATCGGGTGATCCGGACGCCGCTCGCGCAGCTCCTTCAGCGCGGCCTGCTCCAGCGCCGCGGCCGCCTCGTAGCGGGTCGCGCCGAGCTCCTGGCAGGTCCGGCGCAGCACGCGCGCCCGCGGGTCCTCGGCCCGGTAGACGCGGTGACCGAAGCCCATCAGGCGTTCCTTGCGGTCGAGGATCCCCTTGACCAGGCCCGCCGGGTCGCCGGTGCGCTCGACCTCTTCGATCATCGGCAGCACGCGCGCCGGGGCGCCGCCGTGCAGCGGGCCGGACATCGCGCCGATGGCGCCCGACATCGCCGCGGCCACGTCGGCGCCGGTGGACGCGATGACGCGGGCGGTGAAGGTCGAGGCGTTGAGGCCGTGCTCGGCGGCCGACACCCAGTACGCGTCCAGGGCCTTGACGTGCGCGGGGTCCGGCTCGCCGCGCCAGCGGACGAGGAACCGCTCGGTGATCGAGTGGGCCTCGTCGACGCGGGTCTGCGGGACCGCGGGCTGGCCGATGCCGCGCGCCGACTGGGCGACGTAGGACAGCGCCATCACCGAGGCGCGGGCCAGCTGCTCGCGGGCCTCTTCGTCGGTGATGTCGAGCAGCGGGCGGTAGCCCCAGATCGGGGCCAGCATGGCCAGCGCGGCCTGGACGTCCACCCGGACGTCGCCGGTGTGGACCGGCAGCGGGAACGGCTCGGCGGGCGGCAGGCCGTGGCCGAACCGGCCGTCCACGAGGAGGCCCCACACGTCGCCGAAGGTCACCTTGCCGGCGAGGTCCTCGATGTCGACGCCGCGGTAGCGCAGGGCACCGCCGTCCCGGTCGGGTTCGGCGATTTCGGTGTGGAAGGCGACGACGCCCTCCAGACCCGGTCGGAAGCCGTCGTCGGGTTGGCCGGACGGCTGTGGCTTGCTGATCGTGGAGGTAGTCACTGTTTCGCGGAACCTTTCGGTGCGCTTTTCCCCGGCTGGTTGGTGCTGGTCGCGCGGTTGGAGGAAGCGCACGGAACGCGCGCCACATCGCACGGATGGATAGACCTTGCTCTCTTGACCGGCCGCAGGCAATCGAAAGATGCGGTGGTTTCGGTCACGATTACGAGAACGATTCAGTCACCGAGGCCGCCAATCAGGAGAATTTTTCGCCACACAGTGTGACGAAGCCCAGGTAAATCCTGTGTTTCCGAACCAGGCGCCGCCGCGTTTCGGGTGATAGACCTAGCGCATGCACCTCAGCCCGCAGGAGCGCGACAAGCTGCTCATCCACGTGGCGGCCGACGTCGCGCGGAAGCGGCTGGACCGCGGCGTCCGGCTCAACTACCCCGAGGCGGTCGCGCTGATCACCGACCACGTCCTCGAAGGGGCCCGCGACGGCCGCACGGTCAGCGAGCTGGTGGCCAGTGGCCGGACCGTGCTCTCCCGGGCGCAGGTGCTCGACGGCGTGCCCGAGATGGTCGACTCCGTGCAGGTCGAAGCCACGTTCCCGGACGGCACGAAGCTCGTCACCGTGCACGACCCGATCGTGTGAGGAGCGGGCAGATGCACCCTGGCGAGATCATCCCCGGTGACGAGCCGGTCGAGCTGAACCCCGGCCGCGCGCGCGTCCGGCTGCTGGTGCGGAACCTCGGCGACCGGCCGGTGCAGGTCGGCTCGCACTACCACTTCGCCGCGGTCAACCCCGGCCTCGAGTTCGACCGGGACGCCGCCCGCGGCCACCGGCTCGACGTGCCGGCGGGGACGTCGGTGCGGTTCGAGCCGGGCGTGGAACGGGAAGTCGATCTCGTCCCGCTCGCCGGCGCGCGCCGCGTCCCCGGGTTGCGGTCCGAATTCGCGGGGGACTTCTGATGCCGCAGATCGACCGCGAGCGCTACGCCGAGCTGTTCGGCCCGACCACCGGCGACCGGATCCGGCTCGCCGACACCGACCTGCTGATCGAGGTCACCGAAGACCGCTCGATGGGCGCCGGCGGCTCCGGCGACGAGGTGCTCTTCGGGGGCGGCAAGGTCATCCGCGAGTCCATGGGCCAGGGCCTGGCGACCCGGGCCGAGGGCGCGCCCGACCTGGTCATCACCGGCGCGGTGATCCTCGACCACTGGGGTGTCGTCAAGGCCGACGTCGGCGTGCGCGACGGCCGGATCGTCGGCATCGGCAAGGCGGGCAACCCGGACACGATGGACGGCGTCGACCCGGCCCTGGTCATCGGGCCGTCGACCGAGGTGCTCTCCGGCAACGGCAAGATCCTCACCGCGGGCGGCATCGACTGCCACGTCCACTTCATCTGCCCGCAGCTGGTCGACACGGCGCTGGCCGCCGGGCTGACCACGTTGGTCGGTGGCGGCACCGGGCCGAACGAGGGCACGAAGGCCACCACCGTCACCCCCGGCGCGTGGAACCTGGGCCGGATGCTGTCCGCCATGGACGGTTATCCGGTCAACGTCCTGCTGCTGGGCAAGGGGAACACCGTCCGGCACGAGGCGCTGCGCGAGCAGCTGGCCGCGGGCGCGGGCGGGTTCAAGCTGCACGAGGACTGGGGCACCACGCCGGCTGCCATCGACGCGTGCCTGACCGTGGCCGACGAAGCCGGCGTCCAGGTGGCCATCCACACCGACACCCTGAACGAAGCCGGTTTCCTGGAATCCACTGTGGACGCCATCGGCGGCCGCTCGATCAACGCCTACCACACCGAGGGGGCAGGCGGCGGGCACGCGCCGGACATCATCCAGGTCGTCTCGCTGCCGAACGTGCTGCCGTCGTCGACCAACCCGACCCGCCCGCACACGGCCAACACCCTCGACGAGCACCTCGACATGCTGGTGGTCTGCCACCACCTCAACCCGTCGGTGCCCGAGGACCTCGCCTTCGCCGAGAGCCGGATCCGGCCGACGACGATCGCCGCCGAGGACGTGCTGCACGACATGGGCGCGATCTCGATGATGAGCTCGGACTCGCAGGCGATGGGCCGGATCGGCGAGGTGATCATCCGGACCTGGCAGACCGCGCACGTGATGAAACGCCGCCGCGGCGCCCTGCCCGGCGACGGCGCGGCCGACAACCTGCGCGCGCGTCGCTATGTCGCCAAATACACGATCAACCCGGCCATCGCGCACGGCATGGAGACCGAGATCGGTTCGGTCGAGGTCGGCAAGCTCGCCGACCTGGTCCTGTGGGAGCCGAAGTTCTTCGGCGTCCGCCCGCACGTGGTGCTCAAGGGCGGCTTCCCGGCGTGGGCGGCGATGGGCGACGCGAACGCGTCCATCCCGACGCCGCAGCCGGTGTTCGCCCGGCCGATGTTCGGCGCGTCGATCGGGGCCGCGCTGAGCCTGCACTTCGTGGCGCCGTCCGCTTTGGACAGCGGCCTGCGCGAGGCGTTCGGCATCACGCGTCCGCTCGTCGCGGTGTCGAACATGCGCGCCAGGACGAAAGCGGACATGGTGCTCAACGACGCGACACCGGACGTCCGCGTCGAGCCGGACAGCTTCGCGGTGCACGTCGACGGGGAGCTGATCGAACCGCAGCCGGTGACGGAACTGCCGATGGCGCAAAGGTACTTCCTCTTCTGATGGACCTCTCGGCGCTGATCCTCGCGGACTCCCGCTTCCCCGGCGGCGGGCACATCCACAGTGGCGGGCTGGAGGAGGTCGTCGCCCGGAAACTGGTGACGTCCGTGCGCGACCTCCCGGGATTCCTTTCCGGACGGTTGCGGACGGCGGGCCACCTGGCGGCGGTTTTCGCCGCGGCCTCCGCTCATGCGGCGGTCGCCGGGGGGAACTGGTCCCTCCTGGACAGTGAACTGGACGCGCGTACTCCGTCGCTCGCGCAGCGCGAGGCCTCCCGGGCGCAGGGCCGCGGGACCGCGCGGGCCGGGCGGATCGCGTGGCCGTCACCCGTGCTCGACGCGTTGCTGGCCGAGACGCCGCGGCCACACCACCCGATCGTGCTGGGCGCGCTGGTCGGCGTCGCGGGCGGTTCGCCGTACGACGCCGCGATGGCGGTCGCCTACCTGTCGGTGAGCGGCCCGGCGAGTGCCGCGGTCCGGTTGCTGGGGCTGGATCCCTTCGCCGTCAACGCCGTGGTCGCGCGGCTGGACCTCGCCGCGGTGTGTGCGGAAGCCGCCGCCGTGGCGGGCGACGATCCGGCGGCACTGCCGTCGCCGGGGTCGCCCGCGTTGGATCTGTTCGCCGAGGCCCATGCTCGGCACCACCAGGAAGAGGTGCGTCTCTTTGCCAGCTGAAGGCCACGGTCACGGCCACTTCCACCCGGTCAGCTTCGACCCCACGGCCAGCGAGCCGGACCACTACGACGCGGCGCCCACGGCGGGCCGGGCGTACCGGATCGGCATCGGCGGCCCGGTCGGCTCCGGCAAGACGGCGCTCACCGCGGCGCTGTGCCGCGCGCTGGGCGACGAGATCAACCTCGCCGTCGTCACGAACGACATCTACACGACCGAAGACGCGGACTTCCTGCGCCGTGCGGGCGTGCTGGACCCGGCGCGGATCGAGGCGGTGCAGACGGGCGCGTGCCCGCACACCGCGATCCGCGACGACATCACGGCGAACCTCGACGCGGTCGAGCGGCTGGAGGAGAAGTTCCCCGGCCTCGACCTGGTGATCATCGAAAGCGGCGGCGACAACCTGACGGCGGTGTTCAGCCGCGGCCTGGCCGACAGCCAGATCTTCGTGGTCGACGTCGCCGGCGGCGACAAGGTGCCGCGCAAGGGCGGCCCCGGCGTCACGACGGCGGACCTGCTGGTGATCAACAAGACCGACATCGCGCACCTGGTCGGCGCGGACATGGACGTCATGACGTCGGACGCGCACCGGATGCGGGGGACGCTGCCGGTGATCACCCAGTCCCTGGTGGACACCCCGGACGCGCCCGCGGTCGCCGGCTGGGTCCGTTCGCTGCTGTGAAGGCCCACGCCCGGCTGACCGCGTGCTTCGACGGCTCGCGCACGGTGCTGCGGGAGCTGTGCTCGATGGCGCCGCTGACGCTGTTCCCGCGGCGGCGTTCGGGCCCGACGGCGGTGGTGCACCTGGTGAACTCGGCCACTTCGCCGCTGGGAGGGGACGACCTGACGCTTTCGATCCACGTCGGGCCCGGGGCTGCTCTGCGGCTTTCCGGCGTGGCGGCGACCCTGGCTCTGCCGGGCCCGCACGGTGAAGGTTCGCTGTCCACAGTGGAGGTCGTGGTCGAAGCCGGCGGGTCGCTGGAGTACCTGCCGGAGCCGACGGTGGTGACCGCCCGGGCGCGGCACAGTGCGGTCTTCCGGGCCTCGCTGGCGGCTGGTGCGTATCTGCACACGCGGGAGGTGCTGGTGCTGGGCCGGGCCGGGGAGCGCCCGGGTTCGCTGGTGACCACGGTGGACGTGGTCCGCGCGGGGGCGCCCGTGCTGCGTCAGACGCTTTCGGTGGGGGACGCGGGACTGGACGGGAGCCTGGCGGTGCTGGCGGGCCGCCGGGTGCTGGCCACGGACCTGGTGGTCGGCGGTCCGGACGCCCCGGCCGCCTCCGGCGAGTGGTGGTCGCGCAGCCCGCTCGCCGCCGGTGGCTCGCTGGTGACTTCGCTGGCGCCGGACGCCGTCACGGCGGCGAAGGGCCTGGCCGAGGCGGGCGCCGCGGCGTTCTGAGCAGCCCCCGTTTTCCACGCTACCGGGGGCCACCGACAGTTCTCAGAACTTCGTGCCCAGCCAGGTCATCGCCGCCGGGCCGCCGATCGACACCCCGCCGATGTGCTCCAGCAGCGGGAACTCCTGCCACGTCACCTTCGCGCCGAGGGACTTCCAGCGGTCGCGCAACGCCGTTCCGACGCTGAACGGGATCAGCTCGTCCAGCGTCCCGTGGTACAGGTACACCGGCGGCTTCGGTGCCGTCGTGCCCAGGTAGTTCTCGGCCAGGCGGGTCTGCCAGTGCGGCTCGTGGATCGGGTCCGGCACCGTCACGAAGTCCCGCAGGTGCGCGAACGGCGCCGCCGCGCCCAGTTCGACCGTGCACGCCTTCGACACCCGGGCCACCGCTTCGCGGCCGCGGTCGTTCAGGATCGACTCGAACGGCACGTCCGGGTACGCCGCCGCGAAGCCGGTGGCCGCGCCGAGGACCAGGCCGAACGCGGCGCCGCCGTCGTTGGACGCGAACACCGCGTTCAGGTCCGCCGGGACCCCGCCGGCCGCGACGCCGACCACGTTCAGCGAAGGCGCGTAGGTGGCCTGCAACTCGGCCGCCCACGCCGCGGCCTGGCCGCCCTGCGAGTAGCCGAACACGCCCACCGGGCCGGCGGGGGACAGCCCCGCGCCGGTCACCCGGGAAGCGGCCCGCGCCGCGTCGAGCACCGCGCGGCCTTCGGACTGCCCGACCGCGTACGTGTGCGTTCCCGGGGTGCCGAGTCCTTCGTAGTCGGTGACCACGACGGCCCAGCCCTGCGCCAACGCCTGCGCCAGCAACGCGCTTTCGTTCTCGATGCCGTGGGCCAGGAGGTTCGAGGGGGCGCACTGGTCGCCGAGGCCGTGCGTGCCGACCGCGTACGTGATCAGCGGCCGCGGGCCGCCGTGCGGCCACGGCGCCGGCGGCACCAGCAGGGTTCCGGAGACGGCGTTCGGCTCGCCGGTCGCCGACGTCGAGCGGTAGCGCAGGTGCCAGGCCTTGACGGGTGCCGGGAACGGGCCGACGAACACCGTCGCCGGCTGCTGCTCCAACAGGACACCCGGATCCGCGTGCGCCGAGGGGGCGGCTGTCACGAAAAGGAGCGCGACGGCGACCAGTAACCGACGAAGCATCATTGCCTCCGGTTGTGTGGTAATCGAGGTTTTCACAATTTAGCCAGGCCGGTAGGATCCGGCAATCCCTCAGAAGGAGGAGACACCCGTTGGCTCGCACGTACGGCGGCGTCGCACCCGAACAACGTCGCGCCGACCGCCGCGAGCGGCTGCTCACGGCCGGGCTCGAGCTGTTCACCACGACCGGGTTCCGGCAGACGAAGATCACCGAGGTGTGCGCCCGGGCGGGGGTGTCCACGCGGAACTTCTACGAGGAGTTCACCGGCAAGGAGGACGTGCTGCGCACCCTCCACGACCGGATCAACAGCCTCGCGCTGGAGCACGTGACCGCCGCGCTCGACAAGGTCGCCGAGGCCGACGCCGTGACCCGCATCGCCACGCTGCTCGACGTCTTCATCGACACGGTCACCGTCGACCCCCGGCTGCCGCGGCTCAACTACGTCGAAGCCGTCGGCGTCAGCGCGGAGCTGGAGGAGCAGCACCAGGTGTGGGTCGACCGCTGGGCGACCTTCATCGAGACGGAGGCCCGGCGCGCGGCCGAGCACGGCGCCGCACCCGACCGCGATTACCGGCTGACGGCCATCGCCCTGGTCGGCGCGGCCACCGGCCTGCTGCGCGAGTGGCAGGCGCACGAGCCGCCGCTGCCGGTGGAGGACGTCGGCGCGGAGCTGCGCGCGCTGATGCTGGCGGCCATCATGCGGCCCGCGAAAATCTTGGCGATCCCGGGCAACCTCGGCGGGCCTTCCGGCGTGGAACGGTCAAGCCGGGCAGGGGAGCAGGGGGGAGCCCGGCGAACGTGAAGGTCCTTTCCCGGCCGCTGAGGCCGGGAAAGGACCTTCATGGAGGTCACGGCGTCCGGACCGCCGGCAGGCCGAGCGCGACCGGACCGGTCGTCTGGCACACGTCGTGGCAGGTGTTGTCGAGCGTGCAGCACAGCGAGCAGATCGGGCCGTCCTGCTTCGCGCAGTCGGCGACGTCCGGCAGTTCGTACGGGTCGCCGCAGGCCGAGCAGGTGTGCGTCGCGCGCAGGTCGACGTCGGTGCCGGGCCCGGCGACCGTGTTCGGCCGCGCCAGGTAGTACCGGCCGCGCGTCGCCACGGCGAGCACCGGCACCAGCACGACCGCGATGACCAGCGCGAGCAGCGGGCTGAACGCGGCCAGGAACGGCCCGAACGCGCCGAAGTACGCCACGATCGACACCGCCGAGGCGACCACCATCGAGCCGAACCCGACCGGGTTGATCTTGTGCAGGTAGGCCCGCTTGAACTCGATGTAGCGGGGCGAGAGGCCCAGCGGCTTCGCGATCACCAGGTCGGCGCAGACGGCGCCGATCCACGCGATGGCGACGTTGGAGTAGAAGCCGAGGATCTTGTTCAGGAAGCCGAACGCGCCGAACTCCATCAGCGCGAGCGCGATCCCGCAGTTGACCAGCACGTACCAGACGCGGCCGGGGTGCTTGTGCAGCACGCGGGAGAAGAAGTTCGCGAACGACAGCGAGCCGGAGTAGGCGTTCGTGGTGTTGATCTTGATCTGCGAGACGACCACGAACAGCGCGGCGAACGTCAGCGCCACCGGCCCGAGCGCCGGCTTCACCGCTTCGAGGTACGGCGCGATCGGCTCCAGCGCGTGCGTCTTCCCGACGACGCCGAGCGCGAGGAACGCCAGCAGCGCGCCGCCGATCTGCTTCGCGGCGCCGAGGATGACCCAGCCGGGCCCCGCGGCGAGCACCGCGGCCCACCACGGCCGCTTGTTCTCCGCCGTCTTCTCGGGCATGAACCGCAGGTAGTCGGCCTGTTCGCCGATCTGCCCGATCAGCGACAGCGCGACGCCCATGCCAAAGCCGAACCCGATCGCGGAGAAGCCGGCGCCGGCGCCCTCGGTCCCCCCGAAGTGGGTGAACTCGGCGAACTTGCCGGGCTCCCGGACCAGCACGACGACGAACGGCAGCACCAGCCCGGCGATCCACAGCGGCTGCGTCCAGGTCTGCATCTTCGCGACCGCGCCCATGCCGTACAGCGCGAAGGGCAGCACGATCAGCGTGGCGAGGAGGTAGCCGATGGGCAGCGGGATGCCGAGGGCGAGCTCGAACGCCTGCCCCATGATCGAGCCTTCGAGCGAGAAGAAGATGACGGTGAAGCTCGCGTACACGAGCGACGTCAGCGTCGACCCGAAGTAGCCGAAGCCGGCTCCCCGGGTCAGCAGGTCCATGTCCACTCCGGACTTCGCGCAGGCGGCCGCGATGGGCACGCCGGTCACGAAGATGACGACGGCCGCGGCGAGGATCGCCAGCACGCCGGAGGTGAAGCCGTAGGAGAGGACGATGCTGGCGCCGATGGCGAAGTCGGCGAGGTAGGCGATGCCGCCCAGCGCCGTCGTCGCGACGACGAACGGGGACCATTTCCGGAACGAATGAGCGGCGAAGCGCAGTGAGTAGTCTTCGCGGTTTTCGTTCGCCGCGAGCGGGGCGTAGCGGCGTTTCGGCGGGGCGCTCTCTGCTGCGTTGGACAGGGTCTCGGTCATGCCTGCCTCCGGGGTGGTGGGGAACGGGCCGAAGGTAGGCGTTTCCTGTATCGATCCTGGTCCGGCCGGTAACGCGGGGGTTACAGCTTGTTGTCCAGCGGTTACGGGCTGATGGCGGAACGGGGGTGGCGGGTGTCACCGTTCAGTGGGTTCCGCTCCCGCGCGCGAAGCCCTAACGTGCGCAGGAGCCGAAGTGACAGCTGCCCCGACCGGGTACGGAGGTTTGGCGATGATGCCGGAGATCGAGGACCAGGTGGAAGACGCCGTAGTGCGCCTGCCGGGAATGCGCGTCGCCTACGACGGCGCGGCGTTCGACGAATCCGCGCTGGCGGCCACCTGGACCGACCAGCTGCAGGGCTGGCTGAACCAGGCCGTGGCCGCCGGCATCCCCGAACCGAACGCGATGGTGCTGGCGACCGCGGACGCCGAAGGCCGCCCGTCGTCCCGGACGGTCCTGTGCAAGGGCCTCGACGACCGGGGCGTGGTGTTCTACACGAACTACACGTCCACGAAGAGCCACGACTTGACGGCGACCCGGTACGCGTCGGTGACGTTCCCCTGGTACGCGCTGCACCGCCAGGTCCACGTCCGCGGCGAGGTCGAGAAGGTCGGCGTCAAGGAGACGGCGGAGTACTGGGCCCAGCGTCCCCGCGGCTCCCAGCTGGGTGCGTGGGCGTCCCCGCAGTCCCGCGTGGTGGACGGCCGCCGCGCGCTGGACAACGCGCTGCACGGCATCGAGCGGCGCTTCGCGGACGTCGAGCAGATCCCCGCGCCCCCGCACTGGGGTGGCTGGCGGATCCGCCCGGACATGGTCGAGTTCTGGCAGGGCCGCGAGGACCGCATGCACGACCGGCTGCGGTTCGTGCGCAACGACGACGGGTGGCACATCGAGCGCGTCGCTCCCTGAGGCCCGATCGCCCCGAAGTGGCCTGCGGCGCGTTGAACGCGACCAAGGCCACCTTGGGGCGCTCGCCGGCGACGTAAATCACGCGACTCCGGATACTTAGCCCAGCTAAGCTGATGTGTCGTGACTGGTGAACCGGGGACCCTGCCGCCCCGCTCGGGCTTCCGCAAGGTCCTCGGCCGCATCATCGTCGACACGCGGCCGCTGAAGATCCCGGCCTTCCGGCGGCTCTGGCTGTCCACTGTGGTCACCGCCGTCGGCACGCAGCTGACCGCCGTGGCCGTGCCCAAGCAGGTCTTCGACCTCACCGGGTCCTCCGCCTACGTCGGTCTCACCGGGCTCGTCGCCCTCGTTCCGCTGCTCGTCTTCGGGCTCTGGGGCGGCGCTGTCGCCGATGCCGTCGACCGGCGGAAGCTGCTCTTCGTCACCAACGTCGGCGTCGCGATCACCTCCGCCCTGCTCTGGCTGCAAGCCTTCGCGCACTTCGGCTCGGTCTGGCTCGTCCTCGGCCTGCTGGCCGTCAACCAGGCCTTCTTCGCCATCAACATGCCCACCCGCGGTGCCGTCGTCGCGCGGCTCGTACCCGCCGAACTGCTGCCCTCGGCCAACGCCCTCAGCAGCACCATGTCCACCTTCGGCGCCGTCTTCGGGCCGCTGCTCGCCGGCGCGCTGATCCCCGTCCTCGGCCTCTCGACCCTCTACCTGATCGATGTCGTCGCACTCACGATCACGCTCGTCGCCGTCTGGCGGCTGCCGTCGATCCCGCCGCTCAACGGCCCCTCACGCCGCGCCGGCCTGCGGGACGTCGCCGACGGCTTCAGGTACCTCGCCGGGCAGAAAATCCTGCTGGCCTCCTTCGTCGTCGACATCATCGCCATGGTCTTCGGCATGCCGCGGGCGCTGATCCCGGAGATGGCCGAGCGCACCTTCGGCGATCCGCCCGGCGGTGGTCCCGCGCTCGGCTGGCTCTACGCCGCCCTGCCGCTGGGCGCGATGCTGATCGGGCTCTTCTCCGGCTGGCTGACGCGCATCCACCGCCAAGGCGTCGCGGTCGTCGTCGCGATCTGCGCGTGGGGTGCGGCGGTGGCCGCCTTCGGGCTCGCGCACTCGCTCTGGCTCGCCGTCGTCTTCATGGCGCTCGCCGGTGCCGCGGACATGGTCAGCGCCGTCTACCGGATGGCGATCCTGCAGGTCGCGACCACCGACGAGATGCGCGGCCGGCTCCAGGGCGTCTTCACCGTCGTCGTCGCCGGCGGCCCGCGGATCGCCGACCTCACCCACGGCTGGGGCGCCGCCGCCTTCGGGACCACCGTCGCGGCGACCGCCGGCGGGCTGCTGGTCATCGTGCTGGTGTGCGCGTCGATGTTCCTGCTCCCGGCGTTCTGGCGATACCGGGCGCCCACGGCGTAGGCCGTCCGGGCTAGGGTGCGGACATGCGCACTCTAGCCGTCGCTTTTGTCGCTTTCGCCGCGTTGACCGCCTGCTCGTCCGGAGACGAACCGTCGAAGGCCCCTTCGTCGTCCGCGGCCCCGAAGCCGGCGCCGAGCCCGAACGCCGCGGCGGCGTCGCTCGACCCGTGCAAGCTGCTGCCCGCCGACGCCGTGTCGAAGGCGCTGTTCCTCGACAACCTCAAGGCGGTGCCGGGCCCGGTCCAGGACAACGCGGCCAACGGCGGCAAGTCCCGCAGCTGCGAGTACCAGCACGACGGCAAGGCCGCCGGCGCGCTCGCGGTGACCCGCTACGAGGGCAAGCAGGGCAAGCCCGCCGAGATGCTCGCGGCGATCAAGAAGGCGAAGCCGGGCGCACAGGACGTCCCGGGCTTCCCGGACGGCGCCGTCTACTACGTCGACGGCCAGAAGACGGCGACCCTCGCCTCGGCCGAGCTGGTGGCCGGCACGCCGGTGCTGGTCAACTACACCGGTCCGGCGAAGATGACGCCGGAGCAGCTCACCCCGCTGGTCAAGCAGGCCCTCGCCGCCGGCTGATCAGGCCCGGCCGAACCTCCGGTCGCCGGAGGATCATCCGGTTCCGTCGATCACCGGCGCAGTGCGGCCAGCTCGACCGGGCTGTGCGCCGAGAACACCGTGACCTCGTCCTGGTGGGTGCGCGCCAGCTCGTGCAGCCGCGCCAGGTTCTCCAGCCGGGGGCCGCGCAGGGTCTGGACCAGGTTCTGGAACGCCGTCAGGCCCGGTGGGCAGTGCGGGGCGACCGGGTTCAGCTGGCCGTGGAAGAAGTACGCGTCGCCGGCGTGCAGGAGCCAGCCGTTGCCCGTGTCGACCGCTACGCCCGTGTGGCCGCGCGTGTGGCCGGTCAGCGGGACCAGCAGGATCTCCTCCGGCAGGCCCTTCAGCGACCGGACCGCGTCGAAGCCGAACCACGGCTCGCCCGTCTCGTCGTAGGTGCTCCACAGCGGGCGGTGCGCGAACTGCGCCGCGCGGTAGCGGTTCTTCTCCGCCGCGTTCGCCGGGGACGTCGCCGCGCGGTGCTCCTCGGACCGGACGTGCACGACGGCGTTCGGGAAGTCGGCCAGGCCGCCCGCGTGGTCGACGTCCAGGTGCGTGGCCACGATGTGCCGGACGTCGGCCGGGTCGAGGCCGAGTGCCCTGATCTGCGCGACCGCCGTCTCGGCCGCCTCGATCCGGGCGCCGACCGCCGCCATGAAGAACCCGCCGAGCCACTCGCGCGGGCGGGCGACGGCCTGGGCGCCGAAGCCGGTGTCGACCAGCACCAGGCTGTCGCCGGTCTCGATCAGCAGGCAGTGCGCGACCAGCTCCGCCCGTCGCAGCAGGCCGGGCTCGCCGTCGAGCAGCTTGCCGCCCGCCGGACGCATCGATCCGCAGTTCAGGTGGTGCACCTTCATACGCTGCTCCTGGTGCTCAGCCGGAGGAATTCGGTCTCGTCGTGCGCGGCGAAGACGCTCACCTCGTCGCCGTGCTCCTGAACAAGCTGGCGCAGGCGGCGGTGATTGTCCAGCCGGGCGCCCTTGACCGTCTCCATGCGGCCCTCGAACCAGTTCAGGCCCGGCGGGCAGTGCGGGGCGGCCGCGACCTGGCCGTGGAAGAAGTACGAGTCGCCCGCGTTGAGCAGCCAGCCGTGGCCGGTGTCGACGGCGACCCCGGCGTGCCCCCGCGTGTGCCCGGACAGCGGGATCAGCAGGATCTCCGGCGGCAGGCCGTCCAGCTGCCGGACGGCGCCGAAGCCGAACCACGGCTCGCCGGTGTCCGCATAGGACGTCCACTGTGGACCGTGGGCGAACTGGATCCGGCGGTAGCGGCCGCGTTCGTCGTCGCGCGGGTCGGTGAACGCCCGCAGCTCCTCGGCGTAGACGTGCACGCGCGCCCACGGGAAGTCGATCAGGCCGCCCGCGTGGTCGAGGTCGAGGTGGGTCAGCACGATGTCGCGGACGTCGGCCGGGTCGAACCCGAGCGCGCGGATCTGCGCGACGGCGGTCCGGGCGGGATCGGCGATCGGGTTGGACCGGCGGACGAACCCCGCGCCCAGCCAGGCGTTCCGGTCGACCGCGGCCGGCGTGCCCATGCCGGTCTCGACGAGCACGAGGCCGGTACCGGTCTCGAGCAGCAGGCAGTGGCAGACCATGGTGGCGCGCCGGAACAGGCCCGGCCGCCTGTCGATCAGCTTGCCGCCGAGCGGGCGCATGGTGCCGCAGTTCAGGTGGTGGACGCGCATCAGGAGAACTCCCGGTCGAGGGTGGTGTGCAGGTGGGCGGCGACGGCGCGCAGCGGCGCAAGGTCACGGCGGGTGCGGGCCAGCAGCAGCCCGCCTTCGATCGCGGCGAGCACGACGGTGGCCAGCTCGTCCGCGTCGCCGTCGGAAAGCCCCCGGCCGGCGAGGTATCCGGAGAGGATGCCGTGCCAGGACGAGTAGCCGTCCGTGCAGGCCGCCCGGATCGGTTCGCTCGACGCGGCGGCGTCGAGCGCCACCGTCGCGAGTGGACAGCCGCGCTGGAAGTCCGATTCGGTGAGGAAACCCGCGAGCGCGTCGACGACCCGATCGATCGCGGCGGCGGGATCGGGCGCGTCGTTCAGGATGGTTTCGAGGAGCGTGCCCGTGCGTTCGCTCGAAAGCCGGACGGCTTCGGCGGCGAGCTGTTCCTTGCCGCCGGGGAAGTGGAAGTAGAGCGACCCCTTCGGCGCGCCACCCGCCGTCGTCAGCTGGGTGAGGCCGGTGGCGTGGTAGCCCTGGGTCTGGAACAGGTCGGCGGCGGTGTCGAGCATCCGCTGCCGCGTGTCGGTGCGGCGAACCATGGGCCGACCGTAGCGCAAACTATGACGACCGGTCTAGTGACTTCGCGAATCGGTAAGGTCGTGCGCATGGGCAACCCGACCGGTCAGCAGTTCGAGATCACCCGCGGCAACGCGCGCGCCGTCGTCACCGAAATCGGTGCCGGGCTGCGCGCCTTCGAAGTCGGCGGCGTGCCGTACGTCGAGGAATTCCCCGAGGACGCGAAGCCCCCGATGGGCGCGGGGCAGGTGCTGCTGCCCTGGCCGAACCGCACCAAGGGCGGGCAGTGGACGTTCCAGGGGGAGACCCAGCAGCTCGAGGTCACCGAGGAGGCGCGCGGCAACGCCATCCACGGCCTGACCCGCCACCTCGAGTGGGAGCTGCTGGAGCACGCCGAGTCGTCGGTCACCCTGGCCGTCGACGTCGCGGTGCAGCCCGGCTGGCCGGTGCCGCTGCGCGCGACGGTGACCTACGAGGTCTCGCCGCGCGAACTGACCGTCACCCACGAAATCCGCAACGAAGGCGAGCAGCCGATCGGCGTCGGCGTCGGGACGCACCCGTACTTCCGGATCGGCGACGTCCCGACCGACGAGCTGACGCTGACGCTGCCGGCGAGCCGGGTCCGGCCGTCCCGGCCCGACGAGCAGATGCCGTACGCCGAGGAGCAGGACGTCGAGGGCACGGAGTACGACTTCCGCGCCGGCCGCGTGCTGGCGGGCGTCAACCTGGACACGGCGTTCGGCGGCCTCGCCGCGGCCGAGGACGGCCGGCACCACGTCGTCCTGAGCCACGAGGGTCAGGAACTGCTGGTCTGGACCGGCCCGGACTTCCGCTGGGCCCAGGTGTTCACCCCCGACGACCTGGTCGGCCGCGGCCGGGCGGTGGCGATCGAGCCGATGACCTGCCCGGCCGACGCGCTCAACACGGGCACGGACCTGATCGAGCTGGAGCCGTCGGCGTCCTGGTCGGGCAGCTGGGGCATCCGAGTCCGGTGACGCCGCTTCGCCTGGGCGTCGCCGACGCGGGCGAAGTCCTGACGCTGCAACGCGCCGCGTACGTCACCGAGGCTCGCGCGCACGGGGACTTGGACCTGCCACCGCTGCTGGAAACCCTCGACGAGACGCGGCTGGCCCTCGGCGGGCTCTCCTGGGGCATCCGGGAGGCCGGGCGCCTGGTGGCGTCGGTGCGGCTGACGGTGCGCGGCCCGGTCGGGGTGATCGGCCGCCTGGTCGTCGCCCCGGACCGGCAGGGCACCGGGCTGGGCGGCGGGCTCCTGCGGTTCGCGGAGTCCGCGGCCCCGGCCGAGGTGACGCTGTTCCGGCTCTTCACCGGCTCGAAGAGCGCGGGGCCGTTGCACCTGTACGCCAAGCACGGCTACCGCGAGACGCACCGGACGCCCGAGAACAACCACGAGCTCGTGCACTTGGAGAAGACCCGCGTGCGCGTCCCCGGGTGAGTTCGTTAGCGTGGCGAACTATGGCGAAGGCAATTGTCGGGGGCTACGTCGTCCCCATCGACGGTGATCCCATCGAGGGCGGCACGGTCCTGATCGACGGCGGCAAGATCGTCGCGGTCGGCACCGAGGCCGACGTCGACATCCCGGAGGACGCCGAACTGGTCGACGCGGCCGGCACCTGGGTGCTGCCCGGCTTCATCGACGCCCACGCCCACCTCGGCGTCCACGAGGACGGCGAAGGCTGGGCCGGCAACGACACCAACGAGATGACCGACCCGAACGGCGCCCGCTTCCGCGCCGTCGACGGTATCGACCCGTACGAACCCGGCTTCGACGACGCGCTCGCCGGCGGCGTCACGAGCGTCGTCATCAAGCCCGGCTCCGGCAACCCCATCGGCGGTCAGACCATCGGCGTCAAGACCTGGGGCCGCAGCATCCTGGACATGACGTTCGCGGAGCACGTCAGCGTGAAGAGCGCGCTCGGCGAGAACCCGAAGCGCGTGTACGGCGACAAGAAGCAGACGCCGTCGACGCGCCTGGGCGTCGCGGCGATCCTGCGCGAGGCCTTCACCAAGGCCCGCAACTACCAGGCGAAGCGCGCGCACGCGGAGTCCGAGGGCAAGCCGCACGAGGTCGACCTGACGCTGGAGACGCTCGCGAAGGTCCTCGACGGCGAGCTGTTCTGGGACCAGCACGTCCACCGCGCGGACGACATCGTGACCGCGATCCGGCTGGCCGACGAGTTCGGCTACAAGCTGGTGATCAACCACGGCACCGAAGGCCACCTGATCGCCGACCTGCTGGCCGAGCGGAACGTCCCGGTCATCCTCGGCCCGCTGTTCACCACGAAGTCCAAGGTCGAGCTGCGCAACCGCACGCTGCGCTCGGCCGGCATCCTGGCCCGCGCGGGTGTCAAGATCGCGATCACCACCGACCACCCGGTGATCCCGATCAACTTCCTCGTCTACCAGGCGGCCCTGGCGGTGAAGGACGGCCTCGACCCGGCGACGGCGCTGCGGTCGCTGACCGTCAACCCGGCGTCGATGCTGGACCTCGACGGGCAGATCGGCTCGCTGAAGCCGGGTCTGGACGCCGACGTCGTGCTGTGGTCGGGCGACCCGCTGGACGTGATGAACCGCGCGCTGCGCGTGTTCGTCCGGGGCGACGAGGTGTACCACTTCGACGAGTCGCGGGGCGAAGGCGTGTCGAAGGACCGCCGCTACCGGGAGGCTCGCTGAGTTTCGGGTGGCACGCCGGTGACCGGGCGGTTCCGGCGTGCTGCCCGATCAGCCGAGGAGCGCGTCCAGGTCGAGCTCGACCGGGAACGGGACATCGGTGGTGAACGTCCCGGTGACCGCCGGCGCGTCGAGGTAGCCGGCGCCGCCGGCCCGGCACGCGACGAGCGACACCGGCCCGGCGGTGTCCACGATCCAGTAGTGCGGGATGCCCGCGTCCGCGTACTCATCGTGCTTGACCTGGTAGTCGGTGCGCTTCGAGTCCGGGGCCACGACCTCGGCGACGATGAGCACCTCGTCGGCCCGGAACAGGCCGTCGCCGCGGGCGATCGCCGACCGGCCGACGACCAGCAGGTCCGGCCGCCGGGCGAAGCCGGGTTCGCCGCGGGGCGCCAGACACAGGTCCAGGTCGTTGCGGACGACGAACGCCAGCCCGGCGGGCAGCTGCCGTTCGAGCTGGGCGGCCAGCAGGCACACGGCCACGTCGTGGCGGCGGCCGGACCCGGGCGAGGTCACCACGCGGCCTTCCACCAGCTCCGTGAAGCCGGTGCCGTCGAGGGCCGCGTACTCCTCGACGGTCAGCAGATGACCGGGCATGGCGTCACGGTAACTGTCGCGAGGATGCGACATCGGCCGCTGGATCGGGTTACGCCTGCTTCAGCTCCCGCGCGATGACGAGCCGCTGGATCTGGTTCGTCCCTTCGAAGATCTGCGGCACCTTCGCCTCCCGCATGTACCGCTCGACCGGGAAGTCCCGCGTGTACCCGGCCCCGCCGAGCACCTGCACGGCGTCCGTCGTCACCTTCATCGCGCCGTCGGTCGCCACCAGCTTGGCGATCGACGCCTGCCGCTGGAACGGCATCCCGCGGTCCCGGCGCCGGGCCGCGTCCAGGTAGAGCGCGCGGGACGCCTCCACCGTCGCCGCCATGTCCGCCAGCAGGAATTCGATGCCCTGGAAGTCGATGATCGGGCGGCCGAACTGCGAGCGTCCCTTCGCGTACGCCACCGCTTCGTCCAGCGCCGCCTGTGCCAGCCCCACCGCGCAGGCCGCGATCCCCAGCCGGCCCGAGCTCAGCGAGGACAGGGCGATGCGGAGCCCGGCTCCCGGCGCACCCAGCAACCGCTCGGCCGGGACGCGCGCGTTCTCGAAGATCAGCTGGGCGGTCGGCGAGCCGGTCAGGCCCATCTTCCGTTCGCGGGGCGCCGCCGACAGGCCTTCGGTGGCCCCGTCGACCAGCAGGCAGGAGATCTCGTCCGGACCCGTGCGGACCATCGTCGTGTAGAAGTCCGCCACTCCGGCGTGGGTGATCCACGCCTTGGTGCCGTTGACGACGTAGTCCGGGCCGTCGAGCCGCGCGCGCGTCGAGAGGGCCGCCGCGTCCGAGCCCGCGTTCGTCTCCGAGAGCGCGTACGCGCCCAGGAGCGAGCCTTCGAGCATGTCCGGCAGCCACCGGTCGCGCTGCTCGCCGGTGCCGTACTCCGCCAGCCCGTAGCAGGACATCGTGTGCACCGACAGACCGACGCCGACGGTCATCCACGCGGTCGCGATCTCCTCGAGGACCTGCAGGTAGACCTCGTACGGCACGTTGCCGCCGCCCCAGCGCTCGCTGTACGGCAGGCCCAGCAGCCCGGACTTCCCGAGCAGGCGGAACTGCTCGCGGGGGAACTGCTCCGCTTCCTCGGCCGCCGCCGCCCGCGGGGCGAGCTCGTCGCGCGCGATCTCCCTGGTCAGCGCGATCAGGTCCTCGGCCTCCGGGGAAGGCAGCAGGCGTTCGGCGGGCATCGTTGTCCTCCAAAACCACATCTTGCGGGGGTCCGGGTGGCGGAGCCCCCGGCCGGGCGAAGCCCGCATGCAGGAGTACTGAGAACAGTACTGTGGGTTCGTTCAGAGTACAGTACGACAGGCCTGGGGTGACCGGAAGACGTAGGAGATAGTGAGCCGCATGCGCCCCGAACCCCGCCGACGGCCGACCGCGCGCCAGCAGGCGCTGCTCGGCGAGCTCGAGGCGCTCTTCCTGGCCGAGGGTTTCGCCGTCTTCACGCTGGACGACCTCGCCGGCCGCCTGCGCTGCTCGAAGTCGACGCTCTACGCGCTCGCGCCGAGCAAGGAGCAACTCGCCGTCAAGGTCGTCACCGGGTTCTTCCGGGGCGCCGCCGAACGGATCGAGGAGCGCATCGCCGGCATCGACGACGCCCCCAAGCTCATCGGGGAGTACCTCGCGGGCGTCGCCGAGCACCTCAACCGGGCGTCCGCGGCCTTCATGCGCGACCTCGCGGAGTTCGGCCCGGCCCGGGAGGCCTACCAGCTCAACAGCCGGTTCGCCGCGAAACGGCTGCACCAGTTCATCGACAAGGGTGTCGCCGACGGGGTGTTCCGCGACGTCCACGCCCGGCTGGTGGCCGAGATGACCGGGCTGATCATCGAAGGCATCCAGACCGGCGTGCTCGCCCAGCGGACCGACGTGTCCGACGCCGAAGCGTTCACCGCTTTGGGTGAACTGCTGCTCGGTGGGTTGAACAAATAGCGGACAGGAATTGTCAGGCCGGGGTCAATTAAACTCCCGGCGTGATCGTCGTAGGCGGAGAAGCTCTGGTCGACCTGGTTCCCGGCGACCCCCTGGATTCCACTGTGGACGGTGGGCTGCGCGCGCTGCTGCCCCGGCTCGGCGGCGGCCCGTACAACGTCGCGCTGGCCGCCGGGCGGCTCGGCGTGCCGGCGGCGTTCCTGTCGCGCGTGTCCACCGACCGCTTCGGCGAGGCGATGATCGAGCGGCTGCACGCCTCGGCCGTCGACACCTCGCTGCTGCAGCGCGGCGACGAGCCGACGACGCTGGCCGTCGTGGCGCTCGACGCGAAGGGCGCGGCGCGCTACACCTTCTACGTCGAGGGCACCGCCGACCGGCTGGTCGCCGACCCGGGCCCGCTGGACGGCGATGTGACAGCGCTCTCACTCGGCACGCTCGGCATGGTCCTCGAGCCGGGCGCCTCGGCGTACGAGGCGATGCTGCGGCGCGAAGCGGCCCGCGGCGTGCTCACCGTGCTCGATCCCAACATCCGCGAGGCGCTCATCACCGATCCGGCCGCGTACCGGGCCCGGTTCGCGTCCTGGCTGCCGGACGTCCGGCTGCTGAAGATCTCCGACGACGACGCCGCGTGGCTCACCGAAGGCGCCGACCCGGTCGCCGCCGCGAAGACGTGGATCGAGTCCGGTGTGGACGCCGTGGTGCTCACCCGGGGCGCCGACGGGCTCTCGGTGATCACCGCCGCAGGTGAGCTGGCCCACGTGCCGTCGCGGAAGGTCACCGTCGTGGACACCATCGGCGCGGGCGACACCGTGCACGGCGCGCTGCTGGCCTGGTTGCACACCCGCGAGGCCACCGACCTGGCCTCCCTCGACGCCGGCGCGTGGCGCGAGGCCCTCACCTTCGCGGCGAAGGCGGCGTCGATCACGGTGTCCCGCAGCGGTGCCGAGCCGCCCACGTCCGCCGACATGGCGGCCACCGTGTGAACCTGGTCCCAAAGGGGCCCCCAGGAGCAACGTCACCGCTGCGCGAAGGCGGGTTTCTCGACTAACGTTGAGGGGCATTCTTCATACCCCAGCGGGGCGGTGTGCAGCGAGGCGCCAGTGTTTCCTCGCGTGAACACGTGGCTACCTGTGGAACGTACAGGCGCCGCCGGCCCGTGCCCAACGTGAGAGGGACTTGCATGTCCGACGCGACGACTGCGGGGCAGTCCGGCGGAGAAACCGCGAAGCTGACCCTGCCGAGTGGCGAGCACGAGTTCAAGATCGTCCACCCGGTCGAGGGCGCGCCCGGGATCGAACTGGGGAAGCTGCTGGCGCAGACGGGGTACATCACCTACGACCCGGGGTTCGTCAACACCGGCGCCGCGTCGTCCGCCATCGCCTACATCGACGGTGACGCCGGCATCCTCCGGTACCGCGGGTACCCGATCGAGCAGCTGGCCGAGAAGTCGACCTTCATCGAGGTCTCCTACCTGCTGATCTACGGCGAGCTGCCGACCCAGGCCCAGCTGGCCGACTTCACCGAGAAGATCCAGCGGCACACGCTGCTCCACGAGGACCTGAAGGCGTTCTTCAGCGGCTTCCCGCGCGACGCCCACCCGATGCCGGTCCTGTCCAGCGCGGTGTCGGCGCTGTCGACCTTCTACCAGGATTCGCTCAACCCGTTCGACGAGCCGAACGTGGAGCTGTCCACCGTCCGGCTGCTGGCCAAGCTCCCGACGCTGGCCGCGTACGCGTACAAGAAGTCCGTCGGCCAGCCGCTGCTGTACCCGGACAACTCGCTGGGCCTGGTCGAGAACTTCCTGCGGATGACGTTCGGCTTCCCGGCCGAGCCGTACGAGGTCGACCCCGAGGCCGCCAAGGCGCTCGACCTGCTGTTCATCCTGCACGCCGACCACGAGCAGAACTGCTCGACCTCGACCGTGCGCCTGGTCGGCTCGTCCGAGGCGAACCTGTTCGCGTCGATTTCGGCCGGCATCAACGCCCTGTTCGGCCCGCTGCACGGCGGTGCGAACTCCGCGGTGCTCGACATGCTGGAGGGCATCCAGCGCGACGGCGGCGACGTCGCCAAGTTCGTCGAGCGCGTGAAGAACAAGGAAAAGGGCGTGAAGCTGATGGGCTTCGGGCACCGGGTCTACAAGAACTACGACCCGCGCGCGAAGATCATCAAGAACACCGCGGACGAAATCCTCGGCAAGCTGAAGGGCGGCGACCAGCTGCTCGACATCGCCAAGAAGCTCGAGGAGACGGCGCTTTCCGACGAGTACTTCATCGAGCGGAAGCTGTACCCGAACGTGGACTTCTACACCGGCCTGATCTACCGGGCGCTGGGCTTCCCGACGAAGTTCTTCACGGTGCTGTTCGCGCTGGGCCGGCTCCCGGGCTGGATCGCGCACTGGCGCGAAATGATCAACGACCCGGCCACCAAGATCGGCCGCCCGCGCCAGATCTACACCGGCTACGGGACCCGGGACTACGTCCCGATGTCCGAGCGCTGAGTTTCACCCGACAAGCGCCCCGTCGTGCACCGGCACGGCGGGGCGCTTATCGTTTACCGGCGTGACTCGAGAAGCGCCGGTCGTCCTCTGGTTCCGCCGTGACCTGCGGCTGGGCGACCACGCCGCGCTTCTGGGGGCGTCTCGGCACAGCAAGCACGTGCTCGCGCTGTACGTCCTCGACGAGGCGCTGCTGAAGCCCGGAGGGGCGCCGCGGGAAGCATTCCTGTACGGCTGTCTCGAAAAGCTGAACGAGCAGCTCGGCGGCCGCCTGATGCTGGTGCGCGGCGACCCGGCGGCCGAGGTCGTCCGTGCGGCGCGCGGGATCGGCGCGGCCGCGGTGCACGTCAGCGCCGACACCGGCCCGTACGGCCGCCGCCGGGACGCGGCCGTGGCGAAAGCGTTGGCGGAGCACAACCTCGACTGGGTCGAGACGGGCTCGCCGTACGCGGTGACGCCGGGCCGCGTCACGAAGCCGGACGGCAGCCCGTACCGCGTCTTCACGCCGTTCTTCCGCGCCTGGACGGCACACGGGTGGCATCCGCCCGCCGACACCGGACCGTCCCTTGTGGACTGGGTGGAACCGCCGCGCTCATTGCGGATCCCGAAGCCGCCGCCGGTGTCCGCGACGTTGCCCGAGCCGGGCGAGCAGGCCGCGCTGCAGGTCTGGCACGACTTCCTCGACGGCCCGATCGAGACCTACGACGCCGACCGGGACCGCCCGGACCGCGAAGGGACCACGCGGCTCTCGCCGTACCTGCGCTGGGGGTGCATCCACCCGCGCACGATCCTGGCCGACCTGGCCGGCGACGAACGGGCGGGCGCGAAGTCGCTGCGGAGCGAGATCTGCTGGCGCGAGTTCCACGCCGATGTCCTGTGGCACCGCCCGGAAACCGCGCGGAAGAACTACGACAAGCGGTTCGACGGCATGAAGCACGACGACGACCCCGAGGCCTTCTCGCGGTGGTGCGAGGGCCGGACGGGCTACCCGATCGTGGACGCCGGGATGCGGCAGCTGCTGGCCGAGGGCTGGATGCACAACCGGGTGCGGATGGTCGTCGCGAGCTTCCTGGTCAAGGACCTGCACCTGCCGTGGTGGCTGGGCGCCCGCCACTTCATGAAGCACCTGGTGGACGGCGACCTGGCGTCGAACCAGCTGAACTGGCAGTGGGTCGCGGGCTGCGGCACGGACGCGGCACCGTACTTCCGCGTCTTCAACCCCACGACCCAGGGCGAGAAGTTCGATCCGCACGGTGATTACGTGCGCAAGTACGTGCCGGAGCTGCGAGGGGTCCCGGGAAAGGCGGTGCACCAGCTGAAGGAGCGCCCCGCGGACTACCCGGAACCCATGGTCGACCACGGCCACGAGCGCCAGGTGTCCCTGGAGCGCTACGGCAAGATCACCTCGTGAGCAACGGCTTGACGCGCCACACGACCGCGAGCGCCGGATCGCCGGTGGAACTCGGCTCGACCCGTTCGACGGTGAAGCCTTCGCGCTCGTAGAACGCGCCGGCTCGCTCGTTGGCCGCGAAGTGCTCGATGTACAGCCGCTCCGCATCGGCGGGCAGCTGCGCGGCGAGGGCCTCGAGCAGCCGCCGGCCGAGCCCGTGGCCGCGTTGCCCGGGGTGGACGTAAAGCTTGTAGACCACGTGCTCGGCGCCGCTGCGGCCGCGTTGCCCCACGCCGAGGATCTCCCCGCCGTCCTCGGCGACGACCACCAGCCCGGCCGCCACGGCCGCGCCGACGTGCGTCTCGTTCCACCAGTCGCGGACCTGCGCGTCCGCGGCGGCCGCGCCGATCAGCGGGGCGTAGTGCGCCCGGACGTGCGCCTCGCCGAACCGGTGGATCGCGGCCACGTCGCCGGGACCCGCCGCCCGCACCTCACCCACGCAGGGCCTCCGTCAGCTTGATCCGGCTGCCGATCCGCAGCACGCTGTTGCCGTAGATCTTCCCGCCGACCCAGGTCAGCACGGCGACGAGCGCGACGGTCAGCGCCAGTGACAACCCGATCTCCCAGCCCGCCGCCGCGCCCGTCGAGATGCGGGCCGGCATGAGGATCGGCGAGAGCAGGGGGATCAGCGAGACGATCTTCGTCGCCGAGCCCGCCGGGTTCTGGACCAGCAGGTTGAAGCCCGCGATGAACCCGACGATCAGGATGATGTTGAGCGGCCCGACCACCGACTGGGTGTCCTCCTGCCGGGACACCAGCGATCCCAGTGCGCCGTAGATGGTGGCGTACAACAGGAAGCCCAGCAGGTACCAGAGCAGGCCCCACAGCACCGCGCCCGTCGCGAAGCCGGACAGCGTGAACACGCCGGTCGCCGCGGCCGCGCCCAGCCCGGCCACCGCGAGGACGACCAGCTGGGTCAGGCCGACCAGGCCGAGGCCGATCACCTTGCCCAGCAGCAGCTGCCACGGCCGCACGCTGGCGAGCAGGATCTCCACGACCCGGCTCGACTTCTCCTCGACGACGCCCTGGGCGACCATCATCCCGTAGGTGATGATGCTCATGTACAGCAGGAACGCCACGACCAGCCCGACGACCAGCCGCTGCGTCTGGTCCGCCGGCTGCGGCGAGAGGGCGTCGTCCCGGACGTGGGTGCCGTTGACCCTGGCCATCACCTCGGCCGGCTCCAGCTGCGCGGACGACAGCACGCCGTCGAGCACCTGCTGCTGGGCGACCTGGTCGAGGACGCGGCGCAGCTCGCCGTCCAAAGAGGACTGATAGGTGGCGGTCAGCTGCGCCGCGCTGCCCGAGACGAGCGCGTCGATGTCGCCGTCTTCGACCTTCTGCCGGCCTTCCGCCGGGTCGGTGACGACGACCGTGCTGATCTCCCGGCCGGAGAGCGCCGCTTCGGTCTGCAGCTGGCGGGCGATGCCGATCGCCTGGCCGGTCAGCCCGACCGTGTTCTTGTCCGACGAACTGGCCAGCGACGTCTGGAAGAAGACGTACCCCAGCAGCAGCACCAGGAGCACGCCGGTGCCGACCACGAACGACCGTGTGCGCAGCCGCGTGTTCAGCTCGCGCTTCAGCACCAGCCAGACAGCTCGGCGGCCACTCAACGTCCTCATCGCGATACCCCCTCGGTGACAGGTTCGTGAGCTCCGGCGCCGTCGGACACGGCGTCGCGGAACAGCTCGGTGAGCGACCGGCGACGGCGGCTGAACTCGGTGACCGGCCCGGTCGCCAGTGCGGCGGCGAGCACGGCCTGGTCGTCCGCGCCCGGTTCGAGGTCGAGCACGGTGGTGGTGCCGTGCTGCTCCAGCACGCGCACGCCGGGCAGGCCGGCGGCCCAGCCGCCGGTCGCGGACGGCGCCGTCACGACGAGCTTGCCGCGCGCGCCCGCCGTCAGTTCGCCGACCGTGCCGACGGCGACCATGCGGCCGCCGCGGATGATCCCGACCCGGTCGCACAGCCGCTCGACGAGGTCGAGCTGGTGGCTGGAGAACACGACCGGCACCCCCGCGGCGGCCTTCTCCCGCAGGACACCGCTCATCACGTCGACGGCGATCGGGTCGAGACCGGAGAACGGCTCGTCGAGCACCAGCACCGCGGGGTCGTGCACCAGCGCCGCGGCCAACTGGACGCGCTGCTGGTTGCCGAGGCTGAGCTTCTGCACCTCGTCCTTGCGCCGCTCGGCCAGCCCGAGCCGGGTGATCCAGGTTTCGGCGTTGCGGTGGGCCTCGCCGGCACTGAGCCCGTGCAGCTCGGCCAGGTAGACGAGCTGGTCGAGCACCTTCATCTTCGGGTACAGCCCGCGTTCCTCGGGCATGTAGCCGATGTGCGTGCGGGTTTCGTGCGTGACGGGCTTGCCGTCGAAGCGCACTTCGCCGCCGTCCGCGGCCAGCACGCCGAGCGCGATCCGCATGGTGGTGGTCTTGCCGGCGCCGTTGCTGCCGACGAAGCCGAACAGCTCGCCGGCGCGGACGTCGAACGAGACGCCGTCCAGCGCGACCTTGGCGCCGTAGCGCTTGGAGATCCGGTCGATCTCCAGGGTCCCCTCAGGCATGGCCCATCCCCTCTTCGAAATCTTCGGGATCGTCGTCCGGCAGCGACCAGCCCAGCACGATGGCGGGGATGGTGGTGCCGGTGACCAGGAGCGCGGACAGCATCATCGCGCCGCTCGCCGCGGAGTCGGCGGCGAGCAGCCCGTAGAGCATGGCGATCAGCATCAGGTAGCTGAGCGCCTGGTAGCCGATGTAGGTGACGCGGTGGCGCCATTCGCGCTCGCGTTCGTCCAGCAGGCGCGAGAAGCTGCCGCTCATCCGGCCGGTCAGGACGCGCAGGGTGATGAACGCGAACCCGCCCAGGACCAGCCCGGTCAGCCAGAAGGCCGGGAAGGCCCAGCTCGGCTGGGCTTTGAACTGGGTGGCCCCGGCGACCAGGGCGAGGTCGGCGAGCACGAGGACGACGACGAGTGTCCGGCGGTGCTTCCGGGTGCGCCAGCCCGGCAGCTTCCGCGCCCGCTTGCGTTCGGCCGCCTCCATCTTGTCGAGCTGGCGTTCCCAGTAGGCCGCGAGGCGGCCGGGCTGCTCGGTCATGCTCCCCCCTCGCGGTAGACCTGGGTGGAAAGCGGCGTGAACGGCTCGCGGCTGAAGACCGCCTCGACGGGCAGGTCGAACACCGCGCAGATCCGGAACGCCAGATCCAGGCTCGGATAGTGGTCGCCCCGCTCGAGCGCGCCGATGGTCTGCGGATTGACTTCGACGGCACTGGCGAGCGCGGCCCGGGTCATCCCGCGCTCGGCCCGGAGCACGGGAAGCCGGTTGTAGATCGGCAGCTCCTTGCCGCGTCTGACCGGACTCATGGAACTTACTGTTGCAAAAACCCAACGAGCCGTCAACTCAAGAGAACGTTAAGCGGTGTTGTTCACAGGGTTCAGGTCAGCCGAGACCCGCCAGCGACTTGTCGACAAGTTCCGCCACCCGCGCCCTGGCGGCCTCGGCGTCCGCAGGGACCAGCGACAGCCGCGTCCGGCGCTCCAGCACGTCCTCGGCATCGAGGGCGCCCTCGTGCCGGACCGCCCACACGACCTCCGCCGCCGTGATCTCCGTTCCCGGCCCCACCGGTGCCGCGAACTCCGCGTCCAGCTCGCCCAGTGCCGCCACCCGGGGCGCTTCCGTGCCGTACCGGCCCACCAGTCGCGGTGATGCGTCCACAAACGACAGTTCTGCCCGCGAAGCCGCGCCCAGCAACGGCAGTCGCGCCGTCCGGCAGGGCGAAGCAGGAAGCCCCGCCAGGCGCACCGCCGCGTCGACCGCGTCCTCCGCCATCCGGCGGTACGTCGTCAACTTGCCGCCGACCACGGTCAACAACCCGTCCGCGCCGGCCAGGACCGCGTGCTTCCGGGACAGATCGGCCGACCGGCCGCCGCCCTCCACCAGGGGGCGCAAGCCCGCGAAAGAACCGGCGATGTCCGCCCGGGTCAGTGGCCGGGCGAGGACCGACGAAGCCATCGACAACAAGAAGTCCACATCGGACTCGGGAACCACCGGCACCGGCGGAATCGGGCCCGGCACCGGCTCGTCGGTGAGTCCCAGGTAGACGCGGCCGTCCGGCTGGGGCAGCAGGAAGACGAACCGGTTGGTCTCCCCGGGCACGCCGATGTTCACCGATGTCGTCCCCATCGGCACCGTTCCCGGCGCCAGCACCAGGTGTGACCCCCGTGACGGACGCAGCCGGACCGAGCCCGTCAGTGTTCCCGCCCAGACGCCGGTCGCGTTGATCACCTGTCGCGCGTGGATGTCCACTGTGGAGCCGGTGCGGGCGTCGCGGGCCTGGACGAGATCCGCCGAGAGCGAAGTGGCCGAGAGCCGCGTCAGGATTCGCGCGCCGAAGGAAGCCGCCGTTCGGGCGAGGGAAACCACCAAGCGGGCGTCGTCGACCAGGGCACCGTCGTAGGCCAGCAAGGCGCCGCGCAACCCGTGTGCGGAAAGGCCCGGTGCCAGCGACAGCGCCAACGCGGCCGGGATCGAACGCGGCCGCGGCAACACCGATGACGGCGTGCGCGCCGCGCGGCGGAGGGCGTCCCCGGCGCGGAGGCCGGCCGCGACCACGGCCTGCTGCGCCCGGGAAGTGCTCGGGTACAACGGGAACAGCTGGGGCATCGCGCGCGTGAGGTGCGGTGCCGTGCGCGTCATCAGGATCCCGCGCTCCACCGCGCTCTCGTGCGCCAAGCCGAGCTCGCCGTGCGCCAGGTACCGCAAGCCGCCGTGGACCAGCTTCGACGACCAGCGTGAGGTGCCGAACGCCAGGTCGTGCGCCTCCACCAAGGCCACCGACAGCCCGCGCGAGGCCGCGTCCAGTGCGATGCCCGCGCCGGTCACGCCGCCGCCGACCACGGCGATGTCCACGCGCTCGCCCGACGCCAGCTCCGCGAGCTCGCGTTCGCGGCGGCGCGCGTTGAGCGAGCCGGACGTCATGGCCGCAAGGCCGCGTCGAGCACGTGGGTGAACTCCGCCATCAGTGCCGCCTCGTCGATGTCGGCCGTGGCCGGGCGCAGGGAGAACGCGAACGACTGCACCACCAGCAGTACCGACCGCGCCTGCACCGCGACCGGCGCCCGCCGGATCGAGCCGTCCTGGTGGCCGGCCTCCAGCAGCCCGTGCAGCGCCTGCTCGGCGAACTTCTGCGTCGCCCCGAGCCGCTCGACGATGTACGGGAGGACGAGCTCGGGGTCGACGTCGAGCAGCGTGCGGAACAGCGGGTCGGTCGACAGCGCGCGGACGCCGGCCGCCGCGATGAGCACCAGCCGGTCGCGGCTGTGCGCCGCGTCCGCGCCGCCTTCGCTCGCCGTGCGCAGCAGCCCGCTGAACTCGCGGGTCATCAACGCCGCGAGCACGCTGCGGACGTCGGGGAAGCGGCGGTAGACCGTCATCCGGCTGACGCGGGCGGTGCGGGCGATTTCGGCGAGTGTGGTGCGGCGCACACCGACGGCCAGCACGCACGAGCGCGCGGCGTCGAGCAGCACGTCATCGGCCACCCGCGTCGCCGTCTGGCGGTTGCGGGTGTCCGCGAGCGCGGAGGAACTCGCGGTCTGCGTGGTGTGACGTTTTACGTCCATATGTCACACTGTAGTCGTGAACGCTCTTATTGACCACCGTCTCCGCCGGTCCTGGACCGCGGAATCCGCGGGCGCCGCCCCGCTGCCCGCGCGCGCGGCGAGGTGGCTTGAACAGCGTATCGGTCCCGTCGCCCCCGGCGCCGCTCCCGCAGGCGACATGCCGGTAAAAATACCGTCACCGGAACTACCGGATTCTGCCGGAGAAGCGCTCGCCAAGGTGGTCGGCGCGGAGAACGTGCTGGTCGACGACCCGGCACGGCTCGCGCGGGCGACCGGGCTGTCCTACCTCGACCTGGTCCGGCGCCGTTCGCCCGCCGCGGACTTCCCGGTGCCGGACGCGGTCGTGCTGCCCGCGGATCCGGACGAGGTCCAGGCGGTCCTCGAGATTTGCGTCCAGTACGACGTCGGGGTCGTGCCCTTCGGCGGCGGGACGTCGGTGGTCGGCGGTGTCGCGGCACTGCGCGGCGAGAAGACGTCGGTGATCGCGCTGGACCTCGTCCGGCTCGACGCGCTGGTGTCGGTGGACGCCGAGTCGCGCATCGCCGTCCTGCAGGCCGGCGTCCGCGGCCCCGAGGCCGAGCGGCTGCTCGCCGGGCACGGCCTGACGCTCGGGCACGTCCCGCAGTCGTTCGAGCGAGCCACGATCGGCGGCTTCGCGGCGACGCGCTCGGCGGGCCAGGCGTCGTCGGGCTACGGGCGGTTCGAGGACATGGTGACCGGCGTGCGGCTGGCGACTCCGCGTGGTCCGTGGCGGCTCGGCGTCGCCCCGGCGTCCGCGGCCGGCCCTGACCTGCGCCAGCTCGCGATCGGCAGCGAGGGCACGCTCGGCGTGATCACCGAGGTGGCGCTGCGGGTGCGGCCGGCTCCGGCGGTCCGGCGTTACGAGGGCTACGCGCTGCCGGGCTGGGCGGCCGGTGCCGAAGCGGTGCGGGACCTCGCGCAGCACCACGCGCTCGCCGACGTCACCCGGCTGTCCGATGGGGACGAAACCGAAGTGTCCCTCGCGCTGGACGCGGGGCTCAAGACGGCGGCGCTGCGCCGCTACCTCGCCGCGCGGGGCGTGCGGCGGCCGTGTTTCCTCATCGTGGGCTGGGAAGGCACCGCGCACGACGTGGCGCTGCGCCGCCGTGAGACGGCCCGCCGGCTGAAGGCCTCGGGTGCCGTGCGTGTCGGCAAGGCGCTCGGCGAGTCGTGGCGGCACGGCCGGTTCGCCGGGCCGCGGCAGCGGGACACGTTGCTGGACATGGGTATCTGCGTCGAAACGCTCGAGACGGCGGCCTACTGGTCCGATGTGGACGAGCTGCGTGACGACGTCCGCGCGGCGCTGACGGCCGCGCTGGGCCCGGCCATCATCATGTGCCACATCTCGCACGCCTACGAGACGGGAGCGTCGCTCTACTTCACGGTGCTGACGGCCCGCGACGAAGCCGACCCCGTCGGCCAGTGGCAGCGCGCGAAGGCGGCGGCGTGCGAGGCGATCGCCGGGCTGGGCACGATCTCGCACCACCACGCCGTCGGCGTCGACCACGCGCCCTACCTGAGCGCGGAAATCGGCTCGCTGGGCGTCGAGGTGCTACGCGCGGCCAAGTCCGCGGTGGACCCGACCGGGATCCTCAACCCGGGAAAGCTGGTGTGACGACTTCGCAGGGCACGCCGTGGCCGTCGGCGGGGACGCCGTCGAGCGCGGCCGCGTCGGCCTGCGGGACGTCGGTGGTGCGCACCGGCGCGCCGTCCACCAGCAGCGGGTAGCGGATCGGCGCGGCGCCGACGTAGGTGTGGACGTCGGTCAGGCGCGTGCCGTCGTCGAGGGTGATGTCGGGTTCGGTCAGCCGGGCCAGGTGGTAGCGGTTGCCGCGGCCTTCGCAGCGGTCCAGGACCGCCAGCTGGTCCGGCGTCACGAACCAGATGGCGTGGTCTTCGGCGCCGGGCAGCGCGGTGAGCGTGGCCGGCCGCTGGTCGTCGACCACGCGGAAGCCGGCCGCCCACACCGCGGCGAGCCCGGCGCAGCGCGCGTGCGCCACGACGACCGGGCCTTCGAGGCCGAGCCGGGCGCGCAGCCAGGTGATCTTCGACGGGTTGGCGTTCGAGCCGTAGGCCAGCACGGCCATCCGGTCGCGCCAGCCTCCGGGAGCGGCGTCGAGCGGGTGCCCGGCGCCGTCGACGTGCACGAACGAGTAGCCCGGCCGGGTGCCGGGATAGGGCTCGGCTGGGTACTCGTCGTCGGTGAAGAGGGTCAGAACGTCACCACGCTGCGCAGCACCTCGCCGCGGTGCATGCGCTCGAAGGCCTGCTCGACGCCGTCGACACCGATGCGCTCGGTGACGAACTTGTCGAGCGGCAGCCGGCCCTGCAGGTAGAGGTCGACGAGCATCGGGAAGTCCCGGCTGGGCAGGCAGTCGCCGTACCACGACGACTTGAGCGAGCCACCGCGCGAGAAGAAGTCGATCAGCGGCAGGTCGTCGAGCCGCATTTCCGGCGTCGGCACGCCGACCAGCACGACCGTGCCGGCCAGGTCGCGCCCGTAGAAGGCCTGCCGCCAGGTCTCGGGGCGGCCGACCGCGTCGATGACGACGTCGGGGCCGAATCCGCGGGTGGCGTCCTGCATGGCTTCGACGACCTGGGCCTCGGTGAGGTCCGTGCTGTTCACGGTGTGCGTCGCGCCGAAGTCCTTCGCCCAGTCGAGCTTCCGGTCGTCCCGGTCGATGGCGACGATGGTGGTGGCCCCGGCCAGCTTCGCGCCGGCGATGGCGGCGTCGCCGACCCCGCCGCAGCCGATGACCGCGACCGAGTCCCCGCGCGTGACGGCGCCGGTGTTGATGGCGGCACCGAGCCCGGCCATGACACCGCAGCCGAGCAGCCCGGCCACGGCGGGCTCGGCCCGCTTGTCGACCTTGGTGCACTGTCCGCTGTGGACAAGGGTCTTTTCGAGGAAGGCCCCGACACCGAGGGCGGGCGACAGCTTGGTGCCGTCGCTCAGCGTCATGGGCTGGGAGGCGTTGAAGGTGGAGAAGCAGTACCACGGCTTGCCGCGCTTGCAGGCCCGGCAGGTGCCGCAGACGGCACGCCAGTTGAGGATGACGTAGTCGCCCGGCTCGAGGTCGGTGACACCTTCGCCGACGGCCTCGACGACACCGGCGGCCTCGTGGCCGAGCAGGAACGGGAAGTCGTCGTTGATCCCGCCTTCGCGGTAGTGCAGGTCGGTGTGGCAGACCCCGCAGGCCCGCACGTTCACGACGGCTTCGCCGGGACCGGGATCGGGCACGAGGACGGTCTCCAGCGAAACGGGCTCGCCCTTCGCCCGCGAAACGACCCCCTGGACCTCGTAGGGCATTCGAACCACCTTCCGGCTGCGCTGCTGGTCGACCGCAGCTAATCACGGATCATGCGGAGATGGCGACATCCGCATGAGTGAGATTCCGCAACGTGTTGCGCTTTGCGCAACTGTGCGGAGCATGGCTCGTGCGGGCCCTCTACTGCCGCGGTCCGGCGCCTCAGCTCGGCCTCCGGCCCCCGGTTTCCAGCTTACCGAGCACCACCGACGGTTCTTGGTGGCTCAGGCAGCTCCATCGACGCGAGCTTCACCGGGTCCGCCACCGCGGCGATGCGCACGATCCGCCCTTCGGCCACCGTGAACGCCACCACCGACAGCGGCGTCCCGTCCTGGCGCCAGGCGACCACGCCGGGCAGGCCGCCCACCAGCACGGGCCGCCCGCCGGCCGCCGCGCCGAGGCGGGCGCCC
>NZ_JMQI01000007.1 GCF_000695625.1 Amycolatopsis rifamycinica
GGGTGAACTGTGGTTAAGGAACTCGGCAAAATGCCCCCGTAACTTCGGGAGAAGGGGGGCCAAACATCCTGAAGCCCTTCGCGGGCTAGGGGTGGGTGGCCGCAGAGACCAGCGGAAAGCGACTGTTTACTAAAAACACAGGTCCATGCGAAGTCGCAAGACGATGTATATGGACTGACGCCTGCCCGGTGCTGGAACGTTAAGAGGACCGGTTAACTCCCTTTGGGGGGTGAAGCTGAGAATTTAAGCGCCAGTAAACGGCGGTGGTAACTATAACCATCCTAAGGTAGCGAAATTCCTTGTCGGGTAAGTTCCGACCTGCACGAATGGCGTAACGACTTTCCGGCTGTCTCAACCACAGGCCCGGCGAAATTGCACTACGAGTAAAGATGCTCGTTACGCGCGGCAGGACGGAAAGACCCCGGGACCTTTACTATAGTTTGGTATTGGTTTTCGGTTCGGCTTGTGTAGGATAGGTGGGAGACTGTGAAGCTGCAACGCTAGTTGTGGTGGAGTCGTTGTTGAAATACCACTCTGGTCGAATTGGGAATCTGAACCTCGGGCCATGATCTGGTTCAGGGACAGTGCCTGATGGGTAGTTTAACTGGGGCGGTTGCCTCCTAAAGAGTAACGGAGGCGCCCAAAGGTTCCCTCAGCCTGGTTGGCAATCAGGTGTTGAGTGCAAGTGCACAAGGGAGCTTGACTGTGAGACAGACATGTCGAGCAGGGACGAAAGTCGGGACTAGTGATCCGGCACCTCCTGGTGGAAGGGGTGTCGCTCAACGGATAAAAGGTACCCCGGGGATAACAGGCTGATCTTGCCCAAGAGTCCATATCGACGGCATGGTTTGGCACCTCGATGTCGGCTCGTCGCATCCTGGGGCCGGAG
>NZ_JMQI01000008.1 GCF_000695625.1 Amycolatopsis rifamycinica
TGCCCGGGGAGGTTGCGATCGTGGTGACACGTGATTGGATGATCTTGGTGTGAGGGAGGGCCTCTGGGTTCGGTGTGGATTGCGACGTCTACCCCGCCTCACGGAGGCCCTCGTGATCCACGCTAACGCACCCCTCACCCCAACCGGCAGACTGCGCCTGGCCCGTTGTGTGGTCGAGGACGGCTGGCCGCTACGACGGGCCGCGGAACGGTTCCAGGTGTCGGTCTCCACCGCCGCCCGCTGGGCCGGCCGCTACCGCGACCTCGGCGAAGCCGGCATGGCCGACCGGTCCAGCCGCCCCCGCACCAGTCCGGCCCGGACACCGACGCGGACCGAGCGGCGAGTCATCAAGGTCCGGGTGATCCGCCGGTGGGGACCCGCGCGGATCGCCTACCTGCTCGGCCTCAACCCCTCCACGGTGCACCGAATCCTGACCCGCTACCGGCTGGCCCGGCTGACACACCTCGACCGAGCCACCGCCACCCCGATCCGCCGCTACGAACACCCCGCCCCCGGCGACCTGGTCCACGTGGACATCAAGAAGCTGGGCAACATCCCCGACGGCGGCGGCCACCGCGCCCTCGGCCGCGCCGCCGGGCGCCGCAACAGCGGTCAACGCGGCCACGGCTACGCCTACCTGCACAACGCCGTCGACGACCACAGCAGGCTGGCCTACACCGAAATCCATGCCGACGAGACCACGGAAACCGCGGTCGCCTTCTGGGCCCGCGCCCAGGCGTTTTTCGCCGGCTACGGCATCACCATCCGGCGGGTGCTGACCGACAACGGCGCCTGCTACCGCTCACACCTGTGGCGCGACACGCTGCGCGACGCGGCGATCGCACCCAAACGCACCCGGCCCTACCGGCCGCAGACCAACGGCAAAGTCGAACGCTTCAACCGCACCCTGCTCGAAGAATGGGCCTACGCCCAGCCCTACCGAACCGAGACCGAACGACGCCGCGACCTGCCACACTGGCTGCACACCTACAACCATCACCGCGGACACACCGCACTCGCAGGCCACCCACCCGCCAGCCGCGTCCCCAACCTCACAGGTCAGTACATCTAGCCCTTCACTCCAGCCATTCGGTGCTGAAGTGGTCGCTTTCGTGGATGTGCACGGCCTCGTAGACCCCGGGGCCGAGCACGGCGAACTTGTGCGGTGTGCCGGCCGGGACGACGAGCACGTCCCCGGCGCCGCCGTCGCGCTGCTCGTCGCCGACGGTGAACCGCGCCCGCCCGCGGATGATGACGAACGTTTCGGTGTAGGGGTGCCGGTGCAGCCGCGGGCCGGAGCCGACGACGTCCGTGCTTTCGCGGATGACGGAGACTCCGGACCCGACGTCGCGTCCTTCGAAATTCTCGCTGTCGCTCACCCGGCCAGGGTAGCCCTCACGGGTTGGTCACGGCCTTGCGCAGCTGCCCCAGCGCCCGGTGCTGGGCCACGCGGACCGCGCCCGGCGTCGAGCCGACGGCGGCCGCGGTTTCCTCCGCCGACAGGCCGACGACCACCCGCAGCACGACGATCTCCCGTTGCCGGCGCGGCAGCACGCCCAGCAGGTTCGCCATCCGCTCGCGCAGTTCGCGTCGCAACGCGTGGTGCTCGGGCCCCAGCGAAGAGTCGGGTTCGTCGGGCAGCTCGGCGACCGGTTCGTCCTGCCGGGCGGCCGCCTTGCGCGCGGCCGCGACCTTCATCCGCGCGATCCCGCAGACGAAGTCGGGGAACGGCCGTTCCGGCGACCGCCGCGGCAGCGCCTTGAGCAGGGCGACGCAGACGTCCTGGACGACGTCGTCGGCCGAATCGGGGTCCAGCCGGGCGCGGCAGTAGCGCACCACGAGCGGCCTGGCTTCGGCCAGCAGGTGGTCCGAGATGGTGGTCATGGCTTCCCTCCGTGCGGGGGAACTACCCCCATTCCACGGAGACGGACCCGGGCGGCGCGGATTCCCGGCTATTTCCGGGAACACCGCGACCGCGGCGACGATCCCTTGGCCGACGGGCGAAATGACCTAGTCCTGCGCGGTCGGCCGCACGACGATCTCGTTGACGTCCACCTCCGCCGGCTGGTCGATGGCGAACGCGATCGCGCCGGCGATCGCCTCCGGCGGGATGGCGACCGCGTCGCGGCTCTCCACGAGCCGGTCGCGGACCTCCGCCTCCGGGATGCCGTCGATGAAATCCGTCGCGATCAAGCCCGGCGAAACGAGCGAGACGCGCAGGTCCGGGCCCGCTTCCTGGCGCAGGCCTTCGGAGATCGTGCGGACCGCCGTCTTCGTGGCCGCGTACACCGCCATCGTCGGCACCGTGCGGTACGCCGCCGTCGAGGCCGTGTGCACGAACTGGCCGAAGCCCTGCGCGCGGAACACCGGCAGGGCCGCCGCGATGCCGTGCAGGACGCCCTTGACGTTGACGTCGATCATCGTGTCCCAGTCGTCGACGCGCAGGGAGTCCAGCGGGGAGATCGGCCCCACCCCGGCGTTGCCGACCAGGACGTCCAGCCGGCCGTGCGTCTCCCGCGCCAGCCGCACCAGCGCGGCGACGTCTTCCGGGCGCCGGACGTCCGTCGGCAGGCTGATCGCGCCCAGCCGCCCGGCCAGCGCGTCCAGCCTGTCCTTGCGCCGCGCGCCGAGCACGACCTTCGCGCCGCGCTCGGCCAGCAGGGTGGCCGTCGCCGCGCCGATCCCGCTGCTCGCCCCGGTGATCACGACGACCTTGTTCTCGATCATGACGCTCCTCGAAAGTAAGTGGACAACTGTCCGCTTCAACGTTAGCGGACAGTTGTCCGGTTGGCCAGGCGTGCTCTACCGGCACTTCCCAGCCGGGAAGCGCTCCTGACCGCGGTGTACCGCCACGAGCTCGTCGAGGCGCCGGCACTGCTCGGCGAAGATGAACCCGCCGAGGCACTCCGCCGGTGATTCGAGCGCCTGGTGCGTACTACGGGCCGGTGGTCTTCACGGCTCCTGCCGCGACCGGAACGCGTCGAGCACGCGACGCTCCCTTTTGGTCGGCCGGCCCGTGCCGCGGTCGCGGCGGGCGACCGGGATCGCCGTCTCCGGGGGTGGCTTCGGGGTGCGGTCCACGTAGCACGTCGCCGCGTCGGGGGCGCCCACGCGCTTCTGGATCACGCGGACCACGTCGAAGATCTTCGTCGTCCCGCCGACGCGCAGGCGGACCTCGTCGCCCGGGACGACCGTGGTCGCCGGCTTGGCCGGTTTGTCGTTGACGCGCACGTGGCCGCCGCGGCAGGCCGCCGCCGCGTCCGGGCGGGTCTTCGTCAGCCGGACCGCCCAGAGCCAGCGGTCCACTCGGGTGGACTCCACAGTCGTCCATCATGGCCCATTCAGCGGCACCGGCCCCCGACGCGGCCAGGTTACTCGTGGGTATATGTCGACTTGTCTGTACCGCGCGGCTATAACTTGTTCTAAAATACCTCAACGGTGAGGACAACACATGAGTGGCGAACCCGTGTGGAGAACAACTTCTGCGTCCGTATCCCGTCGTCTCTTCATTGCTGGAACTGGTTCTATCTTGGCGAGTGCCGCGCTGGCCGGCCGAGCGACGGCGGCGCCGGCGCAGGCGGCCGCCGTCACCGACGGCGCCCGCGTGTCCGCGCTGGTGATCGGGTCGGGCTACGGCGGTTCGGTCGCCGCGCTGCGGCTCGCGCAGGCCGGCGTCGACGTGCAGCTGGTCGAAATGGGCATGGCCTGGGACACCCCCGGCTCGGACGGCAAGGTCTTCTGCACCATCACCAACCCCGACCAGCGCTCGTTCTGGTTGCGCACCAAGACGAAGCAGCCGTTGTCCAACTTCCTCGGGTTCCCCATCGACAAGGACATCCCGCGCTACACGGGCATCCTCGACGCCGAGGAGTTCAGCGGGATCACCGTGTACCAGGGCCGCGGCGTCGGCGGCGGCTCGCTCGTCAACGGCGGCATGGCCGTCACGCCGAAACGGGAGAACTTCGGCGCGATCCTCCCCACGGTCGACGCGAACGAGATGTACGACGTCTACTACCCGCGGGCCAACGCCGGCCTCGGGGTCGCGAACGTCCGCCCGGCCTGGTTCGACACCACCGACTGGTACCAGTTCGCCCGCGTCGGCCGGAAACAGGCCCAGCGGTCCGGGTTCCCGTTCGTGTTCGTGCCGGACGTGTACGACTGGGACTACATGGAGCGGGAGGCGGCGGGCACCGTCCCGAAGTCGGCGCTGGCCGCGGAAATCCTGTACGGCAACAACTACGGCAAGAAGTCGCTGCAGAAGACCTACCTGCCGAAGATCGCCGCGACCGGCCGGGTCACCATCTCGCCGCTGCACCGCGTGACCCAGGTGCTCCCCGCGTCCGGCGGCGGCTACACCGTGACCATCGAGCAGCTCACCACCGCCGGTGCGGTGTCCGCGATCAAGACCGTCACGGCGGACACGGTGTTCTTCGCCGCGGGCAGCGTCGGCACGAGCAAGCTGCTGGTGAAGCTCAAGGCGACCGGCGCGCTGCCGAACCTGAACGGCGAGGTCGGCAAGGGCTGGGGCGACAACGGGAACGTGATGTGCGGGCGCGCCAACCACATCTGGGATCCGACCGGGGCCTCCCAGTCGACCATCCCGTGCGGTGGCATCGACAACTGGGCCGCGGGCGGCGCGTTCGCCGAAGTGGCGCCGCTGCCGACCGGGATCGAGACGTGGGCGTCGTTCTACCTGTCGATCACGAAGAACCCGAACCGGGGCCAGTTCAGCTGGAACCCCTCGACCCGGACCGTGGACCTGAACTGGCAGACGGCGTGGAAGCAGCCGTCGATCGACATGGCGAAGACCATCTTCGACAAGATCAACGCGACCGAGGGCACGATCTACCGGACCGACCTGTTCGGCACGTACAAGATCTGGGGCGACCATCTCACCTACCACCCGCTCGGCGGCGCGGTGCTCGGCAAGGCGACCGACAACTACGGCAGGCTCGCCGGCTACCCGGGCCTGTACGCGATCGACGGCTCGCTGATCCCGGGCAACACCAGCGTCAACCCGTTCGTCACCATCACCGCGCTGGCGGAACGCAACATCGAGAAGATCATCGCGCAGGACTTCTGAGCCCGCGGTCGTGAGGGGCGCCCGCCCCTCACGACCGGTGGGAGGGCAGGACGCAGACGGTGTCGAGGCCGAGGACGTGATTCAGTCGTCCGAACGCCAGCCAGGCGCCGAGGCTCATGCTCAGCTCGACGATCTCCTGCTGGCTGTACGACGCGGACATCCGCTTCCAGAACTCGTCGTCGAGGTGGTGGTGGTCGGTCGCGTACCGCTCGGCGTACTCGGCCGCGAGCCGCGTCCGCTCGTCGAAGCGGTCCGTGGTGCGCCACTCGAGGACGGCGTCGGCGAACTCCGCTTCGACCTTCTGCCCGTCGCGTTCGGTGCGCCAGTCCAGGCAGAAGACGCAGCCGTTGATCTGCGCGATCCGCAGCCGCGCGGCCTCGAACTCCCGCAGTCCCAGTGTCGTGTGCTCGTACACCGCCAGCGAGAACTGCGACGCGGCGATCCCGATGCCGGGCACCAGTTCGCCCCAGACGTACCCGATCGGGTCCTTGCCCGCGGGGATGTCGATGTTCACGGACGGCTCCTTCCGAGCTTGCCCGCCGCCGGGCGCAGCGGGACGTCGAGTGCGTCGTAGAGGCCGGGTTCCGCCGCGGCCAGCCAGTCGATGGCGCCGACCAGGCGGCCGACGGCGGTGGCGTTGCCGCCCGCCGACCGGTTCTCGCCTTCGTCGGTCGCCTCGACGGTGACCTCGATGCGCGGCCGGCCCTCGATGATCACGCGGTGCGCGCCATCGCCGCTGGGCGGGGCCGGCCAGTCGGGCGCGCACGACGGGTGGATGCGCGTCACGTGCTCGATGACGATCCGCGGCTCGCCGCCGACGATGCCCTGCACTTCGAACCGCACCGCGCCCTGCGTGCCCTTCTCGAACTCGCCCATGGTCCGCGTGGTGACGGTCTCGTCCAGCGGACGCCGGTCCAGGGTCTCCCGCAGCTCGGTCACCTCGACGCCGAGGCCGCGCGCGATCAGCCGGACCTGCCCGCCCCACACCATCGACGGCACGCCGGTCATCAGCATCGGCGGGTCGTAGTCCATCGGCTGGCCCATCCCGACCAGGTACCGGACGGAGTCGGGCTGCTCGTAGGTCGAGTAGTCGAAGATCTCCTGGCAGCGGACGACGTCGACGTCCGTGCCGAGCCCGCTGAGCAGCAGCGGCAGCACGTCGTTGCCCCAGCCCGGGTCGACGCCGGAGACGAACAGCGAGCCGCCGCCGTCCTCGATGGCGGCCAGCACCGGGTCCCGCAGTTCCGGGGGCGCGTTCCGCTGGTCGTAGAGGGGGTAGAGGGCCGGCGTCACGACGACCGCGCCCGCCCGGACCGCCCGCACGATGTCGGCGAGCGCGTCGTCGAACCGGACGTCGCCCGAAGCGGCGTACACGACCGCCCGCGGGCTCGCCGCCAGCACGGCCTCGATGTCGTCGGTGGCGGCGACACCCAGCGAAGAACCGAGCCCGGCCAGCTCGCCCGCGTCCTTGCCGACCTTCGCCCGGTCGTGGACGAGCACCGCGGTGAGCTCCAGCGCCGGGTGGGCGTCGACGGCCCGGATTGCCGCACGGCCGACGTTGCCCGTGCCCCACACCACTGTGGCGATCATGGCCCGAGTTTTCGCCGGTTCGCGCGGGTGCGGGTAGGACTTCGTTCCGGCCAGCGGACCGCGCGAGCGTTGGTAACATGACCAGCGCCCGAACGTCGTATCGGAGGCCCGCGATGACGATCGACCCGAAGCCCCGCAGCCGCACGGTGACCGACGGGATCGAGGCCGCGCCCGCCAGAGGCATGCTGCGCGCGGTCGGGATGGGTGACGGCGACTGGACGAAACCGATCATCGGCGTCGCCAGCTCGTGGAACGAGATCACGCCGTGCAACCTGTCGCTGGACCGGCTGGCCCAGGCGTCGAAGGAAGGCGTGCACGCGGCCGGCGGCTACCCGCTGCAGTTCGGCACCATCTCGGTGTCCGACGGCATCTCCATGGGCCACGACGGCATGCACTTCTCGCTGGTCTCGCGCGAGGTCATCGCCGACTCGGTCGAGACGGTGATGCAGGCCGAGCGGCTCGACGGCTCGATCCTGCTGGCCGGCTGCGACAAGTCGCTGCCGGGCATGCTGATGGCCGCCGCGCGCCTCGACCTGGCGTCGGTGTTCCTCTACGCGGGCACGATCGCCCCCGGCTGGGTGAAGCTCACCGACGGCACGGAAAAGGACGTCAGCATCATCGACGCCTTCGAGGCGGTCGGCGCGTGCCGGGCCGGGCGGCTCGGGACCACCGACCTCGACCGCATCGAACGCGCCATCTGCCCCGGTGAAGGCGCCTGCGGCGGCATGTACACCGCGAACACGATGGCGTCGGCGGCCGAGGCGATGGGGATGAGCATGCCGGGGTCGGCGGCGCCGCCGTCCGCGGACCGCCGCCGCGATCACTACGCGCACCTGTCCGGGGAAGCCGTCGTCGGGCTGCTCGAACGCGGCATCACCGCGCGCGACATCCTCACGCGGGAGGCGTTCGAGAACGCCATCACCGTCGTGATGGCCCTCGGTGGTTCGACCAACGCCGTGCTGCACCTGCTGGCCATCGCGCACGAAGCCAAGGTCGAGCTGACGTTGGACGACTTCAACACCATCGGCGACCGCGTCCCGCACCTGGGGGACCTCAAGCCGTTCGGCAAGTACGTGATGCAGGACATCGACCGCCACGGCGGCATCCCGGTGCTGATGAAGGCCCTGCTGGACGAGGGCCTGATCCACGGCGACGCGCTCACCGTCACCGGGCGCACGGTGGCCGAGAACCTCGCCGAGCTGGACCCGGACCCGATCGACGGCGAGGTCCTGCGGCCCCTGGACAACCCGCTGCACCCGACCGGCGGCATCACCATCCTGCGCGGCTCGCTCGCCCCCGAAGGCGCGGTCGTGAAGTCCGCGGGCTTCGACACGGCCAGCTTCGAGGGCCCGGCGCGGGTGTTCGAGCGCGAGCAGGAGGCGATGGCGGCGCTGAACGAGGGCCGCATCGAGGCCGGCGACGTCATCGTCATCCGCTACGAAGGACCCAAGGGCGGCCCGGGGATGCGGGAGATGCTGGCGATCACCGCGGCCATCAAGGGCGCCGGGCTGGGCCGTGACGTCCTGCTGCTGACCGACGGCCGGTTCTCCGGCGGCACCACCGGCCTGTGCATCGGGCACGTCGCGCCGGAGGCGGTCGACGGCGGGCCGATCGCCTTCGTCCGCACCGGCGACCGGATCGCCGTGGACATCAAGGCGCGCAGCATGGACCTGCTGGTCGACGCGGCCGAGCTGGCCCGGCGCCGCGAGGGCTGGCAGCCGCTGCCGGCCAAGTACCCGGACGGAGTGCTCGGCAAGTACGTGAAGCTGGTGCGGTCGTCGTCCTACGGGGCCGTCACGAGCTGAACGAGGGCGCGCTTGTCCACCTTGCCGACGTCGGTGAGCGGCAGCGCGTCGACGAAGTCCACGGCCGCCGGGACGTAGTGCTCCTGGCCGAAGGCGTCCCGCGCGTGGGTTTTGAGGTCGTCTTCGGTCACTTCGCCGGAGGCGACCACGACGGCGTGCAGCAACCGGCCGTCCGGGCCCGGGACGCCGAAGACGGCCGCGTTCCGCACGGCCGGGTGCGTTTCCAGCGCGTGTTCGACGACGGTGGTGGGGACCTTCGTGCCGTGCTCGCCGGCCACGACGACGTCGTCCGCGCGGTCGAGCAGGTACAGGTAGCCCTCGTCGTCGAAGCGGCCGAGGTCGCCGGTGCGCAGCCAGCCCGCGCCGATGTCCGGGCCGCCGAGATAACCATCCATCATGGCCAGTCCGCGGACCTCGACCTCGCCGCCGGTGAGGCGCGCCTCCATGCCCGGCACGATCCGGCCGACCGAGCCCAGCCGCTCCGGCCGGTCGAGCAGCTCGGCGGCGGAGATGCTCGCGATCATCGGCGCCTCGGTGAGGCCGTAGCCCTGGCCGACGACCGGCCCGAAGACGTCGAGGGCCTGCGCGAGCCGGTGCGGCGGCAGCGGCGCGGCTCCCAGGGAGAGCGAGCGGACGCTGGTGAGGTCGGTTTCCGGGCGCCTCGGGTGGTCCAGGACGGCGGCCAGCCGCGGTGGCGTCAGTGACAGCGTGTCGATGCGGTGGTCCTGGATCGCGTCGAGGACCGCCGCCGCGTCGAAACCGTCGTGGACGACCACGGTGTCCCGGCGCAGCAGCGCGCCGAGCACGGTGGCGTTGCCGGTCATGTGCGTCATCGGGGCGACCAGCAGCGTGCGGCCCGGGCCGTTCGGTGACGGCGTGAAGAGGTGCGCCATGCCGTCGTAGATGCCGCTGTGCCGGATCAGTTTCGGGGTGCCGGTGGTGCCGCCGGTGGGGAAGAGCAGGCGGACCGTTTCCGGCGGGTCGAGTGGCGCCGGTTCGGCGTCGAGGTCGTCGAGGGTGCGGACGTCGCCCGCGGGCCAGTCGCGCGGCCGGTCGGTGACGACGGTGGCCCCGCTCGCCGCGGCGAGCCGGTCCCGGACCGGCGCGGAGGCCGGGACCATGAGCACGGTCGCGCCGCGCAGGAGCGCCGCGAGCTGGACGAGGACCGTCTCGGGCCGGTTGCGCAGATCGACGGCGACGGTTCCGGTGCCGCCCAGTCCGCCGTGGAGGCGGCGCAGCCGGTCGCGGGCCTGGTGGTAGGTGGTGACGCCGTCCTGGATGAAGAGGGGGTGCGCGCCGCCGTCGTCGAGGGCGGCGAGGACCTTCGTCAGGAAGAAGCTCACCCGGGGACGGTACTCAGTCCTGGTAGGAAAGCTTCGCGAGTTCCTCGTCGAAGTCGAACCAGTCGGTCTCGCTGCCGGCCGGGATGACGTCGTAGGTGCGGTCGAGGAAGGCCGCGATCTCCTTCGCGGGTGCTTCGAGCACCGCGGCGCCGTCGGGGGAGCTGAGCTCCACGACGACCAGCGCGGGGTCGCCGGCCGGGCCGATGCGCACGTCGCCGTCGCCGCAGCGGGCGAGGAGGCCGTCGGCCAGCAGGTCGCGGCCGAAGAGCCACCGGACCGCGCTGGGGCCGGCGTGCAGCACCACGGCGACCGCGTACGGATCGCGGGTGTCGTACTCCAGCTCGGCCGGCACCGGTCGCGGCTCCGCCCCGAAGGTACGCAGGGCGAAATCGATGCGGGCATTGGTCACGCTGTACGGGTCCGTCATGGGACCGCCTTTGCTACTCGTCGGTTAACTTCGTCTGGTTCCAGGGATAACCCATAGTCAGTTCAACGCCCAGCGTTCTGAAAAACTTTCACACGCGAGGGTGATCAAGAAGTGGCCGAGGTCACCGCCGGCGTGGCCGAACGGGCAACTCCATCACGCACGGTCACCGCCGGTAACTGAGCTCCAGCCCGGCGTCTTGACTGACTCGTTCCGGACCCAGGACGTCCCGAAAGAGTCCGCCGGAACGGTCTTTCGGAGCCGCGCCGCCGCCGGATGGGTCCCGGTGCCGGATTTGCGCCGTCCGGGTGGGATGGGTCACCGGGCACCAGTCCGGGCGGCCGCCCGGCCGCGAACCCCTGGCACAAGCAGGGGTGAAGCGGAGGGTGCCGGGCATGGGTGAGCGTGGGCGGTTGCGGCTGCAACCGGATGAGGCGCCGGCGACCGCGCCGAGCGCCGACGAACTGCTCCGGCGCGTCGCGGCAGGGGACGAGACGGCGTTCGCGTCACTCTACGACCTCGTCGCCGGTCCGGTGCTCGGCCTCGCGACGCGCGTGCTGCGCAATCACGCGCAGGCCGAGGAAGTGGCGCAGGAGGTACTGGTGGAAGTGTGGCGCAAGGCCACGAGGTACGAGCCGGAGCGCGGCAGCGCGCTGTCGTGGGTGCTGACCATCGCCCACCGGCGGGCCGTGGACCGCGTGCGCTCGCACCAGGCCGGTGCCGACCGCGAGGAACGGGCCGGGCTGATGGACGTGCGGCGGCCGTTCGACGAGGTCACCGAGTCCACTTTGGCCGGTCTGGAGCAGCAGCGGGTGCGGCAGTGCCTGGCCGCGCTCACCGACCTGCAACGCGAATCGATCGTGCTGGCCTACTACAACGGCTACACCTATCCCGAGGTCGCCGAGGTGCTGCAGGTCGCCCCGGGCACGGTCAAGACCCGCATCCGCGACGGCCTGATCCGGCTGCGCGACTGCCTGGGGGTGGACCGATGACCGCCGAGCTGCACACCCTGACCGGGGCGTACGCCCTGGACGCCGTGTCCGAAGCGGACCGTTCGGAGTTCGAGCGGCACCTCGGCGAATGCGCCGCCTGCCGCCAGGAAGTGGCGGAGCTGCGGGCGACCGGAGCCCGGCTCGCCGTGGCCGCCGCGATCGCCCCGCCGCCGTCGCTGAAGGCTCTGGTGCTCGCCGACGTGGCCCGCACCCGCCAGCTGCCGCCGAAGGTGCCGGTGGTCCGCCGGCTGAACCGGGCCAAGACGTGGCAGCTGCGCATCTCGCTCTTCGGCGCGGCCGCCGCGGCCGTGGTGGCGGTCGTGCTCGGCGTCGGCCGGGCCCCCGCGCCCGTGGACTCGGTGCTGAGCGCCCCGGACGCGGCCGCGGTCCAGGGCGACGGCGAAGGGCACGCCACGCTCGTCGTCTCGCGCAGCCGGAACCAGGCCGTGCTGCTCGCGTCGGACCTGCCCGCGCTCGACGCCGGCCACGTCTACCAGGTGTGGCTCATCGGCACCGGGGGCGCCCGGTCGGCCGGGGTCATGACGTCCGAGGCGTCGCAGCGGATGCTCGTGGCCGACCTCCCGCCGGACGTCGACCGGATCGGGATCACCGTCGAGCCCGCCGGTGGTTCGCCCGGCCCGACGACCCCCGCCGTCACCCGGATCGACCTCGCCTGACCTCCGGCCCTCGGACGAGCGCTCGACGGTGAAGCCGCCGGTGCATAAATACGTCGGAGGGCGTTTGAAACCGGTTATTCCGGAAAAGTGCGCGTCGCACCCGTTCTTCTGACGGGTGACCGACAGAAACGTTCACGACGCGGTGACCCGGATCACCCGAATGGGGGCAAACCGATTTCCCGGTAGGTCCGAATCAAGGGCAAGAAGCAGTTCTCAGCCGCTTATGGGAGTGATTTTCGTGACCAAGCTCCGTGTCGCCGGAATCGGCGCCGTCGCCGTCGCCGCCCTGTCGCTGACCGCGTGCAGCAGCAGCGACACCGCTTCGTCGGGCAGTTCCAGCAGCTCGATGCCGTCGTCGTCGGTGCCCGCGCCGGCCACCAGCATGGCGTCCGGCGCCGGCAACGGCGTGACCACCAACGCCGACGTGTTCGGGCCGGCGTGTTCGCAGCTGCCGCAGGGTTCCGCGCCCGGTTCGCTGGACTCGATGGGTCCGCAGCCGGTCGCTTCGGCCGCGTCGACCAACCCGCTGCTGACCAAGCTGGTGGCGGCGGTCAAGGCCACCAACCTGGTCGACACGCTCAACAGCCAGGAGGCCATCACGGTCTTCGCGCCGGCGGACCCGGCGTTCGCCGCCCTCGGTGACGCCAAGTTCAACGAGCTGGCCGGCAAGCCCGCCGAGTTGTCGCCGATTCTGCAGTACCACGTGGTCGGCAAGCGCTACGACGCCAAGGGCCTCGCCTCGGCCGGTTCGCTGGAGTCCCTGAACACCGCGGGCGGGCCGCTGAAGATCGAGGGCTCGGGCGAGAACATGACCGTCAACGGCGCGAAGATCCTGTGCGGCAACATTCCCACGAAGAACGCCACGGTCTTCGTGATCGACAAGGTGCTGACCCCGGGCACCAACAAGTAGTCAACGGCCCAGCAGCGGCCCCAGGCGTTCCGCGATGTCGGTGAGGATCTGCACGTAATCTTCGTGCTCGAAGGTGAACGGCAGGGCGAAAGCCACCTCGTCGACTTCGCGGAACGCCGCGTGTTCGTGCAGCCGTCCGGCGATTTCCGCGGACGTGCCGACGAAGTCGGGGGAGAACAGCATCCGCGCGGGGCCCTGCGGTTCCGCGGTGCGGGGCAGCCGTTTCTCCGCGTAGGCTTCGTATTTCGCGCGCTGTTCCGGCGTCGCGCTGTCGGTGGGGATCACGACCAGGCCCTGGGAGACGCGGCCGGCGGGGTGGTGCTCGAGGAAGGTCCGGATGTGCGAGAGCTGGATCTCGGCGAAGTCCGTGGATTCGCCTTCGGCCTTGACCACGCTGCTGGTCAGGAAGTTCATCCGGTGCTCGCCCGCCCACTCCGCCGAGCGCAGGCTCGCACCGCCGTACCAGAGCCGGTCGCCGAGCCCGGGCGACTGCGGCTGGACGCGGTCGGAGAACACCTCGAAGCCCGCGGTGCCGCTGAACCCCGTCGCCGGCTCGCCGCGCACGAAATCCAGGAACCGCCGGACGCGTTCGTAGGAGAAGTCCTCGACGTCGGCGGTGTCCGGGTAGAGGGCGTGCTTGACCTCGTCCCAGCGCATCGGCGGGCCGACGCTGAGGCCCGGGTTGAGCCGCCCGCCGGAGAGCAGGTCGACGGTGGCGAGGTCCTCGGCCAGCCGCAGCGGGTTCTCCCAGCCGAGCGGGATCACGGCGGTGCCCAGCTCGATCCGGCTGGTCCGCTGGGTCGCCGCGGCCAGCACGGCGACCGGCGAGGAGATGCCGTGCTGAAGGTGCCGGTGGCGCACCCAGGCGCTGTCGAACCCGAGCCGTTCGCCCAGCTCGATGATCTCCAGCGTCGATTCGTGGCCCCGGCGTGGGTCGGCCGCGTCGAACAGGCCGATGGTCAGGAAGCCGAGCTTCCGCAGTGGTCGTGACACGCAGCCGATTCTGCCCCCGGGCGCGGGGGTGTTCCACTGGGTGGGCCAACCCTCCCGCCGCCGGTCGAGGCCGTCGAGGGTGAGGTCCAGGCCGAACTCGTACTCGGCCTGGTCGTCGCACCAGCCCAGGGTCGAGTCCGGGTGGTCGTGGGCGATTTCGCAGGCGGCCACTCGGTGTTCGCCTGCCGCCGGGTGCTCTCGCGCGACGGCAGGTTCGCCGCCGTCGGCGGCCCGGCGGGGCGCTGGGTGCAGCCGGCCGGGCACGCCGAGGGCAAGGTCGTCGTGACCCTCGGCGTGCCCGGCCGATCCGCCTAGCCGTTGTGCGGGCAGTTGCCCCGGTAGTCCGAAATGGACAGGCTGGTGCTCGGGATCGGGCAGAGGAACTGCTCGTACCGGGTGTCGTTGTCGATGAACCGTTTGAGCCAGGACAGCGTGTACTTCGCGATCGTCGTGTTCTCGGTGTTCGGCGCGAAGTGGCTGGCCCCGCGCAGTTCGAGGTACGCGCGGTCCAGTGTGGACGGAAGGCTCGTGTAGAACGGGATCGAGTGCGACGCCACCGGCGCGATCGTGTCCGACTGCGCCCCGACGACGAGCGTCGGCACCCGCAGCGTCGACCAGTTCTTCGTCAGGTTCCAGCCGGTCAGTGGCACCGCGGCCTGCAGCGACGGCCGCGAACGCGCCGCTTCGAGGGTGCCGCCGCCGCCCATGGAGTGCCCGACGACGCCGAGCCGGCTGCTGTCGATGCGTGCGCGCACCGAGCTCTGCTGCGTCAGGTAGTCCAAGGAGGCCAGCAGCTGCCTGCCGCGGCTGTCGGGCTGGTCGGAGGTGGTCAGGGTGTCGATGGTGAACACCACGAAGCCCTGCGAGGCCAGCCGCGGGCCCAGCCACGCGATGCTCGACTGGGTGGCGGTGAAGCCGGGCGCGATCGAGATGGCGCCGAACGTGCCGGCGGTCGTGGTCGTCGGGTAGTAGATCGTGCCGCCGCCGAAGCCGGAGACGGCCAGCCGCGACACCGTGACGGTGCTCGTCGCGAACGAGCCGCGGCTGGCTTCGATGCTGGACGTGGTCGGGGCGGGGCCCCGCTCGTACGGGTTTTCGGCGGCGGGCGCCGGCGCGGCGACGGCCGTGGTCACCGCCAAGGCGGCCAGCACCACGCCGGCGGCCTTGCCCCGCCACCCACGGCGGCGGGAAATTTTCCCACTCGGGCCGGACGTCGTCGGCGGGCTGATGAGTGCAGACATGGATCGCTCTCTTTCCCCGGGCAGGCGAAAGTACGCCCGGACACAGACGGGCGGATCGGTGGATCGAGTGCACGGCAACGGAAACGGGTGCCGCGGGCGGGGTGCGGGGTAACCGCTTTCCCGAGGCCTATGAAACACCTTGGCGAAATGTTCCACATCCTCCGAATGGGGGAGTGGTCTGACGAACTGTGCGGTCGCTCAGTGAACCCGGACCGGGTCCAGGGCCCCGCGCACCAGGGTGTCGACGAGCGTCGTCGCCACGGTCAGGTCCACCGAGCGGGCGGCCAGGACGTCGGAGTACAGGAACGATTCACCGAGCCGGACCACCGCGAACGCCAGGTCCGGCAGCCCGACGAGCGGGGCCAGCCCGGCGGCGTCGGCGTCGGCGCGGAACAGCTCGACGTGCGCGTCGACCAGGCCGGGCTGGACGGCGCCGCGCGGATCGGTCAGCACGCGGAGGGCGACCGCCGACTCCGCTTCGATCAGCTTGCGCATGCCTTCGCTGGCGGCGACCTCGCGGCGGTACTCCTCCATGACCCACAGGCAGCGCAGCCGGCCGTCCGGCGTGCGGACCGCGTCGCCGTGCCGGGCGCGCCAGCCGTCGAGCGCGCGCTGCCAGGTCCGGTCCGACATCAGCCGCAGCCCGGCGCCCATCAGGTCGTCGCGGTTGCCGACGCGCCGGAAGAAGGTGGTGCGCGAGATCCCGAGCTCGGCCGCCATCCGGCCGAGGTCGAGGCGGGTCCCGGTCATCAGCAGCCGGGCCGCGTGCCGGACGATGTCGTCGGTCGAGACGGTCACCGGTTCACCCTAGTGCCCAGGTGGGCGCCGGTTACCTTGAAGTGCGCGCGGTCCGTTGGGCTAGCGTGGTTTTCGTGCGCGTAGACATCTGGTCCGATCTGGTCTGTCCCTGGTGCTATCTCGGCAAACGCCGCTTCGAACGGGCGGTGGCCGAAGCCGGCGTCGACGTCGACGTCGTGCACCACTCGTTCCAGCTGGATCCTTCGTTCCCGCGCGGCACTTCCCGGCCGACGCGCGAGGTGCTGGCCGAGAAGTACGGCCGGACGCTGGAAGAAGCCGACGCGATGGAAGCGCAGATGGAGCAGCGCGCGGCCGCCGACGGCCTCGAGTACCACCTCGACGGCGTCCACATGGGCAACACGGTCGACGGCCACCGCCTGGTCCATCTGGCGGCGGAGCACGGCATCGCCGACGCCGTCGTCGACCGGTTCTACGCGGCGCACTTCACCGAGCGGCGCTCGCTGTTCGACCACGATTCGCTGGTGTCGCTCGCCGCGGAAGCGGGACTGGACGCGTCCGAGGCGCGAGCCGTGCTGGAGTCCGACGCGTACGAAGCGGAAGTGGCGGCGGACGGCGAGCAGGCTCGCGCACTCGGCGCGTCCGGCGTCCCGTTCTTCGTGATCGACCGGCGGTACGGCGTGGCGGGAGCCCAGTCGCCGGAGGTGTTCGCGCAGGTGCTGAAGCGAGTCAGCGACGACGCCGCCGCCGGGTGAACCGCGACCGGTCGGTGGCGACACCGGCCAGGTGCAGGGCAACGCACAGAAGCCCGGCGGTGGTGAGCGTCCCGGTGGTGATCACCGGGCCCAGCCCGAACCCGGCCAGCTCCATGAGCAGGGCGAGCCCGAAGAGGACGGCGGCGAGAATGGCGAGCATGACGGCCTCGTTTCCGTGGGTGGAGCCGAATGGTCCACGCCACTGCGACGTTCGCGGTACCGGGACTTCCGGCTTGGTGGCCGGTAATTCCCCCGTGCCCGCGCCCTGAAACGCGCCATCTCCCCGTCTCGCCCCGCTTCGCTCGCGGCCCGCGCACCCACCCGGCCGGCTCGCGCCGCTGCCCAGCCCCGGGTACCGGCAAGCTCGGCTCGATCGGCACGGGCCACGACGAAGCCGGCTAAGCCCGCAGACCCGCGGGGGCGCCCCCCGTCTTCCACGCTACCGGCAAGCACCGACAAAACCGCTCCGCCGCCGCGTGCGCAAAGCGGCATCACCCGTGATTGGAACGCCATCACCCGTGATTGGAGAGGCATCATTCGTGACTGGAGGGGCATCACGCGTGATTGGAGGGGCATCGCGCTGATGCCTGCCCAGTCACGTGTGATGCCTGCCCAGTCACGTGTGATGCCTGCGCAGTCACGGGTGATGCCTGCCCAGTCACGGGTGATGCCTGCGCAGTCACGTGTGATGCCTGCGCGGACACGGGTGAGGGGCGGGCTTTAGGCGGGGGGTGGGGCGGTGCTGGAACGGATGACCAGTTCCGTTGGGAGCAGGACCGGTTCGCCGGCCTCCGTGCCCGTCTCGATCTCCGTCAGGAGGGCCTTCACCGCGTGGCGGCCGACCGCCTCGAACGACTGGCGGATCGTGGTGAGCGGGGGCCAGAAGTGGGCCGACTCCTCCATGTCGTCGAAGCCGACCACGCTCACCTCGGCCGGCACCCGCCTGCCCGTCTCGTGCAGTGCGCGCAGCAAGCCCAGCGCCATCTGGTCGTTGGCCGCGAACACCGCCGTCACCGCCGGGTCCGCCGCCAGGCGCAAGCCCGCCTGGTAGCCCGATTCCGGTGACCAGTCGCCGGTCAGCACCGGTGGTACCGCGCGGTCCGCGCGCTCCAAAGTGGCCTGCCACGACTTTCGGCGCCGCTCCGCGGAGTAGGACTGCGGCGGCCCCGCGATGTGCCAGACCGTGGCGTGCCCGAGCGAGAGCAGGTGGCTGGTCGCCCGGGCCGCGCCGTCGGCCTGGTCGTTGTCCACCACCGGGTAGTCGTAGCGGGCGCTCGAGTCGATCACCACCACCGGGAGCCCGTGGGGCAGCTCGATCTCGCTCTGGTCGAGCTGGTGCTGCTCGATGAGGATGATGACGCCGTCGACGGCCTGCTCGTTCAACGTGCTGAACGCGCCCGTCACCTCGCCCTGGGTCGGCCGCGTCACGGGCATCAGGATGATCGAGAACCCCTCCGGGACGACCGCCGCCGCGATGGCGTCGAGGGTGCGGCTGTTGCCGAACGTCGGCAGCGCCGAAATGATCACGCCGATGCTGCGGAACTGGCCGTTGCGCAGGGCGCGGGCCGCGCTGTTGGGCCGGTAGCCGACCCGGCGCATCGCGGCCAGGACCCGCTCGCGCGTGGCGTCGTCCACATTGGTCTTGCCGTTGGCCACCCGGGAGACCGTCTGGCCCGACACGCCCGCCTCGCGGGCCACGTCCGCCATCGACGGTCCCCGCCGCCGTCCGGCGCGACCGGAAGCGGACGGGGTCACTGAGTGGGGTGGCACGGTCACTCCTGGATGTCCTGGACATGTTTACGTCAACAAGTTACTCTGCGGCCGTCCATGTTGACGTAAACATGAGGCCGGGTCCAGCATCCGGCTCAGGTGACCACTCGGAGAGACGATGACGTCCACAGCGGCTCCGCCCGCGCCGGTGCCGGCGCGCCGGGCACCCGCGGCCCGCCGGCCGCGGCGGAAATGGCGGGGCTGGCTCTTCGTCGCCCCGTTCATGCTGGTGTTCGCGCTGACCTTCATCGCGCCGGTCGTGTACGCGTTCGTGCTGAGCCTCTTCCGCGACCAGGCCTTCTTCGGCGGCACCGTCTTCGTCGGCGCCGACAACTACGTGCAGGTCTTCGGCGACCCGAAGTTCTGGGAGGCCTTCCGGCGGGTGCTGGTGTTCCTCGCCGTGCAGGTGCCGATCATGCTGGTGCTCGCGCTGGTCGCGGCCCTGGCGATCGACAGCGCCCGGCTGCACGCCGCCGGGTTCTTCCGGATCGTGATCTTCCTGCCGTACGCGGTCCCCGCCGTGGTCGCCGCCCTGATGTGGGGCTTCATCTACGGTGACCACTTCGGGCTCGCCGCCGACCTGAACCACCTGCTCGGCACCGACTCCATCAAGCCGCTGTCGCCGAACTGGCTGCTCACGTCGATCGGGAACATCGTCACGTGGGAGTTCGTGGGCTACAACATGCTCATCTTCTACTCCGCGCTGAAGGTGATCCCCAAGGAACTGTTCGAGGCCGCCGCGATCGACGGCGCCGGCACGTTCCGCACGATCCTGTCCGTCAAGCTCCCCGCGATCCGGGGCGCCATCGTGGTCGCCACGATCTTCTCGATCATCGGCAGCTTCCAGCTGTTCAACGAGCCGAACATCATGCGCAACCTGGTGCCGAACACGATCGGGACGTTCTACACGCCGAACATGTACGCCTACAACCTCTCCTTCAACGGGCAGCAGTACAACTACTCCGCCACCGTCGCGATCGTGATGGGCGTGATCACCGCGGTCATCGCCTACGTCGTGCAGCTGCGCGGCTCCCGGAAGGAGATGTGACGTGGCTGCCTTTTCCGTGACCAAGCCCCGCAAGTCCCGTGTCCTCACCGGCTTCATGGCGCTGTACCTGATCTACACCCTGGTTCCCCTGGTGTGGCTGGTGATCAACGCGTCCAAGACCCAGCCGTCCCTGTTCTCGACCTCAGGGCTGTCCTTCGGCGACACGTTCGCGCTGTTCGACAACATCGGCCAGACGTTCACCTACAACGGCGGCATCTTCTTCCGCTGGCTCGGCAACACCCTGCTGTACGTCGTGGTCGGCGCCGGTGGCGCGACGATCCTCGCCACGGCGGCGGGCTACGGGCTGGCCAAGTACCGCTTCCCGGGCCGCCGCGCGGTGTTCGCCGTCGTCCTCGGGGCGGTGGCCGTGCCGCCGACGGCGCTGGCCGTGCCGACGTTCCTGATGTTCAGCAAGCTCGGGCTGACGAACACGCCGCTGGCGGTCATCATCCCGTCGCTGATCAGCCCGTTCGGCCTGTACCTGATCTGGGTCTACGCCGCCGACGCCATCCCCGACGAGCTGCTGGAAGCGGCGCGGATCGACGGCGCGGGCGAGCTCCGGATCTTCCTCACCGTGACCCTGCGCCAGCTGGTCCCCGGGATCATCACGGTCACGCTGTTCACGATGGTGCAGACGTGGAACAACTACTTCCTGCCGCTGATCATGCTCAGCGAACCGAAGTGGTACCCGCTGACCGTCGGGCTCAACCAGTGGAGCGCGCAGGCCAACGGGGCAGGCGCCCAGCCGATCTTCAACCTGGTCCTCACCGGGTCGTTGCTCACCATCATTCCCCTCGTCGTCGCTTTCCTGCTCATGCAACGGTTCTGGCAGTCCGGGCTGAGCGCCGGAAGCGTTAAGCAGTAACCCGCCGTCACACCGCCGTGAAGGGACACCCGATGTCAAGATTCCGCACCCGCGCCAAGGCGGCCGCCGCCGTCGCGCTGGCCGCCGCGCTCGCGGTCGGCTGCTCGTCCGGGGGCACGCCGTCCGCCCCCGCCGCCGCCACCGGCACCCAGGACTCCGTCGACGCCGCGCTGAAGGCCGGCGGCGAGATCACGTACTGGAGCTGGACGCCGTCGGCCAAGGACCAGGTGGCCGCGTTCCAGAAGGAATACCCGAACGTCAAGGTCAACTACGTCAACGCGGGCACGAACAAGGAGGAGTACACCAAGCTGCAGAACGCGATCAAGGCCGGCTCGGGTGCCCCCGACGTCGCCCAGATCGAGTACTACGCCCTCCCGCAGTTCGCGCTGACCGACTCGCTGGCCGACCTCAACCAGTTCGGGTTCGGTTCCTTCGAAAAGGACTACAGCGCCTCGACGTGGGCGCAGGTGAAGAACGGCAACGGGATCTACGGCCTGCCGCAGGACTCCGGCCCGATGGCCCTGTTCTACAACAAGGAGGTCTTCGACAAAAACGGCATCGCCGTGCCGAAGACCTGGGCCGAGTACGTCGACGCGGCCAAGAAGCTGCACACCGCCGACCCCACAAAGTACATCACCTCGGACACCGGTGACGCCGGGTTCGTGCTGAGCATGATCTGGCAGGCCGGTGGGCGCCCGTTCACCGTCGACGGCCGGAACGTGAAGGTCAACTTCGGCGACGCGGGCACCAAGAAGTGGACCGCGATGTGGGACCAGCTGATCCAGGGCAAGCTGCTCGCCCCGGTCAAGGAGTGGTCCGACGACTGGTTCCGCGCCCTCGGCGACGGCACCATCTCCTCCCTGGTCACCGGCGCCTGGATGCCGGGCAACTTCATCTCGTCGGTGCCCGGTGGCGCCGGCAAGTGGGCGGTGGCCCCGATGCCGACCTACGACGGCAAGCCGGTGACCGCGGAGAACGGCGGCAGCGCCCAGTCCGTGGTCAAGCAGAGCAAGAACCCGGCGCTGGCCGCGGGGTTCGTGCGCTGGCTCAACCACGCCGGCGGCGTGCAGCCCTTCATCAAGAGCGGCGGCTTCCCGTCCACCACGGCCGACCTGACCTCGCCCGCGTTCGTCGACGAGGCCGTGCCGTACTTCGCCGGCCAGAAGATCAACCAGGTGCTGACGAGTGCGTCGAAGGACGTCGCGCCGGGCTGGACCTACCTGCCGTACCAGACCTACGCCAACAGCGTCTTCAGCGACACCGCCGGCAAGGCCTACGTGAACGCCACCGGGCTCGACGCCGGGCTGGCGGCCTGGCAACAGGCCATCGTCGACTACGGCAACCAGCAGGGCTTCACGGTCAGCGCCGGATGACCGTCCACATCGAAGGCGACGTCGGTGACCCCGCCCAGGTCATCGGCCCGGTCCCGCGCCGCCTCTTCGGCTCCTTCGTCGAGCACATGGGCCGGTCCGTCTACACCGGGATCTACGAACCCGGACACTCCACAGCGGACGACCGCGGGTTCCGCGGCGACGTGCTCGAGCTGGTCCGCGAGCTCGGCCCGACCGTGCTCCGCTACCCCGGTGGCAACTTCGTCTCCGGCTACCGCTGGGAAGACGGCGTCGGACCGGCCGAAACCCGGCCGGTCCGGTTGGACCCGGCGTGGCACAGCGTCGAGTCCAACCGCTTCGGCCTGCACGAATTCGCCGCGTGGGCCGAAGCCGCGGGTGCCGAGGTGATGTACGCGGTCAACCTCGGCACCCGCGGCGTCCAGGAGGCCGCCGACGTCCTCGAGTACTGCAACCACGCCGGCGGCACGGAGCTCAGCGAGCGGCGGCGCGCCAACGGCGCCGACCGCCCGTTCGGCTTCAAGCTCTGGTGCCTGGGCAACGAGATGGACGGCCCGTGGCAGATCGGCCACAAGACGGCCGAGGAGTACGGCCGCCTGGCCGCGGAGACCGCCCGGCTCATGCGGATGATCGACCCGGACGTCGAGCTCGTCGTCGCGGGCAGCTCGCACGCCGACATGCCGACGTTCGGCTCGTGGGAGCGCACGGTGCTGCGCCACACGGCCGAGCTGGCCGACCACATCTCGCTGCACGCCTACTACCAGGAACTGCACGGCGACACCGACAGCTACCTGGCCAGCGCGGCCGCGCTGGACCGCTACATCACCACGACGGCCGGGGTCATCGACGAAACACTGGCGGAGCTGGGTCTCGACAAGACGATCGGGATCAGCGTCGACGAGTGGAACGTCTGGGACCTGCGCCGCTGGAACGAGGTCGACCAGGCGAAACTCGCCGAGGGCGGCTGGCGGCAGCACCCGCGGATCATCGAGGACACCTACACCGTCACCGACGCGGTCGTCGTCGGCTCGCTGCTGAGTTCCCTGCTGCGCAACGTCGACCGCGTCACCATGGCGAACCAGGCGCAGCTGGTGAACGTCATCGCGCCGATCCGCTCCGAGCCCGGCGGCCCGGCGTGGCGGCAGACGACGTTCCACCCGTTCCGGCAGGTCGCCGCGCTGGCCGGCGGGGCGAGCCTGCGCCTGGCCGTCGAAGGCGAGCGGCTTCGCACCGCCCAGCACGGCGAAGTCGACCTGGTCGACGCCGCCGCGACGGTCGAGGACGGCGGGCGCGGCGCGGTGTTCCTGACCAACCGCGCGACGGCGTCCCCGACCGAGGTCCGCATCCGCCTGCGTGGCGCCCGGTTCGGCGTGTACGCCGCCGAGACCCTGACCACGCCCGACGGCGAGACGCGGCACGCCGTCAACACCGCCGACGCACAACCGGTCCGGCCGGTGCCGCTGCCCGGCGCCGTCGCGACGTCCGATCCCGGGGGGACCACCATCACCGTGACACTGCCACCGTTGTCCTGGACCGTGCTGCAGCTGACCCCGCAGGCGGGCCCGGATGCCTGAGTTCGCCATCGGGGAGCACGACTTCCTGCTCGACGGCCGCCCGTTCCGCATCCTGTCCGGCGCCCTGCACTACTTCCGGGTGCACCCGGACCTGTGGGCCGACCGGATCGACAAGGCCCGGCGGATGGGGCTCAACACCATCGAGACGTACGTGGCGTGGAACGCGCACGCCCCCGAGCCCGGCGCGTTCGACCTGTCGGGCGGCCTCGACCTGGACCGCTTCCTGCGGCTCGTCGCCGAGGCCGGGATGTACGCGATCGTCCGGCCCGGCCCGTACATCTGCGCCGAGTGGGACAACGGCGGGCTGCCGGCGTGGCTGTTCCGCGACCCCTCGGTCGGGGTGCGCCGGTACGAGCCGAAGTACCTGGCCGCGGTCCGCGAGTACCTGACGAAGGTGTACGAGGTCGTCGTCCCGCACCAGATCGACCGCGGCGGTCCGGTGCTGCTGGTCCAGGTGGAGAACGAATACGGCGCGTTCGGCGACGACAAGCGCTACCTGGCGGCGCTCGCCGAGCACACGCGCGAATCCGGCGTCACCGTGCCACTGACCACAGTGGACCAGCCGACACCGGAGATGCTGGCCGCCGGCAGCCTCGACGGGCTGCACCGGACCGCGTCGTTCGGGTCCGGCGCCGAGGCGCGGCTGGCGATCCTGCGCGCGCACCAGCCGACCGGGCCGCTGATGTGCAGCGAGTTCTGGAACGGCTGGTTCGACCACTGGGGTGCCCACCACCACACGACGTCGGCCGCGGATTCGGCGGCGGAGCTCGACGCGCTGCTCGCCGCCGGCGCCTCGGTCAACCTGTACATGTTCCACGGCGGCACCAACTTCGGGCTCACCAGCGGTGCCAACGACAAGGGCGTCTACCAGCCGCTGATCACCTCCTACGACTACGACGCGCCGCTGGACGAAGCCGGCGACCCGACACCGAAGTACCACGCCTTCCGCGACGTGATCGCCCGCTACCACAAGGTGCCCGACACGGTCCCGCCGCCGGCCCGGCCCGCGCCGACGCCGCGGGGGATCCTGCGCGACCCCGTCCGGCTGCTCGACGCCCCGGACCGCTTCGGCACCTGGGAGTTCCACGAAGAGCTGCCCGCGTTCGACGACCTCACGCCGATGCCGCGGCTCGCCCTGCTGCGCACGTCGGTGGCGGGCGACCGGCCCGGCGTGCTGACCTTCGGCGAGGTCCGCGACCGCGCCACGGTGTTCTTCGACGGCAACCTCGTGGGCACGCTCTCCCGGGAGCACCACGACCGCGCGATCCCCCTGCCGCGCGCGGCAGGCGAACTGCTGGTGCTGGTCGAGGACCAGGGCCGCGTCGACTACGGCCCGCGCATCGGCGAGGCGAAGGGCATCATCGGCGGGGCGGAGCTGCACGGTGAGCCGCTGACCGGCTGGGACGTGCTGCCGCTCGACCTGGCCGCGGTGCCTTCGCTGCGTCCTTCGGCGCCCGAGTCCGTGTCGGGACCGGTGGCCGGTCCGGTGGTGCTGCGCGCCGACATCGATGTCGACGAGCCCGCCGACCTGTTCCTCGACACGGGGGAGTGGGGCAAGGGCGTCGCGTGGCTCAACGGGTTCCCGCTGGGCCGGTACTGGCGGCGCGGTCCGCAACGGACGCTGTACGTGCCGCGCCCGGTGGTCCGGGCCGGCGCCAACGAACTCGTCGTGCTCGAACTCGGCACGATGCTCGACCCCGCGGCCCGGTTCGTGCCGCGGCCGCTGCTCGGCCACACCGAAGCCTGAGAAAGTCCCCACCGCACCGAAGGGCAGTTCGACGATGAACTTGCGGCGTTTGCTCACCGTCCTTTGTGTACCGATCGTGGCGACCGGGTTGGCCGCCGCACCGGCGGAAGCGGCCACCGCCGTCACGGTGAAGCCGGATCCGGCCTACCGGCAGCAGCCGTTCGACGGCTGGGGCGCCAGCCTGGCGTGGATGGCCGAGGCGACCGGCGGCTACCCCGACGCGATCCGGACCAAGCTGGCGGACATGGTGTTCGGCCCGGACGGGCTGAACCTGAACATCGCCCGGTTCAACGTCGGCGGCGGCAACGCTCCCGACGTCCCGCCGTACCTGCGCGCGGGCGGCGCGGTGCCGGGCTGGTGGAAGGCGCCGGCCGGCACCACCCGCGCCGACAAGGACTGGTGGACCCCCGGCGACCCGGCCGAGTTCGACGCGAAGGCCGACCCGAACCAGCGCTGGTGGGTCGACAAGATCAAGAACAGCGTCACGAAGTGGGAGGCGTTCAGCAACTCGCCGCCGTACTTCCAGACCGTCTCCGGGTACGTCTCGGGCGGCTTCAACGCCACCGACGAGCAGCTGCGCTCCGACAAGATCGGCGACTTCACCGCGTACCTGACGCAGGTCGTGCGCACCCTCGAGCGCGCGCACGGCATCAAGTTCGCGTCGGTGAACCCGCTGAACGAGCCGAACACGAACTACTGGAAGACCACACTCGGCGCCGACGGCAACCCGACCGGCGGGCGGCAGGAAGGCGCGCACATCGGCCCCGCCGTCCAGTCGCAGCTGATCCCGGCGATGGCCGCGGCCCTGAAGTCGGCCGGGTCGCGGGCGATCGTCTCCGCGCCCGACGAGACCAACCCGGACACCTTCGCCGCGGACTGGGCCGGCTGGTCGGCCGACGCCCGCGCGGCCGCGGGCCGGCTCAACGTGCACACCTACGGCACCGGCAACCGGCCGGTCCCGCGCGACCTGGCCAAGGGCGCGGACAAGCCGCTGTGGATGAGCGAGGTCGGCGGCAGCTGGCTGGACCGGCAGGACTTCACGAGCATGGACCCCGGTCTCGGCATGGCCAAGCAGATCACCGACGACCTGCGCCTGCTCGAGCCGAGCGCGTGGGTCAGCTGGCAGCCGATCGAGGACTACAACAACATGAAGCCGGGCGGGGAGTCCGCGGCCGGGATGAACTGGGGCGAGATCCAGGTCCCGTTCGACTGCCCCGCGAACGCCACGCTGCAGACCTGCCGGATCAGGACGAACACGAAGTACGACACGATGCGCAACTTCACCCACTACATCAAGCCGGGTGACCGGCTGATCGGGGTGAACGACACCGCGTCGACGGCCGCGATGCGCGGCGAGGACCTGGCCGCGGTCGTGCACACCAACGCGGGCACGGACGAGCAGGACGTCACGCTCGACCTGTCGGGCTTCCGGAACGTGCGGCCGGGCTCGTCGGTGACGCCGGTCGTCACCGACGTCACCGGGGCCCTGCGGCGGGGCAAGCCGGTGCGGGTCACCTCTTCGCACGCCACGCTGCGAGTGCCGGCGCGGTCGGTGACGACCTTCCTCGTCAACGGCGTCTCCGCGACGGCGGCCGGCACGGGCATCGGCTCGGGCAAGCCGTTCACCTTCACCGGCGTGCAGAGCGGCAAGTCGCTGTCGGCGGAGAACGGCTCGCTGGTCCAGCGCACGACGGACGCCGCGGCGCCGGCGCAGCGCTGGACGCTCACCGACCGCACGGGCCGCTACGGCAACCGCGACCGGTTCACCATCACCAACGCCGGTACGGGCCAGGTGCTCAGCACGTCCGGCGGCGCGGTGACGCTGGCCGCGGCGGGCACGTGCGACCTGGCGGCGCAGTGGGTGCTGTCCACCACGGGTGACGGCACCTGGACGTTCGTCAACGCGGCGAGCGGCCAGCTGCTCGACGTGGTCGGCGAGTCCCGCGAGGACGGCGCCCGGATCGGCTTGTACAAGCCGACCAACGGGCCCAACCAGCGCTGGCAGGCCATCCCGGCCTGACCCGGGTCCCGGGTCGTGCGTGGTGAGGCGGGTTCCCACCCGCCTCACCACGGACGACGGTTTCGGTCAGGCGGGTTTGAGCGGGTCGTGGCCGATCGACATCAGCCGGTGCCGCCAGTGGGCCTCGCCGGCGGTGGGCTCGAGGTCGTCGCGGCGCTGGGCGTGCACCCGATCGACGACCTTGCGCATCACGTCGGCGTCGCGGGAGTCCACGTCGGACTTGCGCTTGCGCAGGATGGCCAGCACCTCGCTGCCGGTCGGCGGACCCGCCTCGTCGGGGAGCGGCTCGGTCTCCGGGCCCGCGTCGCGGGTGCGGAGCCAGTCCTCCAGCTCGCGCGAGGTCATGTTCACCACCCGGTGGAACTCCGTCCACAGCTCGTCGTCAACAGCCGGATTGTCCATGTTCGGCGGCTACCCGGCGCGGCCGACGTCAAACCGGGGCCCGTGGCCGGTAGAATTCGTCCGGACCCGTTGAAACGCCAGCGGTGGTCTCTGTTGACGCTGCTGGCGAGCTCATCCCGTGCTCGCCGCTTTACGCATGGGAGGGGTGGGCCTTGCCGACCACTGGCGACGGCATGGCGGAGCGGGTCGACGAGCTGAACGCCGTGCTGGCGGACCTCGTCGGGGTCCTCGAATCGATGTCCGACACACCCGGTCTGCTCGACGCGGTCTGCGGCGAGGCGGTCCGGGTGGTCCCGGACGCGGACCTGGCCAGCATCCTGGTCGTCCGTGACGGCGTGACCCAGACCGCGGCCTTCACCGACGAACGAGCCCGCCGCATCGACCAGGTCCAGTACGCGGCGGGCGACGGTCCGGGCCTGTTCGCGGCGCTGACGGGCGAGGTGGTCCGGGTGGCCGTCGCCGATACGGGCGAGCAGTGGCCCGAGTTCGTGGCCGCGGCCAAGGAACTGGGTGTGGGCAGTTACCTGGCGGTCCCGCTGCGGGTGGACGACACCCTGGTGGGTGCGATCACGCTGTGCGGCTTCGAGACGCACGGCTACCACGAGTTCGACACGAAGGTCCTGCGGCTGTTCACGTTGTGCGTGGAGACGGTGCTGCGGCTGACCCGCCGGTACCGCGAGGCCCGCCTGCTGGCCGACGAGCTGCGCAACGCGATGGAGACGCGGGCGGTGATCGAGCAGGCCAAGGGCATGCTGATGCTGATCCACCGGGTCAACGAGGACGCGGCGATGCACCGGCTGATCGTCGAGTCCCAGCACACGAACATCAAGCTCAGGGACGTGGCGGCCCGCTTCACGAAGCGGATGAGCTCCGCGGAGGGCGGCCGGGCGCGGAACTGAGCGGCCTCCCTCGGTCTTTCCGGACCTTCCGGGCCGGAAAGACCGAGGGAACCGGGCCGTGTGTGCCGCGGGGAGGCCGGCACACACGGCGCGGGGCTCAGCGGCAGCGGTAGCTCGACGCCGTGGCCGGGTCGCCGCCGGTGTAGCGCGACACCCGCGGGTATGGGCACAGGTCGCGCGTCTTGCCGTCCGCGGACTTCGCCGCGAGCGTGGCCGGTGCCTTGCCGTGCTCGACCCAGTCGACCAGCGCGCCCAGCGCGTTCGTCGGCTCCGGGCCGCCCCCGCCGAAGCAGTGCTCGACGCCCGGGGCCGGGAACAGCCGGTAGAAGTCGTTGACCCGCTGCGGGCCGCCCATCGTCCGGTCCACCCGCTTGCGGTACGACAGCGTGCCGCCCGGCGGGATGAGCTGGTCGTTCGCACCCACGAACGTGATCAGCTTGCCACCGGCGCGGCGGAACGCCGACAGTTCCGGGTCGGACGTGCCGATGACGGCGTCGTACTCACGCACCGACTGGTGGAACAGGTCCGTGAACTGCGCGTAGGTGAGCTTCGAGGTGTCGAAGCCGGCCTGCTTTTCCAGGAACGACTGCACCCACTTGACGGCGACCGGGAAGCCCGGCGCGGTCAGCGTGCCGTCGGGACCGGGCTGGGTGCCGGCGAGCCAGGTGAAGTCCGCGCCCTTCGGCAGCCCGGCCCAGAGCCGTCGGCCGCGCTCGTCGGTCGGGCCCGCCCAGATCTTGCGCACGACCTCGGCGTCGGCGGCGGTGACCGTGAACTCGTGGCCGTCGCAGACCACCTTCGTCCCGACAAGGGTGCGGGGGTCGTAGCCGCACTCGTCCGGGCGGTCGACGATGCCGTTCGTCACGCCATCCTCCGCGTCGCACGCCTGGACCGCGGCCGTGCGGAACGCCGAAAGCACACAGGTGCCGGGGAAGTCGTGGCTCTGGTTCAGCACGGTCTGCGGCCAGAGGGTCGCGACCGCGAACCGCGTCCAGTCGACGGCGGGGGCGTTGGCCAGGATGCCGTCGAAGTCGCCCGGGTGGTGCTGGGCCTCGGCGTAGCCCTGGCGGCCGCCCGTCGAGCAGCCGGTCCAGTAGGAGTACGAGAACGGGCGCTGGTAGTACCGCTGGGTGACGGCCTTGCCGATCACGGCCTCTTCGTGCACCGATCGGGTGGCGAAGTTGGTGAGGAGCGTCTGGTCGACCTTGCCGTCCTCGAGCGCCCAAGACGTGTCGAGGCCGTCGAGGGACACACCCGCGTCGGTGGTGACGGCGGCGTAACCGGCCTTGGCCGCCTGCGGGAGCGCGGCGAAGTCGCCGGCGGCGTAGGCGCTGCCGCCGAGGGCCTGCAGCCGGCCGTTCCACCCGGTGTCCGGCAGGGCCACGGCGACCTTGACGTGGTCCGCGCCGGTGTGGGTGAGCGTCACGGTGATCCGGCAGTACGACGGCTGGGCCGCGGCCTGCACCGATTCGATCTTCGCGCCGGGCGGCGCGGGCACGGCGACGGCGGCGCAGGGCGCCGGGGTTGCTGCCGAGGCGGCCGGCTGCGTGACGGTGGTCAGCAGCAGCGGCACGGCGGCAGCGAGAAGGAGGCGTTTCATCGGGTCTCTCCGGTCGCGTTCGTCCGTGGCGGACATTGCGCCGGAACGGTAGGGGCGGCGCCCGGGGTCCCGCGCCCGTCGGATGACGCTGCCCGCGTACGTCACTCGGCCACGAGCTGCGGAAACGTGGTTGGGTAGGGTCGTTTCCATGGCGCTGAGCGGACGGGAAGCCGAGCTGAAGGAGCTGGGCGAGCTCGTCGACGGCCCGGAGGACCGCAGCGGCGTCCTCATCCGCGGCGAGGCGGGCATCGGGAAGTCGGCCCTGGTCGCCTCGACGGCCGCGGCGGCGTCGGTCGCCGGGCTGCACCAGCTGCTGCACCCGGTCCGGGCCGGCGCCGCGGAGCTCCCCGCGCCGCAGCGCGACGCCCTGCGGACGGCGCTGGGGCTCGCGGCGGGGCCGGAGCCGAGCGCGTACCTGGTCGGGCTGGCGGCGCTGACGCTGCTGGCCGACGAGGCGGCGGCCAAGCCGCTGCTGCTGGTGGCGGAGGACGTGCACTGGCTGGACCGGGCGAGTGCGGACGTCCTGGCGTTCGTGGCCCGGCGGATCGAGACCGAGCCGATCGTCCTGGTGGCGACCCTGCGGGACGGCGCGGACTCCCCGCTGCTCGACGCGGGCCTGACGTCGATGGTGCCGGCCCGCCTCCCACCCGACGCGGCGGCCGAGCTGCTGGACGCGGTGGCGCCGCGGCTGGCACCGGCGCTCCGGACGAGGTTGCTGGCGGAGGCGGCGGGGTTGCCGCTGGCGCTGACGGAGCTGCCCTCGGCGGTGGCCGAGTTCGACGGGGTGGACCCGGTGCTGCCGCTGACGGAACGCCTGGAGCGCACGTTCACGGCGAGGGTGGCGGCGCTGCCCGAAGTGACGCGCACGGCGCTGCTGGTGGCCGCGCTGAACGAGACGACATCGCTGGCCGAGACCCTCGAAGCGACCGGTGCGCTGCTGGGGAGAGCCGCCGAGGCAGGGGAGCGGGTGGGCGCTCGGCCGGGTGTTGGGGCAGAACATGTGGCTCGGCCCGGCGTTGAGGCCGGCACCAGCGTCCCCGCGTTCTCCGCGGATCCCGAAGTCCTCGCTCCCGCCGTCGAAGCCCGGCTGGTCGAGCTCTCCGTCGGGGCCGTCACCTTCCGGCACCCGCTCATGCGGTCCGCCATCCCCGCCTCCGCCACCGCTCTCGACCGCCGGAACGTCCACCTGGCGCTCGTCGGCGCCCTGCGCGACCAGCCCGATCGGCGCGCCTGGCACCAGGCCGCCGCCAGTGCCGGGCCCGATGAAACCGTGGCCGCCGCGCTCGAACGGACCGCCGAGCGGGCGCGCTTCCGGGGTGGTGCCGCCGCCGCCATCGCCGCTCTCGAACAGGCGGCCCGGCTGAGTCCCGATGACCGGGCCAGAACCGACCGGCTGCTGCTGGCCGCCGAACTGGCCGTCGAGTCCGGGCGGCGGGAGACCGCCGAACGGCTCGTGCACGCCGCCAACCCCGCCGATCCCCGCCGCCGGGCCACCGCCGGGCGGCTGCTCAGCGAGTTCGAAGACGGCGTCCGCGAAGACCCCGCCCGCGTCGCCGAACTGGCCCGGACCGCCGCCTCCGTCGCCGGCGACGGGCAGCACGACGCCGCCGTGCGGATCCTCTGGAGCGCCGCCATGCGCTGCTTCTGGACCGAACCCGGGCCGGACGCGAGAAAAGCCCTGCTGGAAGTCGCCGATCGGCTGCCCATCGCCGAAGACGACCCGCGGATCGTCGCCGTCACCGCCTATGTCGCTCCCTTCGAACGCGGCGCGGCCGTCCTCGGGCACCTTCGCGAGCTGGTTGCCCGGACCGGCGCGATCCCGAGGTCGACCGGTACCTGGGCAGCGCCGCGCTGCAGGTCGGCGCCTTCGACCTGGCCGCCCGGTTCTCCGCCGCCGCCGCGCCCGGGCTGCGCGCCCAGGGGCGGCTCGGGCTGCTGCCGCGGGCGCTGGCCGTCCAGGCGTGGAGCCGCGTCCGGCTCGGCGATCTGGCCGGGGCCGTGCCCGCCGCGGCGGAGGCGGCCCGGTTCGCCCGCGAGACCGGCCAGCCGTTCATGGCCGGGCTCGCGACGGCGGTCCAGGCCGAAATCGCCGCCCTGCGCGGCGAGCACAAGCAAGCGAAGACGCTGGCCGACGAGGCCGAACGCGCCGGGCTCGCGGCCGGCGCCCGGCCCGTGCTGGCCACCGTGCAGCTCACGCGCGGGCTGACCAGCCTCAGCGAAGGCCGGTTCGAGGACGCCTTCGCCGACCTCCGCCGGCTGCTCGACCCGGCCGATCCCGCCTACCAGCTGGCGTTGCGCACCTACTGCGTCGCGGAACTCACCGAGGCCGCGGTCCGGGCCGGGCGGACCGGCGAACTGCGCGACATCCTGGCCGAGCTGGAGTGCCTTGGCACGCCGTCACCCGCCCTGCGCATCGGCCTCCGGTACGCGCGGGCCGTGCTCGACCCGAGCGACGAACGCTTCGCCGAGGCGCTCGACGCCGACCTCGCCGGCTGGCCCGCCGAACGTGGCCGCGTCCACCTGGCCTTCGGCGAGTGGCTGCGGCGGCAGCGGCGGGTCGTCGAATCGCGGTCGCACCTGCGCACCGCCCGCAAGACGTTCGACGCGCTCGGCATGGCCGCCTGGGCCGACCGGGCCCGCCGCGAGCTGCGCAGCGCGGGCGAGTCGAGCCCTCACCGCGGCCCGGACGCCCGGGACAAGCTCACCCCGCACGAGCTGAGCATCGCGCAGCTGGCCGCGGAGGGGCTGACGAACCGGGAGATCGGGCAGCGGCTGTACCTTTCGCACCGGACGGTCGGCACCCACCTGCACCGGATCTTCCCCAAGCTCGGCGTCAGCTCGCGCGCCGACCTCGCCGGGAAGCTGAAGACCCTCGAAGGGTGACGTACACCCGCTGCGTCACCTGACGGGCGCGAAGGTCACCAAGTGGCTCCTAACGTCGTGAAAGTCCCACGGTCTTTCGCACAGGAGCAGCAGATGATCAGCAGGAGAAGGTTCGGGCAGGCGTTCGCGGCCGGGCTCGCGGCGACGTCACTGGCGGCCTGCTCGCCGGGCGCTCCCGCGGCCGCCCCCGCCGCGGCGCCGGACCTGCGGGCCGGATCCGGGGAGCACACCTCGCTCGGCCCGGTCAAGCAGGCCGACGCCGGGCTGCTCACCATGGCCTACCACGAGTTCGGGCCGGCCGGCGGGCCGCCGGTGGTGCTGCTGCACGGCTGGCCGTACGACCCGTACAGCTACGTCGACGTCGCGCCGATCCTGGCCGGCGCCGGCTACCGGGTGATCGTCCCCTACCTGCGTGGCTACGGCCCGACGGCGTTCAAGTCCGCCGCGACCGTCCGCAACGGCCAGCAGACGGCCGTGGCGCTCGACGTCGTCGCCCTGCTGGACGCGCTCAAGATCGACAAGGCCGTCTTCGGCGGCTACGACTGGGGTGGCCGGACCGTCGACATCATCGCCGCGCTGTGGCCGGAACGCTGCACGGCGATCGTGGCGGTGAGCGGGTACCTCGTCACGAACCTCGAGGCGAACCAGCAGCCGCTGGCCCCGGCGGCCGAGCTCGGCTGGTGGTACCAGTACTACTTCGCGACCGAGCGCGGCCGCGTCGGCTACGCGGCGAACCGCCACGACTTCAACAAGCTGATCTGGAAGAACGCGTCCCCGGCGTGGCACTTCGACGACGCGACCTACGACCGCAGCGCGGCGGCGTTCGACAACCCGGACCACGTCGCCGTCGTCATCCACAACTACCGCTGGCGCCTGGGCCTCGCCCCGGGCGAGCCGCAGTACGAGCCGTACGAACGGAAACTGGCCGCGGGCGCGGCCATCGGCGTCCCGTCGATCACGATCGGCAGCGACTTCGACGGCGCGGCCAAGGACGGCAAGGCCTACCGCGCGAAGTTCACCGGCAAGTACGAGCACCGCGTCTTCGACGGCATCGGCCACAACGTGCCGCAGGAGGCGCCCCGGCCGTTCGCCCAGGCGATCATCGACGCCGACCGCCTCTGACGTCACCGGAGCCGGCCGTCCTCGAGGCGCAGCCACCGGTCGATCCCGATCTCCGCGAGGAAGCGTTCGTCGTGGCTGACGACGACGAACGCGCCGCGGAACGCCGCCAGCGCGCTCTCCAGCTGCCCGGTGCCGACCAGGTCCAGGTTGTTCGTCGGCTCGTCCAGCAACAGCAGCTGCGGCGCCGGTTCGGCGAACAGGACGCAGGCCAGCGTGGCGCGGAGCCGCTCCCCGCCGGAGAGGGCACCGACCGGCAGGTGCACCCGGGAACCGCGGAACAGGAAGCGGGCCAGCAGGTTCATCCGCCGGTCGGCCGGCAGCGCCGGGGCGGCCGCGGCCAGGTTCTCGGCGACGCTGCGGTCGTCGGCCAGCAGGTCCAGGCGCTGGGACAGGAAGGCGATCCGGCCGTCGGCGCGGGTCAGGGTGCCGCTGTCGGGCTCGAGGTCGCCCTTGACCAGCCGCAGCAGCGTCGACTTCCCGGCGCCGTTGGGGCCGGTGAGCGCGATCCGCTCGGGCCCGCGGATCGCCAGGTCGGCGCCGTCGCCGAAGAGGCCCCGCACGCGCAGGCCCTCGCCGAGGAAGAGCGTCCGGCCCGCCGGGACCACCGTCTGCGGCAGCTCCAAGCTGATCTTCTGGTCCGTGCGCAGTTCGCGTTCGGCCTGGTCGAGCTTGGCCTTCGCGGCGCCGACGCGGGCGGCGTGCGTGCCGTCGGCCTTGGCCGCCGACTCCTGCGCGGTGCGCTTCATCGTGCCCGCGAAGATCTTGGGCAGCCCGGCGTTGCCGAGGTTGCGCGACGCGGTGCTCGCGCGGCGGGCGGCGCGTTCGCGGGCCTGCTGCATCTCCCGCTTCTCGCGCTTGACCTCCTGCTCGGCGTTGCGGATGTTCTTTTCGGCGACCTCGCGCGCGGCTCGGACGGCTTCTTCGTAAGCGGTGAAGTTGCCGCCGTGGAACCGGATTTCGCCGCGGTACAGCTCGGCGATCCGGTCCATCCGGTCGAGCAACGCGCGGTCGTGGCTGACCACGAGCAGGCAGCCGGACCAGTCGTCGAGCACGGCGTAGAGCTTGCGGCGCGCTTCGGCGTCCAGGTTGTTGGTGGGTTCGTCGAGCAGCAGCACGTCCGGGCGCTTCAGCAGTTGCGCGGCGAGGCCCAGTGAAACGATCTGGCCGCCGCTGAGGGTGCTCAGCGTGCGGTCGAGCGCCAGGCCGGCGAGGCCGAGCCGGTCGAGCTGGGCGCGGGTGCGTTCCTCGATGTCCCAGTCGGTGCCGATGGTGGTGAAGTGCGCTTCGGCGGCGTCGCCGGATTCGACGGCGGCGAGCGCGCGCAGCACCGGGGCGACACCGAGGATCTCGGCGACGGACGGTTCCCCGCTCAGCGGCAGGTCCTGCGGGAGGTAGCCGGGCACGCCGTCCACGGCGACGCTGCCGTCGGACGGGGTGAGCACGCCGGCGACCAGCTTGAGCAGGGTCGTCTTGCCGGAGCCGTTCGGGGCGACGAGGCCCGTGCGGCCGTTCGCGAAGGTGGCGGACAGGCCGTCGAAGACGGGGGTGTCGTCCGGCCAGGAGAAGGACAGACCGGACAGCACGATTTCGGACATGGCGAAGACCTCGGGGTGGTGAAGGAAAAGGGGACGTCGAAAGCGGCCCGCGCCGGCACTGCCGGGGGCCTGCGCACTCCGGGGCTACCCGGAGATGTCGACGTCACCTGCCACGACTGGTCTCCTCGAGTCGATCTTCGCTTCCGAAGATAGCAGGATTGGCGGCCCGGGCGCCGGGTAACCGGCCCGGATGCGCATCGTGGTGACCGGGGCGACCGGCAACATCGGGACCGGGGTCGTGCGTGCGTTGCGCGCCGATCCGCAGGTCGAGACCATCGTCGGGCTGGCCAGGCGGCCGGCGGAGGGCGTGGTGACGGCCGACGTCGAACGCGACGACCTCGTGCCGCTCCTGCGCGGCGCCGACGCGGTGGTGCACCTGGCGTGGCTGTTCCAGCCGACCCGGCGTCCCGAACGCACGTGGCGCGCGAACGTCCTCGGCTCGATGCGGGTGTTCGAGGCGGCGGCCACCGCGGGAGTGCCGAAGCTGGTCTACACGTCGTCGATCGGGGCGTACTCGCCGCGGCAGGACGACGAGCCGGTGACCGAGGACTGGCCGACGCACGGCTGGCCCGGAGCCGCGTACACGCGGGAAAAGGCTTATCTGGAGCGGTATCTGGACGCGTTCGAAGCCCGGCACCCGAAGCTGGACGTGGTCCGGATGCGGCCGGGGTTCGTGTTCCAGCGCAGTGCCGCGACGGAGCAGCGCCGGCTGTTCGCCGGGCCGTTCGTGCCGGGTTCGCTGGTGCGCCCGGGGCTGATCCCGGTGGTGCCGGACATCCCGGGGCTGCGGTTCCAGATCGTGCACACGGACGACCTGGCCGACGCCGTCCGCCGCGCGGTGACGCGCCCGGTGCGCGGGGCGTTCAACATCGCGACCGGCCCGGTCGTGACCCCCCGGTTCGCGGCGGACCTGCTGGGCGCCCGCACGATCCCGGTACCGGCGGCGGCGGTCCGCGCGGCGGTGGACGCGGCCTGGCGCCTGCACGCGATCCCGGCGAGCCCGGGCCTCTTCGACGCCGTCATGCGGCTGCCCGTGATGGACACGAGCCGCGCGGAGTCCGCATTGGACTGGCGGCCCGAGCGGGACGCCGCGGAGACGTTGCGGGAGTTCCTGGCCGGGCTGCGGGAAGGGGCGGGCGCGGACACGGCCCCGCTGGCGCCGGACCGCCACCGGCTGCACGAGATCTCGACGGGTGTGGGCCGCGAGCCCTGAGTGCAGTGGCCCTGCTTCGCGGGGCCGCCGCCGCTAGGCCAGCTCGGCCGAGACGACGGACGGCAGCGCGCGCAGCCGATCGAGCAGGGGGCCGGTTTCCTCGGCCGCCAGCAGGACGGCGCAGACCATGCTGCTCTCGCGGACACCATCTTTGACGTCGACGGACAGTTCGTGGACGAGCCGCCCTTCGAGGGCGCCGACCAGGGCGGCGATCTCTTCGGCACCACCGACGAAGTAGGTGGCGATCCGGCGGCGCAGCAGCATGGCCGAGCGGGGCGCGGGGACGGCGAAGGAGGTGGACATGGCGGATCTCCCTTGTGGGTGGAACGAGATCGGGGCCAGGTCCCGGAAAAGAGCGATCGCCAACGCAGCGCGCCGGCGACCTGGGTTCAGCCGGCGCGCCGGGTTACGAGCCGCAAGAACGGCAGGGGGCGCAGCACGGCGACAGGCTAACACGACCCCGCGACGACCCGCACGCCTCGCCGAGTCCCGCACCCGAGGGCCCTCCGGCCGGGCCGCTGGGACGCCTCAAGCCCCAAGGGTGGCTCGGGTGGGTGCGTTGGGCGCAGCGAAGACCACCCCAAGCGCTCGGTCAGCTCGCGCGGATGATCCCCAGCCCCAGCGGGGTGATCTCGTGGATCTGCGACTTCCCCGACCGGTTGCTGCTGATCAGCCCGCTGGCCCGCAACACCGACGCGTGCTGGCTCGCCGTCGCGGGGGAGATGCCCGTCAAGTCCGCCAGCTCGCTCGTGTTGCACCTCGTCGTCGCGATCGTCACCAGGACCCGCGCGCGGGTCTGGCCGAGCAGGGCCGCCAGTGAAGGGCCTGGTTCCGCGTCGCTGTCGAACTTCGGGTGGCTGATCGAATAGACCAGGGCCGGGGGGAGGGCCGGGTCCTTGTACGTCGTCGGCATGCCGTGGGCGAAGAACGCCGGGATCAGCCGGAGACCGCGGCCGTCGAGGTGCAGTTCCTGGTCGACCGGGAAGCGCACGCGCAGCACCGGCGGGGACCACGTCACCTCCGGGTGCAACGTCGAGAGCAGCAGCTGCGGCCCGCCGCGCTCCAGGGCGGCCTGCAGCCGGTGGCGGTCGCGGGCCACCGCCCGGCGGATCGTCGCCCAGTCCGGGGCCACGCACCGGCGGTAGTAGTCGTGCAGGGCCGCGCCCAGCCGCCGCAGCTCGCCCGGTTCGCCGTCGCCCACCCGGCGCAGCCACGCCGGGACGTGGGTGCCCTGCGCCGCCAGTTCGGCGACGTCGGCGGCCAGCGCCGGCGCGGGCGTCTCGAGCACCGCCGAGACCCCGTCGCCGATCGTGCGGGCGCCGGCCGGGGTGAGGAAGTCCGGGCAGTACCCGTACGGCGGGACGGCGGACATCAGCAGCCGGCCGGACTGCGGGACCGCGGAGCGCGAGCCCCGGCGCCAGCGGCCGAAGAACGGCTCACCCTCCGGCCGCCGGATGCGGTAACTGCTCATCAGCAGCTCCCACATCGGGTCGGCGTCCTCGGCGATGGTCACCTTCGCCAGGTCCGCTTCGGTGAAGTGGACTTTCAACATCGACGGCGGCACCCCTTTCCCGGCTTTCCGGCCGAGGGTAACGGGCCGCGCCGCGAACCCGGACACCGGTCACGCGGCCGCCGGAAAATCACGCACCCGGGCCGGAATTCCCCACGGTCCGGCGAGCGGTCTTCACCCTCCGCAAGGGTAAAAAGCCGTCGCGTGGCAGTTCACGCTGTGTGATTGGTGCGTACGGGGGAAACGACTGGTATTCCTTGACAGCGCTGCGGTCGCCGGGGTTATGTCGTCGGCTGAATTCCGCGGAAAAGGAACCGTAAATCGTTCTCGGGCCACCGGTACGAATCGAGCCACGCCACCGATGAAAGAAGACGAACCCTCGTCCCGTCGTTCCGTCGCCTCCTGGAATCCCGGGAGCTGGCGGTTGCGCACCAAGATCTCCGTAGTGCTGTTGCTGCCCGTCCTGGTCGCCCTGCTGCTGGCGGGCGGCCGGGTGCAGGCCGAGCTCGCCCGGGCCGGCGGGCTCAGCGCCGTCCGCGACCAAATGCCGGTCATGCAAGGGATTTCCGAACTCGCCGGACTGGTCGACGACGAGATGATCCACGACGGCGGCGCCGCGCAGACCGCCGCGGTCGACGAGAAAGCCGCCGTCGTCCGCCACGACGCCGCATTTTCCCAGCTCACCCCCGCGCTCTCGCGGTCATTGGAAGATCAGCTTGGGAAATTGGCCGATCTGCGGCAGCAGACCGGTTCGCCGGCCGCGAAAACCGCGGCGTACCACGACTTCACGGTCGCGCTGAGCGAGATGATCGCCCGCGTCGTCCAGCAGGCCGGGAATGGTGATCTCGGCACGCTGGCCTCGATCGCCGAATCATTGGTGCAGCTGAGGACCAGTCTCGCCGGTCAACAGGCGTTGGCCGGCCGGGCCGAAGGCACTTCCGCGGCGGCCGCGGAGCGCGCCGCGGCCGAGGAAACCGTGCTCACCGGACAGATCCGGCGCGCCCTGCCCGCCGGTGCCGCGGCCGCCCGGTTCGCCGCGGCGACCAGCTCCGGTGCCGGGGGCGCCGAGGCCAAGCGCACGATGCTCGGCACCATCCTCGCCGAGCAGGTGAAAACGCTTTCGGACGCGGTCGGCGTGCAGACCAACACCGCCCGCTCCGACGCGCTGCGCGACGCCGCACTGGTGATCGCCTCGCTCCTCGGCGCCCTCGCCATCGCGCTCGCCGTGGCCCGGTCGGTGGTCGCCCCGATCCGGCGGCTGCACGCCGCCGCGCTCGACACCGCGCGCCGCCGCCTGCCCGGCACGATCGAACGCATCCGCGAGGGCGAGGCCGTCGACTGGCGGGCGACCCCGCCGCTGCCGGTCGACTCCGAAGAGGAGATCGGGCAGCTCGCGCGGGCCTTCGACGACATGCACCGGCAGGCGGTGCGCCTGGCCGTCGGCGAGCAGGCCGAGATGCGGATCCAGGTCAGCGAGATGTTCATGACGCTGTCCCGGCGCAGCCAGTCGCTGGTCGAGCTGCAGCTGTCGGTGATCGAGGACCTCGAGGCCGACGAGCAGGACCCGCAGCGGCTGGCCGAGCTGTTCCAGATCGACCACATCGCCACCCGGCTGCGGCGCAACGGCGAAAACCTGCAGGTCCTCGCGGGCGGCAAGCCGGTGCGCCGCGACGTCGGGCCGGTCGCGACGGTCGAGCTGCTGCGGGCGGCGACCTCGGAGGTCAAGGACTACCAGCGTGTCTCGCTCGGCAACGCGCCACGCGGATCGGTGCAGGCCGAAGCCGCCGCGGACGTCGTGCACATCCTCGCCGAGCTGCTGGAGAACGCCATCCGGTCGTCCCCGCCGGACGAGCAGGTGGTGCTCACCGCCGACCGGGGCTTCGACGGCGGCCTGCTGATCGAGGTCGTCGACGTCGGGCTCGGCATGACCCGCGAAGACCTCGAGGCGGCGAACGCCCGGTTGGCCGCCGGCGCCGCGGTCAGCCCGGAAACCACCCGCCGGATGGGCCTGTTCGTGGTGAGCAGGCTGGCCGCGTCGCACGGGATCACCGTCCGGCTGCGGCCGACGACCACGCGGACCGCGAGCGCCGGGATCACCGCGAGCGTGCACGTCCCGGGCGTGCTGATCCTGGTCGACCTGCCGCCCCGGGCCCTTCCGCCCGCTCCGGCGGTCAACGGCTCGCTCAACGGCACGGCCCGGCACGAGCTCGAGCCGCGGTGGCCCGCCGAGGAACCGCCGCCGGTGGCCGTCGCGGACCCGCCGACGCCGATCTTCGACCACATGCTGTCGCACTGGTTCGCCGAAGCCCCGGCGACCCCGGCGCGGCCCGGCGGCTGGGCGACCCCGGCCGACCAGGTCCGCCAGGCCGCGGAAGCCGCGGTCGGCACCCTCGACGAGCTCGAGTTCACCGACTCGGGTCTGCCCGCCCGCACGCCGGGCGCGCAACTCGCGCCCGGCGCGGTCGCCCCGCGTCCGCAGCAGCCGCCGGACACGTCCTTCCGCGACCCGGCCGCGGTGCGGAACAACCTTTCCCGGCACTACAGCGGCATGCGCGCGGCCCGGCACCGGGTCGCGGGCGAACCGGAGGCGGAGCAGCGATGAGCACCCGGCAGGAAGGAGCGGAAGTGGCCGAGAGGTCCCGGAACTGGCTGGTTTCGGCGTTCACCCAGGAGGTCCCCGGCGTCGCGCACGCCGCGCTGGTTTCGGCGGACGGGCTGCTCGTGGCGGCGAACGAAACCCTGCCGCGCGACCGCGCGGACCAGCTCTCGGCGATCGCGTCCGGCCTCTCGAGCCTCGCGCTGGGCACCGCGGACCTGTTCACCGCGGGGCGGGTGGTGCAGTCGGTGATCGAGATGGAGCAGGGCTTCCTGCTGCTGATGAACGTCGGCGACGGCTCGAACCTGGTGGTGCTGGCCAACCCGGGCTGCGACATCGGGCTGGTGGGCTACGAGATGACGTTGCTGGTGGACCGGGTCGGGAAGGTGGTCGAGACCCCGGCTCGGCCCGCGGCCGCTCCGGGGGCGGCCCGGTGACCGAAGGCCGGCGACGCGAGGGCGGGCGGCACGCGGCGTCGCTGGCCCGCCCCTACGCCTGGACCGCCGGTCGCACCCGGCCGACGGTCGACCTGGCGGTGGAAGCCCTGGTGGAGACGACGCCGGAGGGCCGCACGGCGCCCTTCAGCCCCACCAACCCCCTGGCCGTGGTGACGCAGTTCTGCCTGCACCAGCGGTCGGTGGCCGAGGTCGGCGCCCACCTGGGCGTGCCGCTCGGGGTGGCCAGGGTGCTCATCGGCGACCTGCTCATCGCCGGCCAGGTGTCGATCCGCGAAACGCTCACCGCGGACGCCTCCTGGGACGAACGGAACGACCTGCTCGAAAGGGTCCTCAGTGGACTACGTGCGCTCTGACAGCGTCTCTCAGACAAGTGTTCCCCCGAGAAGTGCTCCTCAGGGGGGTGCTCTCCCACGAAGTGCGTCCCCGAGCGGCCGGATCACCTCGGCGAAGATCGTCGTGGCCGGGGGGTTCGGGGCCGGCAAGACGACGTTCGTCGGTGCCGTCTCGGAAATCGACCCGTTGCGGACCGAAGCCTTGATGACGACCGCGTCCGTCGGGGTGGACCGGGCCGAAGCGGTGCCGGGGAAGTTCGCCACCACGGTGGCGATGGACTTCGGCCGGCTCACCCTGGCCGACGACCTGGTGCTCTACGTCTTCGGCACGCCCGGCCAGCACCGGTTCTGGTTCATGTGGGACGACCTGGTCTGCGGTGCGGTCGCGGCGATCGTCCTGGTGGACACGCGCCGGCTGGCGGACTCCTTCGCCTCGATCGACTTCTTCGAGTCGCGCGGCCTGCCGTTCCTGGTCGCCATCAACCAGTTCCAGGACACCCACCAGCACGGGCCCGAGCAGGTGCGCGAGGCCCTCAAGATCCCGCCCGCGGTGGAGGTCGTCACCTGCGACGCGCGCTCGCCGGAGTCGACGAAGCACACCCTCATCGCCGCGGCCGAGCACGCACTCGCCGAGCACCACGCCCCCCGAACACGGAAAGCCTGAGGAGCCCGGAATGCCCATGGACCACGAAGACTTCGCGATGGGCAACTGGCTCATCGTGCTCGCCTACCTCACCTCGGTGGTCGGCTGTGCCCTCGGGCTCGCCTGCACGCTGCAGGCGCGGTCCACCGACAGCCCGCGGGCCCGGCTGACCTGGCTGGTGCTCGCGGCGGTGTCCATCGGCGGCGTCGGCATCTGGGTCATGCACTTCATCGCGATGCTCGGGTTCTCCACGCCCGGCCTGCCGGTGCGGTACGACATCCTGCGCACGGCGCTGTCGGCGATCCTGTCGGTGGCGGCGGTGTTCTGCGGGCTGCTGGTGTTCGGCGTCCGCAACCGGTTCGCGTGGCGGCGGCTGCTGCTCGGCGGGCTGCTGACCGGGCTCGCGGTGGCCGTCATGCACTACACGGGGATGTGGGCGGTGCAGGTCAAGGGCAAGATCGGCTACGACCCGACGCTGGTGGTGCTGTCGGTGGTCATCGCCGTGGTCGCGGCCACCGCGGCGCTGTGGTTCACGGTCGGGCTGGACAAGCTCCTGCCCCGGCTGGCGGCGGGCCTGGTGATGGGCGCGGCCGTCACCGGCATGCACTACACCGGCATGGCGGCGGTGCGCGTGCACCTGGACCCGGGCGCGGCCGACCCGTCCGGCACGGAGGTGTTCTCGTTCCTGTTCCCGGTGTTCGTCCTGGCGGCGCTGGCGATGGCGGTCCCGATCTGCGCGGTCCTGATGGCGACGTCGAGTTCGGAGGCGCCCCGGCACACGACGGTCGTGTCCTAGTCCGTCGTGGACTTCGCGGCCACCGGGAACCGATCGGCGCCGAAGTGGACCAGGATCGCCGTCGCCGTGGCGCAGACGACGTCGCCCGCCTTGAGCTCGGCGGCGGCGTGGAGCTTGCGCCCGTCGCGGCGGACGAGCCGCCCTTCGGCGGTGAGCGGCACCGCGTACGGCGTCCCCTGGTGGTAGTCGACGGTCAGGGACGCCGTCATGCCCGGGAAGCCGGCCGCGGCGGTGGCGCGGCCGAGCACGTGGTCCAGGACCGCCGCGACCCAGCCGCCGTGCACGCGCCCGGGCGGCCCCTCGTGCGCGGCGCCGAGGAGGACGTCGGCGCGGACCGACTCCGGGCCCACGCGCACCCACGACAGCGGCGGGGCCAGCGGGTTGCCCGGACCTTCCAGCGGGTTGTTGACGCTGAGGTGCCCCCCGCCTTCGAGGGCGGCGAGCAGCAGGGGGTTCGCGCCGCCGGCCGCCCGCAGCGCCTCGGTGACGGCTTCCACCCGGCGGGCCGCGGCGGCGAGATCGGCTTCGTCGTCGCGCACGCGGACGGAGGCTTCGATCAGCTCGCGGATCCGGGCGCCGAGCAGCGCCCGCCCGGGTGGCACGCCGTCGACGATCGGAAACCGTGCGGGGGTTCCGGGTGGCGGAGCCCCCGGCCCGGGCCGGAGGCCCGGTGGTGACGGATTCTCGGACATCGCGCTCCCCGGGGCCCGGAACTAGAACACGTTTCACTCTAGCACCCGGTCCCGGGCGGCACTTTCACGTGAAAGTGCCCCTCCGACGGCGGCACTTTCACGTGAAAGTGCCGCTTTGCGCTGCAAAGCGGAGCTTTCACGTGAAAGTGCCGCTTGGGCGAACGCCGGGCGTGGGCCCGGGATCGGCGACGGTCAGAGCTTGCCGCCGGCGACCGGCGGCATGTCGGGGGCGTCCCCGACCTCCGCGCCCGCCTCCCGGAACAGGTGGTTCTCCACCTCGAACAGGTTGCCGCCGGCCCGCTCGACCACGGTGAGCAGCGTGGACATCTGCGCCACCTCCTCGACCTGTTCCTTGAGGAACCAGTGCACGAACTGCTCGCCGAGGTAGTCCTCCTCCGCCCGGGCGGCCTTCGCCATCGCCTCGATGTCGGCGGTCACCTCGCGTTCCTGGGTCAACGCCAGCTCGATCGCTTCGTGCGCGCTCGAGAAGTCGTTCCGCACTTCGCCGGAGCCGGGGATGGCCACCGGCTCGTCGCGGTCGAGCAGGTAGCGCACCATCGCCAGCGCGTGGTTGCGCTCCTCGATCGCCTGCCGGTAGAAGCGCTTGGCCAGCCGCGGCAGGTCGCGGGCGTCGAACCAGACGGCCAGGGCGATGTACTGCTGGGCGGCGGTGAACTCGTGGCGGATCTGCGTCTGCAGCAGTTCGGCGAACTTCCGGGTCTTGGCCATGCCCCACAACTTACGACGGACGGGGCCGCGCAGCTACGATCGGCGCGGTGACCGCCCTGCCCGACCTGTCCGGCACGATCGCCTGCGTCACCGGTGCGTCCGGGGTGATCGGCCGCGGGATCGCGCTCCGGTTCGCCGAAGCCGGCGCGGCCGTGGCGGTGCACCACCGCCGCCCCGGCGCGGCCGACGACGTCGTCGCGGCGATCGAAGCCGGGGGCGGCCGGGCCCGCGCGTTCACCGCCGAACTCACCGACGACGACGCCTGCCACGCCCTGCTCGCGGCCGTCGCGGACTGGGGTGGCCGGCTCGACGCGCTGGTCGACAACGCCGGCATCCAGCCGGTCGAAGCGCTCGGCGAGCTGACCGTCCAGCGCTGGCGGGCGATGCTCGACGCGAACCTGACCAGCGCGTTCTCCTGCACCCAGGCCGCGGCTCGGCTGATGGGCGACGGCGGGAGCATCACGCACATCGCGTCGATCGAGGCCCGGCAGCCGGCCCCCGGTCACGTCCACTACAGCGCGGCCAAGGCGGCGCTGGTGATGCACGCCCGCGGCGCGGCGCTGGAGTACGGGTCACGCGGGATCCGCGTCAACACGGTGTCGCCCGGGCTGATCGCGCGGCCGGGCCTGGCCGAGGACTGGCCGGAGGGGATCCAGCGCTGGCACCGGGCGGCACCGCTGGGCCGGCTGGGCGCGCCCGCCGACGTCGGCAACGCGTGCGTGTTCCTGGCCTCGCCGCTGGCGTCCTGGATCACCGGCCACGACCTGGTCGTCGACGGCGGGGTCACGGCGCACCCGACCTGGTGACGGCCGCGTCCGCGATGGCGGGAAAGCGCCGCGGCGGGTGACGGGCCGGTCATCCACCGTTGTCATTCGGCGGCGCGCGGGTTTAAGCTGGCTCCACATCGAATGTTATCGCTAACAATACTGGCGAAAGTTTCGAGAATTCGTCGAATTTCGGATCCGATGGCGAAAGTTTCGGTCGCCACCGGCGCACTGCTCCTTGCCCCCCAGGAGGTTCTGTGAAATCCCGGATCCGGTACCTGACCACCCTTGCCGGCGTGCTGCTCACCGCCTTGCTGAACGTGCCCGCGGCCGACGCCGCCGCGTTGCCGGGCAGCTTCCGGTGGAGCTCCAGCGGGGTGCTGATCAGCCCGAAGTCCGATGCCACGCACGACATCGCGGGCATCAAGGACCCGACGGTCGTCTATTCGGGCGGCAAGTACCACGTGTTCGCCAGCACCGCGAACGCCGCGGGCTACAACCTGGTGTACCTCAATTTCTCCGACTGGTCGCAGGCCGCTTCCGCCCCGCAGTACTACCTCGACAAAACCGCGATCGGCTCCGGTTACCGGGCCGCGCCGCAGGTCTTCTACTTCGCGCCGCAGAAAAAGTGGTACCTCGTCTACCAGAACGGCAACGCCGCCTACTCCACCAACAGCGACATCGGCGATCCGAACGGCTGGAGCGCGCCGAAGACCTTCTACGACGCGATGCCCGACATCATCAAGCAGAACATCGGCAACGGCTACTGGGTCGACATGTGGGTCATCTGCGACGCGGCCGACTGCTACCTGTTCTCCTCCGACGACAACGGGCACCTCTACCGGTCGCAGACCACCGTGGCGAACTTCCCCAACGGCTTCGGCAACACGGTGATCGCGATGGCGGACCCGAACCGGTACAACCTGTTCGAAGCCAGCAACGTCTACAAGATCGCCGGCCGGAACCAGTACCTGCTGCTGGTGGAGGCGATCGGCTCCGACGGGCGCCGCTGGTTCCGTTCTTGGACGTCGTCGAGCATCGCCGGCACCTGGCGTCCGCTCGCGGACACCGAAAGCAACCCGTTCGCCCGCGCGAACAACGTGACTTTCCCCGGCGGGCAGTGGACGAAGGACATCAGCCACGGCGAAATGCTCCGGTCGGGCAACGACCAGACCCTGCCGATCAACCCCTGCCGGCTGCGGTACCTCTACCAGGGCATGGACCCGAACGCGGGTGGCGACTACAACAGCCTGCCCTGGCGGCTCGGCTTGCTCACCCAGACGAATTCGCACTGCTGGTGGAAGGAAGGACGGCGATGAAGAGGTTACTGGCCGCCGCGGCGGCACTGGCGATCGCGTTCACCGGCTTGACCGGCGTCGCGAACGCGGAGTCGAACGGCGGGGTGCGGATCATGCCGCTGGGTGACTCGATCACCTACGGCACGGGCGTGCCCGGCGGGTACCGGATCGGCCTGTGGCAACGCCTGGCCGCGGCCCGCTACACCAACGACTTCGTCGGCTCGCAGTTCAACGGCCCCGGCAGTCTCTGGGACCACGACCACGAAGGGCACCCCGGCTGGCGCATCGACCAGATCGACGCGAACGCCACCGCCTGGATGCGCACCTACAACCCGCGTTCGGTGCTGCTGCACATCGGCACCAACGACGTGCTGCAGAACTACAACGTCGCCGGCGCGCCCGGCCGGCTGTCCACGCTGCTCGACCACCTGACCGCCGCCGCGCCCAACGCCGACGTGTTCGTCGCCCAGCTCATCCCGATCGGCTGGGCGAGCGGGGACGCCGCCGTGCGGACGTTCAACAGCGCGCTGCCGGGGATCGTGCAGAGCAAGGTGAACGCGGGCAAGCGCGTGCACCTGGTGGACATGCACAGCGCGGTGTCCGCGGCCGACCTCCCCGACGGCGTCCACCCGAACGCCGCCGGCTACGACAAGATGGCCGCCGTCTGGTACAACGCCCTGCGGTCGGTCCCGGGCAGCATCGGCAACCCGCGCGCCGCCGCGGCCGCGGCGACGCCGGCCACCGGGGAACTCGCCGCGGCGACCCTCGGATCGGCGGCCGGCGCGAAGGGCCGGACGTTCGGCGCCGCCGTCGCCAACGGCCACCTCGGCGAATCGGCGTACACCACCACCCTGGTCCGCGAGTTCACCGGCGTCACCCCGGAGAACGAGATGAAGTGGGACGCGACCGAGCCGGCCCGCGGTTCGTTCCGCTTCGGCGCCGCCGTCGCCATCGTGAACCACGCGCAGAGCCACGGCCAGAAGGTCCGCGGCCACACGCTGGTGTGGCACGCCCAGGTGCCGGCCTGGGCGACCGCCATCGGCTCCGGTTCGGACCTGCTCGCCGCGATGCGCAACCACATCAACGGCGTGGCCGGGCACTACCGCGGGAAGATCGTCTACTGGGACGTCGTCAACGAGGCGTTCAACGAGGACGGCACCCGGCGCCCGTCGATTTTCCAGCAGCGCATCGGCAACAGCTACATCGAGGAGGCGTTCCGGGCCGCCCGCGCGGCCGACGGCTCCGCGAAGCTCTGCTACAACGACTACAACACCGACAACCAGAACGCCAAGAGCAACGGCGTCTACACCATGGTGCGCGACTTCAAGGCCCGTGGCGTGCCCATCGACTGCGTCGGGTTCCAGGCCCACCTGTCGGCCGGGCAGAACCTCTCGACGCTGCAGGCCAACCTCCAGCGGTTCGCCGCCCTCGGCGTCGACGTGAACATCACCGAGCTCGACGTCACCGGGTCCGGCAGCGCCCAGGCGAACACCTACGGCCAGGTCGTGCGGGCCTGCCTGGCGGTCTCGCGCTGCACGAGCATCACCACGTGGGGCGTCACGGACAAGTACTCCTGGCGCAGCAGCGGCACCCCGCTGCTGTTCGACGGCAACTACACCAAGAAGCAGGCCTACACCGCCGTGCTGCAGGCCTTCGGTGCGGCGTGAGGGGAGACGCGATGAAACGCATGCTCGGTGTCCTGGTGGCGCTGCTGGTCATGGTCACCGGCCTGGCCGCGCCCGCCCACGCGGCGGCGTTGACCAGGGTGACGAACTTCGGGAACAACCCGACCAACCTGAACATGTACGTCTACGCGCCCGACCGGGTCGCGGCCAAGCCGGCGCTGCTGGTGCTGGTGCACTACTGCGGCGGCTCGGCGAGCTCGGTCTTCGGCTGGAACGGCAAGGACTACGCCACCGCGGCCGACCGCTACGGGTACGTCATGGTGCTGCCGGAAGCGACCCGCAGCGAAAAGTGCTTCGACGTCTCGACGCCGAACGCGTTGCGGCGCAACGGTGGTGGTGACTCGACCGGGATCATGTCGATGGTCGCCTGGGCCAAGTCGCGCTACAACGTCGACCCGGCGCGGGTCGTCGTCAGCGGGTTCTCCTCCGGCGCGATGATGACGAACGTGCTGGCCGCCCAGTACCCCGACGTCTTCGCGGCGGCTTCGGCGTTCTCCGGCGTGCCCGCCGGGTGCTTCGCCACCACGAACGGCTCGCTGTGGAACAGCACCTGCTCGGGCGGGAAGTCGATCAAGACCGCCCAGCAGTGGGGCGACCTGGCCCGGTCGATGTACCCCGGCTACACCGGCCGCTACCCGCGGATGCAGCTGTGGCACGGCACCACCGACACGACGCTGGCGTACCCGAACTTCGGGGAAGAGATCAAGCAGTGGACCAACCTGAACGGGTTGGGCCAGACCCCGGCGTTCACCGACCACCCGCAGTCGTCGTGGACGCGGACCCGGTACGGCACCACGAGCACCCAGGCCACGGTGGAGGGCGTCAGCATCGCCGGGGTCGGGCACTCCCTGCCGATGACCGGGCAGCTGGCCTACGCCATTTCGTTCCTCGGCCTCGACCACTGACGAACCGGGGAGGCGGCACCCCCAGTGCCGCCTCCCCGGTTTCAGCGGCAGAACGAGACTTCCGGATAGCCCGGCTGATCGAGCACCGGCCGCGCCTCACCCCGCAGGTGCTGGTCGAAGAACGCGTGCACGTACGCCCGGGTGATCTCGCTCGCCCGCGCCGCCGCGTTCGGGCCGCCGATCGGGACACCGAACTCCTCGGCCAGCAGCCCGACGTCGGTGAAGGACGCGTGCTGCGTGCCCGCCACCTCGACCCAGCGTTTTCACCCGGTCATCTGCGCGTAGTCCCGCTCCCACTCCACGTTCCCCGGCGCGCACTTCGGCACCTGCTCGTGGTTGACGAACAGGAACGGCCGCGACAGGCCCGGCGCGGTGAGCGGGAGCTCGGTCTTCCCGTCGATGTCGATCCCGGCCTTGATCCGGCTGTCGGCGACCATCGCGGGGATGGTGCTCGCCCCGCCCATGGAGTGCCCGGCCATGCCGATCCGGTTCGCGTCGATCAGCGGCGCCCACTTCGAGTGCGTCAGCGAGTCCAGGACGAACGACACGTCCTTCGCCCGGCCCAGTTCGAGCTTCTGCCAGAACTCGCTCTGGTGCGGGACTTCGCAGGACGCGCACCCCGCGAAGTGGCCGTCCGGGAAGCTCTGGCCGGAGTTTTCGTACGTGTGGCCGACCACCGCGACGGCGTACCCGTGGCTCGCCAGGTCCTCGGCCAGCGTGGAGAGCGTGGCGCGGGGCTTGGTGTAGCCCGGCGACAGCACGATCAGCGGCAGCCCGTGCCCGGCGGGCCGCGCGTCGGCCACCGAGTTGGTCACCATCGTCGTGAGCAGGTCCGCGGGCACGTCGAGGCCGCTGCCCCGCAGCAACGCCGCCGACTCCGCCGGGGTCAGGTACTGCGTCTTCGGGCCCTTCGCCGACGCGGCCGGGTAGAAGAGCGTGACCATCAGCTCCCGGTAGGGGACCGACGGCACCCACGGGTCGGGGCGCGAAGTGTCCTTCAGGTACACCGCCGTGCTGCCCACCGGCCGGTCCCCGGTCGGGGCGGGCAGGTACGGCGTCGACGTCCGGGCGAAGGCGACCTCCGGGTACCGCGGGGACGGCTGGTCCAGCAGGGGCTGCGGTTTGCCGCGCAGGTGCCGGTCGAAGAACGCCCGGACGTACGCCGCGGTGATCGCCTGGCCGCGCGCGGCCGGGGTCGTCGCGCCGAAGTCGAGGCCCAGCTGTTCCCCCACCAGGCCGATGTCGGTGAACGACGGGTGCTGCATCCCGGCCACGGTGAGCCAGCGCTTCCAGCCCGTCAGCTGCGCCCAGTCCCGCTCCCAGGACCCGGCTTCGTCGCCGGTACCGGGCGTGTACGTGTTCGCGCGGCCCAGGAACAGGAACGGCCGGTCGAGGCCGGGGGCGAGCAGCGGGTCGTCCGTGGTGCCGTCGATGTCGATCCCGGCCTTGATCCGCGGATCGGCCACCATGGTGCCGATCGAACTCGCGCCGCCGACGGAGTGCCCGGCCATGCCGATCCGGTTGCCGTCGAGCAGCGAAGCCCACTTCGAGTGCGCCAGCGAGTCCAGGACGAACGACACGTCCTTCGCCCGGCCGCGTTGCAGCTTCTGCCAGAACTCGAGGTCGTAGCTGCCGCAGGCCGCGCAGCCGGTGACCCGGCCGTCCGGGAAGGTGGTGGCCACGTTCTCGTAGGTGTGGTCGACCAGGACGACCAGGTAGCCGTGGCTCGCCAGGTCTTCGGACAGCGACGTCAGCTCGGCGCGGGGCCGCTTGAAGCCGGGGGACAGGACGACGGCCGGCAGACCGCGCCCGGCCGGCCTCGCGTCGACGACGGCGTCGGTGCGGACCGTCGTCAGCACCGACGGCGGGATGCCCTTGATGCCGGCTTCGTCGAAGACGGCCTTCGCCTCGGCCTCGGTCATGAACTGCTTCTTCGGCCCCGGTGTGGGAACCGCCGGGTAGAAGAGGGAGACCATCAGTTCCCGGTAGGGCACGGACGGCATCCACGGATCGGGCCGCGAAGTGTCCTTGAGGTACAGCGAAGTCGTGCCGACCGGCCGGTCGCCGGTCGGTTTCGCCAGCGCGAGCGCCGGGTCCGCCGAGGCTGTCGACGAGGTCAGGGCGAGGGTGAGTGCGGTGACGGCCATGAGGCTCTTCAGGTTCATCCGATGAAGGTCACTTCCGGGTAAGCGGGCGAGGGCGCGGACAGCAGCGGTTGCGGACGGCAGCGCAGGTGCAGGTCGAAGAAGGCGCTTACGTAGGTCCGCGTGATGGTCAGCGCGCGGTACGGGTCGATCGAGTCGCCGAGGTCGACACCCAGCTGGTCGGCGAGCACGCCGAGGTCGGTGAACGACGCGTGCACCGTGCCGGAGACCATCAGCCAGCGCTTCCAGCCGGTCAGGTGAGTCCAGTCCGTTTCCCAGTCGTCGTACGGACCCGGCGCCCCCGGGGTGTAGTTGTCCATGCTGCCCACGAACATGAAGGGCCGCGAGAGCCCCGACGCCGGGATCGGGACGTGGATGCTCCCGTCCAGGTCGGCCCCGGCCCGGATGCGCGGGTCGGCCAGCATGGCCTGGGTGGTGATCGCCCCGCCCGCGGAGTGCCCGGTCATGCCGATCCGATGCGGGTCGATCAGCGCGCCCCACTTCGACGACAACAGGGAATCGAGCACGAACGACGTGTCCTTCGTCCGGACCTGCGCGAACTTCTCCCAGAACCCGGGCTGGTCGTCGACGTCGCAGGCGGCGCAGCCGGTGACGTGCCCGTCGGGGAACGTCGTCGCGCGGTTCTCGTAGGTGTGGTCGATCGCGGCGACGGCGTACCCGCGGCTGGCCAAGTCCTCGGCCAGCGCGGTGAGCGTCGCCCGCGGCTGCGTCCAGCCCGGGGACAGCACGACCAGCGGCAGGCTGTGCCACCGCCCGGCCGGCTTCGCGTCGACGACGGCGTTCGTCCGGACCGTGCTGAAGACGTCCAGCGGGAGGTCCGGGACGTTCTGCCGCTCGAGGTTGAGCTTCGATTCGAGCGGGGTCATGTACTGCTTCTTGGGCCCGTCGGCCGAGGTCGCCGGGTAGAAGACGGAGACGATCAGCTCCCGGTACGGCACCGCCGGTACCCAGGGATCCGGGCGTGAAGTGTCCTTGAGGGACAGTGAAGTGACACCGACGGGCGAGTGCCCGGTCGGGCGGGGCAGGTAAGGCGTCGTGGCCGCCGAAGCGGGCGACGCGGACAGCGTGAGGATGAGTGCGGTGGCTACCGCGAGAGTGCGCATGATTCCCCCAGTCGGAATTGGTCAGGACAGGTGGCGGAGACGGCGGTAGCAGAACCAGGTGAGCAGGGCGGTCAGCGCGAGGTAGAGCCCGAGTTCGAGCCACTGCAGCGGCCAGAACCGGGAGCCGGGCTGGAAGGTCACGCGCTGGTGGTAGCCGTGGGCGCCCAGCTGCGCCAGGCACACCTCGAAGCTTTCCCGAGGTGGCGGCGGGGGCGTGGGCGTCTGGCGGTCCGGCCGCGGGACGCAGGTCTGCACGAAGTCCGGCAGCGGGGAGACGACGATGCCGGCCGGGTCCAGGGTTTCGTTCGCCAGCTCCCACGCGCCGGCCGGCTTGCGCACGCCGATCTCCAGGATCCCGTGGGTGTCGTCGCCGGTGATGTTCGTGATGTTCTCCCCGGTGATCGCGACCGTCTGCGTCTGCGGCGGCAGCAGGTACGGCCGCACGAAGCTCGGCACCAGCAGCAGCACGGCGGCGAGCACGGCGAGGGTCACGGCCATGGCGGCCACGGTCCGCTTCAGCAGCATCCCGACCGCGACGCCGAGCGCAAGGGCGAAGGCCGCGTAACCGATCGGGACGATCCCGCGCGCGCCGAACACCACCGGGGAGATGCGGGCCAGCATCCCGCGATCGGTCTGCTGGGCCGAAAGCGCGTCGATCGGGCTCGCCCACCAGGACACCGCGACGCTCAGCAGGCCGCCCGCCACCATCGCGGCGAGGAGGCCGAAGCCGAGCTTGGTCGTGAGCCACCGCTTGCGGGTGATGGTTTGGTTCCACACCAGGCTGTGCGTGCCGCTCTCCAGCTCGCGCGTGATCATCGGGACGCCCCAGAACACGCCGATGACCGCGGGCAGCAGGTACAGCACCAGGATGGTGCCGCCGAAGAGGGTGTCCTGGTCGGAAAAGTCCGTGCGGCTCAGCAGATCCGGCCTGGTGACCGCGAGCACGACGGCGATCGCGATCAGGCCCGCGAACACGGACAGCGCGGGGAGGCGGAACTGGCGCCAGGTCAGCCAGGTCATCGGAGGACCTCCAGGGCGGGGCGGGCGGCGGTGGGGTTGCTCATGTACTCGAGGACGAGGTCCTCCAGGCCGAGCTGCCCGACCGTCCACGACGGGTCGAGGATCGGGGCCTCGGTGCGGACGAGGACGGTGGTCTGGCGGTCGGTGTGCTTCGCCGAGACGACGTGCTGGTCCGCGGGCAGCGTGTCGAGGTCGCGGCGCGGCCCGGACAGCCGGTGGTGCGTGGCGAGCAGCGTCTCCACCTCGCCGATCACCCGGACCTGCGAAGCCACCAGCACGACGAGGTGGTCGCAGACCCGCTCGAGGTCGTTGACCAGGTGCGAGGACATCACGACGGAAAGCCCGTGCTCGGCGACGGCTTCCATGAGGTCCTGCAGGAACTCGCGGCGGGCCAGTGGGTCCAGCGCCGCGACCGGCTCGTCGAGCAGCAGCAGTTCGGGGCGCTTGGCGATGCCGATGGTGAGCGCGAGCTGGGCGCGCTGGCCGCCGGAGAGCCTGCCCGCGGGCTGCTTCGGGTCCAGCCCGAGCCGTTCGATGCGCTTTTCGGCGAGCGAGGCGTCCCAGCCCGGGTTGAGGTGGGCGCCGAGCCGCAGGTGGTCCTCGATGGACAGTCCACTGTAGACCGGCGTGTTCTGGGCGACGTACCCGACCTTGGCCAGCTGCTCCGGACCGCTGCCCGGCACCCCGCCGCACACCTCGATCGTGCCGGTCGTCGGCTCCAGCATGCCGGCCGCGATGTTCAGCAGCGTCGACTTGCCTGCCCCGTTCGGCCCGACGAGCCCGGTCACGTGGCCGGCCTCGATCTCCAGTGTGCAGCCGGTAAGCGCTTCCTTGCGCTTGTACCTCTTGCCCAGTCCCTGGGCACGCAGGACGGTCACGCTATTCCCTCTCTGGCGGAGTCGCGAAACGTGGACATCAACAGGGCCTCGATGCTCTCTTCGTCGAGGCCGGCCTTGCGGGCCTTGCCCAGCCAGCGGCGCAGCTCCTGCCGCAACGGGCCCATCACGGCGAACGAGGCGCCGCCGTTCAGCGTCGCCGTCACGAAGGTGCCGACGCCGGGGCGGGCGCCGACCAGGCCGTCGTGCTCCAGTTCGCGGTAGGCCTTGAGCACGGTGTTCGGGTTGATCGCGAGGCTCGCGACGACGTCCTTGACCTTCGGGAGCTGGTCTCCCTCGTTCAGCAGGCCGAGGCGCAGCGCGTGCCGCACCTGCTGGACCAGCTGCTGGTACGGCGACAAGCCGGACCTGGCGTCCAGGTGGAACTCGATCATCGGCAACTCCATTTATCTAGTTGCCTAGTACTATAGCTAAGCGGTGCCGGTGGCCGCCAGTGATCTTTTTCGGCCGCCGGGGCCAACCTCGGTACCCCCTCGCCCGTCTGTGGAGGCGAAGTACTCAATTCCTCTGCGAAGGGACTTTTCGTGCGTCGATTTTCTGGGGGAGGCATCGTGCGCGGCGTGGTCGTCGCGCTCGGTGTCTCGATGGCCGTCGCGGCGGGACCGGCGGTCGCGTCCGCGGCACCGGTCTCCACGGACAAGGTGCCGACGCCGCAGCTGAGCTGGACCGACTGCGCCGACGGCTTCCAGTGCGCCAAGGCTTCGGTGCCGCTGGACTACGACCGGCCGTCCGGCGCGAAGATCGATCTCGCGCTGATCAAGCTGCCCGCCGCCGATCCAGAGCACCGGATCGGTTCGCTGTTCGTCAACTTCGGCGGCCCCGGCTCGACCGGCATGCTGCGGCTGCGGGAGCGCGGCAAGTGGCCGTGGCTGTTCTCCGACGAGCTGCGCGCGCGGTTCGACCTGGTCTCGTGGGATCCGCGCGGGATCGCCAACAGCACGGCGGTCCGCTGCTTCGACACCCTGGCCGAGCAGCAGGACTTCTTCGGCTCGTTCCCGGAGATGCCGGGCGATCCGAGCGGCAACGCGGCCTTCTACGCCAAGTCGAAGGAGCTCGCCGACCGCTGCGCGGCGAAGGCGGGGCCGATCCTCGAGCACGTCTCCACGGCGAACACGGCCCGCGACCTCGAGCTGCTGCGCCGCGCGGTCGGCGACCCGAAGCTGAACTACCACGGCATTTCCTACGGGACGTACCTCGGGGCGACCTACGCCAACCTGTTCCCGAACCGGATCCGGGCCATGGTGTTCGACGGCAGCATGGACTTCGCCGGCAACTCGACCGGCCAGAACGGCAACGGCAAGAGCGTTCCGCTGGACACCCGGCAGGACGTCGCGACCGGCATCGCGCAGACCTTCGAGCAGTTCCTGCGGCTGTGCACCGAAGCGGGCCCGAAGTGCGCGTTCTCTTCGGGTGACCCGAAGGCGAAGTGGGCGGCGCTGACGGCTCGCGCGAAGCAGGCCCCGATCGTCAGCAACGGCGAGACGTGGACGTACTCCGGCATCATCAACGCGGCGGGCGACCTGTCGGTCTCGTGGGGCTGGGCGGACATCGCCGCGCTGCTGCAGCGGCTCTACGACGCCCCGGCCACGCCGGCGCTGCGTTCGGCCGCCGTCAAGGGTGAGCCGTACACCTCGAACCGGAGCGAGTCGTTCAACGCCATCCAGTGCTCCGACAGTGACGTGCCCACCGACCCGGCGGTCTACAGCTCCTACGCCGAGTCGGAAGACCAGCGCGTGCCGTACTTCGGCCGGATCGCGGTGCTGGACATGATGAGCTGCGCGTTCTGGAAGGCCAAGGACACCGACCGCTACACGGGCCCGTGGAACCGCCCGACGTCGGCGGAGATCCTCGTGCTGAACAACCGCTACGACCCGTCCACCCCGCTGCACGGCGCCCGCGACGGCGCCGCGGAACTGGCGCGGGCGCGCGTGTTCGTGACCGAGGGCTACGGGCACTCGTCGATGCTCGTGCGGAGCACGTGCACCGAAAAGGTCAAGCGGGACTACCTGATCTCGGGGACCTTCCCGGCCGCGGGCGCGACCTGCGGGATCGACGCCAGCCCCTTCGCGGGCTGATCGCTCCGGCGGGCCGCACCGA
>NZ_JMQI01000009.1 GCF_000695625.1 Amycolatopsis rifamycinica
AAGCAGGTCGCCGCCCTCGGCGCCCGCATCCTCGCCCACCTCGCACCCGACGGCGCAGAACCCGACAACACCGAACCCGTAATCCCGCCCCGGGAACTGTTCCTCCGCCGGAAAAGAACCGGCGTGTGGGAGCTGAACGGCCGATTCGACGATGAGACCGGCACCCGCGCCAGCGCCCTGTTGGACGCCCTGGCCGAACGCCGCACCAGCGACGACGGCCCCGACCACCGCACCCACCCCCAACGCTACGGCGACGCGTTCTCCGACGCCCTGAACCTGGCCCTCAACTCACCAGATTTGCCGATGCAGGCCGGGGAACGCGCCCACGTCATGGTCGCCGTCTCCCTGCAAGACCTGAAATCCGGCGTTGGCAAAGCCACCCTCGGCGACACCGGACAAATGACCGCGGCCGAAGCGCGGGTCCACGCCTGCGACGCCATGATCATCCCCGCAGTCCTCGGCGACAAAAGCGAACCCCTCAACCTCGGCCGACTCCGCCGCCTCATCTCCGCCGGACTCCGCCGAGCGTTGTTCCTCCGCGACCGCGGTTGCGCCTTCCCCGGCTGCCATCGTCCGCCCCGGCACTGCCAAGGTCACCACATCCGGCACTGGGCCGACGGCGGTCCCACGGATCTGGGCAACCTGGTGTTGATGTGTGCCCACCACCATCGGCTGCTGCACCGCTCCGGCTGGGAAGTCCGCATCGCCGCCGACGGCCTCCCGGAGTTCTTGCCACCGGTGTTCATCGACAGACGCCGAAAACCTCGGCGCAACAACCTCCACGAACCCCTGCCCTTCGCAGCCTGAACAACCGAAAACGGGAAAGGCCCGCAGCCACACGGCTACGGGCCTACACCCACGTCACTGCCGAAGGAGTGGCGGCGATCGAACTTTCTTTGACCCCATGGATCTCGGCTGCCCGCAACCCCGCAACCTCTACCGCTCCGAGCCGACAAACCCGCTCCCCGCGAGACCTCCGCCCCACGCCCACGGCAACCCCTACCACCCCGACCCGACGACCGCTCCCGAGAGGCCTTCACTTCGGCCGCCCATACCAGCCAACCTTCACCGCTCGGAACCGACGAACCGCCCCCCGCGAAACCTCGGCCCCCGCGCCCACGGCAACCCTCACCGCTCCAAGCCGACGAACCGCCCCCCGCGAGACCCCGGCCCCCGCACCCACGGCAACCCTCACCGCTCCAAGCCGACGAACCGCCCCCCGCGAAACCTCGGCCCCCGCGCCCACGGCAACCTTCACCGCTCCAAGCCGACAACTACTCCCGAGAGACCCGCTTCAGCCGCCCACAGCCCGGCTACTACACCGAGCCGGCGAACCGCATCTCAGCCACCCACAGCCCCGGCAACCTCACTCAGCCGCCAGCAACTGCTCGAACGGAACGAACTCCGGCTCCCCCGAACCGGCAACCCGCCCGGCCACCGCCGCAGCCAGCTCCCTCCCCGCCTTCTCGATCCGCCGCTGCAACGCCCCGGAAGCCTCACCACTGCCCCAGTCCGACGAAGCCGCGAACACGCCCGTCGCCACCGGGTCCGCCTTCAGGTACCCGAACAACGGCCGCAGCTGGTAGTCCACCACCAGTGAATGGCGTTCCGTCCCGCCCGTGGCCGCGAGCAGAACCGGCTTGCCCACCAGCGAATCCACGTCGAGCACGTCGAAGAACGACTTGAACAACCCGCTGTACCCCGCCGTGAACACCGGCGTCACCGCGATCAGCGCGTCCGCGCCGGTGACCGTCTCGATCGCCGTGCGCAGCGCCGGGCTCGGGAAGCCCGTCAGCAGGTTCTTCGTGATGTCCAACGCGACGTCCCGCAACTCCACCACGGACACCGACACCGGCTCGCCGGCCGCGGCGACGGTCGCCGCGGCCAGGCGGTCCGCCAAGAGGCGGGTGGACGACGGGACCGACAGGCCCGCCGTCACCACTGCGAGCTTCATACCGTCGCCTCCACCGAAGCCGAAGCGGCAGCCGAAGCCGAAGCGGCAGCCGAAGCCGGATCCGCAGCCGAAGCGGCAGCCGCCTTGAGCGAGGCATGCGTCGGCGCGTCCGGAATATGCGCCGGCCGCAGCGAGTCGAGTTCCTTGCGCAGCACCGGGATCACGTGCTCACCGAGGAGGTCGAGCTGCTCCAGCACCGTCTTCAGCGGCAGGCCGGCGTGGTCCATCAAGAACAGCTGGCGCTGGTAGTCGCCGAAGTGCTCGCGGAACGTCAGCGTCTTGTCGATGACCTCCTGCGGGCTGCCCACCGTCAGCGGTGTCTGCTCCGTGAACTCCTCCAGCGACGGCCCGTGCCCGTACACCGGCGCGTTGTCGAAGTACGGCCGGAACTCGTTCCACGCGTCCTGGGACTTCGGCCGGATGAACGCCTGGCCGCCGAGGCCGACGATCGCCTGGTCGGCCGAGCCGTGGCCGTAGTGCTCGAACCGCCGGCGGTAGAACGAGATCAGCTGCTGGAAATGGGACGTCGGCCAGAAGATGTGATTGGCGAAGAACCCGTCGCCGTAGTACGCGGCCTGCTCGGCGATCTCCGGGCTGCGGATGGAACCGTGCCAGACGAACGGCGGGATGCCGTCCAGCGGCCGGGGCGTCGACGTGAAGCCCTGCAGCGGGGTGCGGAACTTGCCCTCCCAGTCCACCACGTCCTCGCGCCACAACCGCCGCAGCAGCGCGTAGTTCTCGATCGCCAGGGGGATGCCCTGGCGGATGTCCTGGCCGAACCACGGGTAGACCGGCCCGGTGTTCCCCCGGCCCATCATCAGGTCGACCCGGCCGTCGGCGAGGTGCTGGAGCATCGCGAAGTCCTCGGCGATCTTCACCGGGTCGTTCGTGGTGATCAGGGTCGTCGAAGTCGACAGGATCAGCTTGGACGTCCGCGCCGCGATGTGCCCGAGCATCGTCGTGGGCGACGACGGGACGAACGGCGGGTTGTGGTGCTCGCCGGTCGCGAAGACGTCGAGGCCGACCTCCTCCGCCTTGAGCGCGATGCGGACCATCGCCTTGATGCGCTCGTGTTCCGTCGGCGTGGTTCCGTTCGTGGGATCGGTCGTGACGTCGCCCACCGTGAAGATTCCGAACTGCATGACCTGCTCCCTTCGTGAGCACCATCTTACATGCGCGTTCAACTACTTCCAAGCAAGAGATATTCCGGCCGTCAGGCGCCCGAAGGGCACCGGCTAAGGTCAAGGGCATGGACGCGGAGCTCGCTCGGCTGGGTTTGGCAGAACGTTCGGTACGACTACTCGCCGGTCGCGACATCTGGGCCTCGATCACCCCCTTGCTCGCCCCGCGCCGGAACCTGGTGGCCGCCTTCGGTCACGTCGGGCCCGGCGCGGCGGCCCTGCTGCCCTTGCAACCCGGCGACACGCTGATCACGGACGCGAGCCTGGACACCGTGCTGTCCGGCGCGACGAGCCCGCACGCGCTGCTGCACTGGGTCAAGGCGGGCGTGATCGTGCACTCGCTGCGGGGACTGAACGCGAAACTGGTGATCGCCGAGGACGACCCGTCCTTCGTCGTGGTCGGCTCGGCCGACGTCACCGCCGCCGGCCCGCGGCAGCTGTTCGAGGCCGTCACCGTCTCGCACGAGCGGCAGACCGTCGAGGAGACCCAGGAGGCCTGGCTCGAGTGGTGCGACCTCGCCGGCCCCTCGCTGACCGCCGGTGACCTGGAGCCGCTGCTGGAGCAGTACGGCGCCGGCAAGCCGGTCACGTCCCGCCCCGCGACGACCCGGACCACCGCCGCGCCCGCGCGGCCGGTGGTGACCAGCCGCCCGGCGACGCCGGTCCGGCCCGCGGCCGCGACGCCGCCGCCTTCTCCGGTCCGCCCCGCGGCGCCGTCCCCCGTCCGCCCGGCCGTCCCGGACACGCCGGCCGCGGCCACTCCGCCCCCGGCACCCAGCGCGCCGCAGCCCGCCCAAACAGTCCGGCCCGAGCAACCCGAGACCCCGGAACCGGCCGCCGCGGTGACGCCCGCCACCACGGAACCGGTTGCGGCCGAGCCGGAAGCCCCCGCGGCCCCGGAAGCCGCCGAAACCACCGAGGCCCCGGAAGCCACCGACGTGCCCCGGCCGGCCTGGCCGCGGCCGGCCGAGCTGTACCTGGTCAGCCTCGTCGAAGGCGGCGAACCGAACGCCGAGGCCGAATACCGGCTCGAAGAGCTGCAGCGCGAGTACACCCACCCCGGGGAGAACGGCGAATCGCCGTTCCGCGTCGAGCTGCTCTGGGCCGACGACGGCCAGGGCCAGGACCCGCCGCGCACGCTCCGGGCGGGCGTCCACGTGATCCCCGTCTACAGCCAGAAGCAGGGCCGTCCCCTCGTCGGGTCGCGGATCGAGGCCCCCGGTCTCGTCCTGCAGGCGTACATCGACGAGTTCGCCTACCCCCGCCGGACGTACTGCTACGTCCTGACCCGGCAGTCGGCCGCCAAACCGGCCTTCGGCGACCTCCGCAAGGCGCTCGCCGCGATCGGCGAGAAGCCGAACTTCCGGAACAGCTTCCAGGTCCCGCGGAAGATCGAAGCCCTGCTGGGCCTGTGGCCCGACCTGGGCTACGACCCCCGCTAGGGGGCGGCGCACGCCACTCCGGGAGCGGGAGCGCGCGAAAGTTGTCGGGGGTGGCGGATATCCTGCACTACGGTGCAGGCGAGTCCGCACCACCACCAGCACTTTCGCGAGCCACGATCCGGGAGAACGACCCTGTGACTGCCGAGACCTTGTACGGGGCCGACGACCTGACGCATCTCGAGGGTCTCGAAGCCGTCCGCAAACGCCCCGGGATGTACATCGGCTCCACCGACAGCCGGGGCATCAACCACCTCTTCTCGGAGGTGGTGGACAACTCCACGGACGAAGGCGTCGCCGGCCACGCGACGAAGATCGTCGTCACCCTGCACGCCGACGGCAGCGTCCAGGTGGACGACGACGGCCGCGGCATCCCGACCGGCACCCACGCCAAGTCCGGTTTGTCCGGTGTCGAGCTGGTGCTGACGCGGCTGCACGCCGGCGGCAAGTTCGGCGGGTCCGGCTACAAGACCTCCGGCGGCCTGCACGGCGTCGGCGCTTCGGCGGTCAACGCGCTGTCGCACCGCTTCGACGTCACGGTGAAGCAGGACGGCAAAGTCCACCAGATGTCGTTCAAGCACGGCGTCCCCGGCACGTTCGACGGGCCGGGCCCGAAGGCGAAGTTCACCCGCCGGTCGGGGCTGAACCTCGTCGGCAAGATGAAGCGCGGCGAGCGCAGCGGCACGTCGATCCGCTACTGGTACGACGCGCGCTACTTCGAGTCCGGCGCGGCGCTGGACGTCGAAGGCGTGCGCACCAAGCTGCGCAACACCGCCTTCCTCGTCCCGGGCGTCACGTACGTGCTGCGCACGGCGATCGAAGACACGATCAACGAGGAGACCTTCCACTTCCCGCACGGCCTGGCCGACATGGTCGACTTCCTGACGCCCTCGGGCGACAAGCCGGTCTGCGGCACGCTGCTGATCAACGGCGAAGGCACGTACAAGGAGAACGCGGCCGACGCCGCCGGCGTCATGCAGTCCAATGTGGAGCGCCACGCCGAGGTCGAGGTGGCGCTGCGCTGGGGCACCGGCTACGAGCGCACGGTCGAGTGCTTCACCAACACGATCCGCAACGTCCACGGCGGCACCCACCGCCGCGGCTTCGACCGCGCGGTGACGAAGGCGGTGCAGGAGGCCATCTCCAAGACCCGCGGGCTGCTCAAGCCCAAGGAGGACATGCCGACCCTGGAAGACGTCCTCGAGGGCATGACGGCCGTGATCCACGTCCGGCTGCCGGAACCGCAGTTCACCTCGCAGACCAAGGACGAGCTGTCCACCGCCGGGATCACCCGCGTGCTCCAGGGCATCGTCGACAAGCACGTCAAGGCGTGGACCGAAGACCGCAAGACCAAGTCCGAGGCCAAGGTCGTGCTGCAGAAGGTGGTCGACGCCTCCCGCGTCCGGCTCACCCAGAAGCAGCAGAAGGACGCCGCGCGGCGCAAGACCGCCCTCGAAGGCGCGGCGATGCCGCCGAAGCTGGTCGACTGCCGCACCACCGGCGTGTCCCGCAGCGAGCTGTTCCTGGTCGAGGGCGACAGCGCGCTGGGGTCGGCGCGGATGGCGCGCGTGTCGGAGTACCAGGCGCTGCTCCCCCTGCGCGGCAAGATCCTGAACGTCCAGAAGGCGTCGCTGGGCGACACGCTGAAGAACGCCGAGATCGCGTCGATCGTGCAGGTGCTCGGCGCGGGCACCGGGCGCACGTTCGACCTGTCGACCATGCGCTACGGCCGGGTCATCCTGATGGCGGACGCCGATGTCGACGGCTCGCACATCCGCACGCTGCTGATCACGCTGTTCGCGAAGTACATGCGCCCGGTGATCGAAGACGGCCGGCTGTACGCGGCGATGCCGCCGCTGCACAAGCTCGTCACGAAGGGCCGCAACCCCGAGACGCACTTCACCTTCACCCAGCGGGAGATGGAGCAGAAGTTCGCCGAGCTGGAGAGGGCGGGCAAGAGCATCGTCACGCCGGTGCCGCGGTTCAAGGGTCTCGGCGAGATGGACGCCGACGAGCTGTGGGAGACCACGATGAACCCGGCGACGCGCTCGGTGCGCCGCATCACCATGGACGACGCCGAAGCCGCGGAGGCGGCGCTGGAACTGCTGATGGGCGAGAAGGTCGAGCCCCGGCGGAACTGGCTGGTCGCCTCCTCCGACCGGGTCGACCGCGAAGCCATCGACGCCTGATCTTTTCGTAGCTACCAAGGAGTTCTGCCGTGGCACGCCGCAAGGGCACCACCACCAAGGTCGATCCGAGCGCGTTCGACTCCCCCGGTGCGCACGTCTTCGACAACTCGCTCAAGACCGAGATCGAAGACTCCTACCTCGAGTACGCCTACTCGGTCATCCACTCGCGTGCCCTGCCGGACGCGCGGGACGGGCTCAAGCCGGTGCACCGCCGGATCCTGTACTCGATGAACGAAAACGGTTACCGCCCGACGCACGCGTACGTGAAGTCGTCGCGCGTGGTCGGTGACGTGATGGGCAAGTACCACCCGCACGGCGACGTCGCGATCTACGACGCGATGGTGCGGCTGGCGCAGGACTTCTCGCTGAACGTCCCGCTGATCGACGGCCACGGCAACTTCGGCTCCCCCGACGACGGCCCGGCGGCCAGCCGGTACACCGAAGCGCGGATGTCGCCCGAGGCGATGCAGCTGGTCGGCGAGCTCGGCGAGGACACCGTCGACTTCCGGCCGAACTACGACGGTTCGCTCGAAGAGCCGTCCGTGCTGCCCGCGGCGTTTCCGAACCTGCTGGTCAACGGCACGTCCGGGATCGCGGTCGGAATGGCGACCAACATGATCCCGCACAACCTCGGCGAGGTCATCGCCGCGGCGCGGTGGCTGATCACGCACCCGTCCGCGACGCTCGACAAGCTGATGGAGTTCGTGCCCGGCCCCGACCTGCCGACCGGCGGCAAGCTGCTGGGCCTCGACGAGGTCCGCCGCGCCTACGAGACCGGCCGCGGCGTGGTCCGGATGCGCGCGAACGTCGAGACCGGGCCCCTGGAGGGCAGCCGCGGGCGGCAGGCGATCACCGTCACCGAGCTGCCCTACGGCGTCGGGCCCGAGAAGGTGATCGAGAAGATCACCGACGAGGTCAACAAGTCGAAGCGGCTCACCGGCATCGCCGACGTCAAGGACCTCACCGACCGCGAGAACGGCACGCGGCTGGTCATCGAGTGCAAGGTCGGCGTCAACCCGCAGGCGCTGCTCGCGGACCTGTACCGGCTCACGCCGCTGGAGCAGTCGTTCGGCATCAACAACCTGGTCCTCGTCGACGGCCAGCCGCAGACCCTGGGCCTGAAGGAGCTGCTGGAGGTCTTCCTCCGGCACCGCTACGACGTCGTCACGCGGCGGACGAAGTACCGGCGCCGCAAGCGCGAAGAGCGCCTGCACCTGGTCGACGGCCTGCTGATCGCGCTGCTGAACATCGACAAGGTGATCAGGCTCATCCGCGAGAGCGAGAACGCCCAGGCCGCGAAGGACGGCCTGATGACGCGCTTCAAGCTGTCGGAGATCCAGGCGACGTACATCCTCGACACGCCGCTGCGCCGGCTGACCAAGTACGACCGCCTCGAACTCGAGTCCGAGCAGGAGCGGCTGCGCGAGGAGATCGCGGAGCTGACCAAGATCCTCGACGACGAGTCGGTGCTGAAGAAGCTCGTCTCGTCCGAGCTGGCGAAGGTTGCGAAGGACTTCACGACCGAGCGCCGCACCGCGCTGATCGACGGCGACCTGAAGGAGGTCCTGGCCGCGTCGAAGCCTTCGGGCCCCCTGGAGGTCGCGGACGACCCGTGCCAGGTCATTCTCTCGGCGACCGGCCTGGTGGCGCGCACCGCCGCCGAATCCGAGGAGGCGACCGAGACACGCCGGCGCAACGGCCGGGTGAAGCACGACGCGGTGGCGGCCGTGGTCCACACGACCGCGCGCGGGCAGGTGCTGCTGGTGACCAGCCGCGGCCGGGCGTTCAAGACCGACGTGCTGCCGCTGCCGGTGCTGCCCGAGCAGGCCGGCACGGTCTCGCTGCGCGGCGGCATGGCGGCGAAGGAACTGGTGCCGCTGGAGAAGGGCGAGACGGTCGTCGGGATTGCGCCGCTGGGCGAGCAGGCCGCGGGCTCGCCGGGCCTGGCGCTCGGCACCCGCGGCGGCGTCGTGAAGATCTGCTCGCCGGAGTGGCCGGTGCGGTCCGACGAGTTCGAGGTCATCTCGTTGAAGGACGGCGACGAGGTCGTCGGCGCGACCTGGCTGACGGACGGTTCGGAGACGCTGGCGTTCGTGTCGTCGGAGGCGTCGCTGCTGAAGTACCCGGCCTCCCTGGTCCGCCCGCAAGGCCTGAAGGGCGGCGGCATGGCGGGCATGAACGTGGGTTCGGGATCGGTGGTGTTCTTCGGCGCGGTCCGCACGGACGACGACGAGCACGGCGAGCCGATGGTGATCACCTCGACCGGCCAGAGCGTGAAGGTGACACCGTTCAGCGAGTACCCGGCCAAGGGCCGCGCCACGGGTGGCGTCCGGGCCCAGCGGTTCCTCAAGGGCGAGACCGCCCTGCGAGTGGCGTGGATCGGGCCCCGCCCGGCGGGCGCGGCCCGCAACGGGGACCCGGTCGAACTCCCGGAGATCGACGTCCGCCGCGACGGCTCCGGCCACGCCCACCCGGGCCCGGACGTGGTGGGCCACCTCATCGAACGCGATTGACGCCGTTCGGGAGCGGAAGCGTCACTGACGCTTCCGCTCCCGCCGGATCAGGTAGCGCAGGACGGCCGCGAAGAACAGCCAGGTCAGCACCCCGCGGACGGCCGCGCCGATCAGGTGGTCCGCGGCGAAGGTCCACCGGTGGAGACCGATCTTCACGAGCAGGTCGACGCCGAACGTGATGACCAGCACCAGGAGCAGCGGCCACCACAGCAGGGTGCGCCAGTAGCCGCGTCGCTTGATCTTTTCGGCATCGATCCTCATGCCGGCGGCCGTCCGGCCACCCGGGCCGATTCCCCTCGGACACCCATGCCTCCATCATGGCCCGCCGAGCCGGCGGACGCAGGGCGGCCGGGGAACGGCGGTTCCCCGGGCGCCCGTGGGCCGCCGCTAGGCGACCTTGAACGACTGAGCGGCGCTGCCGCTGCAGGCCGCCTGGACCAGCTGGACGCTGTCCGCCGTGGACGAACCCGGGACGGTCAGGCACTTGCCGCTGTGGCGGGCGACGAAGTGGTAGTAACCGCCGCCCTCGGACACCGGCTGCCACTGCTGGTTGCCGCCGCCGCTGTAGGACCACAGCTGCAGTCCGGCGTTGTCCGCGGTCGAAACGTCGGTGACGTCGATGACCTGGGCGGCGTTGGTCCGGTTGTTGATCCGGTCGTAGCCGCCGCCGGTCGCGGCGAACTGGTACTGCTGGGCCGTGGTGCCGTTGCAGGTGTACTGCTGGATCACCGTGCCGTTGGCGCTGCCAGCCGCGCGGGCGTCGACGCACTTGCCGGACGCCTTGTTCGTCACCGCGTACCAGGCCGCGGGGTCGATCGTGCCGGGGTCGGTCGGCCCGGTCGAGCCACCGCCGAGCCACTTCAGGCCGTCGAGCACGAACCGGTTCTGGTCGGCGCTCTCGAACGTCGACGACAGCGCGGTGTTCGTCTCGTAGTTCATCGCGTTGTGGCCGAAGTTGGCGTAGAGCATCTTGTAGCTCTTGTTCGTCCACGCGATCGGGTAGTAGCCGCTGTTCCAGGTTTGGTTCGGGTCGGTGCCGATCGGGAAGGTGGACTGGTCCATCGAGGCCAGCACGGAGATGTTCGGGTTCTGCCGCAGGTCGTACTGCCAGGCGTACCACTCCGAGGTCGACGACCGGATCGTCGCCGGCAGGTTCACCGTCGACGGGTGCGTGCGGTTCTCGATTTTCAGCGTCTCCGGGGTCGGGCCCCACGTGTTCGACGTGAACCGGCCGGTGCCGAGGAAGTCGTTGTGGAACCAGTTCGCGTACGACGGCGTCGAGCTGTCGTTGTAGGCGGTGACGTGGAAGCCGAAGAACGCGCCACCGGCCTGCACGTACCGCTGGAAGCCCTGGAACTGCGCCTGCGACTGCGGCTGGTCGTCGAGGAACAGCACCACCTGGTACTGGTCCGGGGTGAGCGTGGTGAGCTGGTTCCAGTTGGTCGTCGCGGTGTAGGTGAACCCGTTGGCCGCCGCCTGCTGCGGGAACCAGACGTTCGCTTCCTTCTCGAAGCTGATGTGCGCGGCGTCGTAGGTGCCGCTGTAGAAGGCCAGCACCTTGAACGGGGTCGCGGCCTGCACGGGCGGAGCGCCCAGGCTCAACCCGAGGCAGGCGGCGAAGAACGCCAGGATCCGGATCAGCGGACGGCGGGATCTCATGGGCGGACCTTTCCGGTGGGGGACGGGGTTCACCAGGGGCGGTGCGGGTACCGCAGGCCGAAGCCGAACGGGAACAGCGCGGGTTTGCCGTCGCCGGCGTTGATCGGCTGCTGGTCGGCGCTGCGCATCCAGGTCACCGGCAGCTTGCCGGTCGGGTTGTAGTCGCCGAAGAGGACGTCGGCCACGCCCTGGCCTTCGCTGCCCGGCAGCCACGACGCGACGAGCCCGGCCCAGTCCGGCAGCTGCGCGGCGATGTCGAGCGGGCGCCCGGACACGAGCACGACCACCGTCGGGACGCCGGAGTCCTTCAGCTTCTGGAGCGTGGCCAGGTCGGTGGCGTCCAGCCCCATCCCCTGGGGACGGTCGCCCTTGCCTTCGGCGTACGGCGTCTCCCCCACGACCGCCACGGCGACGTCGTAGCTCTGGTCGATCCCGGTGCCGTCCTTGGCGAAGGTGACGTCCCGGGCCTTCTGCCGCATACCCTGCAGGATGGTGGTGCCCGGGATGACCGGGCCGCTGGTGCCCTGCCAGCCGACCGTCCAGCCGCCGGACTGGTTGCCGAGGTCGTCGGCGCTCTTGCCGGCCACGAAGACCTTGCCGCGCTTCGGAAGTGGCAGGACGCGGCCCTCGTTCTTCAGCAGTACCTGGGATTCCCGCACGGCTTGCCGCGCGAGGTCGCGGTGCGGCTTGCTGCCGATGGTGTTCAGGAAGCGCCGGTCGGTCAGCGGGTGCTCGAACAGGCCGAGTTCGAACTTCTTGGTGAGGATGCGGCGGTTGGCGTCGTCGATCCGGCTCATCGGCACGCGGCCCTGCTCCACCAGCGACCGCAGTGTGTCGATGAACTTCCGCCACTCGTAGGGCACCATCACCATGTCGATGCCGGCGTTGACGGCCGCCTCGACCTCTTCGGGGGTGAACCCGCTCTTGCCGTCGATCTTGTCGACGCCGTTGTAGTCCGAGACGACGATCCCGGTGAAGCCGAGTTCCTTCTTGAGGACGTCGTTGACCAGGTACGCCCCGGCGTGCATCTTGACGCCGTTCCAGCTGCTGTAGGAGATCATCACCGAACCGACCCCGCGCTGGACGGCGGCCTTGAACGGCGGGAGGTGGATCGCGCGCAGCTCCTGCTCGCTGATCTCGGTGTTGCCTTCGTTGACACCGCCGGTGGTGCCGCCGTCGCCGACGTAGTGCTTGGCCGTGGCCAGCACCGAGCCGGGCCGGTCCAGGCGGTTTCCTTGCAGGCCGGTGATGATCGACGTCATCTGCGTGGCCAGCTGCGGAACCTCGCCGAAGGACTCGTAGGTTCGGCCCCACCGGTCGTTGCGGGCGACGCACAGGCAGGGCGCGAAGTCCCAGTCGATCCCGGTGCCGGAGACCTCTTCCGCGGTGGCCCGGCCGATTCCCTCGACCAGCCGCGGATCGCGCGTGGCGCCGAGGCCGATGTTGTGCGGGAAGACGGTGGCACCGTAGAGGCCGTTGTGGCCGTGGACGGCGTCGACGCCGTAGATGAGCGGGATGCCCAGCGGCGTGGCGAGCGCGGCCTTCTGGAAACCGTCGTACATGTCGGCCCAGGTGACCGGCGTGTTCGGGGTGGGCTGCGAGCTGCCGCCGGAGAGCAGCGAGCCGAGCCGTCCGCTGGTGACGTCCGCCGGGCTGGTGACGCCGAGCCGTTCGGCCTGCATCATCTGCCCGAGCTTGTCGTCGAGGCTCATCCGTGCCAGCAGATCGGCCACCCGCACCTTGACCGGCCGCCAGGAATCCTTGTAGGCGGGGCGGTTTCCGGCGAGCGCGGGGGTCCCCGAGCTCAGCAGCAACCCCACGGCCAGCGCGCCGATGCCCAGCCTGCGTCCGAGGCGCATCCGGGTCCTCCTCGTCGAGAGACCAAAATTCACGCCTTGAATTAATGCACAGGCTTCGGCGGTTGGTCCAGACCTCTCAACGAACTCGGGTACCGCTCACCGGGATCGCGCCCCGGGGCCGCTCAGCGATCCGACCGCAGCGATGCCGGGTCGAAACTCTCCCAGTAAGCGTCCTCGTCCTCGACGCTCGTCGCCGGAGCGGGCTCCGGAGCAGGCGAAGACGATGACCCCAGCCGTTCGGCCCGCAGCCGCTGGAACTCCTCGACCGTCATGCCCGGGTCGTCGTCCTCCGCGCGGGCCGGCGCGGGCATGCCCGTCATCTGCTCGATCATGTACGTCACGTCCTCGCCCAGCAGCAGGGCGACCTTGTTGTAGCCGTCCTGGGTCGCCTCGCGCATCGCCGCCTGGGCGATCTCCACCACCAGCGGGCCCAGGCGCTCGCCCAGGTTCACCGCCGACGGCGCCAGCCACAGCCGCAGCAGCTTGCCGCGGGCGTCGACCGTCACCTCGACCTGGTTGTCGATGTCGTGCGCCGTGCCGGAGGCCGCGGCCAGGAGTTCCTCCACGCGGGCCATGGCCTCCTCGCGGGCCCGGGCCTGGGCGATCAGCTGGCGGGTCGTGATCACCGCGATCACCTTCCGTACGTGTAGGTGTCGGCGTCCGGGTCGTCGTCCGGGATCGGCTCGTAGCCCAGGGTTTCCAGCTGCTCGCGGTCGACCACGGGCGCCAGCGCGTGGTACATGCGGTCGCCCGCCCGCCGCGTCGCGCGCTGGGCCAGCTCGAAGATCTGGTCGGCGAGCACGGCGGACCCGTGCCGCAGCGCCGAGCGGTGGATCGTGAGCCCGGTCAGCAGGCCGCCCGGCGCCACCTGGACTTCGATGGTGCTGTCGGGCGACGTCGCCTTGCCCACGACGGGCCCCGAACGGGCGAAGCGGGCGGAGGCCTCCGCCCCCGCCCGCGATGCCTGCTCGGCGATCCGCGAAGTAGCCAGCTCGATGTCGAATTCAGCCACAGCTCACCCCGTTGGCCGGTAGAAGCCGATGAACGACTGCCCCGCGTTCGTGGTGCGGATCTTGCTGATCTGCACCGGGTCGCCCGCCTCGACCATCTGGCCGTCGCCGATCACCATCGCCACGTGGCCGGACCACACGACGAGGTCGCCGGGCAGCAGCTGGTCGATCGAAGGCACCTCGGCGCCGACCGTCTGCTGCGCCGCCGTCCGCGGCAGCTGCAGGCCCGCGTCCTGGTACGACGTCATGACCAGGCCGCTGCAGTCGAGGCCGACACCCCGCGCCGTGCCGCCCCAGACGTACGGCACGCCGAGCTGCGACAGCGCCGCGCGCACGGCCTTCGCCGCCGTTTCGTTCGGCGCCATGACCTGCTTGCCGCCGGGGAGGTTGATGGCGACGCCACTGCCGGGCTGCGGCGGGATCGCGACCGGCAGCCGCGGCTTGTGCACGGCGCCACCGCCGCCACCGCCTCCGCCGCCCCCTCCGCCGCCGCCCCCGCCGTCCGAACCGCCGGAATACCCGCTGTTGCTGTTGAACGAGGACCCGACCTTCGTCGAGGAGGCCGACGACGCCGACGTCGACTGCTCCTCGCCGCCGAGCCGGGTGCCGATCGCGGTCAGGTCGTTGATCGTCTGCTCGCTGAACGTCGCCGCCTGGCCGGTGAGCTGGCTGATCTTCGTCTGCAGCTTCATCAGGATGTCGCGCGAGGCGGCGCCGCGGCTCTCCGGCGGCTGGATGGTCTTCACCGCCTCCAGCGCCTTCATCGACGCCGCGATCTCCTTGATGATCTGGTCGCGGACCTGGTCGTTCTTGATCTCGCCGACGTGCAGCGTCTCGGCCGCCTCCGCGACGGCCTTCTCGATCTCGGCGCTCTCGTCGAGGAAATCCTGGACCTCCTTCTCCAGGCTCTGCGACGTCGCCGTGGCGCGGTCGGTCGTCGAGCCCGAGCTGGCCGAAGCCAGGTTGACGCGCTGCTCCGACGCGACGTCGCGGGTGCGGCCCACCGACGTCTGCAGGGCGTAGTGCGCGTCCCGCGCGCCGCCGATGGCGGCCGGGTCGTGGCGCAGCTTCTGCGCGAACTGGTTCGTGGTGTCCAGGCCGTGCCGGACGAGCTGGTCGGTGTGCTCGGTCACGCGCCCTGCCCGAGGTCGCCGCCGAGCCGCCGGACGAGGTCGCCGTGCTCGCCCTCGACCGCCGCGTAGTTGCGGTCGGTCTGCCGGGCGGCTTCGCCGACCTGCCGCCAGCCGCCGCCGACGCGGTGCATCTTCTCCTGCAGCGCCCGCATCCGGCCGCTGTAAGCCCCGGAGAAGCCGGACTCGCCGCCCATCTCGGAGAAGCCGTGGCCGCCGAGCGTCACGTGCGGACCGACGTGCTTTTCGGCTGCCCCTTTGACGTCCTCACCGAGCGGATCGACTTCGCGCGCGTACCGCGTGTACGCGCCCTCATCGACGTGAAAACCCGAACCGTCCACTGGCCCTCCCTGTCACCGGAGGTGCGACGCGCGCGCGGCACCCCCGGTTCCCCTGTGACATCCGGGCTTCGCCCGGGCCGGGGGCTTCGCCACCCGGTCCCCCGAAGAGATGTCATGCCGAACCAGCCTAGTCCACGGTCCGTGCCCGGGTGGGCGAATTGCCCGGAGTCAGCCGATGACCTTCGCGAGCCAGTCCGGGTCCTGCCAGGACACGATCGAGCCGTTCGCGGTGACCGTCGGCGTGCCGAACCCGCGCTGCCCGCCGCCGAAGTCCTGCGCCAGCTTCGGGTCGGTCTCGATCTGCTGGAACGCCGCGTCCAGCTGCTGGTCGTAGGTGCCGGCGGTGACGGTCTGGGCGAACGCCGGATCGGTGATCCCGACGTTCTTGCCGAGCTCGATGAGCTGCGTCTTGTCGTAGCCGCGCTTGCCCTCTTCGGGCTGGTTGGCGAACAGCGCGTCGTGGAACTGGAGGAACTTGCCGGCGTCGGCCGCCGCGAGCGCGGCGTTCGCCGAGTCGAGCGAGTAGCCCGGCGGGCTGGAGCGCTGGGTGAGCAGCGGCACCATGTGGTAGCGCACCTGCAGCTTGCCGTCGTTGATGGCCTGCTCGATCCCGCCCTTGTACCGCTTTTCGAACTCGCCGCAGATCGGGCAGAGGAAATCGGCGTAGACGTCGATCGTGGCCTTGGCGCCGGGCTTGCCCACGGTGACGGCCACGCCGTCACGCTTCTGGGTGATATCGCTCGCCAGCCCGAGCGTCGCCTCGCCGGGCTTGATGACCTGGCCCTCGGTCTTGTTCCGGTCCGCGATCGTCCAGATCACGCCGCCGATGACGAGCGCGGCCACGACGACGACGGCCCCGATCCCGATGATCCACTTTCGCCGGTCACCGGACGCCCCCCGGGCCTGCGCGACCACGTTCGGACCGGCCTGCGCCGCCTGACGACGCTTCCGAGCGGTCCGCTCAGCTCCACCCACTGTGTATCAGTTCCCTTCCGCGATACCCGAGTAGTCGTGTCCGGGGTCGCCCGAGTTCCCGCGATCTCGCGCCAGCCACCCGTCGAGTGACAGCCAGGTCCGCGGGCGCACCACCAGCCAGACGGCGAGCAGCGCGAACCCCGTGTCGCGGAGGATCTCCTGCGGGTACTCGGTCTGCCCCGCCGCCACGTGGCCACCGCCGCCGAAGCACCCGCAGTCGATGCTCAGGCCGCGCGCCCAGGACTGGGCGATGCCGGCGATGAGCACGAGCAGCAGGCCCAGCGCGGCCGCGGCGGCCCACCGGGTCGCCAGGCCCGCGAGCAGGAGCAGCCCGAGCACGAGTTCCACCAGCGGCAGCGCGACGGCCACCACGTTCTCGAGTGCGCCGGGCAGCACCTCGTACGCCTGCACGGCGATCAGCGTCTGGCCGGGATCCGCCAGCTTGAGCGCGCCGGAGACGAGCCAGACGGCTGCCAGCCCGAGCCGGGCGAGCGTGCCGACGGAGTTCAGCACGGGTTGGGACGGTCGCACCACGCGCTTAGGCTAGCGGGAGGACCTGAGAACTTCGTGAGGCAGGACAGCGGCGGAGGGAGCGGCTGGATGCGGTGGCGCACGCTCCTCGGCTCGGCGTTGCTCCTGGTCACCGCGTCGGCCTGCGGTCCGGCGCACGTTTCGCCCACGGACTCGCTCGTCACCCGGGCGAGTGCGACGGATCACCTGACCATCGGCATCCGGTTCGACGCGCCTGGCCTTTCTGAGCACACCGTCGACGGCCGGTTCGCCGGGTTCGACGTCGATGTCGCGACGTTCGTCGCGAGTGAGCTCGGCGTCCCCGCGAAGGGCATCACGTGGCGCGAGACGACGTCGGCGACGCGGGAGACCGACCTCACCTCCGGCGCCGTCGACCTGGTCGTGGCGAGCTACTCGATCACCGACAAGCGCAAGCAGGTCGTGTCGTTCGCCGGCCCGTACTTCACCACCGGCCAGGACCTGCTGGTGCGGCGGACGTCGGCCGACATCGCCGGCCCGGAGGCGCTCAACGGGCGGCGGCTGTGCTCGGTCACCGGGTCGACGCCGGCGCAGCAGGTGAAGGACAAGTTCGCCCAGGCCGTGCAGCTGGTCGAGTACCCGCGGTACTCCGACTGCGTGACCGCGCTGCTGGCCGGGCAGATCGACGCGGTGACGACGGACGCGGTGATCCTGGCCGGCTACGTCGCCCGCGACCCGGAGCTGCTGAAGATCGTCGGGAAGCCGTTCTCGAAGGAGAACTACGGCATCGGCCTGCGCAAGGACGACACCCAGGGGGTGGCCGCGGTCGACGACGCGATCCGGAAGATGATCTCCTCCGGCGAATGGCTGCGCTCGCTCAACGCGAACATCGGCCCGTCCGGCTACCAGCTGCCTCCGCCCCCCGAGGTCCCGTCGAAGTGAAGCTGCCCGACCTGCCGGTGCGCGCCGTGCTGCCCGACGTCCTGGCCGCGCTGGCCGAGCGCGGCGCGGCGGTGCTCGTGGCGCCGCCCGGCACGGGCAAGACCACGCTGGTGCCGCTCGCCCTGTCGTCGGCGGCCGAGGGCCGGGTCGTGGTCGCCGAACCGCGGCGGCTGGCGGCGCGGGCCGCGGCGGCGCGGATGGCCGCGATCCTCGGGGAGCCGGTCGGCGAGACGGTCGGGTACGCCGTGCGCGGCGACCGGAAGGTGTCCGCGCGGACCCGGATCGAGGTCGTGACGTCCGGGCTGCTGGTGCGGCGCGTGCAGGGCGACCCGGAACTGCCCGGCGTCTCGACGGTGCTGCTCGACGAGTGCCACGAACGGCACCTGGACGCCGATCTGCTGCTGGCGCTGCTCCTGGACGTCCGCGCCGGGCTGCGCGAGGACCTGCGGCTGCTGGCGACGTCGGCGACGGTCGCGTCCGGGCGGCTCGCGGCCCTGCTCGGCGACGCCCCGGTCGTGACGGCCACGGCGCGGACCTACCCCGTGGCCTTCTCCTACGTCCCGCCGTCCCGCGGTGAGCGGACCGAGGCCTGCGTCGCGCGGGCGGTGCGGACCGCACTGTCCGAAGGGGACGGTGACGTGCTCGCCTTCCTCCCCGGCGCCGGGGAGATCACGCGGACGGCCGGACTGCTGCACCTGTCCGATGTGGACGTCCTGCCGCTGCACGGCCGGTTGCCGTCGGCGCACCAGGACGACGCGCTGCGGCCGCGTGACCGGCGCCGGGTGGTGCTGGCGACGGCGGTGGCCGAGTCGAGCCTGACGGTGCCGGGCGTGCGCGCCGTCGTGGACTCGGGCCTGGCCCGCGTGCCGCGCGTCGACCACCGGCGCGGGCTGCCGGGGCTGGCGACGGTCCGCGTGTCGGCGGCGGTGGCCGCGCAGCGGGCCGGCCGCGCGGGCCGCGAGGCGCCCGGGCGGGCGTACCGCTGCTGGGCGGAGCACGAGCAGGCGACGTTGCCGGCGTACCCCGAGCCGGAGATCCGCACGGCCGAGCTGGCCCGCCTGGCGCTGGAGCTGGCGTGCTGGTCGACGCCCGACGGCAGCGGCCTGGCCTGGTGGGACCCGCCGGGCGAGGGCGCGCTGGCGGCCGGGCGGGCGCTGCTGGCGACGCTGGGCGCGACGTCCCCGGACGGAACGGTGACCGAGCGCGGACGGCGGATGGCGGAGCTGGGCCTGCACCCGCGGCTGGCCCGCGCGCTGCTGGACGGGTCTTCCGAAGTCGGTGCCCGGAACGCGGCGGAGGTGGTGGCCCTGCTCGACGCGGGCGCCACGCTGACCGACGTGGCCGCGGAGCTGCGCCGGCTGCGCTCGGCGGGCGACGAAGGGGCGCGCCGCTGGAAGCGGGAGGTCCGGCGGCTGGAGGGCCTGGTGTCGCGGGGTGCCGGGACCGGCACTCCGGCTTCCCCCGGTCACCGCGCGGCCGCCGATCGTCCTCCCCACCGAGCCGATCCCGCCCTCGTCGTCGCCCTCGCGCACCCCGAACGGCTGGCTCGGCGACGCCCGGGCGGCGCGCCCGTCTACCTCATGGCCGGCGGCACCGCCGCCGAACTCCCGCCGGGCAGCGGGCTCGACGCCGAGTGGCTGGCCATCGCCGAAGCCACCCGCGACCCCGGCCGCGTCCACGGCACCATCCGCCTCGCCGCGGCCGCCGACGAAAGCCTCGCCGTCCACGCCGGCCAGGTGTCCGAAGTGGACGAGATCACCTGGGACGGCGATGTCGTCGCCCGGCGGGTCCGCAAGCTGGGTGCCATCGTCCTGTCCGAGAAGCCGCTCAAGAACGCCGACGTCCACGACGCCCTCGTCGCCGGCCTGAAAGCCGAAGGGCTCGGCCTGCTCAAGTGGAGCCAGGACGCGACCCGCCTCCGCGAGCGCATGGCTTTCCTGCACCGCGTCCTCGGCCCGCCGTGGCCGCCGGTGGACGACGCGGCGCTGTTGTCCGATGTGGACAGCTGGCTGGACCTTGGCACCGCCCGCCGTCGCGCGGACCTGGGGAACATCAACGCGGGCACCGCCCTCAAAGCCCTCCTCCCCTGGCCGGAGGCGGCGAAACTCGACGACCTCGCCCCGGACCGCCTCGAGGTGCCGTCGGGCTCGCACCCGCGCGTCGACTACCGCGGCGACCAGCCGGTGCTCGCCGTCAAACTCCAGGAAACCTTCGGCTGGACCGAAACACCCGTGATCGCGGGGGTTCCGGTGGTGCTGCACCTGCTCTCCCCCGCGGGCCGCCCGGCCGCGATCACCGCCGACCTCGCGTCCTTCTGGACGTCCGGCTACCCGGCCGTGCGGGCCGACCTGCGCGGCCGCTACCCGAAGCACCCCTGGCCCGAGGACCCGGCCGGCGCCGTCCCGACCCGGCACACCCGCCGCCGCGGCTGAGCCCCTGCCGAAAGTCGGGGGTCGCCCGCGACCGTCGGCCGATGTCCCCGGTGCCCCGGAACCCGCAAGCTCCCGGAACAGGCGAAAACCGGGAGGAACGATGATCACGCTTCGAGGACTCACGAAGCGCTACGGGGAGAAGACCGTCGTCGACGCGCTCACCTGCGACGTCGCCGCGGGCCAGGTGACCGGGTTTCTCGGCCCCAACGGCGCCGGGAAGTCGACGACCATGCGGATGACCGTCGGGCTCGACCACCAGCAGGCGGGCGAAGCCCTGGTCGGCGGGCGGCGCTACGCCGAGCTGCGGCACCCGCTGCGCGAGGTCGGCGCGCTGCTCGACGCCAAGGCGCTGCACCCCGGCCGCAGCGCGGGCAAGCACCTGCTGGCCATGGCGCGCAGCAACGGCATCGCGGCGAGCCGCGTCGAGGAGGTCCTGGCGACGGTCGGGCTCTCCGACGTCGCCGGCAAGCGGGCCGGCCAGTTCTCGCTCGGCATGGGACAGCGGCTGGGCATCGCGGGCGCGCTGCTCGGCGACCCGGGGGTGCTGCTGTTCGACGAGCCGGTCAACGGCCTCGACCCGGACGGCGTCCGCTGGGTGCGGCAGCTGATGCGCTCGCTGGCGGCCGAGGGGCGCACGGTGTTCGTCTCCAGTCACCTGATGAGCGAGATGCAGCTGACGGCCGACCACCTGATCGTGATCGGCAGGGGCAAGCTGCTGGCCGACGCGCCGGTGGCGGAGTTCATCGCGGGCAACTCCCGCACGACGGTCTCGGTCCGCGTCCCGGCCGACGGCGACCGCGAGTCGCTGGACGTGCGGTTGCGCGCCGAAGGCGGCCTGACCCACCCGGGCGAAGCGGGCGAGCTGGTGGTGGACGGCGTCGACGTCACCCGCGTCGGCGACCTGGTGCACGAACTCGGGATCCGCGTGCACGGACTCGCGGAGCGGACGGCCTCGCTCGAGCAGGCCTACCTGGAACTGACGGCTGCTTCGGTGGAATACGGGGTATCGGCATGACGGCATCGGCAGAGGTGCGCGGCGGCGGCCTGCCGGGCGCGGTGGCTTCGGAGTGGACGAAGTTCTGGTCGGTCCGCGCGACCTGGTGGTGCCTGGCGGCGGGAACGGCGTTGACGGCGTTCTACGCCACGCTGTCGGCGATCGCCCAGCGCATCGGCGACGAGCCGCAGAGCGCTGACACGATCGCCCTCGGCGGCGGCTTCTACCTGGCCCAGTTCGCGGTGATCGCGCTGGCCACGCTGTTCGTGACGAGCGAGTACGCGGCCGGGGGAATCCGGTCGACGCTGCTGTGGACCCCGGTCCGCGCCCGGGTGGCCCTGGCGAAGGCGGCGGTGCTTTCGCCGGTCCTGTTCGGGTACGGAGTGCTGCTGTCGTGCGCGGGAATGGCGGTGGCCACGGCGGTGATGGACGGCCACGGCCTGCCGACGTCCTGGCAGGCGGCCTTCACCACGGCATCGGGCATGGGCGGCTACTTCGCCCTGCTGGGCTTGCTGTGCACCGGAATCGCCTGGGCCCTGCGCAGCGCGGCCGGGACGCTGGTGTCGGTGATCGTGCTGCTGGTCCCGGCGCCGCTGATCGTGGCATCGCTGGGCCTGCCGGAGGCGATGCCGTACTTCCCGGGAATCGCGGGGGTGAACGCGATGGTGGAGGCGGGCCGGCCGAACCCGATCACGATGACGGCGGCACCGTACGCCCCTTGGGTGGGCTTGGTGATCTGCGCGGTTTGGGCAGCGGCGGCCCTCCTGGCCGGCACGGCGGTGTTGCGCCGCCGCGACGCCTGAGAGAGGTAACCGTCGACACCGGTCGGCCCAGCTCCGGGCAGCCTCCCGGCTGCCAACCCCTGCATCCACCAGCGCAAAGCAGGCGACCCGCTCGGCGATCAACGACCAGCCCGCACGCGAACCACATTCCGCGGGATCCGATCCCTCTGGACATCCGCAACTCCTGAACACTCAGGTGTTGCGCCGCCGCGACGCCGGAGAGAGAAAGCTCCCCCACCCTCTCCGGGGGGCGTCCCCAAGTCCAGTCTATCGGGGCCACCCGGCACAACCCGGAAAATGCCGCGGCCGAGGCCTGGTTGTCCACACCGCCGCGGGAACGTGGACAACCGGGCCGAGATCACTCCACGCCGATCCCCGTCAGGATCTCGCGGGCGCTCGCCACCAGCGACTCGAACGGCGGCGGTGCCAGTGAGCCCGTCCCGGCCAACGCCCCGAAGATCGTCCCCTCCATCCAGTCCACGACCACCCGAGCGTGCCGCGCGGGATCCGCCGAACCGGCCGCCTCCAGGACCGCGGCCGCCTGGTGGCGGATCTGCAAGCCCCCCTCGTCGTACACCGCGCGCAGCTCCGGGCGCCGCGTCGCCTCCAGTGCTAGCTCGTACCGCGCCAGCATCCGGGTCCGGCCCGCGGTGATCGCCTCGGACACGTATCCCGCGATGAACTCCGCGGACGACTTCGCCGACCGCGGGAACACCTGGTCCAGCCGCACGATCCGCGCCACCGTCAGCTCCAGCAGCGCCGCCCGCGTGCGCGCGTAGTACGACGTCGAGCCCACCGGCAGGCCCGCCGCGCGATCCACCGCGCGGTGGGTCAGACCGCGCAGGCCCTCCGCCGCGATGACCTCGATCGCTGCGTCGGCGATCACGTCCACCCGTTCCACAGGCGCACTCTACAGGTGTAGAGTTCTCTACAGATGTAGAGGAGGTCGGCATGCCCGCGGTAGTGGTCGGGGGCGGCATCGGCGGACTGGCGGCGGCCGTGGGGCTGCACCGGGTCGGCTGGACGGTCACCGTCCTCGAGAAAGCACCCGAGTTCGGCGATGTCGGGGCCGGCATTTCCCTCTGGCCGAACGCCCTGCGCTGCCTCGACGAGCTCGGCGTCGACCTCGGCGAGCGCCTGGCCCCGCAGCGGGAAGGCGGCTTCCGCGACCGGCGCGGCCGCCGGATCGCCCGCTACGACGGCGCCGAGTTCGCCCGGCGGCACGGGCGGCCGCTCGGCGCGATCCACCGGCGGGACCTGATCGCCGCCCTCCGGGACGCGATTCCGGCCGAAAGCCTGAAGACCGGCGCCGAAGTCACCGAAGTCCGCGAAGACGGCTTGGTCCGCTACAACCGGGGCGAACTGCGTGCCGACCTCATCGTCGCGGCGGACGGCATCCACAGCCGGGTCCGCCACGCGCTCTTCCCGGACCACCCGGAGCCGGTGTACTCCGGCAGCACGGCGTTCCGCGGCATCGCGCACCTGCCCGGCACCCCGCTGAGCACGAGCTTCGACCGCGGCACCGAAGTCGGCGTCCTCCCGCTGACCGGCGGCGACGTCTACTGGTGGATTTCGGCCCTCGCCGCGCCGGGCACCCCGGCGGCCGACCTCGAACCGGCCCGCGAGGGCTGGCACGAACCGATCCCGGCCCTCCTCGCCGCCACCCCGCCGGAAGCCGTGCTGCACCACGACCTCTACCACCTCGGCACCCCGCTGAAGACCTACACCCGCGGCCGGATCGCGCTGCTCGGCGACGCCGCCCACGCCATGCCGCCGTTCCTCGGCCAGGGCGGCTGCCAGGCCATCGAGGACGCCGTCGTCCTCGCCCACGCCGTGTCCACGGAGGACACCGTCGGCGCCGCACTGGCGAGCTACGACCGGACCCGGCGGCCCCGCAGCCAGCGGGTCGTCCGCGAGTCGGTCCGGATGGGGAAGCTCGGCCCGCAGCTGGCCAACCCGGTCGCGACGGCACTGCGCGCCGCCGTGCTGAGGTGCCTGCCGGCCAAGGCGACCGCCCGCGTGGGCGCGGGGATCACGGGGTGGACGCCGCCGCGTCTCCCCCGACCAGTCCCGCCTCGTACGCGGTGATCGCCGCCTGGACCCGGTTCTTCGCGCCGAGCCGGGTCAGGATCGTGCTCACGTGCGCCTTCACCGTACCCTCGACGACGAACATCTTCGCCGCGATGTCCGCATTGGACAGTCCGGACCCCAGCAGCGTCAGTACTTCGCGCTCACGCGGGGTCAGCGCGGCGATCCGCTCGCGGGCCGCGGCGGCGCGCGCCAGCTGCCCACCGGACAGCCGGGCGATCACCCGCTGCGCGACCTTCGGCGAAAGGAACGCGGCCCCGCCGGCCACGGCGTGGATACCGGCGAGGAGCTCCCGCGGGTCGCCCGACTTCAGCAGGAATCCGCCGGCGCCGAGGCTCAGCGCGCGCTCGATGTAGTCGTCCTCGCCGAACGTGGTCAGCATGATCACGCCCGTGGCGGGCAGCAGCCGCCGGATCTCGGCGGCCGCGCCGAGACCGTCCAGCCCCGGCATCCGGATGTCCAGCAGCACGACGTCCGGGTGCGTGGCCAGCACCTGGGAAACCGCTTCCCGGCCGTCGGACGCCTCGGCGACGACCTCGATCCCGGCGTCCGCGGCCAGGATGGCCGCCACCCCCGCCCGCATCATCGCTTCGTCGTCGGCCAGCACGACCCTGATCACGGCGCCCCCTCGGTGAACCAGTCCTTGGCCACCAGTTTCCCATCGGCGAAGCACAGCCGGTAAGCGGCGTAGTCGCTCTCGAGCCACGACTGCCCGGCGCCGTAGTACTCGCACGCAACCCCGGACACGGCTGGCACCGGCGGCTCGCTCCGCAACGGACGGGCGGCCCGCTGGTTCTCCGGCAGCTGCGGCGCCACCTCGGCCCGCGGCTGGCCGATCCGCAGCCGTTCGTAGACCGGGGTGGGCAGCTCCGAGGAGTTCCACAGGTAGAGGAACGCGATCCCGGCGACCGCGAGGACGATCGCGAACAGGGCGAGCGGGACGGCGACGGCCTGGATCAGGCTGCGCCGCACGTCCCGCCGGGCCAGCTCGAGGGCCCGGGCCGACGTCGACGGCCCGGGTTCGTCGTCATCGGTCTCCTGCCGCTCGACCGGCGCGGCGCCGTGCGGCAGCGTCGCGGTGACGGCGAACCCGCCGGCGTCGGGCCCGGCCCGCAGCGTGCCGCCGGCGAGCCGGACGCGCTCGCGCAGGCCGATCAGCCCGACGTGCCCGGACGCGGCCCCGGGCAACGGCCCGGCGGGCGGCGGCGCGTTGACCACGCTGACGTCGGTCTGCGTGCCGGTGCTGAGCACCCGGATCGTGACGGCGGCGCCGGGCGCGTGCTTCGCCACGTTCGTCAAAGCCTCCTGCACCACGCGATATGCGGCCCTGGCCACCATCGGCGGCGCCGACTCGCAGTCCACTGTGGACTCGATGAGCAGGCCCGACGCCCGCGCCCGCGAGATCAGCTCACCGAGGTCGCCCTGCACCGGTTCCACCGGCGCGGCGTCCTCGCGCAGCACGCCGATGATCTCGCGCAGCCGCTCGGTCGCCGTCGCGGCACTGGTCCGCAGCTGCGCGGCGGCGTCGCGCTGGGCGTCGTCGAGCCCGCCCGCGACCTCCAGCGCGGCGGCCCGGACGGCGATCAGGCTCAGCTCGTGCCCCAGCGAGTCGTGCATGTCGCTGGCGATCCGCGCGCGCTCGCGCAGCCGCGCCTGCTCGGCGACCAGCCGCTGCCTGCTCTCCATCTCCTCGGCCCGGCGCCAGCCGCTGCGGGCCAGCTCGCCGCGAACCCGGACGTACCGGCCGAGCAGCCACGGCGACAGCCCGGCGAAGACGAGGATCGCGACCATCGCCGCCCAGTCCCCCAGGCCGTCCTGGCCGAAGACGAGCGCGATCGGCAGTCCCAAGACCGCGCAGGCCGTCCCGGTCAGGATCCCGGGGCGGGCGCGGGGCATCCGCAGCCCGGCCTGGTAGCTCATCGCGACCAGCACGAAGACCACCCACACGGGTACGTGGTCGCCGTAGGGGAACGGCACGGCCAAGGCCCCGGCCAACGCGATCCCGAGCGAGACGGCGGGGTACCGCCGAGCCGTCGCGACCGAGCCGGCCACGACCGCGAGGCCGCAGGCCAGCTCCCAGTACGACCGGCTCTCCAGGGTCCCCACGAAGACGACGAACGCGAGGAACAACCCGACGGCGACGTCGAGCGCCCCCTGCCACCTGCGTTTGGTCACCGTCCGCACGAGTTCGAAGCTATAAGGGGTGCCGGCAGGCCGGCCACTGCCGAAAGTCAACCTTCCCGCGGAGGCGCGCCCCGCAGTGACCGGGTTCGGGCGCTTCCGTGAGCAGTGCTCTCGAAACCGAGCATCGCTCACGGTGGCGAGTGAGCAGTGCTCTCACTTTGGAGCATCGCACTCGAGTCGATTGAGAGCACCGCTCTCGAGGTGGGCATTGGGCACCGCGCCACGAGAGCGGCGCTCTCAAAGTCAGACGCCACGCGCCGCGACGCGAGAGCAGCGCTCTCAATATCGAGCGCCGCTCGCTCCCAGACGAGAGCAGTGCTCTCGTGGATGATCAGGGCTCTCAAGTTGAGCACCCGGCGGCCGTCAGGCGAGAGCAGTGCTCACAACAAGGAGCGGCCCACGGGCGGCACGGGCGGCACGGGCGGCGAGGTCGCCGACACAGGCGGTGGACGTTCCGAGCCGCATATCCGCCCGGCGAGGCCCGCCGTGTTGCATGATGATCCATCATGGCCGAGCGCACACTCGCCGACCAGTTGGGCGGCTACCTCCCCGAAGGCATCGAAGCCCTCGAAGAGCACGAGCGACAAGACCTCGCCAACGCTCTGCGCGACGCGCGCAGACGGCAGGCGAAAGCGCTCGCCGAGGCGGGCGAGGAAGGCCTCCGGTACGTGCCCGCGCTGCTGCGTGGCGCGGTCCGGAAAGCGGTCGGCCTGTGACGGAGAACCACGCGGCCGAGGCGGAGATCCTGAAGCTGGCCCGCGTCCTCGGCGTCGAGCCCGGGCGGCTCGGTTACCTCGCCCGCGTGGACGCCGATGACCTGCAGGCCTTCCGCGAGCAGGTCACCGACACGCTGTTCGACGCCAACGCCGCCGCGCTGCAGCGGATGGCGCTGGCGGCGCGGGTCGTGCCGGTCGGGGTGCTGGCCAAGATCGCCGAGAAGGTGTTCGGTCCGCTGCTGTGCGCGCGGATCGCCGGGCTGGTCGACGTCGGGCGCGGGGTCGACGTCGCCAAGCGGCTGAGTCCGATCTTCCTCGCCGAGGTGGCCGCGGAGCTCGATCCGCGGCGGGCGAGCGCGATCATCTCCCGGATTCCGCTGGACACCGTCCTCGCGGTCGCGTCCGAACTCACGCGCAAAGAGGACTGGATCACCCTCGGCCGGTTCGTCGGGCACCTGCCCGACCTCACCGTGCGGCGGGCCCTGGAGCGGATCGACGACCCGTCGCTGCTGCGGATCGCCTTCGTGCTGGACGACAAGCGCCGCGTCGACCACGTCGTCGGGCTGCTGCCGGCCCACCGGCTCGGCCGGCTGGTCACCGCGGCGAGCGCCGACGAAGACCTCTGGACGCCGGCGCTCGACCTGCTGACCCACCTGGGCGAAGCGCGGCGCGCCACGCTGAAGCCGATGCTCGCCGGCCTGCCCGCCGGCTTCCGGAAGCGGGTTCAGGCGACGATCAAGTAGATCCCGTAGCCGATGATCGCCGCGCAGGCGGCGAAGCAGACGACCGCGCCGGCCAGCGGGCCGGTGCCCGAGGCGCCCGACTCGCGGGCCGTGTCGCGCTGCGAAAGCCCCACCACCCCGAAGGAGAAGAGGCTCGTCAGCACCACGACCGACGCGAGGGCGACGACGAAGACGAGACCGAGGGAACCCCAGTTGATGTGCACGGCGCTCCTCAGGCGTTGGCCGGCTGCGCGACGCCGGGCTCGGGCTGGTGGATGGAGTGGGCGTTGACCGGGTTCCGCTTCGACGCCAGCCAGATGCCCAGTGCGACCAGGACGCCGGCCAGGCCCACCAGCACGGTGCCCCAGGTCCCGAGCGTCGACACGTAGGCGGCGAGCGCGCCGACGATCGCGGCGGCGGGCAGCGTCAGCGCCCAGGCCAGGACCATCCGGCCGGCGACGCCCCAGCGGACCTCGGCGAGCTTGCGGCCGAGGCCGGAGCCGATGATGCCGCCGGAGCAGACGTGCGTGGTGGACAGCGCGAAGCCGAGGTGCGCCGACGTGAGGATGACCGCCGCGGCGCTCGTTTCGGCAGCGAAGCCCTGCGGGGTCTGGATTTCCGTGAGCTTCTTGCCCATCGTCTGGATGATCCGCCAGCCGCCGAGGTAGGTGCCGAGCGCGATGGCGGTTCCGGCCGTCAGGACCACCCAGAACGGCGGGCCCGAGTTCGGCGCGAGCGAGCCGGACGCGATCAGCGTCAGCGTGATGACGCCCATGGTCTTCTGCGCGTCGTTCGTGCCGTGCGCGAGCGACACCAGGGAGGCGGAGGCGATCTGGCCGGCCTTGAACGTGCGGCCCACCGTGTCCTGCTTCGCGCGGGCGGTGATCCGGTAGACGAGGAAGGTGCCCAGGGTCGCGACGATCCCGGCGACGACCGGCGAGGCGAGCGCCGGGATCAGGACCTTCTCGACGACCTTCCCGAAGTGGACGGCGTCGGCGCCCGAGGCGATCCAGGTCGCGCCGATCAGCCCGCCGAACAGCGCGTGCGACGAACTCGACGGCAGCCCGATCAGCCAGGTCACCAGGTTCCACACGATGGCGCCGACGAGGCCGGCGAAGATGATCACCGGTGTCACCTTGGTGTCGTCGACGATGCCGCCGGAGATCGTCTTCGCGACCTCGACCGAGAGGAACGCGCCGACGAGGTTCAGCACGGCCGAGACGGCGACGGCGACTTTCGGTTTCAGCGCCCCGGTGGCGATCGAGGTGGCCATCGCGTTCGCGGTGTCGTGGAAGCCGTTGGTGAAGTCGAAGGCCAGTGCGGCGACGATCACCACCAGCACGATCAGCGAGAAGTCCATGGGCGGCCCACTTTCGTTGCTGTCCCTTCGCAACGCTACTGATCGACGGGGACCGCTCCGATCCCTCCGGCGTGACGGCTTACTGAACTCTGGGTGAACCGAGGTGGGGTAAACCCCACCAGAGCCCGGTGGTTCAGCCCAGTGTGCCCGCCCGCGTCGCCTGGAACCCTCGCAAGCAGGCGAAGGGGGCACCGATGAAAGCGATCCTGGCGACCGTGGCGTCGGCCGTGTTGTTCTTCTTCGGCACGGGTTTGGACCCGCTGCCGGAACTGGCTTGGCTCGCGCCGCTGCCGGTCCTGCTGCTCGCGCCCCGCGTTCGCGGCGCCGTCGCGGCGGTCTGCGCGTTCGTCGCCTATCTCGCGGGCAGTGCCGGCAGCTGGAGCTACTTCTGGCATTCCCTTTCCGTCCCGCGGCCGGCCGCGCTCGGCATCCTCGGCGGGAGCGCGCTGCTGTTCGCGGTGTCCGCGCTGCTCTTCCGCCTGCTGGTCCGGCGCGGCCACGGCCTCCTGGCCGCGCTCGCCGCGCCCGCGTTGTGGACGGTCGCGCTCTACGTCGTTTCGCTGCTGAACCCGACCGGTCTCATGGACACCTTCATGACGACCCAGGCCGACCGGCCGTCGATCATGCGGCTCGCCGCGATCACCGGGGGCTGGGGCGTGGAGTTCCTGGTGCTGTTCGTCCCGGCCGCCGTGGCCGCCGCACTGGCGCCCGGCCTGCGCGGCCGGACCCGGCTCGTTCCCGCCGTGGCTCTCGCGGCGGTCGCGGGCGGGCTCGCGTTCTGGACCACGCCCCCGCCGACCGGGCCGTCGACGCGGGTCGCGCTGGTCGCGCCCGGCCAGAGCCGCTGGGCGGCCGACGTCGCCACGCCGGAGGGACAGGCCCTCCTACGGTCCTATGTGGACCGGATCGGGCGGCTGCCGGACGGCGTCCAGGCCGTCGTGCTCCCGGAAGCCGTCTTCGCCGTGGACCAGACCAGCCGGCCCCGGCTCGTCGAAGCCTTCACGGAGGTCGCCCGCACGCGCAACCTCGACGTCGTCACCGGCGTCGTCGACACGACCCCGGACGGCCGGTTCAACGCCGCGCTGGCGATCCCGCCGACCGGCGCGCCGGTCGAATACCGCAAGTGGCACACCGGGGATTCGCCGGGCATGGCGTCCGGCACCCGGCTCGCGCACCTCGCCGGGATCGGGCTCATGGTGTGCATGGACGTCAACTTCGCCGACCCGAGCAGCGAATACGGCGAGGCCGGCACGGGCTTGGTCCTCATCCCGGCGTCCGACGAAGACGCCGACGGCTGGGCCCACAGCCGCACGGCGCTGATCCGGGGCGTCGAGAACGGCTTCTCGGTGGCGTGGAGCGCGGCCCGCGGGACGCCGATGCTCGCGGACGCGCGGGGACACGTGCTGGCCGACGCCCGCACCGGCGGCGGCCCGTTCACGGTGGTCGTCGCCGACGTCCCGATCGGACCGGGAAAGACGCCGTACGCGCGCTTCGGCGACTGGTTCGCGTGGCTCTGCGGCCTGGTCGCGCTGGCCGGCATCGCGACGGCCGCCCGCAAGCCGTCACACGCCGAGAGCCTGGACGTCGCGTAGCCCCCTCGACCACGCCGAAACCCCGGCTTTGTCATTCGTCACAACCCGCGCCGATCGAATCTGAGCATGGTCCCATGTCGCGCGCCGCCGACTGTGCCACATCATGACACCCATCACCTACTGACGGGTAATCGGAGGCAACGGAATGCGGGTCACCCACGGCGGTGTCAAGCGAACCCTGGCCGTGCTCGCCGCGGCGCTCACCTTCGGCGCGGTCGCGCCCACGGTCGCCGAAGCGGCGCCGAGCAGCGGCTGGAACGACTGGGGCTGCCGTCCCTCGGCCGCGCACCCGCGGCCGGTGGTGCTGGTGCACGGCCTCGGCGCGAACGACACCGTCAACTGGTTCTTCCACGCGCCGAAGATCGCCGCCCAGGGCTACTGCGTCTTCTCGCTGACGTACGGCACGGGCGCCCTCGGCCCGGGTGTCGGCGGGCTCGCGTCCATGCGCGACAGCGCGGCGCAGCTCGGCCGGTTCGTCGACCGGGTCCGGACCGCGACCGCGGCGGCGAAGGTCGACATCGTGGGCCACTCCGAGGGCAGCACGATGCCGGCGTACTACCTGAAGTACGGCGGCGGCGCGGCCGAGGTCGCCCACTTCGTCGGCTTCGGCGCGAACTACCGCGGCACGACGCTGGGCGGCCTCGACGCGCTGGCCAAGGCCCTGCTGACCTCCGTACCTGCTCTCGGCACGGTCCTGCGCACAGCGTGCGGCGCGTGTTCGGAGTACCTGGCGCCCTCGGCGTTCCTGGACGACCTCGCTCGCGGCGGCGTCCACGTCGCCGGCCCCGCCTACACGAGCATCGTGAGCAAGTACGACGAGGTGGTCACGCCGTACACGAGCGGAATCCTCGGCGAGCCGGGCACGACGGACATCGTCCTGCAGGACTTCTGCCCTTCCGACGCCTCGGGCCACCTCGGCCAGGCGGCCGACCCGAACGTCACCGGGCTGATCCTGCACGCCCTCGACCCGTCGTTCGCGCCGACGTGCACGCCGTTCAGCCTGCCACTCTGACCCCGGCCCGCCACACCGCCCGGGTCAGCGGCACCCCCGGCCGGTACGCCAGGTGCGTCACCGAAGGCGCGTCGAGCACGTGGACATCGGCTCGCGCACCGGGCCGCAGCACGCCGACGTCGGTGCGGCGCAACGCCTTCGCGCCGCCCGCCGTCGCGGCCCAGACCGCTTCCTCGATCGTCATCCGCATCTGCAGCACCGCCGTCGCGACGCAGAACGCCATCGACGTCGTGTACGAGCTGCCCGGGTTGGCGTTGCTGGCCAGTGCCACGGTCGCGCCCGCGTCGAGCAGCCGGCGGGCCGGGGCCAGTGGCTGGCGGGTCGACAAGTCGCACGCGGGCAGCAAGGTCGCCACCGTCTCGGCGGCCGCCAGCGCTTCGACGTCCGCGTCGGAAAGGTACGTGCAGTGGTCGACGCTCGCCGCGCCCAGCTCCACGGCCAGCCGGACGCCGGGACCTTCGCCGAGCTGGTTGCCGTGCACCCGCAGGCCCAGCCCGCGCCCGGCCGCGGCCTTCAGCACCCGCGCCGACTGGGCCTCGTCGAACGCGCCGGTCTCGCAGAACACGTCCGCCCAGCGCACGCTTCCCGCCACCGCGTCGAGCATCTCGCCGCACACGAGGTCCACATAGGACTCCGCGTCGGCGCCGGGCGGCACGAGGTGGGCGCCGAGGAAGGTGACTTCGTCGGCCACCTCGCCGGCGATCCGGGCGCTGCGGGCCTCGTCGGCGACGGTCAGCCCGTAGCCGGTCTTCGTCTCCAGGCACGTCGTCCCCTGCCGGGCCGCTTCGCCGACGTGACGGCGCAGGTTCGCCGCCAGCTGCTCGTCGGACGCCTCCCGCGTCGCGCCCACCGTGGTCGCGATCCCGCCCGCGGTGTAGGGCTTGCCGGCCATCCGCGCCTCGAACTCGGCGGTGCGGTCACCGGCGAAGACGAGGTGCGTGTGACTGTCGACCCAGCCCGGCAGCACCGCGCGGCCTTCGACGTCGACGCGCTCGTCGGCGTCCGGCGCGCTCGCCGCCGGACCCGCCCAGGCGACGCGGGAGCCGTCCAGCACCAGGGCCGCCTCGGTCAGCCGGCCCAGCTCGGGGTCGTTGGTGGTGAGTTCGCCGATGCCCGTGATCAGGACAGCCACAACGCCTCGATCTCCTTCGCCAAAACGGTTTCGGGTCGGTCGACGAGCAGGTGCACGCCGTCGCGCACGACCTCGCGTCCGGCGACGACGACGTGCCGGACGTCGGCGCCGGACGCCGCGAACACGACCCCCGACGGCTCGATCCCGGCCGTCCGCACCGTGTCCATGGCCACGGTGACGAAGTCCGCGCCCGCCCCTTCGGCGAGCGCGCCGACCTCGTCCCATCCGATCGCCGCGTGGTTCGTGCCCGCTTCGAGGAGCTCCTCGGCGCGGAACCGGCCGCGTTCCTCGCTGGCCAGCCGGTCGTCCAGCTCCAGCGCGCGGGTCTCTTCGAAGGCGTCGACGACGGCGTTGCTGTCGCTGCCGACGCCGAGCCGGACCCCGGCGTCCCGCAGGGCGCGGGCCGGGCCGATGCCGTCGCCGAGGTCGCGCTCGGTGGTCGGGCAGAAGCACGCCCCGACCCGGAACTCGCCGAGCAGGCGCACGTCCCGGTCGGTGAGGTGGGTCGCGTGGACCACGGTGAGCCGCTCGTCGAGCACGCCGTGGTCCCACAGCAACCCGGTCGGGGTGAACCCGGTGGCCGCCGCGCACTGCTCGTTCTCCGCCCGCTGCTCGGACAGGTGGATGTGCAGCGGCCGGTGGCCCGGCACCGCGTTGTCCACTTCGGACAACTGGTCCTCGGGCACCGCCCGCACCGAATGGATCGCCCCGCCGACCCGGAACAGCTCGTCTTCGCTCAGCCCGGCCACCCGCGATGCCCACGCCGAGGCCGAGCCGTCGGAGAACCGCCGCTGGACCTCGTCGGGCTCGACGCCGATGCCGCCCGCCAGGTAGCACGTGTCGAGCAGCGTCAGCCGGATCCCGGCGTCGGCCGCGGCCTGCCGCAGCGCCTCCCCCATCGCGTTCGGGTCGGCGTACGGCTTCCCGCCGGGGGCGTGGTGCAGGTAGTGGAACTCCCCGACGCTCGTGTAGCCGCCGAGCACCATCTCCGCGTAGACCCCGCGGGCCAGCCGGTAGTACGTTTCGGGGTCGAGCCGCGCCGCCAGGGCGTACATCCGCTCGCGCCACGTCCAGAACGTGCCGCGCTCGTGGTGCGTCCGGCCCCGCAGGGCCCGGTGGAAGGCGTGCGAGTGCCCGTTCGCGAAGCCCGGCAGCGTGAGCCCGCCGAGGATCGTGCCGGAGCGCGGCGAGTTCGCCGTCACCGCGGTGATCCGGCCGCCGTCGACGTCGATCCGCACGCCGGAGGCGATCCCGTCCGGCAGCCAGGCCTGTTCACACCAGAAAACTGTCGGTGCCGAGCGATAGGCTGGAAACGGGGGGCGCCCCCGCGGGCCGAGGGTCATCGCGCCAGCCGCTCCAGGACCGTGGCCAGCGCGGCGGCGCCGGCTTCGACGTCCTCGGCCTCGGCGAACTCCTCCGGCGAGTGGCTGATCCCGGTCGGGTTGCGCACGTAGAGCATCCCGGCCGGGACGAACCCGGCGAGGATCGCCGCGTCGTGGCCGGCGCCGGTGGGCAGCTCCGGTGGCGCGCCGAGCCAGCCGCCCAGGTCGCGGCGCAGGGCGTCGTCGAACACGACGTCGTCCGAATAGGACTCCCGCGTCACGGTCACCCGGCAGCCCTCCTCCTCCGCCGCCTCCGAGGCGGCCCGGCTGATCTCGGCGACCAGCCCCGGGGTGCCTTCGCCGGGCACCCGCGCGTCCAGCCAGAGGTCCACTGTGGACGCGATGACGTTGGTCCCGCCGGGGGTCGGCACGAGCCGGCCGACGGTCGCCCGTGCGCCCGGCACCCGCGCCGCCAGCCGCCGGACGGCCGTCACCGTCGCGGCCGCGGGCAGCATCGGATCCGTGCGGTCGGCGAGCACCGTGGCCCCGGCGTGGTTCCCCTGTCCCGCGAAGGAGAACCGCCACCGCCCGTGCGCGATCACGGTGCTGCCGACGGCCACCGGGGCACCGAGGTCGATGAGCCCGCGGCCCTGCTCGACGTGCAGTTCGAGGAAGTGCCCGATCCGGTCGAGCCGCTCGGCGTCCGGCCCGATCCGCGCCGGGTCGACGCCCGCCTTCGCGGCCGCCTCGGCGAACGTCACGCCGTCGGCGTCCCGCAGGCCGCGGGCCTTGCCGGCGTCGATGGTGCCGGTGAGCAGCCGCGAGCCCAGGCACGGAACGCCGAACCGGCCGCCTTCCTCCTCGGCGAACACCACGACGGCGAGCGGCCTGCGCGGCCGGAACCCCTTGTTCTGCAACGCCTCGACGGCGGCCAGCCCGCTCGCCACCCCGAGCGGGCCGTCGAACGCGCCGCCACCCGGCACCGAGTCGAGGTGGCTGCCGGTGACCACGGCGTTGCGGCCCGGCGGCCCCCACCACGCCCAGATGTTGCCGTTGCGGTCGGTCTCGACGTCCAGCCCGAGCCCCAGCGCGCGCTCGACGAACCACTCGCGCAGGTCGTGCTCGGGTGCGTCGAAGGCGTGCCGCGAGTAGCCGCCGCGCTTCGGGTCGCGCCCGACGTCGGCGATCTCGCCCAGGAGCCCCGAGGCGCTCACTCGGCCTCCCGCATCGGCACCCGCACGCCGCGCTCGCCGGCGACCTCGGCCGCGCGGTCGTAACCGGCGTCGACGTGGCGGATGACCCCCATGCCCGGGTCGTTGGTGAGCACCCGCTCCAGCTTCTGCGCGGCCAGCGGCGTCCCGTCGGCCACGCTGACCTGACCCGCGTGGATCGACCGGCCCATGCCGACACCGCCGCCGTGGTGGATCGACACCCAGCTGGCCCCCGAAGCCGTGTTGACCAGGGCGTTGAGCAGCGGCCAGTCGGCGATCGCGTCGGAGCCGTCGGCCATGCCCTCGGTCTCGCGGTACGGCGAGGCGACGCTGCCGGAGTCGAGGTGGTCGCGGCCGATGACGACCGGGGCCTTCAGCTCGCCGCTGGCGACCATCTCGTTGAACCGCAGGCCGGCCAGGTGACGTTCGCCGTAGCCGAGCCAGCAGATGCGCGCGGGCAGGCCCTGGAACGCCACGCGTTCCCCGGCGAGGCGGATCCAGCGGGCGAGGGATTCGTTCTCCGGGAACAGTTCCAGCATCGCGCGATCGGTGGCCGCGATGTCCTCGGGGTCGCCCGAGAGCGCCGCCCAGCGGAACGGGCCGTTGCCTTCGCAGAACAGGGGGCGGATGTAGGCGGGCACGAAGCCGGGGAAGTCGAACGCGCGCTCGCAGCCGCCGAGCTTGGCCTCGCCGCGCAGCGAGTTGCCGTAGTCGAAGACCTCGGCGCCGCGGTCGAGGAAGCCGAGCATGGCTTCGACGTGGTCGGCCATCGACTCGCGCGAGCGGTCGGTGAACTCGTCGGGCTTCTTGGCCGCGTAGTCGTGCCAGTCGTCGACGCTGACGCCCTTGGGCAGGTACGACAGCGGGTCGTGCGCCGACGTCTGGTCGGTGACGATGTCGACCTCCACACCACGGCGCAGCAGCTCGGGCAGCACCTCAGCGGCGTTCCCGACGACACCCACCGACAGCGCGCGCTTCTCCTGCTTGGCTCGGGTGACGCGGGCGACGGCGTCGTCGAGGTCGTCGGCCACCTCGTCGAGGTAGCGGGTCTCGACGCGGCGGTGTGCGCGCCGCGGGTCGCACTCGATGACCAGCGCGACGCCGTCGTTCATGGTCACGGCCAGCGGCTGCGCGCCGCCCATGCCGCCGAGGCCCGCCGTGACGGTCAACGTGCCCTTCAACGAGCCGCCGAACTTCTTCTTCGCGACGGCGGCGAACGTCTCGTAGGTGCCCTGGAGGATGCCCTGGGTGCCGATGTAGATCCACGAGCCCGCGGTCATCTGGCCGTACATGGTCAGGCCCTGCTGCTCGAGGCGGCGGAACTCGGGCCAGGTCGCCCAGTCGCCGACCAGGTTCGAGTTCGCGATGAGCACGCGCGGCGCCCACTCGTGCGTGCGGAACACACCGACCGGCTTGCCCGACTGCACCAGCAGCGTCTCGTCGACGTCCAAAGTGGTCAGTTCGCGGGTGATGGCGTCGAAGCTGGCCCAGTCGCGGGCGGCCTTGCCGGTGCCGCCGTAGACGACCAGGTCCTCCGGCCGCTCGGCCACGTCCGGGTCGAGGTTGTTGTGGAACATCCTCAGCGCGGCTTCGGTCTGCCACGACTTGGCGGTGAGCTGGGTGCCGCGGGCGGCACGGACGACGCGGGACATCAGACCTCCAGACGGGCGGCGTCGAGGACGGCGCCGGAGCGGACGAGTTCTTCGGCGGCCGCGATCTCGGGCGCCAGGTGCCGGTCGGGGCCGGGGCCCGCGACCTTCGTGCGGAGCAGGTCGCGGACCGCGCCGGTGACCGGCGACGGCTCCAGCGGCGCGCGGAAGTCCAGCGCACGAGCCGCGGTCAGCAGCTCGATGGCCAGCACGGTCGTCAGGCCGTCGACCGCCTTGCGCAGCTTCCGCGCGGCCGACCAGCCCATGGAGACGTGGTCCTCCTGCATGGCGCTGCTCGGGATCGAGTCGACGGACGCCGGGACGGCGAGCCGCTTGAGCTCGCTGACCACGGCGGCCTGCGTGTACTGGGCGATCATGTGGCCGGAGTCGACGCCGGGGTCGTCGGCGAGGAACGCCGGCAGGCCGTGCGAGCGCGCCTTGTCGAGCATCCGGTCGGTGCGGCGCTCGGCGATGCTGGCGACGTCGGCGATCGGGATGGCCAGGAAGTCCAGCACGTAGGCGACGGGCGCGCCGTGGAAGTTGCCGTTGGACTCGACGCGGCCGTCGGCCAGGACGACCGGGTTGTCCACAGCGGACATCAGCTCGCGCTCGCCGACGAGCTCGGCGTGGGCGAGGCTGTCGCGCGCGGCGCCGTGGACCTGCGGGGCACAGCGCAGCGAGTAGGCGTCCTGGACGCGGTTGCAGTCCGGCCCGCGGTGGCTCTCGACGATCTTCGAGCCCTGCAGCGCCTGCCACATCCTCGCCGCGGACGTCGCCTGCCCGGGGTGCGGGCGCAGGGCCTGGAGGTCGGCGGCGAACGCGCGGTCGGTGCCGAGCAGCGCCTCGACGCTCATCGCCGCGGTGAGGTCGGCGATGTCGAAGAGCCGGTGCAGGTCGGCGGCGGCGAGCAGGAGCATGCCGAGCATGCCGTCGGTGCCGTTGGTGAGCGCGAGGCCTTCCTTCTCGGCGAGGACGACCGGCTCGATCCCGGCCTGCTTCAACGCCTCCGCCGCGGGCTGCAACCGGCCGGCGTGGATCACTTCGCCTTCGCCCATGAGCGCCAGCGCGACGGCGGCCAGTGGCGCGAGGTCGCCCGAGCAGCCGAGGGAGCCGTACTCGTGGACGATCGGGGTGATGTCGGCGTTGAGCAGGGCCGCAAGCGCTTGCGCGGTGCCCGGCCGGACGCCGGTGTAGCCGCTGGCGAGGGTCCGCAGCCGCAGCAGCATCAGCGCGCGGACGACCTCGGGTTCGACGGCGGGCCCGGCGCCGGCGGCGTGCGAGCGGATCAGGCTGCGCTGCAGCGCGGTCCGGCTCTCCACCGGGATGTGCCGGGTGGCGAGCGCGCCGAAGCCGGTCGAGACGCCATACGTCGGCGTGACGGCGTGGGCGAGGTTCTCGATGTGCTGACGGGTCGCGGCGAGGTTCTTCTCGGCGGCGTCCGTGAGCCCGACCGGCGCGTGGCCGCGGACGACGTCGACGACCTGGGCGGCGGTCAGGGGTTCCGGGCCCAGGAGCACTTTTTCCGGCATGGGCCCATTGCACCCCCTCGGAACCGCTGGTGGGATGCCCCACGGAGTGGTTCTGTCTGGGATTCCAGACACTAGGCTGGCGCCATGGGCGACAGCAGCGAGGTGCCGGCGCTGCGCCGCGGGCTGGCGGTGCTGCGCCTGCTGGCGACGCGCCCGGGCCCGGTCACCGCGGCGGCGATCGCCCGCGAAGCGGGACTCCCCCGCTCGACGACGTACCACCTGCTCAACGAGCTGGAAGCGGCTGGTTTCGTCGTGCACCTGCCCGCCGAACGCCGCTACGGCCTGGGCATCGCCGCCTTCGAACTGGGTTCGGCGTACCTGCGCCACGACCCCCTGGAACGCCTGGCCGGGCCGTTGCTGCGCAAGCTCGTCGACCGCGTCGGCCACACCGCCCACCTCGGCGTCCTGCACGGCAACGAGTCGCTGTACCTGATCAAGGAACGCCCGGCCCGGCCGGAGACGCTGGTGACGGAGGTCGGCGTCCGGCTGCCGGCGCAGCTGACCGCGTCCGGCCGCGCGATCCTGCGGCACCTGCCTGCCCCGCACGTCCGGGCGCTGTTCCCGTCGGCGTCGGCGTTCGTGCTCCGCACCGGCCGCGGCCCGCGCACGCTGGCCGAGCTGCGCCGCACCCTCACCGCGGAACGCCGGCTCGGCTGGTCGGTCGAGGACGGCCACGTCACCGCCGGCTTCGCGTCCGTGGCCTGCCCGGTCTTCGACCACGGCGCCCGCCCGCTGGCCGCCATCAGCGTCACCCTGCGCCACCACTGCGCGGCCGAGCCGTGCCCGGAGACCTGGCCGGACCTCGCCGCCGACGTGGCGGCGACGGCGGCCGAGCTGACCACCCGGATCGGCGGCCACCCGGCGTGAGCCCCCGGGCCGGACGGCGTGCCGGCCGCACCCCTGGTCAGCTGGACTACCCCGGGTGGTTTCCGGGTGTGCCGGGGGCCACTTGTGGGTGAAGTTCATGTGAGTGTCATGCTTGAGGCCCGACCATGGCTCCGCACCAGTGGAGCCGGAAGCAGGTGGCCAGATGACCTGGGCCCGACGCAGTGGCAGCTCTCTTGCCAATGACGAAGACAGCCGGATGGGCATTATCCGGGCGGAAGAGGCGGTGCGCCTCGGGGAACAGAACGACCGGGCCGTCCTCACCGTCGCCGGGCACTCGTCCGACTCGCGGGAGTGTGCCGAACTGCTCGCCATGCTCGGGCTCGACGCCGGGCAGCGGCGGCAGCGAACCGCCTGACCCGTCACACCAGGTCCGCCACGTGGACCACCTTGTTCCGCCCCGTCGCTTTCGCGTGGTACAGCGCGGTATCCGCCGCGTCCAGCAAGCGCTGCAATGACGCTCCCGCCGACGGGTACACGGCTATGCCTATCGAGACGGTCAAGCCCGTTATCGACAGCCGGCCCGCCGGGACCGTCAACGCGCTGATCGCCCCGCGGATGCGCTCGGCCACCGCACCGATGTCCGGCGGGGCGATACCGGGCAAGAGCACCACGAACTCTTCGCCGCCGAACCGGCCCACCGCGTCCCCCCGGCCGCGGACCGCCGAGATGATCGACTGGGCCACCGCCTTCAGGACCGCGTCGCCCGCGAGGTGGCCGTAGGTGTCGTTCACCTGCTTGAAGTGGTCCAGATCCAGCATCAACAGGCCGAACGTGCTCCGCTGGCGGGCCGCCGCCGCGAGGGTTCGCTCCGCCAGGGCGTGCCAGCCGCTCGTGTTGTACAGGCCGGTCTTCTCGTCGCGGTGGGCGGCCACCTCCAGCTGCTTCACCAGCACCGTGCGGTGCAACAGCAGCAACGGCGGGAACACGAGCACCACCAGGCCCGGCAGCGTCGCCAGCGCCACCGCGTTCAGCGCGCCCAGGCACAGCGTCGCCACCTCGAGGCCGTTGTCGGACCACGTGCCGAACAGCGCCTCCGGTGTCCGGCCGACTTCGCGGCGGGCCGGGAGCACCAAGAGGGCGTTCACGGCGAAGAACGTCACTCCGGCGGCCGCGATCGCGAACGTCCCCGCCCAGCCGTGCGTCATGGTCGCGCGGACGTCGGCGAAGCCCGAAACCCGCAGCACCGACTGGGCCGCGAAACACGACAGCACGATGATCGCCGCGTTGCTGACCGTGCGGGAGGCCGGGACCCGCTGCAGGCGGTACCAGCTGCGGATCGCCAGGTGCGTGTACAGGCCGCCGACCAGCGCCGCCAGCAGGAGCGGGGGCAGCAGCAGGACGCCGGCGAACGTCCAGACCGACGTCATGTTGATGTGCGGGGTCCCCGACACGCGACGGCGGATGCGCTCGACGCGCCGGCCCGTCTCCGACTGCACCACCCCGAGGACCAGCAGCACCACCAGGATCGACAGCGTGCGGCGGTCCACCGCGATCGGGGACGGGCGCAGCGTCAGCACCACCGCCACCACCTCGCTGATCAGGCAGTAGACGATCACCCGGGGACCCTGGCGCCACAGCGCCCAGTGCCGCGGTGCCACGAGGACGTCACGAATACGCAGCCCAGTGCGCGGAATCCCGCTGCCGGTCCGCATACTCATGGTGTCCGGCCGGTGACGGAGCCGGTCCGGCCCGAGGTCGTGAAGGGAGGCGCACCATGTGCGGACGCGACAACTGAGGTCATCGATCCTCCACCCGGACCCGGCGCCACGCCCTCGCGATCGGCACGGCCACCGCGGCACCCGCCGCCCCGGCCGCGGCGATGGTGTGCGCCGGGCCGAGCACGTCGGCCAGCCCGCCCGCCGCGGCCGCGCCGACCCCCTGCACCGTGATCAGGCCCGCCGAATTCACCCCGGCACACTGCGCGCGGTGCTCGTCGGGCACCCGCCGCATGAACGAGACCGTGCCCTGGATGTTGTAGCCCGTCGCCAGTAGCCCGGACACCGCGAGCAGCACCACCGACACCACCAGGCCCGGCCGGCAGACGAACACCACCAGCGGCAGGCCCGCCGCGATCCCGAGCAGCCCGAGCACGCGGATCTGCGCGTGCTCCGGGATCCACTTGCCGAAGACGACGCCGCCGAGCACGCTGCCCGCCGGGTCCGCCGCCATCAGGAGACCCACCAGCGTCGCGCCCGCGCCGATCCCGGCCGCGTACGGGGCGGCCAGTGCCTCCGGCACGACGTAGAACCCCGCCAGCCAGTTGAGCGCGACCAGCGTCCGCAGGGCCGGGTCGCGCCAGATGAGCCGGATGCCCGCGCCGGTCGTGGCGAGCCAGGCCGGCCGGACCGCCTGGGCGATCGCCGCCCGCCGCCGGACGCCGGTGACCAGGAACACCGCCGAGAGCAGGAACGTCGCCGCGTCGAGGGCCAGCGCCGCGGACGGGGTGAACGCGGCGATCAGCGCGCCGCCGCCGGCGAACCCGGCCAGTTGCGCGGCCTGGATGGTCACGTTCCGCAGCGCCATCCCGACGAGGTAGCGCTCGCCGTCGAGGACCGACGGCAGCAGCGCCTGCTGTGCGGCCTTGAACGGCCCGCCGAGGGCGGTCATCACCGCGACGAGCACGCACAGCACCCACAGCGGGACGCCGGGGATGGCGATGACGGCGACCAGCGCGGCCCGCGCGAGGTCGGTCGCGACCATGACGTCGCGGCGGGGCCACCGGTCGCCCGCGCCGGCCAGCAGGATGCCGCCGAGCAGGGACGGCACGTACGTGAGGGCGTAGGTGAGGCCGGTGAGCGCGGCCGAAGAGGTGCGCTGGTAGACGAGGACGGCGAGGGCGACCCGGGCGAGCTGGTCGCCGCAGATGGACAGCAGTTCGGCGGTCCACATGGCCCGGAATTCGGCGACGGCGAGCACCGCGCCGAAACCGGTCTTCTTCACGCGTGCGTCATCCATCGTGCCCCTCGAAACCGCGGCTGCAGCCAAGGTAATCACCCACCGCAGTGGAATCGAGCCGTTCGGTGACAGTTGCCCCATTAGCACCAGCCCCAGCCCCCGCACAGCCCGCACCACCCGGGGGTCTGGCCAACCCCCGAACGCAACCACCCGGGAGAATCCGGCCAACCCCCGAATGCAACCACCCGGGTGGGTCTGGCCAACCCCCGAACGCAACCACCCGGGAGGGTCTGGCCAACCCCCGAACGCAACCACCCGGGGGGTCCAGGGGGGCGGAGCCCCCCTGGCGGGGGTTTGGGGGTCCGACCCCCAAAGGACACCCGAGAACGGGAGAAGGCCCAGCCCCGAAGGGGCGTGGGCCTTCTCTGAGTGGAGGTGCCGGGAATTGAACCCGGGTCCTCTGGCGTCTTGACAGGGCTTCTCCGTGCGCAGTCCGCTACGTCTCTGCTTGGCTCCCTCAATCACGCGAACAAGCTGAGGTGACGAGCCCAGCCACTGTTTGCTTCACGGCTGTTCCCCGTGGCCGGGACAGCCGCTGAGCCTCCTAGCTGATGCCGGTACCCGGGTCGGAGGCGAACCCGGGCCGACAGAGTCGCACTCGCTCAGGCGGCGAGGGCGAACTCGCGCTGACTGGAGTCGGCGCTTATTGGTTTGCGATGACGCTTACGGTGGTCTCTCGCCTGCACCGGCACGCTTCCCCTGACTCAACGTCCAAAGTCGAAACCGTTCACCCCCTTGTCGGGATCACAACCTGTTCATCATAACGCCCCGCGCCACCGCTTTAGTCCGGGTGGGGTCAGCCCTACCGCCGGGATGCCCGCTCGCACCATGTCGCCGCCCTCGGGTGGGCGCGATGCTGGTACTCGATGAAGGGAGTGCGGTCATGGTGAGCGAAAGGCGGGATCCGCCGTTCGGTGGTTCGGTGGTGTTTCTGCTGATGAACCTGCCGCTGGGGGTGCTGGCGTTCGGGTTCCTGACGGCGTTCGTCTCGGCCGGTGCCGGGACCGCGGTGGTCTGGGTCGGGGTGGGCCTGCTCGCCGTGGTCGTGCTCGCCGTGCGGGGGGCCGCGCGGCTGGAGCGGGCGCGGGTCTACGCGCTGCTGGACCGCTACATCGACCTCCCTTACCTGCCGCTGCCCGCGGGCAAGCAGGCCGCGCGGTGGAAGGCGCGGCTGAAGGACCCGTCGACCTGGCGGGACCTCACCTACTTCGCGCTGCTGTTCCCGGTGGGCCTGGTCGAGTTCGTGCTCGTGACGACGTTCTGGGCGACGAGCCTGGCGCTCGTGGGCCTGCCGGTCTACTTCCGGTGGCTGCCGGGCGGCGAGTACCGCTTCCCGGACTGGGAGGTGCCGTGGCTGACCGTGGACTCCACCGTCGAGGCGCTACCGTGGGCGGCGCTGGGGGTGTTGTTCGTCGCGTTGTCGGTGGCGTTGACCAAGGCGCTGGCGGGCACGCACGCCCGGCTGGCGTCCGCGCTGCTGGGGCCGACGGTGGCGCAGCGCCGCCGCATGGAGCGCTGGTGGGAAGACGCGGAAGAGAAGAACCTGGTGGCGGGATGACCGAGGTGCAACAGCCGGAACACCCGCGGCCGCACCCGGCTCGCACGATCCTCTACATGTTCGTCAGCTTCGTCTTCCGGCTCCTGCAGTTCGTGTTGATCGTGGTCGGCATCGGGGTGGGTGTCTCGACGGCGGTGATCTGGGTCGGCTTCCCGATCCTGCTGGCGACGACGAGCTTCATCCGCTGGTCGGGTGACCGCGAGCGGTCCTGGGCCGGCAAGCTGCTGAACGTGCCGCTGCCGCCGGTGGAGCGCCGCCCGGTCGAGGGGCAGACGCTGGTCCGCCGGTGGGTGATCCGGCTGAGCGACCCGACGACGTGGCGGGACCTGGCTTACCTGGTGGCGGCGTTCCCGCTGGCGTGCGTCGAGTTCGCGATCGCGATCGCGTCGATCGTGCTGCTGCCGATGGCGATCTGGGTGACGCCGTGGCTGGGCTGGCTGCACGGCGAGCTCGCGCTGGCGCTGCTGGGGCCGGACCGCACGAAACGGCTGGAGCAGAAGGCCGAACGCCTGCAGGCGTCGCGGGCCCGCGGTGTCGACGCGGCGGAAGCCGAACGCCGCCGCATCGAGCGTGACCTGCACGACGGCGCGCAGCAGCGGCTGGTGGCCGTCGCGATGAGCCTGGGGCGCGCGAAGGCGAAGTTCGACCAGGACCCGCAGGCGGTGCGGGAGCTGATCGACGAGGCGCACGCGGACGCGAAGCTCGCCGTGTCGGAGCTGCGGGACCTGGCGCGCGGCATCTACCCGGCCGTCCTCGGCGACCGCGGGCTGGACGCGGCGCTGTCGGCGCAGGCGGCGAAGTCGCCGATCCCGGTGGACGTCTCGGTGGAGGTCGACCCGCGGCCGCCGGCCGCGGTGGAGACGACGGCGTACTTCATCGTCGGCGAGACGCTGACGAACATCGCGAAGCACTCCGGAGCGACCGAGGCGGGCGTGAAGGTGTGGCGGACCGACGACCACGTCGTCGTCGAGATCACCGACAACGGCCACGGCGGCGCGGAAGTGCGCCCCGGCGGCGGGCTGGCCGGGCTGGCCGACCGCGCCGCGACGATCGACGGCGTGATCACCGTCGTCAGCCCGGTGGGCGGGCCGACCGTGATCCGGGCTGACCTCCCCTGCCGGTGGTGAATAGGCTGGGCCCCGTTCATCACCGAACCTGGGGGCCGGATGCGGGTAGTCATCGCCGAGGACGCCGTGCTGCTGCGGGCCGGGGTGACCCGCCTGCTCGCCGACGAGGGCATCGAGACGGCCGCGGCCGTCGACAACGGGGACGACCTGCTCGGCGCGATCCAGGAACATCGTCCTGACCTGGCGATCGTCGACGTCCGGATGCCCCCGACGTTCACCGACGAGGGCCTGCGCGCGGCTTTGGCGGCGCGCAAGGAGATCCCCGGGCTGCCGGTGCTGGTGCTGTCGCAGTACGTCGAGGAGTCGTACGCGGTGGAGCTGCTCTCGGGCGGCGCCGGCGGCGTCGGTTACCTGCTGAAGGAGCGCGTGGCCGACGTCGCGGACTTTCTGGACGCGGTGCGCCGCGTCGCGAACGGTGGCACGGCGATCGACCCGGACGTGATCGCCCAGCTGATGGCCCGCGGCCGCCGCAACCCGCTGGACGCGCTGACCGCCCGCGAGTCCGAAGTCCTCGGCCTGATGGCGCAGGGCCTGTCGAACACGGCGATCGCGAACTCGCTGGTGGTTTCGCACGGCGCGGTGGAGAAGCACATCGGCAACATCTTCTCGAAACTCGGCCTCGAAGCCAGCGCGGAGGAACACCGCCGCGTCCGCGCGGTGCTGACCTACCTGGGCCGCTGACTGACGGACAGTGACCGGAACTGCCGTAGGGTGGACAACGGGTCACCCGTTCCGCGGGCGGCACCAGGGTGAGCGCTCACCTACGATGAGCGGATCCGCCGGCGAGAGGAGCGCGCAGATGTCCGACGAGACGCGCTGCGTCCGCTTCTTCGGCGGCCCGCTCGACGGCCGCGTCCAGGAGCTCGGGGACGCCGAGCCGATCCCGGGCACCGTCATCCGGCACATCCACCTGCACGGCGGCCCGAAGATCGAGACCCGCTACGAGCTCGGCCTGACCGAGCGCGGCTGGGAGTACCGCGTCGCCGCCACGCAGCACGAACCCGAGCCCGACGGCCTGCGCTAGTAGGGAGAACCCCCGTATCCACCGGGGGTGGACCGGACCCCCAAGAGGCCGGGCAGCACCGCTGTTTTCCCAGGTCGAAGCGACCAGGCTGAGCAGCATGCACACGAGCCGGGACAGGTTCCTCGACGTCGTCCGTGCGGGGGCCATCCTCGCCGTCATCGCCCAGCACTGGATCATGCCGGTGCTCTCCTACTCCGACGGGCACCTCGCCACCGGCAACGCGCTGGCGACGCCGGGCTGGTGGGTCGTCACCTGGCTGAGCCAGGTCATGCCTCTGGTCTTCTTCGCCGGCGGCGCGGCGAACCTGATCTCCTTCCGCCGCGCCGCCTCTACGCGGCAGTGGCTCGCCGGGCGCATCAAACGCCTGATGGTGCCGGTGCTGCCGCTGATGGCCGTCTGGCTGATCGTGCCGGACTTCCTGCGCGGCCTGGGCGTGCCGCCGCAGCCGCTGCAGGTCGGCAGCGCGATCGCCGCGCAGCTGCTGTGGTTCCTCGCGGTGTACGTGCTCGTCGTGCTGCTCACGCCGCTGATGGTCGCCGCGCACCGGCGCTGGGGCCTGAAGGTGCCGCTCGTCATGGGTGCGGCGGGCCTGCTCGTCGACGTCGCCCGCTTCAACGACTTCGGCTACATCGGGTACGCCAACGCGATCTTCGTCTGGGTCGCCGTGCACCAGCTCGGATTCCACTACGTCGAGGGCCGCCTCGGCGAGCTGACCCGCCGCGGCGCGCTGACGCTGTCGGCGGCCGGCTTCGGCGTCACCGCGCTGCTGGTCGCGTTCGGGCCGTACCCGGCCAGCATGATCGGCATGCCGGGCGCGCCGGTGTCGAACATGAGCCCGCCGACCGTGCTGCTCGCCTTCCTCGCCGTCGGCCAGATCGGCCTCCTGCTCGCCTTCCGCCCGCAGCTCAACGCGCTCGCGGCGCGCCCCGGCCTCGGCAACGCCCTCGGCTGGCTCGGCGCGCGGTTCATGAGCGTCTACCTCTGGCACATGCCGGCCCTGATCGTGGTGGCGGGGGTGACGGTGTACGGCCTCGGTTACGAGACGCCGGCGCCGGGCACGTTGTTCTGGCTGGTCATGGCGCCGGCGTGGTTCGCGGCGTGCGGGATGGTGCTGCTCGGCCTGCTGCGGCTGTTCGCGCACTTCGAGACACAGCGCGACACCGGCGAACTCACCGCCCGGACGCCGCAGCTCGTCGTGGCCGGCCTGATGGTCTCCGGCGGCCTGCTCGGCCTGGCGGCGCACGGGTTCGCCCCGCTCTCGGACGGCATCGCGCACGGCCCGGTGCCGTGGGTGGTCCTCGCCACGGCCGGATTCCTCCTCGCGGGCAGGCAGATCCCGGTGGTGGACCTGCTCGGCCGCGCGGTCACCGTGACCGAACGAGCCGCCCTCAAGCGCTGACCCGTCGTGAGTGGTGAGGCCGGTCAGCACCCGCCTTGCCACTCACGAGGCGGTGAGCAGCCGGAGCGGGGTGTCGTGCAGGACCGCCCGCAGGAACGGCTCGCCCAGGCGATCGTCGGCCGCCCAGCCGGCGATCGCCCGCAGCTGCGTCGCGTAGGAGTACGGGATGTTCGGGAAGTCCGTGCCGAGCACCACGCGGTCGGCGAAGTCCGCCAGCCGCGCCGTCCAGTCCGGCGGCAGCGGCGACATCGCCTCGGCGAACGGCACGCCCACCATCGTCGTGTCCAGGTGCACCCGCGGGTACTTCGCCATCAGGTCGAACGCCGCCCCGAACTCCGGCATCGCCGCGTGCGCGAGCACCGCCGTCAGCCGCGGGTGCCGCGCCAGGACCTCGCCGAAGACCGCCAACCCGGTGAAGTCGCCCCGCAACGGTCCGTGTCCACAGTGGACGACGACCGGGACGCCCGCGTCGGCCAGCGCACCCCACACCGGCTTCAGCAGGTCGTCACGCGGGTCGTACGCCCCCACCTGCACGTGCGCCTTGAACACCCGGGCGCCGGCGCGCAGCGCACCGTCCACAGCGGAGCCGGCACCGGGCTCGGGGTAGAACGTCCCGGTCGGCACCGCGGCCGGGACCCGCGCGGCGAACTCGAGCGCCCAGTCCGTCAGCCACTCCGCCATGCCGGGCTTGTGCGGGTAGACCAGCGGCGCGAAGCGCGTCACGCCCAGCAAACGCAGCGTGGCCAGCCTGTCCTCTTCGGATGTCCGGTAGTGCACCGGCCACTCGGTGCCGTAGTGCGTCGAGGCCCGGTCGAAGTACGCCCAGACCTTGTCCATCACCGGCTTCGGCAGGAAGTGGACGTGCAGGTCGACCAGGCCCGGCAAGCCGAGCGAGGCCGTCCAGCGGGCGACGTCGGCGTCGGAGGCCGGGCCGGGCGTCACTCCGTGAACCGGCCCTTCAGCGCACGGCCCATGGCCTTCCTGATGTCGCGCTCCGCGTCGCGCTTGGCGAGCGTCTGCCGCTTGTCGTAGGCCTTCTTGCCCTGGGCCAGCGCGATTTCGACCTTGACCTTGCCGTCCTTGAAGTACATCGACAGGGGGACCAAGGAGAGCCCGCTCTCCTTGGTCTTGCCGATCAGCTTCTCGATCTCCCGCCGGTGCAGCAGCAGCTTCCGGGTGCGCCGCGGCATGTGATTGGTCCACGTGCCCTGCGTGTACTCCGGGATGTGCACGTTGCGCAGCCACACTTCGCCGTCGTCGACCGTCGCGAACGCGTCCGCCAGCGACGCCTTGCCCTCGCGCAGGCTCTTGACCTCGGTGCCGACGAGCACGAGACCGCACTCGTAGGTGTCGAGGATGGAGTAGTCGTGCCGAGCCTTGCGGTTCGACACGATCACCTTCTGGCCACGTTCCTTGGGCATACGACCACTCTACGTGATTCCGGTGGTGACGAGCAGCTGGTTAACCTAGTGCCGGACGTACAGCCGCAGCGTGACGTAGCCGGTGATGGCGGAGATCACCACGGACACCGCGAGCAGGATCGGCGCGACCGGGAACAGCAGTTCCAGCGTGGTGATCTTCGGGAAGACGTCGCCGGTGAACAGCGAGTCGAGGAAGGTCACCTTCGTCAGCACCAGCAGGACGATCCCGAGGACCGCACCGACCGCGCCGGCGACCACCGCCTCCAGCAGGAACGGCAGCTGCGTGTACCACCGCGTCGCGCCGACCAGCCGCATGATGCCGACCTCGGTGCGGCGGGTGAACGCGGACACCTGGATCGTGTTGGCGATCAGCAGCAGCGCGGCGACGGCCATGATGAGCGCGGCGCCGAAGGCCAGGTTGCGGCCGCCGTTGATGGCGTCGAAGAAGCGGTCGAGGAACTTCTTCTGGTCGTCGACCTTCCGCACGCCCGGCTTGTTCGCGTACTCCTGCACGATCGCGTCGCTGCGGTCCGGGTCCTTGAGCTTCACGTGCAGCGACGCGGGCAACGACTCCGGACCGGTGAGCGCGATCAGCTCCGGCTGGCTTTCGAAGATCTTCTTGAACCGGTCGAAGGCCTGGTCGCGGTTCTCGAACACGACCGACTCGACACCGTTGTTGCTCTGCAGCGAAGTCCGCAGCGTCTGGCACAGCGACTGGGTGCAGTTCCGGTCGCTCGCGCTGATGTCGTCGGTGAGGTAGACCGAAACCTCGACGTCGGCGAGGAAGTTGGACTTCATCTTGTCGATCGTCCGCACGGCGAGGAGGCCGCCGCCGAGCATGGCGAGCGACACGGCGGTGGTCAGCATCATCGCGATGGTCATCGTGACGTTCCGGCGCAGGCCGGTGACTACCTCACTGAAGACGAAACTGGCGCGCATGGCGGGTGCAGGTCCTTGGGGTCGGGGTCGTTGAAGGGCTGCGTCGTTGAGGGAACAGTCGTTACGGGAGCGCCGTCAGCGACCGATGCCGTAGACGCCGCGGGCGTCGTCACGGATCACCCGGCCGAGCTGCAGCTCGACGACGCGGCGCCGCATGGAGTCCACGATGGAGTGATCGTGGGTGGCCATCAGGACCGTCGTGCCGGTGCGGTTGATCCGCTCCAGCAGCAGCATGATGTCCTGGCTGGTGTCGGGGTCCAGGTTCCCCGTCGGTTCGTCGGCGAGCAGCACCAGCGGGCGGTTCACGAACGCGCGCGCGATCGCGACGCGCTGCTGCTCACCACCGGAGAGCTCGTTGGGGAGCCGGTCGGCCTTGCCGTCGAGGCCGACGAGCTCCAGCACCTCGGGGACGACCTTCTTGATGGTCGGGCCCGGCTTGCCGATGACCTCGAGGGCGAACGCGACGTTCTCGGCGACGGTCTTGTTCGCCAGCAGGCGGAAGTCCTGGAAGACGCAGCCGATGGTCTGCCGCAGGCGGGGGACCCGGCGGCGGGCCAGCTTGGCGACGTCGAAGTTGGACACCATCACGCGGCCCTTGGTCGGCGTCTCTTCGCGCAGCAGGAGCCGGAGGAAGGTCGACTTCCCCGATCCCGAGGGACCGATGAGGAAGACGAACTCACCCTTTTCGATGTCGACGGACACCCGCTCGAGCGCGGGCCGCGTCGAGGTCTTGTAGACCTTGGAAACCTCTTCGAGCCGGATCACGATTCGGCATACTACCCACCGGTCTCGTGAAGCCCCGGTTGCCCGGTCCACCCGGGTGGAGCAGCGGGTGTTTGCGTACGGTGAGCGGTCGCGCGGACACCCGCCGCGCCGATCAGGCGGTCTGCATCCGCCAGCGGATGCCGGCGTCGAGGAAGCCGTCGATGTCGCCGTCGAGCACCGCGGACGGGTTGCCGACCTCGAACTCGGTCCGCAGGTCCTTCACCATCTGGTACGGGTGCAGCACGTAGGAGCGCATCTGGTTGCCCCAGCTGGAGCCGCTGTCCTTGAGCGCGTCCATCTCCTTGCGCTCTTCTTCCTTCTTGCGCTGCAGGAGCCGGGACTGGAGGACCTTCATCGCGGCCGCCTTGTTCTGCAGCTGCGACTTCTCGTTCTGGCAGGAGACGACGATGTTCGTCGGGATGTGCGTGATGCGGACCGCGGAGTCGGTCGTGTTCACGCTCTGCCCACCGGGGCCCGACGAACGGTAGACGTCGACCCGGATGTCCTTCTCCGGGATGTCCACGTGGTCGACCTCTTCGACCTCGGGCAGCACCTCGACGTGCGCGAACGACGTCTGGCGGCGGCTCTGGTTGTCGAACGGCGAGATCCGGACGAGCCGGTGGGTGCCCTGCTCGACGGAGAGGGTGCCGTAGACGTAGGGGGCGCTGACCTTGAACGTCGCCGACTTGATGCCCGCCTCTTCGGCGTAGGAGATGTCGTAGACGTCGGTCGGGTAGCCGTGGCGCTCCGCCCAGCGCAGGTACATGCGCAGCAGCATCTCGGCGAAGTCGGCCGCGTCGACGCCACCGGCCTCGGAGCGGATGGTGACGACGGCGTTGCGGTCGTCGTACTCGCCCGAGAGCAGGGTGCGGACCTCGAGGCCGTCGATGGCCTTGCCGAGGTCGGCGAGCTCGGTCTCGGCCTCGCCCATGCTGCCGGAGTCGCCCTCGGCCTCGGCGAGCTCGTACAGCACGCCCAGGTCGTCGAGCCGCTGGCGCAGGTCGGAGACCCGGCGCAGCTCGCCCTGCCGGTGGGACAGCTGGCTGGTGACCTTCTGCGCCGCCTCCGGGTCGTCCCAGAGGTTCGGGCTCGAGGCCTGCTTCTCCAGGTCGGCCACCTGGGCGCGCAGCGAATCGAGGTCCATCACCGACTCGATCTGCGTCAGCTTGCCGGTCAGGTCCCTCAGTGCCGCGTCGAACTCATCACTCACGTTTGTCAAGGTTACGGCAAAACCCACGACCGGTTGCGAGGACCGGTCGTGGGCGCGCGAACCTCAGGCCGCGGGGATGGCGTCGAGCAGCTTGAGCGCGGCCTTGGCCTGGGCCTGGGCGAACTCGGCGACGGCCTTCTCGTACGGCCCCTCGGCCGCCTTGGTGGCCGCCTTGGCGTCGTCGAGCTGCTGGCTGTAGCTCGCCCGGGCCGAGTCGAGCAGCGACTGGCGCTGCTTCGCCGTCAGCGACCCCGCGTGCACGAGCCGCAGGATGAGCGGGCTACGCAGGTGGTCGGGGCCGGCTTCGGACGTCAGCCAGGCCTTGAAGGCCTTCTTGCCGGCGGCGGTGATCAGGTACTGCTGGCTGGAGCGCGGGCCCTGCTTGCCGAGCCGGACGAGACCTTCCTTGGACAGCGCCGGGAGCTCCCGGTACACCTGGCTGCGGGTGACGCTGAAGAAGGCACCGAAACGCTCACCCGCTCCCGCGACGAGCTGCCCGCCGGTGGCGGGACCGTCGTGGAGCAGACCGAGCAGGGCGGCGGCTGTTGCATTCAATTCGGACACGCCCCCTAGATTCCCACTTATCGGCCGCTGTGTCCACAGTGGTCAGGGTATCTGTCCATTGTGGCTAGTGAGATCCCCTCGTTCGGCCCAATGCGAGCCGGTCCACTGTGGACCCGAACACGCTCTGCAACCGCTCCCAGGAAAATTTGGGCCAACCAGACGCACACGGGCCCCCTCGACGCCGCCAGGCAGGTGAGCCCGACGGGCGGCACTCCCCGGCATGGCGCACTCGCGGACACGGACCGCAACCACCCGGGCCAGGCGTCCACATCGTGAGATCCGCAGCTTTTCGCGCGTCGGACGAACAAGTCGGCAGCGAAAGCCGTTCCGGCATGACAAAAGAGGCACGTTCCCGGATTTCCCGGAAACGTGCCTCCTGGTGGTAGCGGGGACAGGATTTGAACCTGCGACCTCTGGGTTATGAGCCCAGCGAGCTACCGAGCTGCTCCACCCCGCGCCGTTTTGGTACTTCAATAGATTACACGGGGTCGCGAAGGGCTTTACACCGGGGTCCCGAAACGCCCTGACCTGGCCTTACGCGCTCTCAAGCCACTGACGGGCTCCACTGAGGACCATGGCGAGCCCGTCCTCGAACCGGGCGTCGGCGTCGCCCAGCACCGCCCGCCCCGCCGACTCGCGATAGCGCTCGTCGAACTCGCCCGGCATGGGCCGCACGGCCTGCTCCTCGATCACGTAACCGATCACGAAGCAGTAGACGGTGAAGGTCGCCCGGTCGGCCAGCCGCTCGTCGAGGCCGGCCTCGATGCTCCGCCGCAGCGGGTGCGGGCCGACAAGACTCGTGTCACCGAGGTAAGTACCAGCGAAAACCTTCCCGCCGTCGCGGTAGGCGAGCATCATCCGCCGCAGGGCCCGGGCCCCGTGCGCCACGCTTTCCCACTCCCCCGCCGACGTCGGCGGCCGGCGGTCTTCGGCGAAGTCGCGGTACATCTGCGTCGCCATCTCGTCGAGCAGCTCCTGCTTGTTCTTCATGTGCCAGTACAGCGCGGGTGCTTTGACGCCGAGATCGCCGGCGATCAGCCGCAGCGTGAGCCCGTTGAGCCCGACCTCGTTGAGCAGCTTCAGCCCGGATCTCGCGATGTCCTGCCTGGTCAAGGCCATGTTCTGCCGTCTCCTCGCACTTCGGGCTTGACACTTTAACGATGTTAAGGGCATCCTCGGACCCGGTCAATTTAACGTTGTTAAGGAGCTGGGGATGCGGGAGCTGACCGCGGAGGTGGTCGTCGCCGGAGCGGGGCCGACGGGCTTGATGCTGGCGAACGAGCTGGCACTGGCCGGAGTGGACGTTCAGGTGCTCGAGCGGATGCACGAGCGAACGGGGTTGTCGAAGGCGCTGAACCTGCAGCCGCGCACGGCGGAAGTCCTGGATCTGCGGGGCTTGCTGGGCCGCGCGGAGGACCGCTCGTTCGCGACTGTCGCGGACGGACACTTCGCGGTGATCCCGGTGAGCTACGCGGGCTGGGACACCCGGCACCCGTACCAGCTGGGCATCCCGCAGGCGGAGGTCGAGGCCGCCTTGGAGGAGCGCCTGAACGAACAGGGCGTGCGGGTGAGGAGAGGCCACGAGCTGACAACCTTCACCCAGGACGCCGACGGCGTCACGGTCACGGCAGGCGACCTGCGCATAAGAGCGAAGTACCTGGTGGGCTGCGACGGCGGCCGCAGCACGGTCCGCAAGGCACTGAACATGCGGTTCGAAGGCATCGAGGGTCAGGGTCACGGCGTATCGGCGGACGTCCTGTTCAAGAGGACCCCACCGGGAGCCCCCACCCAGTGGCGCTCGATGGCCAACATGGTGACGTCCGAGAGCCCGGGCAAGTTCATCGGCGTAATCCCCCTGCCGGAGCAGAACCTCTACCGAATCACCTTCGGAGACCGCCTGAACCGCCCCGCAAACCTCCGCGTCAAGGTGACCGGCGAAGAGGTCCGCGCGGCGGTCACCGACCGCTTCGGCCCCGAAGCGGAAATCTCCGAAATCCGCTGGGCATCCCGCTTCTCGGACGACAGCCGCCTGGCCGCAAGCTACCGGGTGGACCGGGTCCTCCTGGCCGGCGACGCGGCCCACATCCACTTCCCGGCCGGAGGCCAGGGCCTCAACCTGGGCATCCAGGACGCGATGAACCTGGGCTGGAAACTGGCGGCCGAGCTACGCAACAGAGCCCCGGCAACGCTCCTGAACACGTACGAAGCAGAGCGCCGCCCAGTGGCACAGAGGGTGCTGGACAACATAGCGGCCCAAAACGCCCTGATACCCCTAACCCCGAACCAACTGGCCCTACGCGCACTGTTCAGAGACCTGACAGCCCTCCCCGAAGTCCAGCACTACCTGTCAGGCCTGGTCTCGGGCTTGGACATCACCTACGGAACCAAGAAAGCGCATCCAGCCGACGGAACCCGCCTCCCGGACTTCCCCGTAGGCAAGGCCTACGCAAGCACCCTGTTCCACAAAGGAAAGTTCGTCCTACTGACAAAATCCCCCACCCCCATCCCCCACCCAGAGGTACAAGTAGCAGAAGTCCCCAACCTCCCCCACCCAAAAACAGAGAAGATGCTGGTCCGCCCAGACGGCTACATAGCCAACACAACAGGCGAAACAGAAGGCTGGCTAACCCCCTGACCCAGCCGGCTCACCCCCAACCCAGCCGGCTCACCCCCCAACCCAGCCCACCGCAGGGGGGTCCAGGGGCGGCGAAGCCCCCCTGGCGGGGGTTTGGGGGTTCGACCCCCAAAGACAATGCGAAGGAGGGATGCGCTCGCCGATTCTGGCGAGCACACCCCTCCCAACCTCTGTAGCGGGGACAGGATTTGAACCTGCGACCTCTGGGTTATGAGCCCAGCGAGCTACCGAGCTGCTCCACCCCGCGTCGTGGCACCTACCTTACGCCTGCCTTTCGGGCGGGTGCAAAGCAGGTGCCGTTCGCGTTACCGACGTCACCCTCCCGGCTGGGTGCTGGGCGGGGGTGTGCTGGTTCCGGGTGCCGCGGTTTTGGCTGCTTCGTAGGCGCGGGCTGCTGCGTCGAGGGCGGCGAGCGCGGCGCCTTGGTCGGTGAAGTTGCCGGATTGCTGGGCGGCTTTGAGCTTGGCGAGCGCTGATTGGATGTCGGCGACGGCTCGGTCGAGGGCCGCGTTGCCGCCGCCGCTGCTGGCCGGCGGGGTGGTGGTCGGGTTGGTGGAGCTCGGCGGGGTGGTCGTCGGCTGGCCGGCCTTGGGTGGCGTGGTGGTGGCTTCGCCGGTGCCGGCGCCGAAGACCTGGTCGAGGGCTTCCTGGAGGGTGGCGCCGTAGCCGACCTTGGGTCCGTAGGAGACGAGGACGCGGGCCAGCTGTGGGTAGCTGTTCTGGTTGCGCTGCCGGATGTAGACGGGTTCGACGTAGAGGAAGCCGTCGGCGACCGGGAGCGTGATCAGGTTGCCGTAGATGGGGGTGACGTTGGGGTTGTTGAAGAGGGTGCGGTCCTGGGCGACGCGGGAGTCGCTCTGGAACCGGTTCTGGACTTGGACCGGGCCGTCGACCTGGGTGGCTCCGGTGGCCGCGCTGGGTAGCTGGAGGACGCGGATCTTGCCGTAGTCGGCGGGGTCGGAGGAGACCGACATCCAGGACGCGAGGTATTGGCGCTGGAGGCCGGTCAGGGAGCTGGTGAGCTGGAACGTCGGCTTGGTCTGTCCCGGCGTGTCGGCGAGGACGTAGTAGCCGGGCTGGTTGGCCGCGCCGGCCGCCGCCGGGTTCGAGCCGCCTTCGGCGGTCGGGTCCTGGGGGACGCTCCAGAAGGCCTGCTGGGAGTAGAACTCCTGCGGGTTGCTGACGTGGTAGCGCGACAGCAGTTCACGCTGGATCTTGAAGAGGTCCTCGGGGTAGCGGAAGTGGGCCCGCAGGTCCGGGGAGATCTCGGAGCTCGGCTTCACGAGCCCGGGGAAGACATTCTCCCAGGCGTTGAGGACCGGTTCCTTGTCGTCGATCGAGTACAGCGTGACGGTGCCGTTGAAGGCGTCGACGGTGGCCTTGACCGAGTTGCGGATGTAGTTGATGGAGCTGTTGGCCTGGCGGGCGACGCCGTTGAGGGAGTCGTTCGTGGCCGCGCCGAGCTGGGTCTGCTGGGCGTACGGGAAGTTGTTGAGCGTGGTGTAGCCGTCGATGATCCACTGGATCTTGCCGTCGACGACCGCCGGGTACGGGTCGCCGTCGAGGGTCAGCCACGGCGCGATCTTGCTGACGCGGTCGCGCGGGTCGCGGTTGTACATGATCTTGGAGTTGTCGCCGATGGCGTCGGAGAACAGGATGTTGCGTTCGCCGTACTCGGCCGCGAAGGCGAGGCGGTTGAACCAGTTGTCGATCGAGACGCCGCCCTCGCCCTTGTAGGTGTAGCGGTCGGTCGCGGTGTCGTACTCGCCGGGCGCGTTGCCGGAGGTGCCGCCGACGATGGCGTAGTCGGACTCCGCGGCGGACAGCTCGCCGTAGTAGATGCGGGGTTCCTTGACCTCGATGCCGGACTGGCCGGTGACGGGCGCGCCGGCGCCGGCCGGGTTCTGCGTGTCGCTGGTGGTGGCGATCGGGTAGCCGCCGTCGGAGTTGGCGTCCTTGACGGCGCGGTCGATCGTGTTGGCCGGCGCGACGACGAAGCCGTTGCCGTGGGTGTAGACGAGGTGCTTGTTGATCCAGCTGGTCTGGTTGCCGGTCAGGCCCTCGGTCTTGATCTCCTTGGCGGCGACGATGTAGTCCTGCGTCACGCCGCCGACGGTGTAGCGGTCGATGTCCAGCTTGGCCGGGAAGCCGTAGAAGTTCTCGCGGCCGACGCGCTGGGTGAAGGTGTCGGAGAGGATGTTCGGGTCGAGCAGCCGGATGTTCGACATCGTCCCGGTGTCGCTCTTGATCTGGTCCGGGGTGGCGTCCGACTTGCCGGTGTAGGGCTGGTACTGGACGTCGGTGAGGCCGTAGGCGCGGCGGGTGGCGTCCATGTTGCGCTGGATGGACGTCGCTTCCTTCTCGTTCGCGTTCGGCTTCACCGAGAACTGGTCGAGGATGGCGGGCCAGGCGACGCCGACGAGGATGCCGGACAGGATCAGCAGCACGAGCGAGATGGCCGGGAGCTGCAGGTTGCGCAGGAAGGCGCCGGCGAAGAAGGCGACCGCGCAGATCACCGAGATGCACAGCAGGATCAGCTTGGCCGGCAGCACCGCGTTGAGGTCGGTGTAGGTGGCGCCGACGAACAGCGGCATGCCGCGGTCGGACAGCAGCAGGTTGTACCGGTCGAAGAAGTACTCGACCGCCTTCAGCAGCACGAAGAGCCCGACGGTGATGGCGAGCTGCGCGCGGGTCGGGCCGGCGAGCTGGCCGCCCTTGCCGGCCAGCCGGATGCCGCCGAAGACGTAGTGCGAGATCAGGGCGCCGAAGAAGGAGATGACGACGATGATGAACAGCCAGCCGAGGAGCCAGTTGTAGAACGGCAGGTCGAAGGCGTAGAAGCCGACGTCGTTGCCGAACTCGGGGTCGGTCTGGCCGAACGAGGTGCCGTTGAGGAACAGCTGCACGACCTGCCAGTCGCTCTGGGCGGACAGGCCGGCGATGAGGCCGGTGAGTACCGGGATGCCGACGCCGAAGAGGCGGATGCGGGCGACGATCGCGGAGCGGTAGCGCGCCAGCGGGTCGTCGGCGCCGGAGATCGGCACGAACACCGGGCGGGTCCGGTAGGCGATCATCAGGCTGATCGCCAGCGCGCCGCCGACGAGCAGCCCGACGGCGAAGAACAGCACGACGCGAGTGATCAGCTGGGTGGTGAACACCGGCCGCGCGCCGACTTCGCCGAACCACAGCCAGTCGACGTACGTGTCGAGGAGACGGGCCCCGAGCAACAGCGCCAGCACGACGATCGCGGCGATGATGAGGAGGATCCGGCTCCGCCGGGACAGCTTCGGCAGGCTCACCGGGGGCCGAGTCGCCACGGCACACGCTCCTGTCTTCGTCAATACCTGAGCAGGGGCGCGTGCGCCCCCTGATTCCCTAACTCTACGGATGCCCGGTGAAGTTCCCGGGACCCGCCCAAACCGGACTCGCGGCGTCGCCGCGACGGCCGACCTGACACGATGTGCGCATGGCAGCGAACGAAGCGCGACAGGCCGGCGTGGCCGCGCTCGCCCGTGAGATCGAGGAGTTCATGGCCGCGGGTGGCTGGGACCAGCCGCCGCAGCTGTTCGCGCTGGTGCCGACGGCGGCGCTGCTGGACGAGCAGCCGGAGCTGGCCGGGCAGCTCGACCGGGCGAACCCGCTGACGCCGGTGGCCCAGGAGGCGCTGCCCGATGGCGACCTGGCCGAGGCGCTGGGCCGGATCGCGTGGCCGGATCTGGTCACCGGGTGCGCGCTGGCCCAGGAGATCATCGTGCTGCCGCCGGGCTCGGAGTCGGAACTGCCCGACATCGCCGAAGCGGACGCCGACAGCCTCCGCCGCGCGGCCGCCAACCACCCGCAGCGCACGGAGGCCCGCCTGGTCGCGGCCGTCCTGCGTGACGGGGAGGGCGCCTGTGTGATGCGGCTGCGCGGGATCGGCACGGCCGAGGGCACGGACGAGACGATGGACGAGATCGTGGAAAGCCCCGACCTCGCCCCGAACCTGGTCGAAGCGCTGAAGGCCACGCTGCTGCCCTAGCAGGCGGCCGTCGGGCGTCCCGCCTTCAAGTTGGCCAGCTGGGCGAGCGCGTCGTCCAGTGTGGACACCTTGATGAGGTTGAGGCCGGCGGGCGCGGTGGTCTTGGCCTCGGCGCAGTTGTGCTCGGGCACCAGGAAGTCGGTGGCGCCGGCTTCGCGGGCGCCGACGACCTTGAACGAGATCCCCCCGATCGGGTCGACCTCGCCGGTCTCGGTGATCTCGCCGGTGCCGGCGATGTGCCTGCCGCCCGCGAGGTCGCCGGACTGCAGCCGGTCGATGATGGCGAGGGTGAACATCAGGCCGGCCGACGGGCCGCCGACGTCCTGCAGCGAGATGTTGACGGTGAAGGGCGCGTCGGCGCGGTCGACCGCGGTGAGGCCGATGAAGCCCTCCTTGCGGTCGGGGCGCGCGGCGAGGGTGAGCGGCACGGTCCGCTCGGGCTGGCCGTCGGACTGGAAGGTGATCTGCACGGTCTGGCCGGGCAGGGTGCCGGCGAGCGCGGCCCGCACGTCGGCGGCCTCGACGATCTTCTTGCCGTTGACGGTGATCAGCTTGTCGCCGGGCGAGAGCACGTGGTCGGCCGGGCTGCCGGAGACGATCTGCTTCGCCAGCACCTTGATCGGGTAGCCCAGCTTGCGCAGGGCGGCGACCTGGGCGTTCGTCTGCGAGTCCTGCAGCTGCTGGATGTTCTCCTGCTTGACCTGCTCGTTCGTCTCGCCGGGCTTGAAGTACTCCTCGCGCGGCGCGAGCGCGTAGCGGCCGCTGGCCCAGAAGCCGAGGCCCTGGAAGAGGGTGACGCCGTCGTGCAGGGAGACGGTCGTCATCCGCAGCTCGCCGGTGGTCGGGTGGGTCTCGTGCCCGGTCACCTGGATGACCGGGTTGCCCGCCGCGTCGCGACCCAGCGTGTCGTAGGTCGGGCCGGGGCTGATCGCCACGAACGGCACCGGCACGACCGAGCCGAGCACCACGAAGATCAGGAACAGCGAGCCGCTGACCACGAGCGTCCAGCCGCGGCGGGTCATCCGGCGGGCCTCGCCGGCCGGCTCCGGCGCGGGGTCCGGGGCGCTCTTCGCGGGGGCGGTCTCCTCGGAGGACTTGGTCACGCCCGACAGCGTACGGTGACCGCGTTCGCTTCCCGGTGAAGGCCACGGTTGACGCGCTCGACGGGCTCTGGGCCGCGTACGGTGGACACATGAGCAAACCCCCGTTCGGCTTCGGACCTTCCGATCCCGACAAACGAGGTGAGAACGACCCCTCGGAAGGCGGGCAGCAGTCCGGCGCCGAGGCCTTCAACCAGCTCGGGCAGATGCTGAGCCAGCTGGGCCAGATGCTCAGCCAGGCGGGTACCTCCAGCGGGCCGGTGAACTACGACCTCGCCAAGCAGATCGCCCTCCAGACCCTGGGCAGCGCCGGCAACACCGGCGAGAGCAAGCTCGGCTTCCGCGGCGGAGACGACGCGAACGCGGCGGTCCGCGACGCGGCCCACCTGGCCGAGCTCTGGCTCGACGCGGCAACGGTGTTCCCGGCCGGCGCGACGTCGACGGTCGCCTGGTCGCCCCGCTCCTGGGTGGAGAAGACCCTCCCGACGTGGCAGCGGCTGTGCGACCCGGTGGCCCAGCAGGTCTCGGGTGCCTGGATGCAGGCGCTGCCCGAGGAGGCCAAGCAGGCGGCGGGCCCGCTGCTGCAGATGATGGGCCAGATGGGCGGCATGGCCTTCGGCTCCCAGCTTGGCAACGCGCTGGCCCAGCTGGCCTCGGAGATGCTGACCTCGACGGAGATCGGCCTGCCACTGGCCCCGGCCGGCACGTCGGCCCTGCTGCCGGCGAACATCGAGAAGTTCGCCGAGGGCCTGGAGCTGCCGAACAGCGAAATCCTGGTGTTCCTGGCCGCCCGCGAGGCGGCGCACCAGCGCCTGTTCACGCACGTGCCGTGGTTGAGGCAGCGCCTGCTGGCGACGGTCGAGGAGTTCGCCCACGGCATTTCGGTGGACACGTCCGCGCTGGAGTCGCTGGCGGGCCGCATCGATCCCTCGAACCCGGCGAGCATCGAAGAAGCGATGTCATCGGGCCTGCTGGAGCCCCAGACGACCGAGGAGCAGAAGGCGGCGCTGCGACGCCTGGAGACACTGCTGGCCCTGGTCGAGGGCTGGGTGGACGTAACGGTGGCCGAGGCGGTCGGCGACCGCCTGCCGGGAGCGGACGCACTGCGCGAGACGCTGCGCCGCCGCCGAGCGACGGGCGGCCCGGCCGAGCAGACGTTCGCCACGCTGGTGGGCTTGGAGCTGAGGCCCCGCCGCATGAGGGACGCAAGCAATTTGTGGAAGCTGGTGGGCGACCGCCACGGCCTCGAGAAGCGCGACGGCCTGTGGTCCCACCCGGACCTGATGCCGACGGCGGAGGACCTGGACGAGCCGATCGACTTCGCGGACCGAGTGGGCGAGGCCGGTTCGATCGACGACCTCGACCCGATCGCCGAGCTGGAGCGCACGGAGCAGGCCGAGCGTTCGGAGCGGGAGAAGGAAGAGCCGCCCTCGGACGAGGGCAAGCAGTCCTGACCTGAGCCCCGGAAGGCCGGTGCCCCGCGTTCGGCGGGTCACCGGCTTTCTGCTGTCCGGACCACCCCGGCGACGCTCGACCGCCGTCGGGGTGGTCAGCAGCCCGCCGCCGGCCGCGGGCTCGACTGCCGCTCACACCAGCGGCCTGGTCAGACCGCCCAAGCCGGCAGCCCGCCGCCGCTCCTCCGAGCCCAACCGCCCCTCACACCACCGGCCCCGTCCGAGCCGGCAGCCGACCGCCGACCCTCCGAGCCCGACCGCCACCCACACCAGCGGCCCCGTCCACCAGGCGGCAGCCACCGCCGTCAGGCGCCGGCGTTTCGAAGCCACCACACCAACCCACCGCCATGCGCCGGCACCCGGCCGCCAACCCACCCGGCGGCCACCTCACCGCCACCCAAGCGCACCCACCCCGCCGTTCGCCGCCCAGCGACCAACCACCTCCCCACTCCCCGGCCCAGCCGGGGCAGCCCACCCAAGGCAGCCACCCCGGCCCGAACCACCTCAGTCCTCGGTGGAGATCCCCCACCCGGCAGCGGCCGACAACCCTTCCAGGTACCCGATCGCCCGCTCAGTCTTCGGGTACCGCTGCACCAGCGCCCAGAACGCCGCGTCGTGCCCGGGCTCCCGCAGGTGCGCCAGCTCGTGCACCAGGACGTAGTCCAGCACCCACCCAGGCACCTTCCGCAGCCGTTCGCTGACCCGGATGGTCGCGTCGACCGGCGTGCAGGACGCCCACCGGGTGCGCATCGGCGGCACCCAGCGGACGCTCGCCGGCACCGCGGTGCCGCCCAGGTACTTGCCCGACAGCAGCGCGCAGCGCGCCAGCAGGGCTTCGTCCGACGTCTTCGGGGACGCCGGCCGACGTGGTTCCGAGCGCTGCAGTTTGCGCTCCATCTCGGCGACCCAGTGTTTCTCCTCCGCCCTGGTCATCCGCGCGGGGATGAGCACGACGAGCGTGTCGTCGTTCCAATACGCGGTGACCGTCCGGTGCCGGCGCTGGCTGCGCCGCACTTCGACCTTGTGTCCGGGTGTGTCCGACGAGGGGTTCGTTTCCCCTCGGCCCCTCAGCGAGGGCATCCGTGCTTCGACCACTCGACAACGGTAAGGCCAGGCACCGACAACTCCGAGCGCCTTGCGGTCACAGAACCGAGTTGTCCACAGCCGGGTCCACTTGTGGACAACTCGGCCGTTCCGGCGCCTTCCCGGGCCTCCCGGTCGCCACCGGGTGCGATCATGCGGACATGATCTTCGACACCGCGGACATGCCACCGGTCCTCCTGCCGGCCCACCCTGCCCTGCTCCCGGGCCTCTCCGTGCTCGAACGCGGCCCCCGGGAGATCCAGATCGGCCTCGACCCGCGCCACGGCGTGATCGTCGAAAACCTCACCCCGTACCTGATCGCGAAACTGCGTGCCCTCGACGGGAGCATGCACGTTGAGCGGCTCCTGCTCGCGGAGAGCGAACACCGCGAGCAGCTGCGGACGCTGCTGCGGCAGCTGACCGCGCTCGGCCTGGTCACCGACGCCGGCCGGCCCGACGGCCCAGGCTTGCGCGGCGAGCCCGGCTTCTGGTCGCTGCGAGCCCGCCACCACCAGCCGGCCGTGGCCGACCGGCGGCGCGCCGCTGCGGTCTCGGTCCACGGCGACGGCCGGGTGGCGGTGGCGGCCGCCGTGCTGCTGGCCAACGCCGGCATCGGGCACGTCGAGCTGCAGGTGCCCGGCACGGTCACCGAGCACGACCTCGGCTCCGGCTTCACCGCAGCGGACCTGGGCCGGTCCCGGCGCCACGCCCTCGCCGACCTGCTCCGCCGGGTCGATCCCGAGGTCCGCGTCACCCGCCTGTACGACCGGCACCCCGACCTGGCCCTGCTCACCGACGCCGTCGTGCCGGCTCCCGAGCTCGTCGCCGAACTGATGGGTGACGGCGTCCCCCACCTGGTGGCGCGCGTCCGTGACGGCACCGGCATCGTCGGGCCCCTCGTCGTGCCCGGCCGCAGCTCGTGCCTGCGCTGCGCCGATCTGCACCGGACGGACCGCGACCCGTGCTGGCCGCGCGTCGCCGGGCAGCTCGCCGGCCGGCACCAGCGGCCCGACCTCGGCGCGGTCCAGTCCTGCGCGTCCCTGGCCGTCGCCCAGGCCATGCGGCTGCTCTCCCCGAGCGCGCCGGCCCCGCCGTCATGGAACGCGACCCTCGAAATCGACGCCTTCGACGGCCGCATCCGCCACCGCGGCTGGCCGCCGCACCCGCGGTGCCGCTGCGGCGCGCAGGGGGTGATCCTGGAGACGTAGCCCACGAACACGTCGCTCGCAGGCTGCGCGACGCCGAGACCGCAGGGCAGAATCGCCGGTGTGACCGACTTCCGCGACCCAGCCGATCGTGATCCCGCGATGCCGCGCAAGGGTGCCGCCCGTACCGCCAAGCTCGCCAGTCTCCCGCTCGGCATCGCCGGCCGGGCAGTCGGCGGCTGGGGCAAGAGGCTCGCGGGCCAGAGCGCGGAACAGGTGAACGCGACGCTGTCGGCGAAGGCCGCCGAGCAGCTGTTCGAGGTGCTCGGCACGCTCAAGGGCGGTGCGATGAAGTTCGGCCAGGCGCTGAGCGTGTTCGAGGCGGCGGTGCCGGACGACATGGCCAAGCCGTACCGCGAGGCGCTGACGAAGCTGCAGGCCGCCGCGCCACCGATGCCGGTCCGGCAGACCCACCGGGTGCTCGCCGAGCAGCTGGGCCGCACCTGGACCAGCCGGTTCGCCTCGTTCGACGACGAGCCGGCGGCGGCCGCGAGCATCGGCCAGGTGCACCGCGCGGTCTGGCACGACGGCCGGGCGGTCGCGGTCAAGGTCCAGTACCCGGGCGCCGACGAGGCGCTGCGCAGCGACCTGCGGCAGCTGCAGCGGTTCAGCAGGCTGTTCCAGGCCTTCGTGCCCGGCACCGAGGTCAAGCCGCTGCTGGCCGAGCTCGCCGAGCGGATGAACGAGGAGCTCGACTACCAGGCCGAGGCCCAGCATCAGCGCGCCTTCGCGAAGGCCTTCGACGGCGATCCCGGCATCCTGGTGCCGCGGGTGGTGGCGAGTGCGCCGAAGGTGGTCGTGACGGAGTGGGCGAACGGCACGCCGTTGTCGAAGGTGATCGCGGACGGCGATCGCGAGACCCGGAACCTGGCCGGCCGCCTGCTGGCGGAATTCCACTACTCGTCGCCGGAGCGCGTCCACCTGCTGCACTCGGACCCGCACCCGGGCAACTTCATGATCACCGACGACGGCAGGCTCTGCGTCATCGACTTCGGCGGCGTCGCCCGCCTGCCCGAAGGCATCCCCCGCCACCTCGGCGAGATGACGCGGCTGGCCCTCGACGGCGAGTCCGTCGAGCTGATGCGCCTGCTGCGGGCGAACCGCTTCATCCGGCCGGACAGCGACCTGACCGCGGAGGAGGTGCTCGCCTACCTGGCGCCGTTCACCGAGCCGCTGGCGGCGCCGACGTTCCACTTCACCCGCCGCTGGATGCAGAAGCAGGCCGGGCGCGTGGGCGACAGCCGCGGCAACGACTTCCGGGTCGGGCGTTCGCTCAACCTGCCGCCCGAGTACCTGATGATCCACCGGGTCACCGCGGGGTCGACGGGCATCCTCTGCCAGCTCGACGCGGAGATCCCGGCCCGCGGCATCGTGGAGCGCTGGCAGCCCGGGTTCGCCGCCTGAGTTGTCCACAGGCCGGGCCCCGAACGGAGGATTCCGGCCGAGTTGTCCACAGGCGCGGCGGACGGGGTTCCACCCGGTTGGCCGAGCCGCCATGCTCGAACCATGACAGCTACTCAATGCGTTGATCCGCTCGCCCTTCGTAATCCCGGTGGGGGCGAGGTGATGAACCTCGAACAGCTACGCCGGGCGGGGGTGTCCGACCGAAGAACCCGGCGGCTCTGCGGCCCGGGCGGGCCGTGGCGCCGCCTGCATCCCGGTGTCGTCCTGCTGCGCAACACCGCCCCGACCCGGCAGCAGCTGCTGCACGCCGCGGTCGTGCACTACGGGCCCGGAGTGGTGATCACCGGCGCCGACGCACTGCAGGCCCACGGCGTGAAGTGCCCGGCGGAAGGCGACGTCAGCCTGCTGGTGCCCCAGCACTGCCGGGTGGTGGCGAGCGAGGGGGCCCGCCTGGCGCGGACGGCCCGATTACCGGACCCGGTCGAGGTGGACGGCCTTCCGTTCGCCCCGCCGGCGAGGGCGACGCTGGACCTGGCCCGGTCCGAACCGGACCCGGCCCGCGTCCGGCAGGTGCTGACGATGCCCCTGTACTGGGGCCTGTGCGATCGCCAGGAGCTGCTGACCGAGCTCGAGGAGGGCTCCCAGCGCGGCACGGCGGTGGTCCGCAAGGTGCTGCGCGAGCTCGACGAGGGACCGATCCAGGCGCACGGGCTGGCCGCCCGCGTCCTGGACCTGGTTCCCCTCCCGCCCCCGAGCTGGGACCAGACGATCTGCGACCGCCGCGGCCGCCGCCTCGGCGAGGCGGACGCGTGGTGGGATGAGCTCGGCCTGGCGTGGCAGTACCGCTGCACCCCGGGCCCCGGCGGCGGCTTCAGCCACTTGGCCCTGGCGGCCACGGGCATCGTCCTGGTCCGCTGCACGGCCGGGCAGCTGCGCCAGGCCCCCCGAGAGGTGGCCCAGGAGCTGGCCAGGGCGTACGGCGAGGCGTCGAGGACACCCCGCCCCAAGGTCCGCGCGGTCCCGCAGACACCGATCGGAGACGCGGCCTGACCTGGACGTCACCCCATCGCCGGCAGCCACCGCACGTGAGCGGACGGCTCACCACCCCTCGGCCACAAGCCGTCGCGACGACCCGGCCCCACCGGTCTGTGCCGCACCCGGCAAGGCCCGTTCCCACCCACCCACTCAGGAGGCGGATCGATCACCAGTACTCGTCGGGCAGCTTGCCTTCGATGTCGCGCACGTGCTGCCGCGCGCAGTCCGGGCACAGCCACCGCAGCGCGCCCCGCTCACGGGTGGACACCCACGCGAGGGCGGTAGCCGGGTCGTCGCCGGCGGTGCGAGTCCGGCCGCAACGCGTGCACACCACGGGCTCCGGCGCGCTCATCGCAACCGTCCACAGTGGATCGCCTTGGCGCCGAACAGGTAGAGGTCGTCGCGGTGGCCGAGGAAATCCGGGCTCCGCGGATCGGTGAGGGCAGCGACCGCGGCGCGGTCGTCGGCAGCAAGCCATTCCCCGGCCGACTCGGCGAACCACCCGACGCGGTGCACCACGTACTCGCGGAGGAGGTCCGAGCCCGGCATCGGGTGATCGATGAGCGCCCCGAACGATTCGACGTCGTGGAGGCCGGCTTCGCGAAGCGCGCGCGGCCAGCCGTAGGGCATGGCGACGCTGCCCGGAATCCCGGCCCGCATCCGTTCGAACCACGAGGCCCGAGCGGCGAGCAGCCGCTGCTCCAGCCCGGGCCGCCCGACTCCGAGCTCCCACGGCAGGCACCGCATCTCCAGCCCACCCTCGGAGATGGCCAGCACGCCACCGGGCCGCAGCAGCCCGCCGAGCGTCCGCAGCGCGGCTTGCTGATCACCGACGTGGTGCAGAACGCCGGAAGCCCACACCAGGTCGGCGGCGGGCACGTCCAGCGCGGGATCGGTGAGATCCCCCAGCAGGCCGACTACCTCGACGGACTCGCCGGCAACCTCGCCAACGGCCCGTCCGGCCTCGGCGAGCAACTTCGGCGTGGCATCGAGCAGCACGACGGTGCCCCCACCCCCGCGGGCGAGCTCGCGCGCGAACAGCACGCTCATCCCCCCGGCCCCGCACCCGACATCGACCACGGTCGGCCGCTCCCCCACGGAGCCGAGAAGCCGCCGGGCAACGGGCGCGAGCGCCGCGGCATCGAGGGCATCGGCCATGCGCAACTGAGCCAGGCGGTCCGCCCAGTCGATGTCGCCGTGGGTGTGTCCGGACATCACCCCATTCAACACCAGCGCCCCGCCCGGAGCGCACGGAACGAGACCACCCGAAAGGAGGACACGAGCGGCCGCCGCACCGCAACCACACCGCCACAGCGCGCCTCCAGCGCCTTAACGGCTCGACGCAACCGCACACCCGACGCCGCGATCCGGCTCCCGCGCCAATGAGGGGCGCATCGCTCCACGCCACGCAGCACGAGTTTCGCCGCCCCTTGGCGGCACGACCCCGACCTAGCGCCGCTACGCGACCGCCTACCGTCAAGGCGTACCCGCCACGACGCAACCGCGCACCGTCAACGCGACTGCCCACGTCGCGGCACGAACCGACCTCGCGCCGCCGCGCGACCGCCCACCGTCAAGGCGCAACCGCGCACGGTCAAGCACGACCGCCGCCGCCAAAGCGCAACCGCTACGGCGCGACCGCGCACCGTCAAGCGCGACCGCCGCCGCGCAGCAACACCCCGGCGGCACGAACCGCCGGGTACCAAGCAAAGCGCGCAAGACCCCCACCACCCGCGGACGGGCGGCAGGGGCCTGCGCTCAGCTCTGCTCCTGGTACCGCTCCGCCCGGCGGGCGGCCCAGTGGGCTACTCGCTTCCATCGGCGGGCGGCACGTGCGCCACCTCGGGCCCGCTGGGCGCGGACCCCCTCCTCCAAGTCCCGTATTCGGGCCCTGGACAGTTCTTCGTAAAGCAACATCTCGCTGATCTCCTCGATCTCGGTCTTCGTCAACTGCAGCTGCTCGCTGCGGGGGTGGGCTTCGTAATCCCTCGTGCTGACCGGTTCGACGCTCATGCGGCGGCGCTCCGGTGGTCGCTGCCGGCCTTGGCGGCCGCGGGCTCGACGGTCGCGTTCTTGCGCGGGCGGCCGCGGGGCCGCTTGCGCGCGATGACCGCGCCGCGCTCGAAGATCTCGCCGCCCCAAACGCCCCAGGGCTCGCGGCGGGCCAGGGCGCCGGCCAGGCAGGCCTCGCGGACCGGGCAGTCGGCGCACTGGGCCTTGGCTCGCTCGAGCTCGGCCGGGGACTCCGCGAACCACAGGTCCGCGTCGCCCGAACGGCAGGGCAGTGCGACGTCGGGGACGGCGATCGGGTCGAGCAGGTCGGCGAATATTGCCTCACCCGAGGTGTAGGCGACGGCCGAAGACATGGTGGTTCCTCCTTGTGTCGTACGGGTTTTCGGTTGGGTGCTGGAGCTGGGCAACGCTGGTTCCTCTTGGGTTGTGCAGCCAAAAACACGAAGGCCGCGGATCCGGGTTATCCGGTTCCGCGGCCTTCGTGAGCCTTGAGTCCTGACTAGGTCAGGAACTTCGCTCCCGTATCGACAACGGAACACGGAACTTCTTGATGGTCGACAGATCAGCCTGCGGGTACGCGGCGAGAACGCCCTGCGTCCCGAAGACGACGACACCGGTGGTCCAACGACGCGAGACGCGCCGCATGCCGTGGGCCTCGTGAGCGCTCGCGGACACACCAGTGCCCGGGCGCTGAGCGGCCGCAACTTCCGCGGCGCAGGACAGACGGGTGCCCGGGTTCGTGAGCGTCATGTTGATGGTCATTTCACCGGCACCTCCTTCTGTTCTCTGCACACGCGGCCGCCGAGCGGCACGTCTGTCGGTAGATCCCCAGTCGAGCCCTTCGGGCTCGGTACTGGCAGGTTATTGCTCCGCCCCACACCGAGGCAACTCAATTAACGGGAAAATCCTCGAAGTTACGAAGATCGCCCCTGAGCAGCGGGTTCGCCGCGTCGATCATGGTCCGGACGCGGTCAAGACCGCGTCGACGCCCGGACGACGCCGAGGATCTCCGCGCCGAAGCGCTCGAGCTTCGTCGCGCCGATGCCGGAGATCGACACCAGCGCCGCCTCGTCGGCCGGGCGCTGCTCGGCGATGGCCATCAGCGTCGCGTCCGTGAAGACGACGAACGCCGGCACCTTGAGCTCGCGCGCCCGGTCGCCGCGCCAGGACTTCAGCCGCTCCAGCAGGTCCTCATCCACTGTGGACGGGCAGCGCCCGCAGCGGCCCAGCTTGACGTCGAGGGTTTCCAGCAGCGGCCCGCCGCAGACGCGGCAGCGCGTCTTGACCGGCGCCGCCGGCTTCTGCTGGGACCGCGCGACCCTCGCGGCCGGGTGGTCCTCCGGGACCAGGCCGTAGAGGAACCGGCTGCGCCGCCGGTTGCGCCGCCCGCCCGGCGTGCGGGCCAGCGCCCAGGACAGCCACAGGTGCTCGCGGGCCCGGGTGACGCCGACGTAGAACAGCCGCCGCTCCTCTTCGATCGCCGCTTCGTCGTCGCCGGCGTGGAGGATCGGCAGCGTGCCCTCGGCGAGGCCGACGAGGAACACCGCGTCCCACTCCAGGCCCTTCGCCGCGTGCAGGGACGCCAGCGTGACGCCCTCGACCGTCGGCGGGTGCTGGGCGGCGGCGCGCTGGTCGAGCTCGGCGCAGAAGCGCGGCAGGTCCGCGTCCTCGACCGTCGCGGCCAGCTCTTCGGCCAGCTCGACGATCGCCAGGAGCGCGTCCCACCGCTCCTTCGCCGCGCCACCGGCCGGCGGCGACTCGGTCAGGCCGACCCGCGCGAGCACCGACCGCACCGTCGTGACCAGGTCGGAGCTGACGTCGCCGCTCGCCGCCCGCAGCGCGGACATGGCCTGCCGGACCTCGGTCCGGTTGAAGAACCGCTCGCCGCCGCGGACCAGGTACGGGATGCCGGCCTCGGCCAGCGCCGACTCGTAGGCCTCGGACTGGGCGTTCACCCGGTAGAGGATCGCGATCTCGCTCGCCGAGACGCCGCCGTCGAGCAGCTCGCGCACCCGGCGCGCGACGGCTCCGGCCTCGACCCCCTCGTCGTCGAATTCGGCGAAGCGCGGCTCCGGCCCCGAAGGCCGCTGGCCGATCAGCTTCAGCCGCGAGCCCGCCGGCCGGCCCCGCGCCGCGCCGATCACGCGGTTCGCCAGCGCGACGACCTCGGGCGTCGACCGGTAGTCGCGTTCGAGGCGGACGACGGTGGCGTCCGGGTAGCGCCGGGTGAACTCCAGCAGCGGCCGCGGCGACGCGCCGCCGAAGGAGTAGATGGTCTGGTTGGCGTCGCCGACGACGGTGAGGTCGTCGCGGCCGCCGAGCCACGCGTCGAGCAGGCGCTGCTGCAACGGCGTGACGTCCTGGTACTCGTCGACGACGAAGCAGCGGTAACGGTCCCGGAACTCCTCGGCGACGGCGCCGTGCTCCTCGAGCACCGCCGTCGTGTGCAACAGGAGGTCGTCGAAGTCGAGGACCTGCGCGGCGTTCTTCAGTTCTTCGTACGTGCGGTAAACCTCGGCGACCTGGGCCGCCGGGGCCGGGATGTCCCGCTGGGCGCGCGCGGTGACCGCCGGGTAGTCGTCCGGGCTGATCAGCGACGCCTTCGCCCACTCGATCTCGCTGGCCAGGTCGCGCAGGACCTCGACCTCGGTCCCGAGCTTGGCCCGGTTCGCGGCCTGGCCGACGTACCGCAGCTTGTTCTCCAGCAGGTCCCACGGCCGGTCGCCGACCACGCGCGGCCAGAAGTACCGCAGCTGGCGGCGGGCGGCGGCGTGGAAGGTCAGCGCCTGCGCCGCGTCGACGCCGAGGCCGCGCAGCCGCGTCCGCATCTCCCCCGCGGCCCGCGTCGTGAAGGTGACGGCGAGGACCTGACCGGCGGAAACGTGCCCGGACCGGACGAGGTGGGCGATCCGGTGGGTGATCGTGCGCGTCTTGCCCGTGCCGGCGCCGGCGAGCACGCAGACCGGCCCCCGCGGGGCACTGGCGGCGGCACGCTGCTCGGGGTCGAGGCCATCGAGCAGACGGTTCAGGCTCCTGGGTGAAAGTACGCCGGTCACGTCCGGCATCCTCGCAGAGGGGGACGGGGAAACGGGGCAGGGGCACGCGGCCGTATCCTGGTCATATGGCGGGTAAGCAGGACAAGGAAGCGGCCAAGCAGGCCAAGAAGGAGAAGCGCGCGGCGAGCAAGGCACGCCGTGGCCAGCTCTTCGAGGCCTTCAAGATGCAGCGCAAGGAAGACCCCTGGCTCATCCCGTGGATGGTCGGGGCGATCGTCGTCGTCGCCGGCGTGGCGTTCGGGATCGGGTTCTTCTTCGACGCGCAGTGGGTGCTGCTGCCGCTCGGCCTGCTGCTCGGCGCCCTGCTCGCCATGATCATCTTCGGCCGGCGCGTCCAGAAGACGGTCTACTCGAAGGCCGACGGCCAGCCCGGCGCCGCGGCGTGGGCGCTGGAGAACCTGCGCGGCCGCTGGAAGGTGACCCCGACCGTCGCGGCGACCACGCAGCTCGACGCGGTGCACCGGGTCCTCGGCGGCCCCGGCGTCGTGCTGGTCGCCGAAGGCGCGCCGCACCGCGTGAAGACCCTGCTCGCCCAGGAGAAGAAGCGCGTCTCCCGCCTGATCGGCGACACCCCGATCTACGACGTGACGATCGGCCACGAGGACGGCCAGCTTCCGCTGAGGAAGCTGCAGGGTTACCTGATGAAGCTGCCCCGCAACCTCAAGCCGGCCCAGGTGGACGCGCTCGAGGCGAAGCTGGCAGCCCTCGGCAACCGCGGCGCCGCGCTGCCCAAGGGCCCGATGCCGGCCGGCGCGAAGATGCGCAACGTCCAGCGCACGATCCGCCGCCGCTGACCCCGCGTGCGAAAAGGCCCCCGTCCGGATCCGGACGAGGGCCTTTCTCGTCGGGTGCGTCAGCGCATCCGGATGACGACGGTGCCGGTCAGCCGGTCGAGCCAGCTGCGGCCGTCGGCGTTGCGGACCGCCGCCGGGATGAGCACGAACGTCAGCGCGGCGCGGACCAGCGCGCGCAGCGGGCCGACCAGCGCGGCGCCGTCGAGCCGGGCGACGCGGATGCCGACAGCGGCCATCCCCGGCGTGAAGCCGAAGAAGCCCGCCGAGATCACCGAGATGACCGCCCACACGCCGCCGGACCAGAGGTTGAACTCCTGCATCGCGGCCGGGTCCCGCAGGCTGGGGTGCAGGAAGATGGCCGTGACCAGGGCCGCGACGACGAGGTCGACGATCAGCCCGAGCAGCCGCGCGCCGCCGCTCGCCGCCGAGCCGACGCCCGACTCGGGCAAACCGAACTTCTCGCCCGGCCAGCGCGGGCCGTGCTGATCAGTGCCCTGACCGCCGTCGCCGGTGCCGGGCAGCCATTCACCGGTCCATCTCGCCACCCGTCTAGGGTATGCCGGTGGCGTGGGACACATCCGACCTGGTCGGATACCCGATATCGACCACCCGTTAACACCGGCGAAACATACGGGTGACGGTCGGGCAACACCGCACTTTTAGCGTGAGCCGAAGAGAGCACTGCCGTACGAGCTCGAACGAGAAGGAGTCACCGAGGGTGCCCACTACTCCAGACGACATCCAGCGCCTCATCGCGGACGAGGACGTCGAGGTCATCGACGTCCAGTTCTGCGACCTGCCCGGCGTGATGCAGCACTTCACGGTCCCCGCGAAGGCCTTCACCGAAGAGGCCTACGAAGAGGGTCTCGCGTTCGACGGCTCCTCGGTGCGCGGCTTCCAGTCCATCCACGAGTCCGACATGCTGCTGCTGCCGGACCCGGCGACCGCGCGGATCGACCCGTTCCGCAAGGCGAAGACGCTGGCGCTCAACTTCTTCGTGCACGACCCCTTCACCCGTGAGGCGTACAGCCGCGACCCGCGCAACATCGCGCGCAAGGCCGAGCAGTACATCTCCGAGTACGGCGTCGCCGACAACGTCTACTTCGGTCCGGAAGCCGAGTTCTACATCTTCGACTCGGTCCGCTTCGACTCCGCCGAGCACGCCTCCTTCCACGAGATCGACTCGATCGAAGGCTGGTGGAACACCGGCGCCGACGAGGTCGGCGGCAACCAGGGCTACAAGACGAAGTTCAAGGGCGGCTACTTCCCGGTCCCGCCGGTCGACCACTTCGCCGACCTGCGCGACGAGATCGTCCGCAACCTGACCAACACCGGTTTCGAGATCGAGCGCGCGCACCACGAGGTGGGCACCGCCGGCCAGACCGAGATCAACTACAAGTTCAACACGCTGCTGCACGCGGCGGACGACCTGCAGCTGTTCAAGTACATCGTGAAGAACACGGTGTTCGCGGCGGGCAAGACGGCGACGTTCATGCCGAAGCCCCTCGCCGGCGACAACGGCTCGGGCATGCACTGCCACCAGTCGCTGTGGAAGGACGGCCAGCCGCTGTTCCACGACGAGTCGGGCTACGCCGGCCTGTCGGACACCGCGCGCCACTACATCGGCGGCCTGCTCAAGCACGCCCCGAGCCTGCTGGCCTTCACGAACCCGACGGTGAACTCCTACCACCGCCTGGTCCCGGGCTTCGAGGCCCCGGTTTCGCTGGTCTACTCGCAGCGCAACCGCTCGGCGTGCGTCCGTATCCCGATCACGGGCAACAACCCGAAGGCCAAGCGCGCCGAGTTCCGCTGCCCGGACTCGTCGGGCAACCCGTACCTGGCGTTCTCGGCGATGATGATGGCCGGCCTCGACGGCATCCGGAACAAGATCGAGCCGCCGGAGCCGATCGACAAGGACCTCTACGAGCTCCCGCCCGAGGAGGCCAAGGACGTCAAGCTGGTCCCGGGCGACCTGGGCACGGTCCTCGACACGCTCGAGGCGGACCACGACTACCTCCTCGAAGGCGGCGTGTTCACCCCCGACGTGATCGAGACGTGGATCTCGTACAAGCGCGAGAACGAGATCGACCCGCTGCGCCTGCGCCCGCACCCGTACGAGTTCGCCCTGTACTACGACGTGTGATCCGGTAACAGCCCGGCCCTTGGACACGCCGGTGGTGAGGTGCGAAGAGCCCTCGCCACCGGCGTTTCTGTCATTCCGGGGCCGACAGCAGCTCCATGTCCGCGCCGGCCGCCTGGAAGCGGCCGCGCGGGTCGTCGACCAGCTTGCGGCGCTCCAGATCCATCAGTCCCAGCGTGCAGGTGATCTCCGCGGCCAGGGTGCCGTCCAGCTTGATGATGTTCGAGTCCATCTTGAACGTCTTGCCGCTGCCGAACTTGGCTTCGCACGTCACGTCGACCACGTCGCCTGCGCGCAGCTCGCGGCGGAACACCACGTGGGTCTCCAGCAACACCGCGGCCACACCCGGCAGCCCCTTCAGCGCGCCCGACGCTTCGAGGAGCTCCAGGCGGGAGACCTCTCCGTACGAGTGGTAGACGGCGTGGTTGAGGTGGCCCAGGGTGTCCAGCTCGTAGTGCCGGACCTTGATCCGGATCCGGAAGGGCTCGCGATCGGTCACCGGCCCACTGTAGGTCAGGCCTCGTAGAACAGGTGCTCCACCACCGCGTGCGCCCGCCGGGTGGTGCGGCGGTACGAGTCGAGGAACTCGCCAGGATCGTCGCCGGCCGACTGGCCGAGGACCCGGGCCACCGCGGCCAGGTCGCGGCCCGAGCCCGGCACCTGGTCGACCGCCTTGCCGCGCACCAGCATTCCCGCGTTGCGCACGCGTGTCGCCAGCAACCACGCCTCGCGCAGCGAGTCCGCCTCGGACTGCGAAGCCAACCCCGCTTCCGGGAGCACCGCGAGTGCGTCCAGCGTCGACGTCGTCCGCAGCCCGGGGACCGAACATGCGTGCTGCAGCTGCAGCAGCTGGACCGTCCACTCGACGTCGGCGAGGCCGCCGCGGCCGAGCTTCGTGTGCAGTGTCGCGTCGGCGCCGCGGGGCATCCGTTCCGTCTCGACGCGGGCCTTGATGCGGCGGATCTCGCGGGCCTTCGTGCCGTCCAGGCCGCTTTCGGGGTAGCGGATCGGGTCGATCATCGCGATGAAGCGCTCGCCGAGGTCGTCGTCGCCGGCGATGAATCGGGCCCGCAGCAGGGCCTGCGCCTCCCACACCTCGCCCCAGCGCGCGTAATAGGCGCGGTAGGACTCCAGCGTCCGGACCAGCGGCCCGCTGCGCCCCTCCGGCCGCAGGTCGGCGTCGACCTCCAGCGCGGGGTCCGAACTCGGCGCGCCCAGCATCTTCCGGACGGTCTCCGCGACCGACGAAGCGAACTTCGCGGCGTCGGCGTCCGAAACGCCTTTGGACGGCTCGCACACGAAGAGCACGTCCGCGTCGGAGCCGTAGCCGAGTTCGGCGCCGCCGAGGCGGCCCATGCCGATGACGGCGATGCGGGCCGGCGTCCGGCCGAGTTCCGCCTGGCGCTGGCGGAACGCCGCCGCCAGCGCGCCCTGCAGCACGGCCACCCAGACACTCGACAGCGCTTCGCAGATCGCCGGCACGTCGAGCAGCCCGAGCAGGTCCGCGCAGGCGACGCGCAGGAGTTCGTGCCGCCGCAGCGAGCGCGCGGCGGCGACCGCGGCGTTCAGCCCGGGCTGCCGCCGGACGGCGGCCCGCAGCGACGTCGCCACCTCGGCGGGCGTGCGGCCCAGCAGCCGGGCCGGGTCGCCGAGCAGCTGCAGGACCTCCGGCGCCCGGACCAGCAGGTCGGGCACCAGCCGGGACGTGCCCAGCAGGAAGGCCAGGTTCTCCACGACCGTGCCCTCGTCGCGCAGCACCCGCAGGTACCACGGCGTTTCCTCGAGCGCCTCGGACACCTTCCGGTAGGACAGCAGCCCGCCGTCGGGGTCGGGCGTGTCGGCGAAGAGGTCGAGCAGCACCGGCAGCAGCGCCTGCTGGATCGCCGCGCGCCGCGAGACGCCCGCGGTGAGGGCCTTGATGTGCTGGAGCGCGCCGTCGGGCGCGGTGTAGCCGAGCGCGGCCAGGCGGCTGGAGGCCTGTTTGGTCGTCAGCCGCAACGCCTCGGTCGGCACGTTCGCGACCGACTGCAGCAGCGGCCGGTAGAAGATCTTTTCGTGCAGGCGCCGGATGCCCTTGCCGTGCCGCCGGAACTCCGCGAGCAGCGCCTCGCCCTGGCTCTTGCCGCCGCTGGCCTTGATCCCGCTCGCCCGGGCGAGGATGCGCAGCTCGTCGGTGTCCGCCGCCGCCGGGAACAGGTGGGTCCGGCGCAGCCGCCGCAGCTGCAGCCGGTGCTCGATCATCCGCAGGAACTCGTAGGACGCGCCCAGCTCGGCGGCGTCCTGACGGCCGACGTAGCCGCCTTCGCCGAGCGCCTCGAGCGCGTCCATCGTGGACGGCGAGCGCAGGTCCGCGTCGACCCGGCCGTGCACGAGCTGCAGCAGCTGCACCGCGAATTCGACGTCGCGCAGGCCACCGCGGCCCAGCTTCAGCTCGCGTTCGGCGTGCTCGGACGGCACGTGCCCCTCGACGCGGCGCCGCATCTGCTGCACTTCGGCGACGAAGTTCTCGCGGTCGGCCGCCGACCACACCAGCGGCGCCACCATCTCGGCGTACTGGCGGCCGAGCTCGGCGTCGCCCGCCACCGGACGTGCCTTCAGCAGCGCCTGGAACTCCCAGGTCTTGGCCCACTTCTGGTAGTAGCCGCGGTGGCTGTCCACCGTGCGGACGAGCGCGCCGGCCTTGCCCTCGGGCCGCAGCGCCGCGTCGACCTCGAAGCACGCCTTCCCGACGACGCGCATCACCGTGCTCGCCAGCCGCGTCGCGAGGCCGAGGTCGCCTTCACCGGCGAAGATGACGTCGACGTCGCTGACGTAGTTGAGCTCCCGGCCACCGCACTTGCCCATCGCGATGATCGCCAGGGTGCCTTCGGCCGAGGCGCCTGCTTCGGCCTCGGCGACGACCAGCCCGGCCGCGAGCGCGGCTTCCGCGAGCTCGGTCAGCTGCGCCGCGACCTCGGCGTAGCCCGGGTGCTCGAGCCCGGCCTCGACGACGTGCCCGAGGTCGGCGGCGGCGATGCCGAGCAGCTGGCCGCGGTAGGCGACCTTGAGCGCCTGCTCGGCCTTGAGCCCGGTGAGCACCGAACCGTCGTCGGCCAGCAGCGCCGTGCGCAGGGCCTCGCGGTAGCAGGCGGAGTCGGTGCACTTGTCGCCGGTGAGCGAACGCCACTGGTCCGGGTTCGCGGCGAGGAAGTCGGCGAGCGCGCTCGACGTCCCGAGCACGCTGAGGAAGCGGCCGCGGAAGGTCCGGTGGGTGCGCAGCCGCGCCTCGAGGTCGGCCCACTCGGCTGCGTCGGCCTCCCGAATCCGGTCGAGGCCACGCAGCGCGAGGTCCGGGTCGGCGGTGCGGGACAACGCCACGAGCACGTCGGCGGCCGTGTCGACCGGGCCGTCGTCGGCCCACCAGCCGGCCGCGCGCAACTGCCCCTCGGCACGGGCGTCCGTGAAGCCGTACCTCGCCGCCGAAGCGGTCGTTCGCGCGCGGTCTGCCATCACCGACCACCGTAGCCCGGCGCGGCGGCTCAGGCGGCGAGCCGGCCCGGCTCGGTCCCGGCGGGCGTCGGCTCGGGCACCTGGAAGCTGTGCGCGGTGACGGGGTTGCGACGCGAAAGCAGGTAGATGCCGACGCCGACCCCGGCCCCGGCGACACCCACGGCGATCGTGCCGGCTTCGCCGAGCGAGGCGATCTTGCCGGAGATCGCCCCGACGACCGCCGCCGCGGGCAGCGTGAACAGCCACGCGACGACCATCCGGCCCGCCATCCGCCAGCGGACCGGCGCGTCGCGGCGGCCGACGCCGGAGCCGACGATCCCGCCGGAGCAGACGTGCGTCGTCGACAGCGGGAAGCCCAGCCGCGACGAGACCAGGATGACCAGCGCCGAGCTCGTCTGGGCGGCGAAGCCCTGCGGGCCTTCGATGTCGGTGAGGCCCTTGCCGAGGGTGTGGGTGATGCGCCAGCCGCCGAGGTAGGTGCCGAGCGCGAGGGCGCAGGCGGCGCTGACGATCACCCAGACGGGCGGCGACGCGCCCGCGGGGAGACTGCCGGCGGTGACGAGGGTGAGCGTGATGACGCCCATCGTCTTCTGCGCGTCGTTGGTGCCGTGCGCGAGGGAGACGAGCGACGCCGAGACGATCTGGCCGACCTTGAACCCGCGGGTGGCCGGGCGGCCGCGCACCAGCAAGCGATAGACGAGGTAGGTGGCGGTCATCGCGACGAGCCCGGCGATGACCGGGCTGGCCGCGGCCGGGACCAGCACCTTCTCGACGATCTTTCCGAAGTGGACCGAGTCGGCGCCCGCCGAGATCCAGGTGGCGCCGATCAGGCCGCCGAACAACGCGTGCGACGAACTCGACGGCAGGCCCACGAACCACGTCACGAGGTTCCAGACGATGGCGCCGATCAGCCCGCCGAAGACGATCGCCGGGCCGATCTTCGTGTCGTCCACCAGGCCGCTGGAGATCGTCTTGGCGACCTCGACCGACAGGAACGCGCCGACCAGGTTCAGCACGGCCGAGATCGCAACGGCCACGCGGGGCTTGAGTGCCCCGGTGGCGATCGACGTGGCCATCGAGTTCGCGGTGTCGTGGAACCCGTTCGTGAAATCGAAAATGAGGGCCGTGACGACGACGACCACGACCAGCAACGAGGGTTGCACCCCGACCTCCGCACCCTTGTGGGGACTTCTCCCGCAAGGTACCTGACGGGTACGCCCGGCGTTAACAACACGTTGCTGGTTGTGACCTCTGTCGTTAAGCCAACGGCAAGGTGCGTTGACTGGCCACGGCCGCCTCGAGTTCTCCGGCGGCCAGCTTGACGAACCGCTGGGCGAACGGCCGCCAGGTCTCTTCGATGTCGGCGTGCGCGGTGACCAAGGCTTCGTGCTCGAGCGAGCCCGGCCGGGCGAATTCCGCTTCCTCCGGGCACTCCGCGGCCCAGCTCTCGACGACGGACGGCGTCGTCTCGATGTGGAACTGGACACCGTAGACACACCGCCCGAGCCGGTAGGCCTGGTGCGCGTAGCGCGGCGAGGAGGCGAGCAGCTCGGCCCCGGGCGGGAGCCGGGTGATCGCGTCGCTGTGGAACTGGAGGACGTCCTGCACGAGCGGCAGGTCGGCGAAGAGCGGGTCGGTCCACGCCGCGTCCTTCTTGCTGACGAGGTGCGGACCGACCTCCGGCCCGTCGGGACCGGCCTCGACGCGGCCGCCGGTCGCGACGGCCAGCAGCTGCGCGCCGAGGCAGATCCCGAGGGTGGGCAGGTTCTTCGCCGCCGCCTTGGCGAGCAGCCGCCGGACATCGGCGAGCCACGGGTGCTTGGCGTCGTCTTCCGCGGCCATGCCGCCGCCCAGGCAGACGACGGCCCGGTAGCCGTCGAGGTCGGCGGGCAGGTCGTTCTCCGGCAGCAGCCGGACGTCGAGTTCCGCGCCGGCGTCGGTCAGCCAGTCGCCGAGGGGGCCCAGCGGGTCCGACGTGTCCGGCTGGACGATCAGGATTCGGGTCACGCTGTCCAGGGTAGGTCAGCAGGCACAACGGATTCCCGGTTCGGTGGTTCCCGCGGTGGATCCTTCGACGGGATAGCCGGCGGCGATCCACCCGGTGATGCCGCCGGAGAGCCGTTTCACCTTGAAACCGAGTTCGGCGAGCTTGAGCGCGCCCTTCGTCGCGGCGTTGCAGACGGCGCTTTCGCAGTAGCAGACGTAGACGAGGTCCCGGTCGAGGTGTTTCGTGCTCTCCGCGGTCAGGTTCCGGTAGGGCAGGTTGACGGCGCCGGGGATGCGGGCGTGGGCGAAGGCCTCGGGCGCCCGCGTCTCGACGACGACGTAGCCCTCGGTGCGTCCGGCTTCGAGGTCCTGGACGAGATCGTCGGGATCGACCTCGAACCCGAGTTCCGCCCCGAAGTACTCGACGGCGGCTTCCGGTGCGGCGGCGGGGTAGGCGAGCGTGCGTGTCATGGGGTAAATCCTGCTGGGGCAGGCGGTTTCCGGACAGGGCAGAATCGGGGTGGAAGCCCGGGACCGCCGGGGATTTCCCTGTGCCGGCCCTGCGAACCCGGGAGTTGCGGTGGACCACCTCGACGACGTCGACTGGCGTCTGCTGGAGCTCCTGCAGGAGGACGGCCGGCTGAGCTTCTCGGAGCTGGGCCGCCGCGTATCGCTGTCCGGCTCGGCGGTGACGGAACGCGTCCGCCGTCTCGAGGAACGAGGGGTGATCACGGGCTACGCGGCGAGCATCGACACGACGAAGCTGGGGCTGCCGATCGAGGCGTTGGTGCGGGCGCGGGTCCGGAGTCTGGACACGCCTCGGTTCCGGACGGCGGTGCTGCCGCTGGCGCAGGTGGTGGCCGCGGATCACGTGACGGGTGAGGAGTGCTGGGTGCTGCGGGTGCTGTGCCGGAATACCGCGGAGCTGGAGGAGCTCGTGGAGAAGGTGCAGCGGTACGGGGAGACGAACACGTCGCTGGTGTTGTCGTCGCCGCTGCGGAGGCGGCCGTTGGCTCGGCCGGCGGGTTGAGGCATCACGCGTGTGCTTGGCGGGGTATCGCGCGTGTCTGGAGGGGCATCACTCGTGATTGAGGAGATATCACGGCGGCCGGCGCGCGGCCGGGGCGGGAATGGAGAAAGGGCCTGGGCCGGGAGACTGTTGGTCTCTACCGGGCCCAGGCCCTTCCTCAAGTAAGTTCGGCGGTGTCCTACTCTCCCACAACCCTTCGGTTGCAGTACCATCGGCGCTGTCAGGCTTAGCTTCCGGGTTCGGAATGGGACCGGGCGTTTCCCTGACGCTATAACCACCGAAACACTGTGAAACACGCGTGGTGTTTCAGAACCGTAGAGTGGATGCGTAACATCTTTGTAGGCAAGTCCTCGGCCTATTAGTACCAGTCAACTCGACAACACATTACTGTGCTTCCATTTCTGGCCTATCAACCCAATGGTCTGTTGGGGGCCTTAACCCACAAAGGGGTGGGATACCTCATCTTGGAACAGGCTTCCCGCTTAGATGCCTTCAGCGGTTATCCCTTCCGAACGTGGCCAACCAGCCATGCCCTTGGCAGAACAACTGGCACACCAGAGGTTCGTCCGTCCCGGTCCTCTCGTACTAGGGACAGCCTTCCTCAAGTATCCTACGCGCGCGGCGGATAGGGACCGAACTGTCTCACGACGTTCTAAACCCAGCTCGCGTGCCGCTTTAATGGGCGAACAGCC
>NZ_JMQI01000010.1 GCF_000695625.1 Amycolatopsis rifamycinica
CCCCGCCAATCACGGGTGATGCCCGCCTGATCACGCGTGATGCCCTTCCGGTGTCCCCCGAACGTGGTGGGTCCGCCGCCAATACCCCTGGCGGCGGGCCCATCACCTCTGTCCGGATGACGCCATGACCGGCGGCCGGCGAAAGGGCCCCTTCCCGGGATCGGGAAGGGGCCCTTTCGGTGGTGGGTCAGCTGCGCTGCTCGGCGATGCGGGCCGCCAGCAGGCGGACCGTGGGGAGCTCCACCACCGCCGTCGCGGGGAGGTTCCAGTGGGCCGCGATGCGGACCGCGCCCGCGGATCGGCCGCCCAGCTCGAAGAAGTTGTCGTCCGCGCCGATCTCCTCGTAGCCCAGTGCCGCCGCCCAGCGGGCCGCCACCTCCTGCTCGAGGCCCGGCTCCGGCTCCACGAACGGCGTGCCCAGCGCCGGCCGCGGCCGGACCGCGCCCGATGACCGGACGGACTCGGGCACGGGGACCGGCCGGGCCGGCGGAACTCCGGACAGCACCACCTCGGTCAGGTGGTCGGCGGCGGCCACCGCGGCGAGCACCTCCGGCGCGGGGTCCGAAGCCGACACCACCGTCGTCCACCGTCCACGGCCGGCAAGCCGCGCCACGCGGGCTTCGGCCGCCGCCACGCGGCCGGCCGGATCCGGCCGGACCAGCAGGATGCCCCGCCGGCCGCCCAGGTCCGGCACGTCGCGGTGGACCTCGGCTTCAGCGTGCCCGGTCAGCTCGTACGGCTCGTGGTGCGGCCGCCACGACTGGTCGCCCCGGACCGCGAGCGGGGTCTCGGCCCGCAGCACCGCCGCCAGCACCTGGTCGATCGAAGCCCCCGCGCCCACGTCGACGTGGCGTGCGGTCAGGGCGGTGAGCGCCGCCTGCGATGGCGTGGTCAGGTCCGGTCCGAGGACGCCGACCGCGCCGGAGGTCAGCGTCACCATCCCCGGCCACAACTCGGCCGCCACCTCGACGTCCCCGGGTGAGCCGCCCAGCGCGAAGGCGTGCACGACCATCCGAGGCACGACGACCAGCGAGTTCGCCAGCGAGGGCAGGTCACCCGGGCCCACGACGAAGTCGCCGGTGTCCAGGAAGGCGCACTCACCGCCCGGGCGCACGGTGGTCACCTCGGCACCGGCCAGCGTGATGCGTTCGGCGAGCGCCTCGCCGACCGGATCGGCGGCGAACACCAGCCACGGCCCCGCCGCCCGCAGCCGGCTTTCCAGGCCGGTCACCGGCTGCGGGTCGAGTCGCCACGAGGGCACGTGAGCCGCCGGACGCGGCTCGGCGACCGGCTCGACCCAGAACCGCTTGCGCTGGAACGGGTACGGCGGCAGCTCGACCCGGCGGCCCGCGCCGCGGTGCAGGGCCGGCCAGTCGGGCGTGCAGCCCGCGAGCCACAGCCGGGCCAACGATTCGAGCACCCACTCCTCAGCCGCCCCGCCCTCGACGACGAGCGTGTCGGTGGCGCTCTCGTCCAGCCGGATACCCAGCCGGGACAGTCCGGCGGCCAGCGCCGACAGCGCGCCGTCACGGGTGGGGGCCGGGGCGGGAACGTCGTCACCGGCGAGCAGGCGGTGGGCCGCCGAAGCCGTCGACGCCCAGTCGGAGCCGGCGCCCGCGACCAGCCGGAACCGCGGGTCGCGGCGGCGGGTTTCGCCGTCGATCCACCGGCCGGGATCGGCCAGCGCGGCCACGGCGTCGGCCTGGTCCTGGACCACGACGGCCCGCCGCAGCGCGAAGTGTCCCCGCGAGACCTGCAGCGTGAAAGCCACGTCGCCGAGATCCAGGGACGGGTGTGCCGCCAGGTGATCGCGCAGCCGCGAGGTCACCTCGTCGAGGGCGGCAGCGTCACCGGCGGAGAAGGTGAGCAGCTGCGGGCCGGCGGAACGCCGCGGCTCCCGCCCCGGCGGCTGCTCGAGGACGACGTGCGCGTTCGTCCCGCCCACGCCGAACGAGCTGACCCCCGCCCGGCGCGGCGCGCCGTCAAGAGGCCAGGGAACGTCGGCGGGCAGCACCGTGAAGCGCTCGTCCATCGCCGGATTGGGCGTGCGGAAGCCGGTGGTGCCCGGCAGGACGCCGTCGCGCAGGTTCAGCGCCGCCCGGATCAGGGACGTGACGCCGGACGCGCGGTCGAGGTGCCCGATGCTCGGCTTGACGGAGCTCAGTACGCACGGCGCCGCGCGCCCGGGCCCGAAGACCCGGTTCAGCGCGGCCAGCTCGATCGAATCCCCCAGCGGCGTGCCGACGGCGTGGCACTCGACGTACCCCACCGTCTCGGGCTTCACCCCGGCCACGGCCAGCGCGGTGTCGACCACCGCGGCCTGCCCGGCCACGCCGGGGGCCGGGTATCCGGCGCGGTCGCGGCCGTCGTTGTTGACCGCCGAGCCGAGGATCACCGCGTGCACGACGTCACCGTCGGCGAGGGCGTCCTCCAGGCGTTTCAGGGCGACAACGGCGGCGCCGGATCCCATCACCGTGCCGTTCGCCGCCGCGTCGAGGGCCCGCACCCGCCCGTCAGGCGACAGGATGTCCCCCTCGGCGTGGAGGTGGCCGCCGGTCTGCGGCAGCGGCAGGGCCGCGCCGCCCGCCAGGGCCAGGTCGCACTCGTAGGTCAGCAGGCTCTGGCACGCCAGGTGCACGGCGACCAGCGAGGTCGAGCAGTACGTCTGCACGGTGATCGCCGGGCCGCGCAGGCCCAGCTTGTACGACACGAGGGAGGTGAGCGAGTCGCGCTCCACGCCCGCGGAGAGCAGGGGCTTGCCGCCCGGCTCCGCGGCGAGCCCGGCGAGGTTGCGGGTCAGGTAGTCGGGGAACGCGCAGCCGGCGAACAGCCCGACGGGCAGGCCGGGGTCGGCCGGCCGGTACCCGGCCCGTTCCAGGGCCTCCCACGAGCACTCCAGCAGCAGCCGGTGGTGCGGTTCCAGGGTTTCCGCTTCGCGCGCGCTGAACCCGAAGGCGGCGGCGTCGAAGGTTTCGACGCCGCCGGCCACCGGCCC
>NZ_JMQI01000011.1 GCF_000695625.1 Amycolatopsis rifamycinica
GGAGCTGTCCTGTAAGTCATCGGAGCCAGAGCACGATGGCGGCGATGGTCAGTTCGGCCTGGTAGTAGGCGGCGCGTTTGGCATAGCGGGTGGCTAGGTCACGGAACTGCTTGAGCCGGTTGAAGCACCGTTCGACCACGTTGCGCTGCTTGTAGACCTCAGCATCGAACGTGGGTGGTCGCCCGCCGCGGGAGCCCTTGGCCGCGCGGCGGGTGATCTGATCGTCCCGCTCGGGACTGACGAAGGCGATCCTGCGGTCTCGCATCGCCTGGCGGGTCGAAGGATGCGAATAGGCTTTGTCCGCGATCACCGTCTCCGGCCGGCAGCGTGGCCGGCCCGGTCCGATCCGGGCGACGCTGATGCCATCCAGCAACGGCAGCAACTGCGGGTTGTCACCGGCCTGGCCTGGGGTGAGCAGGAACCGCATCGGCAGGCCACGCCCCTCGACGGCGAGGTGGATCTTCGTGCTCAGCCCGCCTCGGGACCGGCCGAGCCCTTCCCCGTCGAGTGCGAGGGCTTCGATTCCGTCGCTGCATCCCCCTTTTTCCGGGCACCAGCGGCATGCTGGTGGGCCCGGACCACGCTCGAGTCCACCGAGATGATCCATTCGAGGTCGCCGACGGCGTCGTCTTTGACGATCACGCGGTCAAGGATCTTGTTCCAGGTGCCGTCCTTGGTCCACAACCGCAGCCGCTCATGCGCGGTCTTCCACGGGCCATAGCGTTCGGGCAGGTCACGCCACGGAGCACCGGTGCGCAGCTTCCACAGGATCGCATTGATCACCTGACGGTGATCCCGCCATCGCCGCCCGCCGCCCTGCTGCGGCGGCAGCAACGGCTCGATCACTGCCCATGCCTTGTCCGTCAACTCACCGCGACCAACCACCGAACACGACTACCAGAAGACCAGCTCAACCACTTACAGGACACGCCCTAGGCCGTCGCCGCCGCGTGGACCGCGCGGACCAGGCGGGCGTTCTCCGGTGCCGCTCCGCCCGGGAAGGCGTACCGGCGGCGGTTGTAGCCGTACGCGAGGCCGCTGCGGGGGTCGGCGAACGCCTGGGAGCCGGCCGCGCCGCTGTGGCCGAAGGCGCCCTGGCCCAGCACCGGGTAGTCGACCGAGACGATCGCGAAGCCGAGGCCGAACGCGGTGTGGTTGCGCGTGGCGAGGTCGTGGCCGACCGAGTGGATCTGCGCGAACTCCGCCGCGGTCTCCGGACGCAGCAGCGGCTCCGGGCCGCTGATCGCCGCCGCGTACATGCCGGCCAGCCCGCGTGCCGAGGCGACGCCGCCCACCGACGCCGGACTCAGCTGCCGGACCGGCTTGATGTTCGGCAGCTCCCACAGCTCCGGCGCCTTCGGGTGGTTGCGGTTGAACGCGATGCCCGTGATGCTCCGCGGCCCGGTCGCGTTCGCCTCCAGCTCCGCCAGCTGCTCCGGTGTCGGCAGCATCGGCTGGGTGGTCAGGAACCGCGGCTCCAGCTCCTCGGGCAGCCCCAGGTAGAAGTCCAGCCCGAACGGCTTCCGGACGCGCTCCTCGTAGTGCTCCTGGATGCTGCGGCCGGTGACGCGCCGGACGACCTCACCGGTCAGCGCCCCGATCACCAGCGCGTGGTAGCCGAACGCGGTGCCGGGCCGCCAGTACGGCCGCTGCGGGGCGAGCCGCTCGGCGATGACGCGATCGTCCGCGATCTCCTCGGCGGTGAACCCGTCGTCGGCGCCCACGACACCCGCCCGGTGGGCGAGCAGCTCCCGCAAGGTGATCCCGCTCTTGCCCGCGGCGCCGAACTCCGGCCAGTAGTGCGCGACCCGCTGGTCGAGGTCGAGCACGCCGTCCTGGACGAGCAGCGCGACCACCAGGTGCGCGGCCCCCTTGGTCGAGGAGAACACGCCGGTCAGCGATTCGCCGGTGACGGCGGGCCCGGTCCACAGGTCGACGACCCGCTCCCCGTCGACGTGCGCGACGAGCTGGGCGGCGTAGTCACCCCCTTCCCCGGCCGCGACGGCGGCGAACTCCTCCCGGACGGATTCGTACCCCTCGGCGACGGTCCCCTGGATGTCCTCGGACGACATGGCAGCTCCCTCGGTGATCGCAACGTCTGCGCCAGAAGCCAACTCACGCGATGCCGAGGTATTCCGGTAACGCGCGACCATTCCGCCGAGATGTTCCCGGCATGGGGCAACCGGAGCCTGACGCGCAGGAAGCCACCACGACCAGCCGGCCCGGCCACGGCCTGGCGATCGCGTCGCTCGCGATCGGCGCGTCCGGCCTCACGCTGGCGGTCGCGACCTGGGCGGCCTGGCTGATCGTCCGGCCGGAGCTCGTGTCCGCGTGGACGCTCTCCTGGGTCACGCAGGCGTTCGTGCTGGTCCTCGGCGCGCTGTGGTTCGCCCTGCTGCCGATCAGCGTGCTGGCGCTGGTCTTCGGCATCTGCGCGGGGGCGCGCACCCGGCCCGGTTACGCCCGGATCGGCGCCACGCTGGCCGTGGTCACCGTCCTTCTCGCGTTGTCGGGTGCCGCGGTGTTCGCGACGACGTCGTGGCGGCGGGTCGGGCCGCCGATCGCCTACTTCGACATGAGGACCTCCGGGACGCGGTAGAGAACCCGCCGCGTGGGTACCACTTCGATCATGAAGCTGACCTCCACCGTGCTCGGTACGCCGGAACCGCGGGCGCTCGCCGAGTTCTACTCGAAGCTGCTGGGCTGGCCGATTCGCACCGATGAACCGGAGTGGGTGACGCTGCGGCCGGATGACGGCAGCGCGGGGCTGTCGTTCCAGCTGGAGACCGGGCACGTTCCGCCGGTGTGGCCACCGGCCGAGGGGACGCAGCAGATGCAGCTGCACCTCGACATCGAGGTCGACGACCTCCAGGAGGCGACGGCGGCGGCGACCGCCGCGGGCGCGGTGGTCGCCGAGTTCCAGCCGCAGGACGACGTCCGCGTCTGCTTCGATCCGGCCGGGCACCCGTTCTGCCTCTGGACGCGCACGGGGTGACGCCCCGCGTTCGAACGGTCACAGGATCCGCTATGTTCGGCTGAGTTCCTGTTCCCGGCGAACGGAGTTGAGTCCTGTGGGGGTGCACCGGATCTGGCACCACGGACTGGTCCCCACCGAGGGGAAACGCCCCCTGGACGCCTTGCGCAGCAGGCTGATCAGCCGCCAGCGGCAGCACGACGACTACACGGTGACCGACCTCGGCTCGTCCGACGACGGCGGTTCGCGGCGGTGCGATCTCAAGTTCGCCTACGAGGGCAGCCGCTACTCCGTTCAGGTATTGCTTTCGCTGTGCTACCGCGCCGGCGAGGACCGGGTGACGTGGCTGCTGACCGCCGCGTGCACGCGGCCGTGGCGCAGCTGCCTCGACGCGCCGGCCCAGCGGATCGGGCTGGAGGAGCTCGGCGCCAGCGGCAGCGACGAGATCCCGATCGAAACGCCGGTGCTGGCCATGCGCGGCTGGTCGCGCAAGGAATGCGACCACCTCGCCGACCTGCTGGGCGAGGCGCTGGTGGCGCCCTGGCGATCTTCGGCGGTGCTGGTGCTCACCGAGCCGCCGACGGTGCCGGTCGAGGGCTGGCCCGGCCTGCTCAACGTCTTCGACGTCGACGACCGCTTCCGCCACACCCTCAACCGGCACCTGCCGCTCGGCTGCGCGGTGCCGCAGGGGGCCCGGCTGTACGTGCCGCCGTGCGACCAGCTCCCGGATTTCGTGGTCAGCGAGAGCCCGGTGTCCGGCGAGGCCCTGCAGGGCGCGATCACCCGGTTCATCCAGACCCGCGGCCGGACGCCCCTGCCGGAGGAGTGGGCGGACGTGCCGAGCGTGCGGGCCTGGTACGAGACCGATCCGTTCGCTTCGCCGGAGCGCGAGCCCGACGCCGAACTCGTCGAGAAGCTCGGCCGCGCCGAGCGGGAGCTGGCCGAGGCGCGGGGCGTGATCACGATCCTGCGGAAGAAGGCCAAGACCCACGCCGAGGAACGGGACCGGCACGCCTGCGAAGTGAAGACGCTGCGCCGCCGCCTCGAGGACGCGTGCGCCACCGACGTGGCCTGCCTGCGCGAGCAGCTCGCGCAACTGCAGGCCGAGGCCGACGACTACGCCCGGGCGTTCGAGGAGACGGAGGCCGAGCGCGACGAGCTCAGGCGCGTCAACGGGCTGCTCGCCGGCCGGCTCGCCCGCCACCACGACGCCGACGACGAGGTCGCCGCCGCCGAGCGCCCGCCCGAGGACTTCCCCAGCTTCGCCGAGCTGATCGGCGCCGCGGAAGCCTCGCTCAAGCACCTCGCGATCACGGCCGAGCCGGCACCGGCCGCGATCCTCGACCACCATCCCAAAGCGGCCGCCTGGCGCCGCAAGGCGTGGGACGCGCTCCGCACCCTCAACGCCTACGCGGGCGCCCGGACGGCCTTGCTCGACGCGGGCCAGGACCCGGGCCCCGAGCTGTCGGACGTGCTCGCGTTCGCCCGCACCGGCCAGCCGGGTTCGCTGATCAGCGCGAACATCATCGCGCTGGCCGAGTCGGACACGGTGACCACGAACGAGCGGCTCCGCCAAGCCCGCACGTTCCGCGTCGACCCCCGGACGAACCCGGCGGGCCGCGACTACTTCGGTGCCCACATCGCCTTGGAGCGCTTCAAGTCGCCGGCCCCGCGTCTGCACTTCCTCGACGACACCGACCGCACGGGCACGGTGTACGTCGGCTACCTGGGCGCCCACCTGCCGACGTCGAAGACCAACTGAGCGAGAATCGCGCGCATGACGGAGATCGCGCAGAAGCACCTGGCCTACTGCTGGATCGCCCGCGGCGACCGGGTGCTGTTCCTCCGCCGCGGCCCCGGGGTGTTCCTCGCGGGCCGGTGGGAGCTGCCCGGCGGCACGGCCGAGCCAGGCGAGCGCTTCGAGGACACAGCGACGCGCGAAGCGGCGGAGGAGACCGGGCTGACGGTCCGCGTCACGGGCGAACTGGCCCGCGACGCGTGGCCGGACGTGGCGGGGCGCGCCCTGCACATCCACGCTTTCGTTTACACGGTGGAAGAAGAGGGAGCCGGCGAGGTGGTGCTCAACCCTGAGGAGCACGACGACTTCGCCTGGCTGACGCGGGCGCAGGCTCGGGAACTGCCACTGCCGGACCACTTCCGGCGACTGCTTGATCGGTAGGGGTTTTCCTTGGCGCAGCACCGGGTTACGGCGCTGCGGAGGTCTTCGCGTGGTAGTCATGTCTCCGACGGTACCCGAACAAACGTGCGAACAGCATCACTGGATCGGGTGAACTCCGAAGTGGACCCGAGCAGCGATTTTCCTTATGGCACAACGGATCGAAACCGGCGATCTAGCGGATCGCCAGGTACCGCAGCAAAACGCTGGCGCCGTCGGTGAGCACCGAAGCCAGTTCCAGCGCCGCCGGGTCGACCACCGGACCGAAGGCCGCGCGGGTGGACGTTCCCGCCACCAGGAACGGCGCCACCGTCAACCGGAACTCGTCGACCAGACCCGCCTCGATCAGCGAACCGAACAACCGCGGGCCGCCCTCGCAGTCGATGCGGCCCAGCCCCTCCGCCACCAGCGTCGACACCACCCGCTCGGCCGGGACCGACAATTCGCCCACCACGAACACGCGGGCACCGTGCGCCGCCCAGGCCTCGCGCAACGCCGGCGGCGCCGCCGAGCACGTGAAGACCAGTGTCGGGACCGCCGCCTTCGTGATCACCGGGGCGTCCGCCGGCAGGGAGCGGCCCGTGGTCACCACCGCCACCGGGGCGATCGGGGCCAGCCCGAACCGGCGGCGGCGCTCAGCCGTGGCGGCGTCCGGGCGCATTCCCTCGAAGCCCTCCGCCATGGCCGTTCCCGCGCCCACCAGCACCACGTCCGCCAGGTCGTTGCCCAGGCGGTAGACGATCCGGTCCGCCAGGGTCGACAGACCACCCGATCGGCCCTCGACCGTGATGGCACCGTCCGTGCTGGAGACGAAGTTGACCGCCAGCCAGCGGGGGTCCGCCGGGTAGCGGTACAGCTGCTCGAGGTCGTCGTCGGTCAGGTCGCGCGCGGCGGGCCAGACCTCGCGGATCACTCCCACCGGACCGCCTTGGCCGGAGGGCGCGTGCCCGCGATGCTCGCCGCCATCTCCGCCACGTGCCGCACCTCGCGGACGTGCTTCGTACGGAGGATCGCCACGCCGGCCGACGCCGCGAGGGCCGCCAGCGCCAGACCGGCCGCTGTCCCATCCCCGGCTACCGAAACCAGGACGGGCCGGTCGGCGGGCACCGGCGTCCGGAACTCCCCGATGTCCAGTACGACGCCCGATGCGGGCACGGCAGGCGAAGGGAGCGAAGGAGCGGCGTAACCAGCGCCGTACCGGGCCGCGACCTCCGTCAGGTCCGCGCGCGCGATGAGCAGGTCGGCGCCCGCTTCGCAGCAGGTCGCGGCGACCGACGGGTCCGCGGTGTCGACCCCGATGACGAGGCCGGGAAAAGCTTCACGCGCCTGCCCGACCAGGGACTCGGCGCCCGCGCCGGCGAAACTCACGAGATCGGCGCCGTCGGCGACGGCCGAGCGGGCCGCGGGGAGCGACTCGACCGCGGCCAGCACCAGCGCGCGGTCACGGCTCAACCGGCGGCCCCGGAACACGAGGTCGGGGGTCTTCATCGCACTCTCCCTGCTGGACGTCCTCGCGATCATAAGCGAGACACCGCGGGTGAGCGTTCTTCGCCGTCAGGTGGCGGGGCTTCGTCGCCGGGCCACCCGACCTTGACGGCTCCTCAGGAGGCGATGGCCTCGTTGATCGCCAGCAGCTCCTGAGCGGTGCGCGTGGCGGTGAACTCGATGACGTCGTAGCGGGCGAGCCGCCGGACCACGAACGGGTCGCTGGCGAGCACGGCGTCGAGCTTGCCGCGCAGCACCGGCCGGACCAGTATCACGTGGTCGGCCGCGCCGTTGCCCTTTCCGCAAACCAGGAAGAGTCCTTTCGAGAACTGTTTACGCACCCATTCCGAATGGTCGGGAAGCGCGTAGTCGACTTCTGTTTCGGGCGCCGTATAGGTCAACAATGCGATGTACATGTCTGCAGAGTAGAACGCACAGGCCCGCCGCGCATCCGCCTGCCGAGTGGCACCGGGCACGCGGTTCGTCAATATTCCGTCAAGAAAAAAGAAATTCCTTTACCGGTGCTTTTTCGACATACTCGCCGATTCCCGTACGCACGTCGTCGTACGTCGTGGTGTCGCCGCCGGGCCGACGCGGTGACCCCACCGGCGGCGCGAAACTGACCGGCATGAACGCACTGACCCGGATCTGGTCCGACGGACGCCGCGCCGAACGCATCGCCTACGCCGTCGGCGCGGTGCTGTTCTTCAGCGGCGTCGTGCACGCTCTCGTGCTCATCGCCACCGGCGGCTCGTGGCTCGGCCCGCTGTCGATGCGCAAGGCCGTCACGTTCGGTCTGTCGTTCGGGCTGACGCTCGCCTCGGTCGCCTGGGCGACGTCCTTCCTCACCATGCGGGCTCGCGTGCGCACCCTCCTGCTCGGCGCCTTCACCGCGGCGAGCGTCGCCGAGGTCGTGCTGGTCAGCATGCAGGCGTGGCGCGGGGTGCCGTCGCACTTCAACTTCGAGACGTCGTTCGACACCGTCGTCTCGATGACGCTGGCCGCGGGCGGTGGGGTGCTCGTCCTGACCGTCATCGGCTTCACGGCCGCCGCGCTCGTCGAGCCCGGGCCGGGCGCGCCGAGCCTGCGCCTGGCCGTCCGCGCCGGCCTGGTCGTGCTGCTGGTCGCGCTGGCCACCGGTGCGGTGATGATCGGACGCGGGGTCGTCGCGGCCCGCGGCGGCGACCCGCAGCTGGCCTACACCACCGCCGGCGCCCTCAAGCCGCTGCACGCGGTCGCCATGCACGCGATCCTCGTGCTGCCCGCGCTGGCCTGGCTCCTGCGCTTCACCCTTCATTCCGAGGCGCACCGGCTCCGCGTCGTGCAGACGGCCGTCGCCGCCGACCTCGTGCTCACCGCCGTGATCGGGGTGGAGTCCTTCACCGGCGTCGACCCCTTGGCCGCGCCGCTTCCGCTCCTGCTGCTGTCCGCGCTGGCCACGGCCGTGCTGGCGGGCACCGGGATCCACGCGTTGTCCGGCATTGAACCGGCCGTCCGATCCGCACGTGTCCTCAACGGGAAGGCAAGGGGCCGGTAATGCGGCGGACGGAGAACACGCGTGCGGCACGGTATGACCACCCACGGCCTTTCCCAGCAGGACAGAGCCCACAGCCCGTCGTTCTTCTCCGTAGCCAGGGCGATGGGACAGCACGCGGACGACCTCGCGGACTTCTGCATCCCCTGCAACCCGTACTTCCCGACCGACGAGATGTTCGGGCGGCTCGAACGCAACCTCCGCACGATCCTCAAGTTCTACCCGAGCGACGCGGGCGCGATCACCGCGCAGCTGGCGAGCGTGCTGCGGCTCAACCCGTCGACGATCTCCCTGGCCAACGGCTCGACCGAGCTGATCACCTGGATCGACCGCCTGCTGGTCGATTCCAGCGTCGCCGTGCCGATCCCGACGTTCGGCCGCTGGACCGACCAGCCGATGGAGACCGGCAAGCGCGTCGACATGTTCCTGCTGAAGGAAGCGGACGGCTTCGAACTGCGGGTGGACGAGTACATCGACTTCATCAAGCGCCGCGGCTCCCGGGTCGCGGTGCTGTGCAACCCGAACAACCCCGACGGCGGGTACCTGCCGCGCCGTGAGGTGATCCGGTTCATGGATGCCCTCGAGGACCTCGACCTGGTGGTGATCGACGAGTCGTTCGTCGACTTCGTCGAGGCCGAGCGGAACCCGTCGGTGGCCGCCGAAGCCGTCGTCCGGCCGAACGTGATCGTGCTGAAGAGCCTCGGCAAGAACTTCGGGCTGCACGGGATCCGGTTCGGCTACCAGGTGTCGAACCCCGCGCTGACGCGCAAGCTATCGGCCGCGCTGCCGAAGTGGAACCTGAACTCGCTCGCCGAGACCGTGATCTTCATGCTCGCCGAGCACCGCGCGGAGTACGAAGACAGCCTCAAGAAACTCGCGCTCGACCGGTTCATGATGCATTCGCAGCTCGGCCAGTTCCCGGAGCTGACGGTGTTCCCGTCGCAGGCGAACTTCCTGCTCGTCAAGCTGCCGGCGTCGGTCGACGGCGCCGAGCTGTGCGACTACCTGCTCGCCGAGCACCACCTGCTGGTGCGCCAGTGCGGCAACAAGATCGGCATGACCAGCCAGTTCATGCGCTTCGGGGTGCGGCCGGACACCGAGGTCGAGCGGCTGGTGGAGGGACTGCGCGGCGTGGAGCGGCTCGGCGGCGGACGGCACACGACGCCGGCCATCGAGCTGGTCTCGCACTCCCGCGAGCCGGAACGGTCGATCAGCTGAGCACCTGGGCGATGGCCGACTTCCAGGCGAACACCCGGCCGTTCGCCGAGCTCGACCGCGCCGGCCGCACCCGCCGCCTGCGCCGGCTCGCCGAAGCGGCGTTGACGGCCTACGCCGTTCCGGTGGCTCGCCTGACCCCGCTGGCCCACGGGCAGAACACGTCCTTCCGCGTCGACGGCGCGGACGGCCACCGGTACGTGCTGCGGGTGCAGCGGCCGGACGGCCCCGGCGTCGCGCAGGTGCGGGCCGAGATGGCCTGGCTTTCCCGGCTCCGCCGAGAATCCGGTCTCGTCGTGCCGCAGCCGGTGCCGACGCGCGCGCGGGACCTGGTCACCGTGGTCGCCGACCCGGCCGTGCCGGAACCCCGTACTTGCGTGCTCTGCCACTGGGTCGAGGGCCGGTTCGTCGACGAGCGGCTCAGCGCGCCGCAGTTGTACGCGGTGGGCGAGTTCACCGCGCGGCTGCACCTGCACGGCGCCCGGATGAACGGCCTCGACCGCCGCCGCGTCGACGACCTGACCGAGTTCGGCCGCACGCAGGTGGACGGCTTCTCCGCCGCGGTCGTCGAGCGGGCCGTCGCGGCGGCCGGCGGCGACGAGCGGATCCGCAAGGCCGTGGCACGCGCCCGCGCGGTGCGGGCCGAGCTGGGCTACGGCTCCGACGTGTTCGGCCTGGTCCACGGCGACCTGCACCAGGACAACTACCTGCTGCACCGCGGCCGGGTGCACGTGATCGACTTCGACGACTGCGGGTACGGCCACTTCGCCTACGACCTCGCCGTCGCCTGCGCCGCCCTCGCGCACCTGCCCCAGCGCGAAGAGCTGAAGGAGGCGCTCCTGGACGGCTACCGTTCGGTGCGTCCGGCCGCGGCCACGACGGACCCGGGCGTCCTGGGCGCCTTCGCCGCGCTCCGCCGCGTCCAGCTCCGCCTTCGCTGACCCGCCCAAGCGGCACTTTCACGTGAAAGTGGCGCGTTACAAGGGGGCGTTACAATTGCTATATGGCCGGACGATCGAGCAATGCCACCAGTACCCGTGACCGTCTGCTCATGGCGGCCGGGCAGCTCCTGCACGAAGCCGGCGACGGACCGGTGTCGACGCGGGCGATCTGCGAGCGGGCCGGCGTCCAGGCCCCCACCCTGTACCACCACTTCGGCAGCAAGCAGGGCCTGCTCGACGCGGTGGTCAACTACGGCTTCACCCAGTACGTCCAGGCCCCGGAGCCGGGCGGCGACCCGGTGGACCGGATCCGCGCGGGCTGGGACAGGCACGTCGAATACGGCCTCGAGCACCCCGCGTTCTACGTGCTGCTCTACGGCCAGATCGAGCCCGGCGTCCCGTGCAACCTCACCTCGAGCGCCGAGGCGATGCTGCTGGAGCTCTTCACGCCGTTGGCGCGCGACGGGCGCCTGCGCGTCGAGGCCGCGGAGGCCGCGCGGCAGTTCGCCGCGGCCAACAGCGGCGTGACGCTCAGCCTGATCGCCCAGCCCGCGGAAAGCCGGGATCTGGCGATGTCCACGCAGGTCAGGGAGTCGGTCCTGGCCGGGTTGCTCGTCGACCGCCCGGCCGACGGCTCGTCGATGAGCGCCCTCGCTGTCGCTTTGTCGACCGCCCTCGAGGACGACACGGAGGCGCTGACCACCACCGAACGCCAGATGCTGCGGGAGTGGCTGCACCGCTTGGCCGTCTAACGCTACATTCGCTACATTAATGTCTATGGCAAATGTAGTGAAGCAGTTCGGCGTGTTCCTGGCCCCGCACCGCGACGACGTGGCCCGCAAGGAGCAGGCGATCGCGGCGGACGAGCTGGGGTACGGCGCGGTCTGGCTCGGTACCGGCCCCAACTCGGTCGGCGACCTCGCGTTCGTGGAGGACATCCTGGCCGCCACCGAGCGGATCACCGTCGCGACGGCGATCGTCAACATGTGGGTCGACGAACCGGAAACCCTCGCCGCGTCCTACCACCGGCTCGCGGACCGCTACGGAGACCGGCTGCTGCTCGGCATCGGCGTCGGCCACCCGGAGTCGGTCACCGGGTACCGCGGCCCGTACGCCAAGATCGTCGACTACCTCGACCGGCTCGACGCGGCCGGCGTCCCGGCCGGTGCCCGGGTGCTCGCCGCGCTCGGCGACCGCATGCTGAAGCTGGCCGCCGAGCGCACCGCGGGCGCGCACCCGTACCTGGTGCCGGTCGCGCACACGCGGCACGCCCGGGCGGTCCTGGGCGCGGGCAAACTGCTGGCCCCGGAACAGAAGGTGGTCGTGGACGACGACCCGGCGGCCGCGCGCGCCATCGGACGGCCGTACGTCCGGACCCCCTACCTCGGCCTCCGCAACTACGTGAACAACCTCCTGCGCCACGGGTACACCGAGGCCGACGTCGCCGGCGGCGGCAGCGACCGCCTGATCGACGACCTCGTCCTGCACGGCACCCCGGACACCGTCGCCAAGGGCCTGCGGTCCCATGTGGACGCCGGCGCCGACCACGTGGCGGTGCAGGTGCTCGGCCCGTCACCCGAGGCAGAGCGGGAAAACCAGCGGCGGCTGGCCGAAGAGCTGCTCTGATCAGCCGGGCGCGGGCAGCAGGACGTTCAGGGCGGCGACGAGCGTGCGCTCCTCGTAGGCGAAATGACTGTCCAATGCGGACTGGAGGCGGTCGAACTCCGCGCGGAGCCGGACCGGGTCGGTTTCCTCCTCGACGAGCCGCTCGATCTCTTCCTGGAGCCGGGCCACGACGACGTGCTCTTCGTCGAGCTTGTCCAGCGTGGGCTTGAGGGCCGGGAACCGCTCGGCCAGCACCGGGAAGATGTTCCTGGCCTCCCCGGTGTGGTGCCGGGTGAGGGCCGTGCAGAAGCCGGCACAACGCGTGCGCAGCTGCCGTGGGACGCCGCAGTCCAGCTCGGCGCGCATCTCCTTCAGCTCACCGCGCAGCCAGTCGTGCATCTCGACGAGCCAGTCGCCCATGCGGCGCGCGGTGTCGAACCGGCGCAGCTCGACGACGGGCAGGATCCGGGTCGTTCGCGCCTGGTACTGCGCGAACCCCGGTTCCCGCTCGATCACCTCGGCGAACAGCCGGTCGCGGTCGGGCGGGAGGGCCGCCATCGCCTCGAACGTTTCGGTGTCCGTTTCCACCGTGACCAGCGGGTTGCGCCGGATGTTGTGGTACCAGGCGGGGTGCTTCGGCGCCCCCATCGCCGAGGCGACGACGACCAGCCGGCCGTCGATGTCCAAGGCGCCCAGGGGAACCCGGTGCTTCCGGCCCGTCCGGGCGCCGGTCGTGGTGAGCATGATCAAGCTGCGTTGTCCTTTCCGATGACGGAATCACCGGAGGCCGAGAGGCCGACACGGAGGGCACAGCTCCGCCGGGGAAAGGCGGAACGTGTCGAACTCAAGGGGGCTTGGTAGCCACTACCTCCGTGTGTCGGCCCATCCGGGGCACAAGCGCACGTTACCAACCGGCTGGACCGTCGGCCATCCTCAATCCGCGTAGCCGTGACGACGGCTCAGCGGGCGGCGTCGGCGGCCTCTCGCGCGGCGGTGGCGGCCGCGTCGGCTTCGTCGAAGGCCGCTTTCGCGGTCTCGAACTCCGCCGTCGCCCGCGCGGCGCGTTCCTCGGCTTCCGCCAGCCGCTCACGCAGGTCGTCGACGCGGGCGGTGGCCTGCTCGGCCGCGCGTTCGGTGCGGACGAGGTCGCGCTCGGCCACCGCGCGTTCCTTGTCCCGCTCGGCGGCTTCCTTGCGCAGGCGCTCGCGTTCGGCACGGGCCCGCGCCCGCTCCTCGGCTTCGCGTTCTTCGCGTTCTTCACGCCGGTGATCCCGCTTCGGCTTGGCCGGTTCGGCCTTGTCCACCAGCTTCTGCGGGCGCTTCCCGGTGGCGGGCGGGACGCTCGCGGCCAGGCTGAACCACTGGTCGGTGTCCTGGTGCGCGACCGACGTCAGCCGTCCGGCGAGCGCCAGCGCGGCGGTGTCCGGGTCGGCCGCGACGGCCTCCAGGGACGCCTCCACCTCGCGGGTCACCGTGTCGCTCATCGACGGCAGCTCGTGGAGGATCCGCCGCACCAGCTCGCCGCGGCGCCGGGTCAGCGCGCGCAGCTCGTCGCCGGCCAGGCGGGTGTGGGCGTCCCGCAGCTCGGCGCCGAGCTCGGCCAGTTCCCGCAGCTCGTCGGAGTCGTCCCTGGCCAGGCCGTTGACGATCGCCGCGGCCGTGGTCGGCTTGCGGAGCTGCTGGATCCGCTTCGCGAGTTCGGCATCGCCCTCGGCCTTCGCCGCCTTCGCCGCCGCGTTGCGCGCGCTGACGAACTCCGCGGGGTCGCCCCCGTAGAGTTCGCCGGCCACCGTGTCGAAGTCCATCGTGCTCCAGCGAACCACATCGGACTGGTGCGGACACCTGCTGAAGAGTCATCATCGGGGGATGTTCTTCGATCTGGGTGTCCGGGACTTCCTCGACCGCGCGGAGACGGTGTACCCGGACCGCGTCGCGGTGGTCGACGAGCCGGACCAGCCGGCGCCGAGCTGGGGCTCGCTCACCTACCGCGAGGTGGCGCGCCGGGCCCGCGCGCAGGCCGCCAACCTCGACGCGCTGGGCGTGCCGCCAGGTGGGCGCGTCGCGATCGTGTCGCACAACGCCGCCCGGCTGCTCGTGTCGTTCTTCGGCGTGTCCGGCTGGGGCCGGATCCTGGTGCCGGTCAACTTCCGGCTGGCGCCCGCCGAGGCCGAGTACATAGTGGAGCATTCGGGGGCGGAGGTGCTGATCGTCGACCCGGAGCTCGAGCACCTGCTGGACACGGTGACGGCGAAGCGCGTGTTCGTGCTCGGCCGCGACGACGAGGCCATCTGGGGCGGCGGCGGAACGCCCCGGCCCTGGGCCGGCGACGAGTCGGCCACCGCCACCATCAACTACACGTCGGGGACGACCGCGCGGCCGAAGGGCGTGCAGCTCACCCACCGCAACATCTGGCTGAACGCCGCCGTCTTCGGCCTGCACACGACGCTGAGCGACAACGACGTCCTGCTGCACACCCTGCCGATGTTCCACTGCAACGGCTGGGGCATGCCGTACGCGGTGACCGGCCTCGGCGGACGGCACATCGTGCTCCGGAAGGTCGACGGCACGGAGATCCTGCGGCGCATCGACGAACACGGCGTGACGATCCTGTGCGCGGCGCCCGCGGTGGTCACGGCGGCGCTCGACGGCGCCTCGACCTGGAACGGCGAGGTCCCCGGCCGCGACCGCGTCCGGATCGTCGTGGCCGGCGCGCCGCCGCCGACGCGCACGATCGAGCGGGTCCGGGCGGAGCTGGGCTGGGAGTTCATCCAGATCTACGGGCTCACCGAGACCGCGCCGCTGCTGACGGTCAACCGGATGCGCAGCGAGTGGGCGGACCTCGACCCGCACGAGCAGGCGCGGCTGCTGGGCCGCGCGGGGACGCCGGCGCTGGGTGTCCGGATCGAGGTCGGCGAGGACGGCGAGGTGCTCGCGCAGTCGAACCACAACCTCGACGGCTACTGGGAGAACCCCGCCGAGACCGCCCGGGTGACCGACGGCGGCTGGTTCCACACCGGCGACGGCGGCTCGTTCGACGACGGCTACCTGACCATCGCGGACCGCAAGAAGGACGTGATCATCTCCGGCGGCGAGAACGTGTCGTCCATCGAGGTGGAGGACGCGCTGAACTCGCACCCGGCGATCCGCGAGGCCGCCGTGATCGGCATCCCGGACGCCAAGTGGGGCGAGCTGGTGACGGCCCTGGTCGTGGTCGAGGGCGACGTCACGGCGGAGGAGCTGATCCGGCACTGCCGGGGGTACCTGGCGGGGTACAAGTGCCCGAAGCGGATCGAGTTCCTGGACGCGCTGCCCCGGACGGCCACCGGCAAGATCCAGAAGTTCAAGCTCCGGGAGCCGTTCTGGCGGGGTCAGTCACGGCAGGTCAACTAGCGGACCAGCCGGAAGAAGGTCCGCACCTCCTCCGCGAACAGCTCAGGCTGCTCGTACGCCGCGAAGTGGCCACCCCGGTCCAGCTCGTTCCAGTGCCGGATGTCGGGATACCGCCGCTCCGCCCACCGGCGGGACGGCCGCGGCATCTCCTTCGGGAAGATCGAACAGCCCACCGGGACGTCGACCGTGTCGTCCGTCGCCTCCGAGAACCACTTCTGCACCTTGCGGATGCTTTCCCAGTAGAGCCGCGCGGACGACGCCGCCGTGCCCGTGAGCCAGTACAGCGTGACGTCGTCGAGCAGCTCGTCGCGGGTGAACGGGAAGCCGTCCGACCAGGCGTGGAACTTCTCCACCAGCCAGCCGCACAGCCCCGCCGGGGAGTCGAGCAGGCTGTAGCCGATCGTCTGCGGGCGGGTCGACTGCAGCACCGAATACCCGTCTTCCCAGCGCTGCGCGTGCTCCAACGCGTCCAGCGCGGCCCGCTCGGCCGGCGTCAGGTCGCCGAAGGTCGCCGGGTCCGGCGCCGCGATCGGCGGGTTCAGGTGGATGCCCGCCAGGTGCTCCGCGTCCCGCTGGGCCAGCAACGTCGTGATCGACGTCCCCCAGTCGCCGCCCTGCGCGCCGTACCGCGAGTAACCGAGGCGCGCCATCAGCGAAGCCCACGCCGCCGCGATGCGCTCGATGCCCCAGCCCGGCGCCGTCGGCTTGTCGCTGAAGGCGTAGCCCGGCAGCGACGGGATCACCAGGTGGAACTCCTCGGACAGCGGCTCGATCACCTTCGAGAACTCGATGAACGAGCCGGGCCAGCCGTGCGTGAGGAGCAGCGGCAACGCGGCCGGATCCGGCGAGCGCACGTGCAGGAAGTGGATGCCCAGCCCGTCGATTTCGGTGCGGTACTGCGGAAACCGGTTCAGCCGCGCCTCCGTGCGGCGCCAGTCGTAGTCCGACGCCCAGTATTCGCACAGCGGGCGCAGGAACTCCAGCGGTGTGCCCTGGCTCCAGTCGCCCACCGGCTCGGCTTCGGGCCAGCGCGTCCGCCGCAGCCGCGCCCGCAGGTCGTCGAGGTCGGCCTCGGGGACCTCGATCCGGAACGGCGTGATCATGCCGGCACGTAGGTCAGCCGGACGACGCCGTTGCCGAACGTCGCCGATTTCTCCAGTTCCAGCGGGAACGACGGTCCTTCCTCCGGGAACAACCGCTTCCCGCGGCCCACGACCACCGGGTACAGCAGCAGCTGCAGCTCGTCGACCAGGCCTTCGGACAGCAGCCACCGCACCGTCGTCGGACTGCCGCTGGTCATGATGTCGCCGCCGGAGCCGGCCTTCAGCGCCCGGACCGCCTCGGCCGGGTCGCCGGTGAGCAGCGTCGAATTGTTCCAGCCGGCTTCGGACAACGTCGACGAAACCACGTATTTGCGGACGTTGTTCATGAATTCGGCGCCTTCGTCGTCCTCGACGGTCCGCCCCGGCCACGCCTCGGCGAACCCTTCGTAGGTGACGCGCCCGAGCAGCATCGCGTCGGCGGCGGCCATCCCGCTGCCGACCGCCTCGCCGATTTCGTCGCTCCAGTACCGCAACGACCACTTGTCCGGCGCTTCGACCACGCCGTCCAGTGAGATGAACAGGTTCGCGACGATCTTGCGCATGGGCCCCCTTCGGTCAGGAACCCACTATAAACCGGCGAAACCTCAAAATCGTCCACTCGAGACGGTCTCGCTGTCCGCCGCCGCCCGGGCCCGCTCCGCCTCCGTCGCGGGCTCCAGGCGCGCCGGGACGTCCTTGTGGTGCGGGGTACCGGCGATCGGGTCGCGGTCCCGCGCGTCGGTCAGGAGGTTGATCCGCGGGCCGCTGACCACCCGGCGGCCGTCGGCGACCGGGTGGGCCATGCCGTATCCGTGCGGCAGCGAGAGCTGGCCCGGCCGCAGCGCGGGGTCGGCCTCGGCGCGGACGACCACCCGTCCCGACGGCGTCACGACGGCCACCCAGTCTCCCGGGGAAGCGCCGATCGAGGCCAGTTCTTCGGGACGCGCGCGCAGGGCACCGTCCGGATCCGTGCGGCGCCAGCGCGGGTCGCGCAGGATCTGGTTCGCGTTGTGCGCCCGCCGCTGCCCGTTGACCAGTGAAAACGGGTACGCCGGGTCGGGCCGTTCGGCGGCCGGGTCCAGCGCGGCCAGCCAGTCCAGCAGTTCGGGCACGGCGAGCTGGACGCGCTCGCGGCGCATCAGGCTCCACACCTCGTCCTGCTCGTGCGCCGAAAACGGCGTCGGACCGGCCAGAACGCGGTCGAAAAGCTCTTCGCCGAGCTGCGGACCGGTGGCCGAGCTGCCCAGCGCGCGCTGCACCGGCACGGTCATCGTCTTCGCCGCGCGGTGGCAGCCGGCCCACAGCGGCGCGATCGACGCCGCGCCGTCGGGCAGCGACGCGCCCAGGGTGCGGTAGAGCAGCACCGGCAGGATCGCCGCGCGTTCCGGCATCGCCCGGACCAGCGCGCCGAGACCGGCCTGCAGCTCCGCGCGCGGTCCCGCGGCCAGCTCGGCGAGGACGTCGGACGACGGCAGCACGCCGAGCGCGTCGAACAGCCGCGTGTAGATCTCGGCCTCGGCGAGCGTGCCCGGCAGCGGGTCCAGCAACGGCGGCCGCAGCTGGAAGTAGTTCGTCGGCCACTCGAAGGTGAAGAGCGTGAACTCCCACTTCTCGTGCTGGGACGCCGCGGGCAGCACGTAGTCAGCCAGCGCGGCCGTCTCGGTGTAGGCGACGTCGACCACCACGGTCAGCTCCGCGGCCTCCAGCGCGCGTTCGACGTCTCGCGTCCCCGCGAAGGTGTTGGCCGGGTTCGACGACTCGACCCACACCGCGCGGACGCGGTTCGGGTGGTCGGCGAGGACCTCCTCGGCGAGGGTGTTCGCCGGCAGCAGGCCGCCGATGTACTCGAAGCCGGTGATCTCGGAGCGCTGCCCGGTCGCCGCGCCCCACAGCGGCAGCAGCCACGAGTGCAGGTTGTTCGTGCCGCGACGGCCGAAGTGCCCGGTGAGCAGGTACAACAGCTTCTCGAGGTAGCTGTTGAGCGTCGAGTGGCGTCCCTGCTGGATGCCCAGCTCGACGCGCACGGTCATCGCCTCCGCCGCGCGGATCAGTTCGACCGCCCGCTCGACGTCCACCCGGGACACTTCCGCGTGCGCGATCCACGCGTCCACCGGCACTTTCGCCAGCACGGCGGCGACCTCGTCGAAGCCCTCGGTGCGTTCCGCGAGGAACCGCTCGTCGGCGGCCCCCCGTTCGAGCAGCAGCGCCAGGATCGCGCCGAGCAGGTAGGCGTCGGTGCCGGGCCGCAGCGGGAGGTGCAGATCGGCCAGCTCCGCGGTCTCGGTGCGCCGCGGGTCGATCACGATCATCCGGCGGTCCGGGTCGTTCTTGAGCGTGTTGAGCGCGTGCCGGGCGTTGCTGAAGCCGTGGGCCTGCCAGGGGTTGCAGCCCAGCACGACCAGCAGGTCGCAGTGCTCGACGTCCTCGGCGGTGTGCACGAGCGTCGAGCCGAACAGGTGCCCGTTGACCCAGAAGTCGCCGGTCTTCTCCTGCGACAGCGCGTTGAAGTGCCGCGTCGAGTTCATCCACTTCAGCAGCGACGTGCCGTACGCGCCACCGGAGTGATTGCCCTGGCCACCGCCGCCGACGTAGGCGAACGAGCCGGGCCGCCCGGCCGCGGTGTCGGCGTCCCGGATCGCGTGCAGCCTGGCCGCGATTTCGGTGAGCGCGGTGTCCCAGCCGATCGGCTCGTGCGTGCCGTCGGGACGACGGCGCAGCGGCGTCGTCAGGCGGTCTTCGTGGTCGCCGTACCAGGTCAGGCGCTGCGCCTTCTGGCACAGGTAGCCCGCCGAACGCGGGTGCGCCTTGTCGCCGCGGACGCGGGTGATCTTCCGGCCGTCGAGCTGCACCTCCAGCCCGCAGTTGAGGTAGCAGAGGCTGCACGCGGTGCGCTGCCACTCGCCGGTCATATCAGCTCCAATGCGCGGCCGAGGGTCGTGAGACGCGCGTCGAGGGTTTCGCCGGCCGGGTAGAGCCGGACGGTGTCGATCCCGGTGGCGCGCCAGACGCGCAGGCGTTCGCGCACCATCTCTTCGGTGCCGATCAGCGTCGTGCCGAGCACCATTTCGTCGGTGACGAGCGCGGCGGCCCCGTCGCGGTCGCCGGCCTGCCAGCGCTCGCGGACCTCGGCGGCGACGTCCGCCCAGCCCTGGCGGCTGTAGGCGTTGTTGTAGAAGTTCGTGCCGGCCGAGCCCATCCCGCCGAGGCTGAAGGCGAGCTCCTTCTTGCGGCTGCCGACCAACGTGCGCAACTCGTCTTCGTTGTCGGCGAAGGCGACTTCGGCGCCTTGACAGACATCGATGTCCGTACGCTGTCTGCCCGCCTTCGCGAGCCCGGCGTCGAGGTGCGTGAAGTACGCGTCGGCGCCTTCGGGCACGAAGCTGGTGCCGAGCCAGCCGTCCGCGACTTCGCCGGTGAGCTCCAGCAGCTTCGGCGACAGCGTCGCGAAGTAGATGGGGATGTCCGGGTTCGGCGCGGTGGACAGCCGCATCGGACGGGCTTCGCCGGGCAGCGGGATCTCGAACGCCTTGCCGGAGAAGGAGATCTTCTCCCCCGCGAACGCCTGACGGATGATCTCGACGGTCTCGCGCATGCGCGTCAGCGGCTTCGCGAACGGAACGCCGTGCAGGCCTTCGACGACCTGCGGGCCGGACGGGCCGAGGCCGAGCGCGAACCGGCCACCGGACAGGTCGGCGAGGGTGAGCGCGGCCTGTGCGATGGCGACCGGCGTGCGCGTGCCCAGCTGGATGATCCCGGAACCGAGCCGGATCCGGTCGGTGCGGGCGGCGAGGTAGCCGAGCGCGGACGGCGCGTCCGAGCCCCAGGCTTCGGCCACCCAGCAGGCGTCGAGACCGAGTTTTTCGGCTTCCAGCACGAAGTCCACCGTCGAGCGGGTGTCCTTCGAGAACTCGACGGTGGTCGCGGTTCTCATCGGTTTTCGATCCGGGCCTTGATCGCGGCGAGGGTGCCCTGCATCGCCGTCTCGAACTCGCGCATGCGGACGAAGACGATCTTCTGTTCCTTCTCCGGCATCCGGTCGATGGCGAACGACAGCCCGGATCGGCCGGGTCCCATCCGCATCCACTGGGTCAGGAGCGTGCCGCCGTTTTCGGGCTCGAGCGTGAACTTCCAGACCGCGCTGGGCTCTTCGGGATCCTGTACGGCCCACGCGAACACGCGCGGCGCTTCGCACTCCACGACGTACGACGTCGTCTCCCACTCGCCGAACGCGTCGTGCTTGCTGCGGCCGAGGAACTTGCGGCCCTCTTCGCACCACTCGACGGACTGGAGCTCCGGGCTCATCTCGGGCATCAGCGTGACGTCCGAGACCACCGGCCAGACATCCTCGGGTGCGGCGTCGATCCAGGTCCACACCTCGGCCGTTGGCAGGTCGGTGTACCGCGCACCCGTCCACTCCATCGTGGTCACCTTCCTGTCGGCTGCTGACCACGATAGTTGCGTAGATAGACTGACTCTGTCAATCACTCCTGCCGGGCGAAGCGCTCCTCGACGTCCGGCCGCTGCGCCAGCCGCGGCGGGAAACCGGGGCCGCGGCGCATCCGCGTGTCGTCCGGGGTCATCGGTTCCCCGCATTCGGCGCAGGTGATTTCGGCGTGCGTGTCGTGTCCGCAGGCGAGGTGGTGCACGGTGATCGGCGGGCCGGCCTCGGTGGCCAGCCACTTGTCACCCCAGCGGGTCATCGCGAGCAGCACCGGGTAGAAGTCGCGGCCCTTTTCGGTGAGCACGTAGTCGTAGCGCACCGGCTCGGTCTGGTAGGGCACCTTCTCCAGCAGCCCCTCGTCGACCAGCCGCTTGAGCCGGTCGGCGAGGGTGTTGCGCGCGATGCCGAGGGCCTGCTGGAACTCGTCGAAGCGGCGCACGCCGTAGAAGGCGTCCCGCAGCACCAGCGGGGTCCACCAGTCGCCGAGCAGATCCATGGTGCGCGCGATCGAGCACGGCCACTGCGCGAACGAGGTCCGTTTCATGCGGCCGAGCGTACGCCGTTCCTATGGAAGACTCAGCAGGTCAGGCGCATGACCACCCGGCGGGCGGTCGGACGGCTGACTTCGGTGAAGCCGGCGTCGGCGAAGATCCCGGTCGTGCCGACGAACAGTTCGCCGGGCCAGGCGAGCTTCTGCCCGGGCTCGACGACCAGCGGGTAGCCCTCGACGGCCCGCGCGCCCCGCTCACGAGCGAATTCCCCCGCCGCCTTCGCCAGGGCCGTGCTCACCCCTTGGCGCCGGAAGCCCTTGCGCGTGACGAAGCAGGTGACGGCCCAGACGCCGTCGTCCGCCTTGTCCTCGTCACGCCCGGCCCAGACCAGCCGGCTGGTCAGGAGACGGCGGTAGGCCGTGCGCGGTTCGACCGCGCACCAGCCGGCGGGCTCGCCGCCGAGGTAGGCGACGAGCCCGGTCGCGTGGTCGGCGGTCTGGGCCCGGAGCCGTTCGGCGCGTTCCTCGGCGGTCCCCGACCGCCACTCGGCGGGCGTGTCCTTGAAGTACTGGCACCGACAGCGGGCCGGATCGCCGCGGTCGCCGAAGATCGCCTGCAGATCCGCCCAGGACGCCTGGTCGACGGGTACGACAGTCAGCATTTCCCCGAGGTTAGACGAGGTGGCCCGTCGTGACGTCGACGTACTCGGGAACCTCGTCGTGCACATCGCCGACCGTGAGCGTGCCCGCCGGCTCGACGAGCAGCACGCTCGCCCCCGCCTTCGACGACGGCTTGTGGAACGTGCCCTTCGGAACCACGAAGACCTGCCCGCGGCCGAGCGTGACGACGCGTTCGTCCGGGTCGCGCAGGCCGATCTCGATCTCGCCGTCGAGCACCATGAAGAACTCGTCGGTGTTCTCGTGGACGTGCCAGACGTGCTCGCCGTCGAACCGGGCGAGCCGGATGTCGTAGTCGTTGACACGGGTGACGATGCGCGGGCTCCAGGCGGCGTCGAAGCTCGCGAGGACTTCGTTCAGGTCGATCGGGTTCATGCGGCCCATGGTCGTCCTGGCGTCCCCGGCCGGGGAGTGCTAGGAATCGCACATGCCGCAAGAATTCTCGCACCGGGTCGTCGCGATCGTCACCGAGGAGTCGAACCCGTTCGAGATGGGCGTGACGACCGAACTGTTCGGCCTCCGCCGCCCCGAACTCGACCGGCCGTGGTACGACTTCACGCTCTGCGCGGCGACGCCGTCGGTCCGGATGAACCTGGGCATGTTCACCCTGTCCGACGTGGCGGGCCTCGAAGCGGCGGACACGGCGGACACCCTGATCGTCCCGGCCCGCCCCAACACCGGCGTCCCGACGAACCCGGCGATCATCGAGGCGATCCGCCGGGCGTCCGACCGCGGCGCCCGCCTGGTCAGCTTCTGCACGGGAGCGCTCGCCCTCGCCGAAGCGGGCGTGCTGGACGGCCGCCGCGCGACGACGCACTGGCAGTGGGCGGCGTCGCTGGCCGAACGGTTCCCCCGCGTGCGCTGGGAACCGGACGTGCTGTTCATCGACGAGGGCACTGTCCTGACGGCGGCGGGCAGCGCGGCCTCCCTGGACCTGGGCCTGCACATCATCCACCGCGACCACGGCGCCGAAGTGGTCAACGCGGTGAGCCGCCGCCTGGTGTTCACCGGCCACCGCGACGGCGGCCAGCGCCAGTTCATCGCCCGCCCGGTCCCGGCGGTGCCCGAGACGTCCCTGGCGCCGGTCCTGGCGTGGGCGCTGGAGCGCCTGGACCAGCCGTTGACGGTGACGGACCTGGCCACGCGCGCGGCGACCAGTCCGGCCACGCTGCACCGGAAGTTCCGCGCGGAACTGGGCACGACGCCGCTGGCGTGGCTGACGACGGAACGGGTGACGCTGGCGTGCCGGCTGATCGAGCGCGGCGAGCTGCGGCTGGACCGGGTGGCCGCGTTGAGCGGTTTCGGCACGGCGGCGAACCTGCGCGCGCAGCTACGGCGTCACACGGGCCTCAGCCCGAGCGCCTACCGCCGCCGCTTCGGCCCGGCTGCGTGAGGTCGGCGAGCGCCTCCGCCAGCGCCGCCTGCTGCAACCGCGCCGGATAGGTCTGCGGGTCGGCCGCGGCCAGCACGTTCAGCCCCTCCACCAGCGCGACCAGGCTCTTCGTCGTCAGCTCCAGCCGCTCGTCCGTCCACTCCGGACGGCACGCCGCCACCAGGCGGCGGACGCGGGCCAGGAACGACCGGTTCGCCGCCCGGTGGCGTTCGGCCAGGTCGTCGTCGGCCAGGGCGGCGGCCAGGAAGCCCACCCAGATCCGGGACTCCTCGTGGTGGCCGTGCGGGAGGTCGACCGCCTGGCCGAGGACGGCCGCCAGCGCGCCGGACGGCTCGGCGCACGCCGCTTCCGCCGCGTCGGCGCGGACCGCCGTGCGTTCGTACAGCAGGTCGCGTGCGTGCAGCAGCAACGCCTTCTTCGTCGGGAACGCGTGCATCACCAGGCCGGTCGTGCAGCCGGCGCGCTCGGCGACCGCGCGCAGCGTCAGGCCCGGCAGGCCGTCGTCGGCGAGCACCTGCCAGGTCGCGTTCGACAGCAGTTCCCGCTGGGCCCGCACGTCCCGCTGCTTCGGCATGGCCCGGAAGCGTAACAGATGCTACGGTAACGCCTGTTACGGAAAAGGGGATGTGCCCTGATGATCGACTGCACGCTGACGATCACCCCGGTGGCCTGGGACGATCCCGACGCCGTCCGCCTGCGCGAAGCCCAGCGGACCGAGCTCGACGCCCGCTACGGCACCGACGACCACGAGCCCGGCGCGGTCCCCACCGCCGAGACCGTCGCCGTGTTCCTGCTCGCGCGCGACGCCGGCGGCACCGCCGTTGGCTGCGGCGGGCTGCGGCCGCTCGGTCCCGGTTCGGGCGAGGTCAAGCGCATGTACGTCGAGCCGGCGGCCCGTGGCACCGGCGTCGCGGTCGCCTTGCTGCGCGCCCTCGAAGACCACGCGCGGGACCTCGGCATCACGCGGCTGCTGCTGGAAACCGGCACCGGCCAGCCGGACGCGATCCGCTTCTACCAGCGCGAAGGCTACGAGCCGATCGAGGCGTACGGGCCCTACCGCGGCGAACCGCTGTCGCGCTGCTTCGCCCGCGATCTGTAAACCCGTCTATTTCGGACGACCTGCCCGGCTGCCGTGCACGCGCGGAGAACGAACGTGCATCCGCACGCCGATTGTGCACACGCTTTCCCGATCTCCGGAACGGTTGCTGGGAACCAATCCCCCCGGTAAGTTGGCGATCCCGGCGTTCGTCATCGGTCACCGGGGTTCGCGCTGCTCGGCGAAGCGGGGAGGCTGCCGCCGAGAGAGCGCTTTCCGGCGGTAGGGGTCGCCGCCGGGTGCAGGAGGGAAGCAGTGCCTTGGTGTTGCGGGGAACGGTCATGGCCGAGCACGTGACCGAGCCGTACGTGGTCGGGCTGGAAGCCATCGCGGGTGAGCTGCTGCGCGGCAAGTGGTGTGTCTACCTGCACGAATGGCTCGGCGACGACCTCGATCTGCCCGGCTGGCAAGCCGAAGTGGCCGCCCAGGCCGAACGCGCCGGCGTCGAGGTGTGCTTCGTCGAGATCCCGCGCAAGGACATGACGCTGGTCGCGAACGTCCGCGCGTTGCCGAGCTTCGAGCAGGTCACCGAATCCGTCGCGGCGCTCGAGCACTACCGGGAAAGCCACGGCCGCCGGTCGGTCATGTGACACGAGAGCGCGGAGAGTCACCAGCGTCCTGATCGGACATTTCCCCGGCGGCGAGGTTGACTTCAAGCTTCCTCGAGCTTTTACCGTCGGAGCCATGACCGATCTCCGCACCGCCCTGCCGCCGATCCCGCGCACCGTCTGGATCGCCTCCGGAGTGATGGCCCTCGGCGGCTTCCTGGGCAACATGGACGCTTCGATCGTCGCCGTCGGGCTCGAGTCGATGCGCGACAGTCTCGGCGTCGCCCTCGTCGACATCCAGTGGGTCGCGACGGCGTACTTGCTGGGCCTTTCCGCCGCACTCCCGCTCACCCCGTGGCTCGGGCGCAGGTTCGGCGCCGGACGGCTGTGGCTCGGCGCGCTCGCCGCGTTCCTGCTGACGTCGGTGGCGTGCGCGCTCGCCCCGGACGCGGGCACGCTGATCGGCGTCCGGGCCGGGCAAGGCATGGCCGCCGGTGTCATGGTCACGGCCGGGCAGACCGTGATCGGGCTGGCCGTCGGCCCCGAACGGCTGGGTCGCACGATGGGGACGCTCGCACTCGTGGTCGGGCTCGCACCGGTCGTCGGGCCGAGCGTCGGCGGGTTCCTGCTCGTGCACTTCTCCTGGCCGGTGCTGTTCTGGCTGAACCTCCCGATCGGGCTGCTCGCCTTCGGCCTGGCGCTGCGGTACGTGCCGCGCGGCGACCGGGAGCAGCCGCCGCCGATGGACTGGCGCGGCCTGGCCATGGTGTCGCTCGGCCTGCCGCTGCTGGTGTACGCGCTCACCGAGCTCGCCACACCCGGCTCGCTCGACATCGTGCTCGCGGCCGTCGGCGCCGCCGCGATGGGGTTGTTCACGTGGTGGTCGCTGCGCACCCCGCACCCGGTGCTGCGGCTGCGGCTCGCCGCGCGGCCGGTGATGGGCGCGGCGCTCGCGTCCGTGCTGCTCGGCGGCGCCGGGATGTTCGGCGCAGTCTTGCTGCTGCCGCTGTGGTTCCAGGTCCGGCTCGGCGCCGGGCCCGCCGAGGCCGGCGTCATGCTGGCGCCGATGGGACTGGCCACGGCGGTGTTCGTGTTCGTCGCCGGGCGGGCGACCGACCGCTACGGCGGTGGCACCGTCGCGCTCACCGGGTCACTGGTCGTGCTGGCGAGCACCGTGCCGCTCCCGTGGCTCGGCCCGGATTCGCCGGGGTGGCTGATCCAGGCCCTGCTCCTGGTCCGCGGCGCCGGCATCGGGTTGTCGATCATCCCCGCGTCGACGGCGGCGTACGCGTCGGTCGGCGCCGCCGACCTCGGTCACGCCACGGCGTTGGTGAACATCGTGATGCGCGTGGGCGGCGCGCTCGGCGGTGCCCTGTGCGTGATCGTGCTGTCCCAGGGCCTGAGCGTGGGGCCGGCCACCGGGTTCGGCTGGGCGTTCGGCGTGCTGGCGGTGCTGTGCGTGCTGGGCGCGGCGGCCACGGCCTGGCTCCGGTGGGCCGAGCGATCGTCCACAGTGGTCACGACGGTGTGATTCACCTGGGAAGCTGGCGTGATCACCGGATCGGTGATTTTATGGAGCCGATCGAGCACTGTCGGTGATGGGGAGGACTGGCATGGCGAGGGTGACCCAGCGGCTGCTGACGGCCGCGGCGGTGACAGCGGTACTGGGCAGCGTGCTGGCGGCCACGCCCGCTTCGGCGGCGGAATCCGTCGACTGGCAGCCGTGCGCCGACGCACCCGGCGTCGACTGCGGCACGGTGACCGTGCCGGTGGACTGGGCGCACCCGGACGGGGGCACGACGACCGTCGCGCTCGCCCGGCGCAAGGCCACCGACCCCCAGGCCCGGATCGGCTCGGTCCTGATGGACCCGGGCGGCCCCGGCGGCTCGGGCACCGATGGCGTCAAGACCGGCTGGTCGCTCTCGCCCGAGATCACCCGGCGCTTCGACACCGTGGGGTTCGACCCGCGCGGCGTCGGCGCCAGCACCCGGATCTCCTGCGGGCTCGAGGAACTGATCGCCGACCACCCGCGCGTGCCCCGCAACCAGGCGGAGTTCGAGCAGCTCGCGGCGTACAACCGCAGGCTCGGCGAGAGCTGCAACCGCATCTCCGGGCCGCTGGGGCAGTTCGGCGACACGAAGAGCGTCGCGCGGGACATGGACGCGATCCGCGTCGCGCTCGGCGAGCGGAAACTGACGTACTACGGCGTTTCCTACGGCACGCTGATGGGCCAGCAGTACGCGGAACTGTTCCCGGACAAGGTCCGCGCGCTGGTGCTGGACTCCAACATGGACCACTCGCAGTTCACCGCGGCCGAGTTCCTTCTCAGCGAAACGCGGTCGGTGCAGGCGGAGTTCGGCGAGTTCGTCGCTTGGTGCGCCCGGACGCCGAACTGCGCGTTGCACGGCCGCGACGTCTCCAAGCTGACCCGTGAGCTGCAGGACAAGGCCGCACGCGGGGAATTGAAGGACCCGCGCAGCGAGGAGCTGATCGAGCCACTGGACCTGGCGTCGATCTTCCAGGGCAATTTCTACGGCCCGAGCTGGGACAGGCTGGCGACGACGCTCAAGCTCCTGGCGGACGGCACGGCCCCGGCGGCATCGGCGAAGCTGCGCGACGACATCCCGATCAACTACGTGTTCCAGAGCGTGTTCTGCGACGACTGGCGGATGCCGGTGCACAGCTTCGCCGAGCTGGAGACCTACCGCCGGGTGGCCGCGGCGTTCGCCCCGGACGTCAAGGTCAACTCCCTGGGCTGGACGGCGATCACCGGCTGCATCGGCTGGCCGAACAAGACGAGCAACCCCCAGCGCCCGCCGCGGATCCACGGCGCACCCCCGCTGCTCCTGCTGAGCAGCCGCCACGACCCGGCGACGCCGTACGCGTGGTCGCAGGCGGTGGCTCGGCAGACGGGCAGCACCCTGCTCACTTACGACGGGTGGGGCCATGGGGCGTATTCCAAGAACAGTTCCTGCGTGACGCGGGCGACGGACGACTATTTGATTTCGGGCAAGCTGCCGGCCCCGGGAACACATTGCGCGGCGGTCGAACCGGTGGCGTCGTCGATGGCGTCGGTGGCCGGACCTCCTGTGGTGAACGGATTCTGACGGTTTGCTGTTGGTGCTGTTCTGGGGTGCGGACAGTTGCTGGGATTCGTACCCTTTCGAGTGGTGAACTGGTGTTCGATGGTCGGTAGCTTGGAGGTATGACCAGCACCGCAGCCCACCCCTCCTCCGCCGAGGCGGTCGCTCTTGCCGACCGCATCGGGGAGTTGCTTGCGTGCATGCGTTCTGCTGAAGCCGAACTCGGTGCCCTGCTGGTGGAAATCGAACAGCGCGGAGTCATGGAGCTGTTCGGGTATCGCTCTGCCGCCCGGTTGCTGGAACACCTCGGCGATGTCCCCAAGCCCGCGGCCGAACGGCTCGTGCGACGTGCCCGCTTGCTGAATCCTGGCCGTAATCTTGACGGCACCCCGATTCCCGCGTTGGCCCCGGCCATCGGCGCCGCCGCTCGCGCGGGACGGTTGAGCAACCCGATGATCGATGTGATCACCGGTGTTCTCGCTGAGGTGCCCTGCGAGCATCGCGACAGCGCCGAGGCCAACCTGCTGACCTTCGCTGCCGAGGCTGGGCATAAGCAGGTCGCCGCTCTCGGCGCTCGCATTCTCGCTCACCTGGTTCCGGATGGTGCGGAGCCCGACGACACCGAACCCGTGATCCCGCCCCGGGAGTTGTTCCTGCGCCGGAAAAGATCCGGGGTGTGGGAGCTGAACGGCCGATTCGACGATGAGACCGGCACCCGGGCCAGCGCCCTGTTGGATGCGCTGGCTGAACGTCGCAGCAGCGATGATGGCCCGGACCACCGCTCCCTGCCGCAGCGCTACGGTGACGCGTTCTCCGACGCGATGGATCTGGCGCTCAACTCACCGGATCTGCCGATGCAGGCCGGGGAACGCGCTCACGTGATGGTCGCGGTATCCCTGCAGGACCTGAAGTCCGGGGTTGGCAAAGCCACCCTCGGCGACACTGGGGAGATGTCCGCGGCCGAAGCGCGGGTTCATGCCTGCGACGCCATGATCATCCCCGCAGTGCTGGGCGACAAAAGCGAACCGCTCAACCTGGGCCGGTTTCGCCGCCTGATTTCCGCCGGACTCCGCCGAGCGTTGTTCCTGCGCGACCGCGGCTGCGCCTTCCCTGGCTGTCATCGTCCACCACGCCACTGCCAAGGCCACCACATCCGGCACTGGGCCGACGGCGGTCCCACGGATCTGGGCAACCTGGTGCTGATGTGTGCCCACCACCATCGGCTGCTGCACCGCTCCGGCTGGGAAGTCCGCATCGCAGCCGACGGCCTACCCGAGTTTCTGCCACCGGTTTTCATCGACAAACGCCGAAAACCCCGACGCAACAACCTCCACGAACCCCTGCCCTTCGCAGCCTGAACACAGGGACAGGCCCGCAGCCACACGGCTACGGGCCTACACCCACATCACCTCAAGCCGACGCACCGCATCCCAGGTCCTCACTCAACCACCCCTGCGGACGCACCAGACGAGCCACCGGTAGCAAAAACCAGCCCGCGGCACCGCTCCAGCTGGGAAGTCGGCTCACCGCTGCTGTCCACGGAACGCAGCCGGCCGAGAACTCGCCACCGTGAGTAGGCAAAGTTCCACTCAGGCCACCAAGATCACCGAACCCCGCCGCAACCGAGCTAGCGCGACCTGCGCCGCCACAGGCCGGTGACGGCCGCCAGTGCGCGGGCGCCCGGGGAGCGGACCTGCGTCGCTGCTTCCGGGCCGATTCGGCGGCGCATGCGGTAAGCCAGTTCCAGCACCTCGAGATCCTCGGGGCGGCGACGGCCGTGGACATCCGGCCGCAGCATCAGCTCGCCCACCGTCACGGGCCTGCCACTGGCACGGTGCGCCGTGCGCGCCATCAAGAACCTCCGCTGCTGCCTTCGCCGACCGGGCTCCGCGATTCTATGAATTTGATTCGGGTTCGTCACCTTACTCGTGAGTTGTGTCCGGTGCGTGTCCCCTGCGCGTTAGCCTCGGACCATGATCACCGTGGGGGGCCTCACCGAAGACGACCGCGCTGCCTGGGAAAACCTCTTCGCCGGCTACAACACCTTCTATGGCCGAACCCTCGCGCCGGAACTCGTGGACCGGGCCTGGCGGGAGTTCTCCCGCGGGGAACGGCTGCACGCGCTCGGTGCCCGGGTCGATGGTGCGCTCGTCGGCATCGCCCACTTCTTCACGCACGTCAGCACCACCTCGGCCGACGTCTGCTACCTGCAGGACCTCTTCACCGACGCCGAGGTCCGCGGGCGCGGGGCCGGCCGGGCGCTGATCGAAGCCGTCGCCGGGTGGGCGCGGGCGCGGGGGTGCGTGCGCGTCTACTGGCACACCCACACCTCGAACACCGCCGCGCGGCGGCTCTACGACCAGGTTGCCGTCGACAAGGGCTTCATGCAGTACCAAATCCCGCTCGACGCCTGACCCTCAGCGGCGGTGGCGGCCTCCGCCGGCGCAGGCGTGGTGGCCTCCGGACGGGACACCCGCGGGGCGGCGGCCGGCCGACATCGACGGCCAGTCCGGGGTTCCCGGGCGGCCGGGCGACCAGACCGGGATGTCCGGGACCTCGTGGCGCACCGGCGGCTTCGGTTGCGCCTTCAGGGGTGTCTTCACCTTGTCGGCGATCTTCACCGCGCGGGCGAGGGTCCCGCGGTGGCCGGCCGGACCGGCGGATTTCGGTTTCGCGTCGCCGGTGGAAGGGGAAATCCCGGCCGGTGGGGCGGGCGGCGTTGCGGATTCCGGAGGCGGCGTGCCGTACTGGGCCGGGGGCACCACGACGTCCGCCGGCAGCGGCACCAGGGCCACCGCCGGGGGTTCCAAGCCGGGCGGGGGCCAGGTCGTGGCCACGTCGCGGGGAGACGGCATCGACACCGCCGCGCTCACCCCACCCGTCAGGGCCAGGGCTCCGGCGACCACGGACAACACCCGCAACCGCGTCAGGGACCGCAGGACCTGCGGTTTCTCGCGGTGACGCGCCCGCGGGAGCACGAGCGTGTCCTCGTCGCGGTACCGGTCGCGCGGTGCGTCGGACCGGACCAGCAGCTCGGCGACGGTGACCTGCTCTCGGCGCGGAGCCCTACGTGCCATCAAACCCTCCACCCGGGCCGTCCGGACGGGCGGCAACGCGTCCGGACGGCCGATCATAGGAACGGTTCAAGTCCGTGTAAAGACTCGCTCGCCCGAGCCGGCCGCACCGTCCGGGCCCGTGTCCTGCCGGGCAAAACCGGCCGCGGCAGCCCGTTAAGTCCTGGTGAATCTGACAGATTTCCTACGAAGGTTTTGTGCCATCCAGACGAACTTCTCGCTGACGGGAAGATTCGGCTGTGGCATTCGCCAAAGTTTGCTTCCATCGGATAGCTTGCTCCTACCGGTCAGTACCGGTGGGTGCGGCCGATCGGGTGAGGCGATCAGCGATAGATCGAGGGAAGCGGGGACGACCATGCCCAAGCACCGGCCACGTCGCAAGGGCGCGCGTTCGGTCCGGCGGACCGCTGCCGCGCTCGCGGGTGGGGCGCTCGTCGTGCTGCCCACGCTGACCACGGGTCTGCCGGCGCCGGTCGTGGTGGCCAACACCGGGGACAGCCTGCCGGACCAGGCCGTCGCCGCTGCCCCGCAGCAGCCGAACATCGTCATGCCGCCGATCGCGGTCGACGGCAGCCTGCCCCAGCCGCCGCTGCCCGAACCGCTGGTCGTGCCCGGCGGGCGGGCCGGCTCCGCGGGCATCTCCGGGTCGCTCGGCATCCCCGGGAGCATGCTCAGGGCCTACAAGAACGCCGCGGACATCCTCGGCAAGGAACAGCCGAACTGCCACCTCGACTGGGCGCTGATCGCCAGCATCGGCCGGATCGAGTCGAACCACGGCCGCGGCGGGTACGTCAACGCCGTCGGCGACACGCTGGAGCCGATCCTCGGCCCGGTGCTCAACGGCGCCGGCCCGTTCGCCGCGATCCGGGACACCGACGGCGGCAAGTACGACGGTGACATCGTGTGGGACCGCGCGGTGGGTCCGATGCAGTTCATCCCGTCGACGTGGCGCGGCTACGCCTCCGACGGCAACGGCGACGGCGTGTCGAACCCGAACAACATCTACGACGAAGCGCTGGCCACCGCGCGCTACCTGTGCTCGGGCGGCCTGGATCTCTCCACCGACGCGGGACAGCGCATCGCGGTGCGCCGCTACAACAACTCGCAGTCCTATGTGGACACTGTGCTGGCGTGGGCCACGGCCTACCGCGGCGGAGTGGCCCAGCTGCCCGACAGCCAGGTGCCGATCGGCGCGCCCGACGCCCCGGACGCCGCCGCGGCCGGGTCCCCGGTCGGTGTCCCGGCACCGCCGGCGCCGGTCGTCACGCCGCCGGGCACGACGCCGCCCGGCACGTCGACGACGCCCACCACGCCGACGTCCACGACCCCGGCCTCCACCACGCCGACGTCGACCACCCCGGCGTCCCCGGATCCGACCACGCCGCCGCCGTCGTCGGACCCGACCACGCCGCCGCCGGCGACGACCAGCACCACCCCGCCGCCTTCGTCGACGGCGGCGGCCGACACCCCGGCCGGCTCGACGGACGCGCCGACCGAACCGACCTCGACCAGTTCGGCCGGATGAGCCGGGTGGAGCCGTTCCTGGTGCACATCCGCTGCGACACCGACGGCTACACCCACGCCGTCACCGAGGACGAGTTCGCGACGGGACGGCACGAAGGGCGGTTCCGCGCGGTGTGCGGGCACGTCGTGCTCGCGGCGCCGATGATCGAGGAGCCCGGCCGGTTCGACCCGGTCTGCCGGGACGTCCTGCGGGCGGAGCCGGCGGCCGAGGTGCCCCGCCAGGAGCGCCGCCGGCCGCGGTGGCGCAGCCGGCGCTAGTCCACCATGGCCTGGATGCCGTCGAGCATCCGGTTCAGGCCGAACTCGTACGCCGCGTCGCCCTGCGCCTTGGCGCTTTCGTCGAAGCCGCCGCCGAGCCAGATGCGGTTCATCGCCGGGTGCGCGTCGACGACGAAGTAGTTCTCCCAGAACGAAGACCGCTGGTGCCACCACGCCTCGGTCGACTGGCCGGTGCTGCGCTCCAGCCGGGTGTTCTCCGCGTCGAGCGCGGCGTTCGCGTCGACGTAGGTGCCGATCCCGTTGGCCGCCGCGACAGCCTGCCGCGGCGGCAGCCCCAGCGCGTCCATGATCGACAGCAGGTACTCCTGGCCCGCCAGCTGGCCGGGGCCCAGCGGCGGCCGGACGCGCGAAACCTCGCACAGCCACGGGTGGTCGCGGTAGGCCCGCCGGGTGCGCTCGGCGTAGAGCGCCACCTGCTCGCGCCAGTCCCCGCGGCGTGGCTCGCCCGGCCCGGGCAGCCGCCGCTCGACGAGCACGTCGTCGACCATCAGGTCCACCAGCTCGGCCTTGCCGGGCACGTAGGTGTAGAGCGTCATCGTGCCGGCGCCGAGCTCCTTGGCGACGCGGTGCATCGACGCGGCGGCGAGCCCGTCGGCGTCCGCGACCGCGATCGCGGCGGCGACGATCCGCTCGATCGTCAGCGTCGGGCGGCGGCCCCTGGTCGGTTCGGCGGTGCCGCCGCGGGTGCGCCAGAGCAGCGCCAGCGTCCGGTCGACGTCCTCGGCGCCCGTGCGTTCGACGGTCATGCGGTCCCCTCGCTCGTCGATCGGACATTACCCTGGAGGACGGACGGAGGGGGTGAGGAGATGACCCGGCGCAAACCACCCAAGGTGTCTTTCCGCTGGTGGGTCGATCGGCAGATCGACGAAGCCCGGGCGCGCGGCGAGTTCGACGACCTGCCCGGCACCGGCAAACCGCTGCCCAAGCCCACCGGCAACGACGCCGCGACCGACTGGGTGCTGCGCGAAGTCCGCAAGGGCGGGCACGACACGAAGGCCCTGCTGCCGCCGGCGCTCGCGCTCAAGCGCGAAGTCCAGGACCTGCCGGTGACGCTCGCCGCCGAGCGGACCGAACGGCGGGTGCGGGAGGTCGTCGAGGAGCTCAACGAGCGGATCCGCCGGGCCTACCTCAACCACCACACCGGCCCGCCGCTGACGGTCGCGTTGGTCGACGCCGAAGAGGCGGTCGAGGAGTGGCGGCGTTCACGAGCCGCGTCGTAGCAGCGCCCGTTCCGCGACGGTCCACGCGGTCGTAGTGAGCAGGTAGATCCCGGCGGCCTGCGGCACGACCAGTGTCGCGAGCACGGTGCCGTACGGCAGGAACCGCAGCAGCTTCCCGCCCGGCGCCTCGGCGGCGGCGGCGGCCGGTTGCCGGCGCACCGAGAACCACGCCACGACGGCGAGCCCGGCGGCGATCACGAACACGAGCGGGCTGCCGGCCAGGCCGTGCGCGCCCAGCGGCGTCCCGAGCAGCGTCGCGCCGAGCAGCGAGTTGGGTTCGCCGCCGATCGTGGCCGTGGTGAACAGCCGGTACATGACCATGAAGAACGGCAGCTGCAGCAGCAGCGGCAGGCAGCCGGCGAACAGCGAATTCCCGGACTCCTGCTGCAGCTTCGTCAGCTCCGCGGCCAGCCGGTCGCGGTCGCGGCCGTGCTTGTCCTTCAGGGCCTGGATCTCCGGCAGCAGAGCGGCCCGGGCGCGCTCGCCGCGGGCCGCCGACCGGGCGAGCGGGTGCAGCAGCAGCCGCACGCCGAGGGTGAAGACGACGATGGCCAGGCCCGTCGAGAGCGGGCCGGTGAGGGCGTGGATCAGGTGGTACGCGCCTTCGACGGGCACGTCGAGAAAGCCGAACATGGGCAGCACTCCGCTTGAACAAGACGGGCATGAGTGGAAGGGGTGGAGGTGAGCGGAATGGCTGCGTCGAAGCGGTTCCTACGCAGCCGTGCTGCGGGAACCGGGTGCTCGGGGTCTGCTGCGACCGGGCCGGCCGGGGTCGCGGAGCCGGATCGACTCGGCGAGCCGGGCCCGGCGGCGCAACGCCGTGGCGCGGCTGCGGACCGGCACCGACCACAACGCCAGTTCGCGGCGGTGCGTGCTGCCGACGAGCAGCACGATCAGCAGGCCGGCGGCGGCGAGGGAGGCGAAGGCGACCAGCGCCGTCGGACCGGTCAGGGCGGGGAACGCCAGCTCCAGCAACGTGGTCACGGCGGCGCCCCCTTCCTTCCCCCACCAGAGTAGCGAAAACGCTAACAGCCCGATGGGCTGTAATCTGGTTCGATGAGAGGCCAACTAGTCGTCGTGCCGCTTCTGGCGCTGCTTCTGCTGTTCACCGTCCCCTGGTGGACGCTGGTGCTCGCGCCGGACTGGGGCACCGCGGGCACGATCGCCGGCACCGCGCTGTTCGCGCTGGGCCTGGTGACCATGCCGGTCGCCATGGTCCGCGGCCACGGGCGACGCCAGCGCGACGGCGCCGCCCGCCTCGGCGACTCGCTGCTCGCCGTCATCTGGGTGCTGTTCAGCTGGTCGATCCTGAGCCTGGTGCTGCGGGTCGCGCTGCTCGGCGTCGACGATCCGGCGCGGTCGCGGATCGTCGCGGGCGCGACCGCGCTGGTCGCCGCCGGGCTGCTCGTGCACGGCAACCGCGTCGCCATGCGCGTGCCGCCGGTGAAGGCCGTCGACGTCGTCATCCCGCGGCTCGGGCCGGGGCTCGACGGCCTGCGCGTCGCCGTGCTGACCGACACCCACTTCGGGCCGATCGACCGGACGAAGTGGTCGGAGGACGTCGTCGCGGCGGTCAACGCGCTCGAGGCGGACGTCGTCTGCCACGCCGGCGACCTCGCCGACGGCGCGGTGGCCAAGCGCCGTAAGCAGGTCGACCCGCTCGGCGGCGTCCAGGCCGGGCTCGGCCGGTTCTACATCACCGGCAACCACGAGTACTTCGGCGAGGCCCAGGCGTGGCTCGACCACATGGAAGGCCTCGGCTGGGACATCCTGCACAACCGTTCGACGCTGCTCGAGCGCGGCGGCGACCGGATCCTCTTCGCCGGCATCGACGACCCGACCGGCACGACGTCCGGTCTGCCCGGCCACGGCCCCGACCTGGCCGCGGCGCTCGCCGACCGGCCCGATGGCGTCCCGGTGGTGTTGCTGGCCCACCAGCCGAAGCAGGTCCGCCAGGCCCGCGAGGCCGGCGTCGACCTGCAGATCTCCGGGCACACGCACGGCGGGCAGATCTGGCCGTTCCACCTGCTGGTCCGGTTCGACCAGCCGACGCTGTCCGGCCTGACCCGGCACGGCGGGACGCAGCTGTACAACAGCCGCGGCACGGGGTTCTGGGGCCCGCCGTTCCGGATCTTCGCCCCCAGCGAGATCACGCTCCTGACCTTGCGTTCGGCCTGACGTTCCCCTCCCGGCCACTCCGGCCGCTCACCACCGACAAATTTTTTTGTCTTGACAGACCGATGCGTCGGCAGTCAGGCTGTCCGCATGACGACGACAACCTCGGCCGACGGCACCCGGATCGCCTACACCCGCACCGGGTCCGGCCCCGCGCTCGTCCTCGTGGACGGTGCGATGTGCTACCGCGGCTCATCCCCCAACGACGCGCTGGCGAAGGAACTGGCCGCGCACTTCACCGTGTACACCTACGACCGCCGGGGCCGGGGCGAGAGCGGCGACACCGGGCCGTACGCGGTCGAGCGCGAGGTCGAGGACCTCGCCGCGGTCGCCGAGGAGGCGGGCGGCGAGACGTTCCTGTTCGGCATTTCCTCCGGCGTCGCCCTGGCCCTCGCGGCGGCGCCGAGCCTCCCGGTCCGGAAGCTGGCGCTGTACGAGCCGCCGTTCATCGTGGACGGCAGCCGTCCCCGCGTCCCGGAGGACTACGTGGCCCGGCTCGGGCAAGCGCTGAAGGAGGACAAGCGCGGCAAGGCGGTCAAGCTGTTCATGACCGAAGGCGTCGGCCTGAGCGGCACGATGGTGGCGCTGATGCGGATCATGCCCTTCTGGGCCAAGCTCAAGCGGGTGGCCCACACTATCCCGTACGACACGGCGATGGTGATCGACCACCAGGCGGGCCGTCCGCTGCCGGCGGCCTGGCCGGAGGTGAAGGTCCCGGCGCTGGTGATCGACGGCGGCCGCAGCCCGGACTGGATGCGCAACGGCGTGGCCTCGCTGGCGAAGGTGCTGCCGTCGGCGGAGTACCGGACGCTGCCGGGGCAGACGCACATCGTGAAGGCGCCGGCGCTGGCCCCGGTGCTGACGGAGTTCTTCCTCGCCTGAGCAGCCCTTGTACCGGTTTTGTACGCCCACGCCCGACCGTGGCGGCCATGAGACGATTACTGTCCGCCGCCCTCGCCGCCACGGTGGCCACCGGATTGCTCGCCGCCGCCGCGCCGGCGGGCGCGGCCGAACTGCGGATCCCCAACGGCGGGTTCGACCAGGGGCTGACCGGCTGGAGCGGGTCGCACAGTCCCGGCGGCTTCACGGCCGTGACGTGGGACGGGCGCACCGCGGCGCGCGTGGACGACACTTCCCCGGACAACGCCTACGGCCGCGAGAGCCAGCCCGGGCTGCCCGCGACCGCCGGTGTCCGGTACACCGCCTACGCCCCGGTCTGGACCGAGAGCGGCGCGGCCGACCTCTACCTGCGGTTCCGTGACGCCGCCGGGCAGCTGCTCGGCAGCGTGACCGGTGGTTCGGTCTCCGGCCGCAAGTGGACCACCGCCACGGCTTCGGGGACGGCGCCCGCGGGCACCGCCAGTGTCTCGGCGCTCGTCTACTCCGGCGTCGGCAACGTCGGCACCGCGTACTGGGACGAGGTGGTGATCGGCAAGGACCGCACCGATCTCGGCGTGCAGCTGGAAAGCAGCGTCCCCAACGCCACCACCTTCGCCGGCGGCAAGGCCTACGCGGTCTACACCGGCACCGCCGACAGCAACCCGCAGCTGGCCGTCATCGACGTCGCCACCGAAAAGGTCACCTCGAAGCTCACCTTCCCGGACACCGCCGACACCCCGACGGTCGGCGGCTGGGCCGCCACCACGGCCACCGACGGCAGCGTCTACCTCGGCACCTACCCCAACTCCAAGCTGTACCGCCACGTGCCGGGCACCACCACGCTGACCGACCTCGGCCGCGCCGAGGGCGGGTACTCCTTCATCTGGGACCTCGAAGCCGGCGCGAACGGCAAGGTCTACGGCGGCACCTACAACGACGGCCGCTACTTCAAGTACGACAACGGCGCGTTCACCACCATCGGCGCGACGCCGATCGTCGCCGGCGCGGAGTACGTGCGCAGCATCGCCCACGACCCGGCCGCCAACGCGACCTACCTCGGCACCGGGACGAACGCCTCGCTGGTGCGCTACGACAACGTCACCGGGCGGACCGACAGCCTGCTGCCCGCCGAGTACGCGCACAACTCCATGGTGGGCGGCCTGACCTGGACCGGCGGCCGGCTGTTCGCGTGGTTCGACCGGACACTGCTCGTGCTGCAGGTCGTCAAGAACGCCGACGGCTCGTACCGCTCGGTCGTGGACGCGGCGATCACCGACACCGACCTGCACCACTCCCCGGCCGCGGACGGCAAGGTCTGGTTCACCAAGGACGGGCTGCTGCAGTCCTACGACATCGCCACGAAAGCCGTGCAGCCCACGGCCGTCCGGCCCGATCTCGACGTCACCGGCTACAGCTGGGAGAACGGGACCCTCGTCGGTCTCGGCGCGGCGCCGGACGGCACCCGGATCTTCAAGTACGCCCCGGCGACCGGCGCGTCGAGCACCCGGCTCGTGACCGGCACCCCCGTGCTGCCCGCCGCGATCAACGCGCTCGGCACCGGCCCGGACGGCAAGATCTACACCGGCGGCTACCTCACCGGCGGCACCGGTGCCTACGACCCGCTGCACGGCGACACCGACGAGAACCACCCGGACACGAAGACCCTCACCGGCCTCAACCAGACCGACAGCCTGCTGGCCCACGACGGGAAGCTCTACATCGGCGTCTACCCCTCGGCCCGGCTGTACAGCTACGAGCCGGGCGGCGCGTGGCCGCCGAAGCTGCAGTACACCGGTGGCGCCGCGGGCGACAAGGCCGCCGACTGCCGCGCGGGCGAGGGCCCGCCGCCGCAGGACCGCCCGTACGCGCTGGCCGGCGGCCCCGACGGCACCGTCTACATGGGAACCGTGCCGAAGTACGGGAAGCGCAGCGGCGCGCTGAGCGTCTGGAAGGACGGCACGCCGGGCCGGACCGTCTGCGTCGTCCCCGGCCAGGCGGTGGTCTCCCTGGCCTTCGCGGGCGGCAAGGTCTTCGGCGGCACGTCGACGCGCGGCGCACTGGGTGTCAACCCGGTGTTCGCGCCGGACGCCTCGGCCGAAGTGTTCTCCTACGACCCGGCGAACGGCGCCGTGACGCGGTACGCGCTGCCCCTGACCGCGCCCCGGGCCGTCACCGCCCTGACCGAGGTGGACGGGCAGGTGTGGGGCCTGTCCGGCGGCTCACTGCTCACCTTCGACCCGGCCGCGCCCTCGGCGATGAAGACGCAGCGCCTGTTCGCCGACCCGGACTACGCCGCGAAGTCGACGATGGCCTGGCGCGACGGCGTGCTGCTGACGGTGCCCAAGGACCCGGACCACGTCTACGGCACGCAGGGCGACCGGATCTTCAAGATCGACAAGGCCACGAAGGCGGTCACGGTCCTGCTGACCGAATCGGGCGTCGAGGACCTGACGGCCGACCGCTTCGGCGACCTGTACTACAAGATCGGTGAACGCCTGCACCGGCTGACCGTCCACCCGTAGGACCTCGTCACAACTCCCTTGCCCGGTCGATCACCGACCGGGCAGGGTGCAGGCGTGCCCACCCGCGCCCTGGTCTTCGACTTCGACGGCACCCTCGCCGACACCGAGTCCGCCGTCCTGCAGTCCTGGCAGGAAGTCTTCCGCGAACACGGCACCGAACTGCCGCTGGACGCCTGGTACGCCGTCATCGGGACCCACCGGACGACGCCCGCCATGTTCGCCCTGCTCGCCGAGCACGTCCCCGGCATCGACCCGGAGGCGCTGCGGCCCCGGACGCGGGCACACGTCCTCCGGCTGCTGGAGGACCTCGGACCGCGTGAAGGCGTGCTCGGCTACCTGGAAACCGCGCGCGAGCACGGCATCAGGCTGGCCGTCGCCTCCAGCTCGTCCGGGGCCTGGGTGAACCCGCACCTCGAACGGCTCGGGATCGACCACTACTTCGACGCCGTCCTCACCGGGGACCGCCACAAGGCCAAGCCCGACCCGGACCTCTACCTCGCCGCTCTCGAAGCACTCGGCACCGGGGCGGCCGAGGCCATCGCCTTCGAGGACACCCCGCACGGCGTCACCTCGGCCAAGGCCGCCGGCCTGACCTGCGTCGCCGTACCGAACGCGATCACCCGGAACCTCGACTTCGGGCAGGCGGACGTCGTGCTGCCGTCGTTCACCGCCAAGCCGCTGGAAGCCCTGCTCAGCCGCTGACCAGCGCCAGCAGCCGGTCCAGGAACGGCAGCTGACCCTTCACCAGCTTCTCCCGGGCGGCCTCGAGCGGGAACCACTCGACCCGGTCCACCTCGGGGAACTCCTGCTGACGGCCCGAGCGCGGCGGCCACTCCATGGTGAACGTCCCGGGCACCACCGCGGCCGGGTCGAGGTCGGCCTCGACCGCCCACGCCGTCACGACCTTGCCGCCGGACTGCTTCACCACGCCCAGCTCGACGTACTCGCCGTCGGGCGCGGGCAGGCCCAGCTCCTCCTCGAACTCCCGCCGGGCCGCCGCCTCCGGGGACTCGTCCGGGTCGAGCTCGCCCTTGGGTAGCGACCACGCGCCCGCGTCCTTCTTCGCCCAGAACGGCCCGCCCATGTGGCCCAGCAGCACCTCGACGTCGTCACCGCGGCCCCGGTAGAGCAGGAGCCCGGCACTTTGTTTGCCCGCCATGGACACAGTCTCCCGAAACTCTTCCAAGATTTTTCCGCGAGGGTGTCGATCCGGCCGGGGCCCGCTCGACGCGTAGGCAGAAGGCAAGCGGAACCCAGGGAAGGAACCCACCATGACCGCCACCATCGCCCGCGAAACCCGGACCACCGCCACCCCGGCCACGACCAAGGTCACCGGGCTGGTCGTCGGCGCGAGCCGGATCGTGATCTCGTTCCTGTTCGGCTTCCACGGCCTGCAGGGATTCGGCTTCTTCGGCGGGATCGACGGCCAGGGCGGCGGCGTGCCGTTCGGCTCCTGGCCCGGCTGGTGGGGCAGCCTGCTGGAGCTCGCCGGCGCCGTCCTGCTGCTGGTCGGGCTGGCCAGCCGGCCCGCCGCGATCCTGCTCTCCGGCGTGATGGCCTACGCCTACTTCACCGTGCACGCCCCGATGGGCCTGCTGCCGCTGCAGAACATGGGCGAGCCGTCGGCGGTCTACTCGTGGGTCTTCCTGCTGTTCGCCGCGATCGGCCCGGGCCGGTTCGCGCTCGACAACCTGATCAAGCGCCGTCGCTGAGGAGCAGACCGAGCGCGGTCCGGCTAGTAGCCGCCCTGGGCGGCCGCGAGGTCGGACCGCGCCATCACGTGTTCCATCAGACTGGTCAACACCTGCTTGGTCGACTCGCGCTCGCGGGCGTCGCACAGCAGCAGCGGGACGTCCATGCCGACGTCGAGCGCCTGCCGGACCTCCTCCGTGCCGTAGCGGTACGCGCCGTCGAAGCAGTTGACGCCGACGACGAACGGCAGGTTGCGGCGCTCGAAAAAGTCCACCGCGGCGAAGCAGCTGTCGAGCCGCCGGGTGTCCGCCAGCACGACGGCGCCGAGCGCGCCCTCCGCCAGCTCGTCCCACATGAACCAGAACCGGTCCTGCCCCGGCGTGCCGAACAGGTAGAGGATCAGGTCCGGGTTGATCGTGATGCGGCCGAAGTCGAGCGCGACCGTCGTGGTGGTCTTCTGCTCGACACCGGAGAGGTCGTCGACCCCCTCGGACGCGGTGGTGATGACCTCCTCGGTCCGCAGTGGCGGCACTTCGCTCACCGAACCGACCATCGTGGTCTTGCCGACCCCGAACCCGCCGGCGATGAGTACCTTGACCGCGGTCGCGGTCAGGTTCCGCCGGGGGTCAGAGTTTCCGGATGCCATCAAGAACCGCCTGCAATACGTGTCGGTTGGGAGTTTCCTGGACCGGTGCCGCGGTACGGAACAGCACCAGGTTCTGCTCGATGAGGTCGCTGAGCATCACCTTCACCACGGGCAGCGGGAGATCGACCCGGGCGGCCACCTCGGCCACCGAGACCGGCCGCTGGCACAAGGCGATGATGCGCGCGTACTCCGGTTCGAGCATTCCTGCTTCGTGCGCGGTGCGCAGCGCGACCACCAGCGTGATGAGGTCGAGCCCGAGCGTGTCCGACCGGGTGCGGCCACCGGTGACCGCGTAGGACCGGACCAGCGGGCCGGCCTCGTCGTCGAACCAGGCTTCGTGCCGTGCGCTCATGGCGCGGTGGGCTGCGCGCCGGCGGTCCGCGGGGCGGAGGTGAGCACCTGCCCGACCCGCTTCACCATCAGGTTCATCTCGTACGCGACCAGCCCCATGTCCGCGTCTTCACGGGCCAGCAGGGCGAGGCAGGCGCCTCGCCCGGCCGCCGTCACGAACAGGAACGCGTGGTCCATCTCGACCATCGTCTGGCGGACGTTGCCGCCGCCGAAGTGCCGCCCGGTGCCGCGGGCCAGGCTCTGGAACGCCGAAGCCACCGCGGACAGGTGTTCGGCGTCCTCCTCCGAGAGGTTGCCCGACCTCCCGATGAGCAGGCCGTCCGAGGACAGCACCACCGCCCGGTCCGCCCCGGCGACCCGCTTGACGAGGTCGTCCAGCAGCCAGTCGAGCTCGTGGGCGCCTGAGTTGACCATTACTCGCGCTCTCCGTACCTGTCGTCGTTCTCGGGAAACTCTTCGTCACGGGCCCGCCGGGTGCCTTGCTGGAAGGCGGACAGCCTGCTGCGGGCGACTTCCGGCGAGTCCAGCCGGACCTCTTCGCGTTCCTGTGCGGGCTTATCTTCCCGCAGCTGGGGCACGAGGTTCTGCTGGCGTCGCCGTTGGGGCAGCGGCGGGCGGCCCGGGGCCTCCGGGCGGCGCGGCTGCTGCGGGCGGCTCTCGGGCGTCGCCGCGGCCCGCGGCTCCTGCGGCGGCCACACCGGCTGCTGCGCGGCCGGCCGCGCCGGGCGCGAGGTCCGGTTCGGCGGGGCGGGCGGGCGGACCGCGGCCACCGGCTGGGCCTGGGTCGGCTGGCTCACCGGCTCCGGCACGGAGCCGACCGGGACCGGCGTCGGCGCGGACGGCGTGCGCTCCGGGACCGGCGGCGGGACGGTGACCGGCGGGACGGCCGCGGGCGGCACGGGTGCCGGCGGCGGGGTCACGGCGGCGGGGGCCGTCACGGGCGAAACCGGCGGCTCGGTGCGGTGCCGGGCCGGGCGGCGGACCGGCCGCTTGAGCGGCGCGACCTCGTCGTTGGCCGCGGTCTCCGGCTCGGCCGGGTTCGGGACCAGCTCCGGCTTCGGCGGGGTGATCGGCTGCTCCGGCTCGAGGTCCGCGAGCGGGGCCAGCAGGTCGGTGCGCACCAGCACGATGGCCCGGGTGCCGCCGTAGGCCGACTCCCGCAGGTGCACCTGGATGCCGTGCCGCGCGGCCAGCCGCGCGACCACGAACAGGCCGAGGCGCGGCTCGTCCGACAGCGCCATGATCCCGAAGTCCGGCGGGTCGGCCAGCATCGCGTTGATCTCTTCGGTCTGGTCCGGCTCGAGCCCGAGACCCTGGTCCTCGACCTCGATCACGACACCCTTGCCGACCACGTTGCCGCGGATCTCGACCCGCGACTGCGGCGGCGAGAACGCCGTCGCGTTGTCGATGAGCTCGGCGAGCAGGTGCACGAGGTCGCCGACGACCGGGCCGCGGATGGCGATCTGCGGCAGCACGGCCGTCTTGACCCGGGCGAAGTCCTCGGTCTCGGCGGACGCGCCGCGGACCAGCTCGGCCAGCCCGACCGGGTTGCGCCACTGACGGCCCGGCTGCCCGCCGCCGAGGATGATCAGGTTCTCCGCGTTGCGGCGGGCGCGGGTGGAGAGGTGGTCGAGCTGGAACAGCGTGTCCAGCTGGTCCGGGTCCTCCTGCTTGCGCTCGGCCTGGTCGAGCACCTTGAGCTGGCGGTGCACGATGACCTGGCTGCGGTGGGCGATGTTGAGGAACACCGTCTTGGTGCCCTCCTTGGTCTTCGCCTCCTCGATGGCGGCCGCGATGGCGGTCTGCTGCGCCTTGTTGAAGGCGTCGGCGACCTGGCCGATCTCGTCGGTGCCGTGGTCGAGGAAGTGACCACCCTCTTCGAGGTCGACGGGCTCGCCCGCCTGGACCCGGGCGACCAGTTCGGGCAGCCGGACCTCGGCCGCGTCGAGGGTGTCCTCGCGCAGCCGGTGCAGCCGGCCGATGAGCCGGTTCGACAGCCGGACGGCGACGAAGACCACGAAGACCGCGAACAGGACCGCGACCACACCGGCGATCAGGGACTCGGTGAACGTCGAGTCCGCGTCGTTGATCGCGGCCTGGCTGGCGTTCGAGCTCTGCAGGATGAAGATGCCCATCAGCGCGTCGCCGACCTGGCGGGCCGCGGCTCGCCACTGGTCCTGCGGCACCGGCAGCTTCGAGAGGTCACCGCGCAGGAACGCGGTCTCGACCTGGGTCACGGCCTGCCACGGCTGGCTGGCCAGCAGCTGGTCGTACTTCGCCTTGACCTCGGGGATCATCTTCGGCGCCGACGCGTCGAGCTGGGCGTGGTAGGCGCCGACCTGGCCGACGTAGGCGCGGAAGTCGTCGTTCGACAGACCGCCCGCGGCCAGCCCGGCGGCGGCGAGCGCGTCACTGCGCTGCATCGCGTCGGCCGCGGTGAACAGCGGGATGGCGGTCAGCCGGTCGTAGGCGTTCTGCGCGCCGCGCGCTTTCTGCGCGAGCCCGGCGACGCCGTCGGTGAACTGGTCGAACAGCTTGTTGTAGTAGGCGAACGCCTGGCCGATCTGCAGCTGGCCGCTGTCGACCGCCTGGCGCGTCTGCGGCAGCTGCTGGAAGAGCCCGAAGAACGTGGCGATGTTCTTCTGCACGCTCGGCGGGGTGTCGTCGTAGTCCGCGAAGTTCTCGCGGAGGTTCTCGATCTCCTTGGCGGCGGTCGCGTCCGTCTTCGGACGGACGGCCGCGAGCACGGCCCGCTGGTTGCTCTGCCCGGCCAGCAGGCTCAGGGTCGCCTGGCGCTCCTGCTGCAGCGCGGCGAAGAAGGGGATCGCGGGGGCTTCCGAGTTCCGGATCCGGCTGGTGTAATCACGAGCGGTGACCGCGTCGTAGATGAGGTAGCCCGCGAGGGCCACCCCGACCAGCAGCAGGGCCACACTGGGGATGAGCGCGATCGTGAGCACGCGCTTCCGAATCGAGGATCCCCGGTTGCGTCGAAGAGAAATCTGCTTCACCTGGGTCCGTTTTCCTTCCGGCAGTACATGGTTTCGGGTCGCCCGAGGCGGTCAACACCCGGATTCCGACCAGCCGGATCAACATCACCGTGGTCTGCTTCGCCCGCGACGACGTTAGGCAGCCCTCCAGGGCGCGTCAAGTCCGTGGCGAGAACGTGATCTTGGATCGGTGACCCGTCCACACTCGCTGCCTGCGCTTGGAAAGTCCACCACCGTAAGTCGTGACCTTCGTCGCAGGCCGACTTTCGTCCCCTGTACGGAAGTGAGCAGGGGGAAGCGCTCCCGGACCCGCCGCGCGTCCGGCCGGCACCCTCTACGTACGACAGCATCGAATCGTTCGGTGACGAACATCACGGATCCGCGCGCGCCCTCCCGAAGACCACGTTCGTCCGGAGTGGACAGCCGCGGGAAAGCGGAATGGATCAGGATTCGCGAGCGCAGCCACGGATTCCCCGGAAAGGGCCGCGGAATTCCCGGCAATCCGCAACCGCGGTCGGCCGATCACGCTGCGCGGGCCCCGGTACCGGTTCCGCGGCGGCCGGCGGGCACCTCAGCCCGGGAACTCGTCGGCCAAGGTGTTCCAGAAGAGCAGTTCGTAGCTCTGGAACAGCCGCGCACAGCGATGCGCTTCGCCTTCGTCGAGCCGGTGCGCGTCGAGACCGGCCTGGATCGCGGCGAGCGCTTGTTCCTCTATTTCCGGGACGTCCGCGGCGAAGAAGTCGAAGAACGCGCACTGCTCGTCGGTGAACCCGTAGTGCTCGCGCATGCCGGCGGCGACGTCCCGGCAGTACCGGCCGAAGGCGGCGAAATTGGCGAAGATCCCCGCCGCGGTCGCCGCCGGCTCGCCGTTCAGCGCAAGCCAGGCGACGTACGCCGGGTACACCTGGCAGCCCGCGCGCGGCAGCTCCTCGCCGTGGTCCGGACCAGTCGCGGCGAGCAGCGCGTCCAGCATCCCGTTCGCCTGCTGCTCGCCCGGCGCGAGCCCGCCGAAGAAGGCGCGCGCGTTCGGTTCGCCGGCCCGGGCGGCCAGCTCGTGGAAACTGCGCCAGTCGCTGAGGGTGATCAGCTTCTCCTCGGCGGCGAGCGCGGCGAACACCGCGCGCGGCGCCCGGCCGGCGGTGATCAGCGGCACGAGCCGGTTGTCGCCGTCGCGCGGCGCGAGTCCGGCCTGGATCTTCCCGAGCAGTTCACGAGCCGACCGCGTCATCGATTCCCCCTGGAGTACGTGGTCCCCCCATTGAAGCGCGGTTCGCGCGCCGACGCCCGTATACACAGTGGACAGTCGTGGGGACCTGACCGCTTTGTCCGGTTCGACGGTGCCGCCTGACGTGGCCGCGATTCTCTATCCCCCCGCGCCGGGAGCCCCTACAGTGTGGCCATCCGGAGCACCGAGGAGGCCAGCGTTGACCACCCCGTCCGTCGCCGAGCAGACCAAAGGCCAGACGATCCCGCGGCTGCTGCACCGCAACGCGGTCGAATACCCGGACCTGCCGGCGATCACCTCGCTCGACATCGAAGGACAGCCGACGCTGACGTGGGGACAGTTCCGCACGGCGATCGCCGAGGTCTCCCGCGGGCTCGCCGGGCTCGGGCTCGCCCCGCGCGACCGCATGCTGATCATGGCACCCGGCTGCCCGGACCACATCGTCGCCGACCTGGCCGCGACGCACCTGTCCGCGATCCCCTGCACCGCCTACGCCACCCTCAGCCCGGACCAGATCCGGTTCGTCGCGCGGCACAGCGCGGCGCCGGTCGTGGTGCTCGGCGGGGAGAGCGAGCTGGCGCGCTGGCGGCCGGTGCTCGAAGACCTCCCGGCGCTGCGGCACATCGTCGTGCTGGACGAAACCGCGATCCCCGACGGCGACGACCGCTTCCTCTCCTTCGCCGATCTGCGGGCCCGGGGCCGGGAAGCGCTTGCCGCGGATCCGGAGGCGTTCGAGCGGTCGTGGCGGGAGATCAAGCCGGACGACCCGCTGTCCATGATCTACACCTCCGGCACCACCGGTGACCCGAAGGGCGTCGTGCTTTCGCACCGCAACGCGATCCACCAGGCGTACGCGGTCACCGAGCTGCACCACCCGCCGATGCACGCGACGAACATCGCGTACCTGCCGCTGGCGCACATCGCCGAGCGGCAGCTGTCGATCTACCTGCCGATCGTCTGGGCGGGGCACGTGCACACCCTCGCCGACCCGGCGGGGGTCGTCGGCGCGCTCGGCAAGGTGCACCCGCAGAGCTTCTTCGGCGTCCCGCGCGTGTGGGAGAAGATGGTCGCCGGGCTCAAGAACATGCTCGGCGGCGTGCCGGAGGACAAGCGCACCGCGCTGCTGCAGGCGAACGAGCTGCTGCAGCAGGGCTACAAGCTGCGCAGCGCCGGAAAGCCGGTGCCCGAGGAACTGGCGGAGAAGATCCGGCAGACCGACGAAGCCGCGCTCGCCCCGATCCGCGCGCTCCTCGGGCTCGACAAGGTGCTCGTCGCCTCCAGCGGCGCGGCCGCCCTGCCGGTGGAGATCATCTACTTCCTGGCCGGGCTCGGCATCGAGATCTGCGAGGTCTGGGGCCTGTCCGAGACGACGGGCGCGGCGACGTCCAACTCCGGCTCGGACTTCCGCGCGGGCACCGTCGGCAAACCGCTCGACGGCGTCGAGGTGAAGGTCGCCGAGGACGGCGAGCTGCTGGTGCGCGGCCCGATCGTGTTCCTCGGGTACCTCCAGGAGGACGGGACGATCAAGGACGCCACCGACGCCGACGGCTGGTACGCGACCGGCGACATCGGCACGATCGACGAAGACGGCTTCGTGACGATCACCGACCGCAAGAAGGAACTGATCATCACCTCGAGCGGCAAGAACATCGCGCCGACCCGCATCGAGGGCCTGCTCAAGGAGCACCCGCTGATCGGCCAGGCCGTGGCGATCGGCGACGACCGCCCCTACGTGACGGCGCTGATCGTGCTCGACGACGAGATCGCCCCCGGCTGGGCCGCGGCGAACGGCGTCGAGGCCGCTCCGGACGAGCTGGCTTCGCACCCGGCCGTGCGGGCCGAACTGGAGCGCGCGGTCGAGTCGGCCAACAGCAGGCTGGCGCGGATCGAGCAGATCAAGCGCTACCACGTCCTGCCGAAGACGTGGACGCCCGAATCCGGCGAGCTGACCCCGACGCTCAAGCTCAAGCGCCGGGTCATCAACGACCGCTACTCGACCGACATCGAGGCCCTCTACGCGGCGGCCCGCGAGCCCGCGGCGGGCGCTTAGGCGGTGCGGGGCGAGGTGGTCTCCGTCCACTTGCGCAGCCGTGGCGGGACGCGCTTCTCCAGGCCGTAGTTCTCCAGGTGGGCGGAGAACACCTCGTCGAACGCCTTCTGCACGGTTTCGGTGTCCCACACCGGGCGCTCGAGGATCGGCTGCTTGAGGAACGGCTGGCCCATGATGTGCAGCTGCGGGCCGTTGCACCGGATCATCTGGCCGGTGATGCCGTGCGAGCCGTCGCCGAGCAGGAACAGCACCACCGGCGCGATCCGCGACGGCGTGCGGTCCGGCGGGCAGGCGCGCAGGGAGCGTTCCGACTTCCACACCATCCGCGTGTGCGCGAGCGGGCAGACGGCGTTGACGCGGATCCCGGCGTCCTCGAGGTCGAGGGCCCAGGAGTAGGTCAGGGACGCGACCGCGCCCTTGCTCGCCGCGTACACGCCGAGCTTGCGCTGCCCGAGCGAGGCGCCCGAGGAGATGTTGACGATCGAGCCGCCGGTGCCCGCGCCGACCATCGCCTTGATCGCGGCCAGGCCGGTGTTCACCACGCCGAGCACGTTGACCGCGACGAGCTCCCGCGCCTGCTCGGCGTCGTCCTCCCAGGGCAGTGCCTCGTAGTTCAGCCCCGCGTTGTTGACCAGCCCGTCGATCCCGCCGAACTCCTTGACGCAGAGGTCGACGATCTCCTGCGCCTCGCCCGCCTCGGCCACGCTGTGCCCGCTCGCGACGGCACGGCCGCCGTGCGCCCGGATGTTCTCCGCCGTCCGCTCGGCCAGCTCGGCGTCGACGTCGTTGACCACCACCGCCCCGCCCTCGCGCGCGATGTGCACCGCGAACGCCTCGCCCAGGCCGCGGCCGGCGCCGGTGACCACGACCGCCTTGCCCTGCATCAACCCGTCCATCGCTTCTCCCCGATCTGCGGCGCCGGCGGCGCGCGGTCCGCCCACCCCGGCCGGCTCACTGTCCAGTCTTGGCCCATTCGGTCCAACGCGGCATCGGCGCGACGACGAGCGGCCGCCGCCCTGCGCCGAGCGAGCCCGGTTCGATCAGTCCGGAGGTACTCCGGGCCGGTCACGAGGGGGTGACCGGCGGCCGTTCCGGGGACATCGCGGCGTAACCGGCGGCATACTGAGGGTGCTTTCCGGTGGTCGTCCGTGACTCCCCCGGCTGGGGTCGTCACCGGAGAGGCACAATGCGGACGGTCCATGTTCACTCGATCGGGGCACGGTGGTGACGAGGTGACGACGCGCGCGACGCCCCGGCTCCGGGCCGTTCTGGCCAACCACGAGTTCCGCGCGCTGTGGTTCGCCGAGACGCAGTCGATGCTGGGTGACCAGCTGACCATCGTCGCGCTGGCCATCCTCACCTTCGACCGCACCGGGTCGCCGCTGCTGTCGGCCGTCGTCTACTCCCTGACGTTCCTGCCCGCGCTCGCCGGCGGGCTCGGGCTGGCCCAGCTCGCCGACCGGTTCCCCCGCCGCGCGGTGCTGGTGACCGGCTCGTTCGCGCAGGCCGTCCTGATCGGGCTGATGGCCCTGCCCGGGATGCCGATGGGCTGGCTGTTCGCGCTGTTCGTCCTCGCCCGGCTGGCGAACGCGCCGGGCAACGCGGCGCAGAACGCGCTCGGCCGCGAGGTCTTCGCCGACGACGACGTCTACCTGCAGAGCCAGGACCTGCGCGGGATCACGAACAACACGGCGATGCTGGCCGGCCTGGCCGCCGGCGGGCTGCTGGTGACCACCATCGGGACGTCGTGGGCTCTGGCGATCGACGCGCTGACGTTCCTGGTGGCCGCCGTCGCCGTGCGGCTGCTGGTGCTGCGCCGGCCCGCCGCGGGCGACGGCGGCGCCCCGTGGTTCGGCGCCGTCCGGCAGGTTTTCGGCGACGAACGGCTGCGGGTGCTGCTCTACCTGTCCTGGCTCGTCGGACTGGCGGTGATCCCGGAGGGCCTCGCGGCGCCGCTCGCCGCCCAGCTGGGCGTGGGCGACCAGGCGGTCGGCTGGCTGCTGGCCGCCGACCCGCTGGGCTTCGTCGCCGGGACGTTCCTGCTGTCGCGGTTCGTCACGACGGAGCACCGCCGCAAGCTGCTCGGCGTGCTGGCCGCGCTGCCGCTGGCCGCGCTGGCGGCGTTCGCGCTGCGGCCGAACCTGGTGCTCGCGCTGGTCCTGCTCGCGCTGGCCGGCGCCACGGGCGCGTACGTCATCACGGTGTCGGCCACGTTCATCACGTGGGTGCCGAACGACATCCGGGGCAGTGCGGGTGGCCTGTACCGGACCGGGCTGCGGGTCGCGCAGGGCGTGGGTGTGGGTGTGGGCGGGCTGGTCGCGCAGGCGGTCGGTTCCGCGTACACGACCATCGCGCTGGCGGGCGCGGTGGGACTGCTGCTGGCCGTGCCGGTGGCGTTCGCCTGGCGCCGGGTGGGCGGAACGGAACCGCGGCACTGGCCGTCATGAGGCGCCCGGTGCCACCTCCGGGTACGGCCAAGATCATGAATGGCATTCGCGGACGTCACGGGTGACAATTCGAGGGTGGTTCAGAAGTCGCGGTTGCTCATGGGGGCCACCTCCATGCGGGGAGAGTCTCGCAGAACCTTTTGCGCCGCGTTCCCGGCAGTTACTCCGGGACCGCGACCGATCCGTTGCTGTGGGATGGTACCCGGCTACGGAATGCGTGAACACTCTGCCAGGTACCGATGAGATTACTCAAGAGCGGCACTAGGCTGGAAAGGAGGTGACCAATTGCATCCAGGACCGGACGGGGACCCGGCGGCGCCGGGCGAACCGGGCGCCTCGCCACCCGCGCGGGCGGCCGCGTCCCGCAACCACGGCGCGGCGGATCCGGGCGTGACCACTGGTACGCCCGCGACCACGACCGGTGGTCCCCGGGTCCGCCACGCGTACTGGCCGCGCAACTGGGCGCTCTGGCGCCGCCGGCCGGTGCAGGTCGCGTTCATGCTGGGGGCCGAAGCCGTCGCGATCGCGGTTCTGGCCGTCTCGTTCACCCGTTCGCCGATTCCGTCCGGAAACGACTGGATCAATTTCGCGATACTGGCGGCTGGCGCCACCGTCCACATTCAACTGACCCAGCGCCAGGAAGAGCGGCGGCGCGACCGGACCAAAACGGTGCTGATCGACCTCACCGCCGTATGGACGTTTTCCGCGGCGATGATACTGCCGGTACCGCTGACCCTTTTCGTCATCGCCGTGATCCGGCTGCAACACTGGTTCATCGCGCGGCGGCCCGCCCACAACTTCATTTTCTCGTCCATCACCCACGGCCTCGCCGGCGCGCTCGCCCACCTCACCTACACCGCGCTCGGCCCGCACTCGCTCGGCCGGCCGGGCTGGGGCGACTTCCTCCGCGAGTTCGGCACCATCGTCGTCACTGGGGCCATCTACGAAGCGATCCAGATCGCGTACGTGGGCGGGGTCCTGCTGCTCGGATCCCCCGCCGGGCGCACGGTTCGTAACGTGCTGGGCAGCCCGGCCGACAACATGCTCGAAGCGATCACCATCGGCCTCGGCGCGGTGACCGCGATCCTGCTCGCCGCCGTCCCGCCGATGGTGGCGGTGATGGCCGTGGTCACCGTGGTCTTCAATCGCCTCGCGGAACTCGACCAGCTCCAGAACGACGTCCGGACGGACCCGAAAACGGGCATTCTCAACATGCGCGGCTGGTCGGAGTCGGCCGAGCGGGCGCTCGAACGGACTGCTCGATCGGGTGATCAACTGGCGCTGCTGATGGTCGATCTGGACCACTTCAAGTGGATTAACGACACCTATGGACATCCGGCGGGCGACGACGTGCTGCGCACCGTTGCGCAAACGCTGGACGAAGCGACCAGACCGAGCGACTTGGTCGGCCGTTTCGGCGGTGAGGAATTCCTCGTTCTGCTGCCGGACATCGACGAACAGGCGACCTGGGACGCCGCCGAGCGCATCCGGATCGCCATCGCCAAACTACACATAGTGACCACGGACAAGCGCGGCGACCCGGCCACGATCGCCGACCGCACGACGTCGATCGGCGTCGCCCGCCACCCCCGCCACGGCGACACCCTCGAGCGGCTGCTGCAGTCCGCCGACGCGGCGGTCTACCTGGCGAAGGAGAACGGCCGCGACCAGGTCTGCTTCGCCCCGGACACGCTCACGCCCCCAGCCGAACGGTGAGTTCGAGCTTGACGAGCACCTCGGCCGAGGTCCCGGCGGCGGCGGGCTCCAGCCGCACCCGCTCACCCCGGTAACCGGCGGACTCGAGCCGCAGCACGCGCGCGCCGGGCGCGGGCCGGGGGTGGCACCAGTGCCGGACGGTCCCGGTGCCGGCGTGGTCCTTGGCCAGCAGCAGGTACTCGTGCCCGAGATCGTCGGCGACCCGGCCGAGGCCGGTCCACCACAGGGCGCGGAGGGTGAGGCCGTCGCCGTCGCGGAGGAGCTCGACGGGGGGATCGGCGTGCACGTCGACGTGGAAGCCGTGGTCGGTGAGGCGGACCGAGCGCACGTGGAGGAAGGCGGTGCCGCCGGGGCTGCCGGGGCCGCCGGGCCGCGGCGGGTGCGGGCCGCCCGGGTCCGGCGGCGGGCCAGTCTCGAGCCCCGGCGGCGGGCCGGTCTCGAGCCCCGGCGGCGAGCTGCCCGCCCCACCCCACGCCGGCCCACTCCCATCGCGACCCGGCGGCGGGCCGGGCCGGCCGCCCGCACCGGCATCCGGCCCGGGCGGCGAGCCTGGCGAGCGGTGGTCCTCCGGCCAGGGCAGCAGCACCTCGCGCCCGCCGGTCCCGGTCTCGGCCCGCGGCAGCACCGCCGCCACCGCCAGCTCCGCGGCCAGCCGTCCGTCCTCTTCCTCCGGCACCGCGCGCACCCCGCGCAGCTCCCCCGCCAGGATCCGATACCCGAGCACCTCCGCCCAGGCCAGCGCCGCCGTCCGCAGGCCAGGCTCGGTGGCCAGCCGGTCGAGCAGCGGCCGGACCCGGCCGAACCGCGCGGCCCTGACCAGGCGGGTGGCCTCCGGGCCGCCCGCGTCCACGCCGAAGAACCCCGTCATCGCCCGGTCCAGCGCCCGCAACTGAGCGTCCAGCACCACCCGGACGACCGGGCCGGGGTGCGCCCGGGCGAGCTCCGGCGGCGCGCAGTCGCGCAGCGCACCGGCCACCGCCCGCAGCTCCGGCGTGCGTGGCTCGCGCAACCGGGCGCCGGGGGCGAGCCGGCGCAGGGCGCGCGCGGTGTTCTCCGCGGGCACGGCGAGCTCGGTCGAGCGCACTGCTGCCTCCTGGTCGCCGTCCCCCTTCCCCCACCCTCGCCGGGCCGTCGCCGCCGCGGAAGGGAAGAACGGGCAGCCGTCCGGGCAGCCTGCGGGAAACCTCCACCCGACCTTGTGGTTATCCCCATGTCGGTCGTCCGGCGCGGCTGGCACCCTGGAACCCATGCCGGCACCGCCCCCTCCGCCCCGCACCCGCCGACCCTGGTCGACGTCCGGGTGGTTGCTGCTGGTCCTGCTGGTCGTCTTCGCGTTCGGGCTGATCGCCTCGCGCCCGCCGTCCCCGCCGGACCAGGGGCCGCCGACCGGTGACGTCCTTGCCGCGCAGAACGCCATCGAGGCGCTGGTCCACCCCGGCCCGCACCCCGACGCGCTCGCCCGGCTGCCGAAGGACTTCACCGCGCTCAGCGGCGTCACCCCGGGCGCGATGCCGGCCCGCGACGGCACCGTCCGCGCCGTGCACGTCGACGGCGGCTGCTCCACCCCGTGGGGCGACGACAACACGAAGTGGGACTACGCCGTGCCGTGCAAGGCCCACGACCTCGGCTACGACCTGCTCCGGTACGCCGACCGCAAGGGCCACCCGCTCGGCCCGGAGGTCCGGGAGGCCCTGGACGCCCGGCTGTCCTCCGACATGCACCACGCCTGCGACCTCAACCCGATGAACTCGGCGCTCACCTGCCGGGCCGTCGCCTCCTTCTACTCGGCCGGGCTGGTCGTCAACTCGTGGCACCAGCGCTGGGGCCCGCCGGTCGGCGACCCGATCGGCCCGATGGTGGCCGGCGTGCTGGTGATCGGCTGCCTGCTGGTCTTCCGGCTGCGCGGCTGGCTGCGGGCCCGCCGGGAGCCGCGGGCGCCCGTGCCCGTCGCCGCCCCCGCGGAGATCGGCCGGTGGGCCCTGCTCGGGGCCGGCGGCGTCGTCCTGCTGCTGCTCGGCGAGTCGGTGACGGCGCTCGCGCACTGGGCCGGGGCCCCCGAGCCGGCGCTGTGGCCGGTCACCTGGCTCGCCCAGCTCGCCCCGCTGATCTACTTCGCCGGCGGCCACGCCAACGCGGCCGGCTGGCGCGCCGAGCAGGAGGCGGGTGGCGGCTACCGCCACTACCTGGCCGAACGCGCGAGTCCGTTGCTGCGGCCGGCCCTGATCTTCGCGGTCGTCGCGCTGCTGACGCCGCTCGCGCTCGAACTGCTCGGCAGCCCGGCGGGGACGACGGCGACGGTGATGCGGATCGCGCTGCACCCGCTCTGGCTGCTCGGCGTCTACCTGCTGACGATCGTCTGCGCGCCGCCGTTGCTGGCCCTGCACCGCCGGGCGCCGGTGAGCACGGCCGCCGGCCTGCTCGCCCTGGTCGCCGCCGGGGAGCTCGCCGCTAGCTGGTCCGGCTCGCCCTCGCCCCGCTACGCGGCGACGTTCGCCATCGCCCTGCTCGCCCAGCAGCTCGCCTTCGCGCACGCCGGCGGCGTCCGCCCGTCTCGGCGGCTGCTCGCCGCGGCCGCCGCGGCCGGGGTCGCGGGCCTCGCCGGGATGAGCGTCCTGCGGGACGGGCCACCCGTCCTGCTCGGCAGCCCGGGCGCGCCCGCCGCGTTCTCCGCCCCGCCGTGGGGCGTGCTGCTGCTCGGCCTGGTCCAGCTGGGCCTGCTCGGGCTGCTGGCCCGCCCGCTCGCCCGGCTCGGCGACCGGCCGGGTGTCCTCCGCGCCTGCCGGTTCGTCCTGCGCGCGCCGATGAGCCTCTACCTGGCGTTCCTCGCCGCGATGCTGCTGCTGGTGGCCGTCGTGTACCTGCCCGGCCGGATCGCCGACGGGCTCAGCTGGCTGATCCGCCCGCGCACCCTGGTCGCGGTCGGGCTGCTCGCGGTGCCCGCCACGCTGGTCTTCTGGTGGTTCGAACGGCACACCCACGGCGTCCGGCAGCCGCGCGCGGCCGACCACCCCGGCCGGCGGACGGCGGTGCTCACCCGGGCCGCGGCCGGGCTCGGGATCGGCTACGCGACGCTGGGCGTGTTCGGCTTCGCGCTGACCCGCTTCGGCGGGGCCGCCGCCGACGCCGACCTGCTCGGCCTGCGGCTCGACCCGATCCAGAGCCTGGTGCACCTGCTGCTCGGGGTCTTCCTGCTGCACACGATCCGGATCGGCGCGGGCGCGGCGACCGGCACGTGGCTGGCGACGGCGCTCGCCTGCGCGCCGTCGCTGCTGTTCGCCGCCGACGGCGACCGGCCCGGCTTCCTCGGCGTCACGCTCCACGCCGTGACGGCCGCGTTTGCCCTGCTGGCCGCCGCGGGCACTCTCCTGCCGGCGCGCACACCGGCGAATGCGACGTCCTGACCAGGCGAAACCGTCGAACATGCGGGAAACTGGGTGGTGCATGACACATTCGCGGGGGGATGTGTAACGCTACGGCAACCCGGGGCAGGCACCATGCGTCCCATCCCAGAGCACCACCCGATCGATGGAGTGAGGAGTCGCCCGCGTGGACCATCCGCCTCGGAACGGGCAAGGCGGCCGCCGCCCCGCCCGGCCCTGGCCGGACGAGCCAGGCCGGGACGACGCACGGCGCGGCACCCCGCCGCGCCGCCCCGCTCCCCGCCGCGAGCCGGCGGACGCCCGCCGCGCGGGCCCGCCGCCCTCCCGCCGTCCGCAGCCGGGCCCGGCCCCCCGCGCCCGCCGCCACTCCTTCCGCGGCGCGAAGATCTCGCTGGCCGTCGTCTCGCTGCTGGTGATGGGCCTGACCGGGTACGCGTGGGCGGCCATGCAGGGCCTGGTCAACGGGCTGAACTACACGAACGTGCTCAGCGACGGCGGCGGTGGCGACAAGCCCGCCGACGGCGCCCGCGACATCCTGCTGGTCGGCCTCGACAGCCGCACCGACGCCCAGGGCAACCCGCTGCCGCGCGAGGTGCTCGACGAGCTGCGCGCCGGCGAAGCCGACGGCGAGCTGAACACCGACTCGCTGATCTTCGTGCACATCCCCAACGACGGCAGCAAGGCCGTCGCGATCTCGCTGCCGCGTGACACCTACGTCGACATCCCCGGCGGCTACGGCAAGCACAAGATCAACTCGGCGTACGCGCGGGCGATGCTGCAGGCCCGCAGGGACCTGCAGAAACAGGGCGTCACCGACCCGAAGGAGCTCGACGTCAAGGCCAACCAGGCCGGGGCGAAGGAGCTGATCGCGACGGTCGAGAAGCTCACCGGGTCGACCATCGACAACTACGCCGCGGTGAACCTCCTCGGCTTCAGCGAGATCACCAAGGCCATCGGCGGCGTCGACGTCTGCCTGAACAACACCGTCAAGGACCAGTACTCCGGTGCGAACTTCACCAAGGGCCAGCACACGATCTCCGGCGTCGAGGCCCTCGAGTTCGTCCGGCAGCGCCACGGCCTGCCGAACGGCGACCTCGACCGCGTCGTCCGCCAGCAGGTGTTCATGGCCGGCATGGCGCGCAAAGTGCTTTCGGCGGGCACGCTGACCAACCCGGGCAAGCTCAACGACCTGATCGAGGCGATCAAGAAGTCGGTCGTGCTCAACCAGAACTGGGACATCTTCGGGTTCGCCCAGCAGATGAAGGGCCTGACCGGCGGCCAGCTCGAGTTCCGCACCATCCCGGTGAAGAACGTCGAGTACCGGACGCCCGAGGACGGCGTCGCCATCCAGGTCGACCCCGCCGCGGTGAAGCAGTTCGTGCAGGGGCTCGCCGGGCCGCCGCCGGGCGAGTCGGCCCCGCCGGCCCAGCAGGCCGACCCCGCCAACAAGGCGACCACGGTCGACGTCCGCAACGCCTCCGGCCGGACCGGTCTCGCGGCGAACGTCGCCAAGACCCTCGAGGGCAAGGGCTTCACCCCGGGCGAGACGGCCAACGCGACCGCCCGCAAGACCACGGTGATCTGGGTGCCGAAGGGCGGCAAGGACAAGGGCCAGGCCGTCGCCGACGCGCTGGGCGGCTCGCCGACGATCCAAGAGGACAAGAGCGTCCAGGCCGGGCACGTGACAGTGTTCCTCGGCGCCGACTACGAGGGCACGACCAGCGACGCGAGCTCGGGCGCCGGCTCCGCGGGCGCGACGTCGTCGCAGGCTGCCGCCCCTCCGCCGGCCGCCGCCGACGCGGACAAACCGATCACCGCCGAGGGCGTCCCCTGCGTGAACTGAGCCGGTCCGCGAGCCGCCGTTAACCCGTTCGGCCTAACTCGCGCAATCGGTATCAAAGACATGCGCGAAATCGCGTAAGGGCCGGGCTCCAGCGCACTTACATACACGTGAGGGTGCACCTGCACGGGAATCAACACGCCCGGGCGGTGCCGTGGGAGCGCACGGCAGGGGACATTGATGTGCTGATCGACGCTGAGGAGTACCAGCGGATCCTCGGAGACGAGCTCCGCAAGCTCCGGCGCAGCCGAGGGTGGACGCGCAAGGAGCTGAACCAGCACTTGCAGAGCGAGATCTCGCTGCAGACGCTGGCCACGTACGAGCTGGGCACCAGACAGTGCTCCGTCGTGCGCCTGGTCGAGCTGTGCGTCGCGATGGACGAACTGCCCCAGGACCTGCTGGCCAAGGTGCACCGCCGGGTGTTCCTGGACGAGCCCGGGCGGGTCCGCGTCGACCTGCGCAAGGTCGTCGCCGACGCCCCGGCCGACCTGCTGCCGCTGCGCCGCTGGGCCGAGGACCGCCTGCGGCAGGCCGGCGAGCAGGGCGGCGGCGAGGTCGCCCTCGACCTGCCCGCCCTCGAGCGCATGGCCGAGCTGTGCCGCCTGCCGACCGTGGAGCTGATCGCCCGCCTCCGCCGCTACACCTCCCGCTGATCCCCGGGCGGCCGTGAGTGGTGAGGGGGGGGTGGGAACCCGCCTCACCACTCACGACGCTCAGCCGACCAGGAAGTCCTCGCGCCGGACCTTCCGCGTGTCCAGCCAGTACCGCCAGGTGAAGCCCGGCCAGATCGTCCGGTTGACGCCCTTCGCGTCCAGGTACCAGCTCTTGCAGCCCCCACGGGTCCAGATGCCCTTCGCGAGCTTGCGCTGGATCTGCGCGTTGAACCGCTCCTGTGCCTCGGGCTTCGGCTCGATCGCCCGGCCGCGGGCCAGCCGCAGCGCTTCGGCGACGTACGAGATCTGGGCCTCGATCATGAACACGACCGAGTTGTGCCCGAGGCCGGTGTTCGGGCCGAGCAGGAAGAACAGGTTCGGGAAGCCGGCGACGGTGATGCCGAGGTGCGTCCGCATCCCCTCGGTCGCCCACTCCTTGCCGAGGTTGCGCCCGTCGCGGCCGACGATCTCCAGGTCGTCGAAGGCGTCGGTGACGTGGAAGCCGGTGCCGTAGATGATCACGTCGGCCTCGTGCTCGACTCCCTCCGCGTCGACGACGCTGTGCTCGCGCACCTCCCGGACACCCGCGGTCACGACGTCGACGTTGTCGCGCGCCAGTGCCGGGTAGTAGTCGTTGGAGATGAGCACGCGCTTGCAGCCCATGGTGTAGTCCGGGGTGACCTTGCGCCGCAGCCGCGGGTCCTTGATCGCGCGGTCGATGTTGCGCTTGGCGATCCGCTGCCCGAGCTTCATCAGCCACGACTGGCCGTTGAAGCCGATCGCGCGGGCTTCGAGCAGCCAGTAGAGCAGGGTGCGGTAGGCGCGCTGGGCCGGCGGGAACGCCTTGAACAGCGCGCGCGTCCGGCCGGACATCTCGTGGTCGGCCTTCGGCATGATCCACGGCGGCGTCCGCTGGAACAGCGTCAGCTCCGCCACCTCGGGCGCGATCTTCGGCACGAACTGGACCGCGCTGGCGCCGGTGCCGATGACGGCGACCTTCTTGCCCTTCAGGTCGACGTCGTGCCGCCACCGCGCGGAGTGGTAGGCCGGGCCCGCGAACTGCTCGATGCCCGGCAGCTCGGGAACCATCGGCAGGTGGAGGGCGCCCACCCCGGCGACCAGCGCGGGGGCGGTGAACTCGTCGCCGCCCCTCGTGGCGACGTGCCACCGGTTCTCCTCGGCGTCCCAGCGGGCGCCGGTCATCTCCTGGCCGAACCGGATGAACCGGCGCAGGTCGTGCTTGTCGGTGACCTCGCGCATGTAGCGCCAGATCTCCGGCTGCGGCGAGTAGGCCCGCGACCAGCCCGGGTTCTGCTCGAAGGAGAACGAGTACATGTGCGACGGGATGTCGCAGGCGCAGCCCGGGTAGCTGTTGTCGCGCCAGGTGCCGCCGACGTCGTGGGCCTTCTCGAGGATGACGAAGTCCTCGCGGCCCTCCTTGCGCAGCTGGATCGCCATGCCGAGACCGGAGAAGCCGGTCCCGACGATGACGACCCCGGTCTCCGTGCGGTTGCCCATGACGCCTCCGGATTCCTGTTACTCGTCGTCCATCTTACTGGGAGTAGGTTACCAGCGGTAGAGTGTGGCTCGTGACCACCGCGAAGCGCAAGCGCATGCCACGGGCCGACCGGATGCGCCAGATGATCGAGGTCGCCGAGCAGGTCTTTTCGGCACGCGGCTACGCGGCGGCGTCGATGGACGAGATCGCCGAACTGGTGGGCGTCTCGAAGCCGATGCTCTACGAGTACTTCAACTCGAAGGAAGGCCTGCTGCTGGCCTGCATCCGGGAATCGCGGGCGGTGCTGCGTGAGGTCACCGAGCAGGCGACGGTCGGCGCGGCCGACGCCGAGGACGCGCTCCGGCGCGGCCTGCTCGCCTTCTTCGTCTTCATCCGGGAGCGCCGCCAGGCGTGGTCGCTGCTGCGGCACGAGATGGCGCTGATCGGGACGCCGGCCGCCGACGAGGTCGAGGAGACCCGGCGCCAGCAGACCGACCTCATCGCCGCGCTGATGAGCGGCTACTTCGACGGCGGCGACGACCTGCGGGCCGAGGCGGCCGCGGAATTCGTGGTCGGCGCGTGCGAGCGGCTCGCGATCTGGTGCGAGCGGCACGACGAAGTGGGCCCTGAGACGGCGACGGAGTACGCCATGGACGTACTGTGGAGTGGCCTGCGGAATCGTGCACGTTAGCTTGCGCGTGCGTTAGGCCACAGGCTGGTTACTGAGCGCTATCGTGTCCTGTAACACAGAGTTGCTCTACTGTTCTTCCGACACGGTAGAAAGTGTGCTGGACCTTCGCGGCCGGAGGAGGGGCACGGGAACCACGTCACGAAAGCGCGGTGACCGCGTCACGGTTGTGTAAGGATGCTGGTGAGGGAGAGGGGCGTGAGGCAGATGGTGGAAACGATCACGGCGACGTACGTCCAGGAAGACGCCGACTGGGCCATCAAGGTCAGCGGCCTCGGCAAGGAGCTGACCGCCCGTGCGCCCGGCATCATCGCCGCGCGCGACCGGGCCGACCAACTGGTCGAGCAGCTCGCGGGCGACGCGAAGACGACAGTGGTGCACCTGCTCAACGGCAGTGCGCTGGACTTCACGAGCGCGTACATGACGGCCCGGCTCACGCTGCCGAAGCTGCCGCCGCTGGAGGTCCCGCCGCCCGGCAGCGTGCCGAAGCAGCAGACGCCGGCCTCGGCGGACAAGAAGCCGCAGCTGCCGCCGAGCAAGCAGCTCCCCAAGGCGGTCGAGGACCGCAAGAGCCCGGCGGCGCCGGCGCCCGCTGCCGAGAGCAAGGCGCCGGCGAAACAGGCCTGAACCGCTACTTGAGCAGCTTGCGCACCAGCAGGACAAGCACGAGGACGCCCGCACCGATCAGCGGGAACTTGACCTTGGGGTTGTCCAGCTTGGCGCGCACGCCGTCCTTGGCCGCGTCGGCGAGCTTCTTCGGGTCGGCCTTGACGGTCAGCTGGTCGAGCGTCGCCGCCAGGGCGGTCCTAGCCTGCTCGATCTCACGCTCGATCGTCTCGGGATCGCGGGCCACGTGTCCTCCTCGCCGCATGGGACTTCCAGGCCCCAACTTAGTCGACCGCCCCGCCGCCGCCGCACGGGCCACGCCGCACGCTACGCTTCGAAGTGCCGGGGGCCCGTAGCCCAATTGGCAGAGGCACACGGTTTAGGTCCGTGCCAGTGAGAGTTCGAGTCTCTCCGGGCCCACTTCAGTGGCGTCCTCCCCGGTTTCACCTCTGCTCGACCGTGATGTGCGGCGCCAGCGCCCGCAGGAAACCGGCCGCGTCGAACATCTCGCCCGCCGTCGCGACGCCCTTCGCCTTCGTCCGCCCGGTCAGGATCCGGTCCACCGCCTCGACCGCCAGCGGTGCGCTCACCGCGTAGATGTCCTCGCCTCGCGCCACGATCCGGCGTTCGTCGTCGCCGGCGCGCACCACGACGTCCACCACGAACGTCTCGGCCGCGTCGCGCTCGCCGGCCACCGCCAGGTCCTGGGCCGCGTCGACGGTCATGTAACTGACGACGTCGCGGACCTTCAGGTGCCGCGGGATGGTGACGATGTCGGCCATCGAGAACTCGCCGAAGACGGGCCGAGGCCCGAGCGGCTCCGGGAACGCCCACTCTCGCTTCGGCAGGGCGTCGTCGCGGTACTCCAGCCGGCCGCCCGCGTAGCGGATGCGCTTGCCTTCACGGCGTTCCCGGGACACCCGGCCCGCGGCGAGGGTGCCTGCCGTCGGCCGCCAGCCGCTGAGCCCGTAGGCGACGTGCACCTCGTCGGCCGCCGTCCAGTCGTCCATCGCCGCCGTGGCCAGCAGGTCGGCCAGGCCGCCGAAGAACGCCATCGCGGGCACCACCGCGGTGTCGGCGCTCAGTTCGAGGGTGTCGAGGTTCGCCTCGATCTCCGCGGCGACGTCCACGTACGGCACGCCGGCGCGGATGGCCGCCTCGGCGACCGGGCGGGCCGTGCCGGCGAACGGGCCCGCGCAGTTGATCACCGCGGCCACGCCCTCGAGCGCGCGGTCGAGTGACGCCGGATCGCCGACCGACGCCGGCCGGCCGCCCGGCAGCTTGGCCGCATCCCGTCCGGAAAGGACGGGGTCGAACCCCCGCCTCCGCAGCTCAGCGACCACGAAGCGGCCGGTGTGTCCATAAGCGCCGTAAACCAGAACCGAAGTCATGGGGCAATCCTGGCGAGGGCCCGACGTCGTCACCAGTGTCCGGAACGACGTGATGCGTACACTTTCGGACATGCACGCTGTCGCCCTCGCCGCCACCGACGGCATGCTGTCGTTCGAGCTGACCATCGCCACCGAGGTGTTCGGCGACGACCCCCGCTACGGCTTCGCGGTCTGCGGTGCGGCCCCGGTGCGGGTGGGCCGGTTCCTGCTGGAGCCCGACGAGGGCCTCGACCGGCTGGCGCGCGCGGACACGGTGCTCGTCCCGGGCTGGGCCGACGTCGACACGGCTCCGCCGGCCGGCCTGGTCGAGGCGGTGCGCGCGGCCCACGCCCGCGGCGCCCGGGTGGCCTCGCTGTGCACGGGCGCGTTCGTGCTGGCGGCCGCGGGTCTCTTGGACGGCCTGCGCGCGACGACGCACTGGGCCCACACGGACGTCCTCGCGGCCCGCTACCCCCGGGTGACGGTGGACCCGGACGTCCTCTACGTCGACAACGGCCAGGTCCTGACCTCGGCGGGCAAGGCGGCGGCGATGGACCTGTGCCTCCACCTGGTCCGCGCCGACCACGGTCCGGCGGCGGCCAACGCGATCGCCCGCCGCCTGGTGGTGCCCCCGCACCGGGCGGGCGGGCAGGCCCAGTACGTGACGACGCCGGTCCCCACCCGCGACGACCACCCGCTGGCCGCCCTGCTCCCCTGGATCACGGCCCGCCTCGACCGGCCGCTGACGGTCGAGGACCTGGCCCGGGAGGCGAACCTGAGCTCCCGCCACCTGAGCCGCCACTTCCGGTCGGCGACGGGCACGACGCCGTTGCGGTGGTTGCTGGTCCAGCGCATCCGGCGGGCCCAGGAGTTGCTGGAGAACACGGACTCGAGCATCGACGCGATCGCCGAAGCGGTGGGCATGGGCACGGCGACGACGTTGCGGCGCCACTTCAACCGGACGGTCGGCGTGCCCCCGGACACCTACCGCCGCACGTTCCGCAGTCAGTAGCGGACGTCGCTCTGCAGCAACGGCGGGTACACAGTGGACGGTTCGCCGTCGACGGTCGCGCCCGCGAACTGCAGCATCGCCCGCTGGGCGCCGTGCATCGGGGCCGGGTAGTCCAGCTCCGGCGCCGACACCTCGTCCAGCCGGGCCAGCTGCGCCGGCGTGAGCGTCACGTCCAGTCCGGCGAGGTTGCCGGTCAGGTGCTCCAGCCGCCGCGCGCCGATGATCGGGACCACCGTTCCGCGCCGCGCCCGCAACCACGCCAGCGACACCGCCGCCGACGTCGACCCGAGCTCTTCGGCGATCGCCGCGACCGTGTCGATGACCGCGAACTCCGCTTCGGACGGACCGCCGACGAAGGCCGCGCGGGCGGAATCCGGCACCGAAGAGCCGCGCCGGTACTTGCCGGACAGGAAGCCGTTCTTCAGCGGGCTCCACGGCACCAGCGCCAGGCCCTGGTCGAGCGCGAACGGCGCCAGCTCACCCTCGACCGTCCGCGCGAGCAGCGAGTACTCCACCTGCAGCGCGATCAACGGCGTCCAGCCGCGCAGCAACGCCGTCGTCTGCGCCTGCGCGGTGACCCAGGCCGGGGTGTTCGAGAAGCCGACGTACCGGATCTTGCCCGCGCGCACCAGGTCGTCGAGGGCCCGCATGGTCTCCTCGATCGGCGTCGCGCGGTCCCAGTTGTGCAGCCAGTACAGGTCGAGGTGGTCCGTCCGCAGCCGCCGGAGCGTCTCGTCGAGCTGGGCGACGATCGACGCGCGGCCGGCACCGCCGCCGTTCGGGTCGCCGGGGAACATGTTGCCGAAGAACTTCGACGCGAGCACCACCCGCTCGCGGCGGCCCGGGTGCGCGGCGAAGAAGTCGCCGAGGATCTTCTCCGAATGGCCGTTGGTGTAGAAGTTCGCCGTGTCGACGAAGTTGCCGCCGAGGTCGAGGTAGGTGGCGAGGATCTTCTCGGACTCTTCGACGCCGCAGCCGGCGCCACCGGGGTCTTCCCCGAAGGTCATCGCCCCGAGCGCGAAGGGGCTGACGCGGAGACCGGACCGGCCGAGGGTGACGTAGTGGTCGAGTGACACGAAACTCTCCTTGGGTAGCGGATCGACTGAACCCAGGAAACCGCGAATGCCCTGCTCGGCGGTAGACCGATCGCCGCGACCTCTTGCACGATCCTCTCGAACGCGGTTACCTGGACAGATGCTCGACGAACTCCGTGACCGCGTCGCCCGGCACGCGCACGGCGACTTGCGCACGCCGGTGCCGGGCCTGCTGCTGTCCAAAGTGGAAACCAGCGAGCCGCACCACTCGCTCGCCGAGCCGCTGCTGGTCGTCATGGCCCAGGGCGGCAAGCGGCTGCTGCTCGGCGAGCAGGTGCACGAGTACCGCGCCGGCCAATACCTGCTCGTCGGCACCGACCTGCCGGTGACCGGCCACTTCGTCGGCGCCACCCCGCGAACGCCGGCGCTGGGCCTGGGCCTGGCGCTGCGGCCCGCGGCGATCGCGCCACTGCTGCTCGAGGCGCCGCCGGGCGCACCGCCCGCGTCCCCCATCGCCATCGGCGACGCCGGCCCGGAACTGCTCGACGCGGCGGTGCGGCTGCTGCGGCTGCTCGACCACCCGTCCGACGTGCCCGTGCTCGCGCCGCTGATCGAGCGCGAGATCCTCTGGCGGCTGCTCACCGGCCCGCACGGCGGCCTGGTCCGCCGGATCGGCCTGGCCGACAGCGGCGCCGCCCACGTCGGCCGCGCGATCCGCTGGATCAGGGACAACTACGCCGAGCCGATGCGGATCGAGGAGCTCGCCCGGCTGAGCGGGCTGAGCGCGTCGGCGTTCCACCGCCAGTTCCGCGCGGCCACGGCGCTGAGCCCGCTGCAGTTCCAGAAGCGGATCCGCCTGCAGGAAGCCCGGTCGCTGCTGCTGGCCGACGCGGGGGACGTCGCGGGCGTCGGGCACCTCGTCGGTTACGACAGCCCGTCGCAGTTCAACCGCGAGTACCGCCGCCTGTTCGGCGCCCCGCCCGGGCAGGACGCGGCGCGGCTGCGCGAAGCCGCCACCACCGGGCCGCAGCTGCCCTGAGTTCCGATCCGTTCAAGACCGCCGTGCCCGCCGGGTGCGACGCTGGCGGCATGTCCGTGAACCTTCCCGCGGCGGCGTCCTTCATGGCGACGCACGCCCGCCTCCTCGACCGGCGCCGGTTCGAGCTGCTCGACGGCGCGACGAACACCGCCGCGGTGCTGGCCGCCGTCGACGGCTACCGCAACGCCGACGGCGGCTACGGCTGGGGCCTCGAGCCCGACCTGCGGGCCCCGGAAAGCCAGCCCGGCGGCGCCCTCCACGCCTTCGAGGTGTTCGAGGAGATCGCCCCGGAGACGACCCCGCACGCCGCGAAGCTCTGCGACTGGCTCGCCACCGCGTCCCGTCCGGACGGTGGCCTGCCGTTCGCCCTGCCGGTGGCGGACCCGGCCGGTTGCGCGCCCTTCTGGGTCCAGGCCGATCCGGCGGAGGCCACGCTGCAGAGCACGGCGTTCGCCGCGGGCGTCGCGCTGCGCGTCGCCCGCCACGACCGGGCCGTGCGCGAACACCCGTGGCCGGCCGCGGCGACGCGGTACTGCTTCCGCGCCATCCGCGAGCTTTCCGCGCCACCGCACGCGATCGCGTTGTCCTTCGCGGTGCAGTTCGCCGACGCGGCGCACGAATTCCACGCCGAGGCGCCCGCGCTCCTGGACCACCTCGCCGCGTTCGTCCCGGCCGACGGACTGGCTCCGGTGGACGGTGGTTCGGAGGGGGAAACCCTCCGCGCGCTGGACTTCGCGCCGCTGCCCGACCGCCCGGCGCGCGCGTTGTTCGCCGAGGACGTCGTCGACGCCGAACTGCGGCGGCTCGCGGCCGGGCAGCAGGACGACGGCGGCTGGCGGGTCGACTTCGCGAGCTTCTCCCCCGCCGCGGCCCTCGAATGGCGCGGCTACGCGACCGTCCGTGCCGTGACGATCCTCCGCCGTCACGGACTCGCCTGAGCTTCTACACGAGTGGCGCCGTCGTTCACCCGGCCGTGGCGTGTCGGAAGTGGACGGCGGCCCGTGCCTTCCGGCGTGCGTGCCCGAACGCGTACTGTGACGGGCAGCAACCGGCCCCGGAGGTGAAGCATGGCGTCGCGCAACCCGTTGCGCTGGTTCGCCCGCTGGGCGGACTGGTTCGAGGAGCGCGGCGTGTACGTGCCCGGCGAAGAGAGCCGCGCCGTCGACCCGGTCCGGGATTTCGGCTGGCTGATGGCGGCGTGGGTGGCCGGCGTCGCGATCTTCATCCTGTTGTTCGCGCTCGCGGTTTAAGTGGCATGTGGGCAGAGATTGTCACCAGCCGTGCCGTTCCGGTCACGGATTGGCCACGGGGTGGCACCAGGTGCGCGACAACCCCGGGTGGCGCCTCGTAACCGCGCGCGATCACGGCCAGAGTGGAGCGGGTTCCCGCGGCAATCCCCCGTTGCCGACGGCACCCGACCCGCCGACTGGAGTACCCGCAATGGCGCTCGCGCGCACCCGCAAGATCATGTTCACCGCAGGACTGCTCAGCCTGGCGGTGGCGTGCGGGGTCCCCTCGGCTCACGAAGGCACCGCGGCACTCGGCGTGGCCGGCTCCCCAGCGGGCGCCGGCGCCTCGGCCGCACCGGCGGGCCACGATCTGAAGTTCGGCGCCGACCACCGGTTCGCCAGTGGCTTGACCATCTCGGTCGGCTCCCCGCAGTCGTTCCGCCCGAGCCCGTCGGCGTACCCGCAGAGCCCGCGCGGCGCGGCTTTCGACGTCCAGCTGATCAACGACGGCTCGACGACCTACAAGCTCTCGGGGCTCAACGTCACCGCCACCACGGGCGGCACCGCGGTCAAGCAGGTGGTGGACACCGCCCAGGGCTTCGCCGGCATCACCGACGCGGGCAAGGACGTGCTGCCGGGCCGGTCGGTGCACATCACGCTGGCCTTCGCGGTCCCGCGCGAGCAGACGCAGCTGCGGTTGCAGATCCGGCCGAGCACGACGGAAGGTGTCGCGGTCACCTACTGCGGTCCCGCGTGACGTTAAGCTCGGCACATGACCGAGCGCCTTTCCCCCGGTGACGCAGCCCCGGGCTTCACCCTGCCCGACAGCGAGGGCAAGGAGGTCTCCCTCAGCGACTTCCGCGGCCGCAACGTGGTGGTGTACTTCTACCCGGCGGCGAGCACCCCGGGCTGCACCAAGCAGGCCTGCGACTTCCGCGACAACCTCGCCCAGCTGAACGACGCCGGCTACCAGGTCGTCGGCATCTCCCCGGACACGCAGCCGAAGCTCGCGAAGTTCGTCGCGAAGGAAGGCCTCACCTTCCCGCTGCTGGGCGACCCCGAGAAGAGCGTCATCGAGGCGTGGGGCGTGTACGGCGAGAAGAAGAACTACGGAAAGACGTACATGGGCGTGATCCGCTCGACGTTCGTCGTCGACGCGGAGGGCAAGATCGCCCACGCCTTCTACAACGTCCGGGCCGCCGGCCACGTGGCGAAGCTGATCCGGGACATCGGCCTGGCTTCCTGAGCCCGCGGCGGAAGGCCGGCGTCGTGCGGAGCGCCGGCCTGGCCGCGGAGTCGACCTTGGCTATGCCAGCTCACGCAACGCCGGCACCAGCGCCCGCAACGCCAGCCCCCGGTGCGAAACCGCGTCCTTCTCCGCCGGCTCCATCTCCGCCGACGTCCGCGTCTCCCCGTCCGGGCGGAAGATCGGGTCGTACCCGAACCCGTTCGTCCCCCGCCGTTCGCGCACCAGCGTCCCGCGCCACTCGCCGCGGACGACCGTTTCCTCGCCGGACGGCAGCACCAAAGCCGCCACGCACACGAACTGCGCTCCGCGCCGCTCGTCCGGCACGTCGCGCACCTGCCCCAGCACCAGCTCCAGGTTCGCCTCGTCGTCCCCGTGCCGACCGGACCACCGAGCCGACAGCACCCCTGGCATCCCGTTCAACGCGTCGACGGCGATTCCCGAATCGTCCGCGATCGACGGCAAACCCGTTGCCGCGACGGCGTCACGGGCCTTCGCCACCGCGTTGCCCTCGAAGTCCGGCGCGGTCTCGGGCGCCTCGGGAAACGAAGGCACGTCGGCGAGACCGACGACCTCGAGCCCCGAAAGGCCTTCCGCGGCAACGATCCGCCGCAGCTCGCCGAGCTTCTTCGCGTTGCGCGTCGCCAGCAGCAGCTTCGTCACTTCGAGCCCTTCTTCTTGTCCGGCCGCGGCTCGGGCAGCTCGCCCGGGTACGGCAGGGCCAGCGCCTCGTTCTGCAGCCGGGTCAATTCCGCGCAGCCCGCCAGCGCCATGTCCAGCATCGTGTCCAAAGTGGACCGCGCGAACGTCGCGCCTTCGCCGGTGCCCTGGACCTCGATCAGGGTGCCCGCGTCGGTGGCCACCACGTTCATGTCGACCTCGGCGCGCGAGTCCTCTTCGTACGGCAGGTCCAGCCGGACGCGGCCGTCGACCACGCCCACGCTCACCGCCGCCACCGACGACGACAGCGGCTGGGGGTCGTTCAGCCGGTTCGCCGCGCCCAGCCACGTGATCGCGTCCGCCAGGGCCACGTAGCCGCCGGTCACCGCCGCCGTGCGGGTGCCGCCGTCGGCCTGGATGACGTCGCAGTCGATGACGATCGTGTTCTCGCCCAGCGCCGCCAGGTCGATGCAGGCCCGCAGCGACCGGCCGATCAGCCGCGAGATTTCGTGCGTGCGGCCGCCGATCCGGCCCTTCACCGACTCGCGGTCGCTTCGCGTGTTGGTCGCGGACGGCAGCATCGCGTACTCCGCCGTCACCCAGCCGAGGCCGGAACCGGCCCGCCAGCGCGGCACTCCCTCGGTGACGCTCGCCGCGCACAGCACCCGCGTGTTACCGAATTCGATGAGCACCGACCCCGCCGGCCACTGCTGGAACCCCCGGGTGATCTTGATGTCACGGAGCTGGTCGTCGTTCCTGCCATCTTTACGAGCCACAGGTGCACTCTATGACCGCCGGTCAGACGTCGTAGACGGCACCCTGCTTGACGACTTCGGCCCCGGGATACCCGGCCGACGCCTCGGCCAGGACCGCGCCGGCGTCGGTCCACGGCGCGATGTGCGTCAGCAGCAACCGCCCGACGGCGGCGTCGCGCGCGAGCTCGCCGGCCTGCTTTCCGGACAGGTGCACCCCCTTCGGCCGGGCCGCCGAGTCCGTCCAGGACGCTTCGGCCAGCAGCAGGTCGACGCCGTCGGCGAGCTCGTTCAGCGCCGCGCACGGGCCCGAGTCGCCGGTGAACGCGAGGATCCGGCCGCCGTAGGAGATCCGCAGGCCGTACGCCGGGGTCGGGTGGTCGACCTCCGCGGCGACGACCTCGAACGGCCCGATCCGGAACGTCTCGGACCGCAGCGGCCGGAAGTCGTAGACGTCGGAAAGGTCCGTGAGCGCCCGCTCGGTTTCGTTGGGCGCGTACGCGTTGGCCAGCCGCGTCGGGGCGTCCGACGGGGCGTACAGGGGCAGCAGCCGCGGGCGGGCCGGGTACGGCGCCGCGGGGTGGTAGCGCCGCAGGACGGTGAGTGCGCTGACGTCGGCGCAGTGGTCGGGGTGCAGGTGCGAGAGCACGAGCGCGTCCAGGTCGAACGGGTCGGTCACGGCTTGCAGCTGCGCGAGCGCGCCGTTGCCGAGTTCGAGGCCGAGCAGGAAACCCTCGGCCTCGACCAGGTAACCGGACGCGGCGGCGTTCGGCCCGGGGGCGCTGCCGGAGCACCCGAGGATGGTCAGTCGCACGACGACACCCTAAGCGTCCACCGTCGCGATCACGCGGTGGTGGGAGCCAGGACACCCGGCGCGAATCCCATGAACCGCTGGGCGAGCCGGGTGAAGGGCTCGGCCGAGCCGGTGGCGAGGAACTCGTGCCGCGGCGGGGTCTCCCGCGCGGTCAGCAAGTCCTGCTCGGTGAGCACCCGGACGAGGTCCTTGGCGGTCTCGTCCGCGCTGCTCACCAGGGTGACTTCCTGGCCCATGACGATCTGCAGGACGCCTTGCAGCAGCGGGTAGTGCGTGCAGCCGAGCACGAGCGTGTCGACCTGGGCGTCGAGCAGCGGCTCGAGGTAGCCCTGCGCCAGGCCGAGCACCTGGCGCCCGGTCGTGATGCCGCGCTCGACGAAGTCGACGAACCGCGGGCAGGCGACGCTGGTGAGCGTGATGTCCGGCGCGGCGGCGAAGGCGTCCTCGTAAGCCCGCGACCGCACGGTGCCCTCGGTGCCGATCACGCCGACGCGGCCCGTGTGCGTCGCCACGACGGCGCGGCGCGCGGCCGGCAGGACGACCTCGATCACCGGGACGTCGTAGCGCTCGCGCGCGTCGCGCAGGCAGGCCGCGGACGCCGTGTTGCAGGCGATCACCAGTGCCTTCACGCCGCTCTCGACCAGCTCGTCGAGCGCCGCGAGCGCGTAGCTGCGGGCGGTCGCGATCGGGAGCGGGCCGTACGGGTTGTGCGCCGTGTCGCCGACGTAGCGGAGCTGCTCGGCGGGCAGCTGCTCGAGGATCGCCCTCGCGACCGTCAGCCCGCCGACGCCGGAATCGAACACGCCGATCGGGGCATCAGCGGGCGGAGACGTCACCCTTCGAGGTTACCCGGGGCGGTTTTGCGGGACCGCCGGGTGGTCAGCCAGGCCGCCAGAACGCCGGCCAGCGCGCCGAAGAGGTGGCCCTGCCAGGAGACGCCGGGGTTGCCCGGCAGCAGCCCGGCCAGCATGCCGCTCCACACGCCGAGCAGGACGACGGCGACCACGATCTGGCCGGCGGCGCGGTTGAACAGGCCGCGGACCAGCAGGTAGGCGAGCCAGCCGAAGGCCAGCCCGGACGCGCCGACGGTGACGCCGTCCGCGGGCCCGATCAGCCACACGCCGAGCCCGGAGGCCACCCAGATGATGGCCGTGACCAGCGCGAACCGGCCGAAGCCCGCGGCCATCGCGAGGAAGGAGAACAGCAGCACCGGGACGGTGTTGGCGAACAGGTGCGACCACCCGGCGTGCAGGACCGGCGCGAACAGGACGCCGTCCAGCCCGGACAGCGCCCGCGAGTGGATGCCGCCCTGGTCGAGGTCACCCGGGAGGATGACGTCGACCAGTTCGACGAGGTACAGCAGCAGGGTGAACGACAGCGCGACGATCGCGGCCGCCACCGGCTTCGGCGGCAGCACCCGCTTGGCGGCGTCGGTTTCCGGGGCGGTGGGGGTCGAAGTGCTCACGGTTTCGAGGCTACGTCCGGCCACGGCCACTTCACCTCGGGTGAAATCCCTGATCCGGGCGGTTTTGTCGGTGGTCGCCGCTAGCTTGTCGGGCATGGACGTCACCGGTTATCTCGCGCGGCTCGGCCTCGATCCCGAACCGCCGAGCCTGGGTGCGCTGCGGCGGCTGCACGCGGCGCACGTCGAACGCGTGCCGTACGAGGCGCTGGAGGTGCAGCTCGGGCGGCCGACCCCGCTCGACCCGCCGGCGTCGCTGGCGCGGATCCTCCGAGGTCGCGGCGGCTACTGCTACCACCTGAACGGGGCGTTCTCGGCCCTGCTGGCGGCGCTCGGCTACCGGGTCACGCGGCACCTGGGCGGAGTGCAGGGCAGCGCGGCGGACGCGCCGAACGTCGACCGGAACCACCTGGCACTGACCGTCACCGGGCTGCCGGACGCCCCCGGGACGGCGTGGCTGGCCGACGCCGGGCTCGGCGACGGCCCGCACGAGCCGCTCCCCCTCCGGGAAGGCACCTACGTGCAGGGCCCGCACACCTACCGGCTGCGGCCGTCCGAGGCCGCGCCGGGCGGCTGGCGGTTCGACCACGACCCGTCGGGCAGCTTCACCGGCATGGACTTCGCGCCCGGCGTCGCGGAGATGGCGGACTTCGCGGAGAAGCACACCTGGCTGTCGACGGCACCGGAGTCCGGGTTCGTGCGGGTCTGCGTGGTGCAACGGCGGGACGCGGCGGGAATCGACACCCTGCGCGCGCTCACCCTCGACCGCCACGGCGCCAAGGAACTGGTCGAGTCACCCGGCGACTGGTGGGCCGCCGCGGGCGACGTGTTCGGTATCCCGGCGGCGCTGTTCACCGCGGAGGAGCGCGAGCGGCTGTGGCGGCAGTGCGTCGCGCAGCACGAGGCTCACGTCGGTGGCACGGGCAGCGAGGTGGTGCCCAGCGCGTAGTCCACCGCCGCTTCGGCGTGCAGGCGGGTCGTCGGGAAGGTCGGCACCGGGGAGTCCTCGGGGCCGACCAGCAGCTCGATCTCGGTGCAGCCGTAGATGACGCCCTCGGCGCCCGCGTCGGCCAGCCGCGCGATCACCCCGCGGTAGGCCTCGCGGGACTCGGGTTTCACGACGCCCAGCACCAGCTCGTCGTAGATGATCCGGTGCACGAGCTCACGGTCTTCGGCGCCGGGCACGAGCACGTCGAGCCCGTGGGCGGCGAGGCGGTCGCGGTAGAAGGGCTGCGCCATGGTGAAACCGGTCCCGAGCAGCCCGACGCGGCGCACCCCGGCGGTCTTGATGGCGGCGGCGGTGGCGTCGCCGAGGTGCAGCAGCGGGATGCCGAGGCCGGCTTCGAGCCGGTCGGCGACCTTGTGCATGGTGTTGGTGCAGAGCACGACGAACTCCGCCCCGGCGGCTTCGAGGGCCTTGGCGGCCCGGTTCAGCTCGGCGCCGGCGTCGTCCCAGCGGCCGTCGGCCTGCATCTGCTCGATGGCGGCGAAGTCGACGGAGTAGAGCACGGTGTGGGCCGAATGGAACCCGCCGAGCAGGGTCTTCACCCGCTCGTTCACCAGCCGGTAGTACTCGATCGAAGATTCCCAGCTCATCCCGCCGAGCAGCCCGATGACCTTCATGCCACCAGGATGCCTAAGCCCAGAGCTGCCCGTCGAGCCGCGCGGCCGCCTCGTCGAGCGACCCGGCGTAAGCACCGGTCGACAGGTACTTCCACCCGGCGTCCGCGACGACGAACGCGACGTCGGCGGCTTCGCCGCGGGCCGCGGCCTTCTCGGCCACCGCCAGCGCCGCGTGCAGCACCGCGCCCGTCGAGATGCCCGCGAAGATGCCTTCGTGCTCCAGCAGCTCGCGGGTGCGCCGCAGCGCGTCGTACGCGCCCACGGAGTACCGGCCGTTGAGCACCGAGGCGTCGTACAGCTCCGGCACGAACCCCTCGTCGAGGTTGCGCAGGCCGTACACCAGCTCGCCGTAGCGCGGCTCGGCCGCGATGACCTGGACGTCCGGCTTCGCCTCGTGCAGGTACCGGCCGACCCCCACCAGCGTCCCGGTCGTGCCGAGGCCGCCGACGAAGTGCGTCAGCGTCGGCAGGTCCTTGAGCAGCTCGGGCCCGGTGCCGCGGTAGTGCGCTTCGGCGTTCGCCGGGTTGCCGTACTGGTAGAGCATCACCCAGTCCGGGTTCGCCTCGGCCAGTTCCTTCGCCCGCCGGACGGCCTCGTTCGAGCCGCCCGCGGCCGGCGAGAAGACGATCCGCGCGCCGTAGGCCTGCAGCAGCTGCTTGCGCTCGGTGGAGGTGTTCTCCGGCATCACGCAGACCAGCCCGTAGCCCTTGAGCTTGGCGGCCATGGCCAGCGAGATGCCGGTGTTGCCCGACGTCGGCTCCAGGATCGTGGAGCCGCGCCGCAGCTTGCCTTCACGCTCGGCGGCTTCGATCATGGCCAGCGCGGGCCGGTCCTTGATCGAGCCGGTCGGGTTGCGGTCCTCCAGCTTCGCCCACAGGCGCACGTCGTGCGTCGGGGACAGCCGGGGCAGCCCGACCAGCGGGGTGCCGCCGAGCGCGTCGAGCAGCGACTCGAAGCGAGCCATCGATCAGCCACCGGCCACGGCGGGGAGGATGGTCAGGGTGTCGCCGTCCTTGACCTCGGCCTCGAGCCCGCCGGCGAAGCGCACGTCCTCGTCGTTGACGTAGACGTTGATGAAGCGGTGCAGCTTCTCCTCCTTGACCAGGCGCGCCTTGATGCCGGCGTGCCGGGCCTCGACGTCGTCGATGACCTCGAGGACGGTCGCGCCCTTCGCCTCGACGGACTTCTCGCCGCCGGTGTGGGTGCGCAGGATCGTCGGGATGGAGACGGTCACGGCCATGGGTTCTTACCTCCGGTGGGTTCTTACACGCAGACGCCGGTGGCGCGGCGGTTTATTCCGTGGGCTCAGTCGACGATCTCGACCGGCTCCTCGGTGATCTCGGCGTCCACGATCCGGTACGACCGGAACTCGTGTACTTCGGGGTCGCGGGTGGAGACGAGCACGTAGTGCGCGTCCGGCTCGGCCGCGATGTTCGCGTCCGTCCGCGACGGGTAGGCCTCGGTCGCGGTGTGCGAGTGGTAGATGACCACCGGCACCTCGTCGTTCGCGGCCATCTCGCGGTAGAGCTTCAGCAGGTCGCCGGAGTCGAACTCGTAGAACGTCGGCGACCGGGCCGCGTTGAGCATGGGGATGAACCGCTCGGGGGAATCCGAGCCTTCCGGCCCGGCGATCACCCCGCACGCCTCGTCGGGGTGGTCACGACGGGCGTGGGCGACGATCTCGTCGACGAGTTCACGGCGGATCCGGAGCACACCGACATCTTAGGTGGTGGACAAAGCGGGTCCAGATGCTGAGACATACCCCTCACCAGCGCTTCCGGACCGCCTCAGAGCTCCAGGAACACCGGCACGTCGTCCCGGGATAGGGCCGCCGTGGCGACGTGGCTTTCCAGCTCCTGCAGCCAGGCGAACTTGTTTTCGGCCCCCCAGCGCGTGGAGAACAGCTCGTCCACCGGCACCTCCCAGCGCGGCTTCCGCAGGTACGCCGACTGGGCGTGGGCGAGCACGAGCCGCACGTCGCGAGCGCCCGCCAGGTCGAGCTCCAGCTCCGTCCCGCCGGACCACGCCTCGAGCATCCGCGAGAACGCGGCCGCCACCTCGGCCCGCATCGCGGCGCCGTGCCGGTCCCGGAACGCGGCACTCGGCTTGCGGCGCCGGTAGGCGTCGGGGAACAGCGTGGTGTCGGCGATCCCCGTCCGCCCGGAGCCGCCCAACCGGGCCGCGACGTCGGAGAACATCCCGTGCAGCACGGACGCGGTGTTGGGCGCGAACGCGATCCGGACGCGCCCGGCCCAGGCCGTGACGTGCGCGAAGTCGGTCACGAGGCCGGCTCCAGGGTCGCGCGCAAGCCGCGGACCTGCAGAGCCGCGACGAAGTCCTCCGCCGGCCCGGCCGGCAGCGGGTCGAGCCCGGCCGAGCCGGTCGTGTGAATCCGCTCCGCGGCGGCCCAGGCTTCTCCGGCCGGCAGATCCAGCAGCTCCGCCAGCACCAGTGCCACCCCGGCGTGGCTGTTCACGTTGTCGTCGTGGATCCGGACGACCCACTTTTCGTCGAGCTGCACCTCGGATGATCCCCGCGGAGGACACCGGCGTTACGCGAACGCCTCCGGCCAGACGTCCCGGTAGGCAGGCACCCCGCCCGCGGTGGTCGCCGCCAGCAGGCCGTGCACCATCGCCCGCGCGAACACCCGCGCCGCGGCCGAGCACAGCGCGTCCAGCGCCGCCGGGCGCGCCGCCGCGCCGAACGGCCCGCTCGCGCCCGGCAGCTCGTGCGCCCCCGTGGCCAGTGCGAACACCGTGTCGCCGTCGAACATCGTGTGCGCCGGGCGCACCGCCCGCGCGAGCCCGTCCTGCGCCGCGACCGCGATCCGCCGGGCCTCGGCCTTCGACAGCGCCGCGTCGACCGCGACGACGCCGATCGTCGTGTTGAGGTCCGTCCGGCGTGGGGGCAGGTCAGCGGGCCGCGAAGGCCACGTCACGCCGAAGTCGCCGTGGTCGGCCGCGTACGCCCGGCCCGTCGTCAGATCCACGGCCTCGCCGGCCGCGTTGACCGCCGCCAGCGCACCCACGGTGAACTCGCCGACGACCTCGCTGGCCGAGCCGATCCCACCCTTCAGCGATCCCACAGCCGCACCCGCGCCTGCGCCCACCGTCCCCAGGGCGAAGGAGCCCGAAGCCGCTTCACACGCCGCGTACCCGAAGGACGCGTCGGGCCGGTTGCCCCACTCGCTGCGCGGCAGGTCGAAGAGCACCGCCGCGGGCACGATCGGCACCACCTCGTGCGGCTGCGTGCCCACCGGAAAGCCCAGGTTGCGCTCCGCCAGCCACCGCATCACGCCGTCGGCCGCGGCGAGGCCGTACGCCGATCCGCCCGACAGGCACACCGCGTTGACCCGCTGCACCAGGTTCTCCGGCTCCAGCAGGTTCGTCTCCCGCGTGCCGGGCGCGCCGCCGCGCTGGTCGACCGCGCCGACCGCGCCCTCGGGCACCAGCACCACCGTCGTCCCGGTGGCCCAGCCGCCGCCGACCCGCTCGTGGTGCCCCACCAGGACACCCGGCACGTCGGTGATCATCCCGTCAGCGCCTGGATCAGCGTCTCCTGCACCCACGTCAGCCAGTGGTAGACGCCAAGGTGCGGCGCGCGCGGGTCGTCCTCGGGCAGCTCGTCGGGCATGTCCTCGGTGACGTCGAGCGCGGTGCCGAGCGCCAGCCGGACGTCGTTGAGCGCGCCCAGCCACGCGTCGGCCTGCTCCTCGGTCAGCCGGACATGGCCGCCGTCGCGGGGCAGCGTGTCGAGCACGATCTTGGCCACCCCGACCTTGATGTCGAGCAGTTCCGGCTCGTGCAGCGACCGCATCGCCGCGACCGAGTCGATGTCCTCCCGGGACGGGTTGTCCGGGTCGAGCTTGTGGAAGTCCGGGAGGAGCCGCGAAAGCACCGGGTCGTCCGGGGACTCGGTGGGGCCGGTCCGGATGCCGGTGAGCTCGGCGAGCTCGTCCTGGGGCGCTTCCTCGGCCCGCGCGGTGAGCATGTCCTCGAGCTGGCTGACCAGCCCGCGCAGGACGGCCGCCTCCTGCTGCTCGAAGCCCGCGTGGATCACCGCGCCCTTGCGCCGCCAACCGTTCACGAGGGCTGCTCCATGGTGGCCCAGAGGCCCGCCGCGTGGAGTTTCGCCACGTCCGTCTCCACCTTCTCCTTGCTGCCGGACGAGACGATCGCCTTGCCCTTGTGGTGCACGTCCAGCATCAGCTTGGTGGCGTGGTCGCGGCTGTAGCCGAACAGCTTCTGGAAGACGTACGTCACGTACGACATGAGGTTGACCGGGTCGTTCCACACCACGGTCCGCCACGGTGTGTCCGACTCGGCGACTTCGGCACCGACCGGTTCGACCTGCGTCTGTTCGGATGCGACAGGCGTGGACATGCACCCCATGGTGTCACGGGGGTCACCGGGTACGCCGCGCCAGGTCCGGCCATGTGGGTGAATAGGCTTACCCCATGGGTTCACCGGAGCCGGTCACGGCCAGCACTGCGCTGCTCACCGACCACTACGAGCTGACCATGCTGGGCAGCGCGCTCGCCGACGGGACGCACGCGCGGCCCTGCGTCTTCGAGGTCTTCGCGAGAAGGCTGCCCGACGGGCGGCGCTACGGCGTCGTCGCGGGCACCGCGCGGGTGCTCGACGCCATCGCGGACTTCCGCTTCACCGACGCCGAGCTGGCGCAGCTGGAGGCCACCGCGGTCGTCGACGACGCGACGCTCGCCTGGCTGGCGGACTACGAGTTCTCGGGTGACATCGACGGCTACCCCGAGGGCGAGCTGTACTTCCCCGGCTCGCCGATCCTCACCGTCACCGGCTCGTTCGGCGAATGCGTGCTGCTGGAGACGCTGGTGCTGTCGATCCTCAACCACGACAGCGCCATCGCCTCGGCCGCGGCCCGGATGTCCGGCGCCGCGCACGGCCGCCCGATCATCGAGATGGGCGGCCGCCGCACGCACGAATACGCCGCCGTCGCCGCCGCGCGCGCCGCCTACCTGGCCGGCTTCGCGACGACGTCCAACCTGGAAGCCGGCCGCCGCTACGGCATCCCGACGCGCGGCACCGTGGCGCACGCCTTCATGCTGCTGCACGACAGCGAGGAGGCGGCCTTCCGCGCCCAGGTGGACAAGATGGGCGCGGACACGACGCTGCTGGTCGACACCTACGACATCACCGCCGGCATCGAGACCGCGGTCCGCGTCGCCGGGCCCGAGCTCGGCGCGATCCGGATCGACTCGGGCGACGTCGGCCCGCTCGCCCGCCGCGCCCGCGAGCAGCTCGACTCCCTCGGCGCGAAGGACACCCGGATCGTGGTGTCCGGCGACCTCGACGAGCACGCCATCGCGGCGCTGCGCGCGGAGCCGGTGGACGCGTACGGCGTCGGCACCTCGGTGGTCACCGGGTCCGGCGCGCCGACCGCCGGCATGGTCTACAAGCTGGTCGAAGTGGACGGGAAGCCGGTCGCCAAGCGCAGCGCGCACAAGGAGTCCCGCGGCGGCCGCAAGTCCGCGCTGCGGCGCCACCGCGGCACCGGCACGGCGGTCGAGGAGGTCGTCTGGACGACCTCGGGTGCCGCGCCCGAGCCCGAAGCCAACGACCGGCCGCTGCAGATCCCGCTGATCCGCGCTGGCCGTCCGGAGCCGGACCTGCCTACGCTCGACGACGCGAGGCAGCGGTTGCGCCGCGGCCTGGTCAGCCTGCCGTGGGAGGGCCTCAAGCTTTCGCACGGCGAGCCCGCTATCCCGACCCTGTTTCTCTGAGAGGGAGTTCGACCATGGGGACCGCGCTGATCGTGGTGGACGTGCAGAACGACTTCTGCGAAGGGGGTTCGCTCGGCCTGCCGGGCGGGGCCGCCGCGGCCGCCGCCATCTCGAAGCAGGCCGTCGAAGGCGGGTACAGCCACGTCGTGGCCACCCGGGACAACCACATCGACCCGGGCGGCCACTTCAGCGAGACGCCGGACTTCAAGGACAGCTGGCCGGTGCACTGCGTCGCCGGGACGCCGGGCGCGTCGTTCCACCCGGCGCTCGACGTCGTCCCGATCGGCGAGGTGTTCTCCAAGGGCGAGTACAGCGCCGCGTACTCGGGCTTCGAAGGCGCGGCCCGCGACGGGAAGCCGCTGGAAGCCTGGCTGCGCGAACACGACGTGACCGACGTCGACGTCGTGGGCATCGCGACGGACTTCTGCGTCCGCGCGACGGCGCTCGACGCGGCGAAGGCCGGTTTCGGCGTCCGGGTGCTGCTGGACCTGACCGTCGGCGGTTCGCAGCCGACGGTCGACGCGACGCTGAAGGACTTCGACGAGGCGGGCGTCGCGTACACCGGCACCGCGTTCGTGGGCCCGGCCGCGTGACGGACCTGCAGGCCGCGCTGGCCGAACACCGGCTCGTCGCGATCCTGCGCGCCACCGACGCGTCGCGGTTCGCCGACGCGGCGATGGTGCTGCACGCGGCGGGCATCCGCCTGCTCGAAGCCACGCTGACGACGCCGGGCGCGCCCGCGGCCATCACCGCGCTGCGCCTGGCGCTGGGCGACGACGCGCTGATCGGCGCGGGCAGCGTCCGCGAACCGTCCGATGTGGACGTCGCGGTGGACGCGGGTGCCGCGTACCTGATCACGCCGACGGTCAACCCGGCCGTCCTCGAGCGCGCGGCGGCCCTGGACACCCCGGTGATCTGCGGCGCGCTGACGCCGACGGAGATCGACCAGGCCTGGCGCCTCGGCGCGGCCGCGGTGAAGGTGTTCCCGGTCGCGGCGGTGGGCGGAATCGCGTACCTGCGCGCGGTACGGGCGCCGCTGCCGGACGTCCCGCTCGTGCCGACCGGCGGCGTCCACCTGTCCGACGTCGAGGGCTACCTGCGCGCGGGCGCGATCGCGGTCGCCGCCGCGACCCCCCTCCTCGGCGACGCCCTGACCTCCGCCGGCAGCCTCCCGGACCTCGCCACCCGGGCGGGCGAGTTCGTCGCCGCCGCCGCCCGCTTCACCACCCCCTGACCGCCACTTTCACGTGAAAGTGACCCGGAGTGCGGGCTCCGGATCACCGGGGCGCTACTTCTTGCCGAAGGGGTCGCAGGCGGCCGTGCCCAGGTAGAGGTCGCCGGTCGCCGGGCCGCCCTGCGGGAACAGCTTGATGTGCACCGCGTGCGTCACCAGGCTGCCGTCCGGCGGCTGCGGCGTCACGGTCTCGTTCAGGACGACCGTCGCCAGCGCGGTGCCGGCGGCGCCGCCGGGGATGACGATCCGGTAGTTCGGCGGGATGTCCTCCGGCACGGTGACGCCGTCCACGGCCCCGATCGCGACCTCGCCGACGCTGCCGTTGGTGGTCGTCGAGCACTTCGCCGAGTACGTGCGGACAGAGAGCTCCGGGCCGCCGTAGCGCTGGAGCACGGTCGCCCGGAAGCGGCGCCCGGCCGCCTGCGCGATCGCGGCCTCCCCCGATCGCCCGCACCCGGTGTCCCCGGCGCCGAACACCGCGATATCGCCCGTGGCACCGCCCTGCGTCCAGCCTCGGGTGGGGCCGTCGACCGTGCACTTCGCGAGTTCACCGGTGACGATGTGCTCGTTGTCGATGGTCACGTCCACCGAGCCCGACGACGCCCATCCGGTGGACGTCGCGGGCGCCGCCGCGCCGAGCAGCGGAACGGCCAGCGTCGTCACGGCCAGCAACCGATATGTCCGCTTCCTGGCGTTGCCCATGCTCCGGCCTCCTCGGTTTCCGTGACAGTTCGCAGCCACCCACTTCGTCATCGGCCGGTCCGGCCCCCGCCCTGATCGGGTCCACCCGGACGAGTGGCCGGTGAGGAACGCAACTCGGCGGACCCACTAGACGGTAACGAGCGTTAACCTCGGTCGTCGCCTGTTCACCTCGGGAGGTTTCGTGTCTTCGCTGTCCTTCGCCGGCAAGCGGCCCGTACTGGCCGACCTCGTGCCCGGCTCGCTCGTGCGGGACATCGCGCTGGTCGCCGGCGGTGCCGTGCTCACCGGCGCCGCCGCGCAGCTGACGATCCCGGTCCCGGGCAGCCCGGTGCCGATGACCGGCCAGACGTTCGCCGCGCTGCTCGTCGGCGCGTCGCTCGGCATGTCGCGCGGGGCCGCCTCGATGCTGGGGTACCTGCTGGTCGGCGCGGTGGGCGTGCCGTGGTTCCAGCACGGCACCGCGGGGCTGTCCGGCGCGAGCGCCGGTTACATCGTCGGGTTCGTCTTCGCCGGTGCCCTGGTCGGCGCGCTCGCCGGTCGCGGCGGCGACCGGACGCCGGTGCGCACCGCGGGCACCATGGTGCTCGGCAACCTGGTCATCTACGCGTTCGGCGTGCCGTGGCTGATGGCGTCGACCGGGTTCGACCTGTCCACCGCGTTCGCCAAGGGCGTCACGCCGTTCCTGATCGGGGACGCGATCAAGATCGTCGTGGCCGCCGGTCTGCTGCCGCTGACCTGGAAGCTGGTCTCGGGCCGCAACCAGGACTGACCCGCCGCGCCTCGTGAGTGGTCAGGGCGGCTCCAACCGCCCTGACCCCTCACGAACGGCTTCCCCCCGCGGCACGAGTGGCCCGTTCGCGACGGAGCACCGATCTCTGTCGGTGGTGGCGGCTAATGTGTCGCTGTGCCCGCCCGAACTGATTTCCCCGGCGTCCTCGAGCTCCTCACCCACGCGGTGGAGTCCGTCGGCGGCGCCGAACGACCGGGGCAGGTCCAGATGGCCGACGCCGTCGGCCGCGCCATCCGCACCGGTGAGCACCTGGCCGTGCAGGCCGGCACCGGCACCGGCAAGTCACTGGCCTACCTCGTGCCCGCGATCCGGCACGCCGTCGAGAAGGAAGCCACCGTCGTGGTCTCCACGGCCACGATCGCGCTGCAGCGCCAGCTCGTCGACCGTGACCTCCCGCGCTTGGCGAAGGCGCTGAGGAAGCCGCTCGGCCGCGAACCGACGTTCGCCATCCTCAAGGGCCGCCGCAACTACATGTGCCTGCACCGGCTGGATTCCGGCGCGCCGGACGAGCCGGAGGACGCCCAGCTCTTCGACCCGTTCGCGGTGTCCCGGCTGGGCAAGGAGGTCACGCGGCTGCGGGAGTGGGCCTCGGACACCGAAACCGGTGACCGCGACGAGCTCGTCCCCGGTGTCACCGACCAGGCGTGGCGCCAAGTTTCGGTGACGGCGAAGGAATGTCTCGGCGCTTCGCGCTGTCCGATCGGCACGGACTGCTTCGCCGAGAAGGCCCGCGCCGAGGCCGGCCGCGCCGACGTCATCGTCACCAACCACGCGCTGCTGGCGATCGACGCGCTGCAGGGCTACCAGGTCCTGCCGGACCACGACGTGGTGATCATCGACGAGGCCCACGACCTGGTCGACCGGGTCACCTCGGTCGCCACCGGCGAGCTGACCAGCGCGATGTGCGCGGCGGCCGCGCGCCGCTGCGGCAAGCTGATCGACGCCGACGTCGCCGACGGCCTGCTGGAGGCGGGCGACGGGCTGGCCCTGATCCTCGACGACCTCCCCCCGGGCCGGATGGACGAGCTGCCACGGCCGTTGCAGGGCATCATCCCGGCGGTCCGCGACGCCGCGCACCGGTGCATCACGGCGCTGGGCTCGGACCGCAAGGAGGACGTCGAAGGCGCCACGGCGCGCAAGCTGGCGCGGTCGCTGCTCGACGAGGTGCACGACACCGCGGTCCGGCTGCTGGAGGCGTTCGACGAGGACCAGGCGCACCAGCGCGACGTCGTCTGGCTCTCCGGCGACAAGTACTCGTCGAACCCGCGGCCGCCGGCGCTGAAGGTGGCGCCGCTGGGCGTCGCCGGCCTGCTGCGCGAGCGCGTGTTCAACCAGCACACGACGATCCTGACGTCGGCGACGCTGACCCTGGGCGGCACGTTCGACACCATGGCGCGGCAGTGGGGTCTCCCGCCCGGCGCGGCCCGGGTGGAGCAGGCGCCCGGCGCCGCGACGGAGAAGGAAGCGCCGTCCGACGACTCGGGCCCGAAGTGGACCGGCCTGGACGTCGGCTCGCCGTTCGACCACCGGCGCAACGGCATCCTGTACCTGGCCAAGCACCTGCCGCCGCCGGGCCGCGACGGCCTCACGCCGTCCACAATGGACGAACTGGCCGAGCTGATCGAGGCGGCGGGCGGGCGCACGCTCGGGCTGTTCTCCTCGATGCGCGCGGCCAAGCAGGCCACCGAGGAGATGCGCGGACGGCTGGACTTCCCGATCCTGTGCCAGGGCGACGACGCGACGTCGCTGCTGGTCCAGAAGTTCTCCGAAGACGTCCGCACGTGCCTGTTCGGCACGCTGAGCCTGTGGCAGGGCGTGGACGTCCCCGGGCCGTCGCTGCAGCTCGTGGTGGTCGACCGGATCCCGTTCCCGCGCCCGGACGACCCGGTGTCCTCGGCGCGCCAGCGCGCGGTGGAAGCGCGCGGCGGCAACGGGTTCCTGACCGTGGCGGCCACGCACGCGGCGCTGCTGCTGGCGCAGGGCACCGGGCGGCTGCACCGGGCGGTCTCCGACCGCGGGGTGGTGGCGGTGCTGGATTCGCGCCTGGCGAACGCCCGCTACGGCGGCTTCCTGCGGGCGTCCCTGCCGCCGTTCTGGCCGACGATGGACCCGAAGGTGGTGCGGGAAGCACTGCGCCGGCTGGACGCAGCCGCGCCCGCGTGACGCGGTCCGCAGCTTCGCCCGGTACGGTGAAGGCACCGAAGCAACAAGGGAGCACCGGTTGACCCAGGATTCGTCCAGCGCCCAGTCCCGGACCGTCAGCGTCGACGACACCGGAGTGCGGCGGCGGCTCGCGGACGGCAGCGAGGAGGCCGTCACGTGGTCCGACCTGTCGTCGGTGATGGTCAGGGTCATCCCTGACGGCCCTTGGAACGAAGACGTGTTCTTCATGCTCGTCGGCACCGACGGCAAGGGCACCGCGGTCCCCAGCGGCGACCCGGCGGCCGACGCCCTCATCGAGCGTTTGCAGTCCCTGCCGGGCTTCGACAACGAGAAGTTCATCGAAGCCATGACCACCGACGCCGACCAGGCCTACGTCGTCTGGGAATCCGGCCAGAACTGAAGTGCGCTGCCCGGCCTGCGCTTCGGACGACGAAGAACGCGAGAAGCTCGCCGAAGCCGCCGATCGGCTCGAGCTGCCGAAGTACCTCGAATAGGGCGTCTCCGGTATGTCCCACCCCGGGTCGGCCCGGAACGGGATGACCAGATCGCCGGCCGCGCCGCCAAGGGCTCCCGCGGCGGGCGACCACCCGCGTTCGATGCCGAGAACAGCTCCTGGTCGCGGATGTCGTTCCGCTGGTCGGAGCACTTGAACGCCCCGCCGTCGCCGCTGATGCAGGCCTGGTTTGCGCTAGCCCGGGAACACCTCTGTCACCGGGATGCCCTTCTTGAGCGTGCGGCTCACCGTGCAGAGCCGCTCGATCGCGCGGTCCACGGCGCCGGCCAGCGCTTCCCGCTGATCTGCCGCCAATGTCGATACGTCGACGTCGAAAGCGACGTGCACGGCGTCCAGCTCCGAAGCGCCTTCACGCCGGTCGGCGTCGACGGTGACGCGGAACTTCGCGTCTTCGCCGATCCGCCGCGTGATCAGCTCTTCGGCGGTGACGGCGTTGCAGCCGGCCACCGCGATCTGCAGCAGTTCGGCGGGCGAGAACGCCCCTTCGGCGCCCTTGCGGCCCAGCCACACCTGCGCGCCACGCTCGTTGCGCCCGACGAACGCGTGCTCACCCGTGCGTTCCACTTCCAGTGTCATGCCCGCTCCAACCGGCTCAGGTAGCCGCTTGTTCCGGCGCCCACTGGGCGAGAACCGTGATCGTGCCCGGGTCGACTTCGGTGAACCCCGCGTCCCGCACGGCGATCACGCGGTCGCGCCGCCACGCGCCCTCCGGGTCGTCACCGGGGTGCAGTTCCTTCCACTGCACGGGGGTGGCCGTGCGCACGGCCACCCGGAAGCCCTGCTCGGCCCAGGTCGCTCGCTCGGCGTCGCCCAGCAACGCGGCGAGGATCATCGTCGCGTGGCCGACCTGGGCGGCGCCCTTGCCGACGGTCATCGGCACGTGCGGGTTGAGCAGCAGCAGCGGGACGCCGTCCGGGAGCGGGCCGGGCTCGTCCGGCGGCAGTTCGCTGCCCGAGATCTGCAGCCGCGCGACTTCCTTGGGGGTTTCGGTGACCAGCCCCGGCACGAGGGCCCGCGCTTCGGCGCCGTCGACCTCGACGGTGATGCCCGGCAGGTCCTGCACGGCCGCCCAGTGCGCGCCCCGCGCCCGCCGCGCGACCTTCCGGATCCGGTTGTCGAGCCACGCGTGCATCGGCTCGGCCCACTCGCCGCCGGGCCGGGAACGCTCGTCGAGACACACCGCCAGCGCCGCCGCGGCCGCCGCTTCCAGCAGCGGCGTGCGGCCGGGCGGTTCGGCCCGTTCGATGCGGAGGATGACCGGCATCGCGCGGACTTCCTCGGGGAGCTCGTCGGAGGTGTCCGAAGTGTCTTCGGCCGGAAGCCCGAGCCAAAACGCGTAGCGGGCGCCCAGGGGGTCGAGAACGCTGCTCACGGACGCATCAGCTCGAGTCCGTCGGCGGCGTCGGCCGCTTCGACCTCGCCGCGGGTGAGACCGAGCACGAACAGCACGGCGTCGAGGTACGGGTGCGACAGCGCGGTGTCGGCGACCTCGCGCAGCGCGGGCTTCGCGTTGAACGCGACGCCCATGCCCGCGGCCGAAAGCATGTCGATGTCGTTGGCGCCGTCCCCGACGGCGACGCACTGCTCGAGCGGGATGTCGTACTCCGCGGCGAAGCGGCGAAGCACCTTCGCCTTGCCCGCGCGGTCGACGACGTCGCCGACGACCTTCCCGGTGAGCTTGCCGTCCACGATCTCGAGCTCGTTCGCCACCGCGAAGTCGAGCCCGAGTTCCTCGGCCAGGCCCGCGATGACCTGGGTGAAGCCGCCCGAGACGACGCCGGTGCGGAAGCCCATCCGCTTGAGCGTCCGGATCGTGGTGCGGGCGCCCGGGGTCAGCTCGATCGACGCGGCGACCTCCTCGATCGCCGTCGCCGGCAGGCCGGCCAGCAACGCGACCCGCTGCTCCAGCGACTCGGTGAAGTTCAGTTCGCCGCGCATGGCCGCGTCGGTGATCTCGCGGATCTCCGGCTCGACGCCGGCGTGCGCGCCCAGCATCTCGATGACCTCGCCCTGGATCAGGGTCGAGTCGACGTCGAACACGACGAGCCGCTTGGCCCGGCGCGTGATGCCCGCACGCTCCACGGCGATATCGACGCCCGCCTCGACGGCGGCGTCGGCGAGCTCCGAGCGCAGCGCGGCGTCGGCGTGGACGGTGTCCTCGTGGACCGAGACGTACAGCTCGAGACCGGTCACCGGGTAGTCGGCGACGCTGCGGATCGCGTCGATGTTGGCGCCCAGCGCGGCCAGCCGGCGCGCGACCTCCGAGAAGCCGCGCGCGGTGACCGGCCGGCCCAGGATGACCAGCACGTGGGAGGAGTCGCGGCGGCCGAGCGCGAACGGGTCGTCCCCGATCGCGCTGCCGATCTTCACGTCGACCTGCATGCCGACGGACGCCATCGCCTGCTCGACCGCCTCCTGCAGGCCCTCCGGGTCGCGGTAGACCCCGGCGAGCACCCCGAGCACGAGCTGCCCGCGGATGACCACCTGCTCGACGTCGAGCACGTCGACGTCGTGCCGGGTCAGTACGGCGAACAGCACGGACGAAACACCCGGCTTGTCGGGGCCGGTCGTCGTGATCAGGACGGGGGTCTGGGTCACTGGTCATCCCTCGTTCGGCAACGCTGCACGGTCAGTGTGCCGGTCCGGGCTTGGACATAAGTAGAGCGCGTGCCCGGCTTCACATCAGCCGGGCACGCGCTCACTCGATCAGGTGTTATTTGTCGCCTTGCTCGCTGGCGTTGTCGTTCGAGTGGTCTCCCGGGATCACCGCTTCGGTGAGCAGCTGCGACGGCGCCGCGTGGCTGTTGACCTTCTGCTTCCCGAAGAAGCCGATCTCGCCCTCGTTGTGGATGCGCTCGATCATGTGCGGGTAGTGCAGCTCGAACGCGGGCCGCTCGGAGCGGATCCGGGGCAGCTCGGTGAAGTTGTGCCGCGGCGGCGGGCAGGAGGTCGCCCACTCGAGCGAGTTGCCGTAGCCCCACGGGTCGTCCACCGTGACGATTTCGCCGTACCGGTAGCTCTTGAAGACGTTCCAGATGAACGGCAGCGTCGAGGCACCGAGGATGTACGCGCCGATCGTGGAGATCGTGTTCAGCGTGGTGAAGCCGTCACTGGTCAGGTAGTCCGCGTACCGGCGGGGCATGCCCTCGGCACCCAGCCAGTGCTGGACGAGGAAGGTCATGTGGAAGCCGATGAACGTGGTCCAGAAGTGCCACTTGCCGAGCTTCTCGTCCATCATCCGGCCGGTGATCTTCGGGAACCAGAAGTAGATGCCGGCGAAGGTGGCGAACACGATCGTGCCGTAGAGCACGTAGTGGAAGTGCGCGACGACGAAGTAGCTGTCCGACACGTGGAAGTCGATCGCCGGCGCGGCCAGCATGATGCCGGTCAGGCCGCCGAAGAGGAACGTGACGATGAAGCCCATCGAGAAGATCATCGGCGTCTCGAAGGACAGCTGGCCCTTCCACATCGTGCCGATCCAGTTGAAGAACTTGATGCCGGTCGGGACGGCGATCAGGAACGTCATGAAGGAGAAGAACGGCAGCAGCACGGCGCCGGTGGCGTACATGTGGTGCGCCCACACCGCGACCGACAGGGCGGCGATGGCCAGCGTCGCCCAGACCAGGCTCTTGTAGCCGAACAGCGGCTTGCGGCTGAACACCGGGAAGATCTCCGACACGATGCCGAAGAACGGCAGCGCGACGATGTACACCTCGGGGTGGCCGAAGAACCAGAACAGGTGCTGCCAGAGGATCACGCCGCCGTTTTCGGGGTCGAACACGTGCGCCCCGAGGTGCCGGTCCGCCAGCAGGCCCATCAGGGCCGCGGTCAGGATCGGGAAGGCGAGCAGGACCAGGATGCTCGTCACCAGGATGTTCCAGGTGAAGATCGGCATCCGGTACATCGTCATGCCCGGCGCGCGCAGGCAGACCACGGTGGTGATCATGTTGACCGCGCCGAGGATGGTGCCGAGACCACCGATCACCAGGCCGGAGATCCAGAGGTCGGCGCCGACGCCCGGCGAGTGGATGGCGTCCGACAGCGGGGTGTAGGCGAACCAGCCGAAGTCGGCGGCGCCACCCGGGGTCAGGAAGCCGGAGATCACGATCAGGCCGCCGAAGAGGTACAGCCAGTACGAGAACGCGTTCAGCCGCGGGAAGGCGACGTCCGGCGAGCCGATCTGCAGCGGCAGGATGAAGTTCGCGAAGCCGAAGAGGATCGGGGTCGCGTACAGCAGCAGCATCACCGTGCCGTGCATGGTGAACAGCTGGTTGTACTGCTCCTGCGAAAGGAACTGCTGCCCGGGCCGCGCCAGCTCGGTGCGGATCAGCATGGCCATCGCGCCGCCCGCCATGAAGAAGGCGAACGACGTGACCAGGTACATGATCCCGATCTGCTTGTGGTCCGTCGTGCGGAACAACCGCAGCAGGTACGAACCCTTGACCGACTCGCGCGCGGGGTACGGGCGCGTCGCGATCGGCTTGGGGGCTACGGCCGTCACTCCTGCCTCCAACACTGAAACCTTGTGGTGGTCATCGTCGCGCCACCGGGGCTCGGGAAAGCCCGATCCGGCGGCTTAGGGGGATCGTAGCCCTCGCTACCGACAGTCGCGCGCACCGGCTGGCAAGATCGGGGCGTGGCCGACGAGTACACCCGCGCGGCGGTGCGCGCGGCCCGCGCCGTGACCGCCCGGCTGGGGCTGCCCGCCCACGATCCCGAAGTGCTCCACCAACGGTCGAACGTGCTGGTGAGGCTGGGTCCGTTGGTCGCCAGGGTGCCCGCGACGACCCGGCTGCTCCGCCCGGAACCGGCGGCCTGGCTGGCCCGGGACGTCGCGCTCTCGAGGTTCCTCACCGAGCGTGGTGTGCTCGTCGTCTCACCCGCCACGGATGCCCCGGCCGGACCGCATTTCGCCGACGGGCTGCCGGTCACGCTCTGGCACCACACGCCCCACGATCCGGATCACCGGTACGCACCGGACGTCGTCGCGCGCTCCCTCGCCGAAGTGCACACGGCCCTGCTCGAATACCCGGGTGAGCTGCCCCGCCGCGGGCCGCTGGCGGAACTGGAGGGCCTCTTCGGCCGGGACGACCTCGACGGCGTGGCACCTCGCTTGCGCGCGGAAGCCGCCCGGATCGAAGCCGCGTTGCCGGACGGCCCGGTCCGCCCGCTGCACGGCGACGCCCACCCCGGCAACCTGATCGCGACGGCGGCCGGGCCCTGCTGGCTGGACTTCGAGGACACCTGGCTCGGGCCGCTCGCCTGGGACCTCGGCGTCCTGGCGCGGCAAGGCGGCCCGGAGTACCTCGCCGCCTACCCGGGTTCGGTGCCCGAGGAGGCCCTTCGCGCGTACACGCGGCTGCGAGAACTCTTCGCCGTCGCCTGGCGCTTCGTCATCGCCCGGCGGTTCCCGCACCGGCTGCCCGAAGCCCGCTCCGCGTTCGCCGCCTACTTCTCGTGAGTGGCCGGGTACCAGGACAGGATCGCCTCGACCACGCCGGCGGGGTCTTCGAGCGGGGTCAGGTGACCGGCGCCCGGCAGCACGACGAAGTTGGCGCCGTCCATGGCCCCGGCCATCTCGCTCGCCGCCGCCACCGGGGTGATCGGGTCCTCTTCGCCGACGATGACCAGCGCCGGGATCCCGGCGTCCCGCAGCAGGTCCAGCGAGTCAGGGCGGTTGCGCAGTGCCAGCGCCGTCCAGGAGATCCCGGCGGGCGGCTGGGATTCGATGATCTCCCGCACCGACTCGACGAGCTCGGGACGCTGTTCGCGCGTCGATTCCGCCAGCAGGTTGGGCAGGTTGGCCTCAGCCAGCCAGGTTTTCGTGCCTTCGCGCTCGACGCGGGCCGCGACGTCCAGCCGCGTCTGCGCGGCCTCGGGTGTGTCGGGCGCGGCCTTGGTGTCGATGAGCACGAGCCCGCCGACCCGCTCCGGCGCGAGCCGCAGCACGGCCATCGCGAGGTAGCCGCCCATCGAGCAGCCGCCGAGCACGACGCGGTCGAGGTCCAGCCGGTCGAGCAGGGCGACGACGTCCCGCGCGGCGTCCTCGAGGCTCGGCTCGCGATCGGATTCCGGCAGCGGCGAGCGGCCGAGCCCGCGCTGGTCCGGGGTGATCACCCGAAGGTGTGAAGCGAGTGGCTCGCGCACCGCGTTCCACATGCGGGAATCCAGGGGGAAGGCGTGGAGGAGGACCAGCGGCAGTTCGGTCATGCGCGTCATTTTGTCGGACCCCCTCGCTAGCTTCGCCGATGTGTTCACCGACATCGAAACCGACCGGCTCCGGCTGCGTCCGCTCCACGAGGCGGACAGGCAGGCGATGGTCGACATCCACACCGACCCGCGGACCAACCGCTTCAACCCCGACCCACCCGACGTCCCGCGCGCGTCGGCGATGTTCTCGGACTGGCTGGCGCACTGGGCCGAGCACGGCTTCGGCTACCCGGCGGTCCTCGAACGGGGTGGCACGGAGGTGATCGGCATGTGCGGCGTGCGCCTGCGCGATTTCCACGGCGAGAAGGTCCTCAACCTCGGCTACCGCTTCCGCCCGTCGGCCTGGGGCAAGGGGTACGCGGTGGAGGCGGGCCTGGCGGTGCTGGCGTGGTGCGCCCGCGAGCTGCCGTCGGTCCCGGTGCTGGCGAGCGTGAGCATCGCGAACAAACCTTCGCTGCGGGTGGCCGAGCGCCTCGGCTTCACGGAGTACACGGAGGAGATGTACGACGGCGCGATGTCGAGGCACTACCGCCGCTGACCGCGGCCGCTGTTTGACAACTCCAGAGCGCAGATCACCAGCGCCGGTGCGGCCGCCGCCGGGCCCGCGCTTCCCAGCAGGGGCGGTGCCAGTGCCGCCGGTCGGCGACCGACCCGGTCTCGTCGGCCGGCCAGACGACCAGGTGCGGCGTCCCCGGCCGGATCTCGTGGTCGCACCCGGGGCAGCGGTAGAACTTGGTGGCCTGGCTCCCGGGCACGGTCCGCACCAGCCAGTCCCCGTCCGCCCCGGACTCGGCCCGCGCCCACCCGGTGGCGGCCCCGAGATCACGTTCGGGCGGCCCACCGTCCGCCCGGCGGCCGGGACGGTTACGTCGTGGCACGCCCAAACGTTAACCGCCACCCCCGCCACACCACCCACCCGCTACGCGAGTCGTCCCTCCAATCACGCGAGATGCCCTCCAATCACACGAGATGCCCCTCCAATCACGCGAGATGCCCGACAGCCACCCGTGATGGCCCCGCCGGTTCCGAGTGATGCCCGTCGGGTCACGGACGAAGCCCACCCCCGTCACGGGTAATGCCCACCCGGTCACACGTGATGCCCCACCAGTCACGGGTGATGCCCCACCAGTCACACGTGATGCCTTTCCCGGCACAGGGAAGGCCCCGCGGGCTCAGGCCGCCCGCTCCGCCACCCGGCCACCGGCCCCGAGCCGGTGCAGGATTTCGTCGTGGGCGAGGCCGTCCCAGCCGAGGCGGTGGAGCGTGCGGCCGGTCCGGCGGAAGTCCTCGCCGCCGAGCACGGACATGATCGTGATCGCCGCGTCGACCATCGGTGTGGCGACGCCGGCGCACCGCGCGAGTGCCTGCAGCGGCACCAGCGTGGAGCGGATGTCCTCGGTCAGGAAGCGGTGGTCGAGGCTGGTCGGCGCGGCGATCGTCCGGTACGGCTCCACCGTCCGCAGCGCGTCGAGCAGCGTGGTGGCCGGGCAGCCGTAGTAGCGGTCGAGGACCTCGGTCATCGGCAGCAGCCGGGCGCCGTAGGCGGCCGCGACGGCGGCGAACTCGGCCTCGGTGCGTTCGAGCAGGGCGATCGTCCGCGCCGAGACGCCGTCGACGTAGAAGAGCAGGTCCTCCGCGCGGTCGATGGTGCCGAGGTTGGCCAGCGCGATCGGCACGTGCGCGACCGCGCCGAAGTCGTGCAGGCCGCGCTCCACCGGGTTGCGCGCGATCTCCAGCATCGGGAACCACTCGCGCAGCAACCCGGCGCGCCGGGCGACGGCGGCCTCGGTGCTGCCGGAGATCAGGTTCCAGCCCTTGGTGCCGAGCACCGTGACGCCCTCGGTTCCGCACGGCCGCGCGGCGAACAGCGCATCGGTCTCCACGACATCGAGGTCCGGCCCTCCGGCGGCGGCCAGTGCGCAGGCGAACTCGACACTCCCGCAGAGCTTGCCGGAGAACAGCACCACCACCTGCCCCGGACGCAGGTGCGGCGCGAGCCGGGCGGCGACCTCCGGGTAGGCGGTGGTCACGGTGGCGACCAGGACGACGGCCCGCGCGGCCAGCCCGGCCGGGTCCGCGGTCACCTCCCGGAGCGCAAACCGCCCGTCGAGCACCCCGCGCGCGACGATCTCCCGGCGGCGCACGATCTCCCCGACGGCCTCGAGGTCCCGCGTGTAGAGGTGCACGGGCAGCTCCCGCGCGGCGAGGTACGCGGCCACGGCCCGTCCCTCACCACCCGCCCCGACGACCCCGATCCCGTCCAGCACGCTCATCCCGCCCACTCCCGTCAGTCCGGTACGCAGTGGACAGGTCGGCACCGCGAAGGCGAAAGTTCCCGCGCGAACGGGTGCCCGGAACCCGAACCGGCCGCGCGTGTCGTCCGTCCAGGCACGCGTGTCGTCCGTCCAGGCACGCGTGTCGTCCGTCCAGGCACGCGTGTCGTCCGTCCGGGTACGCCTACCCCTGGGCCAGCGCGAGCGGCACCAGCTGCTCGGCGCTGGTGAGCGACCCGTGCTGCCCCACCAGCGACGACTCCACGGCCTCCGCGAGCTCCCGCACCATCCCGAACCGGTCCCGGGCCGCGGCGACGACGTCGCCGATGCGCGGCAGCACCCGGTCGCTCACCGTGTGCCCGAACCAGCCCTCCGCGATCGCCTCCTCGCGCGAGCGCACCCAGGCCCGCTCGCCGAGCACCTCCCGCCAGGCCGCGAGGACGTCCGCGGCCGCGCCCGGTTCGGTGTAGACGTGCCGGGCCCGGACCTCGCCTCCGAACGTCCGGACGCCGGCCAGCAGCTCCGGGGTGTCGTCGAGGTCGAGCTTGTCGTCGACGGCCACCATCCCGTGGTCGGCCACCACCGCCAGCAGCGCGCCGGGCGGCAGACCCTCCACAACGGACTCGACGAGCCGGTCGATCTGCCGCAGCTGCATCCGCCAGGCGGTCGAACCGGGGCCGTAGATGTGCCCCAGCAGGTCGAGTTCGCTGTGGTAGGCGTAGCAGAACACGCGCCCGTCGAGCACCGACGACATCCGCGCGGCGAGGTCGCCCAGCGCGTGCACGCCGACGTACCGCGCGCCGCTCTGGGTGGCCAGGGTCAGGGCCGTGTCGCGGAACTGGGCGGAGGACACCACCGCCGCTTCGACGCCCGCCGCGGCGGCCCGCTCGAACGTCGTCGGCAGCGGCTGGACCTCGCGGGGCGGGAGGGCGCCACGCAGGTCGCTGCCGTCTTCGTGGCTGCACCAGCGCAACGCGTTGAGCACGCCGGTGCCGGGCATCTCGAAGGTGTAGCCGACCATCCCGTGCTCGCCCGACGCGAGCCCGGTGCCGATGGCGGCCACGCCGGCGGCCGTCGTGGACGGGAACCCGACGCGCAGGGACTCGCGGGCGAGCTCGGTCAGCACCGGGGCGTCCGCGGCGTGCTCGGCGAGCAGTTCCCAGCCGAGCCCGTCGACGAGCAGCACACCGGCACTGCGTGCCTCCGGCAGGGCCAGCGTGTTCCCGCAGCCCGGCACCCCGAGCGCGGCGAGCAGGGACGGGACGACCTGGCCGAGGTGCGGGACGTCGGCGAGCGAGGGCGGCTGCACGTGCCCAGCTTCCCATCCCCGGGCGGCTCCGGCGATAATCGCGGCATGCCCACCTACGCCTACCGCTGCCGCGAGTGCACCGGGACGTTCGAGCTCCTGCGTCCGATGAGCGAATCCAGCGCGCCGGCGACCTGCCCGGAGGGTCACGGCGACACCGTCAAGCTGCTCACCACGGTCGCCCTCACCGGGGCCGCGAGCGGTCCCGCGGCCCCGGCCGGCGGTGGTGGTGGCTGCTGCGGTGGCGGCTGCTGCGGCTAAAGCGCCTTCAGCGCCTGCTCGAGGTCGGCCCACAGGTCCTCGACGTCTTCGAGGCCGACGGACATCCGGATCAGCTGGTCGGACACCCCGGCACCGTGCCGGTCGCCCTCGTCGACGATCCGGTGGCTGATGGAACCCGGGTGCTGGATCAGCGTGTCCACACTGCCCAGGCTGACGGCGGGCGTGATCAGCCGGACCGCCTTGATCAGCGCGTGCGGGTCGCCGTCGACCTCGAACGCCACCAGCGGGCCGCCGATGCCCGGGTAGTGGACGGCGGTCACGGCCGGGTGCTCGCCGAGCCGTGACGCCAGGGTCGACGTGGTCGCGGACGCGGCGCCGACCCGCAGCGGCAGCGTGGAAAGCCCGCGCAGCAACAGGTATCCGGCGAGCGGGTGCAGCACGCCGCCGGTGGCGAAGCGGATCTGCCGCAGCCGGGCGGCTTCCGACGCGTCGCACACGACGATCCCGCCCATCACGTCGCCGTGGCCGCCGAGGAACTTCGTCGCGCTGTGCAGCACGATCCGCGCGCCGTGGCGGCCGGGGCGCTGGAGCACCGGGGTGGCGAACGTGTTGTCCACCAGGAGCGGCACCTCACCGCAAGCGAGCGCCAGCTCGGCGATGTCCACCTCGGCCAGGGTCGGGTTCGCCGGCGTCTCGACGAACACCAGCCCGGTGTCCGGCCGCAGCGCGGCGGCGACGGCGCCGGGCGCGGCCCAGGTGACCTCGGTGCCGAGCAGCCCGGACTCGAGCAGGTGGTCGCTGCAGCCGTAGAGCGGGCGCACGGCGACGATGTGCCGCTTCCCCTGCGCCACCGCGGAAAGCAGGCAGGCCGAGACGGCGGCCATGCCACTGGCGAACGCGACGCCGTGGTCGAAGCCTTCGAGCTCGGCGAGCGCCCGCTCGAACCGTTCGACGGTCGGGTTGCCCACCCGGCCGTAGATCGGCGGCCCGGCCAGCTCGGCGCCGGCGGCGAAGGCGTCGATCCGGGCGGCTTCGGCGGCACTGTCGCGGGACGGGTAGGTCGTGGACAGGTCGAGCGGAGCGGCGTGCACCCCGAGGTCCGTGAGATCGTCACGGCCGGCGTGGACGGCTCGCGTGCGCAGCGAGGAAGTCATGTCAGCATGGTCGAGCTTTTCCCGGACCAGGGGCAACACTCTCGGATATCATTCGGCGATGTCTGCTTCCGTCGAACTGAGCCCGGTCGATCTCGAGATTCTGCGCCTGCTGCAGAACGATGCCCGGATCACCAACAAGGACCTGGCGGCCGCGGTCGGCATCGCGCCGTCGACGTGCCTGGACCGCGTCGCCCGGCTGCGGGACACCGGCGTCATCACCGGCCAGCACGCGTCGGTCGACGCGGCGAAGCTGGGCCGTCCACTGGAGGCGTTCCTGTTCGTCCAGGTCCGCCCGCACCGGCGGCCGCTGGTGGACCCGTTCGTCGAGCACCTGCTCTCCCTGCCGGAGGTGCGCGCGGTCTACCACCTGACCGGGCCGGACGACTTCCTCGCGCACGTCGCCACCGGCTCCGCCGGGGAGCTGCAGCGGCTGGTCCTCGACGAGCTCACCGCGCGGGACGAGGTCGCCCGCGTGCACACGAACCTCGTCTTCCAGCACTGGAGCGGCGGCCCGCTGCTGCCGCCGGGTGCCTGATCTCAGAGCGTCTCGAGCCAGCGGCGGGTCTCGCGCGGGGACGTCAGGCGGACGACGGCGGGGCCGTCCGGGGACGCGGCCCAGGCCCGGATGCGCTGCCGCTTGCGCGCGAACGAGGTGAAGTGCCAGCGGATGATCGAGTCCGCAGAGAACACCTGGCGGAGCGATTCGACGTTGCCGTTGCAGATCCGTTCGCGGGTCAGGGCGCGCACGGCCGTCCGGCGCAGCAGGCGGCCCAGCGAAAGCCAGCGCGGGTAGTCGAGGCCGACGACGAGCTGGGCGCGGGCCAGCGCGATCTCCTTCCACTTCGAGTAGGCGGAGTCGATGACCCAGCGTTCGCCCGCGCAGACCTCGCCGAGCCGGCGGCGCTGCTCGTCGTCGGGGACCGGGACCCAGCCCGGCTCCCAGGTGAGGTCGTCCACCGGGTGGTAGGGCAGGCCGGTGCGCTCGGCGATCCGGGCCGCGAGCGTCGACTTGCCCGAGCCGGTCACGCCGTAGACGAGGATGCGGTCAGGCCTCGAGGTCACGGGCGGGCTCCCGCGGGCCGCGGTAGGGCAGGGTCTGGCTGTAGACGAGGTTGGTCGTCGTGCTGCCGAACTGGCACAGCTCGTCGACCGTGCGCTCGAGGTGGGCCATGGAGGCGGCGGCGATCTTGAGCGTGTAGCAGTCGTCGCCGGTGGTGCGCAGGCACTCGAGGATCTCGGAGCGTTCGGCGAGCAGCTTGTGCAACGGCTCGTGGCGGCTGCCCGGGTACTTGAGGCGGACCACGGCGAGCACCGGGTAGCCGACCTTGCCGAGGTCGATTTCCGCGCGGTAGCCGCTGATCACGCCGGCGGTCTCGAGCCGCCGCAGCCGTTCGGTCGCCGCGGACGCGCTGAGGTTGACCCGGCGGCCGAGCTCGGTGAGCGGCACCCGGGCGTCGCGCTGGAGCTCGGTCAGGATGGCCCAGTCCGTCTGATCGAGACTCTCGGTCATCCGCCGAACATACCGTGGGATCCACGGCGGAACTCCCCGAACGCCGTGATCATTCCCTTCCGGATTCGGGCAAAACGTCGATAGCCTTTCCGGGTGAAGATCGGCGTGAACGTCCCCAATTTCGGGCCCGGCACGGACCCGGGTGTCCTGCGTGCCTGGGCGCAGACGGTGGAAGGGCTCGGCTACGACCTGCTGATGGTGTCCGACCACGTCGCCATCACGCCGGACGTCGCCGAGCAGTACCCGGCGCCGTTCTACGAGCCGTTCACGACGTTGTCGTGGCTGGCCGGGGTGACGCAGCGGGTGCGGCTGGGCACCACGGTGCTGGTGGTGCCCTACCGCCATCCCCTGCTGGTGGCGCGGATGGCGGCGAACCTCGACGCCCTCAGCGGCGGCCGGCTCGTGCTCGGGGCCGGTATCGGCTGGGCGAAGCAGGAGTTCGACGCGCTGGGCGTGCCGTTCGAGCAGCGGGGCAAGCTCACCACCGAGTACCTGCGCACGATCCGCGCCGCGTGGGGAGAGCGCGACGACTACCGCGCGGGTCCGATCCCGCTGTGGCTCGGCGGGCACAGCGACGCCGGGCTGCGCCGGGCGATCGAGCTCGGCGACGCGTGGCACCCGCTGCGGATGACGACGGCCGGGTTCCGGGAAACGCTGGGGCGGCTGGAAAAGCTGGCCGGCGACCGGCCGTTGCCCGGCTTCGCGCCGCGGATCCTGCTGCGGCTGACGGCGGCGCCGGTGACCGGGCCGGAGCGGCTGGCCGGGGAAGGCACGCTCGAGCAGGTGCTCGACGATCTGGCGCAGTTGCGGGCGCTGGGGGCGGAGACCGTCGTGCTCGACCCGTTCGACTCGGACCCGGCCGAAACGCTGCGCCCGGAAGTGGCGTGGCGGGATCTCGCGGCGGTAGCCGCATCCTGGAGGGAGAACCTGTGAAGGACACCGAAGAAGCCCTGCTGCGGCGGGCGATCGAGCTCGCCCGCGAAGCGCGCGAGGAACACGGCAACCCGCCGTTCGGCTCCCTGCTGGCCGACGCCGACGGGAAGATCCTGGCCGAGGACCGCAACACCTCGTTGACCGACAACGACATCACGGCCCACCCGGAACTGAAGCTGGCCCGCTGGGCGGCGCAGAACCTGGACCCGGAAACCGCGGCGGCCACAACGATGTTCACCAGCACGCAGCCGTGCGGGATGTGCACCGGCGCGATCGAACGGTCCGGGCTCGGCCGCGTCGTCTACGCGCTGTCGACGGAGCAGTTCCTCACGCTGCGCCCGCCGCTCACCTGGGGCAAGCACAAGATGGAGGGCCCCGCCCTGTTCGACGAGGCCCGCGTGCCGGTCGAGGGCTATTACCAGTGACGTCCTACGACGTCCGCCCGGTGGCCGTCGTGCGTTCGGCGCTGGCCGACCGCTCGGCGGCCCCGAGGCAGGGTGACGAAGGGGCGCCGCCGTCCCGGGTGGTGTTCGAGCCGGAGTTCGGCCCGGCGGCGGCCGACCTCCGGCCGGGTGACCGTCTGGTGCTGCTGACGTGGCTGCACGAGGCGGACCGCGACGTCCAGTCGGTCCACCCGCGCGGCGACCGCGACCGCCCGAGCACCGGTGTGTTCTCGACGCGGTCGCCGGACCGTCCGAACCCGATCGGCCTCCACACGGTCACGGTGACGGCGGTCGACGGCGGCACGCTCACGGTCACCGGGCTGGAGGCGATCGACGGCACCCCGGTGCTCGACGTGAAACCCGTCCTCGGCGAAGTGGCCGAGCGTTGATCAGTAGTCCTTGAAGCCCTTCCCGGTCTTCCGGCCGAGCCGGCCGGCCGTCACGAGGTGCTCCAGCAGCGGGGCCGGCGCGAAGCCTTCTTCGCGGAACTCGTTGTACAGCGTGCGTTGGATGGCCAGGGAGACGTCGAGGCCGACGACGTCCAGCAGTTCGAACGGGCCCATCGGCAGGCCGCAGCCGACCTTCATGGCCGTGTCGATGTCGTCCGCGCCCGCGTAGTGGGCTTCCAGCATCTTCACCGCGTCGTTCAAGTACGGGAACAGCAACGCGTTGACGATGAAGCCCGCGCGGTCGCCGCAGTGCACCGCGTGCTTGCCCACCGCGGCGCAGACCGCGCCCGCCGTCGCCACCACGTCCGGGGCGGTCGCGATCGTCGACACCACCTCGACCAGCTTCATCACCGGGGCCGGATTGAAAAAGTGGAGACCGATCACGTCGGCCGGGCGGGACGTCGAGGCCGCGCACTCGATCACCGGCAGCGATGACGTCGTCGTGGCCAGGACCGCGCCGGGGCGGACCACCTCGTCCAGCGCCGCGAACACCGCCTGCTTGACCGCCAGCTCCTCGGCCACCGCCTCGACGACCAGGTCGACGTCGGCCAGTGCCTCGAAGTCGGTGACCGGGGTGACGCGGGCCAAGGCCGCCGCAGCGTCCTCTTCGGACAGTTTGCCCCTGACCACGGCCTTGTCGAGCGACTTCTTGACGCGCGCCACGGACGCCTGCGCCTTCTCCAGGCTCCGGGCGCGCAGCACGACGTCGAGGCCACGCTTGGCGAACACCTCCGCGATGCCGGTGGCCATCGTCCCCGTCCCGACCACGCCGACCCGCGCCACCGGCCGCGGCGGAACGGAGTCCACAGTGGACGCGGCCGCCGCGTCCGAGACCACGGTGGGCGAATCCGGGGCGTCGTAGCTGTAGAAACCCCGGCCGGTCTTGCGGCCCAGCAGGCCCGCCGTGATCATCTGCTTGAGCAGAGGCGCCGGGGCGTGCAGCCGGTTGCGGGACTGGTGGTACATCGTGTCGAGGATTTCGTTCGCGGTGTCCAGCCCGATCAGGTCGAGCAGCGCGAGCGGGCCCATCGGGTAGCCGCAGCCGAACCGCATCGCGGCGTCGAGGTCCTCGCGCGTGGCGTAGCGCTGCTCGTACATCCGCACCGCGTGGTTGAGGTAGCCGAACAGCAGCGCGTTGGCGATGAACCCGGCCCGGTCGCCGATCACCACCGGCACCTTGCCGAGGCGCTCGGCGAACTCGACCACCTCGGCGACCACGTCGGGCTCGGTCACCACCGTCTTGACGATCTCGACGAGCTTCAGCACCGGCGCCGGGTTGAAGAAGTGCATGCCGACGACCTTGCCGGGACGCGCGGTGTGCACACTGATCTCGGTGATCGACAGCGACGACGTGTTGGACGCGAAGACCACCTCCGGCCGGGTGATCTTGTCCAGCTCGGCGAAGACGTCGGCCTTCAGCTCGAGGCTCTCCGGGATCGCCTCGATCACCAAGTCCACTTCGGACAGATTCGACAGCGACGTGGAGTAGCTGATCCGGCCCAGCAGCGCTTCGCGCCCGGCCGCATCCAGCTTGCCGCCGGTGAGCGCCCGTTCGGTCGAGTGCTCGAGGTGCCCGCGGCCGCGGGCGACGCCGGCTTCGTCGAGCTCGACCGTGACGACGTCGAGCCCGCTGCGCGCGAGCACTTCGGCGATCCCGGCCCCCATGGTGCCCAGGCCGATCACACCGACCGTCGAAATGTCCCGCGCCATCGAGGCCTCCAGAGATGTTACTCGCTGGTAATTGGCCTCGATACTGCCACGCGGGACCGCCGGAGCCCAGACGGAATCGAGTCAGTACCGCTCAAGTCACCCGGTCGGCAACGGCGGCTTCACTCGCCGAAATTGCCGTCCACCAGCTCCTTCGCCTTGTCCAGCGCGGCGGCGGCCTGCGGCCCGCGCGCCCGCACGCGGATGCGGTCACCCTGGCGTGCCCCGAGCGACATCAGGGCCAGGACGCTGTGGCCGTCGGCCTCCTGGTCACCGAGCCGGACGGTCACCTCGGCGTCGAACTCGCTGAGCGTGCGCACCAGCACCGCGGCGGGGCGAGCGTGCAACCCGACCTCGTTGCGCAGCTCCAGTTCGATTTCGGCGGCGTCGGCCGGGGCATCGGCGAGGGTCAGGTCGTCGGGGACGCCGGCCGCCGCGGCGGCTTCGGCCACCGCCTTGCGGTCCTGCCCGGCCTGCGCGGCGACCGCCGCCGCGATCGCGCCCTCCACCAGCGGGCCGTCCGCGACGACCGCGGCCGAGGGGCCGGCCAGCGATTCGACGGCGAGCTCGGCCGTCATCTGGGCGCTGCCCAGGTCGTAGAGCAGCACGACGCCGTCGCCGGAGTCGGCGCGCTGGGTGGCCGCGACGACCTCGTCGTAGTCCGTGCCGATCGAGCCGTCGGAGAGGCCACCGGCGGGCAGGATGGTGACGTCCGGCGCCATCTGGGCGGCCAGTTCGGCCAGGCCTTCGGCGAGCTTGGCGCTGTGCGAAACGAGCACGATTCCCACGCTCACCGGGCGGCCTCCGCGAACGCCCGCAGCAGCAGCGCCGACGATCGGGCGCCGGGGTCCATGTGCCCCACGGCCCGCTCGCCGAGGTAGGACGCCCGGCCCTTCCGCGGCACCAGGTCCACTGTGGACTCCGCGCCGGTGTCGGCCGCGTCGGCCGCCGCGGTGAGCACCGCGGCGACGTCCCCGCCGTCGCCGGCCGCCTTCTCCGCGGCCGCCACCGCGGGGAGCAGGGCGTCGACCATGGTCGCGTCGCCGCCGACGGCCTTGCCGCGGGCCTGGACGCCTTCGAGGCCGGCGCGCAGGGCGTCCAGCAGCGCCGGGACGTCGAGGTCACCGGCCCGGCCCAGCTTGGCCGACGCACGCAGGAAAGCCGTGCCGTACAACGGGCCCGCCGCGCCGCCGACCTTGGAGATCAACGTCGTCGCGACGAGTTTCAGCACTCCGCCCGGGGTGTCCGGAACCGCGGAATCGAGCGCCGCGACGACGGCCGCGAAGCCGCGGTTCATGTTCTCGCCGTGGTCGCCGTCGCCGATCGCGCGGTCGAGGTCGATCAGTTCCCCGCGGTGCTCGGCGACCACCGCCGCGGCGGCCCGCACCGCCGCCGCGACCCCCTCGGCCGTGCAGGCCATCAGAGCCCCCACCGCAGGGCCGCGGTGTTGACCGGGGCGTCCCACAGCTCGGTCAGCTCGTCGTCCAGTTTGAGCAACGTCAGACTCATCCCCTGCATCTCGAGGCTGGTGATGTACGGGCCGACCAGCCGGCGCTCGACCACGATCCCACGGTCGGCCAGCAGCCGCTCGGCGATGCCGTGGGCCAGGTACAGCTCGACGAGCGGGGTGCCGCCCATCGAGTTCGTGAACAGCAGCACGCGGTCGCCCGAGGCGAACGGCAGGTCCGAGACGACCGCCTCGACCATCCGCGCCACCAGCGCGTCGGCGGGCTCGGCCGGGATCCGTTCGCGGCCGGGCTCGCCGTGGATGCCGATGCCGAACTCGATCTCGTCGTCGTCGAGGTCGAAGCTGGGGGTGCCGGCGTGCGGCACGGTCGGCGCGGTGAGGGCGACGCCGATCGACCGGACCTGGCCGATCACCTTCTGCGCCAGTGCGGTGACGGCGTCGAGCGAGTCGCCGCGCTCGGCGGCGGCGCCGGTGATCTTCTCCAGCAGCACCGTGCCGCCCACCCCGCGGCGGCCCGCGGTGTACGTCGAGTCCTTGACCGCGACGTCGTCGTCGATCACGACGCTGCGCACCTCGAGGCCTTCGGCGGCGGCCAGCTCGGCGGCCGTCTCGAAGTTCAGCACGTCGCCGGTGTAGTTCTTCACGATGAGCAGCGCGCCGGCTTCGCCGGTGGTCGCGGTGACGGCGGCCTGCACGGCGTCCGGCGTCGGCGAGGTGAACACCGCGCCGGGGACCGCGGCGGCGAGCATGCCGTGGCCGACGAAGCCGCCGTGCAGCGGCTCGTGCCCGGAGCCGCCGCCGGAGATGACGGCGACCTTGCCCGCGACCGGGGCACCGGCTCTGATCACGACGTCCGGGTCGTACTGGACGCGGAGGATGTCGGCGTGCGCGGCGGCGAGGCCCCGCAGCGACTCGGCGACCACGTTCGCCGGATCGTTGATGATCTTCTTCACGGCAGCCTCCGGCACATCGGCGGGTGGGGTGCCCCCTTCCTACCTCGCCGCGGGGCCCGCCGCCAGATCAGGGCTTGGGGAGCTTGGTGACCACGTTCTTCGCGACGGTCACCGCCTTGCCGCACGGGTCGGTGTCGTTGTCGGCATAGCCCTGGTAGTCCACCTGGGCCAGTTCGACGTCGTCGCCCTGCCACGGCCGGTGCTGCCACTCGACCTTGCACCGGGCCGAGCCCCCGGTCTGCTGCTTCTGGAAGCCGGTCACGCCGTTGCCGAGGTCCACCTTGGAGTAACCGTCGCCGACGAGCGGGGGCAGGCCCGGCCGGAACCCGACCGTCACCGCCGGGCCCCGATCCTTCCACTCGCACGAGTGCAGGCCCGTGGCCGCGGGCTTCGCCGACGGCACGACGCCGGTCACCGCCGCGGTGTCGGCCATCGCGCACGGGTCGGCGGTCAGCACGGTGCCCGCGGGCGTCGAGTACTTCTCCGGCGAGTTGTGCAGCTTCTGGACGACGGCCTCGGCGAATGTCCGCCCGGGACGGCAGGGGTCACCGGCGTAGGTGACCGACACCTCGAGCGCCATGTCCGGGTTCAGCGCCGTCATCACGGCGACCGTGCAGTCGGTGTCGCCGGTCTCGTTCACCCGCAGCGGCAGCCCGCCGGCCACCCCGGTGGTCTTGTCGGCGCGCGGCACGATCGTGCTGCCGATCTCCAGCGCGAGCCGCATCTCCTTGCCGCCGGGGTCCTTGACCTTGTTGCTGCAGGTGTCGAAGGCGATGGACGACGGCGAAGGGTCGTCCTCGACCGTGCCGAGGCCCAGTGCGCCGAGGGCGTCCTTGGTCAGGAACTGGCACGGCTGGATCGTGCGGAGCACGCCGGCCGCCACGGCGGCGTCGGTGATCGGGCCGTCGGCAACCTGGCCGGAGCCGGCCGCCGCGGGCACCGTCGTCCGGGCGAAGTTGGACTTGCCGAGGTCCGGCCCGCACGCCGTCAGCGGCAGCGCGAGCGCGGTGACCAGCAGGAACAGCTTCGGGAGACGGCGGCGCCGAACGTCTGGGAACACGCGATGCACGGTAGCGGCACCCGCGCGCCGCTGTCCGGACAACCCGGCTATTCGCCCGCCACCGCCGGTGTGTCGCCCGTCTCGGCCTCCGGCTCGGCCGGCACGACGAGCGGGCGGATCACGGCCCAGAGGACGAACAGCGCGGCGACCACCAGCATGCCGATCCCGGCCCACAGGTTGATGTTGACGTCGGCCGCCTTCTTGATCTCCTCGTCGGAGGTGAAGCCGAGGCCCATGACGGTGAGGATGATGCCGTAGACGCCGATCAGCAGGGCGATGATCAGCCGGATGTCGAAGGCGCCTGCCTTGTGTGCGCGCGGCTGCGACTCGGTAGCCATTCCGACCTCCTAGAAGATGGCGTTCAGGGCGATGGTCAGGACGAGCACGATGCCCGCGAGCAGGCCCGGCTTGCGGTACCAGCCCGCGTTCTCGCCGGTCGCGTCGTGCCGGCGCGTCTCCTTCGGCGTCAGCGAGTAGACGAGGCCCACCAGCTCCTCGTCCGGCTTCGGCTTGGTCGCCAGCGAGACGACGACGCTCACCACGATGTCGACGACGAACGCGGTGCCGGCGGCGACGAAGCTGATGCCCTGGCCGGTGAGGCCCAGCACCCCGGCCTGCGAGAGGCCCCACACCGTGATCGCTGACGCGGTCCCGAGCACCAGGCCGCTCCAGCCGGCGTGCGGGGTCATCCGCTTCCAGAACATGCCGAGGATGAACGTCGCGAACAGCGGCGCGTTGAAGAAGGAGAACAGGTCCTGCAGGTAGTTCAGGATGTTGCCGGAGTTCGACGCGATGAACGCGGTGCCGATCGCGAGGATCGTGCCGGCCGACGTCACGATGCGGCCGAGGTTCAGGTAGTAGTGGTCCGGCTTGTCCTTCTTCACGTACGTCTGCCAGATGTCGTACGTGAAGACCGTGTTGAACGAGCTCAGGTTCGCCGCCATGCCGGCCATGAACGAGGCCAGCAGGCCGGCGATGGCGATGCCGAGCATGCCGTTCGGCAGCAGGTCGCGCATCAGCAGCAGGAGCGCGTTGTTGAAGGTGACGCCGCTCTCGGCCTTGCCGCCGTCGAGCAGCACCTGCTTGTCCTTAACGTACTCGGACACGGTGACCGCGGCGATCATGCCGGGGATGATGACGATGAACGGGACCAGCATCTTCGGGAACGCGCCGATGATCGGCGTGCGCCGCGCGGCGGACATGCTCTTCGACGCCATCGCGCGCTGGACCTCGACGAAGTTCGTCGTCCAGTAGCCGAAGGAGAGCACGAACCCGAGGCCGAAGACGATGCCCAGCACCGAAAGCACGCTGTTGCCGAAGCCGGTCAGGTTGTCACCGGGCCACGAGTGCAGCTGCGCGGATCCGCCCGGGCTGTTGGTCACCTTGTCCACCAGGCCCTGCCAGCCGCCCACCTTGACCAGGCCGATGATCGTCAGCGGCACCAGCGCGATGACGATGACGAAGAACTGCAGGACCTCGTTGTAGATGGCGGCGGAGAGGCCGCCGAGCGCGGTGTAGGAGAGCACGATCGCGGCGGCGACGATGATCGACACCCACAGCGGCCAGCCCAGCAGCAGATTCACCACGCTGGCCAGCAGGAAGAGGTTCGCGCCCGCGATGAGGATCTGGGCCGCGGCGAAGCTGACGCCGTTGACGAGGTGGGCCGGCTTGCCGAAGCGCCGCCGCATGAACTCCGGGACGCTGCGGACCTTGGAGCCGTAGTAGAAGGGCATCATCACGATGCCGAGGAACAGCATCGCCGGGATGGCGCCGATCCAGAAGTAGTGCACGGTCGGCAGGCCGTACTGGGCGCCGTTGGCCGACATGCCCATCACCTCGACCGCGCCGAGGTTCGCCGAGATGAACGCCAGGCCGGTGACCCAGGCGGGCAGCGACCGGCCGGAGAGGAAGAAGTCGAGGCTGCTCGACACCTGCCGCCGCGCCAGGTACCCGATGCCGAGCACGAGGACGAAGTAGAACGCCAACTCGATGTAGTCGATCGCGCTCGCGTCGAGACGCAGGTTCGCATCGGCCAAGACGAGCACCCGACCCACCTCCGGCAGTTCTTCTGCAGACAGGACAAGAACCGACAGGAAACAACAGCATCCCGTCGGATCGGGACAGTACTGCATGGATTCAGGGTCGGCACGCCGACGTGTCCAAAATGGTCAGAGGGCGCGCCCTCCCCGGCCTTGACCAGGAAGAACGCGCCCTCGTTCCACGCGCCGCGGGAGCGGCCGGGATCAGCGGTCGGTCGGTACGGCGATCTCGCCGTCTTCGGCGATCAGGTGGGCCAGCACTTCGTCGGGCAGGTAGGTCCGGTGCGGGTAGCCCGGACCCCACGAGTTGAGGATCGGCACGGCGCCGAGTTCGTCGGCCCGCGGGTTGGCGAGCACGGCGTGCACGTCGTCGACCGTCTTGGCCCAGCGGAACGCCTTGATGCCCTGCTTGGCCTCGGCGGTGTACTTCTCGCGGGTGTGCCAGTCGTCGTCTGCGTAGGACTCGTCCCAGAGGACGTGCCCGGTGTCCTTGAGCACCTCGGCCGCGGCCCGGACCGACGTGCCGTTCTCGTCGCCGGGGTTGGTCTCGGGCCACTCGTCGCGCTTCTTGGCCGAGTCCCAGAGCCAGCGGGCCGCGTACTCGCTGCCGTTGAAGATCGACATGCACCGCGACCAGCCGAAGCCGACGCAGGCGCCCTCGTGGCCCTGGTCGTAGAAGGCGTACCAGGCGTCGGTGTCCGGGGTGCCGCCCGGCTCGAGGCAGACGCAGTGGCCGCCGCGGATCCGGCCGAGCTTCTTGACCCCGGCCTTCGCGATGAAGAACTCGCCGGACGTCTCGTCCTGTTCCGGCTGGTCGAACGCCGAGTACCAGTTGACGCCGATCACGACCGGCGCGCGGGTGGGCCGGTCCTCTTCGGCCAGCGCCCCGAGCGGATACCTTTCCACGTGCCGCCAGTCGTCCGGAATGAACCGGCCCAGGCGCGGATCGGCCGGATCGGAACCGAGTGGGCGATAACGCATGACTTCCTCCTCCGTGCAGGCGAAAATGCGCGCAGGCCGGCCGGATGGCATGCGCACCCCGAGCTCGAAGGCGGACTGAAACGTTGGCACGACGTGGAAAGACGGCCGAGCGCACCACCCTCCGGCCACGCCGGACGCACCGGCGGAACCCCTCGAATCGAGTGTCGCACGACAACGGCGGAAAAGAACCCGAGCTCACCCGAACAGCGCACAATTCCCGGTGAAAAAGTTTCTGCTGACCACTCGGGTACCTATCGGGTCAAAGATTTCCTGGCGGAGTAATAACCACCGAATCAGATACATCGATTTCGGCATCGATTCGGTATCGGCCCCGAGATCCGCCCCTTCGGGCAGCCGCGGGTCGATTTTTCAACGACCCGCGGTCAGTCCGCCACCCGCCGGAAGCGCGGCACCCGGCCCGCGGGCGTCTCGACCGCCTCGGCGAACATCGCCGCCGGGCGCACCCACAGGCCGTGCTCGCCGTAGAGCGCCCGGTACACCACCAGTTCTTCTTCGGTCTCGCTGTGCCGGGCCACGCCGAGCACCTCGTACTCGCCGCCCTTGTGGTGGACGTACCGGCCGGGCTCCACGTCGGACACGTCAGAACAGCCGGAACTCGTCGGACTCGATGCCGCGGAGTTCGTCGTAGTCCAGCGTCAGGCAGCGGATGCCACGGTCCTCCGCCAGCGTGCGGGCCTGTGGCTTGATGATCTGGGCCGCGAACACGCCCTGCACCGGCGCCAGGAGCGGGTCGCGGTTGAGCAGCTCCAGGTAGCGGGTGAGCTGCTCGACGCCATCTGAGGCATGGAAACCCACCGAAAGAAATGTTATACCGAGAGTGACATTAAGTCACAAACAGTAATGGAGCTAGAACTACCCCCTCCTGATTCTCCCCCCACTCTGGTCCGCAAAGCGCCGGGCATCTTGCGCGTGGTGATCTACACCCGTATCAGCAAGATCGGGAAGAGCAACAGCACTAACACAAGCATCCAGGTTCAAGAGTGCCTGAGCGAGCTTCGGTACCTCGCCAAGGACCGGAACGTGCGCATCGTGATCGTCGCCGTCTTCCAGGAGGACGACCGCAGCGCAAGCAAGTACTCGAAGAAGCCGCGCCCCATGTGGGAGCAGACCGTCAGCTTGGTTGAGGGCAACTGGGTGGATATGGTCATCGGCACTGAGATGGAGCGGATCACCCGGCGCCCCAACGAGATGAGTGTTCTCATCGACCACGCCGACCCGCAGAAGCCGGGTGGCTCAGGTGACCTTCGTGAGATCAACCTGACCTCTGATGATGTCTTCGACCTGACGACGGACAACGGCATCTACCGTGCCCGTCAAGCTGTCGCCCTGGCCGAACGTGAGTCGAACAAGACCTCCAAGCGTCAGCGACGCAAGCAGGCCGAGCGAGCCAAGGAAGGCTTCAGCCACGGCTCTCGGCGCGCGTACGCCTTTAAGAAGGGCAACAGCGAGCTCGACAAGGAAGGGAAAGAGTTCAAGGGCCTACGCGCAGCCGGCGGGCGCCGGATGAAGGGCTGGTCCAACAAGGAGATCGCCTTCTGGATGAACGAGAACGGCTACCTGACCACCGAGGGAAAGCTGTTCAACGCGCTCACCATACGCAACATGCTACGCCGAGTCCGGTACGCACCTTGGCCGGAGGATGAGAACTTCGCCATCCGCGAGCACAAGGGCGACCACTATAAGGCGCAGTGGAAGCCCGTATGGACACCGGACGAGTGGGAGAGCCTCAAACTCATCGACAAGCTTGGCATGGAGAGTACAAGGACCGCCCAAAGGCGCGGAAGTACCTCCTGACCGGCCTGTTGGTCTGTGGTGGGTGCGGCATGACGTTGAACGGCGAGACTAAGCGTGACAAGCCTGAGAAGCCCCTAAGGCCCATCTACCACTGTCGTGTTCAAGGTGACACCGAGCGGAAGCGTGGATGCGGTGGAGTCACTATCGGATCGGAGCCACTTGAGGACTTCGTTCTTAGCTGTCTGTTCTTCCGCCTTGATACACCCGACCTCGGCAAGCTCCTCGACACCAAGCCGGAGACCGGGGAGCGCCTGAAAAAGCTGCTCGAAGACCGCTCACTACTAGAGATGCGCAAGAAGGACATCCTAAAGGACTACGGCCGCGGTGACATGACACGCGAAGAAATGCTCTTCTCCAAGAGCGAGGCTCAGGCAGCACTTGATGACATCAACCACGAGATCGACCAGGTAAGTCGGAGTCACCAGGCGAACGCTCTAGTACCGGTCGACACGACCGTCAAGGAAGCTTGGTTCGCCACCGACAGCCTTCAATGGAAGCGCGGCATCATGGACCTGGTGATAGATAAGATCATCATTCAACCGGGTGGAGGCAAGCCATACTACGAATGCCAACTGTCCGACAGGCGCTTCAGGTTCGACCCCGAGCGCGTTGAAGTGAAATGGAAAGCATAAGCGTCGAAAACGCAATACTACTTCAACAGGGCGGCAATCTGCCTCAAAAGATTTTTATCCTTTAAGCGAAGCGGCACACCGCTTTGCTGTGTCGACTTCTTCATATATGCCCGCAGCGCTTCGTTACTCATCTACTTCCAGCTAAGCACATCAGTCGGACGTCGTCAATTGTATTAACCACCATAGACGCCCTTCGTTGAGCCATCGTTAAATAGAAGATAGCCAGGATCGCCCTGGCTGCTTTAACCCCCAACCCAGTGGAGCAGAAATGGCCATCGTAAGCCGCAAGGTCTCCGACCTTAGCAACGAGGAAGCAGCAGACACCGAGTTCGCCGTCGTCATCGTGCGACAGCACCCGCAGATCGACCAGTCCAAGGCGCTCGACGTCCTCGTGAGTGAAGTCGAGCAGTTCAAGGAGATCGGCGACCTCGTGATGCTCGAAATCCAGATGCCCAACGGCACCAAGCGGGACGTCGCCATGCGGATGACCGACTTCAACAAGTTGTCCCCCAACATGGCCGACGTCATCAAGAACGCTCGCGGCACCCGCGGCCGGCTTCCGGGTACCCGTGTCGGCAACGGCAACGGGTAGTGGTGAAGCTCCGCTTCTCGCCACCGCTCCCGGCGATTGAGGCGGAACCCCGTTCTGACGAGCCGCAAGGTACGTCGGAGCGGGGCCTCAATTCTAGCCGATATCAGCAGCTACAGCAGTTGAGCGAAATCTTTAAGCTCTGCGACCTACCATGATGCTGGATGAAACTTCTTTCCCGCCTCTTCAGTCGAGCAGTAATATTCAGCGAACATACTAGGACCATAACCTTGCTGACCGGGGACATAATAGTGATAATCCGCCGCAAACGTCGACGCCGTAATGGGCTGGCGAAGGCAACGAGCCCACGTAAACCCGTAAGAAATAATTCCGGTGAAGAGGTTCAGTGTCACCAAAAGAACCAGGGTGATGCAAACTCCGACCCATCGTTGCGTCAACCATCTCCACACCTTTGATACTGGTGAACTCAGAGTTCGGATAGGTTTACTTTTGCTATACATTTACTACGATTGTAGCAACTAACTAATTAAAGACAAAACTAAGAATTCCCGGAACGCTGATTGAATATGCGTTCCGGGACCGAGTGTTTCTTCAGCCCTCCTTACGGGACCGGCACGGCCGCGAGAATGTCGGCGTACGCTTGCTGACCACGCGCGTTCGGGTGGAGCGCATACGCGGGATGCCCGACCCATTGGTCGAGGTTGTTGAAGTACGACTCACCAGGATCCGCACACACCGTGTGACCGGCGAACGGCGATCCGCTCGCGTTCACGTCGACGTATTGCAGCCGCTGGTAATCCGTCTTCAACCCGCGTACTTTGCTGACCACCGATGCGATCTTCGCATCGAGTTTCGTCACGACATCGCGCGCCGCTTGAGCATCCTCCCAGTACTTCGGGATCGTCCCGGTGGAGTCGTACCCGCTGTCGTACAGGTACTTGCACCTGATATCCATCGGGTCAGAGGCCACCTTCACCGGCGCCACCTGCGGGTAGCCGAGAACATAAACCTTCGCTCCTGTGGCCGTGTCCAGAAGCTTCTTGTACGTTGTCTCCAGCTCCGACGGCAGCAGGTTGTTGATGTTGTTCACGGCAGTGGCATAGGCCGGGCTGGTGAAGTTGCACGCATCCAGCACGCACGCCTGGCCAAACGGGACGAATCCAATGTCGTTTCCGCCGATGGTGATGGTCACGACCTTCGTGCTTGCATTGAGCCATTTGTACTGTGCTTGCTCTCCGTTCGTCGAGTCGTCCGCGAGAACCTGCCCTGTTTCAGCACCCGAGCACGCCACGAACTTCCCAAGAGCGAGACTCGAAGCCCGCTTCGGGTTGCTCGACGTGAGCTGCGAATAAGCGAAGTTGCTCCGATGACACATGTTATTACCGGCGTTGGAACTCGGCTCGAATGGCTCTACTCCTTCACCGGAAGAATACGAGTCACCCAAGGCCACGTATGGCACGGGAACGGGCTGTGCAGGCGTGGTTGTCGTGAGAATTTCTCCTCTCGGGTAATCGACACCAAGCCCGGCGACCTTTGCAGCGTACAACTTCTTCTGGTAAGCACACCCTCCACTGCACGTTGCCGTGAAGAAAAGAGTGTTGTTCGCCGTGACTGCTCCACCTCCGAAGTAGTACGAGTTGGGCTGCGTTCCACCCAGATCACCTACAAGCGAGGTTTGGTTGCTCCACGCCCCGCTCACGGCATTGTAGATTGAAAGCTCCACCGTACTAACGGTCGAACCCCCTGCTGTTGTCGCCTGACCTCCTCGCACAACCGAAACATTACCGGACGCATCGACCGAGAAGCTGGTTGCGCCGTAGGTGCGGCCTTGTGGGTCGGCATACGGAAGCGTCACCGACCGGACTTTTTGGCCGACCGAGTTGATTGTGACGATCGTGTACACGTACTGAGTCGGCGTCGCCGGGAATCCTCCGATCATCCGCTGCTCGTTGACGATCCCGACCACCCCGCCCTGGAAGGCGTGCAACTGGAATATTTGTACATTGGCACCCGAGGTTGACGCCGGAGTGGTCCATGCAACAGCCCTCGTACGAGAGTTGTACATCGCGACACTGGCGCTCTTGTAACTTCCCCACGTGTACTGGGTTGCGAAGTACTGACCGTCAGCGTTGACAGCTTCGTCCCGAGGATCGATCGAAACAGGTGACTGTCCCAGGTACTTCCCCGAGTAGCTGTAGAACTTCGGATTTCCAGGATACTCGTTGCCGATAGTATCCTTGTACCACTCGACCATGAGACCATCCTTATACGGATGGAGCCCATAGACACACTTCGTTTCAGACAGTGCGATATCGACCACCTTGGTCGGCTGCGTCTGCCCAGTTGCCACATCAGGAGTGAGCCCGATGATGTGCTGAACCCCATTTACGACAGTCGTAATGTACACGATGCCGTTGGCACCAACAGCGGGGTAGAGTCCGCAACCACTCGCTACAGGGTATTTCCACTTCAGTGTATTACCACTGTAAGCAAGCAGGTTAGGCCCCCACATGGTGACGCCTTGGTAGTTCGTGCCAACAGGTACTCCGTAGACCACGCCGTTCTTGTCGACAACTGGGCGTGAAATACAGTTGGTGATACCGTCCACCACTTGATTGCGGGAGATAGTTTGCACCAGCTGCCCGGCGCTGTTGTACGTCACAAGATCCTGCGCATTGGTGTAGCTGCAAGGAACTGTGACGTTTCCATTGGTACTGACGGCGAGATCGTAGCCAGAACCATTGGTCGCAACCGGAGGCCACTGAAGCGGAGGAACCGATTCTGCAGCGCTCGCCACACTCGGGAGTGCCGTCATCATTGACGCCAGTAACCCAAGCACAGCGAGTATCCATACCCCTCGCTTTTCCGGACGCATTACGCGCCTCACATCCTTTCCACGTCGAGAACTAGCGAAAATGGCCGAAGAGCCTTGTTATTTATGACATGGTTTCGCCTTCGCGCATATGGTGCGAAATACAACGAGCAAGACACCATAGAACTCGATCGCCATCAGACACAGCAGGAAAGTGGTGACGTCTTCGCACTCAGGGCATGAACGTCATGACATGACACCCGTGACACTGCGTCCGACCTGCCAAGACAGCGCGGCGTCATGTATGCCGGCCGACGCACGCCGAGACATCAAACCTAGCGGCTGTCAATGGGTTGCAATATCCACATTACGTGTCGAAGCATTGACGCTAGAACGCGCCTACCAGGCCATTATCGGCTGAACGCGTAAAGACATCAGCCCAGCGTACTGGACGCATCGTCAACTAGACAGGACGCGAAGACCGTGGACTAGAAGTCTTCGACCCCTGTAAACCGAATCTAAGGTCGTAAAACATAGATTGTGCGACGTTAGATTAAGCACACTCACCGGGTCACAGTCAGATAACATCTACTCGACCAGAGCAACGACTGTTCAAACTCAGGCGACTACCTACCAGGACATCTCCAGGGAGGGCACAGGCGTGGTTTCAGGAATCGAACTTATCGCAGGCTTCCTGATCGCATGGGCGGCTCGCAAAGCTCGGCGAGCCGGGGTCATCGTTGACGAGATCGTTGACGACGCCATCGACGAGTCACTTGAACGTCTTCACGAGTTGGTGAAGACGAAGCTCCAAGGTGATCCCGCGCTTCAAAGACTCGAGCAACAAGCCGCCCAAGGCGATGTGTCAATGCGAACCCAACAGCGTCTAACGTTAGCTATCGAAGAAGCAGCAGATGCAGATGAGACTTTCGCCGCCCAGATCGAAAGTATCATTCAGAGGCTTTCATCGTCTGAGACAAGCAGCGCCGACGGCAATGTGCATGTATCGAACTATGGTCAGGTGAAACATGGGAACTTCATCGGATCAATAAACGGAGGCTCCCTACTGATCGATCAGTCAGAACGACGAGCAGCTATATGTTTCTGCGGATGGGAAGCGCGCGCAACCTGCCGAAAATGCGGAGAGGCGGTGTGTCAGACTCATTTTTTTCCTTCTGGCACGAACCCGACCTACGCCGTGATCCAAGGCGCACTAAACGAGCCTCAGCATGAGTGGTTCCGAAATAATGATGCATACCAGCACTTCTTGCAGAGCGGCACCACTGCTTGCATTTTCTGTCGAGTAAAGGAAGCGGATGTCGCTTTGTCAACTCGCTTCAACGAGGTCCGAGCGTGGCTCACTGCCCCTGCAAGCCTGACCAGAGCAAATTTCGACCGATACGCCGAAATCATAAGTGTCCTTAAACCACGAGACGCCAGAGTCGTACTGAAGCATGCTTTCCACTTATTTCAGGCTGCCATGGACATCGTTCACTTGGACAGCCGAGGAAACCTGACCAAAGGGGTACCTGCGATCTCGATTGGACAAAACGAATTTGCAGGCGACTACTTTGCATGCGAAACTGGCGCAATTTACATGAAGGACTTGCATCTCAGGTTCGCAGACGACCACAGGATGACTTCAATTGTCGTTATACCTCAGGAAGCTCCTGACATTACAAGGAACGGAGGAAATAAGGTAATATTTACATGTAGCCGCGACTATCCGAAGTCATATACCAATATTCAGGACCACGAACGACGCATCCAGCGACTTGAAACCGGCCTCAGAAGCCGTTCCAATGAACAACATGACCAAAGGCGCAGTGTCGATGTCGCGAGCCTTCATAACGCCAGATCCGGCGGCCCAACTTGAGGTCAGCCGACCGGTAGGTTAGTCGATGTCGATCGGCGGTGCTCCTGCGAAGCTGATCCGTAGTTCATGGTCAATCACATCACTGCTGATGTCCAATACTGGGAGCACGCTAACCAAGTAGAACGCCTTCGGTCCATCGTGTTCGACTCTGTGGCTCGAAACGTGCTGTATCTGCTTGTCGTCGCGATACACGACGCCGCTCATCGCGTCGAGCAGGCCCTTAATCATGTTGTCGACGTCCTTGATATGCACCTTCGCCGGAACAATCGACACGACGTTGACGCAAAACCGCCCGCGCGAAAAGGCTGGCTCTTTAAAGCCGGAGTACGTTCGGCCAGCAAGGTCGGCCGTAATCGCCGCCTTGATTCGTTTCAGCCGCTCGGGTGTCACAGACTGCGCCGAGAATGGCGCAGCTTGAATCGGGAAGCTCATCCGCCCCGGCTCGGCTTTATCGTCCGCTACGCAGGTGATGCAGGGTGCCTGTTGGAGCCAAGTAATCTTGCTGCTCAACTCCGAATGCACGAACGGGAATAATACATCTCGGCGACCATTTAAGAGGTCATACGTATGGCCGTTTGCGTTTGTCGGCGTGCTCATCTCCTCTTTACGGAGCCACACGGCGACACGTCGGGCGTCGGTAGGACTGAGCGGAAAAGAAAGACTGTCATCATGCGCCTCATTGAACGCCACCAACGCAGCCTGAAGACGCGCATCGTAAGGCGCTTTGGCTAATGGCCACACGTGACGCACGATAGGATGCGTCATGTCCACTGGTGGCAACGGTTCCACATCGATCTCCTTGAATTAGTGTCTACATCCAGCATACACCGCAACGTTAGTGACAACCGGTGGACTTCTTGAACTAACGGCCTCTAACTGAGATAATCAGTTTATATGCCACGCTTCACGACACAACGGATAAGCCTCATCATCGGCGCAGCTATCGCAGTTGCCAGCCCTTCTTTGGTGTACCTCGTGCCGCCGCTGGTCAACCCGTTCTTCTGCACAGGTGACCGCTGTTCTTCGGCAGGAACTATCGTCGGCGCCGGCCTGGCCTTGGCCGTCGGCTTCTTCGGGTGCAGCCTGGTCCGATATGCCACCGTTCGTCAGCGGCACGACAAAGACCGGTAAGAGCGAACAACTTAGGTGTTCGGCCGCGGGCCCGGTGCCGGCGGTGTCATAGAACGGCCAGTTCATCGAGCAGTTCGGTGAGCAGGAAGACGCGGAACAGCTCCGAGCCCGGGTGCCGCCGGATGATGCGCTCGATCTCGCTCTTTCTGGCCGCTTGCTGGACGACGAACGCCACGTACGGGAAGTACTCGGCCGTGCTGGCCTCGTAGACCCGGCGGTAGCCGTCGAGCTTTTCCATGAGCCGAACCGGCCGCTCCGTGCCGAGGTCGATTTCAAGGTAGTAGCTACTGCTTCGCCGCTGCGCCGGATAGTCGACGGCCACAAACAGGTCGGCTCGGACCGGTGGAAGCGGCAGCTCTACCGCCCACTCGCGCAGCACGAGAAGCTGCGCCTTTTCAGCACGCCGCAGCGCCGCATAGGTGTCGGCGATCATGAGAGCGTGGTTGTTCACTACAGGTGAGGCCCGACCCTCCACGCCCAGCAGGGAACGGCCAAATCGGCCGAGCTGGTAGACGTACGCACCTGCGCCGCCTTTATCGCTACTGGCCCGACGGCCGACGCGTGAAAGGAATTTCTTTCGCACCAAGCGGCCAAGGACAGTATCGGGCACACTATGCGACCGATCCGCGAACACCAGCTCGACCAGGTGCGTTGAAGCAAGTTGGCCGAACATGCCGACCAGCTTCAAGACCTCCAGGTCGCGGGCTGATAGTTCCATATGCTCAATCCTCCTTACTTAGTCACGTCGTTAAAGGCTCCTACGTTCTCCCTGGTCAGGGGTCTAAAGGGGTAGGGTTACGCCTAGGGCTTGCCAGGGATAGGCCGGTAGGGTTCGCCTAGGTCAGCAGGTCGCCGAGGGCGTGTTTCCAGTCCTCGGCGTAGCGAGTGGCGAGATCGACGTGGGTTTTGATCGATCCCGCCGATCGGGTCGTTTCCGCCGACACCATGCCTTCTTTGAAGCTGTCCAGTTCGCCTAGGGCTGACGCTGCCTTCTCCACGTCATCCAAAGCAGCAAGCAAGTAGTTGCAACTTCGCCGCAAATAGGCAAGTTCGGACAGCAGCTCCTGATCGCTCCGCATGGTTAGTTCCTCCACTCCTTACCGCCAAGCTTCGGCTTCTTCTTCGGTTCTTGTTTCACGCCGCGCCTGGTGGCGATGTCGCGTTCAACGTCCCTCACGGGACGGCCGTACTTTTGGCGGGACTCTTCACGGGCCGTCGCACCGAAACCGGTCGGTTCTCGGGGCGGCATCGTGACGCCAGTAACCGGCACGCTGACACCTTCTGCCGTGGCGAGCCGCATCAAAACTTCAAAACGGCGCAGGTGCATGAAGTCGTCCTCGGTGACGCTGCGGCCGAACTGCCGGGCGAAGTGGCGGGCTTCGTCGGCCGACGTCTGAAACACCACGGTTGACCGGGCGTTGTTTTGGGTTGCCTCTTGCAACTCACGGCTGAGCTGGTTCAAGAACTGGTGCGCCACGGTGACGGCCAGCCCCATGCTGCGGGCCTGGGCGAACATGTCGGCCGGGGAGATTGGCAGATTCAAGAAGTCCTGGAATTCGTCCAAATACAGCATGGTTGGATCGCGAGGATCAGCCGCTCCAGCCTGCACCGCACTCCAGATGGAGTTCAGGATCAAGCTACCGAGCAAGCCGGCCGTGTCCTTGCCTTCAGTGGCGCGTCCGAGGTTGACCAGCAGAATCTTCTTCTTCGCGATGACGTCGCGCAGGTTGATCGTGCTGGTGCTCTGCCCGATGATGTTGCGGATAGAACGCCGTGACGTCAGCTGCCAGATCCGGTCGGTGATTGGCTTGAAGTACAGGTCACGCTGCGCACGGGGAAGGTTCGTAATCTCCTGCCACCACGTCGCCAGTTCCTCGACGTGCGACACGCCCCTAACGATCTCGTCCGAGAAGTCCACCTGGTCGACCCTCGGCACGCTCAAGGGGGCGATGTCCGCGAACGTCGCGCCCGCGATGTTCCGGCTCATCATCAGGGTGAGAATCAAGTGGTAGAAGCCCTGGCGAACCCGCACACCGCGTGCATCCTGCGGATAAAGGTGGTCGAAGAGCCGCTGGATGTCGGCCGCCACGACGTACGGGCTGCCCTGCAGGATGTTGAAGCCGACGGGGTGATCGACGTCGGCCACGTCAACGAGCACGACGTCTTGAACGCGATGTTCTGGCACGAGCTGGAGCGCCGTGTTGAAGAGGTCGCCCTTCGATTCGATCAGCAGGACCCCGTGGCCGGCCGCCATGTCCTGCGCGATCAAGTTGCTGAGCAGCGCCGTCTTACCTGAACCAGTTGGGCCGACCACCTGTAGGTGTTGGGCTGACTCCACCGGGGACAGCGCGAGCAACCGTTCCGCGCCAGGGAAGTTGGACCGGGCGATCACCCGTCCGGCCTTTGGCACTGCGCCGGTCGGCGCAAGGTGACGGGTCCGGCTCTGTGGAAGTCCGGCGATATGCGGCGAACCCAGCGGCCACGAGATCAGGCCGCTCAACTCGTTCGCCGACAGCTGCGCGGGGAACACGAAGGGGGCGCTCGCTTCCTTGATGCGCCCGATTACGGTCTTCGTCGTGACGAGCCGCTTCTTGAAGCTGTTGTACGGGCTGCGCACGCTCGCCACGCTGGCCTTCACCTTGAAGAGCAGCTGGTCCGCCCGCTTCTTCGTGCTGGCCTTCGCGGCCACCCGGAGGACGCCGAGGAAGCTCGGTTGGTTGGCCCGCGCCTGGCGGTCGGCAAGCTCCGCCTTATCGGCCTCGCCGCTACCGGAGAGCACCTGAGCCAGAAGTCCGCTCTGACCAGCCTGAACGTGTCCACCTCGGGGAGGGCGTTCCTGGAGTGCCGGGCTGGTGACCCACTGGATGAGTAGCTTCTCCCCCGACTTCAGGCCCTGGAGGTTGGTCAAGATGCTCGCCGAGAGCGCCACGCTGTCGTTCACCTGCAAGCCGCGGAGCGGGTTGGTCTGGCCGATCTCGAGCGCGCTGGTGAAGTCGTAGGTCGCCTCCGCGGCCGGCGTCCCGTTCTTCGAGCCCTCCGGCGTCGCCGTGATGCCTGGGATCAAGGAGCGGAGCTGCGGCACGATGTACTCCGCGTACCCAGCGGGCACCTTCAAGCGGTGGCGGATGCCGAGCTCGTCGGCCCAGACCTCGAACACGATCGTCGGCACGCCGAGCAGGCGGCCGGGGCCTGTGCGCAGCGTGCCCGTGACCGAGGTCAGCCACGTCACGAGCTGATCGCCCGAGAGGTCGGTCGGGAAGGTCAGTACGTACGAGCGGTGCGGCTGGATGTTCTTCTTCATGTGCATACGTCCCACGAACAATGCGCCCGGAACGAGCGCCGCCAGAACAGAGGTGGTGTACAAAATCGTGGGACCCATGCTGACTCATTTTCGCACGTCAGCATGGGTCCCAGCGTTGTAGTTTCCGACTTACCAGCGCGTGATTCGGTGGTAGATGAAGCCGATAATCAGCACAACGGCAAGCGCTGCGATGAGGTAGGGGATCATCGGCTCCACCACGTCCCACAGCACCTTGACGGTCACGGCCGCCAGGAGCAGCAGCACAAGCGAACTACGCGCCTTCTTCATCGCGATCCTCCGGGAAGATCACCACCTCCCTGGAGCGGTGCTCCTCGGCGACCGCCCGCATCTTGTTCATCACGGCGTACTTGTTGGTCGGCGTGCCCATCAGCAGCGGCGACACCTGGATGGACCGCCGCGTCGGCCGCGCGGGCGGCTTCATCAGGTAGCGCCACCCTCCAGCCAGTGCCACAGCCAGGAGCAGCAGGAGCGCCAAGACGACGAAGACGGTCATCTTCTACAGCCCTCCAAGCAGGCCGCCGAAGTTCCGCACCTCGCGGGCGGAGCCACGGACGTACTCCTGGACGATCGGGGCCAACGCCGTCGCGATGGTCGCGTCGTTCCCGGAGAGCTGCTGGTACAGCCCCATGACGTCGGCGACGTCGTACATGGTCTTCTCGGTGAACCGCTTGCGCAGCTCGCCCTCAAGGACCTTGATGTTGGCGTTCGCCACGGCTTCCGAGATGGCCATGTTGGTCCGGCGTTCCAGCGCGCGGTGTTCCCGCCGCTCCCCCGGCCACATCGGCCGAGAGGGCTCCTGTGAGCCGGAGTAGCCGCCGAAAATGCTGAGCTCGTTACTCACGGTGTTCCTTCCGTAGTGCAGTTGGACTAACAAGCACCACGGTGAATCACTCGAAAAGCGGTGTCACTGTCGCTGATCAAGGAGGTCATGACAACGACGGCTGTGTCATGTCGCCGTCATGACATACTGGTTCATGCACACTGTCGGCACAGGTGACGCCGGTAAGGAAGCAACGCGCGACGAGCTAGCCGACGCGATCAAGTCGATCATCGCGTCCAAAGAAGGACTGTCACTCTCAACTCTCACCGCGCACCCTCTGTTACTGGCGGCGCTGGGCGCGGCTACCCCGGAAGAGGCGCTAGAAGAGCTCACGCGGCTCGTCAAAGAGCTACCGGGCCCGCCCTTGAACCCGCTCATCATGAAGGCGTTCCGCGCTGGGCTGGCGATCGACTTCCCAGCCGGGGAGGGCAGCGAAGATCGGGTACGGCGCATGACGGCGTCGAAGGAGAAGGAGACCGCGTACGTCCCTAAGAGCCCACGTCAGGTGCGGCGCTACATGGAAGAGGGAGCGAAACTTCTTGCGGCGGCGATTCGGGCGCTCCCCCACAACCAACCCGCGCCAACACCGCCCTCACCAGCGGACATCGTGATGGCGAAGCTTCAAGAGGACAGTGGTGACACCTCTTATGACATCACTGTCACGGCACCGCCGAGGCCAGTAGAACCGCATGTTCCACGACGCAGCCGGCGCTTGTGGTTGATTGGCGGCGGCATCGCCGCAACGGTCGTGTTGTTGTGGGCGGTGGTCTACGCCATCGTGAAGAACACTGACGAGAAGCCGACCACGATGCCGCCGACCGGCTCCACGGCCCCCGCGCCTGATCCGGTCTTGATGGCGAAATACGACGGCCACGACCCGCGCGGCTCCGAACCCGACGGAAGTCTTGGTATCCGATGCGCCGATCCGCCGCCGAGTGAAGCGGTCGAGGGCACGAGCACGCCGCCGGTCATCGGGCCGGAGGGGAAGCAGGTAGGCGTTCTTCACCTCCGCCGCTCGCCCTCATGTTCAACAATTTGGGCACGCGTCGTCTGGAACGACGACCTGGAGGCCACTTACAAGGTGCCGGACGGCTGGACATTGCACGTGGTCGTTCACCGCCCGTCGACACATACAGTGGTCGACGCAACTGAGCCCGAGGCAGGAAAGCCGCCGAACGCTACTCCCATCCCATACGGGCTCAGCCGGATGCTCACCTCGCAGCCCGGGTGCATCTTCGCTGAGGCGTACTTCACGAAGGACGCTTTGCGGACTTACACCGCCACGACCTCATGTGGAAGTTAGATTTCCTTGACAAATAGTTGAAAACGTATATCAATGGTATTGTCGGACCTGGCGCTTGAGTCGGCACCAACATGACGCCCTGCTGATTAAAATAGTCGTCGGCGGCGCGTCATGTTGGTAAACTAGGAGGCTCGCGCCATGACTCACTCACGCGATGGTGATAGCTACACAGGAATGTTGGTCCGTGCACATTTCAAGCCTGGCCAGAAGGTTTATACGTTCAGCCCTTAATTTTCCCTTGCGGATGTGCAGGCCGCTCTCTTCGAAAGCACCTACCGCAACCCGAAGCCATTGAGCGTCAGGATGCAGTTGGACGAGGTCGCCGACCTCGAAATCATCGTCACGTCGGTAGAACAAATCTACCAGCCGCAGGATGAAACGCCGGACCAAGCCCCATTCGCCTGCTTCGACGATCCGGACTGGTGCATCGAGGGTTGGATTCGCCAATCTGGATTTGACCCGTTCGAGGGACCGCTCCGTGTCCGTCTGTACATCATGGTTGATGGCCAGAAGATCACCGAACCGGGATACTTCCAGCGCATCGTGAAGCCGCACCAGGGAGAGATCGAAGTCGTTGACTCCGTCATCCCTCCCAGTTCGCGACCGTCATCACACCCCGCCTGACGGCGAAGAACACCACCGTGTCCGCCGTCGCACACGGGGTGTTCTTCATTTATCAGCTAGGATAGTGCTTCTTGTTCCATTCACGGTACACCTCCTCCCAGGGAGGCGGTTTCATATCTCCACGAGGTTCTGACCGGTACGTCCGACGAGTCGGATAAACGGTGAGACCTTGTGCGACTTCTGCGGAGTCTTGCGGCACGGTCCATTGACCGTGCGCGTTAGGTACCGGAACAATCGGACGGCACCCAGTCTCGATGTAGATATGATCCATCACGCCATGTTCAAAGTAGTCGAAGACAGTAACAACCAGAAATGCTGCACTGAACGGATTGGGTGGATTCGGATTCTCATAGGCGTCTGCCCACTCCTTAAGAGGGTGACCATATGCCCACTCAAACAGCGCACTTTCACCCGACCGCAGGAGATACTCCTGGCGGTCCAGCGTTCCAACGGGCGGCGGAACCGGGATATTCGATTCTCGCGGAATTAGCGGAGAGCTGCCCTCAATGAAATGAGCCTCGCCGTCGAGACGCACACGCGCCGTTCCTGCACCCTCGTTTACCAGCACCCCATTAATGCGAAACCACATGAACCAATTCTCATCACGCGGGAATACGAATGGCTCAGCAGGAGAGGCTTCCGCGCTTTGTGCCAGCGATCTATGGTGCCACAGGCGGAGTTCACCGCCGCCTGGCATCATACTGCGCGTCTCATCGATCAGAGCTGGCCACCGCGGTGCTTCCATTAGTGCCACCACTCTCGGCGCCCGCTCATCGACCCGAATCCGAGCCGACTCGACCACCGCTGAACGACTTGCGTCAACAGAATCGCGGGCAGCTTCTACTGCTTCCGTCGCGGCCTTAGTTTGGTCTTGCGCAAGGTTGACCTGTCGACGCAGCAGCCACAACTGAACTAACGCGAAAACAACGAGGCCAACGTTTGCGACAGCTGCGATGAACGTACCGATCGAAGACAAGTTCTGTAGCACCACCGAAGGTTGACTTGGTGTTGGCACAGTCGGCGCTTGCTGTTGACCACTGAAGTAGAGGAGATCAAGGACAGTCACGGCGTACCCGCATTCAATAGAGCAACCACTTCATCAATCAGCCGGTTGATCAGCACCCGCGGCGGCATATCCTCGAAGTCCAGAATATCCTCGCGCTCTCGAATCATGCGGTGCAGAGCGTCGTCACCCTGACCTCGAAAGTCTTCTAGGCGTTTCATGTACTTCTTGTCGGTTGCACTCCAACCGTACTGCTCGACCACGGATTTAAAGTTGCCCTTCCCAAAGATGGGTGGCACGTGATCGATAATCGCTCGCAGCAACGTGTGCGACGCGTAGGCATGCCCCAGTGCATAGTTCTCGTTCAGCTCGCGAAGCAACTGAAGGAACTTCTTCAAGTTCCACTTTGTAGCCGCTTGTGCGGACTCCAGCTTCTCAATCAGCGTTTGATCAACATAGCTCGGCCGCGACACGTCTATAGAAGCAAGGTTCGACTGGATAACAGCAGGCTTCTCCTCATCGCCGCACGCAGCCACCCACGATATGACTCTACGTACATAATCGGCGATATCTTCAACTCCTCGAAATAACTTCAGCTCATCACGATGCAAAGCATAATCGTCCCCGTCGGACTCCAAGTCAACCACTGGAACTGGCTCAATAAAAAGCCAACCTTCCATCAGCATCAAGTCATTGGGATCCAAAAAGTGCAGTCGCGCCTGGAGATCTCCTGAGGTGATGGTCACCTGCGAGACTTTCAGTGGATCAACCTCGGAATTGAGCATCCGGTCTACTAGCACGCGCAGAACACCTAGAAATTCATTGGCAACTGGCACCAACTCGGGCAAGTGCAATGCAGCTGAGATCGCCAGGCAGACGTCATCATCGTCTGCAGGCTTGTCGATCTTATCAAAATCTATTTCGGCGAGAATCCTATTATTGACTCCCACTAATCCGTACACGCTTCGACCGTAAACACTTCGGACCTTAGGGAGCGATTTAAGAACCTCAAGCGCGTCACCGCCCGTCCTGCTGAAAACAGTGTCGACGTACTGCCAGGTAGGCCACACGCCGTACTCTTCTGCCGGTTTGACGATCACCCGAAGTAAGGACTCTTGCTCAGCAGAAAGTTCAGCAAACAAATCTACCGTCATGACAATGCGTCACTCTCCACGACACTCGGCCGCGTCCCAGCTACCAGAAACTCATGTAACCCGCGGCGCACGGTAGATATCGGGACTTCAGCGCTGGCCGGCACTTCGCTGTGGTTACCCATGTAGATGTAGTCAACCAAGGCGTCCGGGTCGCCGTCGCCGACGGTCCAGCCACCTTCGGTGCGGGAGGTGTACCCGATGAAGCCTTTCTCCTTGCCGAGGCCAACCTCAAGGGCAGGCGAGCGCTTCACACCGGAGAGGGCCACCTGGATCATCGGCGGAGCCACGTTGTCGGCCGTCTCCGCGATGATGCGGTCGATCAGCTCGTCCAGCTCGGCGGCGGTGTTCACGCGGATCACGACATTGCCCTCGTCGTCCTTCGGCGTCTGGTCATACCAGATGTCGAGCGCTACCACTCTTCGCCTCCCTCGAACGTCTCCTCATAGCCATCCGGACCGTACACGGTGACGCTGTACCCCTTCGGGAGCAGGACGGGCAGCAGCGAGTCGCATCCCAACGGACCGACGCAGGGCCGGTTATTCAACACCAGTTCAGTGTGCCGCTGGCCGCTCTGGATCATCCCGGCGGCAACCTTGGCCTCGACGTGCGTCGTGATGACCGGCTTCCGGTTGGCGGGCACCCCGGCTTGCTGAAGCCGCTCCCACGCCGCCGCTGACGCTTGATCCTCACCACTTACCGTGGTGTGCACGTTACCTTGCGCATCTACCCACTGGCCGTGGGTTTTCTTGTTCTCGGGGTTCGGCTTCGGAACCGACGGGGGCAACTTCGAGCGAAGCTCCTCCAGCTTTTCGGGATCAAGCTTGCGAGGGACAGCCGGTTGATCCTTCGCCGCGGATGGCTCCGGCCGGCTGCCGCTAGAAGGCGGCGGTTCTACTTTGCCGACCTTCGACAGATAGCCGGTGAGTCCTTGGGCGGCAGTTGTCAGCGTCTGATTGATGCGTCCCAAGTCGGCGACGGCGCCTGCGAGAAGTCCGACCGCATGGCTGGCCTCCTGGTCACCGGTGCCCTGCACGGCCTGCAACAGGGCAGCGTGCGCCTCTTGGAGGGCTTGACCAGCTTGTTCAAGGGCGGCAGCCGGGAGCTTGCTGATCGCGGTGTTCACGTCGCGCGCGACGTCCTCGACCGACACCTACTCCCCCTAGCAAGATCGCTAGGAACATAGAAGCAGGCGAGGATGCGTCTGAACAGGCTGTTTAGCCCACGTGGGTCAGGCGCGATAGCTAGTATCGATCAATCAAGAGAGGCGACGCGGCTGAGGTACCAGCTCAGCGTGGCGACGACGAGCGCGACACCGCCGACCACCCAGCGGTACCGCGAGTTGCCCGAGAGCGCGGTCGCCAGCCAGCCGATGATCAGGCCGTAGGCCGGCCCGCACCATCCCGGCATCACCCTGCCGAGGTATGCCCCGACCGTAATAGGGCCGATAAGAACGATCAACCACACCAGCAGGCCGAGCGGGTTTGAGCCGTCCCAAAAGTCATTGCGCCTGCTCATTGCATCTCCCCAGTTTCACAACGTGCCTGGAAGTCGCCGAGTACGTCTTATCCGTTACGCACACCAGAAAGACGAACACCCCTTGGCCTCCGCAGACGGCCAAGGGGTGTTCGTGGTTAAGGACTATGCGGCGGCGCTCACGCCGCGCGCTGTGTTGTAGATCCAGTCGCGGAAGTCCGGCTCGCTCGTGTAGATGGTGGGCGATTCGCCGGGCAACTCGGCCGCCGCACGGCTGCACGAGCCGACCAGCTGTGCCGTGCCGTCCCGGTTGAACTTCACCGCGGGGCCACCTGAGTCACCCGGGCCAGGGCCGTCCGTCTGGTGCGGGTTGTTCGTGCAGATCTCCCCAGCGGACTGGCCCGCTTCGGCACACTTGGCGGGCGGGAGCACCTTGGTGTCGAGCTGCTGGAGCTGGGTGGGCAGATCACCCGAGCAGTCCGGCAGGTCGCCGCCGAAGCCATAGATCCTGAGCCGGTCACCAGCTAGTGCCGCCCGACCAGCGAGCTGGATTGGCTGCATGTTGACGGGGTGGTCCAACTTGAGCATGGCGATGTCGTCGACGGGGGCGGTCATGCCCCAGTGCCAGTCCGGGTGCGCGACGATCTGCACCACGCTGGCCGTCTCCCCACCGTTCGTCCGGTCCTTCGAGCCCACGCGCACCTTGAACTGCTTGTCGGCGGTGGGGATCGGCTTACCCTGTTCGCACCCGGTCGAGTTGAAGCGCTTCGTCTTCAGGAGCGACGGCGGCATGTCCGTCACGCAGTGGGCGTTGGTGACCACCCAGTTGCGGAAGACGAGCGTCCCGCCGCAGGTGTGGTAGTTGGTCCGGTCGTACTTCGGAGCGTCGAATTGGAGCGACACCATCCACGACGTGTTACCCGTCGCCCCGGTGCCGCCGACGATGTCCGTGTGGACGTCGGCCGATGCGATGGATGCTGAAGGCAGGGTTGCTGCGACGGCCAAGGCGGACGCAGCGAGGACAGTCTTCTTCACTATCACTCTCTCTTGTGTGGGATTTCTTAGCCTCCGGCGGACAGCCGGAAGAGGAGCGCCCCTCTCAACCTGCCGCCGGTTGAGAGGGGCCGGACTCCAACGGAGAGCCGAGCGTGGATTGGTGGAGGCTTACCAATCCCTCAGGCCGTCTGCGATCCATTGGAGAAGTTCATTGTCGTGCGGGGGGCGTAGGTGATTCACGCGGATAAGGCGTCGGCGCCGGCCTGCGCTTAGGTAGGCCCGCTTCAGTTATCTCGGGCGCCGGGAGTGGTTCAGCCCATATCAACTTGCCTGTGGGTGTCGGCATACCGCCCCACCGCCGACTACACCCGTGTAGCGCCTCCAAAAGGGATGCTTCACCCTCGTAGCCGTCCTCGAGCTCTGGCGGGCATACGCTCGACGAGTCGTGTACCTCGATGATGACGAACCTCGCGAAGCCGAACAGGTTGATTCGGATAAGCGACAGCAGGTCTTGAGGAGCCTGTTCAAGCGCGTTCGTGACGAGCTGGTGAACGAGCACACTTGCGTTGTCGATCAGCTGCGGTGTCTGCCAGCGTTCAAGCGTCAGGACGATGAACGAATAAGCGGAGCTGAGAGCCGAGGGAGCAGTAGCAAGGAGAAGCGTGTCCCGCCTGCGTGGTCGGTCCATCTCAACGCGAGGCTCAGGAATCTGGATGGTCTGCTGAACCGGCGCTTGAAGTACCACAGTCATCTTGAACTTCTCCTTCAATAACCGAGCCCCGCTCAACCTCGCCGGTAGCACGCTGCTTGATGAAACCTGCAAGGTCGGTGAGTTTGGTCGCGAAAGCGATCTGGTCTTCTTTGCTGATTGAGCCGTCGAGAATCCCAGCGACGAACTCGCCCGTAAGCCGATTGACGTCGCCGAGCTGGCGAACGATCAGCATGTTGAGTTTGCGGTCATCGTTCATATGCGCTCAGGTCCAGTACTTCGGCGTTGGCCAAGCGGTAGACGCGCGCAATCATCTGTTCTTGCAAGAGTCGGTGCCGCGCAAAGTGGCGGAGGGTCGGCACGATGACGTAACGAGCCCCCTTTACTACCAGCTCTTCAATCATCTCGTCGAACACCGTGAGAGAGCCGCAGCTGAACTCATAGAAAAAATCCGAGAACGTCAGCCCTAAGTCGGTGGCGTATGCCCGCATGCGGATCTCCATCACCCGGACCTTTTCGTCCTCGATGTCACGAGGAACCTTCATGTAGCCGTAGGCCAGCTGACCAGTCCTCCCTTCAGCGATGAGCGGCCGATCGAGCAGCTCCATGACGTGCCCCTTGCTTACGTGCGTGGTCGTGGCGGGACCAGCCGGACAGCGGGCGTCGGATTCACGCCGTCCGGCCGGTCCCGGTGGCGGTAACGGTGCGGAGTTGGAGGACAGCGACCGGTACCGCATGCAAGGATGCCTCCGCATGGAGGCAAACGCACGCCTTGCGTTTACGCGGGTTGCAAACGCCCCCGGTTTGGAAGACCAGGTAGAGGACGGCCACACTTACGTGGCCCCGACCGAAGGGGTGAGGAAGGATCGACACCGTGGCACCGAGGAGGCAGACACCATCCGTCCGACTGCGTCGGATGGCTGCTGAGCTGCGCCGTCTTCGTGGAGCGGCCGATCTAAGCCGCGAACAGGTGAGCGAGCAGACCGGCATCAACGAGGCGACGCTCTACCGGATTGAAACGGCGAGGGCACGCCCGCAGAAGCGCACCATGATGGCGCTGCTCAACCTCTACGACGTCCAACCTGAGCAGCGTGACTACTTGATCAGCCTGCTCAAGGACGCGACGCAGCAGGGGTGGCTGAGGCCGTACCACTCCGAGCTGCCGGAGGAGTACACCGCCTACATCAGCTTCGAGAGCGAGGCGCAGGGCGTCCGCAACTACGAGTCGCTGTTCTTGCCGGGCCTGCTCCAGTCCGAGGCGTACGCCCGCGCAGTGATTCGTGGCGTTCTTCCCTCGGCGACCGATGACGAGGTCGAGGACCGTGTTCAGGCTCGGATTGAGCGGCAGGCCGTCCTCACCAAGGACAAGCCGCTCAAGTTCTGGGCGATCGTCGACGAGGCGGCACTGCGGCGGCTGGTTGGTGGCGCCGCCGTGATGGGCGAGCAGCTGAAGCACCTGAGCACCGTGGTGAAGTCGCCGAACATCACCTTCCAAGTGATCCCGTTTGGTGCCGGTGCTCATCCCGGCATGCCGGGTCAGTTCGTCCTGATGGACTTCGAGGATCCGATGGACACTGACCTCATCTACATCGACTCGATGGCTGGTGATCTCTTCCTAGAGTCGGACGCCGACATCACCCGGTATCGATCCATCTTCGACAACCTGGTGGCGGTGGCGCTCAGCCCTAACGATTCGGCATCACTCATCAAGGAGATTGCCAGCGAGCTGAAGGCGAAGGGAGGTTAGATCGATCATGACCGAGGTTGATCTGTCGGGTGCCATGTGGCGTAAGAGCTCACGGAGCAGCGGCAACGGCCAGTGCGTTGAAGTCGCGCACGTAGGCGAGTTGACCGCCGTGCGTGACTCCAAGAACCCGACGGGGCCGGTGTTGGTGTTCACCCCGGGCGAGTGGGACGCGTTCATCGGCGGCGTTGAAGACGGCGAGTTCCGGCGGCCGGCGTGACACGGAGGAGCCCGTCCTCGAAGGCGCGAGGACGGGCTCTTCGTCTGTTGGTCGCTAGAAGAGGCGCATCTCTTCGCTGGGGATGCCCCGAAGTTCGTCGTAATCAAGAACGACACACCGGATGCCCCGGTCCTCAGCCAGGGTGCGCGCCTGCGGCGCGATGGCCTGAGCAGCGAGAATGCCACCGACTGGTGCCAAGAGCGGATCACGGTTGAGGAGTTCCAGGTACCGCGTGAGCTGCTCTACGGCGTCGATCGTGGCGCGACGCTTCACCTCCACGGCCCAGTGGCGGGCACGTGAGGTATCGGCGGGTAGAGCGCTTATGGCACCGTCGATTTCGCCGCGGCGCTTGATCTCGACCGCCACCGAACGGCCTTCGGCGTCGCGGGCCATGATGTCGACCGGGCCGATCGCCGTCGGGAATTCGCGGCGGACCAGCGTGTAGCCGTCGCCGAGGGTCTTGATGTGCTCGGCCAGCAGTTCCTGCAGGTGCGCTTCGACGCCGTCCTTCTGCAGGCCCGGTTCGGCGCCCAGGGCCTGGGCGTAGTCGTGGAAGATCTCGTCGATCGAGATCACCAGCTTCTCGCCCTGCTTGTTTTCGACGATCCAGAGCTTGCCGTCCTCGATCAGCCAGCAGGGCGGGCTCATCCAGTTCAACGGCTTGTACGCACGGTCGTCGGAGTGCACCGACACCGAGCCGTCGGACTTGACGAGCAGCAGGCGGGTGGCCATCGGCAGGTGGGCGGTGAGCCGGCCGGCGTAGTCGACCTGGCACCGCGCGATCACGAGACGCACCCGAGGAGGGTAGGACAGGGTCGGTGATACTGGGCGCGTGGACCCCATTCAGCGTGTCGCGTCCCGCGAGGTGTACCGGAACAACTGGATGACGGTGCGGGAGGACGATATCCGCCGCACCGACGGCTCGCCGGGCATCTACGGCGTGATCGACAAACCGGACTACGCGCTCGTCATCGCCCAGGACGGCGACCGGTTCCGGCTGGTCGAGCAGTTCCGCTACCCGCTCGGCGAGCGCCGCTGGGAGTTCCCGCAGGGCACCGCGCCCGACCTGGCCGACGTGCCGCCGGCCGAGCTCGCCGTGCGGGAACTGCGCGAGGAGACCGGGTTGCGGGCCGGCTCGATGGTTCCGCTCGGCAAGCTCGACGTCGCCGCCGGCATGAGCAGCCAGCGCGGCTGGGTGTTCCTCGCCACGGACATCGCCGAGGGCGAGCCGGAGCGCGAGCACGAGGAGCAGGACATGCGCAGCGCGTGGTTCGCGCGGGCGGACGTCGAGAAGATGATCCTCGCGGGCGACATCACCGACGCGCAGTCGATCGCCGCCTGGGCGCAGCTCATGCTCTTCGAGCGGCACCGGCCTTGAGTATCCCGCGGATCACCAGGTGGTGGAACGGCTTGATCAGCGCGAAGTAGGCCGGGCCGACGCGATTGTGGAAGTGCACGATCGTGCCGAGGCGGAAGCCACGGGGCAGCGCCTCGACCGTCAGGTACCCGGTCAGGTGGCTGTCGTCGACCCCCGCGACGAGGTAGCGCTCCGGGTCGCCGGCGCGCACGGTGAAGAACGCCAAGCGGTCACCGGGCGCGAAACCGACGTCCTCCGGCCGGAGGCGGCCGGTGCGCGGCACCGAGGCGGTGTCCAGCCGCAGTGCCTTGGCGAGCAGGTAGCGGACGCCGAACAGGGCCTTCACCCAGGCCGGTGACCAGCCGAAGACACCCGCGACGAACTCGCGGAGGCTGTTCTCGCTCTCGATTTCCTTGAATTCGACGTAATCGGCGCCGTCGAGGTAGGGCCCGGTCATTTCCTTCTCCCCAGTACGAGTTCCAACGCGCTCTTCAGCCGCCGCCCGGACAGCGGCGGCACGACCTGGCCGGCGCCGACGACGACGAGGTACAGCGCCTGAGCGAGGTCGGCGTCGCCGCTGATCTCGGTCAGGTAGGCCACGCGGGTCCGGTCCACGCGCTCCTGGACAGCTCTCGCTTCGGCGTCCTGCGACGCCCACGCCCGGACGGCGATCTCCAGCTCGGGTCCGGGTCCCGGCGCGAGAACGAGCTCGAGCAGGGCGCCCAGCCGGTCCTCCTCCGCCGCTTCGGCCTGCTCCACGAACCGCGTGGTGCGTTCGGCCTCGAAGTGCTCCAGCAGCGCGGTGCGGTAGCCGCTCATGCCCTTGAAGTGGTGGTAGAAGGAGCCCTTGGACAGTCCGAGCCGCTCGGTCAGCCGCTCGATCGTCACCGACGGCGCGCCCTGCTCCGCCAGCAGCACCAACCCCGCGTCCAGCCAGTCCCGTTTGCCCGCCATGTCCATACCATACCGTATGGTATGGACTCCGGACCGCGAAAAGGGCACTTTCACGTGAAAGTGCCCCTCGGGTCAGTCGGGCCAGGAGGGTTTGCGCTTCTCCAGGAACGCCGCCATGCCTTCGCGGGCGCCGGGCAGCTGGGCCGCCGCGGCCATGACCTCCAGGGCGATCGCGTACGCGTCGGCCTCGGGCCGGTCGAGCTGGGCGTAGAGCGTCACCTTGCCCATCGACTTGCTGGCGCGGCTGCCGCGCGTCGCCCGCGACAGCAGGTCCCCGACGGCGTCGTCGAGCTGGTCGCCGGGCACGACCCGGTTGACCAGGCCCCAGTCGAGCGCCGTCGCCGCGTCGATGACGTCGCCGGTCAGCGCCAGCTCCATCAGCCGCTTGCGGCCGATCGAGCGGGCCACCGGCACCGCCGGCGTGTGGCAGAACCAGCCGCCCTTGCCGCCCGGCAACGCGAAACCCGCCGACTCGGCGGCCACGGCCAGGTCGCACGACGCCACGAGCTGACAGCCCGCCGCGGTGGCCAGGCCGTGCACCCGCGCGATGACGACCTGCGGGATCGACTGCATCGTCTTCATCAGGTCCGTGCACAACGTCAGCAGCTCGCGGACGCCCACCAGGTCACGAGCGGCGACGTCGGCGAAGTCGTGCCCGGCGGAGAACACCGGCCCCGCGCCGGCCAGCACGATGCCGGTCGCGTCGGACGCCCCCGCCGCGCGGAACGCGGCGAGCAGCTCGGCGAGGTGGTCCGCGGACAGCGAGTTGCGCCGCGCCGGCCGGTTCATGGTGATCGTGACGGTGTCGCCGTCCCGGCTCATCAGCAGGTGCTCGTACATTCCCCGACGGTAGCCCCTCCGGACCGGAATGTGCGCCGGTAGCTGTCCGGGCCGACGCCGACCTCGGCGCGCATCCGGCGCCGCAGGTTGGCCGCCGTGCCCAGCCCGGACCGCTCGGCGACCCGCTCGACCGGCAGCGACGTCGTCTCCAGCAGCTGCCGCGCGTACCGGACGCGCTGGACGCGCAGCCAGCGTCCCGGGGTCACGCCGGTCGCCGCGGCGAACTCGCGGTGGAACGTCCGTTCGCTCATCCGCGCGTGCCCGGCCAGGTCCTCGACGCCGATCCCGGCGCCGAGCCTGGCCAGCGCCCAGTCCATTGTGGACGTCAGGCCGGGCTGGGCCGACGGCGGCGGCAGCGGGTTGTCGACGTACTGCCGTTGCCCGCCCTCGCGCGCCGGCGGCATCACCAGCCGGCGGGCCAGCGCGGCGGCGACGTCGGCGCCGTGGTCGCGCCGGACCAGGTGCAGGCAGAGGTCGAGGCCGCCGACGACGCCCGCGGACGTCAGGACCCCGCCGTCCTCGGTGTAGAGCACGTCGCGCCGCAACTCCGCTCGCGGCGCGACGCGGGCGAGGGCGTCGAAGTCGCGCCAGTGCGTGGTCGCCGGGCGGCCGTCGAGCAGGCCGGCGGCGGCGAGCGTGAACGCGCCGGAGCACAACCCGGCGACGGTCGCCCCGGCCCGGTGCGCACGGCGCAGCGCCGCGGCAGCGGACGGCGGCACCGGCGCGAGGGGGTCGTCGCGGCCCGGCGCCAGCACGAGGTCGCAGCCGTCGAGCCCGGTGAGCCCGTGCGTGGCCGCGACGTCGCCGAACGGCGACACGGGCGTCCGCACCCGGCCCGGGCCGCACAGCCGCACGGTGAACGGCCCGATCCCGCTGTCGGTCCGGTCCTGGCCCCAGACCTCGCCGATCACCGCGAGGTCGAACATCCGGGTGCCGGGCAGGAGGAGGACGCCGATCGTGCGCATGGCAGGAAAGTACCGCATCGCGCCTCTTCTGCCACTCCCCCGCGACGGCGGGAGCAGGCGAAACTCGACGGCATGACCGAAACGGCACTCATCCTGATCGACGTCCAGCGCGGGTTCGACGACGCGGAGTTCTGGGGCCCGCGCAACAACCCGGGCGCCGAGGCGAACATGAAGGCCCTGCTCGACGCGTGGCAGGAGCGGCGGCTGCCCGTCGTGCTCGTGCACCACGACTCCGTCAAGCCGGACTCGCCGCTGCGGCCGGGGCAGCCGGGCAACGACTTCAAGCCCGAACTCGACGGCGCCCGCCCGGACCTGGTCTTCGGCAAGCAGGTCAACTCGGCGTTCATCGGCGACGTCGACCTCGACGCGTGGCTGCGCAAGCGCGGCATCACGAGCTTCGTCCTGGCCGGCATCCAGACGAACTTCTGCTGCGAGACCACCGCGCGGATGGGCGGGAACCTCGGCTACGACGTCACTTTCGCCCTCGACGCCACGTTCACGTTCGACCTCCCGGAGGTGACCGCGGACGAGCTGTACCGCGTCACGGCGGCGAACCTGGCGAACCAGTTCGCCACCGTGAAGTCCACGAAGGACATCCTGGCGGAGCTCAGCTGAGGCCGTGCCGCTCGCGGATCAGGCTGACGATGCCGTCCATGATCCCGGTGAGCTCGTAGTCCTTCGGCGTGAACACCCGGGCGATGCCGCGTTCGGCCAGGAGCGCGGCGTCGTCCGGCGGGATGATGCCGCCGACGATCACCGGCACGTCACCGGCGCCGGCGGCGCGCAGGCCGTCGACGACGTGCGGGACGACCTCGAGGTGCGAACCGGACAGCACGGACAGCCCGACGACGTGCACGCCTTCCTGCACCGCGGCCGCGACGATCTGCTCGGGTGTCAGCCGGATGCCCTGGTAGACGACCTCGAAGCCGACGTCGCGCGCCCGGACGGCGACCTGCTCGGCGCCGTTGGAGTGCCCGTCGAGGCCCGGCTTGCCGACCAGGATCCGCAGCCGTTCGCCCAGCTCGGCCTCGGTTTCCCGGACCCGCGTGCGCACCCGCTCCAGCTCGGGGTCGCCCGTGCCGGCGACCGCGGCGGCGGAAACGCCGGTGGGCGCCCGGTATTCGCCGAACACCTCGCGCAGCGCGCCGGCCCACTCGCCGGTGGTCACGCCGGCCCGCGCGCAGTCCACAGTGGCCTCGAAGAGGTTTTCCGTGGTCCGCGCGCGTTCCTTCAGCGTCGCCAGCGACCGCTCGACGGCGTCGTTGTCCCGCTGGGACCGCCATTCCTCGATGGCCGTGACGGCGGCCTTCTCGACGGCGGGGTCGATCGTCTCGATCGCCTTCGCGCCTTCGGCCTGCAGGGGCGACGGTTCGGTCGTCCCGAACTTGTTGACGCCGACCAGGATCCGTTCGCCGTTCTCCATCGCGCGGCGGTATTCGGCCAGTGAGGCGACCAGCTGCGACTTCATGTAGCCGCTCTCGACCGCGGCGACCGCGCCGCCGAGGTCCTGCACGCGGGCGATCTCCTCGCGGGCGCCGGCCATGATTTCGTCGACCTTCGCCTGGATGACGTGCGAGCCGTCGAAGATGTCCTCGTACTCCAGCAGGTCCGTCTCGAACGCGAGCACCTGCTGCATCCGCAGCGCCCACTGCTGGTCCCACGGGCGCGGCAGGCCGAGGGCCTCGTTCCACGCGGGCAGCTGGATCGCGCGGGCGCGGGCGCCGCGGGAGAGCGACACCGCGAGCATCTCGAGCACGATCCGCTGGACGTTGTTCTCCGGCTGGGCCTCGGTCAGCCCGAGCGAGTTGACCTGCACGCCGTAGCGCAGGCGGCGGGCCTTGGGATCGGTGACGCCGTAGCGATCCCGCGTGAGTTCGTCCCAGAGCGCGGTGAACGCGCGCATCTTGGACATCTCCTCGACGAACCGGACGCCGGCGTTGACGAAGAAGGAGATCCGCGCGACGACCTTCGCCATGTCGGCCTCGTCGACCTGCCCCGAGTCGCGGACGGCGTCGAGCACGGCGATCGCGGTGCACAGCGCGTACGCGACTTCCTGCGTCGGCGTCGCGCCGGCTTCCTGCAGGTGGTAGCTGCAGATGTTGATCGGGTTCCACTTGGGGACGTGGTGCACGGTCCAGGCGATCACGTCGGTGATCAGCCGCAGGCTCGGCCCGGGCGGGAAGATGTAGGTCCCGCGGGAGAGGTACTCCTTGATGATGTCGTTCTGCGTGGTGCCGGCGAGCTTCGCGAGGACCTCGCCGACGTCGCGCCCCTCCGCTTCGGCCTGCTCGCGGGCCACGGAGACGTACAGCGCGAGCAGCCACATGGCCGGCGCGTTGATGGTCATCGACGTGTTGGCTTCGGCGAGCGGGATGCCGTCGAAGAGCTGCCGCATGTCGCCGATGTGCGACACCGGGACGCCGACCTTGCCGACCTCGCCGCGGGCGAGCTGGTGGTCCGGGTCGTAGCCGGTCTGGGTGGGCAGGTCGAACGCCACCGAGAGCCCGGTCTGCCCCTTCGCGAGGTTGCGCCGGTAGAGCTCGTTCGACGCGGTCGCCGAGGAGTGCCCGGCGTAGGTGCGCATCACCCAGGGGCGGTCTCGTTCGCGGTCCGTTGGGTACGGCACGGGGCACCTCCGGCGGTGGACGTTTCGTCGAGTGTACCGGCCGGTAACTTACGGGGGCAGTGCCATCGGACACGTCCGGGTGACGTCAGTCCGCGCCCTGCTCCCGCACGATCAGCTCGCGGAGCCCGTCGGCGTCCGGCACGGCGAACATCTCGATCGGGGCCGGCTGGTGCCGCTTCGGCACCGCGTAGCCGAACACGTGCACGGACGCGTCCAGCCTCGTGAAGGTGAGCGTGCCGATCCCGTTCCGGCCGCGCCGGACGACCGGGAGCTCCAGGTTTTCCAGGTACTCGTACGCGCGGGTGCGGCCCGAGACGGAGTCGGCCACCACGACCCGCTGGTCGGTCACCGCGTACACCGCGTGGCGCGTCGTCCGGAGCCGCCACAACACCGGCCCCACCACGATGGCGAGCCCCACGGCCGCCACGACCACGAGCGGAACCGGGACCACGCCGCCCGTGACCGGCAGCCCGATGGCGACGGCGAGCCCCGACACCATGACCGCGCCGAAGACGATGCGGTACCACTCGAGCCCCGTCGGGGTGACCCGCCGCGGCCGTCCCGACCACAGCAGCCGTTCCCCCGGCTCGAGGGCGATGATCGGCTCGTCCACGGCGACCTCCCCGGCGTTCTTGCCGGGGTGACGCTCCGAGGAGGGCCGCGGGTTGCCCGGTCAGGCGGCCGAACTGCCCGCTTCCGGCGGGGCCTGGCGGGCCTTGGCCTCGTCGATGGCCTTGGTGAGCAGGTCGCGGACGCGCTTGGGCTCGCCGACGCCCATCAGCGTCACCGCGCCCGATCCGCCGAAGGTGATGGTCCCGGTGCGGGAGGGTCCTGGCTTGAGCACCGGCTCCGACAGACCGGCCAGCTCGCTGGAGCGCTCCTTCTGCCGGAACAGGCCCGAGCGCGCGATGATCCGGCTGTCCGTCACCGCGTAGGTCGTGCGCCCGAGGGCGAGGTAGCGGACGATCGACCGGCCGGCCGCGCCGTAGAGGCCGAGCACCAGCGCCACCACCGTCAGGGCCATCGTGGGACCGCTCGGCTGCTTCGTGAGCAGGAACCAGAGCGCGGCGGCGGCGAGGACGAGCCCGGCCGGGGCGATGACCCCGTCCGCGGCCACGTAGAGCGGGCGCTGGACCGGCTCCCCCGCCCAGAGCACGCGTTCACCGGGCAGAAGATCGATTTCGCCTGCTGACATGGCCGAACACTACTCCGCCGGAGTGCCTCCCGCCGAGTCTCGCGTGCGCTCGTGCACCTTCTGTGCCCGGTCGATCGCGTGGTCACGGGCGAAAGCCGTCAGCCCTCCAGTGCGAGCGCCGCTCCGAAGCCCACCAGTGCCGTGCCCGTCGCGCCGTCCATCACCCGGCGCACCTTCCGCTGTCCCAGCCAGCCCCGCACCCGGTGCACGAACAACAGCAGCAGCACCTGCCACACCACGCCCAGGGCCGCCACCGTGTACGCCAGCAGCAGGGCGTCGGCCTGGTCCGTCACGCCCGGTGTCAGGAACTGCGGCAGCACCGACAGGTACAGCACGATGACCTTCGGGTTGGTGACGTTGGACAGGAACCCTTCGCGGAACCGCCGTCCGCGGGAGGCGCGGGCCTTCCGGACGTCGTCGAGGGCTTCGTAGTCGCCGCGCCACGCGCCGCGCAAGGCCTGGATGCCCAGGAAGACCAGGTACGCCGCGCCGAGCCACTTCACCGTCTCGAACACCGGGCGGTACCGGGTGATCACCGCGCCCAGGCCGAGCGCGGCCGCCGTGCCCTGCAGGAAGTTCGCCACCGTGATGCCCGCGCACGCCCAGCCGCCGCCGCGGGCGCCACCGGTCAGGGCGTTCTTCAGCACCACCATCGTGTCCGGGCCCGGCATCATCGCCAGGAACGCCATCATCCCGGCGAAACCGGCGTACGTGCTCCAGCTCATCAGGACTCCAGGGCGAGGGCGGCGCCGAAGCCGAGCAGCGCGGTGCCGGTGACGCCGTCCAGCGTGCGGCGCACCCGGCGGCGCTCGAGCCAGGCCCGCACGCGGTGCACGAACACCAGCAGCACGAGCAGCCACAGGACGCCGAGCACGGCGACGGTGTAGGCCAGCGCGAGCGCGTCCCCCGTCGTCGTGCGCGCCGGGTCGAGGAACTGCGGCAGCACCGACAGGTACAGCACCAGCACCTTCGGGTTGGTGATGTTGGACAGGAAGCCCTCGCGGAACCGCCGGAAGCCGCCGCCCCGGCGCCGCTGGACCTCCCCGACCGCGGGGTAGTCGCCGCGGAAGGCGCCGCGCAGCGCCTGGACGCCGAGGTACCCGAGGTAGGCCGCGCCGGCCCACTTGAGCGCGACGAACACCGGCTGCGACCGGGCGATGAGGACGCCGAGCCCCAGCGCCGCGGCGCTGCCCTGCACGACGTTGCCGGCGAAGATGCCGAGCGACGCGAGCAGGCCGCCCCGGAACCCACCGGACAACGCGTTCTTGAGCATGACCATCGTGTCCGGCCCCGGCGCGAGGACGATCAGCACCACGATGACCAGGTAACTGCCGTACGAACTCCACGTCACGGCTGCCCACGCTAATCCACCGCGACCGGCCCGGTCTCGCGGATTTCGGTCACGTCACCGGAGTTCCTCCCGCACGAAGGTCTCGAACGCACGGGCCGGCCGCCCGGTGACCTGCTCGACGACCGGGGTGACGCGGTCTTCGGCACCGCCCCGGATGTCCTCGTCGAGGGCGGCCAGCACGCGGGCGAACCCGGCGGGGATCCCCGACGCCGCCACGCGTTCGGCGAACTCCGCCGTGCCGACCGGGCGGTGCCGCACCGGGCGTCCGAGGTGCGCGGACACGATCGCGGCCGCCTCGGCGTAGCTCAGCGCGGCCGGGCCGGTCAGGACGTGTTCGGTGTTGTGCGGGGCCGGATCGGTCAATGCGCGGACAGCGACCGCCGCGATGTCGCCGGCGTCGACGAACGCGACCCGCGCGTCGCCGGTGGCCGTGACGATCTCGCCGTCCCGCACCCCCTGGGCGACCAGGTGCTCGCCGGTGAAGTTCTGCATGAACCAGGACGGCTTCAGCACCGCCCACTCCGGCGCCGTGCGCACCAGCCGCTGCAGGTCGCCGAGGCCCGGGGTGTCGCCGGTGACGGCCGACGAGCTGAGCAGGACGACCCGCCGGACGCCCGCGTCGAGGGCGTCGGTCAAGAACGGCCGCACCAGCCGCACGGGGTCGACCTCGCCGATGGGAGGCAAGAGGTACACCGCCGAAACCCCGCTCAGCGCGCCGGCGTGGGTGGCGCGGTCGGTCCAGTCGAACCGGACTTCGCCCGGTCGGCCCGGTTTGCGGGTGGCGGCCCGCGCCGGGACGCCGTTCGCGCGCAGGCCCGCGACGACCCGGCGGCCGGTCGTGCCGGTGCCGCCGAGGACCAGGACGTCAGCCACCGAAGGCCGCCGTCAGCTCTTCGACGCCGCCGAGGATCTCCGCCGCGGCGAGCGGGCTCCAGTAGTCGCGGTAGTGGCGGATCTCGCCGTCCTCGACGGTGATCACCGCGATGTACGACAGCTCGTACGGCTTCTGCGTGGCCACCACGACCCCGGCGACGGTGAACTCGCCGACGACCACGGCCGGGTCGGTCGTTTCGTGCACGGTCTTCGCCGTGATTTCGCGGATGTCCAGCAGGTTCGGGTAGTCGCGCAGGTACTCGCGGATCGCCTCGCGCCCCTCGACGCGCCGGGGGTAACCGGGCGCGGCGAAGGGGAATTCGAGGACGCCGTCCTCGGCCCAGAGCCCGGCGAACCCCGCCATGTCGTGCTTCAGCAGCAACTCCAGCGCGTGCTCGACGAAGTCGCGCATCGCAGCCTCCTTCAACGTTCGGACGGGACGGTACCGTCCCGACGTCAGAGTAGACGGGACGGTACCGTTCCGTCCACCCGCTAGACTGCCTCCATGGCACGCACCCCGACCGGCGCCGCGGTCCTCCAGCCCGAGGTCACGCAGGCCATCACCGACGCCGTCCTCCGGGAACTGGCCGATCAGGGATACGGCCGGCTGTCGATGGAGGCGGTGGCGAAACGCGCCGGGGTCGGCAAGAGCGCGCTCTACCGGCGCTGGCGGTCGAAGGAAGAGATGATCGCCGCGGTGGTCACGGAATTCAGCGTGACCCGCGCGACCGTGGCCGACACCGGATCACTGCGCGGCGATCTGCGCGAAACGATGCAGGCCCTGATCGACTGGCTGACCCACCCGCTGTTCTCGCGGATCCTGCCGGACCTCGTCGCGGAGGACGCGCGAAACCCGGAGCGCAACCGCACCGTGCGCGAGCAGGTCGGCCGATCGCGGCGCGAGGTCGGCGAAGTGATGCTGCGCCGGGCCGTCGCGCGCGGCGAGCTGCCCGGAGACCTCGACCTGGAGATGGCCCTGGACGTGCTGGCCGCGCCGATCTACTGGCGCCTGATCGTCCGGCAGGCACCCGCCGAGCCGGACTACGTGGACCGGCTCGTCGAGTACGCCCTGCGCGCACTGGGCGCGCAGGGCGGCTGAGTCACTTCCGCTCGGGTTCGCCGGTGACGCGCTTGATGTTCGCGCCCAGGCGGTTCAGGTTCTCGACGAAGTGCGGGTAGCCCCGGTCGATGTGGAAGACGTCCCAGACCTCGGTGACGCCGTCCGCGCACAGGCCCGCGAGCACCAGCCCCGCGCCCGCGCGGATGTCCGACGCCCAGACCGGCGCGCTCGAGAGCCTCTCGACGCCGCGGACCACCGCGTGGTGGCCGTCCGTGCGGGCGTCGCCCGACAACCGGACCATCTCCTCGATGAACCGGAAGCGCGCCTCGTAGACGTTCTCCGTGATCATCGACGTGCCTTCCGACACCGCCGACAGCGCCACCGCGAACGGCTGCAGGTCGGTCGCGAAGCCGGGGTACGGCAGCGTCACCCAGTCGACCGCCTTCGGGCGCTCCGGCTGGACCACGCGGAAACCCTTGTCGCCGAATGTTTCGACGTCCGCGCCGGCCAGCTGCAGCTTGTTCAGGACCAGGTCGAGGTGGTGCGGGTTGACCCCGCGCACGGTGATGTCGCCGCGGGTCATCGAGGCGGCGAACGCCCAGGTCGCGCCCACGATCCGGTCGCCGATCACGCTGTGCGTGGTCGGGTGCAGCTGCTCCACGCCGTGCACGGTCAGCGTCGACGTCCCGGCGCCTTCGATCTTCGCGCCCATCTCGGTCAGCATCGTGCAGATGTCGACGATCTCCGGCTCGCGCGCGCAGTTGTCGATGACCGTGGTGCCCTCGGCCAGCACGGCCGCCATCAGGATGTTCTCGGTCGCGCCGACGCTCGGGAAGTCCAGCCAGATCTGCGCGCCGACCAGCGTCTCGGCCTTCGCGACGACGCAGCCGTGCTCGATCGTGCTCGTCGCGCCCAGCTTGCGCAGGCCGTTCTGGTGCATGTCCAGCGGCCGCGAACCGATCGCGTCCCCGCCCGGCAACGCCACGACGGCCTGCTTCAGCCGGCCGACCAGCGGCCCCAGCACGCAGACGGACGCGCGCAGCTTGCCCATCGCCGCCGAGTCCGCGCGGTGCGACAGCTCGGCCGGCGTCGTGATGGTGGCCGTGTCGCCCTCGATGACGACCTCGCAGCCGACGCTCCGCAGCACGTCGCCCATCAGCGGGACGTCGAGGATCTGCGGGCAGTTCGTGATGGTCGTGGTGCCCTCGGCCAGCAGGGCCGCGGCCATCAGCTTCAGCACGCTGTTCTTGGCGCCGACCACGTCGACCTCGCCGACCAGCCGGGCTCCGCCATGCACGTCGAAGTGCTCGCTCATGGCCGCCAATCATGCCCTCTCGCCCGGATTCGGCCCGGGCGGGGGCCGCTATGGTGGGTCCATGGTCGTTCGCATCAACCGCGTCTACACCAAGGTCGGCGACAACGGCACGACCGCGCTCGGCGACGGCTCGCGCGTGCCGAAGACGTCCCCGCGGCTGGGTGCGTACGCCGACACCGACGAGACGAACTCCGTGCTGGGCCTGGCGATCGCGGCCGGCTCCCTGCCGGGCGAGATCGCGGACGTGCTGCGCACCGTCCAGAACGACCTCTTCGACGTCGGCGCGGACCTCTGCCTGCCGATTTCCGACGACCCGCCGTACCCGCCGCTGCGGATCACCGAGAAGTACGTCGAGCGGCTGGAAGGCTGGTGCGACGAGTTCAACGAGCGCCTGCCGAAGCTGACGTCGTTCATCCTGCCGGGCGGCACGCCGGGGGCGGCGTTCCTGCACCAGGCGCGGACGGTGTCCCGGCGCGCGGAGCGAAGCGCGTGGGCCCTGTACGAAGCCGAGCCGGAGACGACGAACCCGATCGCCCTGAAGTACCTGAACCGGCTGTCGGACCTGCTGTTCATCCTGGCCCGGCTGGCCAACCCCGACGGGGACGTGCTGTGGCAGCCGGGCGGGCAGCCCGCCTAGACCCCCCAGTTCGCGCGCAGCTCCGCCAGGGCCTGGTGGAAGCCGGGGAACGTCTTCTTCACGCACTCCGGGTCATCCAGGGTCACGCCGTCGACCAGCAGGCCCGTGACGCTGAAGGCCATCGCGATCCGGTGGTCGCGCCGGCACTTCACCAGCGCGCCCGTCGGCGGCCCCGGCTGGATCTCGATCCAGTCGCGGCCCGTCGCGACCTCGATGCCCATCGCGCGCAGGTTCTCCTCGCACGCGTCGAGCCGGTCGCACTCCTTGATCCGCGTGTTGTAGACGTCCTCGATGCGCACCGGCCCGGAGGCGAACGGCGCGATCGCCGCCAGGGTCGGGACCGTGTCCGAGATGTCGCGCATGTTCACCGTGATGCCGCGCAGGCCGTCCGACGGGCCCGCGACCGTCACCGAATCGGGAGTCAGCTCGACGTGGGCGCCCATCTCGCGCAGGACGTCGGCGAAGCGCACGTCGCCCTGCAGGGCGTCCGAGCCGAGGCCCGGGATGGTCACCGTGCGGCCGGTGACGGCCGCCGCGGCCAGGAAGTAGCTCGCCGTCGACGCGTCGGGCTCCACCGGGTACTCGCACGCCTGGTACGGCGTCGGCGGCACGACGAACGTCTTGCCCTCACGGCGGACGTCGACGCCGAACCGGCGCATCATCTCGAGGGTGATCTCGACGTAGGGCACCGACACGAGGTCGGTCACCGTGATCCGCAGGCCCTCCGCGGTCAGTGGGCCGAGCAGCAGCAACGCCGTCAGGAACTGCGACGACAACCCCGCGTCGAGGGTCAGCTCACCGCCCTTGACGCCGTTCGCGCGGACCGTCAGGGGGTGGTGCCCCGGCTCGCCGTGGAAGGTCAGGTCGACGCCCAGCTCCTGCAGGGCGTCGGTCAGCGGCCCGAGCGGACGCCGGCGCATCTGGCCGGACGCGTCGAAGTGGAACGTGCCGGTGCCGGCCGCGGCCAGCGCGGGCAGGAACCGGGCGGTCGTGGCGCCGTCCCGGCAGAAGACGTCGGCCTCGGCGACCCCGGGGCCCGACGGCCGGCCCTCGATGGTCCAGGCGCCCGGCTGCCGGTCGACGCGGTAGCCGAGCTTGACCAGGCCCTCGGCGAAGCCCTCGGTGTCGTCCGAGTGCAGCGGACGGCCGAGGGTGGTGGTGCCGTGCGCGGCGGCGGCGAGGAACAGGCCACGGGCGGTGACGGACTTGGAGCCGGGGATCTCGACGAGGGTCACGCAGTGAGTTTAGTGCGGGGAGATCTCGGCCATCGGGCCCCAGTCGGAGGCGTCCTGGACGTTGATGATCCGCGGGTTGTCGGAGATGTACGCACCGAGCGTCGCGACGGCCGTCTTGAAGTGCTCGGAGCCGACGTGCGCGACGGCCGCGTCCTGGCCCTCGAAGCCTTCGACCAGCACGTAGGTGTTCTTGTCGTCGACGCTGCGGGACCACTCGAAGAACTTGTTGCCCGCCTCGGCGCGGGTGCTGCGTGTGAAGTCCCCGACGATGTCCAGCCAGGAATCCGCGTACTCGGGCTTCACCGGCCACTTGACCACGATGAGAATCATGGCCTCCACGGTAAGCCCGGGAGGCGCCGCCGGCCGTCTCGGAATGAGACAGCTACGAGGCGCGCGGGAGGCGTCGACCAGGTGGGGCGGACTCGAGCCACGAGAGGAAGCCGGTCAGCGCGCCGGGGCCCATGGCGATCTCGATCGCTTCCTGGGTCTCCGACTCGCAGCGCAACACCGTCGAGCCCTCCGGGACGGCGTAGGCCTCGGTGCCGGACGGGTCGCGGCGGTCGGCGATCTGCATGCTCTCGCGCTGGAAGACCCGGTCGGCGCCGGTGCGCAGGCTCCACACCCGGTACCAGACGAACTCGTCGCCCTCGTAGCGGCCCAGCCCCAGGTGCCAGCTGGACCGCGGGTTGTCCGGACGCCACCGCAGCGCGACGCTCACGCCGCCGCCGCGGCGCATCCGGATCCACCGCTGGCCGTACCAGGCGGCCAGCACCGCGAGCACGATCAGGAGCCCTGCTACGACCACGGTGATCTTCACGGCCCGGCTCCTGCCCGTCTCGCGCTCAGGCCGACTGATTCGCTGCGCGGAGCTGGGCCGAAGCCCTCGCCCGCTCGGTTTCGTCGTCCCCGGTCAGGGCCGCCTTGGCCGCCTCGACGTCGATCTCGTCGGAGAGCTCGGCGCTCTCCGCGAGGATGCTCACCCCGGTACCGGTCACGGAGAGGAACCCGCCGTGCACGGCCGCGTAGACCGTTTCCCCGTCGGTGGTCGTCACCTTGACCACGCCACCCTCGACCAGCTGCCCGAGCACGGGTTCGTGACCGGCCATGATGCCGATCTCACCCTCGGTGGTCTGGGCCACCACGAAAGTGGCAGTACCCGACCAGAGACGGCGCTCGACGGCCACCAGCTCCACGGACATCTCAGCCACGTGCACTCCTTAACTCGGGGTGTTGCCACCGAGTGTAATAGGTCTGACTCAAGCTATGAGAACGGCGGGGGCTCGAGTCCACATCGGACACTGCCCCCGCCGTCGTCGGGAACTCACTTCTTGGTGATTTCCTTGTACTTCTTCTCGAGGTCCTCGAGGCCACCGATGCCCAGGAACGCCTGCTCCGGGTAGTGGTCGAAGTCACCCTTGGTGATGCGGTCGAACGACTCGATCGTCTCCGACAGCGGCACGGTCGAGCCCGGCTGGCCGGTGAAGGCCTCGGCGACCAGCATGTTCTGCGACAGGAACCGCTCGATGCGGCGCGCGCGCTGAACGGTCAGCTTGTCCTCTTCCGAGAGCTCGTCCATCCCGAGGATCGCGATGATGTCCTGCAGCTCCTTGTACTTCTGCAGGATCCGGATGACCTCGGAGGCCACCCGGTAGTGGTCCTCACCGACGATGGACGGGTCGAGGATCGTCGACGTCGACGCCAGCGGGTCCACCGCCGGGAAGATGCCCTTCTGGAACACCGACCGGGAGAGCTCGGTGGTGGCGTCCAGGTGGGCGAACGTCGTCGCCGGGGCCGGGTCGGTGTAGTCGTCCGCCGGCACGTAGATCGCCTGCATCGAGGTGATCGAGCGACCCCGGGTCGAGGTGATCCGCTCCTGCAGCTGACCCATCTCGTCGGCCAGCGTCGGCTGGTAACCCACGGCCGACGGCATGCGGCCCAGCAGGGTCGACACCTCGGAGCCGGCCTGGGTGAACCGGAAGATGTTGTCGATGAACAGCAGCACGTCCTGGTTCTGGACGTCGCGGAAGTACTCCGCCATGGTCAGCGCGGAGAGCGCGACGCGCATGCGCGTGCCCGGCGGCTCGTCCATCTGGCCGAAGACCAGGGCGGTGTCGTTGATGACGCCGTCCTCGGACATCTCCAGGAAGAGGTCGTTGCCCTCGCGGGTGCGCTCGCCGACACCGGCGAACACCGACGTACCACCGAAGTTGCGGGCGACGCGGGTGATCATCTCCTTGATGAGCACCGTCTTGCCTACGCCGGCGCCGCCGAACAGGCCGATCTTGCCACCCTGGACGTACGGGGTGAGCAGGTCGACGACCTTGAGGCCGGTCTCCAGCATCTCCGTCTTGCCCTCGAGCTGGTCGAAGGACGGCGGGTTGCGGTGGATGCCCCAGCGCTCGAGGTCCTCGCCGTAGCCGGGCTCGTCGAGGCACTCGCCGAGGGCGTTGTAGACGTGGCCCTTGACCTTGTCGCCCACCGGGACGGTGATCGGGCCGCCGGTGTCGGTGACCTCCGCGCCGCGCACCAGGCCGTCCTGCGGCTGCAGGGAGATGGTGCGGACGAGGTTGTCACCCAGGTGGCTGGCGACCTCGAGGGTCACGGTCTTGCGCAGCTGCTCGAACTCGATGTCGACCTTGAGCGCGTTGAACTGCTCGGGAACGGAACCGCGCGGGAACTCGACGTCGACGACCGGCCCGGTCACCGAGACGATGCGCCCCTTGGCGCGCGGGGCTTCAGTACTGGTCATCAGTCATCACTTCCTGCTGCGGTGAGCGCGTTCGCGCCACCGACGATTTCGGAGATCTCCTGGGTGATCTGCGCCTGGCGGGCCTGGTTCGCCTCCCGCGTCAGCGTGTTCACCAGCTCGTTCGCGTTGTCCGACGCCGACTTCATCGCCGTCCGGCGGGCGGCCAGCTCCGAAGCCGCCGACTCCAGCAGCGCGGCGTAGATCCGCGTGTTGATGTACTTCGGCAGGAGCGAGTCCAGCAGCTTGTCGGCGCTCGGCTCGAACTCGTAGCTGGGGAACAGCTCGCCGGGCTCCGGCTTCCGCTCCTCGCCCTCCTCGGTGTACTCCACCTCGAGCGGCGCGACGCGCTTGGCGGTCGGGCGCTGGGTCAGCATCGAGACGAACTCGGTGTAGACGATGTGGATCTCGTCGACACCGGCGACACCGTCGGCGTTGCCGTCGGCATCGTCCGCGCCGCGCATGAACGACTCGACCAGGGTCTCGCCGGCCGCCACCGCGTTGGCGTAGCCGGGCTGGTCGGAGAAGCCCGTCCAGCTGTCGGCCACCTCACGGCCGCGGAACCGGTAGTAGCCGAGGCCCTTGTTGCCGGTCACGTAGACGACGGGCTCCTTGCCCTCGTCGCGGAGCAGGGCGAGCAGCTCCTCGGTGGCCCGCAGCACGTTGGCGTTGTAGCCGCCGGCCTGGCCCTTGTCGCTCGTCACGACCAGGACAGCGGCCCGCTTCGGGTTCGGGCGCTCGACCAGCAGCGGGTGGTCGAGGTTGGTCGCCGCACCGGCCAGCGCCGAGAGCACCTTGGTGATCTCGTCCGCGTACGGCCGGGAAGCGGCGACCTTCGCCCGCGCCTTGGTGATGCGCGCGGTGGCGATGAGCTCCATCGCCTTGGTGATCTTGCCGATCGACTTGGTCGCCTTGATGCGCGACCGGAGTTCCCGCAGTTGTGCGGCCATGAGCTACCAGCTCACTTCTTCGGGGCGGGCTTGTTGACCTTGACGGTCTCCTGCCCGACCTTGTCGGCTTCCATGGCGTCCGCGTTCTCCTCGAGCGGCTTGCCCTCGGAGGTGGTGAACTCCTTCTTGAACTCGTTCACCGCGGCGACCAGCTTGTCGGCCGTCTCGTCCTCGAACTTGCCGCTGTCGCGGATCGTCCCCAGCACGTCCGCGTGCTTGCGGCGGGCCGAGTCGAGGAACTCGTGGTTGAAGCGGCGGACGTCCTCGACCGGGACCGAGTCGTAGTGACCGTTCGTGCCCAGCCAGACCGTGCAGACCTGCTCCTCGACCGGGATCGGCGAGTACTGCGGCTGCTTGAGCACCTCGTACAGCCGGGCACCGCGCTCGAGCTGCGCCTTGGAGGCGTCGTCGAGGTCCGAGGCGAAGGCGGCGAACGCCTCCAGCTCGCGGTACTGCGACAGGTCGATCCGGAGCGAGCCGGAGACCGACTTCATCGCCTTGACCTGCGCGGCACCACCCACGCGGGACACCGAGATGCCCACGTCGATGGCCGGGCGCTGGCCGGCGTTGAACAGGTCCGACTGGAAGAAGCACTGGCCGTCGGTGATCGAGATGACGTTCGTCGGGATGTAGGCCGACACGTCGTTGGCCTTGGTCTCGATGATCGGCAGACCCGTCATCGAACCGGCGCCCAGCTCGTCCGACAGCTTCGCGCAGCGCTCCAGCAGGCGGGAGTGCAAGTAGAAGACGTCGCCGGGGAACGCCTCGCGGCCCGGCGGGCGGCGCAGCAGCAGCGAGATCGCGCGGTAGGCGTCGGCCTGCTTGGTCAGGTCGTCGAACACGATGAGGACGTGCTTGCCCTCGTACATCCAGTGCTGGCCGATGGCCGAGCCGGTGTACGGCGCGATCCACTTGAAGCCGGCCGAGTCGGACGCGGGGGCCGCGACGATGGTCGTGTACTCCAGCGCGCCGGCGTCCTCGAGGGACTTCTTCACGGCGGCGATCGTGGAGCCCTTCTGGCCGACCGCGACGTAGATGCAGCGGACCTGCTTCTTCGGGTCGCCGGTCTCCCAGTTGGCCTTCTGGTTGATGATCGTGTCCACGGCGACGGCGGTCTTGCCCGTCTTGCGGTCACCGATGATCAGCTGGCGCTGGCCGCGGCCGATCGGCGTCATCGCGTCGATGGCGGTGATACCGGTCTGCAGCGGCTCCGACACCGGCTGGCGCTCGACCACCGAGGCGGCCTTCAGCTCCAGCGCGCGGCGGTCGGTGGTCTCGATGTCGCCGAGGCCGTCGATCGCCTGGCCCAGCGGGTTGACGACGCGGCCGAGGTAGCCGTCGCCGACCGGCACCGACAGGACCTGGCCGGTGCGCTTGACCTGCTGGCCCTCTTCGATGCTTTCGAAGTCACCGAGGATCGCGGCACCGATGGAGCGCGCGTCCAGGTTCAGTGCGACGCCCAGGACGCCGCCGGGGAACTCGAGCAGCTCGTTGGCCATGGCCGAGGGCAGGCCCTCGACGTGGGCGATGCCGTCACCGGCGTCGATCACGATGCCAACTTCTTCCCGGCTCACGTCCGGGGCGTAACTCGAGACGTAGTTCTCGATCGCGCTACGGATCTCATCCGAGGAGATCGTCAGCTCGGCCATGTCTTTCCCGCTCTCGCTTCGTTCTTGCCAGTATGCAAAGTCTTGTGTGACCTGGAGCTATGCCCGGGCCAGCCGCTTGCGCAACGCCGCGAGCTGCCCCGCCGCGCTCCCGTCGATGACCTCGTCGCCGACGCGGACGACGAGACCGCCGCCGAGCCGGGGGTCGACCTCGACGTGCAGCGCGATCGGCCGCCCGTAGATGGCGTCGAGCTTCGCGCCCAGCTGGGCGGTCTGCTCGTCGGTCAGGGCGTTCGCGCTGGTCACGTAGGCCACCGAGCGCTGACGCCGCTCCGCGGCCAGCTTGACCAGCGTGTCGAGCCCGACGCCGACGCCGCGGCCCTTGGCCCGGCGGACGACCTGCTCGACGAGGGTCTCGGTGACGACGTCCACCTTGTCGGCGAACAGCCCGCGCACCAGCGTGCGCTTCGCTTCGGCGGTCCCGGTCAGGTCCGACAGCGCCTTCTCGAGCTCGGGGTGGTTGGCCACGACCCGCGCGACCTGGAAGAGCTGGGACTCGACGGTGTCGACGTTCCCGGTCTTCTCCGCCGAGGTGAGCAGGGCCGAGCGACCGAGCGACTCGAGGCCGTCGGTCAGCTCGCGGGGGCTGGACCAGCGGCTGCCCGCCACGGCGTCGAGCACCTTGAGGGCCGGTTCGGACAGCTTGCCGTCGAACAGCCGGCGCACCAGCCCGGTGCGCGCCTCCGACGTCGCCGAGGCGTCGCTCACTGCCCGGCGCAGGCCGATCTCCCGGTCCAGCAGGTCGACGACCGAGAGCAGCTCGTCGCCGACCGTGGCCGCGTCGGCTCCCGCGTCGGCCAGAACCTCGCCGAGGCGTTCCTCGGCGAGGCCGAGCGCTTCACGGCTCGCAGCATGCAGCGTCATCTGGCTACTTCCCCGCTCCGTTGGAGGCACCGGCGGTCTCCAGCTCCGCCAGGAACCGGTCGACGGTGCCGCGGCGGCGCGCCTCGTCCTCGAGCGACTCGCCGACGATGCGGCTGGCCAGCTCGACGGCGTTGCGGCCCATGTCGGCCCGCAGCTCCGCGATGATCTGCGCCTTCTGGGCCTGCAGCTGGGCCTGGCCCTGGGCGACGATGCGCTGGGACTCGGCTTCCGCCTCGGCCCGCAGCTCCGCCTTGATCTGCTCGGCTTCGAGCCGGGCGTCGTCGCGGATCTTCGCGGCTTCGGTCCGGGCCTCCTGCAGCTGGGCCTTGTACTTGGCCAGCGCCTCTTCGGCCTCGGCCTGGGCCCGCTCGGCCTTCTCGATGCCTCCCTCGATCTTCTGCGCACGCTCTTCGTACGCGGCCTCGAAGCGAGGGACGACGTACTTCTTGAGGATGAACAGCAGGATCAGGAAGGCGACGATGCCGAGGATCAGCTCCGAGATGTCGGGGATGATCGGGTTGTGAACTTCGCCCTCTGCTGCGAGGACCAAGGCACTGTTCAGCACGGCGTCTCCTTAAGCGAGATGAGCGGAACTCAGCCTGCGGAGGCGATGAAGTAGATGACGATGCCGATCAGGGCGAGCACCTCGGTCAGAACGAAGGTCGAGAAGCCGATGCCCTGCAGCTTGCCCTGCGCCTCCGGCTGACGCGCGGTGCCGTTGATGACGGCGGCGAAGATCAGACCCACACCGATGCCCGGGCCGATCGCGCCCAGGCCGTAACCGATGGCGGCGAGACCGGGGTTGATGTTGACGGCCTGCTCCGCGGCCTGGGCCAGAACGATGTTGCTCACGTGCATTTCCCTTCACTTCGGTCCACGCGCTCGCGTGGATCGGGGGCTTGTGTTCTCAGTGCTCCGACGCCAGCGCGGCGCCGATGTACCCGGCCGACAGCAGGGCGAAGATGTAGGCCTGCAGCACCTGGATGAAGGCCTCGAGGAACGTCATCCCGATGGCGAAGATCCACGCCACCAGGGAAACCGGCTTCAGCGCCCAGCCCGAGGTCTCGGTCAGCAGGAAGGTGCCGCCCAGGGTGAACACCGCCAGGATCAGGTGACCCGCGAACATGGCGGCGAAAACACGGATGGCGAGCGTGAGCGGGTTGAGGAAGAACTTCTCCGCGAACTCGATCAGCGCGAACAGCGGCAGGACCGCCTTCGGCACGCCCGGCGGGGCCAGTTCCTTCTTGAAGTAGCCCGCGAAACCGTGCCGCTTGAACCCGACGTAGTGGTACACCGGGTAGACGACGAGGACCGACAGCGCGAGCGGGAAACCGAACCGCGCCATGGTCGGGAACTGCAGGAGGGGGATGATCCCGTAGAGGTTGTTCACCAGCACGAAGGTGAACAACGCGAAAACGAGCGGCACGAACGGCTTGAAGTCCTTCGAACCGATCTGTTCCCGCGCGATGTTGTTGCGGCTGAAGTCGTAGATCGACTCGGCGACGAACTGTCCCCTGCCCGGCACGACCTGCAGCTTGCGGGTCGCCAGCAGGAAGTACGCCGCGATGATGACAACCGAAAGCACGACGAGCAGCATCGGCTTGGTGACTCCGCCGAACAACGCCGGCAACTCGAAGCTTTCGGCGCCGGGCGGCGCGAACGTCGCACCCTCGGCCAATACCAGCGCGCCCACTGGGCTCCTTCCGGTTCTCCCGGCCGGCGTTCACTCCGCCGGGGGAATCGTCACGATCTGGACTTAACGTACCCGATACGTATCAGGACGTCGGAGGCGGCTACCCCACCGTCCGCAGAACACGCCTTCACGTTCCGCACACGGGGTTGTCTCGCTTGAACACTGCCCTGCGGTCTACTTCGGACCAGCGGCCGGAACGCGGAACTACACGGTCGCCACACTGCTGATCGCGGTTCGTCTCAGGAAGCGTACGGCCGAGGCCGCCACCCTTGACGCGGACCATACCAGCAGGTCAATCCGTGCCGGACAGGCGTACTCCTAACCAACCGATCAGCCCAGGACTTAGGTCCCGGGTCGTCCCGGGACCTAAGGTCCCGCGCGGACCGGGACCGCGTCCGGAACGCCGCAGGCACCGGCGTCGCCGGGTCCCGGTCACCGTCCGCAAGCGCGCACGAAAGCGCACTTTTGTGGTCCCGGTCACACTCAAGCGGCCGCAGGTCGGTGCACGAAGAGTAACGGGTGCTCGCGACAAAACGGACGGCGTCAGGAGGGGATGATCGTCGGGATCTTCGTCTTGCGGAAGGCGGCGAACTCGGCCGCGGCGGCGAGCATGATGGCCACGATCATCGTGATGCCGAGCGACATCGGGTGCAGCGCGGTGACGCCCTTCAGCAGCGTCAGCGCCCCGAAGAGCAGGACGACCTTCACGACGTACCCGCCGAGCGCGATGACCATGACGAACATCGGGTCCTGCCCCGCGCTGAACTTCATCATGCCCAGCGTGGACAGCGACGCCAGCATCGCGAGCACCCCGCCGACGAGCGAGCCCAGGAAGCCGGGCAGGCCGTTGAGGATGCTGAACAACGCGATGCACACTCCCACTGCGGGCGGGGTCACCAGCAGCGAGGCCTTCGTCATCGCGCGGGCCGCCTGCAGCACCACCTTGGCGTGCGGGTTCTCCTGCTCGTGCGGTTCGGCTTCGCTCACTCCTGGCTCCCTGCTCGGTTGACCCCGAGTGTAGAGACCCCGGCGGGTCAGGTGCCCGGCTGGTTGCGCGAACGCAGCCGCGGGACGATCGAGACCACCGCCGCGATGACCAGGCCGATCCCGATGATCCAGAGCGCGGCGACGTCGTCGAACAGCGTCACCGACACCGCGCCGAACGCGAGGAGCCCGGCCCACAGGTAGATCAGCAGCACCGCGCGGCGCTGGGAGTGGCCGATCTCCAGCAGCCGGTGGTGGAGGTGCATCTTGTCGGCGGCGAACGGGCTTTCGCCGCGGCGGGTGCGGCGGACGACCGCCATGATCAGGTCCAGCATCGGCACGAACAGCACCGCCGCCACGACCACGAGCGGCGAGAGCAGCGCGATCGCGTCCTTGGCGCTGAACTGCGTGTACGGCACGCGTCCGGACGCCGACGTCGTCGCGCCCGCGAGCACCAGGCCGATCATCATCGAGCCCGAGTCGCCCATGAAGATCTTCGCGGGTTGGAAGTTGTACGGCAGGAAGCCGAGACAGGCGCCGGCGAGGGTGGCGGCGATCAGCGCGGGCGGGTAGGTGCCGACGTCGCCGCCGGAGCTGTCGAGCAGGCCGAGGGAGAACGAGCAGGTGGCCGCCGCCGCGATGAAGCCGAGGCCGCCGGCCAGCCCGTCGAGGCCGTCGACGAAGTTCATCGCGTTGACCATGACGACGACCATCACGACGGTGAGCAGCGCGCCCTGGTTCTTGTCGAGCACGAGCACCGAGCCGAACGAGCCGCCGGTGCCGCCCCACGGCACCCAGAACGACACCCACTGCACACCGAAGATGACCAGGATGCCGGCGCACATGACCTGGCCGGCCAGTTTCGTCCAGGCGTCCAGTTCGAACCGGTCGTCGAGCGCGCCGATCAGCGAAATGACCCCGGCCGCCAGCAGCACGCCGACCGAGTCGAAGGAGGCGTCGAAGCCGTGCGACAGCGCGGGCAGCTGGTGGGCGAGGCCCATCGCGCCGGCGACGCCGAGGTAGATGCCGACCCCGCCCATCCGCGGGATCGGGGCGACGTGCACGTCACGGGCGCGGGGGTTGGCGATCGCGCCGACGCGGATCGCGACCCGGCGGACGACGCCGGTGAGCAGGTAGGTCACGGCCGTCGCGGTCAGCGCGACGAGGATGTATTCCCGGATGGGGAGGAGACCGGATGTGGGCGGCACGGGGGGGGTCACGCTCGCGGGGTCGGGGTCACCCGCGACACGCTATCGTGCCGCGGTTGCCGCCGTGATCCGGCTTCAGGCCAACGATTCCGCGGGCACACCGAGCACCTCCGCGATGGCTTCCGTGCCCACCGCGCCCTCGCGCAGCACCACCGGTTCGCTGCCGGTGAGGTCCACGACGCTCGACGCGACGGACTCCCCGCTCGACCCGCCGTCGAGGTACACGGCGACCGAGTCGCCGAGCTGCTCCTGCGCTTCCTGAGCGGTGCGGGCCGGCGGCCGCCCGGAGACGTTCGCGCTCGAGACGGCCATCGGGCCGACGTCGCGCAGCAGCTCCAGCGCGACCGGGTGCAGCGGCATCCGGAGCATCACGGTGCCGCGGGCGTCGCCGAGGTTCCACTGCAGGCTCGGCGCGTGCGGCAGCACGATGGAGAGGTCCCCGGGCCAGAAGGCTTCGATGAGCGCGCGGGCCTGCGGCGGCACCCCGAGCACCAGGCCGTCCACAGTGGACCAGGAACCGACGAGCACGCCGACGGGCATGTCCGGGCCGCGGTTCTTGGCCCGCAGCAGCGCCTGGACGGCCCCGGCGTCGAAGGCGTCGGCGCCGATGCCGTAGACCGTGTCGGTCGGCAGGACGACCAGCCGGCTGGACCGGACCGCCCCGGCGGCGGCGGCGAGCCCGTCGGCGCGGGTCTCCCGCTTGCTGCAGTCGTAGACCACGCTCATGGCGCCCAAGGGTAGCCCCGCCGCCCGCGGCCGCCGCCACCGCGGGCGGCCCGACTTTCGTCGTGGGGCAAGCGGGTGGACCTCGTCTCGAGGCGGAACCACGACAGCGCGGCTCAATACGGTCGATCTTCGGGAACCACCACCCCCGTGGGTTCCCAGTGAAGGAGCCGCACATGCGCCCCAGAACCCCGAAAGCGCTCGCCCTGCTCGCCGCCGTCGCCGTGCTGTCCGGGCTCGGTGCCGGGACCGCCGCGGCGGAGCCCCTCACCCGTGGCTGGCCCGCCCCGATCGACGCCGCGCACTGGGAGAACCAGGACCACATGACCTGGTCCGACTACCGCAAGGTCCCCGGCACGAACTGGGCCGATCCCTCGCTGAAACCCACCCAGCGCACCTTCAAGGGCGCCGTCGTCCTCGCCGACTACCCGGACCAGGACTTCGTCGTCACGAAACCGGCGAACTCGACGGTGTTCGGCAACCCCGCGCCGACCGCGGCGAACATCCCGCGGGCGAACGTCGCGCAGTACTACCAGGACTTCCTCAACAAGCCGATCGCCCTCAACAACGGCCACACCATCAACGAGTACTGGATGGAGGACTCCGGCGGCCGGTTCGGCGTGCAGCTGACCGCGTTCGGGCCGTACCGGATGCCCGGGAAGTCCTACGAATACGGCATGGAGTTCCAGCCGGACGCCTGCCCACCCGGCGCGAACTGCACCCGCGACCTCCGCAAGGACGCCGGGGACGCCTGGCGCGCCGACGCCGGCGACGCCGCGAACCAGTTCGACTTCGTCTTCTACCTCTCCGCCGGCCAGGACGAGAGCTCGACCTGGCAGGAGTTCGGCGAAATGAAGTTCGGGACGAAGGAGAACGTGCCCGACGCCTTCGGGCCGCCGAACCACGACCTGCCCAACTACGCGGCCACGCGGTACGTGCCGTGGACGTCGTGGGCGTCGGCCGCCAGCATCTGGCCCAACGCCCAGAACGGCAGCTCGGTGCAGGCCGAGAGCTCCGGCCAGTCGACCTACGCGCACGAGTTCAGCCACATCCTGGGCATCGGCGACAACTACAACAACCCGTTCGGCAATCCGCCGTCGCGCTCCTACAGCGGACCGTGGGACATGCTCTCGCGCGGCACGTTCAACGGGCCGGGCGGCCCGCACACCCGCTGGCAGATCCCGGCCACGCAGGGCAGTTCGATGGGCGCCCAGCACCAGCTGCGCAACAAGCTGAAGCTCGGCATCGTCGACCCGGCGGACGTGCTGCAGCTCGACCGCGACGAGCTGGCGAAGACCGGCCCGGTCTCGGTCCGGCTCACGGCACGCGAAACCGAGGCGCAGCCCGGCGCGTTCACCGGCCTGAACATCAAGCTCACCGGCGGTGACAAGGCACCGAAGTGCGACCGGGCGACGGACCCGTTCTGCGACGGCGGCGGTTACGACAACTACACCGTCGAGGTCGTCGACCGGATGGGTTCGGACTCCTTCACCCCCGATTCGGGCGTGCTGATCACGAAGACGAAGAACAAGGACAACGCCCCGTTCGACTGGGTGATCGACGCCAACCCGCGGGACATCGGCATCACCGACTACACGAAGCCGGACGGGACGCCGGTCAAGATCACCATCGGTGACTACCGCCAGCTCAACGACGCCCTGTTCAAGGCGGGCACCGAAGCGGCGAGCCCGTACGAGTACACCGACGAGGCGAACCGCCTGCGCTTCTTGATCACGGACCTGGCCCGCGACCGCCGCGGAATCCTGTCGTACGCGGTGACGGTGGCGTCCCTGGACGGCGCGGGCAGCCAGACCCGTGGAGCGGCACTGACCCCGGCACTGCCGGCCATCGCCCACGGCGGCCTCGCGACCTGCGAGTTCGGCCTGCTGAACACGGGTGCGGCGCGGGGTGCGAAGGCGCCGTACGACACGGACACGTACCGGCTGAGCGTGTCGACGGACGCGCGCGGCTGGGAGGTCAGGCTGCCGAACGAGCTGGCGACGGCGAAGTTCGGCGGGCACGCGAAGGTGCCGGCGTACGCGAAGCGCGGCCAGGGCGGCGACCTGGCGGCAAGGGTGAAGCTGACGGCGACGTCGGTGACCGACCCGTCGAAGACGGCCACGGCGAGCTGCACGGCGTTCGGTTTCTAGCCCCGGCCGGGGGGTCGCGCCACTTCGGGCGGCCCCCTTGCTCGTCTTGTGGACAACTTGCTCGTCTTGTGGACACCTTCGGCAGGCGGTCCGGAGGGCAGACGGAACTGTCGGTGGCCGCCGGTAGCGTGGAAGACGGGGGGCGCCCCCAGGCGCCGGGCCCCGCCGCGGTCAGCCCAGCCGGCGCGCGGTGACGAACCGGGCCCGGCCGGTCAGGTCCGCGTGGTCCTCGACCCCGGTGAGCACCCGCCGGGCGCGGACCAGCGCCGGAACAGCCGAGCCGTGCGTGTCGTCGTGCTCGATCGCCAGGCCGCCGCCCGGGCGCAGCAGCCGCGCCCCCGCCGCGATCGCGTGGCGGATCACCGCCAGGCCGCTCTCCTCCGCGAACACCGCTCGCGGCGGGTCGTGCTCGGCGACCTCCGGGGGCACCGGGGTGCCCTCCGGGACGTAGGGCGGGTTGCACAGCACCAGGTCGACCAGGCCGTCGAGCTCGGCGAACATCGTCGGGTCGCCGATGTCGCCCGAGTACAGCCGGATCGGCGTGTTGCCCGCGTCGGCGTGGACGTCCGCGTTGTGGCGGGCCCAGGCCAGTGCCTGCGGGTCGATGTCCACCGCGTACACGACCGCATCCGGGCGAGCGTGGGCCACCGCCAGTGCCAGCGCCCCGGAGCCCGTGCACAGGTCCACGACCACCGGGAACTCGCGGCCCTGCAGGAACTTGACCCCCCACTCGAGCAGCAGCTCGGTCTCCGGCCGGGGCACGAACACGCCGGCGCCGACCGCGACGGTGATGTCGCCCAGCGCCGCCCAGCCGGTCAGGTACTGCAGGGGGATGCGCTTGGCGCGCTGCTGGACGAGCTGGCCGATGGCCTCGATGACCGGCGGGTCGACCAGCGGCACCATCGGCAGCCGCCCGCGTTCGACCCCGAGCACGTGCGCGGCGATCACCTCGGCGTCGAACCGCGGCGAGGCGACGCCCGCGCGCTCGAGGATGCGGGTGGCCTCCATGATGGCCAGGCGCAGCGGCTGCCGGTTCACTCGTCGTCCTTCACCTCGTCGAGCCTGGCACACCAGGCGGAACTCCCCCGTGAGGACACGCGCCGGTCCCACGCCGTCCAGCGTATCGAGGCACCCGCACCGATCGGCCGACAAGTACCCCGCCGGCACGGCCCGCCACCGCCGCGGCGCCCCGATCCGGGGGTGCGCTCGGCCCGGCGGCGAGCCACCGCCGGATCTGCCCGGCCACCTGGTGCCGCCCGCCCCGTACGGCGGGGTGTGCGAGCCGATGGCCACCCTCGGCCGAGCTCCGTGCCGGTCACCGCCGGGGGCCACTCGACGGCCCCCGACGCCCGCGCCCACCGGGGCGCGGGCGCCGACGCGGCGGTCGTCCACTTCGGCGGTCACCAGGGCGGCGGAGGGCGGATGGCCGAGCCGGCCGCCGCGGTGGGCTGACCGGGCCGCGGGACCGCGGTGGGCCGGATCTTCTAGGATGCAGGTCACCGGGTCGGGGATTCGCCTGCTCGACGGCGCCGCCCGAACCGTTCCGCACCGAAACTCCGGGGAGCCCCGCAGTGCCCACAGAGCCGATCACCCGCCGGGTGGCGTTCATCTTCCCCATCTACAACGAGGAAGAGAACATCGACCTGCTGCACAAGACGGTGGACGAGGTGACCGCCCCCCTCGCCGGGAAGTACGACTTCAGCTTCCTCTACGTCGACGACGGCAGCCGGGACGGCTCGCTGGCCAAGCTCACCGAGCTCAGCGCCCGCGACGAGCGGGTCACGGTGGTCGAGCTGTCCCGCAACTTCGGCCACCAGATGGCCGTCACCGCCGGGCTGGACCTGGTCGACGCGGACGCCGTCGTCATCATGGACAGCGACATGCAGGACCCGCCGCGGGTCGCGCTGGAGCTGATCGAGAAGTGGGAAGAGGGCTTCGACGTCGTCTACGCGCAGCGGCGCTCGCGGCAGGACTCGGCGTTCAAGAAGCTCACCGCCGGCGGGTTCTACTGGTTCCTGCGGAAGATGGCCGCGGTCGACATCCCGAAGAACACCGGCGACTTCCGGCTGATCGACCGCAAGGTCGTCGACGAGCTGCGCAAGTACCGCGAGCGCGACCGCTTCCTGCGCGGGCTGGTCAGCTACATCGGCTTCAAGCAGACGGCCGTGCTGTTCGACCGCGACAAGCGCCACGCCGGTGTGACGGGCTACCCGCTGCGCAAGATGCTGCGCTTCGCCGCCGACGGCATCCTCGGCTTCTCGGTGACGCCGCTGCGGATGATCACGCGCATGGGCTACCTGATCTCGTTCCTGAGCTTCGTCGGGATCCTCTACGTCGGCGGCGTCAAGCTGTTCGCGCCGGAGACCGCGGTGCCCGGCTGGGCGTTCCTCGGGATCGCGATGTTCTTCCTCGGCGGGATCCAGATCATCATGCTCGGCGTGCTCGGCAGCTACATCGGCCGCACGTACTCCCAGGTGCAGAACCGGCCGCTTTACGGCGTCGCGTCGGTGCGCACCGGCCCGGCGGTGCCGGTGGCGGCCCGCGAGGGCGCCGACGCGGGAAGAGGCGCCCGGTGAAGCTGATCTCGGCGACCCAGCTGCGCTTCGGTCTGGTCGGCGTGGCGAACACGCTCGTCGACGCCCTCGGCTACGCGCTGCTGGTGACGCTGGGCGTCCCGCTGTTCGTCGCGAACTTCCTCTCGACGACCACGGGCATGCTGCTCAGTTTCACGCTCAACCGGAACTTCACCTTCCGGGCCAAGGACGGCGACGTCCGCCGCCAGGCGCTGCTGTTCTTCGGCGTCACCGCGTTCGGGCTGTGGGTGGTGCAGGCGGCGATCATCTTCGCGGTCACCAGCGCGTTCCCCGGGGTGAACGTGCTGATCCCGAAGTTCGCCGGGATCGCGGTCGGCCTGGTCTGGAACTACGTGCTCTACAACAAGGTCGTCTTCCGGCACCGGCCCGCTTCGGCGGTCGAGACGCCGGTCGCGGAGGTCACGCATGACTAGCACGGCCGTCCCGTCCCGGGTCACCGACCAGGTCGAGCCGGAACACCCGGAGACGGCTCGCGCCAGTCGCCGGGCCTGGCTGAACGGCGACTACGCCCGCGTCTTCGCCGTGGTGCTGGCCTGGAACGTGGTGCTGATCGCGCTGGCGTACCTGTTCGCGCCGTCCAGCCCGGTCGACGAGGGCATCCCGAAGACCGGCATCGGCTCGACGGCGAGCCTGCTGGCGCACACCTACCGCTGGGACGCCGGCAACTACGGCGAAATCGCCATGCACGCCTACACCGGCAGCTACGCCCCGACGCGGGCGTTCTACCCGGTGTTCCCGCTGCTGGTCTGGCTGGTGCAGACGGTCAGCTTCGGCACGATCGGCCTGCTCGTCGCCGGGTTCCTGGTCAACCTGGTCGCCACCTGGCTGGCCGCGGTCGCGCTGCTGAAGATCGGCCGCCACTTCTTCGACGGCGAGCGGGCCCCGTGGCTGGTCGTCGCGGCGTTCCTGACCGCGCCCGCCGCGTTCTTCCTGCACTCGTTCTACAGCGAGGCGGTGTTCTGCGCGCTGGGCTTCTGGGCCTACCTGTTCACGCTGCGCCGCCAGTGGCTGTGGATGGGCCTGACGCTGATCCCGCTGACGGCCTCCCGCATCACCGCGGCGGTGTTCGTCGGGCTGTGCTTCCTGGAGTTCTGGCGGTCGAAGGACTGGAAACCGCGCGGCCTGCTGTCGTGGCACCTGCTGTGGTTCCCGGCGGCGTTCGTCGGCCTCGGCGGCGTGATGGTCGCCATGAAGATCCAGACCGGGGACTTCTTCGGCAGCTTCAACGCGCTCAAGGGCGTGCGGGAGTGGTCGTACCACAAGTTCAACCCGAACATCGTCGAGACGCTCTGGCGCGAAGCCAAGATCACCGGCCACGCGCTGCTCGGGGACACCCGGATGGACGCGTGGACGCTGATGAGCCACGTGCTGCCGATGATCGGCCTGACGCTGCTGTTCGCGTCCTCGGTGTACGTCCTGGTGGCGCTGCGTTCGAAGGGCGTCCCGCTGGCGCTGTTCGGGTTCGCGTCGATCGTGATGCTGACGATGAACAACAACGTGGTGTCGGTGCACCGCTACCTGCTGCCGTGCCTGGTGATGTACGTGGCGCTGGTGCTGTTCGGCGAGCGCCGCCCGCGGCTGCGCGGCGCCGTGCACGTGGTCCTCTATGCGAACGCGCTGGTCTGCGGCATGATCTACCTGCGCTTCATCACGGGGTTCTGGTCCGGCTGAGAGGTTCCGCGATGCGGATCATGCACCAGGTCGTGACGTTCGACGCGGCCGATCTGGCGGCCGAAAGCCGCTTCTGGGCGGGCGTGCTCGGCGGCGAGGTCGACGACGACGGCGACTGGCACATGGTGCTGGTGGACGGGGCGCCGCGGATCGGCGTGCAGCTCGCCCCCGATCACGTGCCACCGGAATGGCCGGACGGCCCGACGAAGCAGCAGATCCACCTCGACCTGTGGGTCGAGGACTTCGCCGAGGCCCACGAGCAGGTGATGGCCCTCGGCGCCACGGTCCTCAAGCCGGCGGCCGGAACCACGTCGGGCGACGACTTCCAGGTCTACGCCGACCCGGCCGGCCACCCCTTCTGCCTGTGCTGGCTGGTCCCCCGCTAGGCCCGTGTCGCCCCTGCAATCACGCGTGTCGCCCCTCCAATCACGTGGAGTTGCCCCTTGGGGGCCGGACACCTTGATTCCAGACAGTGGTCTGGAGGGAGGATGTCCTGGTGTCTCGCAGGTCGAAGTATCCGGAGCAGTTCCGTCGTGACGCGGTCGAGCTGGTGAACTCGAGTGATCGGCCGTTGCGGCAGATCGCCCGCGAGCTCGGGGTCAACCACGAGACCCTGCGCTCGTGGGTGAACGCCGCCAAGCAGGCCGCCGACGCCGGGCCGGTGGAGGACCCGGCGGTGGCCGATGAGGTGACGCGGTTGCGGCGGCAGGTCGCTGAGCTGCAGAAAGAGAAGGAGATCCTGCGGAAAGCGGCCGCCTATTTTGCGCGCGAGATGGATCGATGATCTACCGCTACCGGTTCATCTCCGACACCGCACCGAGTTTGGTGTCCAGCGGTTGTGCCAGGTCCTGGGCTTGCGCCGGCAGGGCTACCACGAGCGGATCCGCGCCGAGCAAGCTCAGGCGGCGAGGGCGGAAGTCGAGGCCGACCTGACGCGCCCGGCACGCGGCTGGTCGGGGACATCACCTGCCTGCCCACCTTCGAAGGCTGGCTCTACCTGGCCACCGTCATCGACCTGCACACCCGCGAAATCGTCGGCCACGCCATGGCCAGCCACATGCGCACCAGCCTGGTCTGCGACGCGATCGACCTCGCCACCGCCCGCGGCCTCATCCAGCCCGAGGCGGTGTTTCACTCCGACCGCGGCGTCCAGTACACCTCGGGCCAGTTCCGCGCCGCTTTGGCCGGACACCGGATCCGCCCATCGGTCGGACGGGTCGGATCCTGCTACGACAACGCCGTCGCCGAAGCCTTCTTCGCCACCCTCAAAACAGAGATCGGCACGTCGATCTGGCCCACCCGAGCCCAAGCCCGCCAGGACGTGTTCACCTGGCTGCGCTACTACAACCACTCCGCCATCGGCCACAACACCCCGGCCGAAGCCCGAACCACCTATCGTCAGGCCCTCGCTGCCTGAAAATCCGTGTCCGCTCACCGGGGCAACTCCACACGCGTGTCGCCCCTCCAATCACGGGCCGGACGGCTCGGGCTCGTGATCGAAGGGGCGACTCGCGTGATCAGGAGGTCGACCCGGCGTCAGCCGGACTGAGCCGCCAGGCGCTCTTCGCGGTCCGCCGTTGCCAGGGCGTCCAGGACGCCGTCCAGGTCGCCGTCCAGGACCTGGTCCAGGTTGTAGGCCTTGTAGTTCACCCGGTGGTCCGAGATGCGGTTCTCCGGGTAGTTGTACGTCCTGATCCGCTCCGAGCGGTCCACCGTGCGGACCTGCGACCGGCGGGCGTCCGACGCCTTCGCCGCCGCCTCCTCCTCCGCGATCGCCTGCAGGCGGGCCTGGAGCACCTGGAGGGCCCGGGCGCGGTTCTGGATCTGGGACTTCTCGTTCTGGCAGGACACCACGATGCCGGTCGGCAGGTGGGTGATCCGGACCGCCGAGTCCGTCGTGTTGACGCTCTGGCCACCCGGGCCCGAGGACCGGAACACGTCGATGCGCAGGTCGTTCGGGTCGATCTCGACCTCGACCTCCTCCGGTTCCGGGTAGATCAGCACGCCGGACGCCGACGTGTGGATGCGGCCCTGCGACTCGGTCGCCGGCACGCGCTGGACGCGGTGCACGCCGCCCTCGAACTTCAGGCGGGACCACACGCCGTCGACGTCGGCCGTCTTGCTCTTGATGGACAGCGTGACGTCCTTGAAGCCGCCCAGGTCGGAGTCCACCGAGTCGAGGACCTCCGCCTTCCAGCCGTGACGCTCGGCGTAGCGCAGGTACATGCGCAGGAGGTCGCCGGCGAACAGGGCCGACTCCTCGCCGCCCTCGCCGGACTTGATCTCCATCACGACGTCGGAGCCGTCGTACGGGTCGCGCGGGAGCAGCAGCTCGGTGAGCTTCGACTCCAGCTCGGGGATCTTGGCCGACAGCTCCTCGGCCTCCGCGGCGAACTCCGCGTCCTCGCCGGCCATCTCCTTCGCCGCCGAAAGGTCGTCGCGGGCGGTGTCCAGCTCGCGGACGGCCTGCACGACCGGCGTCAGCTCGGCGTAGCGGCGGCCGAGCTTGCGGGCGCGCCCCTGGTCGGCGTGCACCGCCGGGTCCGCCAGCTGCCGCTCCAGCTCCGCGTGCTCGGCGAGCAGCCCCTTGAGCGAGCTCGAATCCACCTCAGCCACCTCTCAGCCCTGGGAAAGCTAGACAAAAAACGACGCCCACCCGCGCAGGCGGGTGGGCGTCGTCGGAAAAGCTACTTGGCGTCGGCCTTCTTCTGGCGCTTGCCGTAGCGAGCCTCGAAGCGCGCGACCCGGCCACCGGTGTCCATGATCTTCTGCTTGCCCGTGTAGAACGGGTGGCAGTTCGAGCAGATCTCGACGTGGATGTTGCCGTCGGTCTTCGTGCTGCGCGTGGTGAAGCTGTTGCCGCAGTCGCAGTTCACGTTCGTGACCACGTACTCGGGGTGAATACCGCTCTTCATGGTGTCCTCTCTCGTTGGCTCCGGGTCCCCAGTCGTTCCCACGGGGTGAACCGGCGCCGGACTTCAGCGGGTGATTCTGCCAGACGGGCAGACGAGTACTGGAACGCACCCCGCTGACCAGGTATTCCGAAGGCCACCATCAGAGCGTCCAGTGCCCTGACGGTGGCCTTCGGAGGCCTTGCTCAGTCGTCTTCGCCGCCGCCGAGGGCGGTCTTCGACACCTGCATGAGGAACTCGACGTTGGTCTTGGTCTTCCGCAGCCGCGAGATCAGCAGGTCGATGGCCTGCTGCGAGTCGAGCGCGTGCAGCACCCGGCTGAGCTTCACGGTGACCGCGAGCTCGTCCGGCGAGAGCAGCAGCTCGTCCTTGCGGGTACCGGACGGGTTGACGTCGACCGCCGGGAACACGCGGCGCTCGGCGATCTTCCGGTCGAGCTTGAGCTCGGCGTTACCCGTGCCCTTGAACTCCTCGAAGATGACCGTGTCCATCGTCGAGCCGGTCTCGACCATCGCCGTGGCGAAGATGGTCAGCGAGCCGCCGTTCTCGATGTTGCGGGCCGCACCCAGGAAGCGCTTCGGCGGGTACAGCGCCGTCGAGTCGACACCACCGGACAGGATCCGGCCGGACGCCGGGGCCGCCAGGTTGTACGCGCGGCCGAGGCGGGTGATCGAGTCGAGCAGCACGACGACGTCGTGGCCCATCTCGACCAGGCGCTTGGCCCGCTCGATCGACAGCTCCGCGACCGACGTGTGGTCGGACGGCGGCCGGTCGAAGGTCGAGGCGATGACCTCGCCCTTCACCGAGCGCTGCATGTCGGTGACCTCTTCCGGACGCTCGTCGACCAGGACGACCATCAGGTGGCACTCGGGGTTGTTCGTGGAGATCGCGTTCGCGATGTCCTGCATGATCGTGGTCTTACCGGCCTTCGGCGGCGACACGATCAGGGCGCGCTGCCCCTTGCCGACCGGCATGATCAGGTCGATCACGCGGGTGGTGAGCTTGTGCGACTCGGTCTCGAGGCGCAGCCGCTCGTTCGGGTACAGCGGGGTCAGCTTGGTGAAGTCGGGGCGTCGCTTGGCCTCGTCCGGCTCCAGGCCGTTGATCGAGTCGACGCGCACCAGCGGGTTGAACTTCTGCCGCTGCTGCTCGCCGTCCCGCGGCTGGCGCACGACGCCGGTGATGGCGTCACCGCGGCGCAGGCCGTACTTGCGGACCAGCGACAGCGAGACGTACACGTCGTTCGGGCCGGCGAGGTAGCCGGAGGTCCGCACGAACGCGTAGTTGTCCAGCACGTCCAGGATGCCCGCGACGGGCAGCAGGACGTCGTCCTCGCGGATCTCGGTGTCCGGCGAGCCGCCTTCGGCCCGGCCGCCACCGCTGCCCCGGCGACGGCGGTCGCGGAAGCGACGGCCGCGACGGCCGCCTTCCTCGTCGTCGTCCTGCTGCTGGGCACGGTTGTCGCGGTTGCTGTCCTGGCCGCGGTTGCCGTCCTGCTGGTTGTTGCGCTGGCGGTTGCCGTCCTGGCGGTTGTCACCGCGGCTTTCGCCACGGTTGTCGCCACGGCTGCCCTGGCGCTGGTCGCGGTTGCGGTCGCCCTGCTGGCGCTCGCCGCTCTGGCCCTGCTGACGCTCGCCGCCCTGCTGACGGTCGCCCTGCTGACGGTCGCCGTTCTGCTGACGCTCGCCACCCTGCTGGCCGTCCGGCGCACCGGCGGCGCGGTTCGAACCGCGGCGGCGCCGGCTGCGGCCGCCCTCCTCGGGCTGGCCGTCCTGGCCCTGCTGGCCGTCCTGCCGGTCCTGCTGCGGGCGCTCGGCCTGCGGCGGGGCTTCCGAGGGCGCGGAGGCGGGCGCCTCGGCCTTCGGCTCCGGCTTGGTCTCGGCCGGAGCAGCGGGCGCTTCGGCCTTGGGGGCCGCCTTGGCCGGCTCGCCGACACCCTCCAGCGGCAACGTCTCGGCCGCCGCACGCGGCTTGCGGGACTTGCCCTGGCGCTCGCGGATCGCGGCGATCAGGTCGCCCTTGCGCATGCCCGTCGTCTCGCCGACGCCGAGCTCCCCAGCCAGCGAACGCAGTTCGGCGACGGTCTTACCGGTCAGCCCGCCGACCGCCCGCTTGGGCGCGGGGGCCGTGCCGTTCGACCCGGCCGTGTCGCTACCCACGTCGCTCAAAAGATCGGTGTTGCTCACACATGTCCTTCCTGACCGATCCACGCCTCCAGGCGGATCAGCGGACTGCCGCTCGCTTCTGATCGCGAACCGGCGTAGTTGCCCCCCGATACGCGAGATGAGCTCTTCGGCCGTGCGAAACACAGCTGGAGCGCCTCCACCACAGGGGTTTGCGTCCTCCATTCGGAGGACACGGAATTCGGCACCGCCGAGACCGGAAACCCGCCTGCGTCCTTCCGCGTTACCCCGCGTGCCAGGCGGTGCGGATTCGGCGGATCGACGAAGGATGCGATCCGGGGGATTCCCCGGGACCGGCATCGGGTGCGGAAACGCACGGTGATCGAACGCCCCCGAGGGTAGACCGCGACGGTGCCGGGTGCAACAACCACCCCCCGCGTGGCGGGCGTGGCGGCGGGCACGTGACCCACCCTTTACTGAGCCGCAACCTGCACGCCCGTGAGATCCACGGGCAGCTCGAGGACGTCGAACCCTTCAACGCCGACGTCCGCCGGAAGTATTCCGTCCGCGGTCAGCGCGAGCACGGTCGGACCGGCCCCGGAGATCGTGGCGGGCACTCCGCGTGCACGCAGCGTCGCCACCAGCTCCGTGCTCGCCGGGTACGCGGGGGCGCGGTAGTCCTGGTGCAGCCGGTCCTCGGTGGCCGCGAGCAGCAGCTCCGGCTTCGCCGTCAGCGCGTGGACGGCGAGCGCGGCGCGGCCGGCGTTGTGCGCGGCGTCGGCGTGCGGCACGGCCGGCGGCAGCAGGCCGCGCGTGGTCGCGGTGGCCGAGCGCACCGACGGCACGGCCACGACCGGCCGGATCGCCGGGTGCGGCGTGAGCCGTTCGGCGTGGAAGCGCCCGCCGTCGCACCAGGCCAGTACCAGCCCGCCGAGCAGGCTGGCGGCGGCGTTGTCGGCGTGGCCTTCGAACCCGGCGGCCAGCTGCAGCGCCTCGAAGGCGTCGATTTCCCGGCCGGCCAGCGCGTACCCGGCGGCCACCCCGGACACCACCGCGGCCGCGGACGAGCCGAGGCCGCGCGCGTGCGGGATCGAGTTCAAGCAGCGCAGGTGCAGGCCGGGCGGCTCGACGCCGAGGTGCTCGCAGGTCTTCCGGATGGCCCGCACGACCAGGTGCGTCTCGTCGGTGGGGACGTCCGCGACCCCGCCCGCACCGGCGTCCTCCACCTCGACCTTGAGCCCGGTGTCGATGACCCGCACCTGAACGACGTCGTACAGGCTCAGCGCCATCCCGAAGGCGTCGAAGCCCGGCCCGAGGTTCGCTGTGGACGCCGGGACGGTGACCCGGAACCCGCCGCTCACCGCAGGTCCAGGGCCGCCGCGACCGCCGAGGGGTCCACCGCGAGGGGCTCGACCTCGACGTTGCCCGCCAGGGCCGTCTGGGGGTCCTTCAGGCCGTGCCCGGTGACCGTGCAGACCACGCGGGACCCGCGCGGCAGCCTGCCGTCGGCGGCCGTGGCCAGCAGGCCCGCCACGCTGGTGGCCGACGCGGGCTCGACGAAGACGCCTTCGCGGCCGGCCAGCAGGCGGTAGGCCTCGAGGATCTTCTCGTCGGTGACGGCTTCGAAGAGCCCGTCGGACTCGTCCTTGGCCTTGACCGCGGCGGTCCACGACGCCGGGCTGCCGATCCGGATCGCCGTCGCGATCGTGTCCGGGTCGCGCACCGGCTCGCCGTGCACGAGCGGCGCCGCGCCGGCCGCCTGGAAGCCGAACATCCGCGGCGTGTTCTTCACCACACCGTCGGCCGCGTATTCCGAATAGCCCGCCCAGTAGGCGGTGATGTTGCCGGCGTTGCCGACCGGCAGGCAGTGGATGTCCGGCGCGGTGCCGAGCACGTCGCAGATCTCGAACGCGGCGGTCTTCTGGCCGGCGATGCGCACCGGGTTCACCGAGTTGACCAGCGTGACCGGGTAGTCGGCCGCGGTCTTGCGGGCCAGCTCGAGGCAGTCGTCGAAGTTGCCGTCGACCTGCAGGATCCGCGCGCCGTGGAGCACGGCCTGGGCGAGCTTGCCCATCGCGATCTTGCCCTGGGGCACCAGCACCGCGCAGGTGAGGCCGGCGCGGGCGGCGTAGGCGGCGGCCGAGGCGGAGGTGTTGCCGGTCGACGCGCAGATCACCGCCTTGAGGCCGCTGGCCAGCGCGTGCGTGATGGCCACGGTCATCCCGCGGTCCTTGAACGAGCCGGTCGGGTTGGCGCCCTCGACCTTGAGGTACACCTCGCAGCCGGTCAGCTCGGACAGGTGGTGGGCGGGCAGCAGCGGCGTGTTGCCCTCCCCGAGCGTGACGACCCGCGCCCCGTCCGGGACCGGGACGCGGTCCCGGTACGCCTCGATGAGTCCCGGCCAGGGCTGCCTGATCACTGGTCTTCGCCTTCCACCCGCATGACGCTGACAACTTCGTGCACGACGTCGAGCCGGCCGATCTGGTCCACAGTGGACTTCAGGGCCGCGTCGGGGGCCTGGTGCGTCACCACGACCAGGCTCGCGCGGTCGCCGACGTCGCTCTGCCGCACCGCGGCGATGCTGACGCCGTGGTCGGCGAACGCCTGCGCGACCTGGGCGAGCACCCCGGCGCGGTCGGCCACGGAAAGGCTGACGTGGTACCGGGTCGGCGTCTGGCCCATCGGCCGCACCGGCAGGGCCGCGTGCGCCGATTCGCGCGGGCCGCGGCCGCCGACGACCCGGTTGCGGGCCACCGCGACGAGGTCGCCGAGCACCGCGCTCGCCGTGGGCGCGCCGCCCGCGCCCTGGCCGTAGAACATCAGCTCCCCCGCCGCGTCGGCCTCGACGTAGACGGCGTTGAACGCGCCGCCGACGCCGGCCAGCTGGTGGCGGCGCGGGATCATCACCGGGTGCACGCGGGCGGAAACCGACTCGACGCCGTCGTCGTCGGTGACCCGCTCACAGATGGCCAGCAGCTTCACCGTGCGGCCGAGCATCCGGGCCGCGGCGAGATCCGCGGCGGTGACGTCGGCGATGCCCTCGCGGTGCACGTCCGACGCCGTCACCCGGGTGTGGAAGGCGAGGGAGGCGAGGATGGCGGCCTTCGACGCGGCGTCGTAGCCGTCGACGTCGGCGGTCGGGTCGGCCTCGGCGTACCCGAGCCGGCTGGCCTCGTCGAGCGTCTCGGCGTAGCCGGCGCCGGTGGAGTCCATCGCCGACAGGATGTAGTTCGTGGTGCCGTTGACGATGCCCATCACGCGCGTGATGCGGTCGCCGGCCAGCGACTCGCGCAGCGGGCGCAGCAGCGGGATGGCCCCGGCCACCGCGGCCTCGAAGTACAGGTCGGCGCCCGCGGCGTCCGCCGCCTCGAACAGGTCCGCGGAGTGCTCGGCCAGCAGCGCCTTGTTCGCCGTGACCACGGACTTGCCCGCCTTCAGCGCGGCGAGCAGCCAGCCGCGGACCGGTTCGATCCCGCCGACCAGCTCGACCACGACGTCGACGTCGTCGCTGGTCACCAGCTGCTCGACGTCGGCGGTCAGCAGCTCCGGGGGCAGCTCGGGGTGCTTGTCCGGGCGGCGGACCGCGATGCCGGCCAGCTCGACCGGCGCGCCGGCGCGGGCGGCCAGCTCCTCGGCCTGCTCGGTGAGCAGCCGGGCGACCTGGCCGCCGACGGTCCCGCAGCCGAGCAGCGCGACCCTGATCGGACGTCGTTCGGGGGCAGACACTGTTGCTCAGACCTCCAGGCGCAGCATGTCGTCGGTCGTCTCCCGCCGCAGCAGCAGCCGTGAGCTGCCGTTGCGCACGGCGACCACGGCCGGGCGGGGCATCCGGTTGTACGTGCTCGCCATCGAGTAGCAGTACGCGCCGGTCGCCGCGACCGCCAGCAGGTCGCCGGGAGCCAGCGTGTCGGGCAGCCAGCAGTCTCGTACGACGATGTCGCCGGACTCACAGTGTTTTCCCACGACCCGGGACAGCACGGCCTGCACCGGCTGCTCGTCGTCGCCCGCGGAGCGGGAAACGACCCGGACGTCGTAGACCGCGTCGTAGAGCGCGGTGCGGATGTTGTCGCTCATCCCGCCGTCGACGCTGACGTACCGCCGCGCCGACTCGTCGCCGAGCGAGACGTCCTTGATGGTGCCGACCTCGTACAGCGTGATCGTGCCGGGCCCGGCGATCGCGCGGCCCGGCTCGCCGGCGATGCGCGGCACCGGCAGGCCCGCGTACGCGCACTCCTTGCGGACGATCTCGCGGATCTGCGTGATCATCTGCGCGGGCGGCGGCGGGTTGTCCTTCTCGGTGTAGGCGATGCCGAACCCGCCGCCGAGGTCGACCAGGCTCAGCTGGTCGAGCAGCTCGGGGCCGTGCTCCTTGGCCAGGTCGCCGAGCAGGCCGACGACGCGGCGGGCGGCGACCTCGAAGCCGTCGGCGTCGAAGATCTGCGAGCCGATGTGGCTGTGCAGGCCGACGAGCTTGAGCGAACGCGCGTTGAGCACCCGGCGCACGGCCTCGGCGGCGTCCCCGCTCGCCAGGGAGAACCCGAACTTCTGGTCCTCGTGGGCGGTCGCGATGAACTCGTGCGTGTGCGCCTCGACGCCGACGGTGACCCGGATCAGCACCGGCTGCACGACGTCGTGGCGCGCGGCGATGTCGGCCAGCCGGGCGATCTCGAAGTAGGAGTCGAGCACGACCGTGCCGACCCCCGCGACGACCGCGGCCTCCAGCTCGGCGGGGGACTTGTTGTTGCCGTGGAAGGTGATCCGCTCGGCCGGGAAGTCCGCGCGCTGCGCCACGGCGAGCTCGCCGCCGCTGCAGACGTCCAGGCTCAGCCCCTGCTCGGCCACCCAGCGGGCGACCTCGATGGAGAGGAACGCCTTGGACGCGTAGTGCACAAGCGACGGGTCGTCGAACGCCTCGGCGTAGTCCGCGCACCGGGACTTGAAGTCGGCTTCGTCGACCACGAACAGCGGCGTGCCGTGCTTCTCGGCGAGCTCGCGGACGTCGACGCCGGCAATCCGGACGACGCCGTCGGCGGCGCGGAAGGTGTTGCGCGGCCACACCTTCGCGGGCAGGTTGTCGAGCTCCTCGACCCCGGACGGCTGCAGCCCGGAGGTGTCGGCGTGGGGGTAGACGTCGGCGTGCCTTGGGCCCGCGGGGTGCGCCATTTCTTACATCCGTTCCGGAGCGGAGACACCGAGGAGGGCGAGGCCGTTCGCCAGGACCTGGCGGGCGGCCTCGCACAGCGCGAGCCGGGCGAACGTCAGAGGGGTCGCCTCTTCGTCGCCCATGGGCAGCACGCGGCCCACGGTGTAGAACTTGTGGTAGGCGCCCGCGAGTTCTTCGAGGTAGCGCGCGATCCGGTGCGGCTCCCGCATTTCGGCGGCGCGGCGCACGGTTTCCGGGAATTCGCCGATGGTGCGGATCAGGTCGCCCTCGGCGGGCAGCGTCAGCAGCCCGAATTGGACACTGCCGACGTCTGGAGTGGACGCAGCCTTGAGGCCGAGATCGGCCGCGTTGCGCTGCAGGGACGCCAGCCGCGCGTGCGCGTACTGGACGTAGTAGACGGGGTTGTCGTTGGAGTGCTTGCGCAGCAGGTCCAGGTCGACGTCCAAAGTGGAGTCCACGGAGTAGCGGATCAGCTCGTAGCGGGCCGGGTCGACGCCGACGGCCTCGACGAGGTCCTCCATGGTGATCACGGTGCCGGCGCGCTTGGACATCCGGACCGGCTTGCCCTCGCTGACCAGGTTGACCATCTGGCCGATCAGCACCTCGACGGTGGCCGGGTCGTCGCCGAACGCCGCCGCGGCGGCCTTGAGGCGGGCGATGTAGCCGTGGTGGTCCGCGCCGAGCATGTAGATGCACAGGTCGAAGCCGCGGTTGCGCTTGTCCTTGAAGTAGGCCAGGTCACCGGCGATGTAGGCCGGGTTGCCGTCCTGCTTGATGACGACGCGGTCCTTGTCGTCGCCGTACTCGGACGACTTCAGCCACCAGGCGCCCTCGTTGAAGTAGAGGTTCCCGGAGTCCTTCAGCTGCTGGACGGCGGCGTCGACCGCGCCGGACTCGTGCAGCGAGTTCTCGTGGAAGTAGACGTCGAAGTCGGTGCCGAACTCGTGCAGGCTGGACTTGATCTCGCCGAACATGAGGTTGATGCCGATCCGGCGGAACGTCTCGTGCCGCTCGGCCTCGGGCAGCGACAGCGCGCTGGGCTCCTGCTTGAGGACGTTGGCGGCGATGTCGTTGATGTAGCCGCCCGCGTAGCCGTCCTCCGGCGCGGGCTCGCCCTTCGCGGCGGCGATCAGCGAGCGGACGAACCGGTCGATCTGGGCGCCGGCGTCGTTGAAGTAGTACTCGCGGGTGACCTCGGCGCCCTGCGCGGCCAGCACGCGGCCCAGCGCGTCGCCGACCGCGGCCCAGCGGGTGCCGCCGAGGTGGATCGGGCCGGTCGGGTTCGCCGAGACGAACTCGAGGTTGATCCGGGTGCCGGCCAGCGCGTCACCGCGGCCGAACGCGGCGCCGGCGTCGAGCACCTGGCGCACGATGTCGCCCTGCGCGGCCGCGGCGAGCCGGAAGTTGAGGAAGCCGGGGCCGGCGACCTCGGCCGAGGCGACGCCGTCGTCCGCCGAGACCGCTTCGGCGAGCGCCTCGGCGAAGTCGCGGGGCTTGAGGCCGGCCTTCTTGGCCACCTGGAGGGCGAGGTTCGTCGCGTAGTCGCCGTGGTCGGGGTTGCGCGGGCGTTCGATGGTCACCTGCTCCGGCAGCACGGCGTCGTCGATGCCGCGTGCGGCGAGCACCTGCACGGCGGAGCTGCGGACCAGGTCGGCGAGAGCGGCGGGAGTCACTTGCCGAATTCTAGGTGTGCCCAGGTGAGGCGCTCGCATCGGTCTCGGCCACGTCACGATGGGCATCCGCGTGAGGTGTTAACGGTGATCAGACGGGTGGCCCCTAGACTGGCCCGGGCGGGAATCCGTCCGCAGCCACCAGAGGGAGAACGCGGGAGCCATGGCGAACGGGACAACTCGGAAAAAGGGGTCGGCGGTGAAGGCGGCCCGCGGTTCCGTGGTGAGCAAGAAGGGCACGCCGTGGGGCACGATCATCGCCGTGGTCGCCATCGTGGCGCTGGCCGCCTCGGTGATCATCTACTACATGGTGCAGTCCGCGCCGAAGCGCGAGCAGGCCGACCGTGAGGCCGCCGCCGCATCCTTCGCGCCGAGCGCGCAGGACCCCGACCCCTCGAAGCGCATCCCCGGCGTGGTGACCGCGACCTACACCGGCAGCGTCCACGTGCTCCCGACCGAGCGCGTCGCCTACGACAAGACCCCGCCGTTCGGCGGCCCGCACGACCAGACGTGGGCCACCTGCACCGGCACCGTGTACCCGAACGCGGTCCGCACCGAGAACATGGTGCACGCGCTCGAGCACGGCGCCGTCTGGATCGCCTACAACCCGCAGCAGATCACCGGTGACGCGCTCAACCTGCTGAGCGTCCGCGCCAAGGGCAAGCCGTACACGATGATGTCGCCGTACCCGGGCCTGGACAAGCCGATCTCGCTGCAGTCGTGGGGCCACCAGCTGAAGCTGGACGACGCCAACGACCCGCGCATCGACGAGTTCATCGCGGCGCTGCGGAGCAACCCGAACGGCGTGTACCCCGAGGTCGGCGCGTCCTGCGACGCGGTCCCGGGCCAGTTCGACCCGGACAACCCGCCGCCGTTCGACCCGTCGAAGCCGGGCCCCGACGCGAAGCCGATGGACTACAAGGGCAGCACCGCCGCCCAGGGTGAGAACGGCATGCCCGCACCCTCCGCGCCGGCGTCGTCGTCCGCCCCCGCCGCCCCCACCACGACCAAGTGAGCACCGAAGCCGGCCTCGACACCGAAGAGATCCCCGAGCAGCCGACCTGGTCGCGCTGGGTGGTCATCGGCGGGACGCTGCTCGCGGTCCTGCTGATCGGCGCGACGGCGGGGATGTTCCTCACCCGCGCCGTCGACGACGACCCGGCGGCCGCGGTGCCGGCCGCCGGCTCGGTCGAGGTCGGCTTCGCCCAGGACATGTCGACGCACCACCTCCAGGCGGTGACGATGGCGGGCATCGCCCGCGACCGCACGACCGACCCGGAGATCAAGCAGCTGTCGTTCGACATCGAGCGCACGCAGCTGGAGCAGGTCGGCCGCATGAAGGGCTGGCTCATGCTGTGGGACCGGCCGGAGCAGCCGATCGGCGCCCCGATGCAGTGGATGACGGAACCGATGACGGGCCACGACGGCATGTCGATGGCCCCGTCCTCGGTCAACCCGGCGGGTGGCCCGTTGATGCCGGGCATGGCGACGGACGAGGACCTGAAGAAGCTGCGTTCGCTGTCGGGCCGGGCGTTCGACGTGTTCTTCCTGCAGCTGATGCTCCGCCACCACCAGGGCGGAACGTCGATGGCCCAGTACGCGGCGGGGCATTCGACGTTGCCCGCGTTGAAGGCGCTGGTGAACAGCATCCTGACGTCGCAGGGGGCGGAGATGGACCAGATCAAGCTGATGCTCTCGGGGCGGGGCGCCCAGCCGCTGCCCGCTTAGCCGGCGCCAGGGGTCAGAAGCTGAGGTTCATGGTGTTGCCGTCGCCGATCTGAACGCCTTGCGAATCGGTCACCGTGACCCGGTACTTGCCGTCCGGATCCGCCTCACGCAGCACCGCCCGCGCGGCTTCCAGGACCTCGGCGTCGTCGCCGACGTTCGCCTCGGCCAGCTCCTCCGCGAGCTCCGCAGGATCGTCCGGCAGCTCCTCGCGGCCGACGAGACGCCGGACGCCGGACTTCAGGCCGGCGTAGGCGTCCTTCACCGCTGTCGTCGCCGTGTCCTTCGCCCCCGCGGCCGCGCCGGCCGCCAGCGCGGTCACCACCAGTTCCACCGCTTCGATCGCCACCGCACCACTCCCCGGGTCGAGTTACCGCGTCACCAGGACAGCTCCTGGCAGCGGCGGGCGCACTGCGGCGCCTCCACCTGCAGCGTCGCGTGCTCGATCGCGTACCGCGAAGACAGCAGGTTCTGCGCCTCCGTCAGCACGTCGGACTGCTTCGCCGGTGGCGCCAGCGTCAGGTGGGCCGAAGCCACCTCCATGCCGGACGTCAGCGTCCAGACGTGCAGGTCGTGCACGTCCGCCACGCCCGGGAGCGCGGACAGCTCCGCGTTGATCGCACCGACGTCGACGCCCTGCGGCGCGTGCTGGAACAGGATGCGCAGCGCCCGGCGGGCCAGCGTCCACGTGCGGGGCAGCACCCACAGGCCGATCGCGACACCGATGATCGGGTCGGCGTAGCGCCAGCCCGTCAGCAGCGTCACCGCGCCGCTGATCAGCACGCCGACCGAGCCGATCAGATCGGCCAGGACCTCGAGGTACGCGCCGCGGACGTTGATGCTCTCCTTCGCGCCCGCGCGCAGCACCGCGAACGACACCAGGTTGGCCACCAGGCCGGCCGCCGCGGCCAGCAGGACCGGCAGGCCGGGGACCGCCGGCGGGTCGCCGATGCGGCCGATCGCCTCGACCAGGACGTACGCCGCGACACCGAACAGCAGCAGCGCGTTGGCGAGCGCGGCCAGCACTTCCGCCCGGTAGAGCCCGAACGTGCGCCCGACCGTGGGGCCGCTGCGCCGCGCCAGCATGATCGCGGTCAAGGCCATGCCGACGCCGAGGACGTCGGTGAACATGTGCGCGGCGTCCGACATCAGGGCCAGCGAGCCGGTCGCCAGGCTGACGGCGAACTCGAGCACCATGAACCCGGCCCCGATGCCGAGGGCGATGGCCAGCCCCCGGACATGACGGCCCGACGCGCTCGCCGGCGCGATCGCGTGCCCGTGGCCGTGTCCCTGACCCATGCCGCCTCCGTTCCCGGTTCACCGTCGGGTCAAACATATAGTCGGATGCGCATATGTGCAACAGAGGACAGCCTAAGTTCACCCACCCGCAAGCTACCGCGCGCGGCGGAGCCGCCCAATCCACCAGGCGGGGTTTCCCGCCAGGTGGATCGGTCACGCTTCGTCGCGCTAACGCACGAGCCGGAAGAAGCCGCGAACCTGCTCGACGAACAGCCCGGGCTGCTCCAGCGCGGCGAAGTGCCCGCCGACGGGCAGCTCCTCGAACCAGCGCAGATCGGTGTAGCGCTGCTCGGCCTGCCGCCGCGACGGCCGGACGATCTCCTTCGGGAACACCGAAACCCCGGCCGGAACCTCCACAGTGGACAGATCCCGGTCGTTGTTCTCCCAGTACATCCGCGCGGACGAGGCCGCCGTCGCGGTGAACCAGTAGACGGAGATCGCGTCCAGGATGCGCCGCCGGTCGACGGCGTCCTCCGGACGCCCCTTGTGGTCGGTCCAGGCCCAGAACTTCTCGGCGATCCAGGCGGCCTGCCCGGCGGGCGAGTCGGTGAGCCCGTAGCCGAGCGTCTGCGGCCGCGTGCCCTGCTGAGCGGAGTAGCCACTACCGCTCCGCCGGAACTCTTCGAGGTCGGCGAGCGCCTGACGTTCACCGGGCGTCGGATCCGCGGTGTCCATCCGAACGGGGGCGAAGTTGACGTGCACCCCGGCGACGTGACCGGAGCGCGCCAGGGCGTTGGTGACGGCGGCACCCCAGTCGCCACCCTGGGCGCCGTAGCGGTCGTAGCCGAGCGACACCATGAGCGCGTCCCAAAGCTCGGCGACCCGCGAGATCTTCAGAGCGGGCTTGTCGCTCCACCCGAACCCGGGCAGCGACGGCACGACGACGTGGAAGGCATCGGCGGGATCGCCCCCATGCTTGGCGGGATCCGTGAGCGGCCCGAGAACATCGAGGAACTCCAGAACGGACCCGGGCCACCCATGGGTGAGCACAAGCGGCAGCGCCTCGACCACCGGCGACCGGACGTGCAGGAAGTGCAGCCCGACCCCGTCAACGGTGGCCCGGAACTGCGGAAAGGCGTTGAGCCGCCGGGCGAACCCGAAGTCGTACTCCTCACCCCAGTCCCGGCAGAGCTCACGAACATAGGCGAGCGGAACACCCTGCGACCAGTCATCGACGGTCTCGGCCTCGGGCCACCGAGTCCGCACCAGCCGCTCCCGCAGATCGGCGATGTCGCTCTCCTCGAGAGTTACCTGGAACGGCTCGGCCATCTCGGCTCCTTCAGGTGGGCCTCCCACGCTAGCGACGGTCCGGCGAAGCGATCAACTTTCCGTGTCTGACCAGCGCGGATGTTGATCGGGCCACCTGCGGGAGGGGGGTGGTGGGGCATGCGCTAAGCTTTGCGAGTCGCCCAGCGATGGGCCCTCGTAGCTCAGGGGATAGAGCACTGCCCTCCGGAGGCAGGTGTCGCAGGTTCGAATCCTGCCGAGGGCACCCCTACGGGAGCGGGAAGAACCGCTCCTCACCAGCGCTTTTGCGCTCGAAGCAGTTCTTCCCGAACTCCGGCTGACTACGGCCATCCACGGCCAAACACGGGTATCTCTTCCCAATGCGTTCCCACGGGCACGAGCCAGGCGCCGTCGATCAGCCCTCCGAGTCGCTCCGGGGCTTGTGGGCGAGAATCTTCTCGATCCGAGCCCGGTTGGCCTCCTCTCCCCCGTCCAGGAACGCGGCGTAGACCTCGAACAGCACGCCGACAGAGTGGCCGGCCCACTCGGCCACGGTCGCCGGGTCGACGCCCGCCACCAGCTGCGTGCTCACCGCGGCGTGCCGCAGGTCGTACGGTCGGGCGGCCAGCGGAGTTTGCTGCTGCTCCTCCGTCAGCACGACCTTGCGCACCGCGCGCCACGCGCGGGTGTAAGTGATCATCGGGATCTCCCCGCCCTGTTCCGCCTGGAACAACCGGCCGTCGGGCCCGTAGCCGTACCGCAGGATGTGCCGGTGCAGCAGCCGGGTCAGGTCCGGCGGAAACGACACGGTGCGGTCAGCGCCGTCGTCCCGGGACTTCAGCGGCCGGTCGTCGCGGGGCTTCCCGCTGTCGGTCCACCGCCCGCCCGCGTGCGGCTCGGCCTTGTCGAGACGGAACGTGCCCCAGCCGTAGACGTACTCGCCGTCGTCGTCACTCCACACCGGATCGGGCAAGGACACGACGTTCCGCTTGTTCAACGACACCACCTCCTCGGGTCGCAGGCCGGCGTAGTACATCGCGCCGAAGAAAGCTTCCAGTCGCGGTCCGCTGCGCGGCAGGGCACCGACGCCGGACAGCAGCGCCCGCGCCTGCGTCGGGTTCGGCACCGCCCGTTTGTCGACCTTCCTCTTGCCTTTTGGCATCGCCGTCCATTTGACCGACGTCAGCGGGTTCGCGTCGATCTGCTTCTTCTCGACCGCGTAGTCCAGTGCGTTGAACAGGACTCCGCGGGTCTTGCGCGCCACGCTCGGGGCGAACTTCTTCCCATCCAGCCGCTTGGTGACCGCGCGCTGGAGCGCTCGCAGAACGTCCGGGTCGACGGCGGCCCGCACGGGCATTGTGTTGCGCTCCAGCCACTTCAGCACCTTTCGGACGTCGTCTGGCACCTCCCGGTTGGTGCGGTACTCGGTGTTGTAACCCCACTGTCGCAGGGCCGAACGGATCACCTTCGCGTCCGGTCCGTTCTTGTCCCGCTTCACGAACACCGGCATCACGCGGATCAGCGCCTCGGCCATCGTCTGGCGCGCGGTCGCCGCGGCATCGGGCCACTTCATGTCGATGTAGGCCACCGTGAGCGCGTACCAGCTCATGTCGCCCGCCGGCCGGGTCAATGACGGCGGGAGCCCGGAGACGACGTCGAACGCCTCCCCCGCGCGCTGCGCGGCCAGCAGCGACGAACGGAAGCCGTCCGCTTGCGTGTAGAGCTTGAACGACTCCTTGAAGTCTTTCTTGTCCACCCGCCACAGCGCGCGGTAGCTCGTGGACTTGCCCGCCGCGTTGACGCGGGTCTCGATCGCCCACACCCGGACGTTGTACGAAGAGCTGATCACGCGGCCTCTTCTCGGGTTTCGAGCCAGGCGTCAAGGTCACCGCGACGCACCCTGACGCCACCGTTCGGTAGCTTGATGCATCGCGGGCCGCGGTTCTTCGCGCGCCAGTCGTAGAAAGTGGACTCCGCCACGGACAGCTCCTCGCATACCTCGGCGATCTTGAGCAGCTGTCGTGAGCCGGTGAGATTGCGCTGCTGCGCCATGACTGCACCTCCAAAACGCCCGGCGAGCGGGCATGGCGAAGTGCCGCCGGACACAATCCGGGCGGCGCGATCTTGGTTACGTTGCGTGGTTGTCGGGTGGGGCAGGCTGGCAGAGAGGGAGGGGGCTCAGGCGTGGGAGGCCGGAACCAAACACCGCAACACCGCAAACACCGCGAAGTGGCCGCTGACCTGGGGATCTTCTTGCGGTGTTTGAGGGTGATGGCCGGATGGCCAAATACCGCAAACACCGCAAGTTGCGGTGTTTGCGGTATCTCGAGTCTCCCGGCCCGAGGTCAAACACCGCAGACACCGCGATGCTGTCTTCCCTGCTCAGAGCCACTTTCGAGGCCTAGCTGCGGTGTTTGCGGTATTTGCGGTGTTTGATTCGGGGGTCAGCTCGAATCGGTGCCGCGCTCGACCGTGTAGAGCTTCATTTTGGTGTGCGGGTCGACTTCGCTGCGTAACACCAGGTCGCCGCGCCAGCGGTCTTTTTGCCCTGCCAGCCTCTTTCCCAGCGACTTCGGGGTCAGGGGCTTGCCTGCGGCGGTGGTCGGGAACGTCCCCTTCCACCGGTCCGGTGCGCCGTACTCGGGTTCGGCGTCCGAGCGCAGCTGCTGCGCGGTCACCGGCTCACCGCCGTAGAGGTCGCGCCAGGTGGCCAGGAACGCGTACCACTCCGCGTGGTCCTCATCCAGGCCCCGGCCGGCGTCGGCGTTGCCGAGGAAGTCGCCGACGCCGTGGTGGGCCAGGAACCCACCGAGGTACTGGGCCCAGCGGGTGAATTGCCGCATCTGCGGGACGTTGCTGGCGGTCGGCGCGCCGTTGGCCGTCCAGTCCAGCACCAGCGTGAGGACGTGGCGCAGCACGGTCGCCCGGTTGACCGGGTCGAGGATCCAGGAATCCAGGTTGGGGATTGTGAACCCGGTGCGGGCTTCCGGGCGCGGGCAGTTCGGATCGAGGCGCACCCACACCGTTCGGGAGGCCATGTCCCCGCCGGTGCGTAGGTTGTTGCCGGTGGCCAGCCACAGCCGATCGTTGGTGAAGTTGCTCGACACGTTCGTGCCCAGCCGCCGATCGGACCACGTCCGTTCGGTGACCAGCCGCGCCAGCACCGCGGAGTTGACCATCTCGCCCTCGGTGAGGTTGTCGAACACCACCACCCCCACCGAGTCCGATAGCACGGTGGTGATCGACTTGCGCAGTTCCTCCTCCGAGTCGGTCCAGGTGAGGACCCGCTGCCCGACCAGCAACCCGACGCACCCGGCGAGGATCGTCTTTCCGGAGCCGGGCATGGACGCCTCGATCATCCCGAACGGGGACAGCGCGTTGGTGAACGGCCGGATCAGCGGCGTCACCAGCAACGCCAGGTAGTTCGCCCGGTCGGCCGCCGACCGCCATGGGAAGTCCCGCAGGAACCGTTCCAGCAGGAATTCCCGCCCGGCCTCGACCTGGTCCGGGCTCGGCCGGTCCGGGATCGGGTCGAGGTGGCCGTTGGCGGTCAGGTAGAAACCGGTGGCCGGGTCGTAGCCCGGGGTTTGCAGCAGCGTCCCGTCCGGGCGCAGCACCGGGGTGGAGATGATCCGGCGCAGCACCGGCAGGCCGGGCCAGGACCGGCCGGCCAGCACCGCACTCAGCACGCTGGCGGGCGGGGAAACTTCCACGTCGTAGGTGTCTCCTTTCTCGTTGACCTTGCTCTGGATCACGTCGGTGTGGGTGGCCAGCAAGTTCGCCAGCAGCGCGGGCTTCAGCACCGACGCCGCCACCGGCAGCGCCACGTCGTCGTCTCCGGCGGTGGGGTCGGCCGCGCCGGAAACCTGTTCCACGACCACGGGCGCGCCCTCGGAGACGTAGGTGTCGGGGATGATCCGGCCGTCCACCGCGGCGGTCAGGACTCGGATGGTTTCCGGCGCGGCCCCGGTCCGCAGCCGTGGCCGGCCACCAGGCCCGACCGACCACAGGCGTTGCGAATTCGTGCTGGCCATGGCGTTCCCTCCGTCGTGCGGGTAGTGCATGCCGCCCTTACGCGGCGGGTTCCAGCGCTTCGCCGGTAATCGCCTCAATCACGGCCGAGCCGAGCACTTCGGCCATCGCGGGCGAGACCGCGTTGGCGAGATCTCGACAAGTCCGGAACCGTCTCGATGGCGGGCGCGAACTAAGGTGCCGAACCGCGCTTAGCGACGTAAGCGCAGCACGGATCGCACGCCTAGTTCATCATCGACGGTTAGGCACGTAGACTCATCGTCATAGTTCTACAGACTTGAAAGGAAAAGCATTGCCCATACATAAGACGAGTTCGACTGTGATTTGCGAACGACTGCCTCCGGTCAGAATGTGGCTCGAAGACCTGGAAGAGGTAGTCTTTTGGGTGGAGAGGATAACTTCAGAAAGCGCCCCTTTAGTCGAGATCGAATCAAAGGGCTCCAGGTATACCGTCGACAAAATTCAGGAGTTGGCCACCTTCAAGGATTCAAAGATCGACGCGATCTCCATCATGCATAGCGATCGCGTGATCGAGGTTCGATTCAGTGACCATAGTAATTTTGTGAAATACCGAGATGATCAGGCTGAGGCGAAGGCTAACGCAACGCAGATCAAGGTCATCTCCGCGCAGCACAAGAGGCTGCCTATCGCTAATTTTTTCTACGGGACTACGCCTCGACGCTTTGCTACCGCAGCGGCGCTCCTCGTCACGAGCGCTGCAATTTTTACCCGCTCGGCAATTGTCAATGGATCGTTATTTGGAGATATTCACAGTCACACTGTGGGTGAAAATCTTGCCATGGTAGCAATCGGCTTGATATGCACTGGAATCTACGTCTCCTTCTTGTTCGGAGGGCGCCCTTGGGAGTCTCGCCTTTTCACGAGAACCAAGGCTGACTTGCCTTCGTTTTGGCGACGTAAGCGGGATGACCTACTTATAGGTGCAGTATCGTTGATTGTCGGCGGAATAATCGGATACTGGGTTAACACATTTTCGTAGATGCCGCGCTCAGGCGGCGGTTTCCAGCGGTTCGCCGGTGATTGCCTCGATGACGGCTGAGCCGAGGACCTCGGCCATAGCAGGCGGGACGGCGTTGCCCCAGCCGCGGACCTGCTTGCGCTTGGACTTCGCGACCTTCGGCGGCACCTTGTAGCCGCGCGGGAACCCCATTCCTGCGGCGATTTCGTGCGGGTCGAGCATCCGGAACGTGCACGACTCGATCGGCGGGGTACCGCCGATGAGCGCGTAGCGGTCTCGGGTGGTCAACGTGCCAATCGGGTCCTCGACGTGGTGGGTGGCGCCGTTGCCGTAGTAGGACATCAGCAACGCCAGCTCGGCCCCGCTGGTCGGCGGCCCGACCAAGCCGTGGTGGTTGCCCCCGGCCGACACCGTCGGGATCGGCCCGTCGACCGGGTAGGCCATCTGTGCGGAGCCGCCGTTGCGCTGGATCGAGATGAACGGCGGCACCACCACTGCGGTCTCCCGACGGCAGGTCTGCGTGCGCATCGGTTCGAGGATCGTGCTGGCGGTATCGACCCCGGCCCGCGCCGCGCACGAGACCAGCAGTGGCGGGCACACCAGCCCGTCGGTCTCCCGGGTGGTGCGTGTCGGCAGCGGCTCGCCAACGCTGGTGGCATGCTGGCGCCAGGTCCCGCCGGCCGGGGTGAGCAGCGCCCCGACGTGGCGGCGCAGCCCGGCCTCGATCCGGTCCATGGTGTTCTTGGTGAGCGGGTCCGGCCGGCCGCGGTCGTCGACCCGTTCCCCGATCCGCTGGCCGGGGTCGAGCGACCAGTCGATGATCGTGGACGCCGGGAGCACGGCGGGTTCGACGATCTGGTGACGGCACGCTCGGTGCGGGCAGCGGTAGACGTACTGGCCGTGGCGGATGCCGTAGACGCCCATGGTGTTGCGCGGGTTCTTGAACCCCTGCACCGCCGACACCACCTGGTCGCAGACCGGGCAATACGCCCGGGGGCGCAGCCACTTGTCCCAGTCCGGATCCCGGCCCAGGCTCACGTGCCAGTAGGCGAGGAAGAACCGGTTGCGGCTCTGCGCCACCTTCCCGAGCGTGGGCCCGGTGACGTGCATGGCGTTGAGCGCGATCACGCGGCTGCGGTAGCCCTCGGCCTCGATCTCACCGCGCCAGCGGCCGAACTCGGCCCACTTCACGACCTGGACCACGTTCTCCACCACGCCCCCGAGCACAGGTTTGCCCCGCCGGTTCATCGCCTGCAGGTAGCGCGGGATCTCCTCCATGAGCGCCCGCGCCCGCGCGGTCTCCGGGTTGAGCGCCCGCGGCCCGGTCACCGGGTCGAAGAGCACCCCTTGCGTGCTCTGGTCGAAGTCCCGCTTCTGCCCGCGTGCGTCGGTCCACGGCGGGCACGAGGGGCTGGCCCAGAAGAAGTCGACGCGCGGGAAGCGGCCGATGTCGGTCTTGGCGATGTCACCCTCAAGGTGGTCCATTTCGGGGAAGTTGAGCGCGTGGGTGGCGATCGCGTCCGGGTTGTGGTTGCACCCGAGGACACCTTGGGTGCCGGGCACGGCCAGCACGCCGGTGGTGTCCCCGCCGAACCCGGCGAACTCGTGCAACGTGGTGACGGTCATCGGCCAGCCTCCTGCTCAGTGGGCGTGGTGTCGACTTCGGTCACGGCGCGGAATCCCTCGACCAGCAGCGTGAGCGGGTGGATCGCGTGGACGCGGTGCCAGAACTCGCGGACGACCGGCTCGGGCACCGGGCGGACGCGGGCGGCGTTGCGGGCCAGCGCCACGGCCAGCGGGGCACGCACGATCACCGCGACCGGCACGGCGGCGTGCTGGCGGGCGAGGGTGAGCCAGGTGCCGCGTTCGGCCGCGGTGGTGGCGGTGGCGTCGATGGTGACCTCGCGCCCGCCGGCCAGCAGTGCACCCGCGATGGCGCGGACCATCCGGACGGCGGCCGGGGTAGCGGCCTGGTCGTGCTCGTGGCGGCCGAGCACGGCGCGTTCGCGGTCCAGCGACAGCCGGGCCCCGAACCTCCCCTCTGCCAGCTTCCGGGCGCAGTAGGTGCTCTTCCCGCAGCCGGGCGCGCCGACCATCACCCGCAGCACCGGCGCCTGCGGGCCGCTCATGCGGCCGCCCGGCCGGTGCGGCGTTCGATCGCTTCGGCCCAGCACGCCGCGGTGGCGGCAACTTGGATCAGCTCCTCGGCCAGCGCCGCCGGGTCGGCTTCGGCGAAGCCTTCGTAGACCTCTTCGCGCAGGATGTGCAGCCAGGTGAGGCGGCCTTCGGCGCGGGCCATCTCGGTGGTGAACCGGGCGGTGTGGGCGGCGTCGGCGGCGCGGCGACTCAGGCCGGCGACCTCGACGTCGGGGCCGGTGCCGTCGGGGTGGTTCTGTTCGCCCCACAGCGCGTCTTGGCGGACGCGTTCGGCGGCGATCTTGACCAGGACGGCAACGGTGTGCGGCGAGACGATCGGGTGGGTGGTGGTCATGGCGTTGGCTCGCTTTCGGAGACGGGCACAGGAAGGGCCGGGCACGCGTGGTGCCCGGCCCTTCAGGTGTCCGATGTGGTCAGTGGTTGTCGGTGTGCGGTGACGTCACGGCCGGGTTTTGGCCCGGCCGCGGGTGTGTCGCTTGCTCCAGTGGATGCCCGCCCCGATGACGCTGGAAAGCGCCCCGGCCGTCGCCAGCGTCGGCCCGATGCTGTGCAGGATCGCCAGGGCGATGATCGTGACGGTGCCGAGGATGGCGACCAGCGCGAGCAGCAGCGGCCAGGGTGGGATCGGGTTGGGCAGCAGCGCCAGCAACCGGGTTGCCGGGCCTTCGGCCGGGGGGTGCGGGGGTTCGGAGGTGGGCGGCGTGCCTGCGGTCGTGGTCTTCTGCACCTGCAGCACCTTGGCTGTCCTGCGCTCGCGACACCAAAGCCCGGTGAGGTGATCTGCTGCCTCCGATCGGGTGGACCCGTCGGGTTGGGTGTTAGCTTCCGCCCCATTTCGTGCCGTGCTGGCGCTCCCAGGCGGCCTTGCGGCCCTCCAGCTCCGCGTTGAGGACTTGCCGCCGCTGTCCGTCGCTGAGCTGGCTGAGCACGCCAGAGCGGTGCTCGGGCTTCATGCGGGACAGCATCAGGTGCGTGACGGCTTCCCCGATGGCCTCGTCCTCGGTCTTCTTCTTGCCGAACATGGGTGCTCCCTCACAGGTGGTGGGCGTGAGCGGGCTGGGCATGCGTGGTGCCCGGCCCGGGGTGGGTTCTGAGTGGTCGGTGCGGGGTGGTGGTAGCTCAGGCGGCCTGGCCGCCGGTGGTGTCGTAGAGCGACCAGCAGTCCTCGCAGTCGCACAGCCGGCCGAATCCGTCGGCGGTGCCGGGTTCGAGTACGGCGGGGTCGGGCAGCGCGGTGGCGAAGGGACTTGCGGCGGCCCAGGTCGGGATGAGCTCGGGTGCGGCCGGTGCGGAGTCCGGGCAGGGGCAGCCGGACATCGTGCACGGGCGGGTGTCGTCCTTGGTCGGGTGCGTGGCGTGGACATGGTCGAGGTGGGTGCAGGTGCAGCGGTGCACGATGGCGGCCATCGAGGGGTTCCTCCGGTCTCAGTGGTAGCGGCGGGTGCACTCGGGACAGGTCCAGTGCCCGCCGGGGTGGGCGTGCCAGCCGTCTTCGACGGCCAAGACGGCCAGTTCGGCGCGGGTGCCCAGCGCGGGCCCTTCGCCTTCGTCGCACCAGTCGATGAGCCAGCTGGTGTCGGTGCAGGCGATCGAGGCGCAGCGCAGCGCCCATCCCGGCGAGACGGTGTCGCGGTAGATCACCGCGTCCGGCTGCAATGCGCCGCCCGGCGCGGTGCAGGCCGTTTCGGCGTAGTCGGCGGCGTCGTCCCAGGTGAGGTAGCGCGCGACGGCGACGCGGCTGTGGTGGCGGATGCGCCACAGCGGTGGCCAGTCCACCCACGACGTCCGTGCGGGCAGCAGCGGGCGATGCTCCCTGCAGGCGTCCCAGACCGCGTAGTTGAGCGCGGCGTAGGCCGCTTCCAGTTCCGCATCGGCGTGCAATGCCTCGACCGGGCGGTCCCAGTCCAAGCCCGTGCGGCGCAGCCATTCGACCGCTTCGACGGTGTGCAGGTAGCTGGCCGGCGGGCTGACCCTCAGGCCGGTGGCGGCGTGGGTGAGACACCACTCGCCGGTGAAGCGCAGCGGTTCCCCGTGCGCGAGCGGTGTCAGCAGCACCCCGGGGACCGCGGTGGTTTCGCCGACTGCGGGTGCGAGCCCGTTGTGGCAGGAGACGGTCAGCGCGCGCAGCGCGCACGCGCTGGCCGGAATCGGGGTGCGCGGGCGAGCGGCGTAGCGGCGGGCGTTGCGCGCGCGGGATTCGGCCGTGGTGGCGGGCATGGCGGTTTGTCCTTTCGGGTTCAGGCGGCGGTGCGGCGGGTGCCGGATCGGGGGGTGATCCGGCGGGGGTTGTCGATCCCGGCCGCCAGTGAGGTGTCGATGACGCCGTCGTCCTTGACGGCGGACTCCGGCGTGATCCACGACGCGACCGCGGCCCGCAGCTCGGTACGGGCGTAGTGCTCGTCCAGCAGCCCGGCGCCGACCAGCTGGCCGAGGGCGTAGGCGGCGGTGGAGAGGACCCGGTTGCGGGTCCCCGGCCGGGCCGATGCGACGCGGTCGCACTCGGCCCGTACCGCCTTGGCCGCGTACGCGCTCGGCGCGCCCACGGCGGTCTGGTCGCGCCCGGAGACGGCCGTGGTGCCGCGTTCGACGTTGGCCTGGACCAGCCAGCCGGGCAACGGCACCGGGTCGGTGTCGTCGAACAGTTCGTAGGCACCATCCGGCCGGACGCTGCCGGGAGCCATCGCGTAGCCGCCCCGGCCGCGGGTGTCGATGTGCGGGGCGATCGTCTTGACCGTGCAGCCCAGCCAGCACCCGGGCGGGACGGTGAACCACAGCTGGCGGCCGCCGCTGGGGGTGGTGGTCGTCCAGGTGTCCGGAAGCGGCCCGCCCCGGCGGGCGGCCAGCTCGACCAGCTCGGCCCACCCGTCCGGCCCGGCGGGCTCGCCGGGCTTGGGCACGTCGCAGTCGACGACGTGCAACCCGGATTTGCCCGCGTAGACCGCGACGTTGTACGGCGCGGCGGCCCACACCCGGGAGATCACCTCGGGGTCGGTGGTGGCCAGGTGCTCGGGGAAGACGTGCCCGGCCGCGCACGGGCCGCGGCCGGGGCAGGTGTCCTGGCGGTGCCAGGCGGGCGGGAACTTGCGCCCGGGCTGGATCGGGAACACCGCCCACCCTCTGCCAGCCATCTCCAGCGCGACCCGTTCCAGGGCAGCACGGTGCGCATCACCGCTCATGCGCCGATCTCCTTTCGCCAGTCGGGCCGGGGATCCCAGGCCGCGACGTCGTGCAGGTGCACCCCGAACGCCCGCGCCAGCGCGTCGGCGACCTGGTCCACCTCGGACACCGGCCGCTCGGCCGCGCGCAGGGCTGCTGCGAGGGCGGGCAGGGTGGCCGAGGCGTAGAACTCGCGGCCGTTCCAGGCCGCCGCGATCACCCGCCCGGCCTGGCGGGCCGGGCGGGCGCCAATCGCTTGGGTGTCGGTCAGCCACGCGGTGACCTCGGCCGCGTCGTAGTTCGTCGTGTCCGCCACGCCGGTTCACCCCCGGCAGGTCAGCGGGTGTATTCGAGGGGCTGGCGCAGCACGTATGTGCGGTTGTTGTCCAGGTCGGCGACGATCAGCCGCATCTGCCCGAACGAGAAGGCGACGCCGGCCAGCGCCTCCAGGTCTGTCGTCGGAACCCGGATCAGGGCTGCGGGTTCGTCATGGGTGCGCACCGAACCGGCGAGACGGCGAGCAGAGAACAGCCAGCCGGTGTGCAGCTGATACGTGGTGACGTGATGCAGCGCTAGGCGCTCGTGCACGTCCCGCACGCTGTACTCGGTGGCGTCACGGAAGTAGCCCTCTCGCAACCCCATCAGCACTATCACCCCCGCCGCCGCGAGGTCCCGACCGGCGGACGGGCCCGTTGCGGGGCCGAAGCCCATGCCGTAGGTCCAGCCGTGGGTGTCGGCCAGCTCGCGGGCGAAGGCGACGCAGTCGGCGGTGGTCGGTGTGCCGTGGGTGATGCTGGGATCTCGGGCGAGGATCACCTCGTTGACGCCGTCGCGGTCGTCGGCGACCAGCGCCGACACCGGAACCTGGTCGGTGCAGGCGTCGGCGAGCGCGGACACCACCGACTCCTGCGACGTGCCGAATCGCGGGCGCAGGGCAGCGAACCACACGCCCGGCGCGGACGCGACTTCGGTGTACATATGGGGATTCATCGGGGCGTCCTTTCGGGACAGGGGACTTCAGCAGAGATTGAGCACGGCGGTGATGGCGGTGCGCTTGCGCGGTGATTCGTCTTGGCCGCCACGGCACGGCCCCGTTCGGAGCGGTCAGGTCCGGGTGCGGTTTTCGTGTTGGGCGAGGGCGGCCAGCAGACTGGGGATGTCCTGCTGCTCGATCCGGTTGCGGATCAGCTCGGCCGCTGCGGGGTCGGTGGTTTCGTCGAAGTTGCCGATGAGCAGCAGCAGGGCCCCGCTCGGGGTCAGGCCGCGCAGGATGAGTCGCTGGACGGTGTCGACGTCGTGGTACTTCCCGGCGATGGCGTCGAGGACGTCGAGGAAGTCCAGCCAGCGCAGCATGCGCCGGGCGACGTCGGGACCGGCGGGCAATTCGGCGGTGACCACCCCGTCGGGGAACCCGGCCGCCGGGGTGGCGTAGACCTCGACCGGGCCCAGCCCGGCCTGCTCCAGCATGGCGGCGATGGCGTCGAAATCCTCCTGTGCAGCCAGGGTCGGGTTGCCGCGATTGGGTCCCTGGGGCGGGTCGGCGGGGGTGCTCACGCGGCCACCCCCGTCGCGGTCAGGGCGCGGGTGGCGTCACGGGCAGCGCGGGCGCGGGCCTGGTCGGCGGCGCGCCAGATCACCACGGGGAATGTGCCGTCCTCGGTGGGCGTGGCGGGCCGGATCAGCGGGTCGCCGGGCCGGGCGGGGTGGGTGTAGGCGAACCAGCGCAGCCGGAAGGTCTGCGCGTCCGCGCGATCCGGGGCCGGCAGGTCCCGGCCCGGTGCGGCGGCGCGGATCATCTCCGCGGCCTGTGCGGGGCGGGTGACGCCAACGGCGAAGATCGCGCCGGTGGGGTCGGTGAGCACGGTCGGGTGGTGCACGCGCAGGCACGCGTAGGCGTCGGTGTCGGACAGGTCGGGAGCGGGCAGGAACATCGGAGAGTCCTTTCCGGACGGAAGAGGGCGTGCTGGTGTCGCCGGGCCGCGCAGGGCAACAGGCGCCGGCCGCGCGGCCCGCCGAAGAACATCGGCGGCAGCGCCGGACCCCGCCGGGGTGCCAGCCCGGCGGGCAAGGGGCTAGTTGAAGCGGCTGCCCGGGAGCTGGCCGGTGCGGACCAGTTCCCGGGTGTAGCGCTCGATCCGGGACCAGTTGGCGCGCACCAGCTTCTGCGCGGCCCGCTCGTACCAGCCGCCGCTGTGGGAGCCGTGGCGCTTCATCCGGCGGAACTCGGCCCAGTCTTTCCGGGCCCCTGCCCGGGACCAGGAAAGCGCAGCGGAGCGGGACATGCCGTGATGGCGGTGCGCCCATTCCGCGCCCGCGGCCCAGCCGGCGAGCGTCATCACCAAGGCGCCGTCAACCTCGGCCGGGTCGTCGAGGTCGACGTCGGCGTGGGAGACCTGACCGGAGCCGCCCGAGAGCCGCACGTGCCGCACCTCGATCCGGGCGGCGGCGCAGCCGATCGCGTGCCCCACCTCGTGCGCGGCGAGCGCCAGGTCGGCCTCCTGCTCCTGCCGTCGACGTTCGGCCTTCTGCTCCGGCGTGGTCGAGCTGAACAAGCCCATGACAACCTCCAAAAGTAACTCACGGTGACGATCGGTGGGTGCGGTGAACGACGGGATCGGAAGGGAACGGGCGAGGGAATCCGAGGTCGGGAAGGGAAAATTCCCTGCCGGGCGGCTTTACGGCACTCCCTATAGCTGATCAGCGCGGATGCGGTCGAAGGGAGCGAGGGAAGCGAGGGAATCCGCCCGGCTCACCCCCGGCCGGCGGCGGGGGTCGGCGAGCGCGGGCGGATTCCCTCCCTAGGCGTCGGCGTCGCGGTCGGCGAGCGCCTTTCGGACACGCTCCGTGAACACGGTGAGGACACCGACCTTGGTGACCTTGACCCCCAGCTCCCCGAGCTGGGAGGCCAGCTTGTCGGCGTTGAGGCCCTGGTAGGGCCGGTAGCTGGGGGCGAGCTGGCGCAGCCGGGCCACCACGTCGGTGGCCTTGGCCTTCTCGTCGTCGCCGAGGACGTCGGCGACGTCTTCCAGCAGGTCACGGGCGGTTTCCAGCGCCTGCGCCGGGCGGGCGCCGGCCACCGGCGTGCCGGGCTTGAGCTGGGCCATGGCGCGGGCGATGACGTCGGCGGCGGCGTCCCAGCCGCGGTCGTCGTCGACCTCGACGAAGAACGTCCGCACGATCTCGAACAGCTCATCGGTCATGCCGGTGGCGACCATGGTTCCGCGGTCGACGTTGAACCGCAGCTCCGTCGCCCGGATCCCCGCGGCGAACGACCCGTCCCCGAGGAAGCCGTCGTTGGAGCGCCACGTCTTGACCGCGAAACAGCCGTTGGCGCCGACGTTCTCCACCAGCTGCGACGGGATCGCGTCCGCCCGCGAGGACTGGGTGTCATAGACGGTGGACACGCCGGTTTTGCGGCCGCGCTTGACGATGTTGACCGCCAGCTCGGCGGCCTGCTTGCCGAACTCGCCGTGGCCGAACAGCTCGTGGCACTCGGAGAAGGCGACCAGCAGCGGGCGCATGTCCTCGTGCTGCTGTGCGATCGCCCGGGTCAGCTTCTTGGCCCCGAGTTCAGCCAGCCGCCCCTCCCGGCGTCCGACTTCGGCATACAGGGATTCGAGGTGGTCCAGGGCGGACTCGACGTGCTCGGTGGTGGCTCCCTTCTCGTAGCGGGAGAGGCGGGGTTCGTAGGCGTCGAAGTCGCCGTTCATGGCGAACACGTGGACCCGGATTTCGGCCAGCGGGTCCAGCGCCACCCCCAGGACCATGACCCGGACGGCGTTGGACTTTCCCTGGCCAGGCTGGCCGCCGAACACCGCGTTGGACCCGGCGATCGGGATGGACACCACGTCGCCGCGCTGGGTGATCCCGATCGGGACTCCGGCAAAGACGTCGGTGGACCCTTCGTGCAGCAGCGGGTAGGGCGGGGTCGGCTTGTCCATCACGCCGGAGTCCGCGACGTAGAGGTTCAGGTACCCGGCCTTGCCGCCCTTCTCGCGTCCATAGTCCGAGGCCCACACCTCCACCGGATTCCGGTTGAGGTTCTTGGCCAGCACCTCGCGGCGGTCGGCGACCATCGTCGGCGCGACCCCCATCGGAAGGTCCACGATCGCCCGGTACCCCTTGAACGGCGCCGTGCCCTCCCGGGTCGGGTTCAGCTCGAACCGGGGAGTCCACCCCTCCTTGATCGCCTTGTTCATCGCCGGGATGCCGAGGTGGCGCAGCGCGGCGATGATCCCGTCGGCGGTGAGGAGCGTGGACGCGTCCATCCCGCCGCCGTCGGCGCGGGCCAGCCAGCCCGGGGTGGTCTCGGCGCGCCGGCCGATGTGGTGCAGCGCCGCCAGGCCGATCCACGGCGCGGCGAGCAGGAACGGACCCCACGCCACCGAGATCGCGATCGTGACCCAGCGGACCACGTCGATCACGGCACCGAACGGGGCACCGATCATGGCGACGTCGGAGAACGAGAGGGCCAGCAGGCAGCCGATCCCGAACAGGACCACGATCGCGACCAGCACGCTCAGCAGCAGCGTCTTCGCGATCTGGACCGGGGCGTCCAGCCAGTCCATCGCGCGGCGGTGCCGTTTCTCCTTGGCCAGCTCGGCCCGCTCCTCCCAGTGCTTGAGTTCCTCGGCATCGCCGCGGGCTTCCGCGGCACGGATCAGCCGCTCGTAGCGGGAGTTGGTCTTGGCCTCCCACACCCGTTTGGCCACGATCCCGGCGCCGCCGAAGACGTAGGCGGCGTGGCGGCCGGCGAACTTCGCCGTCGCCACGGTCTTGTCGTGGGTGACCGCGGTGCGGGTGGCCTTGACCACCAGGGCGCCCTGGCGGCGGTACTCGGCATACCGCCACGCCCGCTGTGCCTGCTGGTCGGTGTAGAGGCGCCACTCCTCCTCGGAGACGATCTCGCCCTCGATCGCGGGGCCGCCCTCGGGGCGGCCGGGCAGGTGGTGGACGGTGGCCAGCTCCCCGGCCGGCCCCACGGCGGGTGTCTGCGGCGTGGTGTCGGTGATGGTCTTGTCGTCGTGGTCGTCGGTCGGGTTCATCGCTGGTGCCTTCCTGCCGTGGTGGTGCGCAGACCCGGGGCAGGCCGCAGCCACCGCCCGGCAAGCGGGGTTGCGGTGGTTGCGGCCTTGCCCGGTGGTGGTGGGGGTGAGGGGTCAGCCGATACGGCCGTCGCGGTAGTCGTCGCGCAGCTGGCGCGAGAACGCCTTGCCGCACTGGAGGGTGCGGCGGATGGCTTCGCCGTTGTCCGGGTCGAACCCGGCCGGCCGTTCGGCCAAGGCCTTCTTGAACTCCTCGCGCAGCTGGTCGAGGCTGCGCTTCGGCGCGGTGACCCGGGCTCGCACCGTCCGCCGTCGCGGGGCGGTGGTGGCGCGGCGGGCCGGGACCTCCCGGTCCCGCCGGGGTGGGGTGGGCTGGTCCGGGCGGGTGTCGTCCTGCTCAGCGACCGGCGGCGTGACCGGCGGTCGCTTACCGTCGAGGGTGGCGACCCCGCCGGGTCCCTCCCCCTCGCCCGGCGGGGTCGTCTCCTGCTCGGGGACGTCGCTCAGCCGCCGGAAGTGCAGCCCGGCCAGGTAGGCGGCGGCCTCATCGGCCACCGTGTCGCTGATCTCGCCCTCGGGCGCGGGGTCGACCGGCAGACCGGACACCGCCGCCGGGCGCAGCTTCCCGCGGCGCAGTTTCCCGCGGTGCAGCGTGAACCGGCCCGGCTGGAACACCAGCCGGGCGGTGCCGTCGGGGTCGATCTCGGCCACCGCGTGCGCGATCGCCGCCCGCCGCGCGGCGTCCACCCGGGCCGCGGCGACCTTGCGGGTGGCCAGCTCGGCGCGGGCCTCGGCCAGTTCCTGCCGGGCCAGCTTGCGGGCGGCCCGCTCGGCCGGCGACCGGCGCGGCGCCGCCGACACCAGCTGGTGCGCCGCCACCCCGGCGATCGAGACCAGGCCCATCACGAACCCGAGGTCCCAGCCGCCGCCCTCGGGGGTGGTGGCGCCGCGGATGACGGCGATGGCGAAGCCGACCGCGGCGAACACCCACGTCCCCAGCTGCAGCGCCCACACCGGCCGGTCCGGGGTCCGGACCCGCGAGACGTGCACGGCGATGGAGAAGGCGACCATGCCCCACTCCGACAGCACCGGCAGCAGCCCGCCGGTGTGCCCGAGCTTCGCCGCACCCCACTGCGCCGCCGTCGGCACCGCAATGGCGGCCGAGACGATCATCAGCGGGTAAATCAGCAGATCCACCACATGCGCACCCGCCCACGCCCGCATCGCCGCCACCCGAGCGGCGCGGCGGGCACGCAGGGCGTCCCGCTCGGCCTGCGCGTCGGCCTTGTCCCGGCGGGACTCGGCCAGCTGCATTTGCGTCAGCTTCAGCTGCTGGTCCAGCCGCTGCTGCCGGTCGGCGCGGTCCTGCTCGGCCTTCAAGGCGCGGTCGGCGCGGGCCTGCTCGGCCCGGTCGCTGTACCAGCTCATCGGGTCACCTCCTTGCGCGGCCCGGACTCGGCCGGGGACGGCTTACCGCCGTCGTCGGCGGCGGTGCCGGTGGTCAGGGCGGGTCGAGCCGGGCGGGTGGCCACCGCGACCTGGCGGGCAGTTCGGGTGGTGCGGCGCAGCCGGATCTCGTTGGCCGCCCACACCGCCGCCCACGCCAGGGAAATCAGGTCCAGCCACGGCGTGAGCAGCGCCCCGCCGATCAACGGCAGGCCCACGCCGGCCAGCTCGGCCGCGTGCGCACTGGTCCACGCCACCGCCGCTTCCTGCCGCGTGCGGCAGCGAGTGTCTCCTGCCATGCTCACCACCCCTCTTCGTGGTCGATGCCGTGCTCGCGTGCCAGTTCCCGGGCCTCGCCGGCCAGCCGGTCGCGCAGATCCAGGGCAGCGCGGATGAGGAACACCACGTGCCACAGCGCCCGCAGCCCCAGCACGATCGCCAGCACCACCGAGCCGACGGTGAGCCAGGCGACGGTGCCGGAGAGCGCGACCACGGCGAAGAAGGCGGTGCCCAGCAGCAGCCCGGGCAGCATTTCGGCGCTGTCGGTGATCAGCGCGGACCTGTGGCCCGGTCCGATGACGACGCCGGGCCGCCCGGCCCGGGCCTTCAGGTCGAGGATGTCTTCGTCGAAGTGGTTGCCGAAGTCACGCATGTGCTGCCTCCCAAGGCATCCGCGGTCCCGGCGGGCCGTGGCCAGCCGGGGTGGTGGTGTGCTCGAAGTGGTGCGGGTCGTAGTCGTGGCCGTTGTGGGCGTCGAAGTAGTGGTTGACCCGCCGCGTGGGCGGGGTCAGCACCGCGGCGGTGGTGTAGCGGTCCGCCCGCGCCATCGCCCCGGTCAGCAGCCGCACCACCAGCACCAGCGCGGCACGGAACAGGTGCAGCGCCAGCCACACCGCCATCGCGGCGAAGACCTTGACCAGCACCCAGGTTCCGTTGCGCTCGACCAGGCGGCGCAACAGCAGCACCGTGGCCGCGGTGTCGTCGTGCCCGCCACCGTGCGGGGCGGGGGTCACTGCTGCGCTCCGTCGTCCGACAGGGCGGCCAAGGCGTCGAGGATCTCCTTCGCGCGCCCGGTGGTGACGCGGTGGCCGTCCTGGTCGATCGGGCCGCGGTAGCCGGACTCGCGCAGGTCGAAGAAGCGGGTATCGGCGGCGGTCTCGGGCTTGCCGTCGAAACGGCGGGATGTGGCGGGCATGGTCAGCACTCCTCGGTGGTTGGGTCGATGTCCTCGGCCGGGTGGAGGTCGGCGGAAATCACGACCGGGCGGCCGAGCCGGCCGGTGCGGCCGGGGATGTCCCCGGTCGCAGTCAGGTGCACGGTGCCGTGGCTGCCACGGGCGGTGCGTCGGGTCGACAGGCCGAGGAAGTCGGCCCATTCGACGTAGATTTCGGCCACTTTGTCGGCGGCGTAGCCGAGGGTGGGCACCGTGCCGTGCAGCTGGCCGGTGGGGCCGAGGGTCCAGTGCAGCGGTGCCAGCCGGGCTTGGGCGGCCCGGCCGAGGACGGTGGCCAGCGCGGCGTGGGCCTGGATCTGCCATCGACGGCGGTCGCTGTCGGTGACCCGATCGAACAACCTCGATCCGATGTCGTCGTCGCTCATATCGGCCGGCTCAGCCGTCGTTCATGTGGTGGCGGGCCAGGTCCAGCAGGTCAATCTGCGCCTGGGTCCAGAGCCTGATCAGTGACTCGTATGCGGAGTGGGACTGCTGCAGGGCGGCGACCACCCTTTGGCCCCCGGGGGTCGAGCCGACCAGCTGGTGAACCCGGTCGGAGTAGGCGTCCATTTCCTGTCCTGCGGCCTGCAGCGCACCCAACGGGATCGCGTGGGCAAGGGCGACGATTTGCTCAGCGTTTGCGTGAATGCTCATGAGATGTCCTTGTGGGGTGGGTGGATGTAGGCGTGCTCGGTTCCGGTGGTGGGTGCCACGGGACCGGAGAATCGGCGCCAGTGATGTGGTGGTCCACGGCAGGAGCTTCCGCGCACCCGGGGGCAGAGATACCGCGGTGTGCTTACTGCGTGCCCGGCAGCGGACGGTTGCCGCCGATCGCGGTGACCCGCAGCCCGGCCGCGACGTCGGCCACCAGCTCGACCGCCCGCGGCGGGAAACCACGGGTGCGCAGGTGCTGGGCCAGGGTGTCGAGGACACCGGCGCGGCCCATCGGGTTCGGGTCGGTGACGTAGTAGGCCATCGCCTGCGCGAGGTACGGCTCGGTGTCGGTTTCGAATCCGCCGGGCCGGTAGGGGTGACCGGCGGCGATGGCCTCTTCGGCGTGGGCGATCATCGCGGCCAACTCGCCGGTCAGCTGGTGAGCGGTGACGCCCGTCTGCCACCGCTCGGGGTGCTGGGGGTGAACCGCGGGGAACACGCCGGCCAGGTAGGTTTCCTCGGCCGCGTAGAGGAACAGCAGCCGCATCCGGTCATCGGGACAGACAGCCTGGGGCAGCAGCTGCCGCGCCAGCCGCACCACCCGCTGGCTGGCCTCGTGGTAGGCGGTGCCGGCCATCTGCTTGGCCAGCGCCACCGTCATCGTGGCCGCGGGCGGCGGGTAGAACGGCTCATCGTCGGCGGCGGCCTGCGGCGCGGGGGCCGGGACCGTCGCGGGGATGGTGGCAAGGGACATGACGAAGCCTCCAAGCAGGACAACGGAAATGCGGAGAACGGGACGACTGCCGGGAGATTCAGGCAGCGGCCGGGCCGGTGTCGGCCAGGCGTGCCCATTCGGCTGGCCAGTCAACGGCGGCGGCCTCGCATCCGGCGGGCACCAGGGCGTAGGAGGCCTCCAGCAGCGAGGCGACGGTGTCGCGGGCTACCGGCAGCCGCGCCGCGCCCGACGGCGAGCGCAGCAGCACGTTCAGCACGCGCGGGTTGCCGCCGGTATCGGGCATGACCTGCACGTCGCCGTCACCGGCAGGCTCGGCCAGACCGGCGCGCAGCAGCTCGCGGGCGAAAATCCACCGCTGCCCGTCCAGGTGCAGCGTGACCGCCCACGGGTCGGCGGTGCTGTACTCCCAGAATCCCTCGACTGTGCCCCGGCCGAGCAGCCACACCGAGCAGGGAAACCGCACCTGCGTCATGACCATCCCCCTTCGTCCGGGGTACGGGTGCCGAACTTGGCGACCTTCCGTGCGGCTTCCCGCTGCTGGCGCTGGATTTCCTCCTGCTGGCGCTGCAGCTCGCTGTGCCAGGCGCCGGAGTCGTTCTCGGCCATGACGGGTCTTCCTTCCTCGATGTGGGGTGGTGGGTGGTCAGGCGGCGCGGGCGGTGGTGGTGTCGAGCAGGGCGGTGAGGTAGGCGACGAACGACCGCTGGGCGCACGGGTGGACGTGCTCGGTCTGCGGGTCCCGCAGGCTGGTGCGCAGCCACAGCGTCAGCCGCGCCACCGACCAGCCCTGTGCGCGGCGCTTGGCGACCGCGGACAGCAGCGCCTCGAGGAACTCCGGCCGCACCCGGGGCACCCGCACCGCGGCCTGCGCCACGACCGGCGACAACGGGGCGGTGTTGGACAGCGGCGGCCGGCTGGTCCGCGGCGCCGCCGCCGTGGCGGCCTCCCGCTCATCGGCGGCCAACAGCCGCAGCTGCGCGGCGACGTCGCAGTACACCCCGGCACGGCGGTGCATCACCGCATCCGCCGTGCGGCGGGTCAGGAGACGGGCGTTGGCGGCCAGCAGCCCGGCCAGCGCCTCGAACCGCCGCGCCACCGCCACCGCGGTGTCCTCGGCCGCCGGAACCAGCACCAGCGGGTTGCCCGCGGCCGGGACCTGCTCGGCCAGCAGCCGCAGCTGCGCCGCGACGTCGCCGTACACGGCCACCCGGACCTCGGTCACGACCTGCGGCAGCCCAGCGGCGGCCAGCACGGCGGCGTTGCGGCTCAGGGTGTCGGCCAGGGCGGTGAACCGGGCCGCAACCGGGGCGATCAGCGTGCGAGACATCGGGGGGTCCTTTCGGTGCGGGCCGGGTGCAGGCATGGCGCTGCCCCGAGACGAATGCGGAAAGTCGCGAGAAATCGCGGAAAATCAGCTGTTGGTGATGATGGTGGCGATGGCCCCGCAGATGGTGGCCGCGTTCATGGTCGTGATGTCCCCGGCCGAGTACTCCGGGCTGGGCGCGTGGGCCCGGGTGGCTGCCTCGCGTTGCTGGCGGCGGTGCCGGGCTGCTGTGCCCCGCTCCAGCGCCGCGCTGCTGGCTGCCCACTCCTCCCGCAGCTGCTGCCAACGGCGGCGCATCTCAGGCCGCCAGAGCCGAAGAGCCGGTTTCGGCCTCCTCGTAGGCAGCGGCGAGGGCGGCCCGGAACACCCGAGCCAAGCGCATGGCGCTCAGGCCGTGCGGACCGGTGAACTCCCCGCGCATCGTGTGGTAGGCGACGTCCAGCCAGTGCTCCCGGTCCTCACGGATGGCATCCGCAGACGGCATCGTGGCCAGCAGCCAGCTGAACGAGGCCGGGACGAATAGACGGTCAGCCACCTCAGGCCACCTCCCCCACCGTCCGCGGGGCCGCGACCGGCAGGGACACCACCGGGGCGATCGGGGCGTCCAGCTCGGCCAGCGCCTCGTCGATCTCCGCGATCTCCGCGTATAAGGCGATCAGGTCGGCGACACCGTCGAAATCCCCGGTCAGGGCGCTGTCACCGGCCAGGCCGGTGGTGTCGGCGAAGTAGTCGAAGTCCAGGTCGACCGCGTCCATCTCGGACTGGCGGCGACTCGGTCGTGCGTTCCTCATCGAAGCGAACCCTTTCGTCATTGCACTTAATGCGACACCAGAGACGTTAGACAACATAGCAACATAGTCAAGTGTTCTCGTCTTTCGTCACCTAGATGGACTAGTTGGCTAGGTGGAGTACCCTGGCTGATATGGACAAACTCGATCCGGCTGACTCGCGAGCGCCCTACCTGCAAGTGGCAAGTCGACTTAGGGAGGCGCTCCGTGGAGAGAGCTATCGGCAGGGCGACAAGCTCCCCCCACACCAGGCGATCGCCGAGGAGTTCGGCGTGTCGGTAGGAACGGTCAAGCGCGCATACGCGCTCTTGCAGGACGAACAGCTGATCGTCACGCGGCAAGGGCAAGGAACCTTCGTGCGCGCGTCCGGCGCTGCGGTGCCAGCGGCGGAGACTTCTCCCGGTGGGGCGTCGAGCGTCGTTAACCTCGCAGACCTTGAGAGGCGACTCTTGGCGGTCGAGCGCAAGCTTGGGCTTGCGCACTGACGCCGTTCCGGCGGGTAGTCGCATGCACTGCCGATGGCCAGAACTGCTGACGGTGCCACATGGTCGGGCTCGGGCGGGCTGGTGTCGCTGGCGGTTCATGGAAGTAGCTTCAGCCCGGTTAAGTGCATGAACCCGGAAAGTTCTTCCGGGGCCAACCCGGAAGAACTTTCCGGGTTGCTGGCGCAGTTGCGCGAGAGGGTGGGGACATGCGAGCAATTAGCGAGAACCTGACCATCGGAGAGCGCGTCGCGTGGTACCGGCGTCGTCGCGGCATGTCGCAAGAGGCCCTTGCCGGGCTGGTCGGCCGCACGAGCGACTGGCTGGGCAAGGCGGAGAACAACCGGATCGAGCTGGACCGCTTATCCGTGATCCGCAGCCTTGCGGACGCGCTGGACGTCGCCCTCGGTGACCTCATCGGTGAGCCGACCTTGCTCGACTGGACCGCGGACAGTGGCACGGCGACGGTGCCAGCGCTCCGGGCCGTGCTCATGGACTACCGCCAACTCACGCCGATCTTGAGCGCCCCGGCGTTGGACGCGGAACCGCCGACGCTCGACGAACTCGCCCGCGAGCTGCGCTCGGTGTTCGACGCCTACCAGGGATCGCGCTTTGGATACGCCGCCGGCAGGGCACCGCTTCTGCTCACGGACGCACTCCTCGCGGCACGCCAGTACGACGGGGACGACCGCCTGCGTGCTCACGAGTTGCTGGCCTTGAGCTACCAGGCCGCTGCGTCGGTGCTCACGAAGATCGGCGAGGCTGACCTCGCGTGGATGGCGGCCGAGCGCGGCCTGGCGGCGGCGCAGCAATCGGAGAACTACGCCATCACCGGATCGCTGTTCCGGTCAGTAGCTTTCGCACTGTTGTCGACCGGTCGCCACGAACCGGCAATGTCGCTGACAGAGGCGGCCGCCACTTACCTGCAGCCGCACTTGAACGACGGCGACGGCGACGTTATTTCGTCCTACGGAACGCTGCTTCTGGCCGGGTCAATGGCGGCTGCACGCGCTGAGGACAGAGCAACCACGCGCGGGTACCTGGCCGAGGCTGATGAGGCGGCCCGGCGCCTCGGTGTCGACGGCAACCATCTCTGGACGGCATTCGGGCCCACGAACGTGGCAATCCACCGGGTGAACACCGCCATGGAGCTGGGCGACGTGCAGGTTGCGCTCGATATCGGCTCGGAACTGGACACAGCGGCGCTCCCTGTCGAGCGACGAGTGCGCCACATGCTGGACGTTGCCCGCGCGTTCCACGTCTCCGGCCGTCACGATGCCGCGGTCGCTACGGTGCTGAACGCCGAGCGGATGGCACCCGACCAGGTCAGGCACCATTATTTGAGTCGGCAGCTCGTCATCACGTGGGTCCGCAACACCCACGGGAAGCCGGGCTTCGAGCTCCACCAGCTCGCCAAGCGGATGCACGTCGTAGGCTGACCAACGTGACGGACGACCCGACGGACAAGTTCGCAACGCCCCGGATCGCCGCCGGGGCGTTGTTCGTAAACGACGACCGCGTTCTGCTGGTCCGGAAGACGTACGGGAACCGCTGGGACATCCCCGGTGGGTACGTCGACCAGGGCGAGTCTCCGGCAGCGGCTTGCTCGCGGGAGCTACGCGAGGAGGTTGGTCTAGCTCGGTCGGCCCAGCGGCTGCTGGTGCACGACTGGGCGCCCAACGACTCGGAAGGCGACAAGATCCTCTACGTCTTCGGATGCGGGGATCTCGGCAGTGACGAGGACGCCGTCGTTCTAGACGGTGTCGAACTCGATCACTGGGAGTGGGTCCCAGTCGACAACCTGGACGAGTATCTGATCCCACGTCTCGCCCGACGACTGAAGCACGCGTACCAGGCCCACGTCACTGACACGACTCTCTACCTTGAGCACGGCGAGCCAGTTCTAGGAGAAGGCTAAAGCTGCTTGGTCGGCAAGGAACGCCGGGGCGGAGAGGTGTCAACCATCCGGCCACGCACCACCCGATGATCCGGCGCCTCTACCCGGCGGTCGCCGGCTCGCTCCCAGGCGCCCGGACCGACGCACCCACCAAGGGCAGCGTTGCCAACGGAGGCGGTCACGGTCCTCAACTGCATCTAGGCCGTCACGCTTGGTGGTGTCAGGCCCATCCAACGCGGCCCGGCCGGCACCCTCGCCGTGGACGCCTGCGCCCTCGACTTCGGCGGCCTCGCCAGTACTGCCGGCCCCGATCCCGGCCCGCAGATTGGCCGCCTGACCCTCACGCAGCAGTACCAGGAGGGCCACCGAATCACGACATACCAGCCATGCTGATCTGCGAAAACCTCCGTAACTGCTCGGTGCCTGATCGCGATGTAGATTGAGATGCCGCTGACAATGGGGAGGGCTGACTGACTTGGGTGGCTACGCCGTTGGGGCGCTCTCGCCTACCGCTATCAGCACGCTCCTGTCCAAGCTTGGCCGAGCTCGTGCGCAGGGGCAGCTGTCCTGGTCCTCGTTGAAGCCTCACACGCAGCAGGGATTGATCCACGTGCGCACGGCCGTTGAGGACTGCCCCGATGGGATGCTGCGCGCGTACTTCGTGCTTGCGCGTCCCGATCGCTTCCACGTGCAGTACCTCGTCAACCGGGTTCCAGTCCGGCGACTGGACGTCAATGACAACCATAAGGGTCTACCTCCGGACACCACCCACAAGCACACGTACGTGCCCCAGACCGGCGCCGAGGGCGCCTATGTACCGGACGACATCCCGCCGGTACCGTTGGGACCTACCGTCGCGGCGGGCACATACAGACGCGTGTTCGAGGCGTTCGCTTCGGAGTGCTTCATCGAGTTGCCAGAGGGATACTGGACGGAGCCAGGGAGGTGAGCGCGAATGGATGATTCGAAGATCAAAACTAGCGTATTGTCGCAGGTCAACGACTTGCTAGAGATACGCGAGTACGGACACGGGTACCTGCTGACGCTCCCCTTGGCGTTCTACGACGATGACTTGATCACTCTTTTCGTGGAACCCTATGAGGGAGGGGTTCGCGTCTCTGATCAAGGTACGACCGCGATGCGACTGCACATGGCTGATCTCGACTTGGAAACGCCTCGCGTTGTCGAGGCTTGGACTCGGTCGATCGCCAGCCTTGGCGGCCAGGCGCTGACTGCAGAAGACGGCATGGTGGGCGGCTGGGGCGACGTGTCGAACGTCGGCCAGCTCGTGCTCAACGTGGCTGAGGCCACCCTTCGGGTGGATCAACTCCGTTGGCTGGCGAACGAGAAGCGGCCGGTCCAGTTTCGGGATCGCGTCGTGCGGACCATTGGTTCTGTTGCTCCGAGGCCCGAGTACGTGACGCCCAACGCACCTCTTCCCCAGACATCGGGCCGCACCCGCCAGGTCACTGCTGCTGTCGGCCCCGACACGGACAACCGGATCTACGTGCAAGCTATGTCCGCCAGCAGTCGCGATCAGGCAGCCGAGCACTGCTACTACGTGTTCAGCCACACGGACGTGCCCCGTGAACGAGTGCTCGCTGTCGCCGCCGGTAGACGAGACAGCTGGCCGGCCGCAGTGCTAAACGAGCTAGACGACGTGACCGACGTGGCGTTCTACGGCGAGGGAACCGACTTTCAGGACCAGCTCGCAAGCAGAATCGCCCAGCTCCGTGGGCCAGCTGGGCACAGGCGGGCGCGCAAGGCATGACGGTGGGGTGCCGCCCTAGTCGCACCTCCGTTGTGAAGTAGAGGCGTAACGCTGCACTCGACTGCTGGCCGGAGTGGCACACGTCGAACAGGTGTTCTATGGTGCTGGAGTCGGTGCCTGGACGGGGAAGGTCCGGGCACCGACGCAACAGCTCGGAGTGCGCGATGAACAACCCGCCTGATTTGACGGATGCCACCACCTACGCCGTGGCCAGCCAGCCGAACGCCGTCGACCGCTGGCACGTTCAACCCGACATGACGGTCATCTACGAACGTCGACCCGGCGAGTACGAAGAGGCCCGCGTCCTGACCGCTAGCACGCTCCGGGGCAGCCCGTGTGGATCGAGGTGTCACCCGGCGGCAGCCAGCCCTGAGGAGCCACGGGACGCAGTTCGAGATCTCGGAACTCGCGTCCGGTTGCGGGGGCGAAGTGCACCCCGGTCGGGGTGAAGTCGACCCCCACCCCGCTGACTCCCATGCTGACCAGGCATACCGCGACGAGGATGCCCGTCCCGCCGATGACTCGCCAGAACGTCGGCGGGTCCGCGGCGAAGAGCTGCACCGACTCGATCAGCCCGGATGTAGGCCGCCTCTCGGGAAGCGGCCGCCTGTCGCTCGCGGGGGACAGATGAGCGCCCTGGGGTGGCTGAGCCGACCTCTGTCGTCGTAGCCTCATGAGGTACTCCTTCTTAGGGGTGCATCGTCAGAAGAAGCAGGTCAGGTCCTGTTTCGGGTCCTGGACGGGCGACGGATTGGTACTCCGGCGCCCGCGGGCGGCCCCTACGTGGGGTCGCCCGACCTGCGTCTTCCTCATCGACACTAGGGTCGCCCCGGCGGCCAGGGGAGCCCCGCGCGACAACCGCGCGACAACCGGTGGTTACGCGGCGATGAATGCGCGGGAAGCCCTACGGCGGGGCCGATCGGGTTCACTATCCGCGCTGGTGGCGGCGCAATTTCGAGGTCCTGTCCAAATCGCATGCAGAACTACCTCAGCGGGGACCCCGTGAGCTTGGCAAGACCAAGGGATGGAGGCCGCGGTACGAGGCGGCATGCCTCGGCAGGGCAGTCCGACTCTCGAATCCGGCGATTCACCCTACTTTGCGCCGAGCGGGCGAGCGGTCGCCGCTCGCGAGGCGGACATGCGGAGCGCCGCGAGCCGACGTCACGCAGCGTTGCGCTCCCGAAGGGCGAGCTTGGGGACTCTTGCCGGGCCGGACGGTCTCAACGCAGGTCTCAACCGCCACCGTTCGCTGCGGTACGTAGGAAACGCCAGAACGTGCTGAACTGCGACGATGAGACTTGCGGACGACAGTGAACTGACAACCCAAGACCTGAAAAGCGGACGGTTGACAGGCCGACCTAGCTCAGCTGGCAGTAACGACTAGCCTACGCAACCCGACCTTCGTTACGACTTGGGATGAGGTCGGTCCTCATGCTGGGAGGCTGGTTGTGGCTGTGCGACGTTGGGTGCCGTCACCAGTACCTCTGGCGATGCTGGGTGTGGCGGTCGCGCTGGCAGGCAACCTGGCCACCGGCCTGGTCGAAGTAAAGCAGCCGTGGTGGCCTCCAGCCGTGTTCGCCGCGCTGGGGTTGCTGGTCGCGGGTGTGCTGGTGCTGGAGACGGTGCGGCATCGGGCCGAGCGGCTCCAGACGCAGCTGGGGCCGGTCGAGGTGCAGTCCCGGGTGTTCGGGGCTCTCCCACGGCAGGCGTGGCAGTGGCAGCCGCGGCCGCAGGAGGAAAAGGCGGTGCGGGAGGCGCTGGGACGGCGGGGCAAGACGGCGTTGGTGGCGTTGCCGGGTGCGCGGGGCGCAGGCAAGTCGCAGCTGGCTGCCGGCTACGCCCGGTCGTGCCTCGATCAGGGCTATGACCTGGTGGCGTGGATCAATGCGGAGTCCGGGCCAGTGCCCGAGCTGGCGGCGCTGGCAGCCCATCTCGGGCTTCCGGGAGTGGCGGAGATGCCGCCGGAGCAGGCGGCGGCCGCGGTGTGCCGGTGGCTCGCGCGGGAAGGCCGGGCCCGGCGGCTGCTGGTGTTCGACAACGTCGACGACCCGGACGTCCTGCACGGCTACGTCCCGTCGGCGGGGTCAACAAAGGTCTTGATTACCACCAACCGGCGGGAATTCATGACGATGGCCGGGATCGCTGTAGTCGAGGTCGGCATGTTCACACCGGCCGAAGGAACGGAGTTCCTGGCCCGGGCGACCGGCCTGGACTCGGCCGGTGATGGGGCACGGTTGGGTGAGCAGCTGGGCTGGCTGCCGCTGGGGTTGGCTCAGGCTGCCGCATTCATCAGCCGGACCGGGATCTCCTATGCCGAGTATGCGCGGCTGCTGCAGCGTCAGGACTTGGATGAGACGTTGCGTCAGCAGGCCGGCGCCGACCACCCTGGGGTGCTGAAGGCAACCCAGCTCAGCTTGGCAGGACTGGACGAGGCGGACAGTAGCGGGGACGCGGCCCGGTTGCTGCGAGTGCTATCGCTGCTGTCGCCGGACGGGGTGAGCCGTGACCTGCTGGTGCAGGCCGAGCCGCAGCTCGGTTTGCACAGCGGAGTGTGGCCTGCGGTCAGCACGTTGGCGGCGGCGTCGCTGGTCACGCTCGGCGGTATCGCCCAGGCGGCCGCCTACGGTGAGGACCGTCGGGTCGTCGCGGTGCACCGGCTCACTGCGTTGGTGGTCCGTCACGAAGCCAGCCGACCGCCCGGTGATGATCAGGCAGCCGCCGTGGACACCGCGGCCCGCCTGCTGGACGCGCTCACCGACCGGTTCCCCCGCGCCCAGGTCGCGCTGCGCCGTGATGAGCTGGACGAACTCGCCGCCCACCTCGACGCCGTACTCAGCCATACCGACGAGCCGTCGCCGTTGCTGCTCGTTCAGGCCGATTGGATCGCCGGGCTGCTGGAGGAAGCCGGCGATCTGACCCGTGCGCTGCCCCTGTTCGAGCAGACCCTCGCCGGCCGTGAGCGGGTGTTGGGCGCCGAGCACCCAGATACCTTGACCTCGCGGAACAACCTCGCCGGCGCCTACATGTCGGCCGGACGCCTGGACGAGGCCATCGCCCTGCACGAGCAGAACCTCGCCGACTACGAGCGGGTGTCGGAGGCCGAGCACCCAGACACCCTGACCTCGCGAAACAACCTCGCCGCCGCCTACAAGTCGGCGGGACGCCTGGACGAGGCCATCGCCCTGCACCAGCGGACCCTCGCCGTAAGCGAGCGGGTGTTGGGCGCCGAGCACCCGGACACCCTGACCTCGCGAAACAACCTCGCCGACACCTACTGGTCCGCGGGACGCCTGGACGAGGCCATCGCCCTGCACGAGCAGAACCTCGCCGACTACAAACGGGTGTTGGGAACCGAACACCCAGACACCCTGATCTCGCGGAACAACCTCGCCGGCGCCTACATGTCGGCGGGACGCCTGGACGAGGCCATCGCCCTGCTCAAGCAGAACCTCGCCGACCGCGAGCGGGTGTTGGGCGCCGAGCACCCGGACACCCTCGCCTCGCGGAACAACCTCGCCGGCGCCTACGAGTCGGCGGGACGCCTGGACGAGGCCATCGCCCTGCTCAAGCAGAACCTCGCCGACTACAAACGGGTGTTGGGAACCGAACACCCAGACACCCTGATCTCGCGGAACAACCTCGCCGACACCTACAAGTCGGCGGGACGCCTGGACGAGGCCATCGCCCTGCACGAGCAGAACCTCGCCGACTACAAACGGGTGTTGGGAACCGAACACCCAGACACCCTGACCTCGCGGAACAACCTCGCCGCCGCCTACAAGTCGGCGGGACGCCTGGACGAGGCCATCGCCCTGCACGAGCAGAACCTTCCCGGTCCGGGGCCGTCCCAGATGTCTCACCGACGCTGAGACGAGCAGTCAGCGAGGATGCTTCACCAGTCTTCTACGTTGCCCCATGGCGGTGGGGCATCTTTGCCGGAGCGGGCGTTCGGGTTCGCCGTCGCCGCCGGGGTGCGGCTGGGCTGGTGGCAGAGTCGCCCGGCGCACGTACTCGCCACAGAAGGGGTCAGCCTGGCGCTGCTGTGACGTCCACCATGGTGCTCGCACCCGCACGCGGCTCAGGCGCCCGAAGCAACCCAAGGCTACTTTCAAGATCCGTTCAAACGCGTCCAGCGGAAGCCCAGCGCGCGGCATGTTCCCAATGCGTTCCCGAATGACATGGAGCCGCCTAGCATTTACCAGCCTTTGCCCAGGTCGGTGCACCTTTCTCGGCGCGACGCCGTCTGGCCCTCCGGAGGCAGGTGTCGCAGGTTCGAATCCTGCCGAGGGCACCCCTTTTGAATAACGGCCAGACGGCCCCTACCAGCGAGAACGCCGTAGAGGCCGATTCGCGACTTACCCGGCCAACCATGGCGGGCCACGGCCGAATCCGGGCGTCTGTGTGCGATGCGTGTGCGCGCTCACCGCGGCGGCGTGCCCAGCACGCGCTCGATCTGCCGCTTGGCTGCCTCCTCCCCGCCGTCGAGGAAGCTGGCGTAGACCTCCAGCAGCACAGCGACCGACTGACCGGCCCACTGCGCGACCGTCGCGGCTGGCACCCCGGCAGCCAACCAGGTGCTCACCGCGGCGTGGCGGAGGTCGTACGGCCGGCGTGCCAGCGGACCCCGCGCTACTTCGACCGTGAACGTCGCCTCACGGGCCGCACGGAACACCTTGGTGTAGGTGACCTTCGAGACGGTCCCCCGCGCTCACCGACGAACAGGCGGCCATCCGGGCCGTAGCCGAACCGCTCGACGTGGCGCCACAGGATGGCGGTCAGCACCAAGCCTACCGTGACCAACTCCGACGTGTGAATGCGCGAGCAAGGGAGAGGAATCCGCCCGAAGGCGCGCACTGCAGGCTACAGTGCCGGACTCATGAGCACTGATATCACGATCACACTTCCGGATGGCACGCTACTGGAAGGCTCGGAGCCGATCGTCATAGTTGGCCCCAACGGGAGCGGCAAGACGCGGCAGTCGCGAAGCATTTTCACCGGACTACCCATGGAGTTCGTGAACGCTTTGCGAAACACACGCGTTGCCCCCGAACTGCCAATCATGGGTTTTGACAGTGCCCGAAGTCAATTTTTCCAACAGAAGAACCAGGCGCGCAACAATTTTTGGGACTTGACTTCCGAATTCGACTTTATGTTGTCACAACTCGTGGCTCAAAGTTCAATGGCGGCAATGGCATTCACGTCGCGCTACAGAGAAAATCCCGAATCGGCGGGCAGCCCTCCGGAGACGCCCTTGGAGAAGGTCCAGGATCTCTGGGCAAGAATATATCCTGGCCGCAAACTGGAGTGGCGAGAGTGGAAGCCATTCGTATCAAGTGTCACACAGAGCACCGATCCGGTAGAGTACAGCGCCTACCATATGAGCGACGGGGAAAAGGCAGCACTATATCTCGCTTCACGCGTCTTTTTAGCCGACCCCGGCGTGATCGTTGTCGACGAGCCAGAAACACATTTTCATTCGCTTCTAGCGGTACGAATCTGGAACGAACTTGAAGACGCCCGACGGGATATAAGATTCGTATACGTTACTCACGATTTGACTTTTGCACTATCGCGAAGGTCCGCACGTTACGTAATTGCCAACCCTACCAACGGTCTTCGAGCCATCGACCTTGACGACAACTTGCCCGACGACGTGGCCGCAGCACTCCTAGGTTCCGCCTCCCTATCCTTCTACGCGTCCAGGATATTCTTTTGCGAAGGCGGAGAGAGCAGCTTCGATAGCCGTGTATATAAGGCGTGGTTCAACGGCTTGGACACCGTCGTAAAGCCAGTTGGAAGCAGTCAGATGGTACTGCGGTGCGTAGATGCACTTAGAACGTCGGGCGTAGCTCAAGCCCTCGAATCAAATGGAATTATCGACTCCGATTATCACCCAGATAATTTCAAAACAAGTCTGCCGGCCGGCGTCCATGTGCTAGCAGTCCACGAGATTGAGAGCCTCTTCTGTCTGAGCGGAGTTCTGCGCACAGTATGCGACCACCTAAGACGGAATTTCGACGAACCGAACTACCTTAATCAACTCCGGGCGAGCGTTTCGGAAAGTCAGCGCCATCAGCTAATTATCCAGCGCTGGAAAGCTCAGCTTGAACCCAGGCTCGCAGGGATCGTGAGCGACGTAAGCAAGCGGAATATGTCGATTGACAAACTTGCGTCCGAGGTGCCCAGCATCTTCGATGAAGCAAATTGGAGTTTTTCGCCAAAAGAAATCCTTGAGAGCGAGAAGGAGTTCGTTGAATCCGCCCTCGTCACTGGCACGATTGAACAAGTCTTATTGGTCGTCCCCGGAAAGCAATTGTTGCCGATTGCCGCGCGAGAAGCAGGCATGAATGTTGCTGCTTATACAGATCTAATAATCAACTCTCTTGATGTTAAATCGATCAACCTCACCACCTTTTCCGAAGAGCTAGTCAAAGCCCTTGGCTCTTTCCTGCCACAGCGGAGAGTGAATCAAAATAGTTGACCTCAGCGTCGAGGCAGCACAACGCCGCAGCGAGCACGACTCGCAGTGATCGGCCTCCACGCAGCGCGGGCCAGAACCCGGCTCAGAGGAGGGCAGGCGACTAAGCAGCGGGAAGCGCAAACGGAACGACTCGCAGAGCGGGGCCAACAGGCCGTGACGATGACGGCACTAGCTGAGATCGTCGAACATGGCCTCACGGCACTCCTGCTGCACGGCTGGTAACCAACCATATCGCGGGGGCACGCGCACGCCGCAAGATCTTGCACTCCGAGAGCGCCGCTCGCGGCCTTTTGTGGCAGGACTGACACAAAAGGCGGTAACTCGCTATCCCATTTAGCCCACACCCTCTGCGCGCCGCTGCTTGCGAAGACCCAAGAGAGGGGAACGACGATTATCTCGCAGCAGTTCAGGGAACGTTATCAGCCTAAGTAGATACAGGTATGCCAAATCAGGAAAATCGGGCGGAACTTCGCCATTATGAGCGATTAGCAGAGTGTCACCCCGGCTGGTTGGCCGCCCCCCGAACGAGTGACCTGCGTTGCGCAGCATTCGGAGCCAGAGTGCGACTGCGCGATCTTTTTCATACTTTCGCGAGCCGTGAACGTCATCCGGCAACTCAATGCGGCCATCTGGATCAACCAAAGAACTCATGAAGAATCCGTCTTGTAGATCCTTTAGCGCCTGAACCGCCACCTCGGCGCGAGGAAGTAGCACTTTGGCCACCCTTGCGGGAAGTTCACCTTTGATTTCATCTAAGCACGCTTCTGCCTTCGACGCAGTGCACATCGGCTCAAAGTCAAGCAACTTCAGGCCGGAGAGACAATCCAAGGTATCGAAACAAAGCATCCTCGCAGCGTGTCGATCACGATCCAGTGCCGATATTGATTGAACATTCCGAAATATCTGCTCAACACTGAGAATACGCTCAAGCTGACGCCTTGGATCTAGACGACCAGATGAATCGACAGAATTCGACGGGTCCGTCAATTCAGCGAATAGCTCATTCAACTTTCGAGTCCACCAGTGCAAAGACTCCTCAATATCGGCGCCGTCGACCGACACTCGCACCTTTCTCGACTGAATTACCGTCGGAGTAGAAGGATGAAACTTCTGCAATGGCTCTGGTGGATAATGACGACGCCCTGGAACCTCCTGCCCGAATGTGTAAATGACCACGCCACCCGCACGAGCTGCATCGATACCCCAGACCCACGGAGACAGTGAAAGAAGTAGCGGGGCCAAGTAGGAACCCAACCCCATCATGGTGTCCGAATACAGGCCGTTAGCGCTTCGAAATTTCGCTCCATCTTCAGGTCTATCCGTGCGCATTCTCGGATCATGCTCCAGTGCCAACAAGACCCTCGGAATAGTGAATCTATGCTGCAATGCTTTGTTGATCTTGAGCAGCCACGCGCACGCCCCAGGGAGACTCTCAAGTAGAGTCTCGCGAAATACATCTCGGATTAACTCAGGCAGTTGGTTCTCGTGACAGGAAAGGGTCGCCGTCGTGATCTGCGAAAATACTGCCCCTAATCCTGTGTCATTTCGAGAAATTCTCTGTATCTCGTGATTTATAACCTCCACCGGTATCGAGATAAAGGAAGATTGCGGCGGCAGTGTCTTTAGTTCGGAAAACGAACCAGGGGAATCGATATTTCCAGCGTGAGCCAGTTTCTTGAGGTCTATTAGCTTCGGCGACTGCCTCGCCCTGCGTTCGGCAAGGCCGACCCTGTACGCCTGCTGCTCTTGATCGAAAACCATCTTCCAGCCGAAGTCGCGTGCCATCCCGAATGGGTCGCCACCCCATATCCACTCTGGCAGATCGATAAGGGCGTCACGGCTGGCCAACCACTGAGCCACAGCCCGACGCTCGGCGGAGTTTCGTGCACGAACGTTCATACCCGCATTTTTGCACGCTCTCCCGAGTTTGAAGTGGTTTAAAAGCTGTTTCGACGTGGCCGCCCTGAGCCCTTGCCGGGTGACCACCCACTGTGAGTACAGCGGGGAGTTGTGATCAGCCCCCAGTCCGCCCGTACGGTGCCGGGGACCAACCGACTGTGCTACGAGGTTGCTGCACGCCGCCGGTCTGCTCGGGGTGAAAGTGGACACCGGACCCGCGCACGTGCGCCCCGCGGTAATCACCGGCCGGGTGTGACAGGTTGGGGTGGCCGGGGTGTCACACCTGTCACTCTGTCCCTTTACCTTGTCTGACCTGCGGGTTTAGGTGGGACAGGAGAGGGACACCTACGGTGACAGTGTCTCTCCCACACTAACGGTATGTCTCAGTAGTCACTGAGAGACGAGAAAGAGGCTGAAACAGCGCTGAGTGGAGACACTCTCCACCCCCTGCTGTTTCAGCCTCTCTTGGACGCAGGTGTGCAATGCGTGTGCAAGCCGACGTCTCGACCACTCCGCGGACGCAACAACCCGCAGGTCAGAGCCACACGTCGCCCTGTTTCAACCCATCCCTCCGGAGGCAGGTGTCGCAGGTTCGAATCCTGCCGAGGGCACACAAATCCAACCCTCCCACGGACCACTGCTGGGAGACGATGTGACGCCGTCCGTGATGCGGGCGGCGTTTTTCTTGTCCATGACCCGCAAGGCCACGAAGCGGCAATCTTCCCGGCGTGGATCTCACGCTCGATGCCGTGGCCAGTGTCAGGAGCGTCCACCAACTACCGACGCCGGGCTCGCACCTCGATCGCTCGGCCGGTCAACCCGAAGTCCGTCCATCAGAAGATCCAGCAACCGACCCGCCATCGCCCTCTGCTCAGGTGAGCCCGCCACGGTGAAGATGCCGATGAGAGCCGCCGCGATGTCTTCTGCGGGGATGTCTGCGCGGAGCTGGCCACTCGCTCGCCCGGCTTCAAGAATGGCCTCGATGGCCGCCAGTAGCTCGGCTCGGGTGTCGGTGTGGGCGATCTCCCCCGATTCCACCATCGCCAGCAGCGTGTTGAGCATTCCGTTCTTGGTCGCGATCCAGTCGCCGAACAGGTCCATCCAGCGGCGCAGGGCCGCCGGCGGGTCGAGCTGGGTGAGCAGCTCGTGGGCTCCGGCGGTCAGCCGGGAGACCTGGTCCCGGTAGACCGCGTCGACCAGGGACTCTCGGGTGGGGAAGTGCCTATACAGCGTGGCGATGCCGACCCCCGCTTCCTGGGCGATCGCGCGCATCGACGGCTCGTCGGCGGCCGAGGCGAACATGCGGGTTGCCACGTTCAGGAGCTGTCGGCGGTTGCGGGTCGCGTCCGCCCGCGGGCGGCGGGGCTCTGCGGGAGGCAAAACGGATCACGCTCCACTTGTGCTACGGTCGGGTCGTTAACCGAAGCGTAGTCCGTTTAAGTGGTTCAGGAGACAGGCGAGCATGGCAGAAGCGAGCGTCACCACGAGCCGGGCCGTCCAGTTCGAGGCCTTCGGCGGGCCGGAGGCCCTGAGCGTCCGCGCGGTACCCGCGCCGCAGGCCGGGCCGGGACAGCTCCGCGTGCGGGTCACCGCGGCCGGCCTGAACCCGATGGACTGGTTCATGACCTCCGACGCCGAGACCGCCGCGCGGTTCGGCCTGAGCCTGCCGTGCGGGTTCGGCACCGACTACGCCGGCGTTGTGGATCAGGTCGGTGACGGCGTCAACGACTTCGCGGTCGGTGACCGCGTGTTCGGCGGCGCCCTGTCCCGCGCGGTCGCCGATCACGTCGTCGTGGATGTGGGCGGGACCATCACGGTGGGCGGCGAGGCGTGCCGCACCCCGGACGGCGTCGACGACCGCACCGCGGCCACCCTGGCCATCGCGGGCCGCACGGCGGCCGCGGCGCTCGCCGTGGTCGACCCCGGTCCGGGGGACACGGTGCTCATCGGCGGCGCGGGCGGCGGGGTGGGCGTGTTCGCCGTCCAGCTCGCACGCCTCGCGGGCGCGCGGGTGATCGGGACGGGGTCGGCCACCTCGGCCGGTGCTCTGCGGGACCTGGGAGCCGAGCCGGTCACCTACGGCGACGGCCTGGCCGAGCGGGTCCGCGCGCTGGCTCCCGGCGGCGTCACCGCGGCCATGGACCTGCACGGCACGGACACCGTGCGGGCGGCACGCGAACTCGGCGTGCCCGACGCGCGCATCACCCTCATCACCGCCCTGGTCGACGGGATCACGTCGGCGAACGGCGCCAACGCGGCCCCGAGCGCCCTCGAGGAAATCGCGCGCCTGGTCGCGGCGGGCCGGATCCGGGTGCCGATCGCGGCCACCTTCCCGATCGAGCGGATCCGCGCCGCGGTCGAGCTGCAGGCGGGACGTCACGTGCACGGGAAGGTCGTCATCGACCTCCAGGCATCAGCGGATGCACTCTGAAAGCGTTTTCAGTACAGACGACCCGCTTGGACCACTCGGCGCGCCACAACCCGATGCTACCTTCGCCTCACCGGGAATCCGGGACGCTGGGAGCGCTCCCGGATCCGGTGTCCGGCACATTCCTGCTCGCAAGGAGGCGCGCATGAGTTCGCACGGGATCGCCAAGAAAGCGCTTACAGCCGCTGCCGCACTGGTCACGGTGGCCGCACTGGCGCCGCCGTCGGCCGCCGCGGGTACCACCGTTTACGTGGCGCCCAACGGGAAGGACTCCGCCGCCGGTACGCAGGCGGATCCGACCACCCTCACCTCGGCGCTGACCCGGATCGGGGCCGGTGACACCATTTCGCTGCGTGGTGGCACCTACTCCTACGCCCAGACCGTCACCATCGCGCCGGGCAACAACGGCACTTCCAGCGCGCGCAAGACGTTGTCCGCCTACCCCGGCGAGAAGCCCGTGCTGAACTTCTCGGCCATGGCGGAAGACCCGGCCAACCGCGGCCTCGCCGTCAACGGCTCCTACTGGCGCATCGCCGGCATCGTCGTCGAACGCGCCGGGGACAACGGGATCTTCGTCGGCGGGAGCAACAACGTCATCGAACGCGTCATCACCCGCTACAACCGCGATTCCGGGCTGCAGATCTCCCGGATCGCGTCGAGCACGCCGAAGGAGCAGTGGCCGTCGAACAACCTCGTGGTGAGCTCCGAATCGCACGACAACGCCGACTCCGACGGAGAGGACGCCGACGGGTTCGCCGCGAAGCTCACCGCCGGGCCCGGGAACGTCTTCCGCTACGACGTCTCCCACAACAACATCGACGACGGCTGGGACCTCTACACGAAGACCGACACCGGCCCGATCGGCCCGGTGACCATCGAGGACTCCCTCGCCTACGCCAACGGCACGCTGAGCAACGGCACCGTCAACAAGAACGGCGACCGCAACGGCTACAAGCTCGGCGGCGACAAGATCGCCGTCAACCACATCGTCCGGCGCGACATCGCCTACCGCAACGGCCACCACGGGTTCACCTACAACAGCAACCCCGGGTCGATGACGGTCTCCGACAACGTCGGCATCGACAACGCCGAGCGCAACTTCTCCTTCGACACCGGGACGTCGGTGTTCCGCAACGACACCTCGTGCCGCTTCGCCAGTGGCGGCTCGAACGACAAGACCGTCGGCAACGCCGACAGCTCGAACCAGTTCTGGACCGGCAAGAACGGGTCCCGCTGCTCGTCCTACGCCGGCACGCTGAAGTGGTCGTTCGCCTCCGACGGCCGGCTCGTGGTCACGTTCGGCTGACGGCGACGGCGGCACGAACCTGTTGAAATGCTGTGAACCCGGACAGACCCGGCACTCCCCACCTCCCCCACCCGTTCTCCGGGTAGCGGAAACGGAGGGGACCATGGGTGCACTAGGGACGCTGCTCGGGTTCTTGCTGAGCCTGTACCTGCTCGTGCTGGTCGCGCGGATGGTGCTGGACTGGGTCGCGGTGGTGGCGAACACGCCGCCGTGGGCGCGGCGGGCGCGCGGGCTGGCCTACGCCGCGACCGAACCGGTGATCGGTCCGGTGCGGCGGGTCGTGCGGCCGGTGCGGATCGGCGGGCTTTCGCTCGACCTGGCCTTCACGCTCGTCTTCGTCGGCGTGATCGTGCTGCGGGGAATCGTGTACGCCCTTTAGAGCGTGCCGCGGAAGCTCGACGACAGCCGGTCGACGCTGCGCTCGAGCTCGGCGCGGAGGCCCCGCAGGTCGACGCCGTCGGGGTCGATGAGGGCCTGCATCGAGATGCCGCGCAGCTGGGCCAGCAGCGCCGAGGCGTACGAGTCGGGGTCGCGGACACCGGTGATGGAGCCGTCCGCGACCCCGCTGGCCACGGTCTGCGCGATGGCGAACCGGAACCGGCGGTCGGCCTCGGTCAGCGCGCCGCGCAGGGCCGAGTACTCCGCCGCCGCGTCGCCCCAGAGGGCCAGGAACGCCTGGTTGAGCGTCGGCATCGTGCGGATCAGCTCGAAGATGATGTCCAGCAGTGCCCGCAGCATGTCCATCGGCGTCGCGGTCGCCGAGCCCGTCCGGGCCGCGACAGCCTCGCTGTAGACGTCGGTGAACGCTTCGACGGCGTGCTCGACGAGCCGCCGCCCGAGCCCGTCCTTGTCCCCGAAGTGCTGGAAGACGACCGATCGCGCGTAGCCGGAGCGGGCGCAGACGGCGCCGATCTTCAGCCTGCCGAAGCCCTCTTCGGCGATCAGGTGGGCAGCGGCATCCAGGATGCGTGCTTCGACGACGCCCTCGCCGTCCTCCTGGATCCGGCCGTCGGCGGCGCGATCCACCCGCGTCATGTTAGCGACTGCAACCGCGCGCCACTGGCCGAACCGTCAGCGGACCGTGCGCGAACGGTCAGCGGTGGCCCCCAGTCTCGGTACCGGCACCCACCGATCCGAGAGGAACCCCCGATGACCGCCAGGACCGTGCTCGTTTCCGGGGCCGGCATCGCCGGCCCGTCCGCCGCCCACTGGCTGCACCGCGGCGGCTACCAGGTCACCGTCGTCGAGTCCGCGCCCGCGCCGCGGCCCGGCGGCCAGGCCGTCGACTTCCGCGGCGAGCAGGTGAAACTGCTGGCCGCGATGGGCGTGCTCGACGAAGTCCGCCGGTACGAGACGGCGATGGGCGACCAGACCGTGCTCGGTCCCGACGGCCGTCCCGTGCTGACCGTGCCCGGCGCCGCGTGGAGCGGCGAGGTCGAGATCCTGCGCGGCGACCTCGCGCGGATCCTGTACGAGCGCACCGCGGACCACACCGAATACGTCTTCGGCGACCGCGTCACCGCCCTCACCGAGACGGCGGACGGCGTCGAAGTCACCTTCCGCCACGGCGCGCCGCGGAAGTTCGACCTGGTCGTCGGGGCCGACGGCGTGCACTCGGGGGTGCGGGCCGCCGCCTTCGGACCGGAGCCGGAGTTCCGGACCGACCTCGGCTTCGGCATCGCCGGGTTCACCGCGCCCAACCACCTCGGGCTCGACCACACCAGCATCATGTACAACGAGCCCGGCCGCGGCCTGACCGTGGGCAGCCACCGGCTGCCGGACCGGCTGCACGTCAGCCTGGTCTTCGCGGCCGACGGCGTCGAACTCCACCACCGTGCGCCGGGCGAACAGCGGGCCCTGCTCGCGCGGTTGTTCGCGGACACCGGCTGGGAGACGCCGAAGCTGCTGGAAGCGCTGCCCGCGGCCGACGACCTGTACGTCGATTCGATCAGCCAGATCCACCTCGACCGCTGGGCGAAGGGGCGGGTCGTGCTGCTGGGCGACGCCGCCTGGTGCGCCGGGCCGGGCGGGTCCGGCACCGGGCTGGCGATGATGGGCGCCCAGGTGCTGGCCGGGGAACTCGCGGCGGCCGGCGGCGACCACGTGACGGCGTTCGCGCACTACGAGCGGCGGCTGCGCAAGGCGGCCACGGTCGGGCAGAAGAACGGCAAGGGCGCCGGCGACTTCCTCGCACCGTGCACGGCCGCGAAGATCCGCAGCCGCAACCGCGTCTACCGGATGCTGAGCACGCGGTTGTTCGGCGGCATCTTCGTCAAGATGACCGACCGGGCGGCCAACGCCCTCGAATACCGGGAATACCCGGCGCTCACCGCGGCCTGATTCCGCTCATCGGGGGACCCGGCTGGCGACCCGGCGTGAGGTGGGTCACCCTCGACGCCATGTCACCGCGGCGGGCCCCCGAGGCGCCGGTCAGGACGGCGCTCGCCGGACTGGCCGTGCTGACCCTGGGCGTGGTCACGGCGCTGAACGTCCGCTCCCTGCCGGTGATCGGCGACGGGACGACGTACTCGGCCGAATTCGCCGAAGCGGCCGGGCTGGGCGAAGGCAACGACGTCCGCATCGCCGGCGTCGAGGTCGGCCGGGTGTCGGACGTGCGGCTGCGCGGCGGCCACGTGCTGGTTTCGTTCCGGGTCAAGGGCGCCTGGCTGGGCGACGCGACCGGCGCGGCGATCCGGCTGAAGACCGTGCTGGGCCAGAAGTACCTCGCCCTCGACCCGGGAGGCGAGGGCACGCTCGACCCGGGACGGCCCATCCCGCGGTCGCGCACCACGGTGCCCTACGACATCCTCACGGCGTTCGGCGAGCTGGCGTCCACAGTGGACAAGATCGACACCGCGCGGCTGGCGAAGAGCTTCGACACGCTGTCGGCGACGCTGGCGAACACCCCGCAGAGCGTCCGGGCGGCGCTCACCGGGCTTTCCCGGCTGTCGGACACGCTCGCCTCGCGCGACAGCCGGCTCGCCGCGTTGCTGGGCAACACCCGCGTGGTTTCGCGGACGCTCGTCGACCGCGACGCGGCCGTACGCCGGCTCCTCGAGGACGGGAACCGGCTGCTGGCGGAGCTGAGCAACCGCGAGGCGGCGATCACCGCCCTCCTCGACGGCTCGCGGCGGCTCGCGACGGAGCTGTCCGGGCTGATCGGCGAGTCACGCCTCGACCCGCTGCTGACCCAGCTCGACCAGCTGACGTCGATGCTGGAGCGCAACCAGGACGCGCTGGCGGCGGGGATCCGGGGGCTCGCCCCGTTCGTGCGGCTCGGCACGAACGTCGCCGGAACCGGGCGCTTCGTCGACGGCTACCTGTGCGGGCTGGTGCTGCCGTCGTTCGGGCCGCTGAACGAAGAAGGCTGCCACGGCTAGGACCTCAGGCGCGCACTCCCCTGCGCGGCGGCGCACAGGGTGCTCTCGCCCCGGCCGTCCACCGTGTACAGGTCGCAGCGGCAGGTGGCGCCGGACCGCCCGGCCCGCACCACGACCGCGTGGGCCCGCAGGGTGGCCCCCACCGCCGGGCGGAGGTAGTCGATCGTGAACCCGGCGGTGAGCAGCGCGGGCCCGAGCACGCTGCCGGCGGCGAAGGTGAGCGCGTTGTCGGCGGCGTAGGCCAGGACCCCGCCGTGCAGGAAGCCGTTCTGCTGCTGGAGTTCCTCGCGGACGTCCAGTTCGAGGGTGGCGGCGCCGTCGCCGAACTCGGTCAGCCGGGCGCCGAGGAGCCGGCTGAACGGCTGGCTCGCGAGCCCCGCGCGCGCTGCTGCGATGTCGAGCATGACCCCTCACTTCACTAGTGAAGTCAGCATGGCGCGGCGTGGCTCCGGCTGTCAAGATCGGCGCGTGGCCGAACCCGATCAGCGCCTGTTCTTCCTGCTCCAGCAAGCCGCCCACCGGCTGCGCGTGGCCGCCGACCGCCGCTGCCTCGCCGCGGCCGGGATCACGACGGCCCAGCTCGGGGCGCTCTTCGCCGTCCGCGAAGGCGGGTTGACCCAGCGAGAGCTCGCCGAGCGCCTCGGCCAGCGCGAATCCGCGGTGACCGCGATGGTCGCCCGGCTCGCCGAGGCGGGCCTGGTCGACCGGCGACCGCACCCGCGCGAACACCGGGCGGTGGTCTTGCGGCTGACCGCGGCGGGCGAGGAAGCGCTGACCCGCGCCCGCCCGGCGATCGAGGAGTTCAACGCGCGGCTGGTGGCCGTCCTGGGCGAGGCGGGGTTCCGGGACACCGTGGAAGGCGTCGGCAAGCTCGCGCGCGGCGAGTGGTGAGGCCCTAGGCCACGATCAGCCGGAAACCCGCGTCCCACTCCGGCAGTTCCAGGAGTTCCCGGTGCTCCTCGTGCCAGCGCCCGGACTCCAGGTCCGCCGCCAGCCGGGCCATCCCGCGCGAAACCGCCGCCGGTGCCGTCTGGGCCAGCGCGGAGCACGACCGGCGGACCGCCGGGTCGAGGTAGGCCTCCGGCCGCCGCCAGTACGCCGGGAACACACCGTCGGTGAAGTCCCACGGCACGGGCAGCGGAACCACCGAAGCCGCGCCCAGGAAGTCCGCGATCTCCGGGGCCGAAGGACGCGACGACTCCAGCACGGCCACCTCCGGCACGTACTCCCGCACCAGCCAGAAGTCGTTGTGCAGCGCCGTGTCGTACGCCAGGACGACCTGGCGGCCCGAGACCCGGCGCAGTTCGGTGAGCCCTCCGCGCCAGTCACCCCAGTGGTGCACCGTCAGCACCGCCAGCGCCGCGTCGAACGTGCCTGAGGCGAACGGCAGCGCCTCCGCGACCGCCCGCACCACCGGCGCGGCCTCGGGGGCGCGCTGCCGGATCATCTCCGCCGACGGCTCGACCGCGACCACCCGGCGCGAAGGCGGCTCGTAGGACCCCGTCCCCGAGCCGACGTCCAGCACCGAAGCCGCGGAACCCAGCGCGGCCAGCACCGGCGCGAGCCAGCGCGAGTCGGTCCGCCTGCCCAGGGTGTAGCCGACGCCGATCTCGTCGTAGCGCGCCATCAGCGCTCCGGCCCGTCGCCACCGTTCTGCTCGGCCAGGAACCGCTCGAACTGGGAGCCGAGCTCCTCCGCCGTCGGCATGTGCTCGACCGACTCCGCGAGCAGGCTGCCGCGGTCGGACGCCTCGATGAACGTGTCGTACTGGCGCTCCAGCGCGCGGACGACGTCGGCGATCTCGTCGGACTCCGCGACCTGCCGGTTGATCTCCGCGTCGGCGAGCTCGGCGGCCGCGCGCAGCTCGCCCTCGGGCAGGGTCAGCCCGGTCGCGCGGCTCAGCGCGTCGAGCACGATCAGGGACGCCGCCGGGTACGTCGACTGCGCCAGGTAGTGCGGCACGTGCGCGGCGAAGCCCATCGCGTCGTGGCCCCACTCGCCGAGGCGGTACTCCAGCAGCGCCGCGAGACTGCCCGGCACCTGCAGCCGGTTCGGCAGCGGCTGGTTGTCGCCGACCAGGTCCTTGCGGGTCGCGTGCGCGGTCACGCCGAGGGGGCGGGTGTGCGGGGCGCCCATCGGAATGCCGTGGAAGCCGGCGGTCAGCCGGACGCCCCAGCGCTCGACCAGGTTCCGGACCGCCGCGCAGAACCGCTCCCAGTCGTGGTCCGGCTCCGGGCCGGACAGCAGGAGAAACGGCGTGCCGTCGGTGTCGTGCAGCAGGTGCACCACCAGCTCCGGCGCGTCGTAGTCCTCCCAGTGGTCGACCGCGTAGGTCATCGTCGGCCGCCGCGAGCGGTAGTCGATGAGCCGGTCGACGTCGAAGCGGGCGATCACCCGGTGCTCGCCGCCCAGCAGGTGCTCGGCCAGCAGACGGCCCGCCGAGCCGGCGTCCATGAACCCCTCGAAGTGGTGCAGCAGCACTGCCCCGGTCAGGTCGGGGACGTCCGAGTCCACCTCGTACAGGTCGTCGGGATCGAGTCCCACCGGATCCTCCTGCTCTCCCACATGGCTGTCCCTCAAGCACAACACACCCCGAGAGGGATTCCATTCCTCCAGCGGTGTCGCCGATCGTAACGCCACGCGTTCGAAGCCCGTTCGGATCGTCATCGTGACCATGGTCCTGGGCACGCAAGGCACCGATCGGGCACGCTTGAGCCGTGAGCGAACACACCACGAACACGGCGTTGCGCCTGCGGCCGCCGGCGAACCGGGTCAGCCGCCGGGCCATCGGCTACTGGACGGTGACCGCCTCGATCCTGTGGATCATCCTGATCGGCGTCCAGACGCTCATCGTGGTGACCAGCGACGACGCGCCGGCGTTCCTGACCGTGACGCTGGTGGTCTCCGGCGTGCTCGGCCCACTGCACCTGATCGTGATGCCGCAGTGGCGTTACCGGGTGCACCGCTGGGAGGTCACCGGCGAGGCGGTCTACACCCAGGCCGGCTGGCTGAAGCAGGAGTGGCGGATCGCGCCGGTGTCGCGGATCCAGACCGTCGACATCGAGCGCGACCCGTTCGAGCAGCTGTTCGGGCTGGCGAAGATCACCGTGACGACGGCGTCCGCGGCGGGCCCGCTGCGCATCGCCGGCCTGGCCCGCGACCGCGCGCTCGCGCTGGCCGACGAGCTGACGAAGACGACGCAGGCGGTCCGGGGAGACGCGACGTGACCACCGGGGCGGTCGTGACGCCGCCGGCCGAGGGCACGCAGGACGCGCCGTGGCACCACCTCGACCGGCGCATGCTGCTCATCCGGCCGGTGCTGGACCTGGTGAAGTCGCTGCCGGTGCTGCTGGGCGCGCTGCTGTTCGGGCACGGCGAGCCGTGGCAGTGGGTCGGTCTCGTGTTCACCGCGATCGCCGTGTTCACCGGCGTCTCGCACGTGCTGACCTCGCGCTACCGGATCACCGGAGCCCAGGTCGAGTGGCACACCGGGCTGCTGCTGCGCAAGCAGCGGGCCATCCCGCGCGACCGGATCCGCACGGTCGACGTCACCTCCGAGCCGAAGCACCGGCTGTTCTCGTTGGCCGCCGCGCGGATCGGCACCGGGCGGCACTCGCACGGCAAGGGGCCGGGCAAGGACGAGCTCGTCCTCGACGCCGTCACCATCGCCGAAGCGCAACGGCTGCGGACCCTGCTGCTGCACCGCAAGGCCGAGGCGGCGCCGGATGAAGCCGCCGCCCCGCCGGAGCAGCTGATCGCCGCGGTCGACAAGCGGTGGCTGCGGTACGCGCCCTTCACGCTGTCCGGGCTGGCGGTCGTCGGCGCGGCTGTCGGCACCGTCTACCACTTCGCGCACGAACTGCACTTCGACCCGATCGAGTTTTCGCTGGTCCAGACGGTCGTCGGGCACTTCGCCGACACCCCGGTGTGGCTGAGCCTGGTGCTGGCCGCCGTGGGGCTGCTGGTGCTCGTCTCGCTGCTGTCGATCGGCGGGTACGTGCTGTCGTTCTGGAACTTCCGGCTCACCCGCGAGCCCGCCGGCACGCTGCACATCCGGCGCGGCCTGATCACGACGCGGTCGGTGTCGATCGAGGAGGACCGCCTGCGCGGCGCCGAAATCCGCGAACCGCTGCCGCTGCGGCTGGCCGGTGGGGCCCGCTGCGTCGCCATCGCCGCCGGGTTGCGGGAAGGCAAGAGCGCGGACAAGGGCGGCAGCCTGCTGCTGCCGCCGGCACCGCTGGCGCGCGCGCACGAAGTCGTCGCCGAGGTGCTGGGCGAGGATCCGGCCGCGACGCCGCTCGTGCGGCACCCGCGCCGAGCGCTGTACCGGCGGCTCTCCCGCGCGGTCCTCGGCGTGCTGCTGCTCGCCGCGGCGCTCTCCGGACTGGCGTGGCTCGGCGCGCTGCCCGACTGGCCGTGGCAGGTCGCGCTGGTGCTGGTGCCGTTCGCCGCGCTGGTCGGCTGGGACCGCTACCGCGGCCTCGGCCACGCGCTCACCGGCCGCTACCTGGTGACCCGGTCGGGCTCGCTGGACCGCGGCACGGCCGCGGTCCGCTGCGACGGGCTGACCGGGATCGTCGTCGAGCGCTCGTACTTCCAGCGCCGGGCCGGGCTGGTCACGCTGATCGCGCCGGTCGCCGCGGGCAAGGGCCGGTACCACGTGCTCGACGTCGGCGAGGCCGACGGGCTGGCGCTCGCCGACCGGGCCCTGCCCGGCCTGCTGACGCCGTTCCTCACCGGCGACCGGGACCGCGGCTGACACTGCGCCGGCGCGGCTGGTGTCACGGAAACCTTACGGCGACCCGAACTCCGTCTCGATGTTCGACGGCACGGATCGCGGTGCGTGCACGTCGTCGAAAATCGGGCACCGCGCGGCTGGTCGTACTACAACAAAAAGCAGGTCGGCACGTTTCGGTGGATATTCAATGCGCTGTGGCAGCACCGGCGTGACCGCTTTCGGAAGCCGCCACCGGGAATACTGGCCTTTCTTTCACACTACGTGCTAATTTATTCACCCCGTGTGATAGCGAAGGTCGTTTTTGTCTCACCGAGAGGTCACGATGACGCCTGCCGTCAGTACCGTCGACGGTTCCGCCACCACTTCCCCCCGGCGCACCCCGGGTGCCAGCAGTTCCCGCAAGGTCCTTCAGCTGCTGCTGGCCTTTTCGGAGCGCCGGTGGGAGGCGAGCGTCGCCGAGCTGGCCGCGATCATCGGCACCCCGGTGGCGACGACCTACCGGTACGTGGCCCTGCTCAAGGAGCTGCAGCTGCTCGAGGAGGGCCGAGCCGGGCACTACCACCTGACCAGCCAGGTGATGCCGCTGGCGCGGGCCGCCCAGCTGGCGAACGACATGGTGCGGCTGGCACGGCCGGCCATGGAGGAAGCCGCGCGGGAGCTGGGCGAAACGGTCATGTTGTTCCAGCAGTTCGGCGACTCCGCGGTGTGCGCGGACCGCGTCGAGTGCGACCGCGCCATGCGGTTCACGTTCGAGCCGGGGCATTCGCTGCCGCTCGGCGTCGGCGCGTCCGGCAAGATGCTGCTCGCGCTGCTGCCGGAGATCGAACGCGAACGCCGGCTGGCGTCGATCGTCGAACAGCGCGGCACCACCGTGCGCGACGAACTGAAGCGGGCACTGGAAAACCGGTACGCGGTCAGCAGCGGCGAGATCGACGAAGGCGTCTGGGCCTGTTCGGTGCCGGTGCAGACGATCGGCAGGCGGCCCACGGTGCTGAGCATGGCCGGCCCGGCCGCCCGGATCACCGAGGAGACGCGGCACACGGCGATCACGGCCCTGCAGGAGTACGCGATCCGCATCCAGCGGTCGATCTCGTCTTATTCGCTGTGAGAATCCCGCCCGGGCGCGTAGAACTGCCCGGGTGATCCGGCTCGCCCGTCCCGAGGACCTGCCCGCGCTCATCGACGTCGAGCGCGAGGCGGGTGCGCTCTTCCGCGACGTCGGCATGGCGGCGATCGCCGACGACGACCCGGGCTCGGTGGCGGAGCTGGCGGTGTACCAGTCCGCCGGCCGCGCGTGGGTGAGCGTCGACGCCGCCGACCGGCCGGTGGCCTACCTCGTCGCCGAGGTCGTCGACGGGCACGCGCACATCGAGCAGGTCTCGGTCCGGCCGTCGCACGCGCGGCGGGGAATCGGCAGCGCGCTGATCGAGACGCTCGCCGAGTGGGCCCGCGCGCGCGGATTGACGGCCCTGACGCTGACGACGTTCGAAACCGTGCCGTGGAACGCGCCGTACTACGAACGGCTGCGGTTCCGGATCATCCCGGACGCGGAAATCGGCGACGGCCTGCGTTCCATCCGCCGCACCGAGGCCGCCCGCGGCCTGGACGCCTGGCCGCGTGTCGCGATGATCCGACCGCTCTGAGCTGGGGTTTTGGTCGGTTCTCCCCTAGTCGGGGGAGAGAGTGGCGCAGTCGGTCGAACATGTGTTCTACTGTGCCTGCCGGTCCCGGAGGGGGAAGCTCCGCGGGCCGGCCCACAGACTTCGGGAGGTTGTTGTGGCGGTCAAGATCACCCACCTGACGAACGGCCAGCAGGTCCGGTTCGCCAACGCCGACGGTGCCCGCCGGTACGCCGAAATCATGGGCGGCGGCGTGGACAAGTGGCGTTTCACGGTGGTGCCCGAGGACCCGATGCTCCGGAAAATGTCGGACTCGGTCGTTAACGTGCCGGTATGGCGCATGACTTCCAGGTAGTGGTGGATTCGGCCGACCCGCACGCGCTCGCCGACTGGTGGGCCGAGACGCTCGGCTGGGCCGTGGAGCCGACGGACGAGGACTTCGTCCGCGAGATGATCGCGAAGGGGTACGCCACGGAGGCGGAGACCAGGGTCTATCGCGGAGCCCTGGTCTGGAGAGCCGGGGCGGGGATCCGGCACCCGGACTCGCCTCCGGAGGGGCCGCCGCGCCGGATCCTGTTCCAGGAGGTCCCGGAGGCGAAGACGGTGAAGAACCGGATGCACCTGGACGTATGGGTCGGCGAGGCCAACGTCGAGGCGGCGATCGAGAAGCTGACCGCCCGCGGCGCGAAGTTCCTGCACCGCGGGCGGCAGGGGCCGCACAGCTGGGTGACGATGGCCGATCCGGAGGGCAACGAGTTCTGCCTCTCCTGAGCCGAGCGGGCCGCCGGCCTGAGACTTGGGGCCGGGGGGCGGGGTTTCTTCAGGACCTCACACCTGCGCCGCCAAGCGGTCCAGGGCCTTCGGCAACGCCGATGCCAGGAGGTCCAGCTCCTCGTCCCCCGCCACCAGCGGCGGCGAGACCGCCACCCCGCGGCCCAGGTTCCGCACGATCACGCCCTCGTCCCGGCATGCTCGCTGCAGCTTCACCGGCGCTCCCGGGTCGGCCTCCATGACCTCCGCCGTCAGCTCCACCGCCGCCAAGAAGCCCAGCCCCGCCCGCACCTCCGCCACCAGCGCGTGCCCGGCCACGCCCGATACCGCGTCCGCCAACGGCTTCTCCAGCTCGCGGCCGCGCGGGATCAAGCCGTCACGCTCGTAGATGTCCAACGTCGCCAAGCCCGCCGCGCAGGCCACCGGGTGGCCCGCGTACGTCGGTCCGTGGCGGAAGATCGGGGCTCCCGGGCGGCCCGTGAAGAACGGCTCCGCCACCCGGGGCGCCACCACCAGCGCCCCGAGCGGGATCGTGCCGCCCGTGATGCCCTTCGCCGTCGTGATCATGTCCGGCCGCAGGGGCCAGCGGTCGATGCCGAACCACGTGCCGAGCCTGCCCCAGGCCGCGATCACGCAGTCCGCCACGAACAGGACCTCATGACGGCGGCAGATCGCCGCCACCTCCTCGAGGTAACCCTCCGGTGGCAGCAGCACGCCGCCCGCGCCGATCACCGGTTCGCAGAAGAACGCCGCCACCCGAGACGCGCCCACCCGGGAAATCTCCGCCTCCAGCGCCGCCGCGTCGTCGAACGGGACGTGCGAGAACTCCGGTGGCTGCGGGCCGACGGCCGCCGCGTTGGCCGGGATTCCGCCCACCGCCGTGCCGAAACCGTGCGTTCCGTGGTAGCCCTGGGCCCGGCCGATCACGTGCACCTTCTCCGGCCGGCCCGTCTGCGCGAAGTACGCGCGCGCCAGCTTCACCGCCGTGTCGATCGCGTCGCCGCCGCCCGAACCGAAGAACACCTTCGACCCCGGTTCCGGCGCCAGAGCCGCGACGCGGTCCGCCAGTTCGATCGCGGGCCGGTTCGCGTTGTAGCCGAACAGGTTCCACGAGTCGAGCTCCCGCAGCTGGCGGGAGACCGCTTCGGTGATCTCCGGACGTCCGTGACCGAAGTTCGCGTACCAGAGCGACGCCGTCGCGTCGAAGTACCTGCGGCCCGCGTCGTCCCAGACGTACGAGCCCTCGCCTCGGGTGATGACCATCCGGTCGCCGTCGACCGCGCCCATGTCGGCGAACGGGTGCCACAGGGCGTGCTGTGCTGACATCGGTCCTCCTCGCTCCTGCCCCATCCCTACCATCAGTCCGGGAACTCCGCGATCTCCGCCGGTGAATACCCCAGCTCGGCGAGCACCTCCTCGGTGTGCTGCCCCAGGGTCGGCGGCGCGGACGTCGGCCGGGCCGGGGTGTCCGACGCCTTCACCGGGAAGCCCGTGCCCACGTACGTCCCCACCGTCGGGTGCGGCAGCCGGACCACCTGCTCGCGCGCGGCCGCCCACGGGTCCGCGTAGACGTCGTCGATCTCGTTGACCGGGGCCGCCGGGATGCCCGCCGCGTCGAACGCCTTCATCCACTCCGCCGCCGTGCGGGTCAGCAGCACCGGCTCCAGCAGCGCGTTCAGCTCGTCGCGGTGCGCGGCGCGAAGGGCGTTCGACGAAAACCGCGGGTCGGCCGCGATGTCCAGGCCGAGCGCCCCGCAGAACGCGTGCCACAGCTTCTCGCTGCCGACCGCGATGACCAGCCAGCCGTCGGCGACGTGGTAGCCCTGGTACGGAACGATGCTCGGGTGCGCCGAGCCCATCCGGCGCGGCCGTGGCGCGTCGTAGAACACCGCGCCCGCCGCATACACGTGCCAGGCCAGCTGACTGTCCAAAAGCGACACGTCGAGGTACTGGCCGCGGCCGGTCGTGTGCCGGGCCTGCAGCGCCATCAGCACGCCGATGATCGCCCACGTCCCCGCGTTCAGGTCCGCCACCGGCAGCCCGGCCTTCGCCGGCGCGCCGTCCGGCTCGCCCGTCAGGGACATCACGCCGCCCAGGGCCTGCGCCACCAGGTCGTACCCCGCGCGGTCGCGGTACGGGCCGGTCTGCCCGAACCCGGTGATCGACACGTGGATCAGCCGGGGGTTCAGCGCGGACAGCTCGGCGTAGCCGATGCCCCACTTCTCGAGCGTGCCCGGGCGGAAGTTCTCGACGAGCACGTCGGCGCCCGCGACCAGCCGCCGCAGGGCTTCGCGGCCGCGGTCGCTCTTGAGGTCGAGCACGATCCCGCGCTTGTTCCGGTTCGCCGCCAGGTAGTAGACGGCCTCGTCGCCGACGAACGGCGGCCCCCAGCCGCGGGTGTCGTCGCCGTGGCCCGGCGGCTCGACCTTGACGACGTCCGCGCCCATCTCGCCCAGGTACTGGGTGCAGTACGGCCCGGCCAGGATGCGCGAAAGGTCGACGACCTTGATCCCGTCGAGCGGGCGGACAGCAGGCGGCATCGGCGGCTCCTCGTCAGGCGTTCGGTCCCTTTCTACCCGGACTCCAGGAGCGCGACGGCTTGGGCGGTCCGCCGGTACAGCACGTACCGGCCGTCCCGGACCTTGCTGACCAGGCCCGCCCGGTGCAACGCGCTCAGGTGGTAGGAGACGGTGCCCGGGCTGTACCCCGTCCGGGTGGCCAGTTCCGCGGTCGACCGCGGGGGTTCGAGGTCGGCCAGCAGCGCCGCACGGGCCGCGCCGACGACCGGTGCGATCCGGGCCGGCCGGTGATCGGCGCCCGTGCCGACGCCCTGGGCCGGGTAGCCGAGGACGACCTGGCCGGGGACGTCGATCTGGATGCTGATCACGGGCCAGCTGAGCACGCCCGGGGCGAGCACCAGCTCCCGGCCGGAGACGTCGGCCTCGCCGTCGAACGGCTTCACGACCGTGATCGCGTCGCCGGCCCAGCCGATGGCCGGGTGCAGGCCGCCGAGCACGCCGCCGACGCCGTGGCGGGCGATGGCCTGCGCGCGGCGGGTGATGTCCCGGTCGAGCACCGCCTGCAGGCCGGCCCAGTCCTCGGCCAGCGCGTCCCGCCAGAACCGGGCGAGGCCGTTGGCCAGGCGCCGGGGCATCGACCCCGCCTCGACGCTCCGCCGGGCCGTCACCGGCACCGGCCTGCTCCAGTGGACCTGCGTGTACGCGAGCACCTGGGCTTCGACCTCGTCCTGCGTGGTCGCCTCGATCCGCGCGATCTGCTCGTCGAGCAGGTCGCGCGGCCGGCCGGCCGTGCCCGGCTGCGGGGTGAGCAGGTCCGGCGTGTAGACCTCGCCGGTGCGCGGCAGCAGGTCCAGGAGCAGGGCGACGTCGGGGTGCGAGAGCGCCGCGCGGGCGAGCGGGCCGGGATCGCCGAACACCGGGTGCCTGCCCGCATCGGCGGCGAGTTTCAGCCACGCGAGGGACTCCGCCGCCAGCGACGGGGAAAACCGTGTCCTGGCCACCGTCTCGGCGTCGACCCGCAGCTTGAACACTGACCGACGGTAGCAGCCGGAACGGCGGATTTGAACCGGCTCGAATCCTTTCCGGTCGGCGGTTCCCGCGGGGTTGAGTGCAGTGGTGTGCTTCCGACGTGCGAGGACAGTCGCCGCCGTGACCGCCGTGCTGCTCGCCTCGGCACCGGCCGCCACGGCCCGCGCCGCCGATCCGCCCACCGCCGGCTACCGCGAGTGTTCCGTCCTCCGCACGATCGTCCGGTACGGCTGGGCGCCCGGCGGTGACGGGCGGTACCACCTCGTGACGTTCCGCAAGCCGCAGGTGGTCAGCGTGGTGTTCCCGGTGGCCCGGTTCGCGGCGCCGGTGGACTGAGCTCGAGCAACCGGGCTTCGGCGTCGCGCAGGTAGCGGTCCAGCGCGGCCTCCGCGGCGGCGAACCGGCCGCGGCGCAGGTCCCGCAGGATCTTCTCGTGGCAGTCCAGGAACGGCTCGTAGAACTCGCGCGTGTTCTCGTTGAGCACGAAGAACAGCCGCGTTTCGGCGAGCACCTGGCGCATCGTCGCGGACAGGCGCTCGCTGCCGGCCAGGTCGGCGAGGGCCTGGTGGAAGTGGATGCTGGCGGTGCCGACCGACGGCCAGTCCTCGGCCTCCGCGGCCGCCCGGCCGTCGCGCAACGCCTGTTCCACCACGGAAAGATCCACCGTGGACAGCTCGGCCGCGCGCCGGAGGGCACCGCATTCGGTGGCGCGGCGCACGACGTAGAGGTCCTCGATGTCTTCTGTCGTCAGCTCGCGCACGAACACGCCGCGGTTCAGCTCGTGCACGGCCAGCCGCTCGTGGGCGAGCAGCTGGAACGACTCGCGCAGCGTGTTGCGCGAGACGCCGAGCGCCGAGCTGATCACCGGCTCGGAGAGCCGTTCACCGGGGGCGAAGACGCCGTCGGTGATGTACTGGCGCAGGATCGCGGCGACGCGCTCGGCCGTGCCGCTGCGTTCGAGCAGGTGGCGCGCGCTCTCCAGCGCCGAAGCATCGACGGTCACGGCACTACCTGACGCCGAGTTCGAAGTCGAGGCTGTACCGGTTCCCCGGCATCGCCCCCGCGGCCTTCGCGCCGTCGATCGGCAGCACGACGCCGTTGACGAACCGGGACTCGTCGCTCGCCAGGAACACCACGGCCTTCGCGACCTCCCACGCCTCGCCGACGCGGGCCGCGGGCGTGCTCGCGACCAGCTGGTGCTGCTTGGTCTCGAACTCCTCCGGCGAGTTGAGCGTACTGCGCAGCATGTCGGTGTCGATCGCGCCAGGGTTCACCGTGTTGGCCCGGATGCCCTGGTGCGCGTGGGCGACGGCGATCGACTTGGTCAGCCCGACCAGCGCGTGCTTGGTGGCGTTGTACACCGGGTCGCCGGGGCGGCCCATCACGCCGCCGTTCGACGACGTCGTGATGATGCTGCCCGCCTTCCGCGCGATCATGTGCGGCAGCACGGCGCGGGTGCCGAGGAAGGCGGCCCGGACGTTGAGCGCGAAGATGTGGTCGAACTCGGCCAGCGTGGTGTCCACGAGGGACTTCCCGAGGTGGATGCCGACGTTGTTGAACAGCACGTCGATGCGGCCGGCCTCGGCGAGCACGCCGTCGACGAACGCGGTCACGGCGGCCTCGTCGGTGGCGTCCACTATGGAGTGACGGTAGCCTTCGAGGGCTTCCGCGGGCTCGCGGATGTCGGAAGCGAAGACCGTCGCGCCTTCGGCGACGAACTCCTTCACGGTGGCGAGGCCGATACCCCGCGCGCCGCCGAAGACCACCGCGACCTTGCCGGCCAACCGACCCATGCTCACTGCCCCGCTCTCAGTCGTGCTGTCTGCTCTTCGTCGACCACGTAGTCCTCGGGCAGCCGGACCAGCGCGTCCGGCTCCCCGAGGTACCGCACTTCGACGCCGTACACCTCGCGCGCCGCCGCCGCCGAGACGTAACCCTCGACGACGTCGGCGAGCACCGCCGCCACCGGCCGTTCGAGCGGCGGCCCGTACCCGCCGCCACCGGGCAGCGTGACGTCGACGACGGACTCCGCGGCCAGTGGCACCCGGCTCTTCGCGGGGAGGTCCGCTCCGCCGCGCAGGCCGAACCGGCCCGGAGCGCCCGGACGGCCACCCGCCACGCCGGACGCGGCGGCCCGCACCCGGTCGACATTGCCGTTGACGCTCCAGGAAGGCACGTCGAGTGCGCCCATCGTGGTCACCTGTCCGAGTCCGCCGCGGAACCGGCCCGCGCCGCCGGAGTCCACGCGCAGTTCGCGGGCGTGCTGGACCAGCGGCGCCGTGGTTTCGATCACCTCGGTCGGCGTCGACCGCAGGCCGCTCGGGAACCCCGTGGCCGACAGGCCGTCCTGGCCGGCTCGCGCGCCCATCCCGCCGGTCTGGAACACGTTCAGGGTGAACCCGGGCCCGCGCCAGATGGTCATCCACAGCGCGTCCGCGCTCGGCGCGATCGCCGGGCCGGGCAGCGCACCGATCAGCAGCGACGGCAGGAAGTGCCCGATCAGGTGGCGGGAGGCGACCGGGGCCGGCGGCAGGCAGTTCAGCACCGAGCCTTCGGGCGCGGTGACGTGCACCGGCCGGAACGACCCGGCGTTGTGCGGCACCTCCGGCGAGATCGCCGCCTTGACCGCGAACGACGCGTACGCCCGCGTGTAGTTGAGGACGACGTTGATCCCGCGACGGCTCTGCGGCGAGGAGCCCGCGAAGTCGAGGTGGATCCCGTCACCGTCCACAGTGGCCGTCACGCGCAGGACGATCTCTTCGTCGTCGAAGCCGTCGGTGACGATCTCGTTGGTGTAGGTGCCGTCCGGCACGGCCCGCAGCGCGTCGCGCAACGCCCGCTCCGAGCGGTCCATGATCTCGGCGGCGACTTCGTCGAGGCTTTCCAGGCCGAGTTCGTCCAGCAGCCGCAGCAGGCTCGCCGCGCCCACCTCGTTGCCGGTGACCTGCGCGTACAGGTCGCCGATGGTTTCTTCCGGGGTCCGGACGTTCGCCCGGATCAGCCGTTCGAGGTCGGGGTCGACCTCGCCCGCGCGGAGCAACTTCATGATCGGCAGGCGCAGGCCCTCTTCGAAGACCTCGTGGGCTTCGGCGGACACCAGCCGCCCGCCGATGTCGGGTGCGTGGCAGCAGGACGCGAACCACGCGACCAGCCGTCCGTTCCGGAACACCGGCGTCGCCACCGTGATGTCGTTGATCTGGCCCGCGGTCTGCCAGGGGTCGTTGGTGAGCAGCACATCGCCGGGTTCGAGGGTTTCCGGCGGGTACTGCGCGACGAAGTGGTGCATGCCGGTCGCCATGGCGTTGATGTGGCCGGGGGTGCCGCCGACGGACTGGCCGATCATCTCCCCGCGCGAGTCGAACACCGCGCAGGCGAGGTCCAGCGACTCGCGGACGACCGCGGAGAAGGCCGTGTTGACCAGCGCGTTCTGCTGCTCGGCGAGGATCGAGTGCAGGCGGTTGCCGAACAGCCCGGCCAGAATCGGGTCGGTGGGGCTCACACCGTCACCGCCAGCGCGCCGTCATCCCGGACGACGCAGTGCGCGCCGGGTGGGACGACCACCGTGGACTCGCGCTCCTCCACGATGGCCGGTCCGTCGACGCGGGTCCCCGGCGCCAGCCGGTACCGGTCGAACACGGTCGTGTCGACAAATCCCCCGGTCGCCGGGAACCAGGCCTGCCGCGTGCCCTTCCGCGCGTTGCCCGTGGGCTGTGCGGGAAGCCGCAGCGCGACCTCGGGTTTCGGGCCGCTCGACACGACCCGCCAGTTCAGCACCTCGACGCCGACCTCGGGTCCGGTGCGCCGGTAGAGCGCGCGGTAGGTGCGGGTGAACTCGTCGATCAGCGTTCCCGGCCAGGGGCCGTCGGGCACCGGGACGCGGATTTCGTAGCCCTGACCGGCATACCGCATCTCGGCGATCCGGCGGTGCGTCACCTCGTCGACGCCGGACTTCGCGAGCAGCGCCGTTCCCTCGGCTTCCATCTCGGCGAAGAGGGCCTCGACCTGCCCCCGGGTCAGGTCGTGGACGGCCGCGCGGGCCGAGCGCACGAAGTCGAACGCCAGCGGCGCGGTGAGGAACCCGGCCGCGCTGAGCACCCCGGCGGCCGGCGGCGCGACGACCGACGGCGCTCCGAGCGCCCGCGCGACCCCGGCGCCGTGCACCGGACCGGCGCCGCCGAAGGTGTACATCGGCAGCTTCGCCGGGTCCTGCCCGCGCTCGACGGCGTGCACCCGGGCCGCGTTGGCCATGTCCTCGTTGACGCTCGTGTGGATACCCCAGGCGGCCTCTTCGACACCCACCCCGAGCGGATCGGCGATCTTTTCGCGGAGCGCTGCTCTCGCAGCCTCGGCGGCCAAGCGCATACCGCCGCCGAGGAAGTAGCCCGGGTCGAGGTAGCCGAGCACCAGGTCGGCGTCGGTGACCGTGGGCTCGGTGCCGCCGCGGCCGTAGCAGACCGGGCCGGGCTCGGAGCCTGCCGAATCGGGTCCGACGGTGAGCAGGCCCAGCGCGTCGATGCGGGCGATCGAGCCGCCGCCGACGCCGATCTCGATCAGGTCGGTGACCGGCACCCGCACCGGCAGCCCGGAGCCGGGCCGGAGCCGGTACTTGCGGTCGACTTCGAACTCGTGCGTCACCAGCGGTGCGCCGCCGGCGATCAGGCAGAGTTTCGCCGTGGTGCCGCCCATGTCGAAGGCCAGCAGGTCGTCCGGCCCGACCGCCGCGGCCGCCAGCGCCCCGCCCGCGGGACCGGATTCGAGGATGCGGATCGGGTGCCGGGCGGCGGTGTCCACGGTGGCCAGCCCGCCGTTGGACAGCATGATGTGCGGCGCGCGGGTGATCCCGAGCCGGTGCAGCCGCTGTTCGAGATCGCGCAGGTAGCGCTCGGTGAGGTCCTGGACGTAGACGTTCGCGACGGTGGTCGACGCCCGTTCGAACTCGCGGATCTCGGGGACGACGTCCGACGACAGCGCGACCCGCAGCGATGGCGCGACCTCGGCGAGGATCTCGCCCGCGCGGCGCTCGTGCGCGGGGTTGGTGAACGCGTGCAGGAAGCAGACCGCGACGGCCTCGATCCCGCGCGCGGCCAGTTCACGGCCGAGCCGCGCGACGTACTCCTCGTCTAGTCCGATGTGGACGGACCCGTCGGCGAGGATCCGCTCGGGGACGTCGAAGCGCAGGTGCCGGGGCACCAGCGGCGAAGGCAGTTCGAGGCGCAGGTCGTAGAGCTCGTACCGGTGCTCGCGGCGCATCTCCAGGACGTCGCGGAAGCCCGCCGTGGCGAGCAGCGCGGTCCGCGCGCCCTTGCGTTCGATCAGGGCGTTCGTGACCAGCGTCGTCCCGTGCACCACCTGCTCGACGGCGCCGAGGTCCGGCAGCAGCGCGGCCAGGCCCTCCTCGACCGCCCGGGCCGGCTCGTCGTGCGTGGTCAGGACCTTGCCGACGGCGACGATCCCGGTCTCGTCCACCGCGCAGAGGTCGGTGAACGTGCCGCCGATGTCGACGCCGATCCTCATGTCCGGTACCACCGCGGTGAGGTGTTGAGCGGCGGCTTCAGCTTCGCCTTCACGACCAGCACGTTCGGCTCGTCGGACTCGACGAACTCGCCGAGCAGCCGCCGGAACGCCCGCCCGAAGCCGGAGACGCGGTCGGCGTGCACCCCGAACGACCGGGCCAGGCCGACGAAGTCCGGGCTGTCCCAGTCGACCCCCCGGTGCGGCAGGCCCTCGCGGTCCTGGTCGTAGCGGAGCATGCCGTAGCCACCGTCGTCGACCAGGACGACCGTGACCGGCAGCTGCTCCTGCGCCAGCGTCGCCAGGTCGCCGCAGCCGTAGAGGAAACCGCCGTCGCCGGTGATGCAGACGGCGCGCCCGGTGCCGGCCGCGGCCGCGCCGAGCGACGCCGGGAAGCCGTAGCCGAGGGTGCCCCAGCCCATCGGGTAGGCGAGCTTGCGCGGCGCCCGCACCCGGTGGAAGCCGCCGACCCAGTACCCGGCGACGCACATGTCCGAGACCAGCACCGCGTCCGTCGGCAGCACCTCGTCCAAAGTGGACAGGAAGTCGTAGGCCTGCGGTTCCTCGTCGCGGATGCGCTGGCGCACCCGGCGGCCGATCCCGGCCAGCCGCAGCGTGATGTCGTCGAGCCCGTCCCGCTGCTTCGGCAGCAGCCGCTCGACGATCGAGCGCGCGTCCCCGACGAGGGTCAGGTCGGGCGGGTAGTTCTTGGCGGCGTCGTCGGCGTCGACGTTGACGGCGATGAGCTGGGGCGGCTGGGGCATCCGCCAGTTCTGCGTCATCAGGCCGTCGAAGTCGGTGCCGATGGCCAGCACGACGTCGGCTTCGTCCCACAGCTCGCCCACCTCCGGCGTGTGCACCGGGTTCGGCGCCAGGCACGGGTGGTCGAGCGGGAGCAGCCCGCGGGCGGCGAACGTGGTGATCACCGGCGCGGCGAGCTTCTCGGCGAGGGCACCGATCGCCTCACCCGCGCCCGAGCGCAGCGCGCCGCCGCCGGCCCAGATCAGCGGGTGCCGCGCGTCGGACAGCATCGCCTCGGCCCGCGCGAGGTCGGGCACGTCGACGTCGGGCTTGCGGTGCGGGGCGGGCGGACGGCGGTGCGGCACCTGCTCGCGCAGGTAGTCGGTGGGCACGCCGAGGTAGACCGGGCCGCTCTGCGGCAGCTGCGCGAGCCGGGCGGCGCGGTGGACGGTGGTGCCGATCTGGTCGGGCGCCCGCACGGTGAAGCCGCCCTTGGTCACCGGCGCGAACATCGCCTGCTGGTCGGAGGTCTCGTGCAGCACGCCGCGGACGACGCCCGGCCGCCGCAGCGTCGAGGGGATGTCGGTGGCGATGACGAGCACCGGGGCCGCGGACGCCATGGCCTCGCCGACCGCGCCGAGGGTGTTCGCCGCGCCCGGGCCGGTGGTGACCAGCGCGACGCCGAGCTTGCCGGTGGCGCGGGCGTAGCCGTCGGCGGCGTACCCGGCGGTCTGTTCGTGGCGAACGCCGACGAGCTTGATGCGGGTTTCACCGAGGGCCTCCCACAGTGGCAGGTTGTGCACCCCCGGAAGGCCGAAGACGATCTCCGTTCCGAGCGCTTCCAGCGCGTCCACCAGCTCCCGAGCACCACTTACAGCCACGGCCCGGATACTGCCAGATCGTTGAACGATCTGGCAATCGACCCCTAGACGATGTTGTGCTCCGCCGGTGCGGTATCGACGGTTCCGAACCGCCGGACGTCGAGCTCGGCGATGTCCACCGCGGGCTGCCGTCCCAGGTAGAGGTCCCGGATCAGCTCGCCGGTGGCCGGGCCCATCTGGAAGCCGTGGCCCGAGAAGCCGGTCGCGTAGAAGAACCGCGACAGCAGGACGCTTTCCCCGATGATCTGGTTGCGGTCCGGCGTCGTTTCGTACAACCCGGCCCAGGCCGTGCGGATGCCGGCGTCGAGCACGGCGGGGATCCGGCGGCCCGCCAGCCCGGCCAGGCGCGGCAGCCACTCGCCGGCTTCGTAGCGCGTGTCGAAGCCCGGGACGCCGTCGTCCTCGGAGAACGACATCGCCAGACCCGGCCCCTCGCGGTGGAAGTAGAAGGCCGACGGCATCTCGATGGTCAGCGGAACCGATTCCGGCAGCCCGGCCACCGGCCCGGTGAACACGACCTGCCGCCGGTACGGGCGCACCGGCAGGTCCAGACCGGCCAGCTCGCCGATCCGGCCCGACCACGCACCGGCCGCGCACACCACCGCGCCGGTCCGGACGAAGCCCGCCGTGGTGACGACGCCGGTCAGCGTGTCGCCGTCGCGCTCGATCCCGGTCACCTCGACGCCGGTCCGCAGCTTCGCGCCGTGTGCGCGGGCCGCCTTCGCGTAGCCCCGCACGACGGCGTCCGGCGTCGCCTTGGCGTCGTCCGGCGACCAGAGAGCGGCCACCACGTCGTCGGTCTCCACCAGCGGGAGCAGCCTCTTCGCTTCGGCCGGGTCGAGGAGGTGGCTGCGGACGCCGTACTCGCGCTGCAGTCCGGCGCAGCGTTCGAACGCGGGCACGTCGGCGGGGTCGGTGACGAGGTAGAGGTAGCCGTCGCGGCGGAAGTCGATCTCGATGCCGAAGTCGCGGGAGAAAGCGCTGTACCCGGCCAGCCCGCGCAGGCCGAGCTCGACGTTGACGCGGCTGGTGAACGACGACCGGATGCCGCCCGCCGCCTTCGCCGTCGAGCCGCCGCCCAGCTCGCCGCGCTCGACCAGCAGGACGTCCACACCGGCTTCGGCGAGGCGGAACGCGCAGCCGACGCCGATCACGCCCCCGCCGATCACCACGCATTCGGCCATCGGAGGCAAGGACGTTTCTCCGGCGCGGCGGGCGGTCATCCGAGTCAGAGTAGAACGTGATCCACCCGCGGCCGCCGAGCGCGTAGAGTCGGCGTGCCGAGCTCGAGAGGTGATGTCCCATGGCGATGATGCCCGTGACCGATTCGATGTTCCTCCTCGTCGAAACGCGCGAGCATCCGATGCACGTGGGCGGTCTGCAGCTGTTCAAGAAACCCGACGGCGCCGGCGACGAGTACCTCCGCGATGTGCGGAAGAACCTGCTCGAATCGGACAACATGCGCTCGGTGTTCCGGCGCCGCCCGGCCCGGCCGGTCAACACCATGGGGCACGTCGCCTGGGCGAACGACGCCGACCTCGAACTCGACTACCACTTCCGGCACTCGGCGCTGCCGCAGCCGGGCCGCATCCGCGAACTGCTGGAACTGACCGGCCGCTGGCACAGCACCCTGCTGGACCGGCACCGGCCGCTCTGGGAGACCCACCTCATCGAGGGGCTCGACGACGGCCGGTTCGCCGTCTACACGAAGGTCCACCACGCGCTGATGGACGGCGTCTCGGCGTTGCGCCAGCTGCAGGGCTCGCTTTCGGACGACCCGGCCGACCTGGACTGCCCGCCGTGGTGGGGCAGCCGGCGCAAGCCCGGCGAAGAACGCGAGAAGCGCCCGCGGTCGCTGCTCGGGACGGCGCGCAAGAGCGCCCGCCAGCTCGCGAGCCTGGCGCCCGCGGCGATGAAGGTCGCGCGGGAGGCGTTCGGCGAACACACCCTGACCCTGCCGGGGCAGGCGCCGAAGACGATGCTCAACGTGCCGATCGGCGGCGCGCGGCGGTTCGCCGCGCAGAAGTGGCCGCTGGACCGCGTCCGCCAGGTGGCCACCGCGGCCGGGGTGTCGCGCAACGACGTCGTGCTCGCGATGTGCGCGGGCGCGCTGCGGGACTACCTCATCGAACAACGCGCGCTGCCGGACGCGCCGCTCATCGCGATGGTGCCGGTGTCGCTGCGCCGCCAGAACGACCCCGGCGAGGCGGCGGGCAACAACATCGGCGCGCTGCTGTGCAACCTGGCCACCGACCTGCCGGACGCGGGCAAGCGGCTCGTCACGATCCACCAGTCGATGCGCAACGGCAAGCGGCTGTTCTCGGAGCTGACGCCGGTGCAGACGCTGCTGCTCTCGGCGGTGAACGTCGCGCAGCTGGGCGTCTCGCCGATCCCGGGCGTCGTCAAGAACACGCGGCCGCCGTTCAACCTGGTGATCTCGAACGTGCCCGGCCCGCGCAAGCAGATGTACTGGAACGGCGCCCAGCTCGACGGCATCTACCCCGCCTCGGTGCTGCTCGACGGCCAAGCCGTGAACATCACGCTCACCAGCAACGGCGACCACCTCGACTTCGGCATCACCGGCTGCCGCCGCAGCGTTCCGCACCTGCAAAGGATCCTGACACACCTCGACACGGCCTTGGTGGAGCTCGAAGCTGCGGTAAGGTAGCCCGCTCAACCGAACGCTTGCTCCCCCATCGGAAGGAAACTTTCCGAAAGCGGGCGAAAATGCTGGTCAGGCGGCTCTTCCCGCTCCTAGGGTGGCGACGATCACCCCGGAGAGAGGAGCAGGAAATGACCGAGGAGTGGACGACCCCGGACTTCGTCGAGTACGAAACCCCGATGGAGGTCACCGCCTACGCGGCCCGCATGGCGGACTGACGGATGCCGGTCGAGCCACTCTCGGAAAGCGCATTCATCGACGCGCTGCGCGGTCTTTCCGGCCGGTACTGGGGCACGCACCCGTTCCACCGCCGGCTGCACGCGGGCGAGCTCGACGAGCGCGCGCTGCGGATCTGGGCGGCGAACCGCTGGTACTACCAGTGCGTGCTGCCGCAGAAGGACGCGGCGATCATCAGCAACTGCCCGCTGCCGGAGATCCGCCGCCAGTGGCTCGACCGGATCGTCTACCACGACGGCGTGAGCGCCGGGACCGGCGGCATCGAACGCTGGCTGCGGCTGTGCACGGCGGTCGGCCTGGACCGGGACGAAGTCCTCGACGAACGGCACGTCGCGCCCGGCGTCCGGTTCGCCGTCGACGCCTACGTGACCTTCGCGCGGACGAGACCGTGGTGGGAGGCCGTCGCGTCGGGCCTGACCGAGATGTTCGCCGGGCACCTGATGCAGCAGCGCGTGGCGGACATGCTCGCGCACTACTCCTGGATCGCGCCCGAAGACCTCGCCTACTTCACCAACCGCATCGACAAGGTGTCCGGCGAAGGCAAGGACACCCTCGACATCGTGGTCCGCCACTGCGTCACGCGCGAACAGCAGGACCGCGCGATCGCGGCGCTGTCGTTCAAGTGCGACGTCCTGTGGTCGATGCTCGACGCGATCGAGCGGGCGGCCGCGTGATCACCGCCGAGTCCGTCCCGCAGCTGGGTCGCGGCGTGCGGCTGTCCTTCGACCACGTCCGGGAGACGCACGTGCTGCTGTTCCCCGAGGGCGTGTTGGTGCCGAACACGACCGCCGCCGCGGTGCTGGAGCTCTGCGACGGCGTCCGGTCCGTTTCCGAAATCACGGCGGCGCTTTCGCAGCGCTACTCCGGCGTGGTCGCGCAGGACGTGCTTTCCGTGCTGTCCCGGCTGGGCGAACGGCGGGTCGTCGCATGGACGTGAGCCCGCCGGTGGGCCTGCTGGCCGAGCTGACCCACCGCTGTCCGCTGCACTGTCCTTATTGCTCGAACCCGGTGGAACTGGCTTCTCGTTCCGCCGAGATGTCCACGGAGGGCTGGCTGTCGGTCCTGTCCCAGGCCCGCGAACTGGGCGTGCTGCAGGTGCACATGTCCGGCGGCGAGCCGTTGCTCCGGCCGGACCTGCCCGCACTGGTCGAGCACGCGAGCGGGCTCGGCTGCTACGTCAACCTGGTCACTTCGGGGCTCGGCCTGACGTCTTCGCGGCTGGACGACCTCGTTTCGCGCGGACTGGCCCATATCCAGCTGTCGGCGCAGGGGGCGACCCGGGAGCGGGCCGATCTGCTGGCCGGGGCGAAGGCGCACGACCGGAAGCTGGCCGCGGCCGCGCTGGTGAAGGCGTCCGGGCTGCCGCTGTCGCTGAACGTGGTGCTGCACCGCCGCAACCACGACCAGCTGGCCGGGATCATCGAGCTGGCCGAGCGGATGGGCGCGGACCGGCTGGAGCTGGCGAACACGCAGTACTACGGGTGGGCGCTGCGCAACCGGGACGCGCTGATGCCGACCGCCGCGCAGCTCGCGGCCGCGGAGCCGGTGGTGCGCGCGGCGGTGGCCCGGTTGCGGGGGACGATGGAGATCGTCTACGTCGTCGCCGACTACCACGAGCCGTACCCGAAGCCGTGCATGTACGGCTGGGGTGCCCGGCAGCTGACCGTGGCGCCGGACGGGACGGTGCTGCCGTGCCCGGCGGCGTCGGCGATCTCGACGCTTTCGCTGTCGTCGGTCCGGGACACGCCGCTGGCCGACATCTGGTACCGCTCGTCGTCGTTCAACGCCTACCGCGGCGAGGAGTGGATGACCGAGCCGTGCCGCACGTGCGACCGCCGCGGCCTCGACTTCGGCGGCTGCCGCTGCCAGGCGTTCCTGCTCACCGGCGACGCCGCGGCGACGGACCCGGTGTGCTCGCGGTCGCCTGCGCGTGGCGTGGTCGATCTGGTCCTCTCGCGCCCGCCGGCTTCCGACCTGGTCATGCGCCGGTGAAGGTGATCCTGCTCGGCACCGCGGCGGGTGGCGGGTGTCCACAGTGGAACTGCGCGTGTCGGCTCTGCACGTCCGGGCGGCCGCCGCGCACGCAGGACTGCGTCGCGATCAGCGCGGACGGCGCCGGCTGGTACCTGCTGAACTGTTCGCCGGACATCCGGGCGCAGCTTCTCGGGACGCCGGAGCTGCGAGCCGGGCCAGGGCCGCGGGAGACCCCGCTGCGCGGCGTGCTGCTGACCGACGCCGAGCTCGACCACGTTCTGGGCCTGCTGATGGTGCGCGAGTCGGGCGGGCTCCCGGTGTGGGCGCCCCCGGCGGCGCTGTCCGCGCTCGCGCCGTTGCGGGCCATTGTGGACGGTTACGGCGACTGGACGTGGTCGTCTTCCGTGGCCATCCCGGGGTTGCGGGTCGACGTGCTGCCGGTGAGCGACAAGCGGCCGAAGTACGCCTTTTCTGATTCCGCCGGACCGTGGGTCGTCGCGTACCGGATCTCGGACCCGGCGACGGGCGGGGTGCTGGTGTACGCGCCGTGCCTGCGGAGCTGGCCTCCCGGGTTCGACGAGTTCGTGGCGGACGCCTCTCTCGTGTTGCTGGACGGGACGTTTTACGCGCCGGACGAGATGGCCGGGGTGGGCGGCCCGGACCAGCTCGCGATGGGCCACCTGCCGATCACGGCGACCTTGCCCCGGATCGCCGGGCGGCGCTGGGCGTTCACGCACCTGAACAACACGAACCCGGTCCTCGACCCGGCGTCGCCCGAGCACGCGGCGGTGCTGGCCGCCGGAGCGTCCCTGCCGGCGGACGGCGCCCGCTTCTCGCTGTGAAGGGGCGATGAACCCCGGATCGACCCGCCGAGGACGGTGTCCTCGCACGCGGCGTCGTTGACGGACGCGGAGCCGTGGGTAACCTGGAGCCGTGGGCAAGGTTGGAGGACCTCCCGTGACCGCTCCGCTCCTCGCCCCCTTGCGGGAAGCCCGGTTCCGCGCCCTGGTCACCGGCCGCACGCTGGCCGACTTCGGGAACGCCGTCGCTCCCTTCGCCCTCGCCTTCGCCGTGGTCGATCTCACCGGCTCCGCCGTCGATCTCGGGATCGTCGTGGGGGCCCGGTCGATCGCCAACGTGCTTCTGCTGCTGTTCGGCGGGATGCTGGCCGATCGGCTGCCGCGGTCTGTCATCCTGCAGGGCACCGAGACCGCCGCCGCGCTCACGCAGGCCGCCGTGGCCGTGAGTGTCCTCTGTGGATTCGCGTCCGTTCCGCTGCTGGCCGGGCTCGGGCTCGTCAACGGCGCCGTCTCCGCCATCTCGCTGCCCGCCGCCGCCTCGCTCACGCCGTCGACCGTTCCCCCCGCCCTGCTCGCCCAGGCGAACGCCCTGGTCCGGCTGCTCTCCAACACCGGCCGGATCGCCGGGGCCGGGCTGGCCGGGGTGCTCGTCGCCTTCGCCGGGTCCGGGTGGGCGCTCGCCGCGAACTCGCTGCTGTTCCTCGCCGCCGCGCTGGCCTACCGGCGGATCCGGTTGCCCGGCGGCGAACGCGTGCCCGGCCGCCGTCCGCTCGCCGAGCTCGCCGAGGGCTGGCGGGAGTTCCGTTCGCGGTCGTGGGTGTGGCTCGTGGTGCTGCAGTTCATGATCGTCAACGCCGTCAACGCGGGCGCGCTGCGAGTGATCGGCCCGCTCGTCGCCGACGACACCTTCGGCCGCACCGGCTGGGGGCTCGCCCTGGCCGTGCAGACCGCCGGCGCACTGCTCGGCGGCGTCCTCGCCGCCCACTGGCAACCGCGGCGGATGCTGCTGTTCGGCGTCGCGCTGATCATGGTCGACGCGCTCCCGATGCTGGCCCTCGGCCAGACGCCGTACCTGCTGCCGCTGCTGGCCGCGATGTTCCTCTCGGGCGTCGCGATCGAGCAGTTCGCCGTCGCGTGGGACGTGTCGCTGCAGGAGAACATCCCGCCGGACAAGCTCGCCCGCGTCTACTCCTACGACATGCTCGGCTCGTTCGTCGCCATGCCGCTCGGCCAGATCAGCGCGGGCCCGCTGGCCGAACACGCCGGCCGCACCGCGACGCTGCTGGGTGGCGCGGCCCTGATCGTCGGGGCGACCGCGCTGGTGCTGTGCAGCGCGCAAGTGCGCGGGCTCGTCCGGCGGGCGCCGGTCGGCCCGGGCTGACGCCGGGCCGTCAGGAGGGCGCCCAGGGCCGCACTTCCTCCAGCAGCTTCGCCACCGCCAGCACGAGGTCGTCGGAGTGCCGCGGCCCGACGATCTGCAGGCCGACCGGCAGCCCCGCCGACGTGCGCCCGGCCGGCACGCTGATCGCCGGCTGCTGGGTCATGTTGAACGGATACGTGAACGGCGTCCACTCCGGCCACTCGCTCAGCCCGCTGCCCGGCGGCACGTCGTGCCGGGCCTCGAACGCCGCGATCGGGATGGTCGGCGTGATCAGCACGTCGTAGCGCGTGTGGAACTCGCCCATGAGGATGCCCAGCGCGGCACGCTCGGCGGTCGCGTCGAGGTAGTCGCTCGCCGTCCACTTCCGGCCGAGTTCCCAGACGCGGCGCAGGCCGGGGTCGGTGCGGCTCTCGGATCCGGGCGGGAACGAGTCCAGCAGCTTCGCCGCGCCCGACGACCAGAGGACGTCGAACGCCGGCTTCGGGTCGGCGAACCCGGGATCGGTCTCCTCGACGTGCAGGCCGGCGTCGCCCAGCGCGCGGACGGCCTCCGCGACGATCGCGGCCACCTCCGGATCGACGTCGACGTAGCCGAGCGTCGGCGAGAACGCGGCGATCAGCCCGCGCACGTCCCGCCTGACTGCCTCGCGGAACGACCCCACCGGCGGCGCCAGCGCGGCCGGGTCGCGGTGGTCGGGCAGCGACAGCACGTCCAGCAGCAGCGCGGTGTCGTCCACCGACCGCGCCATCGGGCCGGCGTGCGAGAGCGGGCCGAACGGGCTCGCCGGGTACAGCGGGATCCGGCCGTGGGTCGGCTTCAGCCCGACGATGCCGCAGAACGACGCCGGGATCCGCACCGAGCCACCGCCGTCCGTGCCGACCGAGAGTTCGCCCATCCCGGCCGCGACGGCGGCGGCGCTGCCACCGCTGGACCCGCCGGCCGTCTTCGACGGGTCGGCCGGGTTGCGCGTGATGCCGCACAGCGGGCTGTCGGTGACGCCCTTCCAGCCGATCTCCGGCGTGGTCGTCTTGCCCAGCAGCACCAGCCCGGCCTCGCGCATCCGCGCGGCGACCGGGCTGTCGACGTCCCACGGCTGGTCCGGGTCGATGCTCTTCGAGCCCCGGACGGTCGGCCAGCCCTGGGTGAGGAACATGTCCTTGATCGACGACGGCACGCCGTCGAGCCACCCGATCGGGTTGCCGTCCCGCCAGCGGGCCTCGGACGCCTTGGCCTGCTCCAGCGCGCGGTCGGCGTCGACGAGGCAGAAGGCGTTGCACTCGCCGTCCCGGGCTTCGATGGCCTGCAACGCGCTCTGCGTCGCCTCGACCGGCGAAACCTCGCCGGTCGCGTAGGCGGCGACGAGCTCGCTGGCGGTCAGCATCCTGTCGTTCATCCGGCTCCCTGGTTCCCCGACGGCACGTAGCCGAGCGTCTTGTCGACGACATTGCGCAGCGGCTCCCCAGCGCGCCAGCGGCGGAAGTTTTCGGTGAACACCTCGACCAGCGTGTGCCGCCAGCCGACGAAGTCCCCGGACATGTGCGGCGAGATCAGCACGTCCGGCAGCGTCCACAGCGGGCTTTCGGCGGGCAGCGGCTCGGTGTCGAAGACGTCGAGCGCGGCCCCGGCGATGGTCTTCGTGGTCAGCGCTTCCACCAAGTCCGAGGTGACCACCAGCTCGCCCCGGCCCACGTTGACGAACCGCGCCGACGGCTTCATCGCGGCGAACGCACGCGCGTCGAACATGCCCTTCGTGTGCTCGGTCAAGGGCGCGACCGCGACGACGTAGTCGGCGTGCGGCAGGACCTCGGTGAGCCGCGCGGACTCGTGCACCACGCCGAAGTCCGGATCGCCGGTGCGCTCCCGGCGGCCGGCGCCGCTCACCCGCATCCCGGCCGCGCGCAGCAGCCGCGCGATGGCCCGGCCGATCGGCCCGGTGCCGACGACCAGCACCTCGCGCCCGGCGATCCGCTCGCTTTCGCGGTGCAGCCAGCGGCCTTCGCGTTGCAGGTCGTGCGAGCGCGCGAAGTCCTTCGCGAAGGCGAGGACGACGCCCAGCACGTACTCCGCGATGGCGTCGTCGAAGACGCCTCGCGAGTTGGTCAGGACCACGTCGCTCTCGCGCAGACCGGGGAACAGCACGGGGTCGACCCCCGCGCTGGCGATGTGCAGCCAGCGCAGCCGGTCGGCCGCGTGCCACGCGCCGGGCACCGCCGTGGAGAGGAAGTCGTAGACGAAGAGGGCGTCCGCTCCGGACAACGCTTCGGACAGGCCCGCCGCGTCCGTGTAACGCACGACCGCCCTGGATTCGACAGCACGCATGTCCGGTGGGCGGGACTCGCCGCAGAGCACGGCCAGGACGGGAGCTTCCCGGGGTTCCGAGGCGATCACGTTGACACGGTAAAAGTCACTCGTATGATTGTCAACAATCCGAGGAACGACCCCCGGAGCACCGGACTGTCGGACACAGACGTACTCCGGAGGCTGAGCCTTGGATTTCGACTTCCTCGCGTTCGAGGGCCCGCTGGCGCAACGCGGCATCGGCGTCATCGCCCCCTTCGACCTCGCGCTCGAGCGCGAGCTCTGGCGCTGGGTGCCGATGGAGGTGTCCCTCCACCTCGCCCGCACGCCGTACGAGCCCGTGCCGGTCAGCATGGAGATGGCCCGCCTCGTCAGCGACAGCCACCACCTGGCCGGCGCCACCCGCGACGTGCTGCACGTCGAGCCCGAGGTCGTCGCCTACCTCTGCACGTCGGGCAGCTTCGTCAACGGCGTCGACTACGAGCGCTCGCTGACCAAGGCGATCTGCGACGCCGGCGCACCGGACGCCGTCACCACCTCGGGCGCGCTGGCCGAAGTGCTCCACCAGCTCGACCTCCACCGCGTCTCGGTGCTCACGCCGTACGACGCCGACCTGACCCGCGCCCTGCACGACTTCCTCGCCGAGCTGGACGTGGCCACCGTGGCCAGCGACCACCTCGGCCTGGGCGGCGGCATCTGGAAGGTCAGCTACCGGACCATCGCCGAGCGCATCCTCGCCGCCGACCACGGCGACGCCGAAGCGATCTTCGTCAGCTGCACCAACCTCCCCACCTACGACCTGATCGAACCCCTCGAAACCGCGCTCGGCAAACCGGTGCTCACCGCCAACCAGCTGACGATGTGGGCGTGCCTGCGCCGGATGAACCTCCCCATCGTCGGACCCGGAAGGTGGCTCCGTGCCGTGTCGTGACGGTGTTCCCTTGACCTGCCCTCTAGGATTGTCGACAATTTGCGTCCCCTCCGGAGGTTCCGTGACCACCATCGGTTTCATCTACCCCGACCACGCGGCCGAAGACGACTACCCGCTGGCCGAGCAGCTGCTCGGCGGCACGGCCGTCGACGAGGGCGACATCCGGCTGGCGGTCGAGCACATCTACGGCACCGACAAGCACGCGGTGGCCGAGCTGCTGGACCTCGGCAGCGAAGCCCGCCTCGCCGACGGCGCCGCCCTCCTCGCCAAGCACGAGCCCGCCGCGGTCATCTGGGCGTGCACCAGCGGCAGCTTCGTCTACGGCTGGGAGGGCGCCCGCGACCAGGCCGACCGCCTCGCCGCCGTCGCCGGGGTCCCGGCTTCCAGCACCTCCTTCGCGTTCGTGCACGCCGCGCGGGCGCTGGGCGTCAAGCGGGTCGCCGTCGCGGCCAGCTACCCCGACGACATCGCCCGGCTGTTCGTGGACTTCCTCGGAGCCGGCGGCATCGAGGTGGTCTCGATGGCCAGCGCCGACATCGTCACGGCGGCCGAGGTGGGCGCGATGAGCCCGGAGGCCGTCGTCGAGCTCGCCGTCGGCCACGACCACCCGGGCGCCGAGGCGGTGCTCGTGCCGGACACCGCCATGCGCACCCTCGGCGAGATCAACGCCGTGGAGGCCGCGCTCGGCAAGCCCGTGCTGACGGCCAACCAGGTCACGGTCTGGGAGGGCCTGCGCCTGACCGGGCAGCACCGGCTCGTCCGCTCGCTCGGCGCACTCTTCCGGCACCTGCCGGGCGGGAGCGCTTGAGATGGCGCTGCCGCCGGGCATGCTGCCCGAGATCGAACCGGTGAGCCGCGAGTCGACGGCCGCCGTGATCGCGCGCCAGCTGCGTGACGCGATCATGACGGGCGCCCTCCCGCCCGGGACCCAGCTCGGCGAGACCGAGCTGGCCGCGCGGTTCCAGGTGTCACGGGGGCCGCTCCGGGAAGCCATGCAGCACCTGGTGTCCGAAGGGCTGCTGCGGAGTGAAAGACACCGCGGGCTGTTCGTCATCGACCTCGAGCCGGGCGACGTCTACGACATCTACGCGGCCCGGTCCGCGATCGAGCGCGCCGCCATGCTGCGCGCCCTGCGCGGCGGCGACCGCGAGCGGATCGCGCACGTGCTCGAGCAGACCGTCGCCGAGATGGCGACCGCGGCGAGCGAAGACGACCCGAGCGCGCTCTCCACGGCCGACCTGAAGTTCCACGAGGCGCTGATCAACGCCTCAGGGAGCAAGCGCCTGGTGCGGATGGCCCGGACGCTGCTCATCGAGACGCGGATGTGCCTGACGGCGTTGCAGAGCACGTACCAGCGGGTCGAGGAGCGCGTAGAGGAGCACACGAAGCTGATCCAGGCCCTGCGCGAGGGCGACGAGGAGACGGCGCTGACCCTGCTGGAGGCCCACATGGAGGACGCCGTGCAGCGGCTCGCGCCGGGCACGAGCCTGAAGGACGGGGAAGCACCACCGGTGCCGGGAACCGTGTGACCGGAGGGTCGGCACACGTGCTTGCGGGGCCGACTCGCGTGATTGGGCAGCCGACTCGCGTGATTCAAGGGTCGACACGCGCACCCCGCCGGACGACACGCGTACCCAGGCGGACGACACGCGTACCCGGAGGGACGACACGCGTACCCGGGCGGACGACACGCCCGGCCGGGGCTGGGACTTGCGTGACTGGGCGGGCATCTCGCGTGACTGGGCGGGCATCTCGCGTGACTGGAGGGGCATCTCGCGTGACTGGGTGGGCTTCTCGTGGGGGTGGGTGGGGTCAGTGGGCATGGCGGGGTCCCAGGACGGGCTGGCCGGCTCGGCCGTCGCGGTAGTCGGGGGACCAGGGGAAGCGGCCCTTGGCGTCCGCGTGGACCACTTGCAGCGCACGGATTTCCGGGCCGTACAGCGCGGCCGCGAACACCAGGTGGGCCGACGGCTCCGCGAGCTCCACGACTTCCAGCAGGCGGCCGTCGTCCAGCGGGATGCGGTCGCCCGGCCCTGGTGGTGAATCGTGCAGGACGTGGGCGGCCATGGCGTTCAGCAGGGTGCCGGCCGCGAGGATCGGCAGGCCGGTCACGACCAGCTCCGGCAAGCCGTACCCGCTCAGGCCGATCGTGTAGGCCCAGGACGGGTACGGCCCGGTTCTCTCCACTCCCTGCACCAGCCAGCCCCGGGCGGCCACGCCGCCGCGAAGCCGGTCCAGGAAACCGGATCTGTCCCGGTTCTCACACTCGAAGCACATCGGTGTCTCCTCCCCCTCGGTGGGCTCGTGGTCCACCGTGCCGGAGGGCACCGACAAAAACTCAGCCCAGCGCTTCGGCCACCGCCGTGCCGAGCCGTTCTGTGGTATCCGTGCCGCCGAGGTCGGGCGTGCGGACCCGGCCCTCGTCGAGCACCCGGTCCACTGCGGCGCGGATCGCCTGCGCCGCAACGGTTTCGCCCAGGTGTTCGACCAGCATCGCGGCGGCCAGGATCTGCGCCACGGGGTTGGCGATCCCCTGCCCCGCGATGTCCGGAGCGCTCCCGTGGACCGCCTCGAACATCGACGGGAATTCACCCGATGGGTTGATGTTGCCGGACGGTGCCATGCCGAGCCCGCCGGTGATCGCGGCCGCGAGGTCGCTCAGGATGTCGCCGAAGAGGTTCGACGCCACCACGACGTCAAGCCGGTCCGGTGCTTGGACCATCCGCGCCGCCAGGGCATCCACGTGCATCTGTTCACTGTGGACATCCGGAAACTCCGCCGCGACCTCGGCGAAGATCTCGTCCCAGAACGGCATCGAGTGGATCAGCCCGTTGGACTTCGTCGCCGAACAGACCCACGAGGACCGCGTCCGGGCCAGTTCGAACGCGTACCGGATGATCCGGGTGACGCCGACCCGCGTGAACACCGACTCCTGCAGCACGAACTCGTCCGGACGGCCGGCGTTGTGCCGTCCGCCGATCGCCGAGTACTCCCCTTCGGAGTTCTCGCGGACGATGACCAGCTCCAGCTCCTCGGCCTTCCGCCCGGCCAGCACGGACGTCGTCCCCGGCAGCAGCCGCACCGGCCGCAGGTTGACGTACTGCTGGAACGCCCGCCGCAGCGGGATCAGCAGGCCCCACAGGGAAACGTGGTCCGGGACGCCGGGGAAGCCGACCGCGCCGAGCAGGATCCCGTCGAAGGCCGAGAGCTGCGCGACCCCGTCGTCCGGCATCATCGCGCCGACCCGGGCGTACCGCTCGCAGCTCCAGTCGAATTCCGTCCACTCCAGGGAGAACCCGAACAGCGCGGACGCCCGGTCGAGGACCTTGCGGGCCTCGACCGTGACGTCCACGCCGATCCCGTCGCCGGGGATGCTCGCGACGCGGTAGCTCGTCACAGGGCCACCGCGATGTACTTGGTCTCCAGGAACTCGTCGATGCCGACCGAGCCACCCTCGCGGCCGAGCCCGGACTGCTTGATCCCGCCGAACGGCGCCGCCGGGTTCGACACGATGCCCTGGTTGAGCCCGATCATCCCGGCCTCCAGAGCCTCCGAGACCCGCAGCGCGCGCTTGAGATCGCTGGTGAAGACGTAGGAAACGAGCCCGAACTCGGTGTCGTTGGCCTTCGCCACGGCCTCTTCCTCGGTGTCGAACGGCGTGATCGGGGCGACCGGCCCGAAGATCTCCTCGTGCGTCAGCCGCGCCTCCTGCGGGACGTCGGTGAGCACGGTGGCCGGGTAGAAGTGGCCCGGCCCGTCGACCTCCGAGCCGCCGGTGAGCACCTTGGCGCCGCGGTCGGTGGCGTCCTTGACCAGCTCGGTCACCTTGTCGACGGCGTTCTGGTCGATCAGCGGGCCGACCACGACGTCCTTCTCGGTGCCGCGGCCCACCGGCAGGGCCTGCATGCGCTCGGTCAGCCGCCGGGCGAACTCCTCGACGACGCCGCGCTGCACGTAGAACCGGTTCGCCGCGGTGCACGCCTCGCCGATGTTGCGCATCTTCGCCTGCATCGCGCCCTCGATGGCCGCGTCCATGTCGGCGTCGTCGAAGACCAGGAACGGCGCGTTGCCACCCAGTTCCATCGACGTGCGCAGGACCTTGTCGGCGCACTGCTCGAGCAGCTTGCGGCCGACCCCGGTGGAGCCGGTGAAGGACAGCTTGCGGGCGCGGCCGTCCCGGATCAGCGGCTCCATCACGCCGCCGGAGTCGCTGGTCGTGACGACGTTGAGCACGCCTTCGGGCAGGCCCGCCTCGGCCAGGATGCCGGCCAGCGCGAGCATCGACAGCGGCGTCTGCGCGGCGGGCTTGATCACCGACGTGCAGCCCGCGGCGATCGCCGGGCCGATCTTGCGCGTGCCCATCGCCATCGGGAAGTTCCACGGCGTGATCAGCAGCGTCGGCCCGACCGGCTGCTTGGTGATCAGGAACCGGCCCGCGCCGTTCGGGGCGGTCGCGTAGCCGCCGCCGATGCGGACGGCCTCTTCGGCGAACCAGCGGAAGAACTCCGCGGCGTAGGCGATTTCGCCCTTGGACTCGGCGAGCGGCTTGCCCATCTCGAGGGTCATCAGCAGTGCCAGCTCTTCCTGGCGCTGCATCAGCAGTTCGTAGGCGCGGCGGAGGATCTCGCCGCGCTCGCGGGGGGCCATCTTCGCGAAGTCCGCCTGGGCCGCGACGGCGGCGTCCAGCGCCGCGACGCCGTCCGACGGCGAGGCGTCGGCGACGTGGCAGAGTTCCTTGCCGGTGGCCGGATCGACCACCGGGAAGGTCTTCCCGTCCTGGGCGGCGACCCACTTGCCGCCGATGAACAGTTCCTTGCCGACCGCCTCGACGACGCCGGACTCGGTGCTCGCGCTCATCCCGACTTGCTCCTCACGTGTTGTCCCCACGGCCATGCTATGGATATTGTCAACAATCGACAACCTGATCGGACCGACCGAGGAGCACGCTGTGGCTCAGCTCTCTCCGCTGCTCAAGCAGGCAACGCCCGTCGTGGTCGACCACGGTGAAGGGGTTTACCTCTACGACGTCGAGGGCAAACGCCACCTCGACTTCACCGCCGGCATCGGCGTCACGAGCACCGGGCACTGCCACCCCCACGTCGTGCGGGCCGCGCGGGAGCAGATCGGCAAGCTCGTCCACGGCCAGTACACGACGGTCATGCACAAGCCGCTCCTCGAACTGACCGAGCGCCTCGGCGGCGTCCTGCCGAGCGGGCTCGACTCCCTCTTCTACGCGAACTCGGGCAGCGAAGCCGTCGAAGCGGCGCTGCGGCTTTCGCGGCAGGCGACGAAACGCCCGAACGTCATCGTCTTCCAGGGCGGCTTCCACGGCCGGACCGTGGCGGCGGCGAGCATGACGACGTCCGGGACGCGGTTCAGCGCCGGCATCGGCCCGCTGATGGCGGGCGTGCACGTGGCCCCGTTCCCGTACGCCTACCACTACGGCTGGGACGAGCGGACGGCGACGAAGTTCGCCCTGCGCGAGCTGGACTACCTGTTCCAGACCGTCTGCGCGCCGAACGAGACCGCCGCGTTCTTCGTCGAGCCGGTGCTCGGCGAAGGCGGCTACGTCCCGGCCAACACCGAGTTCCTGGCCGGGCTGCGCGAGCGCGCGGACCGGCACGGCATCCTGCTGGTCGTCGACGAGATCCAAACCGGGTTCGGCCGCACCGGGAAGTTCTGGGGCCACGACCACTTCGACGTCTCCCCCGACGTCGTGCTCATCGCGAAGGGCCTGGCGAGCGGCTTCCCGCTGTCCGGCATCGCCGCTTCGCAGGAGCTGATGGCGAAGGCGTTCCCGGGGTCGCAGGGCGGGACGTACGGCGGCAACGCCGTTTCGTGCGCGGCGGCGATCGCGACCCTCGAGGTCATCCAGCAGGAGAACCTGGTCGAGAACGCCGCCGAGCGCGGCCGCCAGCTCCTGGAGGGCGCGCGGGTGATCGCCGACAAGACGCCGTCGATCGGCGAGGTGCGCGGGCTCGGCCTGCTGGTCGGCTCGGAGTTCACCACCCCCGACGGCGAACCGGACACGGCCACCGCGCAGGCCGCGCAGCAGGCGGCGTCGAAGAACGGGCTGCTGCTGCTCACCTGCGGGCCGTACATGAACGTCGTCCGCATGGTGCCGCCGTTGGTCGTCACCGCCGAGCAGGTCGACGACGCGCTGCGGATCTGGGGAGACGTCGTCGATTCGGTCACGGGGAGCTGATCATGGCCCGGTACATCACGATCACCCTCGACAAGCGCGGGGTCTCCTGCCGCGCGCGGCTGCTCGACGACGAGGCCCCGCGGACCTGCAAGGCGGTCTGGGACGCGTTGCCGCAGAGCGGTTCCGCCTATCACGCGAAATACGCGCGCAACGAGGTCTACACGCTCGTGCCGCCCTTCGCCGAACCCAAGCCGGGCCGGGAGAACCCGACGATCACGCCGATTCCCGGCGACGTCGTCTACTTCGGCTTCGAGGCCTGGGAAATCGGCAACCCGGCCTACGGCTACGACGAAGGCAGCGAGGCGCACAGCGACCAGGGCGCGACCGACCTGGCGATCTTCTACGGGCGCAACAACCTGCTGATCAACGGCGACGCGGGCTGGGTGCCCGGCAACGTGTTCGCCACGATCGAGGAGGGCCTGGCCGAGATGGCGGCGGCCGCGCAGGACCTTTGGCTGCGGGGCGTCGAGGGCGAGACGCTCTCGTTCGCGCGCGCCTGATTCCCTTACCTCCCAACGCCCCGCCGGGTGCGGCTGCCGCACCCGGCGTCCCGGCCGGCCCGTTGCCGCCACCCGAAAGGGTGATCATCGACAACTTCACCTTTTGTGGCTGGTGATCACCGGATCGAGTTACGCCCTTGCCCAGGGTGGCGGATCAAGGCTCGCATCACCGACAGTGATAATTCCCCGGCCTGCTACCCAAAGTGGTGGACGACCGATCAGGGCACCCCGGGCGAAAACACGAAGGGATTACGTGTTTAGCATGGGAAGATTCCGCGGCCTCGAGTTCGGCCGGGAATGACTTTTTGACAGGGTGCCAGCACGGTGAAAACCTGATTCCGTACCTCGCGAGGTGCACTCCAGGGAATCACTTTTCATTCGAACAGGAGCCATTCCATGCAGATGTTCGCGCAGCACGCCCACCACGCCCACGACATCCTGACCGGCGCGCTGGCGCACCTCGCCCACGTCCTCGGCTGGCTCGTCTGAGCCGGAACTGCCGGGCCCGGCCGCGGAAAACCCGCGGCCGGGCCGCTTTTCATCCCAGTGCGCTCAACCGCTCGAAATCGGCGTCGGAAAGCTCGATTTCCGCGGCAGCGCAATTCTCTTCCAGGTGCGCGATCGACGACATCCCCGGGATCGGGATCACCACCGGCGAACGGTGCACCAGCCAGGCGAGGGACACCTGAGCGGGCGTCGCCCCGACGTCGGCCGCGACCTTGCCGAGGACACCGCCCGCGGTCGCGTGGCGACCGGAGGCGATCGGGAGCCACGGGACGAACGCCACTCCCTCGCGCTCGCAGTAGGCGAGCACGTCGTCGGACGCGCGGTCGGTCAGGTTGTAGCGGTTCTGGACACTCGCGATCGGCGCGATCGCCCGCGCCTCGGCCAATTGGGCGACGGTGACTTCGGACAACCCGATCCGGGCGACCTTGCCCTCGTCCCGCAGCCGGGCGAGGGCGCCGACCTGGTCGGCGAGCGGCACCTGCGGGTCGACCCGGTGCAACTGCAGCAGGTCAAGCCGCTCGACGCGCAGGCGCCGCAACGAAAGTTCCGCCTGCTGCCGCAGGTATTCAGGCCGGCCGAGCGGGACCCACTCGCCGCGGCTGGGGCGCGCGTGCCCGCACTTCGTCGCGATGAGCAGCCCGGGGTACGGGTTGAGCGCGTCGGCGAGCAGCTCTTCGTTCAGGCCCAGGTCGTAGGCGTCGGCGGTGTCGAAGAACGTCACGCCGAGTTCGGCGGCACGGCGGGCGACGGCGTGGGCGCCGTCCTTCACGTGCTCCCATTCGGTGAGCCGCATGGCCCCAAAACCCAGGCGGTGCACGGAAAGACCGTCTTCGAAGGTGTACGTCGTGGTCATGGCGGAAGCTTCGCCGCCGTCGCTGTCACCCACCAGAGATTTAGTCTGAGCTAAATCCATCGGCGCCCGCCTCCGCGCCCCGGTAGCGCGAACAGACTCGGCAAACCACGCGACGGCTACCGGCTGGGCCGCCGTCGGGCTCGCCACGAGGTTCGTCGGGTAGGCCGGCGTCGACGAAGCCAAGGAAGCGATTTTCTAGAGCTCCCTCGGGCACGCCGCGTCTTCGCCGTCCAGGACCCGATCCTGCCGGGTGCCAGGACGCGCCGAACGCGGAAACCGACCTTGCGAGCACCTCCGCCCTAGAACATGAAAAACCTTCATGGCGGCGTACCGCCGGTACGTACTACGCTGCGGTAACCACAGCGACGGCGCGGAGGAGAGAACTGCCGATGAGCGACGTGGCAGCACGCCTGACCGAGATCGTCGGGGGCGGGAACCTGCTGACCGGCGAGGCGATCTCGGAGGACTACGCGCACGACGAAGCGCTGACGGCGGAGCCGCAGAAGCCGGCGTACGTCGCGAAGCCGGCAACGGCCGAAGAAGTCGCGGAGCTGCTGAAGGCCGCTTCGGAGTACAACGTGCCCGTGACCGCCCGCGGCTCCGGCAGCGGGCTGTCCGGGGCGGCCCGGCCGCAGGCGGACGGGCTGCTGATCTCCTTCGAGCGGATGAACGCCGTCCTCGAAGTCGATACCGGCAACCACGTCGCCGTCGTGCAGCCCGGCGTCACCCTCGCCGAGCTCGACGCCAAGACCGCCGAAGCCGGGCTCGGTTACACCGTCTACCCCGGCGAGCTGAGCGCGAGCGTCGGCGGGAACGTCGGGACCAACGCCGGCGGGATGCGCGCGGTCAAGTACGGCGTCACCCGCAACAACGTGCTCGGCCTGCAGGCTGTGCTGCCGACCGGCGAGATCATCCGGACCGGCGGCAAGACGTCGAAGATCTCCACCGGCTACGACCTCACGCAGCTGATCATCGGCTCCGAAGGCACCCTCGCGCTGGCCACCGAAATCACCGTCAAGCTGCACCCGCGGCTGGCCCACGGCGCCACGGTGCTCGCGCCCTTCGGCGACTTCGGCCAGGTGATGGCCGCCGTGCCCGCCATCCTCTCCAGCGGGCTCGCGCCGCACATCCTCGAGTACATCGACAACCTCACGATGGCGGCGATCGTCTACAACGAGAAGCTCGAGCTGGGTGTCCCGGACAAGATCCGCGAGACCAGCGAGGCCTACCTCGTGGTGGCACTGGAAAACCGCGAGACCGGCCGGCTCGAGGAGGACGTCGAGACCGTCGGCGAGCTGCTCGGCGAACTGGGCGCCACCGACGTCTACGTCCTGGAAGGCAACGCCGCCCGCAAGCTCATCGAGGCCCGCGAAAAGGCTTTCTGGACGGCGAAGGCGGCCGGCGCCGACGACGTGATCGACGTCGTCGTGCCGCGGACCGCGATGCCGCAGTTCATCGCCAAGGCGCGGGAGCTCGCGATGGCCGCCGGCGGCGGCGCGCTCGGCTGCGGGCACGCCGGCGACGGCAACGTCCACCTCGGCATCTTCTGCAAGGACGACGCCAAGCGGAAGCAGCTGCTCACCGACATCTTCGCCTACGCCATGGAACTCGGCGGCGCGATCTCCGGCGAGCACGGCCTCGGCCGCACCAAGGCGCACTACCACTCCGAACTGGAAGACCCGGCGAAGATCGAGCTGATGCGCCGGATCAAGCAGAGCTTCGACCCCGCCGGGATCCTGAACCCCGGCGTTCTCTTTCCCGAAGGAACCGCATGAGTGAAATGAACGGCGCCCAGTCCCTGATCCGCACGCTGGTCGACGCCGGCGTCGAGGTGTGCTTCGCCAACCCCGGCACCTCGGAGATGCACTTCGTCGCCGCGCTCGACACGGTCCCGGAGATGCGGGGCGTGCTCGCCCTCTTCGAAGGCGTCGTCACCGGGGCGGCCGACGGGTACGCGCGGATCGCGGACAAGCCCGCCGCGACGCTGCTGCACCTCGGTCCCGGCCTGGGCAACGGCCTGGCGAACCTGCACAACGCACGGCGCGCGCACACGCCGATCGTCAACGTCGTCGGCGACCACGCGACCTACCACAAGCAGTACGACGCGCCGCTGGAGTCGGACATCGAGGCCGTCGCGGGCTCGCTGGAAGGCTGGGTGCGCCGCTCGGAGCACACGAAGGACGTCGGGGCGGACGCCGCCGCCGCGGTCGCCGCCGCCCAGGACGCGCCGGGCCGCGTCGCCACGCTGATCCTGCCCGCGGACGCTTCCTGGGGCGAGGGCGGCGAGACCTGCGCGCCGATCCCGCCGCGCGTGCCGCAGGCCGTCGACGCCACCACCGTCAAGGACATCGCCGCGGTGTTCGGCACCGGCGAGCCGGTCGCGCTGCTCATCGGCGGCAGCGCGTGCCGCGAGGACGGCCTGCGGGCCGCGAGCCGGATCGCGGCCGCGACCGGCGCGAAGGCGTTCGTCGAGACGTTCCCGGCGCGGCTGGAGCGCGGCGCCGGGCTGCCGTCGATCGAGCGGCTCGGCTACCTCGCCGAGCAGGTCGCCTACCAGCTCGACGGGATCAAGCACGTCGTCGTCGCGGGCACGAAGGCGCCCGTGTCGTTCTTCGCCTACCCCGGCAAGGCGAGCGATCTGGTGCCCGAAGGCGCCCAAGTGCACACGCTTGCGGCGGTCGGACAGGACGTCACGCGCGCGCTGACCGAGGTCGCCGATCTGGTCGCCGCGGACACCGAGCCCGTGCTGGCTCCCGAGGCGCGGCCCGCGCTGCCCAGCGGGCCGCTGACCCCGCAGAACTGGGTCGAGGTGATCGGGGCGCTGCTGCCGGACAACGCGATCATCGCCGACGAGGCCAACACGTCCGGCCTGCTGCTGCCGATGGCGACGGCCGGCGCGCCGCGCCACGACGTCCTGACGCTGACCGGCGGCGCGATCGGCTACGGCATGCCGGTGGCCACCGGGGCGGCCGTCGCGGCACCGGACCGGCCGGTGCTGAACCTGCAGTCCGACGGCAGTGCGCTGTACACGATCTCGGCGCTGTGGACGCAGGCGCGGGAGAACCTGAACGTCACGACCGTGCTGCTCAACAACCGCGCGTACGCGATCCTCCGGATGGAGCTGCAGCGCGTCGGCGCGGTTTCGGGCGGCCCGAAGGCGAACGAACTGCTCGACCTTTCGCGGCCGGACATGGACTTCGTGAAGATCGCCGAGGGCATGGGCGTGCCCGCCACGCGCGCGACCACCGCCGAAGAACTCGCCGAGCAGCTCCAGCGGGCCTTCGCCGAGCCCGGCCCGCACCTCATCGACGCGGCGGTGCCCCCGCTGCTGTAGAAACGGACGACCACCCCCGAGCCCGAGAGCGTCGGATGAGCGAAGACGAACACGCGAAGCGGGGCATCGACCTCGACCGGCCGAACGCCGCCCGCGTGTACGACTACATGATCGGCGGCAGGCTCAACTACGCCGTCGACCGGATGTTCGCCGACCAGATCCTCGGGGTGCTGCCGAACGCCCGGCACATGGCGCTGGTCAACCGGGCGTGACTGCGCCGCGCGGTCCGGTTCGGCGCGGAGCAGGGCATCCGGCAGTTCCTCGACATCGGCTCCGGCATGCCGACCGTCGGGCACGTGCACGAGGTGGCGCACGCGATCGACCCGGCCGCCCGGGTCGTCTACGTCGACAACGAGCCGATCGCCGTCGCGCACAGCGAGATCGTCCTCGAAGACAACGACAACGCGGCGATGATCCAGGCCGACGCCGAGTACCCCGGCGAGGTGCTGGAGCACCCGACCACGACCGCGCTGCTGGACTTCAGCCGGCCGGTGATGGTCATCATGGCGGCGTTCGTGCACTTCGTCCCCGACTCCCGGGATCCGGCGGGCCTGATCGCGCGCTACCGCGAGGTGCTGACGCCCGGCAGCCTGCTCGCGCTGTCGTCGGGGACGTGGGAGGGGCAGGGCGAGGAGACGAAGCGGTCGGTCGCGCTCTACGAGAAGAGCGGGACGCCGTTGACGCTGCGCTCCGCCGACGAACTGCGGGCGCTGGTGCACGGGTTCGAGATCCTGCCGCCCGGGATCGTGTTCACGCCGGAGTGGCGCCCGGACGACCCGCTCGAAGACCCGCCGGAACAGTCGGGCGGGCTCGCCTTGGTGGCCCGCAAACAACGGTGATGACCGGCCAACACGCGGCCCGCGCGGTCCCGTGGTGAACTGGTGGTCCGCAGGAACCGGTGCGCCGGCTTCCACTATTCTCGCGGCACACCTGACTCCAGGAGCGGCGGATGAGCGAAGACGAGTACGCGCGGCGGGGCATCGACCTCGACAAGCCCAACGCCGCGCGCGTGTACGACTACATCCTCGGGGGCCAGCTCAACTACGCCGTCGACCGGATGTTCGCCGAGCAGGTGCTGGCCGCGCAGCCGAACGCGCGCGAGCGGGCGCGGCTCAACCGGCAGTGGCTGCGGCGGGCCATCCGGTTCGGAATGGATCAGGGCATCCGGCAGTTCCTCGACATCGGCTCCGGCATGCCGACCGTCGGGCACGTGCACGAGGTGGCGCACGCGATCGACCCGGCCGCCCGGGTCGTCTACGTCGACAACGAGCCGATCGCCGTCGCGCACAGCGAGATCGTCCTCGAAGACAACGACAACGCGGCGATGGTGCACGCCGACGCCGAGTTCCCCGACGACGTCCTCGAGCACGACACCACCGAGATGATGCTGGACCTGGACCAGCCGGTGATGGTGGTGATGGCGCTATTCGTGCACTTCATCCCGGACGAGCGCGACCCCGCCCGGCTGATCGCCGCCTACCGCGACGCGCTCGCGCCCGGCAGCTACCTCGCCCTGTCGTCCGCCACCTACGAGCAGCAGAGCGACGGCACGGCCCGCGCCGTCGCGATGTACCAGAAGAGCGCGAACCCGGTGACACCGCGCTCGGCCGACGAGCTCCGGGCCCTGGTCGACGGCTTCGAGATCGTCGACCCGGGCATCGTGTTCATCCCCGAGTGGCGGCCGGACGACCCCGCGGAAATGCCGCCCGACCCGGCGGAGTGCGGCGGCCTGGCTCTGGTGGCGCGCAAGAACTAGCCCGCCGTGACACGTCTTCACCTAAGGTGGCCTCCGGCACGTTAGGCTTTCACCGGGCAGAGGCCCAACGAGAAACCGGGGGTAGAGGGTGATGAAGAAGCTTGGCGCGAGGGTTCTGATCGGCGGAATGGTCGCAGGAGCCGCCATGCTCATCGGCGGGCCCAGTGCCGGGGCGGCGGAAGCCGCTTCTTCCGCCGGCGCGAAAGTCATGTCCGAATGGGTGTACGTCGACTGGTTCTCACGGCTGTCCTGGTGTCAGGACCGCGGTAAGGCCGAAGTCAACCAGAACGGCGCACTGGGCTACAGCTGCCAGCCGTTCGGGGACCTCTGGGAGCTGTGGGTCCAGCGGCCGTGACTGCTAGGCGGCGCCGACCAGGGTCGGCGCCGCCTGCTTCCTCGGGACCAGCGACGCCAGCAGGGCACCCGCCAGCGCGGCGAACGCGGCCACCGCGAACGTCGCGCGGAAGCCGGACAGGGACGGCACCGGCAGCCCGCCGACGGTGATCGTCAGCTGGGCCAGCATCGCCGCCATCACCGCGCTGGAGATCGCCGTGCCGACCGAGCGCATCAGGGAATTGAGCCCGTTCGCCGACGCCGTCTCGGTGACCGGCACCGACCCCATGATCAGCGCGGGCATCGCCGCGTACGCGATGCCGACGCCGGCGCCGATGATCACCGACGCCGTGATCAGCTCGGCCGCGTTGTCCATCAGCACGATCGCGAACGCGTACCCGGCGGCGATCACCAGCGCGCCGCTGATCAGCGTCGGCCGCGGGCCGAACCGGGTGATGAGCCGCGCGGAAACCGGCGAAAGCAGCATCATCACCAGGCCGTTCGGGGCCAGGGTGAGGCCGGACTCGACCATCGTCTGACCCAGCCCGTAGCCGGTCGACGCCGGGGCCTGCAGCAGCTGCGGGAACGACAGCGCCATGGCGTACAGCGCGAAGCCGACCATGATCGACGCGAGGTTCGTGAACAGCACCGGCCGGCGCGCGGACACCCGCAGGTCGACCAGCGGATCGCGGCGGCGCAGCTGGTAGGCGCCCCAGGCGAGCAGGACGACGACGGCGGCCGCGGCCAGCCCGAGCGTCGGCGGGCTGGTCCAGCCCCAGGTGCCGCCCTTGACCACCGGCAGCAGCAGGCAGAGCAGCCCGGCGGCCAGCCCGAACGCGCCGAAGTAGTCGAACGGCGCGGGCGTGCGCAGCGGCGACTCGGGCACCACGGTGAGGATCAGCAGCGCGCAGGCCAGGCCGAGCCCGGCGGCGGTCCAGAAGAGCACGTGCCAGTCGGCGTTCTCGGCCACCACGGCCGCGACCGGCAGCCCGATGGCGCCGCCGACCCCGAGCGTCGCGCTCATCAGCGAGATCGCGCCGCCGACGCGTTCGGGCGGCAGTTCGTCGCGCATGATGCTGATGCCGAGCGGGATCACGCCCATCGCGCAGCCCTGCAGCCCGCGGCCGAGGATCTGCCACGGGAGCGCGCTGGTCGTCGCGGACACGACCGAACCGGCGATGAGCAGCCCGAGGCTGACGAGGATCATCCGCCGTTTGCCGTAGAGGTCGCCCAGACGCCCGCTGACCGGCGTGATGACGGACGCGGCCAGCAGCGTCACGGTGACCACCCACGACGCGTCGGCCGCCGGGACGTTCAGCAGCCGCGGGAAGACCGGGATCAGGGGCACGACCAGCGTCTGCATGAACGACGCGACGAGCCCGCACGAAGCGAGCACGACGACGACCGCGCGGCCGGAACGGGATACCACCACACCCCCAGTGTGTACTTAGTACGCATCATGCAACTTCATGCACTGTACCCACGGGGTGACGGGTTTCCGTACGAGTGGTGTTTTGGTCACAGCCAGGTGCGGACGCCTCCGTGGCCGGAACAGGTGCCGGACCGGTGCTGGCTGTAGCTGTAACTGCCGTCCTTGCAGAGGGCGGTGGCGCCGGCGGGGTTGTCGCTGGGCCGGTGGACGCAGTTGCCGTCCGAGTTCCGGTAGTAGTCGGCACCGCACTCGGCCGGCTTGGGCGCGGCCTGCGCGGTGGTGCCCGGCGCCTTGGGCTTCGGCGTGGTCACCTTCGGGACGGCCGCCTGCGGGGTGGGCGGCGCGGAGGTGACGACGGGCGCTTCGGACGTCGTGGGCGGCGCTTCGGTCGTGACCGGAACGGAATACGCGGGCGTCGAATACGTCGCGGCCGGGGTGTCGAGGACACCGACGTTCCCGGTGTTCTTCGGCGGCACCGCGCCGGCGCCACAGCCCGCGACCAGCAGGCCCGCGGCGAGGATCCACCCGAGTTTCTTGTTCACCGAGACTCCTTAGCGCCACGAAGCAATGCCGCGTAGTCGGCGCATCGGAGGCTCTTGTTACAACCGCCGCCGCCTAGACTCGGCGTATGTCCTGGCTACGGCGGTACGCGGCCGAGCTCACGGTCACCTTGACCGTGGTCGCCGGCTCGCTCTTCGCCGTCCTCAACGACGGTGCCGAGCCCGCCCGCCACGCCGCGATCGGCTGGGGGCTCACCCTCCTCTGCTGCGCCGCCCTCTTCCTCCGGCGCCGGTACCCGCTGAGCGTCGCCGGGTTCGCGCTCGTCTGCTGCGCGCTCTACTACCCCCTGACCGACCCCGACGGCCTCGTCCTGCTCGCCTTCGCCTACGCGCTCTACAACGCCGCCGCGGCCGGGCGGATCCGTGGTGCCGCGCTGCTCGTCGTCGCCGCGATGGCCGGCGTCACGGCCGGCGAAATCAGCTCGCGGACCGGGCGGCACGTCGACAACTTCGCGTTCTTCCTGATGACCGGCTGGTTCGTCGCCCTGGTCGCCGGCGGCGCCGTCGCGCACTACCGCGCCGAGGCCGAGCGCACGAAGGAAGCCGAGGCCCGGGCGCGGGCCACCGACGAACGCCTGCGCATCGCCCGCGAGCTGCACGACGTCCTCGGCCACCACCTCGCGCTGATCAACGTCCAGGCCGGCGCCGCGCTGCACCGCCGTGACCCTGGCCAGGCCGAGGAGGCGCTCGGGGCGATCAAGGACGCCAGCAAGACCGCGCTCCAGGAGTTGCGCGCGACGCTCGGCATGCTCCGGCAAACCGGCGGGCCGGGCCTCCAGCGGGTCGCGGAGCTGGCCGAATCGGTCGGCGCCTCCGGGCTGACCGTGCGGACCGAGATCGACGGCGTCGCCCGTGACCTGCCGCCGGACGTCGAGCACGCCGCGTTCCGGGTGGTCCAGGAGGCGCTGACCAACGTCGCCCGGCACGCCGGCGCGAAGACCGTCGTCGTCCGGCTCGGCTACGGCGCCGACGAGCTGACCGTGGCGGTCGACGACGACGGTCGCGGTGGCGCGGCCCCGGCGGGCAACGGCATCCGCGGGATGGCCGAACGCGCGCGGGCCCTCGGCGGCGAGCTGACCGCGGCGCCGCGCGAAGGCGGCGGCTACCGGGTGCGGGCCCGGCTCCCGGTGCGATGATGGGCCGATGATCCGGGTCCTGCTCGTCGACGACCAGCGGCTCGTCCGCGCCGGCTTCCGGTCCATTTTGGACGGCGAGGACGACATTTCCGTGGTGGCCGAGGCCGCGGACGGGCGCGAGGCGCTGCAGGCCGCGCACGACCACCACCCCGACGTCGTGCTGATGGACATCCGGATGCCGGTGCTCGACGGCCTCGCCGCCACCCGGCACCTCCTGGCCGACCCGGGCGTGCACACCAGGGTCGTCATCCTCACGACGTTCGACCTCGACGAGGACGTCTACGGCGCGCTGCGGGCGGGCGCGAGCGGGTTCCTGGTCAAGGACACCGAGCCCGAGGAGCTGATCCACGCCGTGCGCGTGGTCGCCCGCGGCGACGCGCTGCTGGCCCCGTCGATCACCCGGCGCCTCATCGCGGAGTTCGCCGCGCGCGGCACCCGGCCGGCGCCGTCCCCGGCACTCGACCGCCTCACCGACCGCGAACGCGAAGTGCTGTCCCTGGTCGCGGCCGGGCTGTCGAACGACGAGATCGCGCGCGAGCTCACCCTCAGCCCGGCGACGGCGAAAACGCACGTCAGCCGCATCATGACCAAGACCGGCACGCGCGACCGGGCCCAGCTCGTCGTCCTCGCCTACGAGTCCGGCGCGGTGACGCCCCGGTGGCTGACGCCCTGACCCGTACTCCGCCAGGAGTACGGGAACGGCCTTAGGGGACACCGCTGGGAGCACGCGAGGTGTCCTCCGCTGCGCGACGCGCGGTAGGGCCCTCCTCGCGAATCCTTGTCCACCATGGACACCATCACTCGTACCTCCGGGGGCGGCCTGGCGCGGCTGGCCGGCTGGGCGCAGCACCACCGGTGGCTCGCCGTCGCGCTCTGGGCGCTGGTCCTCATCGGCGTCACGGTCACCTCGCAGCTGGCCGGCAGCGCGTTCCACGACGACAACTCGTTGCCCGGCACCGAATCCCAGCAGGTCGTCGACCTGCTCAAGAGCTCCCCGCAGTCCGGCGCGAGCGCGCAGATCGTGCTGAAGGCCGACGGCGGGCTCGCCGCGAACCGCGCGCCGATCGACACCATGCTCGGCGAAGTCCGCGCCCTGCCGCACGTGCGGTCGGTGTCCGAAACGACGTTCTCGGCCGACGGGCGGATCGGCTACGCCACCGTCACCTTCGACGCGGCCTCGACCGACCTCCCCTACGACGACATCGTGAAGTTCGCCGACACCGCGAAGCGGGCCGGGCCGGTCGAAGTCGCGCTGGCCGGCGACCCGATCGAGCGGATCTCCGGGAGCGGCGGCCCCGCGGAGGGCGTCGGCCTGCTCGCCGCGCTGGTCATCCTCGTGTTCCTGTTCCGCTCGCTGCTCGCGGCCGGGCTGCCGGTCATCACCGCGGTGTTCGCGGTCGGCAGCACGCTGGGCGTGATCACCGTCGTCTCGCACGTCGTCGACATCGCCAGCTACACCTCGCCGCTGATGATGCTGGTCGGGTTCGGCGTCGGCGTCGACTACGCGCTGCTGATCTTTTCCCGCTACCGCACCGAACTCCTCGCGGGCCACGACCGTGACGCCGCCGCCCGCCGGGCGCTCGACACGGCCGGCCGCTCGGTGCTGTTCGCCGGGACGACCGTCATCATCGCGCTGCTCGGCCTCCTCGCGCTCGGGCTCGGCGGGCTGCGCGGGGTCGCGCTGTCCGTCGCGCTCACCGTCCTGATGACGATGCTCGCGTCCGTCACGCTCCTGCCCGCGCTGCTGTCGCTGTTCGGCAAGCGGCTCGAACGCGGCATCCGGCGGCACGCCGCTCGACGGGAGCACGGCAAGGCCTGGCGACGGCTCGCCGACGGCGTCCAACGGCGTCCGCTGGCTCCGCTCGCCATCGGCCTGATCGTCCTCATCGGACTGTCCCTTCCGGCCGCGGGCCTGCGGCTCGGGTTCGCCGACGCGAGCACCGACCCGGCCGGCTCCACCACACGGGAGGCCTACGACCTGCTGGCCGAGGGCTTCGGCCCGGGCTTCACCGGCCCGCTCGCGATCGTCACCGAAGACGGCGACACGGTCGCGTTGCGGCAACAGCTCGCAGTCACCCCGGGGATCGCCCGTGTCCTGCCGCCGATGGGCCGGACCGTCCTGGCCTTCCCGACGACGTCACCGCAGGATGAGGCGACCGCCGAGCTGGTGACGCGGCTGCGCACCGAGGTGCTGCCGGCGCTGCCGGGCCACTACCTCGTCGGCGGTTCCGTCGCGGCCGCGACCGACTTCGCCGGCGCCGTCGCGGACCGGCTGCCGCTGTTCGTGCTGGTGGTGGTCGGGCTGTCGGCGTTGCTGCTGATGGTCGTGTTCCGGTCGATCCTGATCCCGCTCAAGGCGGCGTTGCTGAACCTGCTGAGCATCGGCGCCTCCCTCGGCGTGATGACGCTGGTGTTCGGCGACGGCTGGTTCGGCGCGCAGCCCGGCCCGATCGAGGCGTTCGTGCCGGTGATGATCTTCGCGATCGTCTTCGGGCTGTCGATGGACTACGAGGTGTTCCTGGTGTCCCGGATGCACGAGGAGTGGCGGCGGACCGGCGACGCCCGGCTGGCGGTGCGCGAAGGGCTCGCCTCGACGGGCGCCGTGATCACCGCGGCGGGCGCGATCATGGTGCTCGTGTTCGGCGCGTTCCTGCTCGACCCCTCGCGGATGCTCGCCCAGTTCGGCCTCGGCCTGGCGGTCGCGGTGCTGCTGGACGCCCTGGTGATCCGCTGCCTTCTCGTCCCGGCGATCATGCGGCTGCTCGGGGCCCGGGCCTGGTGGCTGCCGCGGTGGCTGGACCGCCGGCTGCCGCACTTCGCGCTCGAGCCCTAACTCCCCCAGCTCGACGGCGTCTCCGACAGCCGGAAGTCCAGGCTGCCGCCGGTGCGGAGGAAGCCCGCGTCGAGCTTCCAGTCCCGCTGGGGACGGCCGTTCCGGCGGACGTCCTGGACGTACTTCCCGCTCCCCGACGTCGTGATCCGGATCGGCGCGCCGCCCGCCGGCCGGAGCACGGCGCTCGGGTGCAGCGGGCTCGACAGCAGCAGTTCCGCCGAGCCCGGCGTCCGCGGGTAGAGGCCGAGCGCCGAGAAGACGTACCAAGCGGACATCGTGCCGAGGTCGTCGTTGCCGGGCAGGCCCGACGGCCCGGTCGTGTAGACGGAGTTCACCAGCTGCCGCACGGTTTCCTGCGTCTTCCACGGCTGACCCAGCTCGTTGTACAGCCACGGCGCGTGGATGTCCGGCTCGTTCGTCGGGTCGTACTTCAGCGGGCCGCCGCCCTTGAGCTGCCAGTTCCCGCTCGCGTCGTGGAAGAAGCCGTCGAGGCGGCTGATCGCGGTGGCCTTGCCGCCCATGGCGTCGGCGAGGCCGGTGACCTCCTGCGGGACCATCCAGGTGTAGGCCGCCGCGCTGCCCTGCGCGAAACCGCGGTCGCTCGCCGGGTCGAACGGCGTCACCCAGCTGCCGTCGGCGTTGCGCGCCTGCGCGTACCCGGTGGCGGGGTTGAAGACGTTGCGCCAGTAGCCACCGCGGGCGTCGAGTTCCGCGGCTTCCTTCGTGCGGCCGAGCCGGCGGGCCCACTGCCCGAGCGCGAAGTCCGCGACGGAGTCTTCGAGCGTTTCGGCGGCACCGCCCCAGCAGTGGCAGACGTCTTGGGGCGCGTAGTGGGACGTCAGGTACTGCGCGAGGTTCGGCCGCTGGCCGACGCACTGGCCGGGGCAGCCGCCGTCCTGCAGGCCCTCCGGCCGCGGGATGGTCGCCTGCCGGTACAGCGAATCGAAGGCGCCGCGGTAGTCGAAGTTGCGGACCCCCATGGCGTAGAAGGTCGCGAGCGTCGCCGCCGACGGGTCGCCGGTCATGACGTGGGTGGCGCCGTTGACGTGCACCCAGCGGTCCCAGACGCCGTCGTTCTGCCGCGCGTAGTTGTAGAGCGACTGGGCGAAGTCGCCGGCCACGCGCGGTTGCAGCAGGGCCAGCAGCTGCACGTGGGCGCGGTACTGGTCCCAGCCGGAGAAGTTCGAGTACTGCGCGTCCTGCCCGGGTTCGACGCGGTGGGGTTTCCGGTCCATGCCCAGGTACCGGCCGTCGACGTCGCTGACCAGGTTGGGCTGCTGGAAGCTGTGGTAGAGCGCGGTGGTGAAGACGATCCGCTGGCCGGCCGTGCCGCCGCCGACGTCCACGCGGCTCAGTTCGGTGTTCCAGGCCCGCTTCGTCTTCTCGGCGATGCTGTCCACTGTGGACCTCGGCGGCTGCTCGGCCCGCAGGTTGCGTTCGGCGCCTTCGAGGGAGACGTAGGAGATCGCGATCCGCATCGTCACCGTGCTGCCGGGCGCGAAGGTGACGTAGCCGCCGGAGCCGCGTCCGGCGCGGTCCTTGCCGGTGGCGTAGCCTTCGCCGCCGGTCTGGTCGAGGCCGCCGGGCTGGAGCGTGGCGTCCTGCCACGTCCCGGTGCCGGTGAAGGGCTGGTCGAACCGGGCGGTGAAGTACAGGCGGTAGTAGGACTTGCGGTTGTTGACCCCGCCGTTCGCGCGGCGGCCGCAGAAGGCGCCGGTGAGCACGGACCCGGTGACCGTGCGGTTCGCCGGGTCGAGGTGGGTCTCGGCGTCTTCGCTGCCGTTGAGCGAGTTCGACGTGCGGAAGAGCAGGCTCGCGGGCTTGTCCGCCGGGTACCGCAGCGAGGCGATCGCGGTGCGTTCGGTCGCGGCCGCGTCCGTCGTGACGCCGTTGGCGAGGCCGAGCCGGTAGCGGCCGGGCGTCGCGGCTTCGTCGGCGTGGCTGAAGTTGCTCGCGTAGACGGCGTCGGTGGTGTCCGCGGTCGGCGACGAGGTGACGTCGCCGGCGAAGGGCATGATCGGCACGTCACCGGCGGCGCCGGGGTTGCAGCCGGCGCCGTTGACGTGGGTGAGGCTGAAGCCGCGGATCCGGGTGGTGTCGTACTGGTAGCCGTTGGCGGCGCCGGTGCTCGTCTGGTCGCCACGGGTGCTGGTCGGGCTCCAGGCCAGCATGCCGAAGGGCGCGGTGGCCCCGGGGTAGGTGTTGCCGTCCCCCGCCGAGCCGATGAGCGGATCGACGAAGTCGGCGGGGCTCAGCCCGGCGGCGGTTGACATCGTTGTCAGCGTCGAGGAGAGCAAGGTGGCGGCGAGAGCCACCGTGAGGGAACGGCGCATGGGCGGAGACTAACCCGCCCCCGGTGGCCTGCGGGCAAACAGAAGCGGACAAACTGCCGGACTATTCCGCCCGCACGACGGATTGGGGAACCGAGGATGATCGCACGCACCTGGCGCGGCTGGGCGCCCGCCGCGACGGCCGACGACTACCAACGGCACTACGAAACCGACGTGGCGGAGCACCTGCGCGACGTGCCCGGCTTCCAGGGCGCCCGATTGCTGCGGCGCCGGGTCGGCGACGAGGTCGAGTTCACCTCGATCACGTTCTTCACCGATCTCGACGCCGTACGTGGCTTCGCGGGCGAGAGCTACGAAGAGGCCGTTCTCGAGGAGGGCGCGCGGCGGGCGCTGAGCCGCTGGGACGACCGCGTGAGCCACGCCGAGGTCGCCGTCGCGTTGTGACGAACGGGCCGTTCCCGGGAAGGGAACGGCCCGTTCGATCAACGCGGCTTATTCGTAGATCTCGCCCTTGGCGGCCTTCTCCACCAGCGAAGCCGGGGGCTCGAAGTGGTCGCCGTAGCGGGCGGCCAGCTCACGCGCCCGGTCGACGAAGCCCTGCAGGCCACCCTCGTACTGGTTGATGTACTGGATGACACCACCGGTCCACGCCGGGAAGCCGATGCCGAAGATCGAGCCGATGTTGGCGTCGGCCACCGACGTCAGCACGCCCTCGTCGAAGCACTTGACCGTCTCGAGGGCCTCGGCGAAGAGCATCCGCTCTTTGAGGTCCTCGAACGGCACCTGCGCCGAGCCGGACTTGAACGCGTCGCGCAGGCCCGGCCACAGGCCGGCGCGCTTGCCTTCGGAGTCGTACTCGTAGAAGCCCGCGCCCGTCGAGCGGCCCTTGCGGTCGAACTCCTCGACCATCCGGTCGATGACGGCCTCCGACGCGTGCGACTTCCAGGTGCCACCCGCGGCCTCGACGGCTTCCTTGGACTCCTGGCGGATCTTGCGCGGCAGGGTCAGCGTCAGCTCGTCCATCAGCTGCAGCGGCGGCGCCGGGTAGCCGGCCTGCGCGCCGGCCTGCTCGATCGACGCCGGCTCGACGCCCTCGCCCAGCGCGGCGACTGCCTCGTTGATGAACGTGCCGATCACGCGCGAGGTGAAGAAGCCGCGGCTGTCGTTGACGACGATCGGGGTCTTCTTGATCTGCAGCGTGTAGTCGAAGACCTTGGCCAGCGTGGCCGGCGACGTCTTCTCACCGCAGATGATCTCGACCAGCGGCATCTTGTCCACCGGCGAGAAGAAGTGGATCCCGATGAAGTCCTCCTGCCGCTGCACGCCCTCGGCGAGCGTGGTGATCGGCAGGGTCGAGGTGTTGGAGCCCAGCACGGCGTCGGCGTTGACGATGCCTTCGATCTCGCCGAACACCTTGTGCTTCAGCTCGACGCTCTCGAAGACGGCCTCGATGACGAAGTCGACGCCCGCGAAGTCGGCCGGGTCGGCGGTCGGCTTGATCTTGGCCAGCAGCGCGTCCGACTTCTCCTGCGTGGTCTTGCCGCGCGAAAGGGCCTTCTGCTCGATCTTCTCGGCGTAGCCCTTGCCCTTCTCGGCCGCCTCGAGCGAGACGTCCTTGAGCACGACGTCGATGCCCGCCTTCGCCGAGACGTACGCGATCGCCGCGCCCATCATCCCGGCGCCGAGCACGCCGACCTTCTTGGCCGTGTACTTCTCGAAGCCGTCCGGCCGCGAACCGCCGGAGTTGATGGTCTGCAGGTCGAAGAAGAACGCCTTCGTCATGTTCTTCGAGACCTGGCCGGTGGCGAGGTGGATGAAGTAGCGCGTCTCGATCAGCTGCGCGGTGTCGAAGTCGACCTGCGCGCCCTCGATCGCGGCGGCCAGGATCGCCCGCGGCGCCGGCATGTTCGCACCCTTGATCTGCTTGCGCAGGTTCGCCGGGAACGCCGGCAGGTTGGCCGCGAAGCTCGGGTTCGACGGGGTGCCGCCGGGGATCTTGTAGCCCTTGACGTCCCACGGCTGCACGCCGCCGTCGGGGTTCGCCTTGATCCACGCCTTCGCGGCGGGGACGAGCTCCTCGACCGAGCCGACGAGCTCGTGCACCAGGCCGAGCTCCAGCGCCTTGGCCGGGCGGTGCCGCTGGCCCTGCAGCAGGACGTTCAGCAGCGCGCTCTGGATGCCCAGCAGGCGCACGGTGCGGACCACGCCACCGCCGCCGGGCAGCAGGCCCAGCGTCACCTCGGGCAGGCCGATCTGGCTGCCCTTGACGTCGGCGGCGATGCGGTGGTGCGTCGCCAGCGCGATCTCCAGGCCACCGCCGAGCGCGGCGCCGTTGATCGCCGCGACGACCGGCTTGCCGAGCTGCTCGATGCGGCGCATCTGCCCCTTCATCAGGGTGCTGCCCTCGGTCAGCTCGACCGCGTGCTCGGGCTTGGCCTGGATGAGGTCGTTCAGGTCGCCGCCGGCGAAGAACGTCTTCTTGGCGGACGTGATGACGACGCCGGTGATGGAGTCCTTCTCGGCCTCCAGGCGGTCGACCGTGACACCGAGCGACTCGCGGAAGTCGGCGTTCATCGTGTTCGCCGACTGGTTCGGGTCGTCGAGGGTCAGGGTGACGATGCCGTCTTCGTCCTGGTCCCAGCGGATGGTCTTGCTTTCCGGCATTTCAGTCCTCACACCCGCTCGATGATGGTCGCGACGCCCATGCCGCCGCCGATGCACAGGGTCACCAGGGCGCGGCGCGCCTGGCGGCGTTCCAGCTCGTCGACCACGGTGCCGACCAGCATCGCGCCGGTGGCGCCGAGCGGGTGGCCCATGGCGATCGCGCCGCCGTTGACGTTGACCTTCTCCTCGTCGAGGTGCAGGTCCTTGATCCACTTGAGCACGACGGAGGCGAACGCCTCGTTGAGCTCCCACAGGTCGATGTCCTCGGGCGTGAGGCCCGCGGCCTTGAGGACCTTCTCGGTGGCCGGCGTGGGGCCGGTGAGCATGATCGTCGGCTCGGAGCCGATCGACGCGGTGGCCACGATCCGCGCCCGCGGGGTCAGCCCGAAGGTCTTGCCGACCTGCTCGGAGCCGACGAGGACCAGCGCGGCGCCGTCGACGATGCCGGAGGAGTTGCCGCCGGTGTGGACGTGGTTGATCTTCTCGACCGAGTGGTACTTCTGCAGCGCGACGGCGTCGAAGCCGCCCAGCTCGCCGATGCCGGCGAAGGCGGGCTTCAGCTTGCCGAGGCTCTCGACGGTGGAGCCGGGACGGCGGTGCTCGTCGTGGTCCAGGACCGTGACGCCGTTGATGTCCTTGACCGGGACGACGGACTTGGCGAAGTAGCCGCCGGACCAGGCCGCCTCGGCGCGGTCCTGCGAGCGGACGGCCCAGCGGTCGACGTCCTCGCGGGAGAAGCCCTCGATGGTCGCGATCAGGTCGGCGCCGGTGCCCTGCGGGACGATGTAGTTGTCGTAGGCGGTGGCCGGGTCCATGAACAGCGCGCCGCCGTCGGAGCCCATCGGCACCCGCGACATCGACTCGACGCCACCGGCGATGATCAGGTTGTCCCAGCCGGAGCGGACCTTCTGCGCGGCGGTGTTGGTGGCCTCCAGGCCGGAGGCGCAGAACCGGTTGAGCTGCACACCGGCGACGGTCTCGGGCAGCCCGGCGTTCAGCGCGGCGGTGCGCGCGATGACGGCCCCCTGCTCCCCGACGGGCGAGACGACGCCGAGCACGATGTCGTCGATCGCGGCGGGGTCGAGGTTCGGGTGGCGGACCTTCAGTTCGTTGATCAGGCCGACCACCAGGTCGACCGGCTTGGTGCCGTGCAGGGCACCGCCCTTGTTCTTGCCGCGAGGCGTGCGGATCGCCTCGTAGATGTAGGCCTCGCTACTCACTGAACTACTCCTCGCGAGCTGTCGGACGTCGTCGTGCCGTGGCCGATGATACCGGCCAGTAGGGCTAATGGCCATTAACATATCGCCGGATAACCCCATGGTGTCAATGGGTTGCGGGTGTGCCATGAGCCGCTATCGTTCACTCACCATGACCGAACACAGCTCCCGTCCCCGAGACCGCAGGGCCCAGCTGGCCGCGGTGGCGGCGGAGCTGTTCCGAGCCCGCGGCTTCCCCGGAGTGGGAATCAAGGACATAGCGGACGCGGCGGGCGTAACAGGCCCGGCGTTGTACAGGCACTTCGCGGACAAGCAGGCAATCCTGGCGTACGTGGTCCTGACCGGCTTCGAGGAGATGGAGGCGGCGACGGCTTCGGCGCTTTCGGACTCGGTGCCGCCCGCTGACCAGCTGGAATCCCTCCTGAGCCGGCTCGCCACCCAGGCCGTGGAGCGCCGTGAGATCGCGGCGCTGTGGCGCTGGGAGGGCCGGCATCTGCCGAAGGAGGACCAGCGCGAGATCGCCCGCAGGTCGGCATTGGTACTGGCAGCGTGGTCGAAGGCGCTGCAGGCCCGCCGCCCGGAGCTGCCCGCCGAGGACGCGGAGCTCCTCTGCTGGGCGGCGCTGTCGGTGTTCGGCAGCGTGTCGGTCCACCACACGTCGGTGGCCCGTCGGCGCTTCGCTCAGTTGCTGATCGAACTGGCCCTGAATGTGCTGAACGCCACACTGCCTTCGCCTGCCACACCGCCTTCGGTGTCCATCGCAAGCTTGGGCACACCCTCCCGCCGCGAGCAGGTCCTGGCGGAGGCAACGGCATTGTTCGCCCAGAGGGGCTACCACGCCGTGAGCATGGAGGACATCGGATCGGCGGCGGGCATAGCCGGGCCCAGCGTCTACCGCCACTTCCCCAGCAAGGCAGCGCTGATGGTGGCCATCGGCCACCGAGCAGCCGACCGCCTGGCCGTGGCGGCCGAGCGAGCCCTACAGACGTCGGACGAGCGCTCGGCCCTGCGTCGCCTGGCGGCGTCGTACGTGCACACGATCTTGCACACGCCGGAGTTGCTGGTGTCGTTCTCGGCGGACCGGGTGACGATGCCGGACCGGGACAAGGCAGACCTGCTGCGGGTGCAGCGGGACTACGTGGCCCAGTGGGTGACGCTGCTGTCCACCGTCCGCCCTTCGCTGCCGGCGAGGGAAGCGAAGATCACGGTCCATGCGGCGCTGACCATCGCGAACGACCTGGCCCGGACCCGCCGGGTGGCTTCGAGGCCGCACTTCGAGGCAGAGCTGACGACGTTACTCCATATGGTCCTGGGCGTCGCCGGGTAATCGTTCACCGCTCGGCCTGCCATCGATGTCACTATTGTCCCAGTAGCGTCCGGACGGACGCATTCACTCGAAATTGCACGTGCACGGTGACCCCGGAAGCTGGCATCATGGGGCACCGTGGCCGTCGGTCGGCCCATTCGCCGATCGGGAGGGACGCAGAATGACCGCGCTGCTCGAAAGCTTGGCTCCCAACCTCGAATCCGAGGTCATGGACCTGGGGAACGTCCCGCTGGCGATGCTTCGCACATTGGACACTCCCGTGCTGCACCGCGCGGTCCGGCACGTAGTCGAGGACGCGGGATATGTCCGAGTCTGCGACCAAAAGCTGGAAAACGGCTGGTCCCGCTGACGCCCTAGCACCGTGACACCGTACGAACCCGGAACAGGTCCCGAAGAATTCACGGTTCACCGGCTCAGCATGGTGGACTTCACCGAATTGGCCCACGGCACCGGCGGCGCGCCAGTGGTGCACCGGCTGCGGAAAACCGAGCGCAGTCGCCGGCTGCTGCTCCTCCGCGCCGTGACCGACATCGCCGCCAAGAAGAGCGACTTGCCGGGGCCGCTGCCCGATCCCGAGCAAGCCTGGGAGTTGCTGTCCCGTGTGCAGGGCGTAGCGCCGGACGCTCTCGACCTCGTCCTCGCTCATCCTTACACCGGCAGCTGGCTGGGCTACACGTCCCGGCTGCTCCACCGGCAGATCGCCGGCGTATGCCCGCTGTGGGTGCACGTCGGCCACATCCACGCGATCGCGGCGGCCGCCGCGATTCGGGCGAAACTGTCTTTCAGCACCGAGATCCCGGTCTGGTCCGGGAATGCCGCGCTTCCCGGTCTGGGCGTCGCCAAGCTCGGCGGCGATGAGCTCCACTCGGTTGCGAAGGTGCGGTGCGACCGCAGCCGACGGGAAATCCGTGGCGAAACGTCGGCCGTCGAACTCCCCACCGACCTGTCGAGTGATGCACCCGGTTGGTGGGGCGTCCGGCAGGTGACCCTGCGGGCCGCCGCGAAGACGTTGACGCTTCGCCTCGACGACGTCGACCCTTACCGCGGTTCGTACGATCCGATTCTCCCGCAGCGGCTCCCCGCCGCCGAGGTGCGGGAGTGGGCCGTGCTGCTCGACGAAGCATGGCAGTTGATCACTCGCTGCCTGCCCCAGGAAGCCGAAGCACTGCAAGCGGGTTTCGACTCCGTCGTTCCGCGGGCGCTGATGCCGTTCCGGACGTCCAGTGCCTCGAGTGGCGAGGCGTTCGGAAGCGCGATCGTCGCGAGACCCACCGATCCCGCCACGCTGGCCGCGATGCTGATCCACGAGTTTCACCACAACCGGCTGAGCGGGCTGTTGCACCTCGTCTGTCTGCACACCGACGATCCCGCCGAACGGTTCTACACCCCGTGGCGCGACGACCCGCGGCCACTCGGCGGGGTATTCCAAGGCGTCTACGCATTTTTCGGGGTGGCCGCCTTTTGGCGAGCGCTCACGAGAGATGACGGCTACCAGCTCCGTCTGCTCGCGGAGTTCGAATTCGCCTACTGGCGCGCGGCGACCTGGCGCGTCCTTCGCGTCCTTCAGAACGATCCTGAGCTGACCGACGATGGGCGGCTCTTCCTCGGCGGCGTCGCCGACCTGGTCGGGTCTTGGCAGCAGGAAGAGGTGTCCGCGGTCGTCGCGGCGGCTGCCGCGGCCGCCGCCACCGACCACTACGCCGGCTGGCGGCTACGCCATCTGCGCCCGGACCCTGCGGCGGTCGTCGCGCTCGCGGACGCCTGGTGCTCGGGAAAGACCCGGCCGCCGCTCGGTCGCATCGAGGACGGTTTGCCCACACCGGTCCCCGACGGACGCTGGCGGCACGCACGCCTCGACCTCGTTCGGCTGGCCATCACCGACCACCGAAGACTGGCGCGATCCTGGTCGACCGTGCCCGACGCCACCCCTGCCGATTTCGCCTACGCCGACGGCCGCATTCCGGCCGCTGTGCAGGGCTACCTCGCTGAATTGGCCGAGGATCCCGAGTCGCCCGCGGCCTGGGCGGGTTTGGGGCTCGCACTGGCCAAGTCGGACGCCGCTGCCGGACACGCTCTCCTCCGCTGCCCCGAGCTGGTGCGCGCGGTGCACCGGGCGGTGCGGGCACGAGGTGTCCCCTGTCCGCCGGACAGGCTGTCCGCCTGGATCGGCTGGCTCGACGCGGGCGGCCAACCCGGCGAGTAGCGTGCCTCGCCGGCGAACAACCCGCTTGGCCGAGCGGGCCACGACCACCGTGGCTGGTGTGCATCGCGGCGATCCGCACCAGCCCGGCATTCCCCGAGGAAGCACGTCCCGTCGGCCGCCCCGGGGTCAGAGGGGCAGCGGATCGATGTCGCAGTCCGCGCGGCTGCCCTTGCAGACGGCGATGACATCGGGATGCCCATCGCCGAGAACGTGCCGATACTGCCCGAGCACCTCGCTGTAAACAGCTTCCACTCCCTGTTGCCGCCCCGTCGATCGCAGGTCCAGCACGCGGTTGAAGCGCGCGGCCAGGGTGATCGGATGGCCGGGGCCGAGTACGCACTCGGCCCTCACCACGATGTCCGCGCCCAGTTCCAGGGCCAGCTCGGTGCTTCCGAAGGCAGCGAAGTCGCTGGCTAGATTGACGCCACAGGCCAGCGCACTGGGGTGATCGGGCCCGAGCGACTCCCGGAGCTGAGACAGCGAACGCTCGTCGAGATCCTTCGCCTCCGGGATGCCGGACAGACGGAGGGTGACCGCGAGGTCGACCGCCGCCGCTGTGGTGTGCGGATGGCTCTCGCCCAGGTTCCGCCGATACCGCTCGAAAATCTCCTCGCCCAGTTCCCGTGCCCGTGCGAGTTCGCCCGCGTACCGCAGGTCGATCGAATAGCCGAGCGCGCAGGCCATCACGTTGAAGTTGTCGTTGCCGTACCGCTGCACGAACCGTTTCAGCACTTCGGCGGCCAGCTCCCTGGCCGCTTGGTAGTCGCCGGCTTTGCGTCGGGTCACCGCGAGATAGGCGCGTCTCCGAAGCGTCTCGGCGTTGTCGTCGCCGAAGATCTTTCGGACGCGTTCGGCGATCACTTCGTGCTCGCGGCGAGCCCACTCGTATCGACCGGCTTCGCGCTGACCGATGATAAGGCCCATCAGTGAACTGAGCGTTTCGGCGTGGTCGTAGCCGAGCACCTCGATCTGCCGTCGGTAGTTGGCTTCGTCGAGTTCGACACTTGCCCGGAAGTCACCGCAGAGTCGCAGGCTGGTGCCGTGGATCCGGGCCGCACGCAGCGTTGCCGGATCGTCTTCTCCGAAGAGGACTCTGGACTTCCGGTAGACCTCTTCGGTCAGATCACGGGCCGCCATGAAATCACCCTGGGCGGAGAGGTCGCCGGCGACGGCGATCTGCGCGGCCAACGTCTCTTCACTTTCGTCGCCCGAGATCCGCCGCCGCGTTTCGAGCGTCGTCCGGTTGATTTGCGCTGCTTCGGCGTAACGGCCGGTCACCCAGTAGTAATAGCCGAGACGCTCCGCCGCCTGGACGGTATGCGGGTCGTCTTCGCCCAGTCTGAACCGCCATTCGCGGAGGGTCAGCTCAGCCAGCCGGACGGCTTCGTCGTGGTCCCCCCACTGGTAGAGGAATCCCATGAGGTTGAGCACCAGCTGACCGACCCAGCGCTCGTCGCACTCCACGATCTCCGCGGCGTAGGCGTGTGGAAGGAGCTCCCGGTAGCGCGGCCACTGCTTCGACGAAGCCGGATCGTTCGGATCGAGGTTGCTCAGCAGCAGGTGAGCACCGTGCCGCATCTTGGCTCGCAGTTCCGGGGTCATCCTGTTGCGCAGCACCAGCTGGACCAGGCGGTGCACGATCAGGGTGTCACTACGGTAGTCGATCTTGGCGAGGCTGTAGCGGTTGATGGCCCGGATGGCCATGGACAGCTTGATCGGGTCTCGCAGGGCCGAGTCGAGCTCCGGCGATATCGTCACCCCGCGCACCCCGGAAAAGACCGTTCGCGAAATGGGTTCGGGAGCGAAGAAGGCACACACCTGGAGCAGCTGGTGTGCAGCCGCGTTCCGGGTTCTCAGCTCGTCGAACGCGACATTCCAAGCCGCCGCGACAGGCAGGTCGTAATCGGCCGGGGCGGACGTGTTCAGGATCTCCGCTACCTTCTCGTCGAACAACCGCAGGTACTCGTGGACCGGCATTCCGGTTTCCGCACGCCAGGCCGCCGCCTGTTCGATCGCGAGAGGCAGATCCCCCAGCTTTTCGGCGAGCCGGTCGGCGTCGGCTTCGTCGATCTCCGGGCCGCGCCGGTGCAGGAGTTCGAGGCTTTCCGCGCGGGAGAAAACGTCGACCTCGATCGGCCGAGCGACGCTGGTCCAGTCCGGATTCCTCGTGGTGATCAGGATTTGCCCGGTGCCGTTGGTGGGGAAGAACGAACGAACCATACGAGGGTCTTCGGCCGAATCGAACACCAGGAGCCAGCGCCCGTAGGGACGTCCGGTTCTCAGCGCCTCGCGAGCGGCCGGCACCGCGGAGTCCGCCTCTTCTGCTCCCGGAAGGCCCAGCTGACGGGCGAGTTCGGTGAACGCGCCCCGGATTTGCGTCGGATGCGCGGCATGGATCCACCAGACGATGTCGTAGTCCGACGAGTGGTTGTGGATGTATTCGACCGCAATCTGCGTTTTTCCGATACCGCCCATGCCATGCAACACCGACGGCAGGACAGCGGAAGCACCACCAGCCATGGATTCGGAGAGCCGCCGGAGCAGTTCCCGGCGTCCGGTGAACTTGGGATTCCGCGGCGGGATGCTGCCCCAGACGGCGGGCACCTCGGGTCGCTTCTGGTATTCCAGCTCGTGTGCCTCTTCCGGGTAACGCGTGGTCGTGCGAGCTTCTACCAATACGGGCGGTGTCTGTGCGCCGCCTTCGATGACGAGTGCTTCTGTCGGCAAAGGCGTCTCAGGCCTCATCGCAGTCACCGACTCACCATAGCTCTCGGCGAGATCTCGGCTTTTCGGGTCCCGATACTTTCCCTCTGACAGGAATTGACGGGATGAATTTCGCTCGATCGAGCTAAGTCGTTGAGCGCGGGGCAAATAGGGACCGCTCAATGCCTGCATCACCACCCGCTCGAGTGCGGTGGCCCCGACGGGTTCCCTACCCGGCTCGGGGTCGGGCGCGCTGTCCGGCGCGTCGACGGCGGCTGGGAGCCGGCTGAACGTGCCCAGGGAATCGCCGAATCGTGCCGACGTGGCGCGGACGACTTCGGCGGTCTCCGACCGTCGAGCCCCGCCCAGCAGGACCTGCCGCACGGATACGGGGAAGTCGAAAGTCAGCGTGTCCGTGATCCGGTCGTCGTCCATGTCACCGATCGGCGGCAGCAGACCGCTGTAGAGCACTTCCGCCAGGTGTTCCGAGCCTGCTTCCGGCAGCAGCTCGGTCTGGACGAACTGCGCCACCGGGAAGGTGGCCGGTACGGCCGCGAGCATCTTGGCGAGCCGATGTGCCGGCGGCGAAGCCGTGCTCAGGAAGTACCGGACCCGGTCCTGAGCGGATTCCTGCTCCCGGTGCTCGAACCCCGCTGCGGCACCATCGGCGCAGGCTCCGCCCAGCAGCACCCTGGCCATCACTGGTCCCGCGTGCTCGCCACATACCAGCCTGGCCCACCAATCCAGCCAGCGCGGCCCCATCTCCAGCACCGGCACGGGCACGACCCCGTGCCGCTCGGTGTGCGTCGGTCCGTCGGCCCAGGCGTCCGGCAGCTCCAGGCCCCAGCGGGAGTTCGGGGCCAACGGCACCGGCACGCTCAACCTGGCTCGGCGTACCTCCAGCCCGCGCGCCCAGAGCCGCTGCGGCAGCATGTGCACCACCGCAGTCGGCATCACTTCGGCCCACTCGGCGAGAACAGCCGGAACCGCTCCCGTCCGCCAGAGTTCGCCCGCTCCGTCGGTCAGCACGAGGACGAGCCGCCGGCCGGTCGGGTCGATCAGCTCGGCCGGATCACGAGGCTGCGAGGCCGGCGCGTCGCCGTGCAGCACCGGTCTGATCCGGTCGCCGTCGCCGGTCCGGGTATCGAGCCGACGGAACTGGATGGTCCGGAAACCGCCCAGCTGCTCGAGACCGGTGCGGAACGCCGCGACCGTGGACTGCCACAGGCGCATGGACGGCGCCGCGTCGGTAACCACGGTCAGATCCAGCCACCGTTCGGTGTCCGGTGTGGTGATCGGCAGCCAGAGCCCGTCCTCGGCGACCCGTTCGGCGGTGGCGACCTCGTCGAGCACCACCTCGCCCGCGTGCCGCGACTCGACCTTGCGCTTCAGCGTACGGAGGGCGCGAACGACGGCGGAAACCCTGATCAACGCGGAGTCCTGGACGGGAAGCGGCACCGCGGACAGCGATGTCGTGGCACTCTCACCCGCCGTCGGCACCTGTTTCCGCGTCACGGGCTTCACCGGCTCGCCGGCATGTGCCCGGGGAGGGGCCGGGCGCGGACGGCCGTCCGGCTTTCCGCCGCCTGCGGAAAGGAACGAGCTGTCCCGCGGCAGGGCATCCGCGGCCCGTTGTTCCTGCTCTTCGGGTACCCGGCCACCGGTGACAGTGGTCAGCCATACCGCGTCGGCCAAATCCCGCCAGTCGAGGCTGGACATCGTGTGCGCCCCCGCTCGGTTGCTGCCGTGTGCCGCCGTCGGATTGCCCCCTCCGGTGCGACCCGGTGTCGGCGGAACCGCCCGGCCCACCACGTCAGCGCACCGCCGAACTCAACTGCTGCCACAGGGCGTCCATCAGGCGCGGCCACGCGACTCCATCCGCCGAGTACGCGCCCGAGGTGGCCAGGTAGACGGCCTCGAGCAGCTTGTCGGCAGGCAGGCCGCCGCCGCTTTCGGTGCTGCGGCGGACGAACTCATCGATCAGCTCCCGGCGAGTGTCACCCTTCACCTCGAGCAGGTGCGAGACCACCATGGCGGCGAGCTGCTCCGCGTCGGGTTCGGGCATCTCGAGTCGGAGGCAACGGCGAAGGAAGGCCGGCGGAAACTCCCGTTCGCCGTTGCTGGTGATGACGACGACCGGGAACGCGCGGCAGCGCACCCGGCCACCCGCCACGATGGCCGAACCGTCCGGGTCGTCGGTGAACACGGCGAGCTCGGGCGAGCGGTTCCGGATCCGCTCCAGTTCGGGAATGGGGAACTCGGCATCTTCGAAGATGCCGAGCAGGTCGTTGGGGAGATCGACCTCGCTCTTGTCCAGCTCGTCGATGAGCAAGACCCTGGGCAGCCGCCGGGGCAGCAGAGCTGTGCCGAGAACACCCAGCCGCAGGAACTCCCCGATCGGGGGCTCCTCCACGGAGACACCGGGATCCCCCGCGACCGCGAACCGGGCGCCGGCCGCTTGGACCCGGCCGATCGCGTCGTATTCGTAAAGTCCGGATTTCAACGTGGTGCGACTCGTGATCGACCACCGCAACACCCGGCCAAGCCCGAGTTCCCGCGCGATCCGGTAGGCCAACGTCGACTTTCCGGTGCCGGGCCGCCCGGTTACCAGCAACGGGCGCCGCAGGTACAACGCCGCGTTGACCATGTCGAGCTCCACGGCGCTGACACGTTGCCCGGAACGGTGGTGAGCCTGGCCGAGCCGCCGGACCGCCTCGCCGTCATCCGGTGGAGGCTCGTCGAGCTCGGGTAGCGGACCGCCGTCGAAGGCACGCCAGGGCGGTGGTGGCGGCATGACCTCGGCCAGGTCGATGCCCTCGATCGGACGGCCGGTTCCGCGGTAGATCCACCAGCCGGGATCGACTGGCCGGGAAACATCCGCGACGGATGCCTGTTCCTCAGGAGGCTTGCTCACGGTCATCGACGATTTCCTCCCGCCGCTGCGGGTGACCCATCGGTCGGTCAAAAAGTACAAGCCGACTCGGATCGTCCCACAATATCACCAGATCTCGCATCACATCTTCAAGCGAGGAGACCGGATCCCGTTGTGCTGGGCGCCGCGCGTCTTTGGCACGCATCGGCAGATCCCCGATCCCTTCACCTTCGGTGAACTTCGCCACCAATTCCCGCAGCGTGTCCGGCGCTGCACAAGGATGCCAGAGTACCGCCGGAATTCCCGAACGCAAGGCGGCGGTGAGACTGTCCGCACCGGTCGGCGGCGCCGCCGAGGGTGCTGCGGCGAGGACGACCAATCCCCATTCCGGTTCGCTCAGGACGAGATCGAGATCGGGACTGTCGTCGCCGTTCTCGAAATACACTCGGGCCGCGGACGGGTCGGCCATCAATGCGTCCCAGTGCATGTGCCACAGCCGGTGCCAGTGGCGTGAATTCATCCGCTCGAGGGAGCGAACCACGATCACGTAGTCGACGGCCAGCGGCCGCGGCGTCCCCGAGTCGTGCTCCCGGTGCCAGCGGTGCACCGGGAGGTTCAGCAATGCCCGAGGCAGTACGAATTCGAGGGCGACGGTGCCGCGGTGCTCGGACCAGAGTCGCTCGGCCGCGACGACGAGGCGGTCGACGCACCGCTCGAGGTCGGCGTCGAAGACGAGCTCGGAACCACCACACGGCGGGGGCCACTCCGCCGGGTCCTCCTGGCACCAGTGGGACACGAGGTAGCGGTCGGCGTCGATGGCGTCGTGCTCGACCACGATCATCAGATGCAGTCGTGATGTCTCCGGCTGATCCTGAGCCGCGGCCGCACGCCGGGCCAGCAGGGCGGGCTCGAGACGTAGCCGCCGGGCTTGGAAGTCGTTCCATTCGATCAGCCGACCGCGCAGCTGCCCGCCGATCCGGTGAGCGACCAATTCGAGAAAGGCGAACGCCGGGGGGACCCCATCGAGGCCGGCATTGAAGTCCGCAAGGTAGGAGAAAGCGTCCCACGCGTTGTGCACACCGGACGACCGCGGCATTCCCGGACCTCCCGCCCGGCGCATCAGCGCGCTGAGGCCGGGGAACACGATTCCGCTGAGCCACTCGCGCAGGCGGTCCTGCTCGGCAGACGGAAGCAGGTCCAGCACGCGGGGACGTTGCACCAGCTGGCGGATCCGTTCGCATTCGGGCGAACCGGGGCGCATGAAACCGACGACGTAAGCAAGCGCCAGCATGCCGCCCTCGTACCGCGAGCAGGCTGTGACTAGCTCGATCAGCTGACTCCGGCCGGTTGCGTGCTGCGGGATGGCGAGTTCGACGTCGAGTGCCTGGCTGATCAAGCGGATCATCAGGGACCTGCCGGTCACGTCGTCCGCGAGCCCGGCTTCGGCCAGCACATCGACCACCGCCTCGATCACGTTGGCCGGCACCTGGCGCAACACCTCCTCGGCATGGCACCTCCCATCACGACCGGCTGATCTCGCTCGGGCAGCACGATTTTACCCGGCGAACGAGAATTTCCCGCCGCCGAAATACGGTCATCTGCGGTCGATCGTGCGCCAGCGAGCAACATGATCGCTCAATCGGCGCACCGGTTCCGACCCGGGCTCGAGCATCTGGATGGTCATCACCAGCTCGGTCAGCCCGCCCTGGTAGCGGGCGCAGGTGCGAACGAGTTCGAGAACGTGCAGCCGGGTCTGTGAATGATGTGGCACCATTGCCCGGATCTCCGGCCGGAGCCAGCTCAGCAGCACTCGTCTGCCGCTTTCCTCCGCAACGGAAGGAATGGTCAGCAACAGCTCCGTGAGTTCCCAGATCTGGTCGAGGGAAAGATCTGTGCCCAGTGCCTCCCTGTGTTCGCCGTTGACGGATGCCGTGGAGAGCGCGGCCCGCGGCAACGGCGCGACACCGTTGGCCACCCCGCCGATCAGCCGGAGCCACGCTTCGGCGGCAGTTTCCTTGACGTGTACTCGGATTCGCTGGTATGAACGCGGATCCGCAGCCGGATCGTGGGCGACCACGTGGCGGTAGAACTCGTCCGACACGATCAATGCCAGTGCGGCGCCCGATTCCTTCAAGGCGCTCTTGGCTTCCGGCGCGTCGAGGATGCGGAAGGCGAAGCTCGTGGCCTGGCTGACGGTGCCGTGGCTCGCTTGCAGGACTTCGCCGGCGTGCAGTGCGACCCGCAGCTGGACGTTCGCTTCGGCGGCGTGGACGGTGTTGTAGCGGCGAAGCCCCGCGAGCAGGCAGTCCGGAAGCCGGGCAACGAGGCCGGCCTTGGCGATCTCGGCGGGCAGCTGGATCATCGCGCCGTCGCCGGTGTTCTCCGTGAAGCAGTCGTCCCAGGGAATGCCGACTTCGTCGAACGATGCCCGCAACAGGTCCCAGAAGCCTTCGTGCACTGCCAGCTGGTGAGCCGCCGTGCGCTTGGGGTCGTTGTACCCGGCGATGTCGACGGCCATGATCGTCTTGTGCAGTGCGGCTGGGTCCCCGGTCAACGGACCTCCCCATTACTCGACGGATCGATTGTCGCAGGTCACTGCCGCCCGGCCAAGCTCGCGCGGCGGGGGTCGGCAAGGTGTCCACTCTGGGCGAAAGCTGTCCGAATACTGTCCTTGACATGCGAAGATTCGGCGTGCCCACGAGACGCCTGCACCTGGTGAGCGCGGATGAGGACCACCGCGTCTCCACCATCGAGCTCTTCTTCGACCTGGTCTTCGTCTACGCCATCACCCAGGTCACCCAGCTGATGGCCGACCACCTGAGTCCCACCGGTGTCGGGCAGGGGGTGGCCATGCTCGCCGTGCTTTGGTGGTGCTGGTGCTCCTATGCCTGGCTCGGGAACACCATCCACGTCGACCACGGGATCGCGCGGCTGGCGATGTTCGGGGCCATGGCCGTCATGTTCCTGGTGTCGCTGACCATCCCGGAAGCCTTCGTCGACCACCCCGGCGGCCTGTACGCGCCCGCGCTGTTCGTCGTCTGCTACGCGCTCGTGCGGCTTCTTCACCTCGTCGCCTACCTGGGTGCGGCGAAGAACGATCCGGGACTGCGGCGGGTTCTGCTCAAGATGTTCGTCGGGCTGCTGCCGAGTGTCGGGCTGCTCGGCGTGGCCGCCTTCCTCGACGGGCCGTGGCAGCTGGGGTTGTGGGTCGTCGCCTTGGCCGTCGACTACCTCAACGTCTACCTCGCCGGGCCGGATGGGTGGCGGCTCGAGGCTCCCGCGCACTTCGCCGAGCGGTTCGGGCTCATCGTGATCATCGCGCTCGGGGAGTCGATCGTCGCCATCGGGATCGGGATCGGGGCGCTGCCGATGTCGTGGCTGATCGCCGGGGCCGCCGTGTGCGGGCTCGGGCTGGCCGCGGGGATGTGGTGGACCTACTTCGACGTCGTCGCGCGCGTGTCCGAACACCGGCTCACCCAGGCCACCGGGACCGAGCGCACGAAGCTCGCCACCGACTCCTACACCTTCCTGCACCTGCCGCTGATCGCCGGGATCGTGCTGGTCGCCCTCGGCCTCAAGAAGGCCTTCCTCTACATCGCCGACACCGAGCACCACACCCCCGGCGAAGCACTGCACGGCGTGCCGATCTGGACGCTGACCGGCGGCCTCGCGCTCTACCTGATCGCGTTGAGCGCCCTGCGCAAGCGCAACCTCGGCAGCTGGAACCACCAGCGGCTGGTCCTCGGCGTGCTGCTGGTCGCGGCGACGCCGGTGCTGGAGCACGTGCCCGCCGCGGTGCTGCTGCCGGTCGTGGCCGCCCTGGTGCTCGGGCTCATCGCCTTCGAACGGCTGCGCTTCGGCGAGTGGCGGCGGAAGGTGCACGCCGAGCACTCATAGGAGCTCCGGGCCGACGACCGACAGCAGCTGCAGCTTCTCGGCGTCCTCGGTGCCTGGCGTGGCGGTGAACACCAGCAGCAGCTGCGCGAGGTCGTCGGTGAGGAGCAGCTGGCAGTCGAGCGCGATGTCGCCGAGGCTCGGGTGCACGATCGTCTTGCGCCGCTCGAACGGCACCGCGACTTCGTGTGCTTCCCACAGCTTCGCGAACTCCGCGCTCTTCGCCGTCAGCAGCCGGGCCAGCTCGACGGCCCGGCGGTCGGTCGCACTGGCGGCGCGCAGGCTCGCGACCAGGAACCGGGCGTGGCGCGGGCGGTCGGGCTCCGGGTAGATGCGCTGCTCCGCCGGATCGGTGAACCACCGGTAGACGGCGCTGCGCGCGGGGCCGCGATGGCGGGTTTCGTCCCCGAGCAGCGCCTCGGCCTGCCGGTTCTGCACGAGCGTCTCCCCGAGGTTCGACATCACCTGCGCCGGTGTGTCGTGCAGCCGGTCCAGCACGCGCATCAACGGTGGGCTGACGTGGCCGGCGCGCGAAACGCGGGCCGGCGCGGTGTGCCCGGCCAGCCGGAACAGGTGGTCGCGCTCGTCCAGGGTGAGCCGCAGCCCGCGGGCGATCGCGGCGAGCATCTGTTCCGACGGCCGCGGTCCGCGCTCCTGCTCGAGCCGCGTGTAGTAGTCGGTCGACATACCCGAAAGCGTCGCGACCTCCTCACGGCGCAGCCCGGACGTGCGGCGCCGCTGCCCCGGCGGCAGGCCGACGTCGTCGGGGCGCAGGGCCTCCCGGCGGCGGCGCAGGAAGTCGGCGAGCTCGGCACGGTCCACGTCGTCGATTATCGACGTCCGCCCGGCCGGAGCCAGGGATCGCCGATCCCCCGATCGGCGCGCTCTGCCGCGGCTCTCCCGGCGCGGCGACGCTGGGCGCATGACCACCTACCTCGTCACCGGGGCCGGCGGCGGCCTCGGCGCCATCGCCGCCCGCGAACTCGCCGCCACCGGAGCCCGCGTCGTGCTCGCCCTCCGCGACCCCGCCCGCGTCACACCGCCGCCGGGCCACACCGAAGTCCGGCGCCTCGACCTCGCCGACCTGGCCTCGGTGCGCGCGTTCGCGGCCGGCTGGTCGGGCGACCTCGACGTCCTGATCAACAACGCGGGCGTGATGGCCGTGCCGTACGCGAAGACCGCCGACGGCTTCGAGACACACATGGCCGTCAACCACTTCGGCCCGTTCCTGCTGACGAACCTGCTGCTGCCGCACCTCACCGGCCGGGTCGTCACCGTCTCCTCGAACCTGTCCCGGCGCGGGAAGCTGCCGCTGGACGACCTGAACTGGGAACGCCGCCAGTACTCGCCGGTGGCCGCCTACGCCCAGTCGAAGCTGGCGAACCTGCTGTTCACGCACGAGCTCCAGCGGCGGCTGGCCGAGTCCGGGAGCACCGTCCGGGCCGTCGCCGCGCACCCCGGCGTCGCGCGGACCGGGCTCGACCGGCACTTCGGCGGCGTCCAGGGCTTCGCGTTGAAAGCGCTCTACCCGCTGATCGCGCAGAAGAAGGCCGAGTACGGCGCCCTGCCCATCCTGTTCGCCGCGACCGGAGACGTCCCGGGCGACGCCTACGTCGGCCCGGGCGACCGGTCGGGCGGCCGGCCCCGGCTCGAACGCCGCCGGACGGACGCCGGTCTCGCCCGGGAACTGTGGGAGATTTCGGTCCGGCTGACTCGTGCGTGAACCCACACTGGCGCGATCCCGGCTCGCGGGTTAACCTACTCGCGAGTAGGTAACGGGATGGAGGGCCACATGGCTGCGCCAAGGAAACGGGACGCGATGGGCTGGGGCCTGTCCGCGCTGACCCGGCTGGCCGGGAACAAGGTCGTCGAGCGGGCCGGGCTGCGCAAGCCGCTCGAGGGCCTGGTCACCGCGGGGACACGCAACGGCTTCCGCGTCGCCGGCGCGGCGACCCGGTCGTTCAAGTCGGTGCAGAAGCTGGGCAAGCCCGCGCGGCTCGCGCCGGCCACCGACACCGGGCTGTTCGACCTCACGCCGACCGAGGACCAGCAGCTCATCGTCGAGACGGTGACCGAGTTCGCGGCCGAGCAGCTGCGACCGGCCGCCGCGGACGCCGACGCCAAGCTCGAGGCGCCCGAAGGCCTGCTGAGCCGGGCCGCCGAGCTGGGCATCAGCCTGGTCGGCATCCCTGAGGAGCTCGGCGGCGTCGGCACGGAACGCTCGGTCGTGACCAACGCGCTGGTCGCGGAGGCCCTCGCGCACGGCGACCTCGGCCTGGCCGTCGCCGTGCTCGCGCCGTCCGCCGTCAGCACCGCGCTGGTCAGCTGGGGCGACGAGCAGCAGCAGGCCGACTACCTGCCCGCGTTCACCGGCGAGCACGTCCCGGCCGCGGCGCTGGCCCTGCAGGAGCAGAAAGCGCTCTACGACCCCTTCAAGCCCGCCACGAAGGCGCGCCGCACGCCGAAGGGCTACCAGCTCGACGGCGTGAAGTCGCTCGTCCCGCGGGCGACGCAGGCGGAGCTGTTCATCGTGTCGGCCGACCTCGAAGGCCGCGGCCCGGCGCTGTTCCTCGTCGAGTCGTCGAACGCCGGGGTGTCCATCGAGGCCGAGCCGGCGATGGGTCTGCGCGGCGCCGCGACCGGCAAGCTGCACCTTTCGGGCGTCGCGTTGCCGGCGGGGGCGCTGCTCGGCGGCGGGAAGGCGGACGTCTTCGCCGACGTCGTCCGGCTGTCGCGGCTGGGCTGGGCGGCGCTGGCCGCCGGCACCGCGAAGGCCGTCCTCGACTACGTCGTCCCCTACGTCAACGAGCGCGTCGCGTTCGGCGAGCCGATCAGCCACCGGCAGGCGGTGGCGTTCTCCGTCGCCGACATCGCGATCGAGCTGGAGGGCCTGCGGCTGGTCACGCTGCGCGCCGCGGCGCGGGCCGAGCAGGGCAAGCCGTATGCCCGCGAGGTCGCGCTGGCGCGGAAACTGGCCGTGGACAAGGGCATGCAGATCGGCAGCGCGGGCGTGCAGCTGCTCGGCGGGCACGGCTTCGTCAAGGAGCACCCGGTCGAGCGCTGGTACCGGGACCTGCGGGCCATCGGCGTCATGGAAGGCGCCGTCCTTCTCTAGGCTTTCGGAAAGGCTTTGGACAAATGATCAACCTGGAAGTCCCCAAGAAGGCCGGCGCGCTGATCAACCAGGCGTACCAGGCCGCGGCCGAGGTGTTCCGGCCGATCTCGCGCAAGTATGACCGCGCAGAGCACACGTACCCGACCGAGCTCGACATGTTCGCGGCGCTGCTGGACGGCCTCAACTCCTCCGGCGAGGGCGGCGCGGGCGCGGCCGGCGTCCGCCGCTCCGGCTCCGACAAGGAGGCCAAGGGAAACCGCAACGGCGCCAACCTCAACGTCGTCCTCGGCACGATCGAGATGTGCTGGGGTGACGTCGGCCTGCTGCTGTCGATGCCGCGCCAGGGCCTCGGCAACGCGGCGATCAGCTCGGTGGCCACGGACGAGCAGCTGGAGCGCTTCTCCGGCATGTGGGCGGCGATGGCGATCACCGAGCCGGGCTTCGGCTCGGACTCGGCGGCGGTCAGCACGACGGCTCGGCTCGACGGCGACCACTACGTGCTGAACGGCGAGAAGATCTTCGTGACGTCGGGCGAGCGCGCGGACGCGGTGGTCGTGTGGGCGACGCTGGACAAGTCCAAGGGCCGCGCGGCGATCAAGTCGTTCGTGGTCGAGAAGGGCACCCCGGGCTTCGAGGTGGTGCGCACCGAGCACAAGCTCGGCATCCGCGCGTCCGACACGGCGGTGCTGCGTTTCGAGAACTGCCGCGTCCCCAAGGAAAACCTGCTGGGCACACCGGAGATCGACACGAAAAAGGGTTTCGCGGGCGTCATGCAGACGTTCGACAACACCCGGCCGCTGGTCGCGGCCATGGCGATCGGCGTGGCCCGCGCGGCCCTGGACGAGACGCGCTCGATCTTGGCGTCCGCCGGCGTCACGATCGATTACGACCGCCCGGCGAACACCCAGCACGCGGCCGCGGCGGAGTTCCTCCGCCTCGAGGCGGACTACGAGTCGGCGTACCTGCTGACGCTGGAATCGGCGTGGATGGCGGACAACCGCAAGCCCAACTCGCTGCAGGCGTCGATGGCGAAGGCCAAGGCGGGGCGTTCGGTGGTGGAGATCGCCCTGAAGTGCGTCGAGCTGGCCGGGGCGTACAGCGAGGAGTCGCTGCTGGAGAAGTGGGCTCGGGACGCGAAGATCCTCGACATCTTCGAGGGGACGCAGCAGATTCAGCAGCTCATCGTGGCCCGGCGGGTGCTCGGGAAGACGTCGGCTGAGCTGAAGTAGTTGTGACGTAACGGAAAGCCGCCCGGTCGCTTGCCCTTCTCGGGGCTCTGCGACCGGGCGGCTTTCGCGTCGGCGGGGACGGGGTTTCATGATCAGGCCGCGTCCAGGCCGTCATCGAGGGCAGGCCGTCCGAACACCGCGTCGACCGCCTCCCGCGCCCGCTGGTGGCTCGACGGGACGAGGTGCGTGTACGTCCGGAGCGTGAAGCCCGGGTCCGCGTGGCCAAGGTAGTCGGCCAGCTCCGTGATCGACACCGCACGGGCCAGGAGCGTCGAGGCGTAGAAGTGACGGAGCGCGTGCATCCCGTCCGCGCGACCTCGGTACTTGACCCCGGCCGCCCGGAACGCTCCGTGCCAAGCGACCTTCGTGAACAGGTCCCCGGAGTACAGCCGTCCACCGTCCCCGGTCATCAGCAGTCGAGCCGTCACGGGATCACCGTCCGCGCTCTGCCAGGGCAGCGTGACGGCTACTGACGGGAACCGGTCCTCGTGGTCGTCAATCTCGGCCAGCATGGCGGCTGACAGCGGGATGGTTCGTTCCTTGCCCCGCTTGGGGAGCGCGAACATCATCACGCCCCTGACCGTCTTGATCTGCCGACGAATCCGCACGGTCATCGCCGTTCGATCGACGTCGTCCGGCGAGAAGCCCAGAATCTCACCCTGCCGCAAACCGAACCCGGCACCGAGCGGAACCGCGATCTTGAACCGATCCACCAGCCCCGACCGCACAGCCTGAACCCGTTCCTCCGGCCATACGACGATCGGCGGGCTACTCGCGACCGGTCGCCGCACGGTCTTCGCATGGCACGGGTTCTCACGAATCCGGCGGTCGTCCACGGCCGAGTCCATCACGCCGGAGACGGTGTTGAACAGGACCGCCTGGTAGTTGTCCGAGAGTTTCCGCTCTTCCATCGAGCCGACCCAGTCACGAATGGTCGACGGCTTGATCTGCCCGACCTTCTTGGTCTCGAAGACCGGGTAGATCTGGCTTTCGAGCCGACTGAGGATGGTCGACCGCGTGCCCGGGTCCGGAGACTGGCTCTTCAACCAGCTCTCCGCCTGCTGGCGAAACGTCGTCATCGAGGCCCGCGGATCAATGTACTTGTCTTCGCGCTTGTCGGACTCGACGCCGATCAGGAAGTCCTCAGCGCGCTTCTTCTGCTTGTCCGCGAACGACTTCGAGCGTTCGTTGTTGTCCGGATCGAGGTAGCGGACCTTGTACCGCAGCCCGATGCCGTACAGCTCGGACCGTTCCATGACGGGCTTGCCCCGCGCGTTGAGGATGACCTTCCCGGTCACCGCATCCCGCGCGGGGCGATACCAGCGGTCTTGAATGTGCCCCATCAGGCCGCCTCCGCGTCGACCCAGGCGCGCAGCTTGGCCGGGTCATAGCGCAGGTGCCTGCCGATCTTCTTGACCGGCGGGCCCTCGCCGCGCCATTTCCACTGGTAGAGCGTCTTCACCGGGACGCCGAGGTAGTCGGAGACGTCCTCGACGGTCCAGAGGCGTTCGATGCTGCTGACGTTGTTCATTGCTCCCCCTTTGATCAGGCCGCGAGTCCAGTTGCCGAAGTTTCTGGAGGTCTCTCCGCTGCCAGTAGCGCCCGGTCGTACTCGGCCTTCCACGTGATCCGCTCCGCGATGGCGCGCATGATCAGGTGCGGCCGAGGCGGGACCTGCGGGTCTCCGGGCTCGACCTTGCGCCAGACCTGCTGTGCCCGGTCGGCTTCCGGCTTCTCGATTCCGACCGCAGCGAGCGCCTGGAGCACGAAGGCCCGCCGGTCGGCTTTGTGGTCGACGAGCGTCTTGCCCGACCACTTCCGGGAGACCAGGACACGACGGCCGGGCAGCCCGAGCGTGGTCCGGCGGTGGGCCCGGCCCTTGCAGTGCCCCGGCGTGGTCTTGCCCGTGACGCCCTTGGGCTGAATCCCGTAAAGCAGCCAGACCGCACAGCGCGGCGAACACGGCGTGACCGACAACTCGGCATGCAACCGGTCGTGGTGATCGGCCTGGGCCGCGCTGTCCGCCTCGACCACCTCACCGGTCGACTTCGTGAGGTACTTGGTCAGGTAGCCAATGTGACGGCCGGCCTCCTCAGTGCCGCCGAGGACGCCCTTCGAGTGCACCTGCCGTCCGAACGTTACGACGTGCGCCGGGACCTCGACCGCCTCCACCGCGTCGTCCCACCTAATCAGCGGCTCGCGCGTCTTCGGGTCGACAAAGCCGGTATCCGGGCCGCCCCAGACCGGGAACCGGTCGACGTAAACGATCTCGTCATGCGCCGGCCACCAGACCTGGTGATAGGTCGCTTCGGTGACCTGCCGGATCACGTCGTGCGGCACCGAACCCCGGATCGCGGTATGCAGATGGGGAGCGGCCCGACGCTGCGGCTCGACCGTGGCGAAGTACTGCGCGTCCCAGCCGACAACCCGGCGCAGGTTCTGCCACCACCGATCCACCAGCGCCGAGAAATGCACCGCATCCCGAGCCGCCCGCCGGTAGTCATATCGACTCGGGTCGACCGGCGAGCCGTCACCACGGACCGGCCCGTAGGTGTCGCAGGTCAGCGTCACGAACATCGACGGCCGGAACCTCCCCGCGAACTCCCGCCCGACCGTCGTCTTCGCGACCTTCCGGCGAGGCAGGTTCGGCGCATCCTGCCGCCGCTTGGTCGACCGCTTCACTGCCCGTTTGGTCGGCGGGTCGAGGGCGGGCAGCCGGCCCCGCATTCCGAGTTGCCGAAGTTCCGCGTCGACCCCGGCGATCTCCTCCCGCAGTTCTTCGGCTTCGGCCGGGTCGTGCTCGACCACCTCCTGATACGCCGCTACCAGGTCAGCGCGGTAAGTCAGCAGCTCCTTGTGGTCCTCCGAGGGCGGCTCGGCGGTGAGGGTGGGCTCTTCGGTCAGGTGCCAGCCCTCGCGACACTGGGCCTGCCGAAGCGCCTTTGCCTTCCGAGCGCACGGCAGGCACACCGACTCGACGGTAGATCCGCACGGGACCGGGACGTAACGGAGTTCGCCGGTCGTGGTGTCGCCAACCTCCATCGTGAACGGGCGAACGCAGACACCGTGCTTCTCCGCCGTCGCCCGGATCACGTCAGCAGCCAGCGGCGCCCGCATCCGTTCAGCGCGTGTCTCGGTCATCAAGCCGCCACCTCCCCCGGCGTCGACCAGCCACGCAGCGGGTAAACCGGCATGTCCTGCTTCGCTCCAGCCGGGAGGTCGGGGAACGTGCTCGGCTCGAACCGGACCACGCCGAACACCAGGACCGGAATACCGCACGGCGTTCGGCCAGTAATCGACAGGTGCACCCACCTTCCGTCGACGAGCCGCCACAGCCGAGCCGAGACGTCCTCGAGCGTCTGGCTCCACACCAGCAACGCCCGCGACACCTCCGGCAGGCCGTCGACGTCGAGCTGGACCGTGATCGGGCTGGACCAGACGTTGACATCCACCGACGCGGCCGGCGGCAGCTGGTGGGAGTCGAGGTGATCGCGGATGGCGTCGAGGAAGATCATGAGCTGGTTCACGCGGCCACCTCCTCGCCGCCGTGTCGCAGATCCGCGACACCCCCGTTGGTCACGTACGCCTCCAGCGCCTTGACCGTGGAGTCGGAGACCCATCCGGCGCGGATGCGCAGGGGTTCGCGGATGCCTTCGCCCCACACGTAGCCCACGCCCGCCTCCGAGTCACCGATCCGGTTCGCCCACGCCCCCCGCTCGTACGCGCCGTCACCGAGGACCATCCCGACGTGCGTCTTCGAGGTCACGCGAAGGCACACGCGACGCGTGAACAGCTCTCTAACCGGCACGGTGTCCTTGGTGGGCTCCTGGACGTAGCCACGGACCGAGATGCCCAGCGCCCGCCCCTGTGTCGTGAGCAGGGCAACGCGCTCCACAATGGCCTCACGGGTCTTGCGGTCGGTGTACTTGGTCAGCGCGCCGATCTCGTCGAACTCCAGCAACTCCAACGGGTACTCCGTCGACACCGGAATCGTCCGCAGCCGCCCGGCGAACGCGCGCTTGCGGGATTCCATCTCCTCCACCAGGCCATCAAGCAGCCCGACCGCGTCCTTCCCACCGACCGCATACCGGGCGAAGATGCCGCGCCCGTAGGCCAGTTCCATGCCCTTCGGGTCGATGCCGGACATGCGCACCACCCCAGCCCGGATCACCGGAGCAGCCGCCACCAGCGGGCACCACATCACCGAGTTCTTGCCCGCACCCGACGCACCGGCGGTCAGGCAGTGCGCACCGGACCCGAGCAGCGGCACTCGCCAGTCACGCCCGTACTCGGTCCGCCCGGCCCAGACGTTGCGCAGGTCCACGCTGGTCCGGTCGACGGTCTCCGGGACCTGCGGACCAGCCACGCCGCCGCTGAGCAGGTCACGGCGCTGGAAGTCGATCGACACGACGTTAGGGGCCAGCTCGCGGACCTGACAGCGAGCGACCTTCCGCGCGACCGCCAGAGCCCGGGCGGCCTCGTCGAAGTCCTCCGGCTTCTGCCCGGCCACCAGCTCCACCCGCACCTCATCCCACGACGCACCCGACCGGACGCCGAGCACCTTGGGCATCCGGGTGCCGGAGCGGGTCGAGGTCGAGCGGGACAGTGCTCGTCGACGGCCGACGAGGTTCACGTTCACCACCACCGGCAGCGCCTCATCCCGCACCGACAGACCGCACGCGTGCAGCCACTCCGGCAGCTTCCGCCCGTAAACCGCCCACCGCGCCCACCACGAGCGCAGGAACCGCCAGCACCACTGATCGAACGAGACCGCGTCGAACACCCACCACATCGCCAAGATGACCGCGACGCTGCCCAAGGTGACCGCCAGCGACAGCCAGCCGACCAGCGCGCACCAGGCGTAGACCGCGACGACGGCGAGGCTGGTCCGCCAGCGCGTCACAACCTGCGCGAGCATCCACACGACCGCCTTGCACAGCCACCACAGCGCCACGAACACCACGGCCGCCGCAGCCAAAGCTTCCAGAATCGAGGCCAGGGCACGGCCGATCTTGTGCAGCACCCACACACCGAGCCCCAGCCCAGCCAGGGCCACTACCGCGAAGCCGGGAGACATCACCGACCACCCCGCTTCACGTCGAGGTCCAACGGCAGCATCCCCAAGCACGGGGCACACTGGGTCTCGCCGGGCAGGAGTTTGGCGAATCGTTTGCAGGAGGCGCAGCGCGTTCGGGTGACCCCCGTTGACGCTCGCCGGTTGTCGTCGTTTAGCGTTGTCATTGTTCACTTCCGCTGGTTGTGGACAGCGCAGGAGCGGCAAGGTTGGTAGCCAGGCACCGCTTCTGCGCCTTAACGGATCACACACACCCAAATCAGGACGCGCTTCACCGCCGCACGTAATAACGTGCGTTTTCGCTGATACTGTCGACTTTTCGGTCGTCTACATGCGACTAATCAGCAGGCGTCCCTTCCGCCTGAAGGTTCGCCGAGATCTCACCCGCCTTCCGCTCCTCGTATCCAGCCCAGTACAACGCCTCGTGGTGATGACCCCGGTCGACGTCCGCGACCGCCTTGTACAGCCGCGCGTTGCCGAGACGGAACGCCAGCCACACCGACGGGTTCGCATCCTTCGGCGGCCGGCGGTCCATCACGACCTCGTGCGCCTCGCGCAGCGTCCTTGGATCACCCTTGCGCACGATCACGCCTCCCCGCGCGGGCTTCCAGCAACGCCGCCAGGTCCTCGGCGTGGTCGCGGAGCCGGCGAAGGAACACCGCGCATCCCGTCCACGCGGCCTGGTCCTCCGGCGGCACCAGCGTCACCACGCACAGCCCACCCGTCAGCACCAGAACCGGCGGATGCGACGCGCCCGTCCCGGTCTCCTCCACCGTCACCTCGGTACCCGCGCCCACCGTCCAGCGCAGCCCCAGCCCGTCCCACGTTGCCGTCATGCGATTCCCACTCCCGGGCCAGGTCGGCGAACCCCTCGGCCGCCGACTCCAACGCCGCCACACACCACCACGGCAACCCACGCACCTGCGCCAGCTCGTGCCACGCCCGCGACACCCGCCGCGCAGCATTCGCCGTGTTGGTTGCCGCGATCGGCGACAGCACCGCACGGCCGTGCTCCCACGCGGCCATGTAGTCCCGATACGCCTGCTCCCACGCCTCGACCCGCTCGCGGAAGCCCATCCCTGTCACGCCGCCTTCGCCGTCTCACTGGTCCCACCGGACCGAGACGCCTTGCTCGCGGCCTGCTTGAAGCCGGTCGCGCGGAACACGTAGGACTGGTACTTGAACTCGCCCTGCCCGGCCACACGCGGTTCCGCCGTCAGGCCGTCCAGCTCGATCGGCCGCATCCCGGGCAACGCCTCCGACGTCGTCGGCACGGGCTGCACATCCGCCAGAAGCGTGATCTCGAACGAGGCCCGCTTCGCGCGGGTCTCGGCCGGGTCGGTGACCATCACCTTCCACTGCCGCTTACCCGTGATCTCGTCGACCCGCTGCCGCACCGGACGATTGGCAGCCCGGTCCTCACGCGACTGGTACTCGTTGTCCGGCGACACCTCGCCCACCATCACCAAGCCCTGCGGAAACGCGTCATCGAAGTCGATCCCGAACCGGTGTCCTCTGTCGATAGCCATGCTGAATCCCTTGTGTCGTCCGTTAGTTGGTTACTTCGGGCGGTTCTCCGCCTCGTGCCGCTGCGGCGTCCAGTGCCGCGCTCACCTCGTCCAGTTCCCTCCGCAGTACGGCGATAGCGTTGGAGTCCACGAGCAGGACCACCGGGAACGCCTTGCCGAACCGGACTTCCGCGCGGTTTGCGTACGTCAGTGCCCGGACACGAATCGGCAGATCAGCCGTGACGTGGATCTGAACCGTGTCGCGCATGCCACGCCGCGCCTACGCCGCACGTCGGCGAGGTACCGCCCGCTTGTCCAAGCCAGCCGGCCGGACGGCGGTTGGAATGATCACGCCTACCTCCTCGGTGTCCTGGTCACCGGGCCTGCCCCGGCAACCTGACACCCAGACTCCGCCAAAAGGCGGGACGTGATCACCACGTGGCAGGACATCTTGGGACGTCCCTGGTACCGTCGAAGACGTCCCTACACGTCCCAAGGGGTGCCGATGCCGAACGAACGCCTGCGTGACGCGCTACTGCGCAACGGCCTGACGCTGGAGCAGGTCGCCAAGGCCGTCGGCGTCGATCAGAAGACCGTCGAGCGCTGGATTACCAAGAACCGGACGCCCTACCCCAAGCACCGGCACAAGATCGCCGCCATGGCGCGCGAGTCAGAGACCTACCTGTGGCCAGACTCCGTGGCCCCGGAGCGCAAGGCCGAGACGGCCGCTGCCGAGCTTGTGCAGGTCTTCCCGCACCGCAACGCCGTCCCCGTCGAGCTGTGGGACCGGCTGATCAAGGACGCATCGGAGACCGTCGAGATCCTGGTACATGCGGCGTTGTTCCTGGTGGAACGCCCGCGGTTCATTAAGGACCTGACAGCCAAGGCAGCGGCCGGTGCGAAGATCCGGCTCACGTTCGGAGATCCCGAGGGAGACAGCGTCGCGCTGCGCGGTGAGGAAGAGCAGTTGGGCGACGGGACGCTCGCGGCGCGCATCCGCAACGCGCTGGCGTTCTACCGTCCGCTAATCGGCGTCGACGGAGTCGAGATGCGGTTCCACAACACGACGCTTTACAACTCGATTTTCCGGTTCGACGACGAGATGATCATCAACACGCACGTGTACGGGTTCCAGGGAGCCCACGCTCCATCCCTCCACCTGCGGCGACTTTCCGCCGGAGACCTCTTCGAGACCTACTCGGAGAGCTTCGAGTCAGTCTGGAAGCTTGCCAAGCCAGCCACCTTCTAGGGAGGCAGCATGACCCGAGTCGACTACTACAACGACCCGAACGCGCCCAAAGCCAACAGCATCGCGGTAGCGGTCTCAGCGTTCATCCAAGACGACGAAGGCCGGATCTTGATGATCCGGCGCACGGACAACGACCTATACTCGATCCCGGGTGGACAGCTGGAGCTGGGCGAGACCCTAGCCGAGGCCGCAGTCCGAGAGGTCCGGGAAGAAACCGGCATCGAGTGTGCGGTCACTGACGTGATCGGCTTGTACTCAGACCCCAAGCACGTCATCGCATACGACGATGGCGAAGTCCGCCAGGAATTTTCCATCTGCTTTCGAGCTAATCCATCTGGAGGCCATCTGCGTACGAGTACAGAGAGCAAGGAAGTCCTTTGGCTTCCCGCATCGAAGCGCTTCGAGGTTCAAATTCATCCGTCTATTATCAGGAGAATAGAAGATGGTCTCAGTGAAGAACGCCGAGTAATTTGGACCTAGTCAATACTGAAGAAATCTAGCAGTACCTCTTTTATCTTCTCAGTATCGGCTACCGAAAGTTCGCGTACTTCACCTCTTCGCGTCCCGCCACCATCTAGAGCGCCAGCTACATGGAAATGCACATGAGGCACCTTTTGATCTGCCAGCAAGCCGTTGTTTTGCCAGATCGAGATCGCAGTCGAGTTCGAAGATTCAACAATCGCCTTTGCCACCTGTCGGACGGCTACCATTAGACGCGCGCTTTCCTCGTCAGTCAGGGCCAAGACAGTTTCCTTGTGCGCAGTGGGTATCACCAAAACGTGCGACTTGCCCCTCTGCTCCCGCGTAACAAGAATGGCGACTCTTTCATCTCTCCAGAGTATTGAGTACTCTCGCTCGCCGGACAGATATTGACAGAATGGACAAGGGTCCCATACGGGAACATCGATATTAGTCACGGCTATCTGCCCGCATTGAGCGCAGTCAGGAACCTTTGAAATTCAAGCATGTCAATCTTTTCCACATCTTCATCGCGCAATACAATGTCGAGCCTACTGCAGACCTTAGTCCGCCTTGAGGCAAGGATGAACGAGAGCGCAATAAACCGTAATGAGTCCTGCGCTGGCAATATTTGAGAGATCCTAGACTGACCACCGCCGATAATCGGCATAGCGACCGGGTCGTCGTTCCCGACAGCCCGAACCTCATTCCACAGATTGGATAGGCTCGTCCAAAGACCTTCTATATCAGCCTGAGCTTGATTTCTCGCATTCATTGACGAGTAAGCAACGCAGTAGTAGTATTTGCGTTTGCTTCGAATCGCCGCAATCGTGCCGATTTGGTAAACTTTCTGCTTCCCCGGCTTATCGATTGACCCAACCGGGGAGACCTCCGCTAACGCCCGCTGGAGATCCTGGTCAAGTTCAGCGCAATCATTATTGTAGACACGCTCCAAAAACTGGCCCTGAATACTACTTCTAGCGATTACGTGCGGCACTGCTGTGTCAAAGGTGTCATTCATACCTATAACAAGGCTTTCCGATCGATCAAATAGGTCTCCCACAACCAGGCGAATCTCGGTAGCAGGGGACGCGTACGATTGACGAATCAGCCTAGGCCACGATCTAACCACCCCGTAACCGATAGCCAAGATTAGCACGATTGCCGAGACGAGGCCGCCGACCTTAGATATGTCATTTGGCCTGATGACGTCATAAAGGCCAAGGATGACCGCCTGGAAGCCGACTCCCGCGAAGATCTTTACGAACAGGCCGAGCCAGAACCTGCGAGTCTTCAGATCACTCCGAAGCCTAGTGATCATAAACCATTCCTTGCGTAAACATCATCGCCGTAGAAATGCGGGCCACTCTTATCCGAACTCGCAAACTTCTCCGCGTAATTGTCCAACGCAAACTTGATCGTATAAGGCTGAAAAGATGTGGAGAGTGTGTAGTAGTCGGCATCCAAGAATGGCTGCGGAATCAGGGACCTCTCTATCGAACGACTCCCGCCCTTGTTTGCAATGACCACGGGCAGCCCCAGCTTGATTACTGTCGCCACCTCGTACGCAAGGAATGAGTCGCCGTCACCGCCTTTACGTCGCGCATCAGCCGTACCGATCAGGACCACTTGCTTGGCAGTGTTAGAGATTCGTTCGTAAAGCCTGCGCTTGATCTGCTCACGCGAACTCGTGTCCCTGGCGACATACAAGTCATGTGAGTCGTAGAAGGAAAAGTCAATGTTATCGTTGTCTCGCCAGACTTCCATCATCCTGTACAGATGAATATCTTCACTCGCGAAAGCCACGTAAGTCTTATTGCGATAGCTCACTATTTCCTCCGTTGACAGCTGCCGAACTTGGCTCTATGGGATCAAGGGCGCGCCGCCGGTGGCGGCGCGCCTGTCGCCTACGCAGCCCCTCGCCTGGGCGGCCGCATCCGCTTCCGACACGGCGGGCTGCCGCTCCGCTTCGCCCGCCGGCCGGGCGGTGCGGCCGCCAGCGGGTCACCTGGCGCAGCGCCGCGCGGCGGCGGCACACGGGTACCCAGAGCCAACGTTGGCCTCCTCTGCGAGCGGCTGTGCCATACGGGTCGTTCGTGACTCGATCTCCGTTACGTACCGTCGTGGGGGACCTCCATCCCGACGCCTGATCGTGACAACGGCCGGTAGCACCGCGTCAAGACGGTGAAGCATGTCTTGACCCGGCACCACCGGCCGCGTGCTGGCTTCGTATCGGGATGCAGGGGTAGGTGTGGCTGGTCCGCCAGGCCGTCTCCAGGCCGTCAGAGGCCAGGGAGCAGCGACAGACGACGAGAACTAACGAGACGCATCAGCGCAGCTCAGAGGCCGTCTTCGCCCAAGATCACCAGGTCAAGGAAAACCGGCTGAGAAATTCTGGACATTTTTGAGGGGACGCAGCAGATTCAGCAGTTGATCGTCGCTCGCCGGATCCTCGGCAAGACGAGCGCCGAGCTGAAGTGACACGCTGAAGGCCACCCCGACCTCGGGGTGGCCTTCAACGCGCTCAGGACAGCTGGTCGTCCAGGAACTCGTCCAAGTACCGCCAAGTGGTCCCACGGGCCTTTCGCCCGGTCAGGACGCCCAAATGCCCACCCGGCGCGGTCTTGAAGCGGACCTCCGGTGCCTTGTCCAGCAGCTGTACCACGCGCTCGACCGATGGCCGAGGCGCGATCGTGTCGTTCTCGCCCGCCACCACCAGGGTCGGCACGCGGACCGAGGACAGGGAAATGATGCGGCCGTTGAGGTCCACCTTGCCCTCCGCCAGGTCGTTCGTGCGGAACAGGCGGTGGTACAGCTGGCCGAACGTGCGGCCCGGGTATGCGTACATGTTGCTCATGAAGTGGTCGACCGCCTCGATCTGGGCCAGGTAATCACGGTCGTCGAGGTGGGACAGGATGGCCAGGGGCTTGGTGATCTCCTTGCTGATGCCCGTCGCGCGGAAGACGCGGCTGACCAAATAGGACGGTGCGCCGCCGAACACGCGGTAGATGGGGGTCAGCAGGTGGCCGTTCGTGAGGTCGACCAGCGGGCGGAACGGCGCCACGATCGGGATGGCCGTGAAGTCGACCGGCGAGCCGATCGCCGTGATCGACGCGATCGGGAGGTCCGGCTGGTCGGCGTTCACCAGCAGCGAGAAGATGCCGCCCAGCGACCACGACACCAAGTGCACGTCCTGGCCGCCGGCGTCCGCGCTCACGCGCCGGATCGCGCGCGGCAGCACCTCGTCGATCCAGTGCTCGATGCCCAGCCGCCGGTCGGAGAACGCCACCATGCCGTAGTCGACGAGGTAGGTGTTGCGGCCGCCGTCGATCAGGTGCTCGATGAGGCTGCAGCCGCGGCGCAGGTCGAAGCAGATGGCCGGCGCGGCCAGTGGCGGCACCAGCAGGATGGGCGGCCCGGACACCGCCCCGCCGCGGTGCGTCATCCGGTACAGCGAGCGGTTGGGGCCCTGGTCGATCAGCACCCGCGGCATCGGCCGCAGGTCGGCGACGCCGCCGTGCAGCACCTTGCCGACCACGTTCGACGCCGCGGCGGCCAGCCGCGCGGGTGGTGAAACCATGGTTCTCGAGCCTCCCAAAAAGCCGGTCCGGAGGCAATCTTGCCGGGCCGGGCGGGCGGACTCAACACCAGCTCACCCGCGAGCACGTCCATTTCGGACGGTCACTGGTCCGTCCGAGTTACCCCGGGCCCGCTCTCCGCGGCCCGCGCTTCGTACGCCGCACGGGCCGGGGAATGGGCCGCCGAAGCCAAAAGCCGGTCCGCTTTCAGCGCCCGCGCGAGCGTCTCGCCCGCCCGCCGGGGCAGCAACCGCGTGAGCTTGCCCATAGCGCCCAGCGAGCGGGGCACGAAAACGTCGAAACGAGGTTTGCGCAGGGTCGACACGATGGCGTCGGCCACATCCTCCGGCCGCACGGACTTGAACAGCTTCGCCTCGCCCAAGCCGCTCGCGAGTTCCGTCCGCACGACGCCCGGCATCACGCACGAGACGTGCACGCCGCTGCCGTGCAGTTCCAGGTGCACCGCCTCGGACAAGCCGACGACGGCGTGCTTGGTGGCGCAGTACGTCGCCGCGCCGGGAAAGCCCGCTTTGCCCGCGAAGGAGGCGATGTTGATGATGTGCCCGCTGCGGTGCGGCCGCATCCGCCGCACCGCCTCGCGCGTGCCGTGGATGACGGCGTGCAGGTTGATTTCCAGCTGACGCCGGGTCGTCGCGTCGCTCTCGGTGTCGAGGTCGCCGAGCGGCATGATGCCGGCGTTGTTGATCAGCACGTCGATCCGGCCGTGCCGGCGTTCGACCTCGTCGAGGAATTCCGTGAACCCGCGGATGTCGGTGACGTCGAGCGGCAGCGCGTCGGCGCCCAGTTCCGCGGCGGTCTTCTCGGCCCGCACTTGGTCGAGGTCGCCGATCACCACCTTCGCGCCCAGCCGGGACAGCGCCGACGCGGTCGCCGCGCCGATCCCCTGCCCGCCGCCGGTGATGACGACGACCTTGCCCGCGAGTTCCTCGGCCATGGCGACTCCTTCGTCTGTTGGCACCGCGTCAACAGTGTCGCCCGTACCACCGCGTCGCGCTACCCCACGCGTTGCTCCAGCACCTGCCCGGCCCACTCGCCGACGTCGAACCGGACCGTCGGCTTGAAGCCGTGGCTCTCGTAGTAGCGCTGCAGCTCGCCGTCGCCGCCGGCCCAGCAGTCGACGCGGACCAGGTCGATGCCGCGCCGCCGGGCCTCGTCGAGCGCGTACTCGATGAGCCGCCCGCCCACGCGCCGGCCGGTGAACCGCCGCGACGTGATGAGCAGCCGGATGTACAGCTCACGCTCGTCGACCGCAGGCACGTGCTCGTCGCGCTCCTCCGAGACGATCAGCGCGCCCGCGGCCTCGCCGTCGACCACCGCGATGCGCAGACCCGGGTCCGCCGCCATGCCCTTGACCCGCTCGACGCGCTTCGGGACCCGGCTCCACGGCTCGGTCCCCCACTGCTTCGCGCTGCCGCGGGCGACCAGCCATTCGACGGCTTCGTCGAAGAACCGCAGCAACGTGTCCGTATCCCCAGAATCACCCGATCGGATGACCGTGTTGTCCATGTCCCCTGTCTACCGCACGGTGAGCACGCGCGGGCCGTCTTCGGTGATCGCGATGGTGTGCTCGACGTGCGCGGCCCGGCTGCCGTCGGCGGTGCGGATCGACCAGCCGTCCGGGGCGTACCGGTAGGCGTCGCCACCCCGGGTGAGCATCGGCTCGATGGCCAGCGCGAGACCGGGCTTGAGCCGCATCCCGCGGCCGGCGCGGCCTTCGTTCGGCAGGTGCGGGTCCTCGTGCATCGCGCGGCCGATGCCGTGCCCGCCGTGGTCGTCGAGCATGCCGTGGCCGTGCGCGCGGCCGGCGGTGCCGATCGCACAGGAGATGTCGCCGAGCTTCGCACCCGGCTGGGCGGCGGCGATCCCGGCGGCCAGGGCCCGCTCGGTGGCCTCGATGAGCGCGAGGTCGGCCGGGTCGGCGTCGCCGACGACGAAGCTGATCGCGGCGTCGCCGTTCCAGCCGTCGAGGATCGCGCCGCAGTCGATGCTGACCAGGTCGCCGTCCTGGATGCGGTAGGCGGTGGGGATGCCGTGCACGACGACGTCGTTGACGCTGGCGCAGAGGACGTTCGGGTAGGGCGTGGGCGCGGACCGCGGCTGGTAGTGCAGGAACGACGGCTTCGCGCCGGCGTCGCTGATGACGTGGGCGGCGACTTCGTCCAGCTCCCACAGGGAGACGCCGATCGCGGCGGCCTCCTTGACCGCGTGCAGCGTGTTCGCCACCACCCGGCCGGCTTCGCGCATCATCGCCAGCTCGGACTCCGTTTTGATCTCGACCATGGCGATAACTATACCGGTATAGTTATCGCTGTCCAGTGGCGGCCGCGTTAAGCCGGTGGCTCTGTCGGCGTCATCCGGAGTTCAACGAGCACTGATTGACTTCCTTCGTTCACAACCTCTTTGGCGACGAGGACAAATTGACCCAGTCAGTGCCGTCCGGCGGCGACCCGTTGGCCGCGTTCACCGTTGAACTCGAGGAAATCCGGGCCAAGGCCGCCGCAGCGCAGGAACGACTCCGATCCGCCACCGCCAGCGTGCAGTCCCCGGACGGCGCGGTCTCGGTGACGCTCGGCCCGAGCGGGGTGCTGCAGGACCTCCGGTTCGGCCCCCGTGCGTACGAGCGCCCCCCACAGGCCCTGGCCGGTCTGGTGATGCAGCTGGTCGGCCGGGCGCAGCAGAAGGTCTCGGCCGAGGTCGCCGACGCGTTCAGCGGCATGGTGGGCGAGAACTCCGCCGCCCGCGAACTGCTCGACGAGTTCCTGCCGGAACCCCCGGAGGACGACGCGGCGCCCGCGGGCAAGAGCGAGGTCTTCATGCCGGAGCAGGAGGCCGAGGATCGCCCGCCGCGGCCACCGTCGCCCCCGCAGAACCGGCCGCCGCAGCCCGGTCAGCCGCGACGCCGTCCCCGGCCCGCGCCCGACGAGGACGACGGCGAAAGCAACCCCTGGTAGGAAGGGAAAACCGTGGTTTCCGGAGCAGGGTTCTCGGTCGATCCGGCCGAGCTGCAGAAGTTCAGCCAGTTCCTGTCGGGCACCACGCAACCGGCGGTGCAGGACGCCGCGAACCGGATGCAGGCCGCCAACGGGTTCGACAACGCCGCGTTCGGCATCCTGCTCGCGCAGGTGCTCGCCGTGCCCTCGCGGATCACGATGGCGGTGATCACCGGCGAGATCGGCAAGCTCGCCGGCGACATCGGCAAGTCCGCGGCCGACGTGAAGAAGGCGGCCGAAACGTACGCGACCCACGACGCCGACACGGCGCAGGGGTTGAGCACCTTCGAGACGGAGCTGGGCAAGTGACCGTTCCCATCACGGCATCGAACTCGACGACCGGGGCCGGCGTCTTCGACAGCTGGAAGCAGGTCGGCGACTCGATCGGCAAGGTCCAGACCGAACACGGCGGCGACCTGGCGGCCGTCAGCGTGGAGCTGGGCATCAACGTCATCAGCGCCGCGCTCGACACCGTCGCGTTCGTCATGGACCCGCTGTCGAAGCTGATCGCGGCGGGCCTGGGCTGGCTGATCGAGCACGTCTCTTTCCTGAAGTGGCCGCTGGACCAGGTCGCGGGCAACCCGTCCGAGGTCACGAAGGTCGCCAACGAGCTGCACAAGATCGGCGAGTCGCTGCGCAACACCGGCACCGAACTCGACGAGACGCTCAAGTCGACGATCACCCAGTGGCAGGGCAAGGGCTACGACAGCTTCAAGAAGTCGATCGACGACCGGAAGGGCTGGATCGACGCGAACGCGAAGGCGTCCGACGTCGCCGGCTACATGGTCGAGACCACCGGGGCGCTGATCGCCGCGGTCCGCACGCTGCTGCGGGACATTATCACGACGATCCTCGGCGACATCATCTCCACGATGCTGATCGCACTGGCGATGGCCGCGTTCACCTTCGGCGCCTCGATCGCCGTCGGCGTGAGCAAGATCGTCGTCCAGGTCTCGATCCAGGTCGCGGCGATGGCGGCCAAGCTCGCCAAGGTCGTCGCCTACGCCGGGCGCACCCTGGCCCGGCTCACCCACCTGTCGAAGCTGGTCAAGCCGAAGCCGGGCGCGTCGAACGCGGGCCACGAGCTGACGCCGGTGCCGCGCCCGGGCGGGAACGGGAACACCGTGCCCAACTTCTCACGGCCGCTGCCCCCGCCGCCGGGCACCGCGATCACCCACGACCGGCCCGGGGCGGGTGGCGCCACGCCGAGCACCCGGCCCCCGGGTGACGGCACCGTCCCGAACTTCTCGCGGCCGTTCCCCAAGCCCGCGGACCCGCCGCCCGCGCCGAAGCCGCCGTCGCCGCAGTCGCACCTGAGCGACCACGACTTCCCGATGATCAAGAAGCACGAGGACTGGCTGAAGACCAAGTTCGGCGACAGCTACCAGAAGATGAAGTTCGCCGACGACTGGATCAAGAAGAACCACCCCGAGTACTACCCGATGCTGAAGGCGCTCTCCGACGCCAAGAGCTCGAAGAACTTCGTCGGCTGGGGCGGCAAGGACATCGTGCAGGTCGACCGCGGGCTCACCGACATCCAGATGCAGGCGGAAGCCGCGTGGGCCGAGGAAGACAAGAAGCAGCAGCAACAACAGCAACAGCCGCACTGACCACCGAGGGGCACCTCCGCCGGAGGTGCCCCTCGTGGTGGGTCAGGCGACGCCGAGGTGGCGGGAGATCAGCATTTTCTGGACCTCGCTCGTCCCCTCGCCGATCTCCAGGATCTTCGCGTCGCGGTAGAAACGGCTGACCGGGAACTCGTTCATGAACCCGTAGCCGCCGAAGATCTGCGTGGCGTCGCGCGCGTTGTCCATGGCCGCGTTGGACGCCACCAGCTTCGCGATCGACGCCTCCTTCTTGAACGGCTCGCCGCGCAGCATCTTCGACGCCGCCTGGTAGTAGGCCAGGCGGGCCGTGTGGGTGCGGACCTCCATGTCCGCGATCTTGAACTGGATCGCCTGGTACTCGCCGATCCGCTTGCCGAACGCCACCCGGTCCTTGACGTACTTCAGGCACTCGTCCACGCAGCCCTGCGCGAGACCGACCGACAGCGCCGCGATCGCGACGCGCCCTTCGTCCAGAATGGACAGAAACTGCGCGTACCCGCGCCCGCGGACGCCGACCAGGTTCTCCGCGGGCACGTGGACGTCCGAAAAGGACAGCTCGTGCGTGTCCGAGCAGTTCCAGCCGACCTTGGAGTACTTCGGCGCCACCTCGAAGCCCGGTGTGCCGGACGGGATGAGGATCGCCGAGATCTCCTTGCGGCCGTTCTCCATCACGTCGGTGACCGCGGTGGCCGTGACGAACCGGGTGATGTCCGTGCCCGAGTTCGTGATGAACGCCTTGCTGCCGTTGACGATCCACTCGTCGCCGTCCAAGGAGGCGCGCGTGCGCGTCGCGCCGGCGTCCGAGCCGCCGCCCGGCTCGGTCAGGCCGAAGCCGCCCAGCGCGGTCCCCGCGCACAGGTCGGGCAGCCACTTCTCCTTCTGCGCCTGGGAGCCGAAGCGGTAGATCGGCATGGCGCCGAGGGAAACGCCGGCCTCCAGCGTGATCGCGACCGACGAATCGACCCGCGCCAGCTCCTCCAGCGCCAGGCACAGCGCGAAGTAGTCGCCGCCCATGCCGCCGAACTCCTCGGGGAACGGCAGGCCGAACAGGCCCATCTCGCCCATCTTCGCGACGATCGCGTACGGGAACTCTTCCTTCTCGTACAGCTCGGCGATCACCGGCGCGACTTCGGCGCGCGCGAAGTCCTCGACCGTCTTGCGGAGGGACTCGTACTCCTCGTCCAGGCGGAAGTCGATCACTGCTGCTCCTCTTGGGGCGTAACGACGGCAAGGGTTTCGTCCAGCGCGACCTGTTGGCCGGCCCGGACGGGGAGTTCGCTGACCACGCCGTCGATCGGCGCGGTGACCGTGTGCTCCATCTTCATCGCTTCGACGACCAGCAACGGCGTCCCGGCCTTCACGACGTCACCGGCGGCGACCTTGACCACGAGCACGGTGCCCGGCATCGGGCTGGTGACCGGGCCGGCGCCGGCGGCTTCGCCGCGCGAGGCCAGCACGAACTCCTGCTCCCCGAACGGGAAGCCGAGCCCGTCGCGGGCCAGCCAGACCGTCCGGTCGGGACCGCAGGCCTGCCGGTAGCGGTGGAACCCGCCCGCGTGCCGGATCTCCAGGACGTCGCCGTCACGCCGAGCCGACACGTGGACCGGCTCGGCGTCGTCGACGAACACCGTGGCGGCCGCGGGCGTGCCCTGCACCCGGACCACCGCGCGGGCGGCGCCGGACTTCAGCCGGAACGTCACCCCGCCGGACCCACCCATCCGCCAGCCGTCCGGCACGTCCCACGGGTCCACCACGGGACCGGACGGCTGCAGCTGGAGGAACCGGTCCAAGGCGGCCGCGACGAAGAACTCCGCGGGCACGTCCGAGGAGACCAGTTCGGCCAGCCGCCGGTCGACCAGCTCGGTGTCGAGGCGGCCGGCGCGGACGTCGGCGTCGGCGAGCAGCCCGCGGAGGAACGCCGTGTTCGTGCCGATGCCCAGCAACGCCGTGTCGGCCAGCGCCAGGTCGAGCCGGTGCAGCGCCGCCGCGCGGTCGGGGCCCCAGGCGATGACCTTGGCCAGCATCGGGTCGTAGTTCGAGCCGACCACCGCGCCCGGCGTCATCCACGAGTCGACGCGGACGCCGTCGCCGTCCGGCTCGTGCACCGCGAGCACCGTGCCGCCGGTCGGGATGAAGCCGCGGGCCGGGTCCTCGGCGTACACGCGGGCTTCGACGGCGTGGCCGGTGAAGACGACGTCCTCCTGCTTGACGGTGAGGTGTTCCCCGGCCGCCACCCGGACCTGCCACTCGACCAGGTCGAGGCCGGTGACCAGCTCGGTGACCGGGTGCTCGACCTGCAGCCGGGTGTTCATCTCCATGAAGAAGAACTCGTCCGGGTCGTGGGCCGACATGATGAACTCGACGGTGCCGGCGCCGACGTAGCCGACCGAGCGCGCGGCCTCGACCGCGGCCGAGCCCATTTTCTCGCGGGTCGCTTCGTCGAGCAGCACCGACGGCGCTTCCTCGATGATCTTCTGGTGCCGCCGCTGCAGGCTGCACTCGCGCTCGCCGAGGTGGATGACGTGGCCGTGCGTGTCGGCCAGCACCTGGATCTCGATGTGCCGCGGGGTCGTGACGAACCGCTCGAGCAGCAGCGTGTCGTCGCCGAAGGACCCCTTCGCCTCCCGCCGCGCCGACTCGATCGCCGCGTCCAGCTCCTCGGGACCGCGCACCAGCCGCATGCCCTTGCCGCCACCGCCGGCGGACGGCTTGAGCAGCAGCGGATACCCCACGCGAGCGGCGGCCTCCGCGAAGCCGCCTTCCGGAATGTCCACATCGGACGCGCCGGGCACCACCGGGACACCGGCTTCCGACACCGTCGCCTTGGCGCGGATCTTGTCGCCCATGGCGTCGATCGCCGCCACCGGCGGGCCGATGAAGACGAGCCCGGCGGCCTCGCAGGCGCGCGCGAACTCGGCGTTCTCCGCGAGGAAGCCGTAACCCGGGTGCACGGCCTGCGCCCCCGACGACACGGCGGCGTCCACGATGGCCGAGATCGAGAGGTAGCTCTTCGAAGCTTCCGCCGGACCGATGCGCACCGCCGTCTGCGCCTCGCGGACGTGCCGCGCGTCGGCGTCCGCGTCGCTGTACACGGCGACCGCGCGGATGCCGAGGGCCCGCAGCGTGCGGATGACCCGGACCGCGATCTCGCCCCGGTTCGCGACCAACACTGAGTCGAACATCATCACATCCGGAAGACGCCGTAGCTGACATCGGAAAGGGGTGCGTTGGCCGCGGCCGAGAGGGCGAGGCCGAGCACGGTGCGGGTGTCCGCCGGGTCGATGACGCCGTCGTCCCACAGCCGCGCGGTCGAGTAGTACGGGCTGCCCTGAGCTTCGTACTGCTCACGGATCGGGTCCTTGAACGCCTCTTCGTCCTCCGCGGACCATTCGCCGCCGCGCGCCTCGATCGAGTCCCGGCGGACGGTCGACAGCACCGAGGCCGCCTGCTCGCCGCCCATCACCGAGATCCGCGCGTTCGGCCACATCCACAGGAACCGCGGCGAGTACGCCCGGCCGCACATCGAGTAGTTTCCGGCACCGAACGAGCCACCGATGACGACGGTCAGCTTCGGCACCCGCGCGCAGGCCACCGCGGTGACCATCTTCGCGCCGTGCTTGGCGATGCCGCCCGCCTCGTACGCGCGCCCGACCATGAAGCCGGTGATGTTCTGCAGGAACAGCAGCGGGATCGAGCGCTTGTCGCACAGCTCGATGAAGTGCGCGCCCTTCATCGCCGACTCGGCGAAGAGCACGCCGTTGTTCGCGATGATGCCGACCGGGTGGCCGTGGATCCGGGCGAACCCGGTGACCAGCGTGGCGCCGTACTCCTTCTTGAACTCGCCGAACCGGCTGCCGTCGACGATCCGGGCGATCACCTCGCGCACGTCGTAGGGCACGCGCGGATCGGTCGGCACGACGCCGTACAGCTCGGCGGGGTCGACGGCGGGTGCTTCGGTCGGCTGGACGTCCCACGGCCGCGGCGCGCGCGGGCCGAGCGTCGAGACGATCGAGCGGACGATCCGCAGCGCGTGCGCGTCGTCGTCGGCGAGGTGGTCGGTGACGCCGGACTGGCGGGCGTGGACGTCGCCGCCGCCGAGCTCCTCGGCCGTCACGACCTCGCCGGTCGCGGCCTTCACCAGCGGCGGGCCGCCGAGGAAGATCGTGCCCTGGTTGCGGACGATCACGGCCTCGTCGCTCATCGCCGGGACGTACGCGCCGCCGGCGGTGCAGGAGCCGAGCACGGCGGCGATCTGCGGGATGCCGCGTGCGGACATCGTCGCCTGGTTGTAGAAGATCCGGCCGAAGTGTTCACGATCCGGGAAGACCTCGTCCTGCCTGGGCAGGAACGCGCCGCCGGAGTCCACCAGGTAGACGCACGGCAGGTTGTTGTGGAGCGCGACCTCCTGGGCGCGCAGGTGTTTCTTCACCGTCATCGGGTAGTACGTGCCGCCCTTGACGGTGGCGTCGTTGGCGACGACCACGCATTCCCGGCCGGAGACCCGCCCGACGCCGGTGATTATGCCCGCCGACGGCGCTTCGTCGTCGTAGAGCCCGTTCGCCGCCAGCGGGGAGAGCTCGAGGAACGGCGAACCCGGGTCCAGCAGCGTGTCGACGCGGTCGCGCGGCAGCAGCTTGCCGCGTTCGACGTGGCGCGTGCGGGCCTTCTCCGGCCCGCCGAGCCGGGCGGCCGCCAGCCGTTTGCGGAGGTCTTCCACCAGCTCCGCGTGTGAGGTGGCGTTGCGGGCGTAGGCCTCGCTGTCCGGGGGAGCGGTCGTCCCCAGTACCGGCGTGTCCATGGGCTCCCTCGAAGTTAGCAGGCGTTAACCTCCGCTCCGATGTTAGCGACCGCTAACGTGGGTGTCCAGTCGCCGGAACGCGCGAAAAGGCCACCCCGGCGGGCCGGGGTGGCCTCCACGGGCCCGATCAGCCGATCGCCGCCCGCAGCGGGGCGTAGTAGCCGCCCGACTGCCCGGCCACGGTCGGGTGGTAGGACTCGATCACCGGCCAGGTCAGGCTGTGCAGGTAGTCATCGGCCGACGAGCAGATGTTGTGCCCGACGAACGACGGCCGGACGTCGACGAACGTCGCGCCCGCCGAGCCCGCCCGCGACTGGATCACCGACGCCAGCGCGTCGGCGCCGGAGTTGATCGCCGTGCGCTCGGTGTCGCTCAGCCCCACCCAGCAGGAGCCGGGCACGGTGTAGAAGCGCGGGTAGGACAGGACGACGAGCTTCGCGCCCGGCGCCTTGGCCTTGATCGCGTTGTAGGTGTTGGTCAGCAGCGGCGGCAGCGTGTTGTTGACGTACGTCTTCGCCGTGTTGACCCGGTTCACGCAGTCGGAATCACTGCCCAGGGTGCAGGTCTGGATCACGTCGCTGAAGCCGGCGTCGTTCCCGCCGACGGTCACCGTGACGAGCGTGGCCGACGAGGGGAGCGAGTTCGCCTGGTTGATCACGTCCCCGGTGCGGGCCCCGGAGCAGGCCAGGAACGTGAACGAGGTTCCACTGTGGGCGTTGGCCCACAGCTGCGGGTAGGCCTTGGAACTGCGGTAACAGCTCCCCGAGCTGCCGTAGCTGCCGGCCCCGACCCCGGAGGAGTAGGAGTCGCCGAGCGCGGCGTAGACGGTCCCGGCGGCGTGGGCGAGGCCCGTGACGCCGAGAGTGGCAAGGACAACGGCCCCCAGGGCCGTACTCAACCGTAGGAGGGATCGCCGGAAATTACGGGTGGGAACAGCCATGGGTCACTCCTTTGTGACAGGGCCGACCCGAATAGGACAGCAGGTGAAAGCCTGCCAAGGAAACCCTTGTTACCGGTAGGTACCCACTCGGCCCACACCGGAAGTGTGAAACCTCGGTGCCGGGTCAGCCGACGTTCGGGTGAACCGGGCGTTCCGGCTCAACCGCGGGCCGGTGCCAGGCCAGTACCCCCGGGAAGCCCCGGGAGACGACCGGGGCCCGACGGAAGGGGAACACCATGACGTTCGCGCGAAGGACCCTCGCCGGGTTGACCGTCATCGCCGCCGGTCTCGGCCTGGGCGTGGCCACCGCGAGCCCCGCGGCCGCGGCGACCGGCACGTGGCGCGCCTACGGCAACACCAACCCGATCACCTCCAGCTCGGCCACGTGGCACTGCGCCGGCTCCAAGACGATCGCCACCAGCGTGGTCGCCCAGGTCTGCGCGATCAGATCGGCGGGCGGGGGCGCCGTGCAGGGGGCGGTCATCGTGCGCAACAACCGGTCCGCGCTGTTCTCCGTGGACGCGTCCATGGACCTCTACACCTCCTCGAGCACCAAATTGGGCTTCTGGTCCTGCGCGTCCTCGGGAGTCGGGGCCAACTCGTGGTCGGTGTGCTTCGGGCAGACCCTCACCCAAAGCAGCTCGGTGGACTCGGCGGGCACCGCCAAGGGTGTGGGTCTGGGCGTGTCGCCGTTCGTGTGACCGGCCCGGCCGGCACCGGCCCGGGCGGGACGTTAGCGCTCGCTAACCTGCCGCTCTAAACTGACCGGATGCCGGCCAACCCCACCCCTCTCGTGAACGGCGAGAAGGCGAGCAGGCGCGAACAGATCCTGTCCGCGGCCGCCGAGCTGTTCGCCCACCACGGCTTCCACGGCGTCGGCATCGACGACATCGGGGCCGCGGTGGGCATCTCCGGCCCCGCGCTCTACCGGCACTTCCGCAGCAAGGACGCGATCCTGGGCGAGATGCTGAACTCGATCAGCCGCTACCTGCTCGACGGCGGCACGGCGCGGGCGGCCCGGCCGGGTGAACCCGACGACACGCTGACCGGCCTCGTGCGGTTCCACGTCGACTTCGCGCTCGCGCACCCGGCCTTGATCACCGTTCAGGAGCGCAACCTCGCCAACCTCACCGACGCCGACCGCAAGCAGGTGCGCGCGCTCCAGCGCCAGTACGTCGAAGTGTGGGTGCGCGTGATCCGCGAAGCCGTCCCGGACCTGGGTGAACGGCAGGCGCGGTCGGCGGCACACGCCGTGTTCGGATTGATCAACTCGACACCGTACAACCGCCATCTCGGTGACGATGAGCTCGCGGAACTGCTCTGCCGGCTCGCGCTGGGTGCCCTTCGCGCGGCCTGACGCCCGTCGGCGGATCAAGGTATCCCGCTGACCGCCGTCGTGGTGTTTGATGGGGCACGTGGACCCGGATTGGAGCGAGCAGGAGCGCCGGCTCGTCGAGAAGGCTCAGCGCGCGTTGACCGCGCTGAGCCTCGGTGACGACGCCGAAGCGCTGGGCGAGGTCGCCCCCTCGGCCGCCGAGCCGCAGGCCCGCGCGGACGAGACGAAGGCCCTGATGCTGCTGCTCTTCGGCGAGTGCAGCGCGATGGTCTCCACCCTCGGCGACGGGGGCAGCGCCCCGGTGAAGGTCCAGGTGTTCGACGAGGACGGCGAAGAGGTCTCGATCGACCAGGCCGACCCGCCGGTGCGCACCGCGGTCCGGACGTTGCTGGCGGAAGTGCACGGCAACACCGAAGCCGCGCAGGAGCAGGTCGAGATCGCGCTCGCCAACGCGGCCCCGGACGAGGTCGACAGCCTCGTCCTGCAGGCCCTGCGCTGGACCATCCGGCTGTCGGTGGAGTGCCTGGACCGCGACCTGCCGGTGGCCCCCTGGATCTCCGAAGCCGTCTCGGACTAGGTGGGAGCCCGCGGCGCGCCGGGCTGCGCGCCCCCACCCACCGGCCCGTGAGAAAACTCAGCCGAGCAGCTGCTTCACCAGGGCCGCGATCTGGCCGGTCTCGATGAGGAACGAATCGTGCCCGTAGGGCGACGACACCACCGACGGCTCCGGCGCGCCCGGGATGCCGGCCGCGATCTCCGCCGACTGGTACAGCGGGTAGAGCCGGTCGCTGTCGACGCCGGCGATCAGCGCACGGGCCGTTACCCGGCCCAGCGCCGCCGCCACGCCGCCGCGGTCGCGGCCGACGTCGTGGGTGTTCATCGACTCCGTCAGCACCAGGTAGCTGTTCGCGTCGAAGCGGCGGGCCAGCTTGGCCGCGTGGTGGTCCAAATAGGACTCGACGGCGAACCGGCCGCCGCACAGGGGATCTTCGCCGTCCTGCGGGGACCGGCCGAACCGCTGGGCCAGCTCCGGCTCGCTGCGGTAGGTGACGTGCGCGATCCGGCGGGCGATGCCGAGGCCGTGGACCGGCCCGTCCCCGGCCGAGTAGTAGTCGCCGCCGTGGAAGAACGGGTCGCCGCGGATCGCGTGCAGCTGCGGGGCCGCCCAGGCGATCTGCTCGGCCGACGCCCGCGCGGTCGACGCCAGCACCAGCACCGACGCCACCCGCGCGGGCAGCGTCACCGCCCACTCCAGCGCGCGCATCCCGCCCATCGAGCCGCCGACGACGGCCGCCCAGCGGTCGATGCCGAGGTGGTCGGCCAGTACCGCCTCCGCGGCCACCTGATCCCGGACCGTCAACACCGGGAACCGGCTGCCCCACGGCCGCCCGTCGGGCGCGGGCGACGACGGCCCGGTCGAGCCCTGGCAGCCGCCCAGCACGTTCGGGGCGACGACGAAGTACTCGTTCGTGTCCACGGCCTTTCCCGGCCCGATCAGCCCGTCCCACCAACCCGCGTTCGGGTGCCCCGGTTCCGCGGGCCCGGCCGCGTGGCTGTCCCCGGTCAGCGCGTGCTCGACGAGGATCGCGTTGGACGCGTCGGTGTTCAACGTCCCCCACGTCTCGTACGCGAGCGTGAAGGCGGGTAGCACGCCACCGGCCTCCAGCGCCAGCGCGCCGGGGCCGGTGACGAACTCCCGGCGGCCCGGCGGATCACCGATCCGCCAGGCGCCGGTGACGGTCACAGTTCCGCCTTGGCCGCCCGGAATCCGGCCTCGAGGTCGGCCTTGAGGTCCTCGATGCCCTCCAGCCCGACGGCGAGCCGGACCAGTCCGGGCGTGACGCCGCTGGAGAGCTGCTCCTCGGGCGTCAGCTGGCTGTGCGTGGTCGACGCCGGGTGCACGATCAGGCTGCGGACGTCGCCGATGTTCACCAGCTGGCTGTGCAGCTCGGTGCCGTCGACGAACTTCCGGCCGGCCTCGACGCCGCCGCGCAGGTCGAACGACAGGACCGCGCCGGCCCCGCGGGGCAGGTACTTCTGCGCGTTGGCGTAGTGCCGGCTCGACGGCAGGCCGGCGTAGTAGACCTGCTCGACCTCGTCGCGCTGCTCCAGCCACTCGGCCAGCGCCTGCGCGTTCGAGACGTGCCGCTCGAGGCGCAGCGACAGCGTCTCGATGCCCTGGAGGATCAGGAAGCTGTTCAGCGGCGCGATCGCCGCACCGGTGTCGCGCAGGATCTGCACACGCGCCTTCGCCGCGTACGCGCCCGGGCCGAGCGCCTCCCAGTACTTGAGGCCGTGGTAGCTCGGGTCCGGCTCGTTGAAGCCCGGGAACTTCGCCGGGTCCTTGCCGAAGTCGAACGTGCCGCCGTCGACCAGCACGCCGGCCACCGTCGTCCCGTGGCCGCCGAGGTACTTCGTCGCGGAGTGCACGACGACGTCGGCGCCGTGCTCGATCGGGCGCAGCAGGTACGGCGTCGGCACCGTGTTGTCGACGACGAGCGGGACGCCGGCCTCGTGCGCGACGTCCGCGACGCCCCGGATGTCGAGGACGTTGCTGCCCGGGTTGGCGAGCGTCTCGGCGAAGAAGAGCTTGGTGTTCGGCCGGACGGCGGCGCGCCACTGCTCCAGGTCGTCCTGGTCCTCGATGAACGTGACCTCGACGCCGAGCTTCGGCAGCGTGTAGTGGAAGAGGTTGTAGGTGCCGCCGTAGAGCGACGGGCTCGAGACGAAGTGGTCGCCGGCGCCGGCGAGGTTCAGGATCGCCGCCGTGGTCGCGGCCGAGCCGGACGCGAACGCCAGCGCCGCGACGCCGCCTTCGAGCGCGGCGAGCCGCTGCTCCAGCACGTCCTGGGTCGGGTTCATGATCCGCGTGTAGATGTTGCCCGGCTCGGCGAGGCTGAACAGGTCGGCGCCGTGCTGGCTGTCGCGGAAGACGTACGACGTCGTCTGGTAGATCGGTGTCGCCCGCGCCCCGGTGGCCGGATCCGGGGCGGCGCCCGCGTGGATCTGCTTGGTCTCGAAGGACCACGCCGAAGTCTCGGCCATCGGTTTCTCCTTGGGTTCAACGGGTTCGTGGGGGGCTGCCAGGACGAAGCTACTTGCGCCGAACGGCCTACCCAACCTTTCCCACGTCCTGGGAGTCCCGTTGCCTTGCCCGGCGAATCTCTCCGTGTCCGAGGTATTCGGCAAGGGAGATTCACGGACCGGAGCTGTTCCACTGGGCGGGAACCGACCGCACGAGGGCCGTCCCGCCGCTCACCCCGCCGCGGGACGGCGTCCGATACCGGCGAAGTGCTCGTGCAGCTCACGCACGTGCTGGGCCCAGAACAGCCGGCGTCGTCGGCGCCGAGGTTCCGGACCAGCGCGCCGAGCAGCCGTCCGCCCGCCTCGTTGTACGCGGCCTCGGAGATGCGGTCGAGCAGGCAGGCCATGCTCGCGCGACCGGCACTGGCGGTGAAGTCGAACCCGGCCACTCCGGTGCGCCGGGTCAGGAACCGTCTGGGAACCCTCGTCGAACTGAAATAGAGTCGGCGCCTTCCCGGCCCGGGATCGATCGCCGGGGCCGGCATTCGGAGAAATCACCGGAGTGAAGTGCGCGAGCCTGAGCTCCGACCCCGGAACGCCTGCCGGGGTGGTGCGTCCGCCCGCCCACCCCGGCAGGCCCGGCCGAGCCGCCGGTGTCCTGAACGGGTCGTTCAGGGCGCGTCGGAGGTCCTGGGTGACTCGTCCAAGGCGCTTCTCGGCGAGAATGCTCTCGTGGTTTCGGTACGCAGCGTGGTCGACCGGGTGGGGCCGACGCTGCTCCACGCGCTCCAGGTGCCCGACGACTCGCCCGCGGTCGCCGACGTCGTCATCGCCGAACCCGGCGGAGCCCTCACCCTGTCCGCGGGCGACCTCGTGCTGGGCGTCGCCACGACCGGGCCCGAAGACGCCGCCGAGCTGGTGAAGCAGAGCGCCGGGCAGGGCGCCGCCGCCGTGCTGCTGAAGCCGCCGCTGGCCGCGAAACCGGCCGTCAAGCGGGCCGCGAAGGCCAGCGGGATCGCGCTGATCCAGGTGCACGCGGCGACGTCGTGGGCGCAGCTCGTCTGGCTGCTGCGGACCGTCCTGGACGCCCTCGCCGACGAGTCGGAGGACCTCGACCCCGGTTCCGGCGACCTGTTCCGGCTGGCCGACGCCGTCGCGAGCGTCGTCGACGCGCCGGTGACCATCGAGGACACCAACTCGCGCGTGCTCGCCTACTCCGCGCGCCAGGACCTGACCGACCCGGCCCGCGTCGCCACGATCATGGGCCGGCGCATCCCCGACGACGTCCTCGCGCGGTTCCGGTCGCGCGGGGTGTTCCGCGAGCTGTCCCGCGGCCGGCAGACGATCTTCGTCCCGGCCCAGCGCGACGGCACGCTGCCGCGGCTGATCGTGCCGATCCGGATGGGCGGCGAGCTGCTCGGGTCGATGTGGGCGGTGGTCGCCGGACCGGTGTCCGACGAGCGCGCGGCCGCCTTCGCCGACGCCGCCCCGGTCGTGGCGCTGCACCTGCTGCGGCGCCGCGCGCACACCGACGCGCAGCGGCGCGCGTCGGCCGAGCTGCTGCGCGGGGTGCTCGAAGGCCGGGCGAACCCGCGGAAGGCGATGGCGGAGCTGGACCTGTCCGACGAGCCGCACCGCGTGGTCGTCATCGAAGTCACCGGCGGCGACGGGCGCGACGCCGAAGGCCTGCGGCTGGCCCTGCTCGAACGGATCTCCCAGGGCATCGGCAGCCGCCCGGTGGCGACCGAGCTCGCCGGGCTGCTCTACGCCGTGGTGCCGGACCGGCCGGGTCCGGGCGGCTGGGCCGAGCTGCGGCAGGCGCTGGCCGCGCAACCGGCGACCCGGCGCGGCGGCGCCCCCCGGGCGGCGGCGGGCGCCCCCGGCGGGATCGGCGACCTCTCGGAGTCGCGCGCCCAGGCCGACGAGGCCCTCGGGCTGCTGCGCGCCGAAATCCTGCGCGAGCGCGTGATCGCCTTCGACGAGGCCTGGACGGCACTCACCCTGCACCGGGGCGCGACGGCGGCGGCCGCGGCGCGCGTCGCCGACCTCGGCCCGCTGAGCACGCTGCGCGCGCACGACGAATCGGGCAAGGCGGGCTACGTCGAGACGCTCTACGAGTGGCTGCGGCACCCCGGCGACCCGCGGGCGGCGGCGCGGGAGCTGCGGATCCACCCGAACACCCTGCGGTACCGGATGCGGAAGCTCCTCGAACTGGTGCCGCTGGACCTCGACGACCCCGACGTCCGGCTGGCGCTGCTGACCCAGCTCGTCGCCATCCGGTGGAGCTGATGGGCCGTTCGGCCCAACCCCTGACGTATGCACTAGCCCGCATGGATCGCGCCGATCGTTCGGATTGTCTTTTCCAGCCGAAAGATGGTGGTTCCGGAAGGCCGCGTGCCGCATTTTCTCTTCACCACCCGGGGTAGCCGGGTCGTGGCAAGAGGAGTTCGTCCATGAGCAGTTCCGAGCGGTTCGGCCGGGCCGTCAAGCTGGGTGCGGTGTCCGCGCTTTCCCTGGTCGCCCTGGTCGTCCCGGCGGCAGGAGCCGGGGGCGCCGTCGCGGCGCCGGGCGGCGACTGCTTCACCCCCGCGCACGCCGCGGACCGCAGCAAGGACGGACACGCCGACTCGGTGTCCCCGGCCGAGGCGGCCCGCATCGAAGCGGACATGCAGAGCAAGCTCGCCGGCAAGCGCACGGCGCGCGTCGCCCAGGCCGCGGCGGTCTCCATCCCGGTGTACTTCCACGTGATCACGAGCGGTTCGGCGGGCAACCTCCCGGCGACGGCGATCAGCAAGCAGATCTCGGTCCTGAACAGCGCGTACGCCCCGAGCGGCTTCAGCTTCTCGCTGGTCAGCACGGACTACACGAACAACTCGACCTGGTACAACGGCATCACCGACGGCACCTCGGCCGAGCGCAACATGAAGAACGCGCTCCGCAAGGGCGGCGCGAACGCGCTGAACATCTACACGGCCAAGCTCGGCGACGACCTGCTCGGCTGGGCCACGTTCCCGTCGAACTACAAGTCACAGCCGAAGCTGGACGGCGTGGTGCTGCTGGACGAGTCCCTCCCGGGCCGCTCGGCCACGAACTACAACGAGGGCGACACGGCCACCCACGAGGTCGGCCACTGGATGGGGCTGTACCACACGTTCCAGGGCGGCTGCTCGGGTTCGGGCGACTACGTGTCGGACACCCCGGCCGAGGCCACGGCGACGTCGGGCTGCCCGGCGAGCAAGGACACCTGCTCGTCGACGGGCGTCGACCCGGTGCACAACTTCATGGACTACAGCTACGACAGCTGCATGTACGAGTTCACCGCGGGCCAGAACACGCGGATGCAGAACGCTTGGTCCGCGTACCGCGCCTGAGCCTCCGTCTCCCGCGGAAACCGTGAAGGCCTCCTCTTCCGGGGAGGCCTTCACGGCTCGCCGCTGACGCGGTAGCTGAGGTCCTTCTCCACCAGCCGCGAAGGCCGCAGGTACACCCAGACCGCGCCGACATCACCGTGCAGGTACTCGCGGAACCACCGCTTCCCCCAGGTACCGCTGTGACTTCCGCCACCGCCGGACCCGCCGCGGCGGCGATGTTCCGGTTCCCGTCCGGCTTTCCGCAGCACGATGGCCGCTCCAGACCAACTCGGCGCCACTGTCCACAGCCCGCTCCGGTTGTGGATGGTCTCGGCCGTGGCGCCCTCGGATCGCCGGAACTGTCAGCACCGGCCGATAGACTGAGCGGGGCTCGTCCCCCAGGGATGGGTGGGGCGTGGTAGTCGGGCGCCGGCACCGAAAACCGCTACGGCACCAGCAACGTCTTCCCCACCGTCGCCCGCGACTCGATCGCCGCGTGGGCGTCGGCCGCTTTCTCCAGCGGGAAGCGCTGCCCGATCACCGGGACCAGCCGTCCCCCGGCCGCCGCGGCCAGCGCCGACTCGGTGAACGCCCGCATCCGCGCGGGGTCTCCGATCGACCGCACCAGCGAAACTCCCCGCGCCGCGGCGTCCTCTTCGGACACTTCGGCCCACGAGCCGCCCGCCAGCCCGTACACCGCCATCCGGCCGCCCGGGCGCACCAGCCCGAACGCCGCCGTGCCGATCTCGCCGCCCACTCCGTCGAACACGACGTCGACCGGCCCCACCGAAGACGTCCAGTCCGGGCGCAGGTAGTCGACCACCGCGTCCGCTCCCCGCACGCGAGCCACCTTCGCCGGCCCGCCCGCCGCGCCGACCACCGTCGCTCCCGCCGCCTTCGCCAGCTGGACCAGCAGGCCGCCGACGCCGCCCGCGGCGGCCTCGACCAGGACCCGATCGCCCGGGCGGACCGCGGTGGCGTGCACCAAGCCGGTCGCCGTCCGGCCGTCCGCCAGCAGCGCCACCGCCGCGTCGAGCGACAGCGCGGGCGGTACCTCGAACACCGCCGCCGCGTCGACCGCGACGCGCTCGGCGTACCCGCCCGAGCCGCCGGTCGACGTGACCACCCGCTGTCCCGCCAGCGCCGGGTCCACCCCCGCGCCGACCGCGCTGATCACCCCGCCGACGCCGTTGCCCGGGATCACCGGCAGCGACGCCTTGAACGGCCCTGGCGCCCCCGCCCGGAACTGCGTCTCGACGAACGTGGTGTTCGCGAAGCCCACCTCCACCAGCACCTGGCCCGGGCCGGGAACCGGATCGGGCGCCTCGCCCGGGACGAGGACTTCCGGACCGCCGAACTCGCTCAACCACACCGCACGCATGCCGTCACGGTGCAGCTTCAAGTGAAGTTGAGGTCAAGACACTTGTGCGCATAGCACCACGATTGCGGCTCAGAACTGTCCGGACAGCACGATGACACCGCCGTCCGGGTGGTTCACCGTGAGTGGCAACACCGCACCGATTCCGGACGCTGACCGACCCAGGAGGCCGACCATGCGTATCGCCGTTCCCCGTGAAGTCAAGAAGCACGAATACCGGGTCGCGCTGACCCCGGCCGGGGTGCACGAGCTGGTCGGCCGCGGGCACGACGTCTTCGTCGAGACCGGCGCCGGAGTGGGCTCGTCCATCACCGACGAGGAGTACGTCGCCGCCGGCGCGAAGATCCTCTCCACCGCCGAGGAGACCTGGGCCGAGGGCGAGCTCGTCCTCAAGGTCAAGGAGCCGATCGCCGAGGAGTACCCCCGGCTGCGCGCCGACCAGGTCCTCTTCACCTACCTGCACATCGCCGCCGACCGGCCGCTGACCGACGCGCTGCTGGCCGCCGGCACGACCGCCATCGCCTACGAGACGGTGCAGACCGCGAACGGCGCGCTGCCGCTGCTCGCCCCGATGTCCGAGGTCGCGGGCCGGCTGGCCCCGCAGGTCGGCGCGTTCTCCCTGATGAAGCCCAGCGGCGGCCGCGGTGTGCTGCCCGGCGGCATCCCCGGCGTCCACCCGGCGCGCGTCGTCGTCATCGGCGGCGGCGTCGCGGGCCTGAACGCCGCCCGCGTCGCGCTCGGCCTCGGCTCGGACGTGGAGATCCTGGACACCAACGTCGACCGCCTCCGCCAGATCGACCACGACTTCGGCGGCCGCATCCGCACAGTGACGTCGACCCGGTTCTCGGTCGAAGAGGCGGTGCTGCAGGCGGACCTGGTCATCGGCGCGGTGCTCGTCCCGGGCGCGAAGGCGCCGAAGCTGGTCTCGAACGAGCTCGTCGCGCGCATGAAGCCGGGCAGCGTGCTGGTCGACATCGCGATCGACCAGGGCGGCTGCTTCGCCGACTCGCGCCCGACCACGCACGACGACCCGACGTACACGGTGCACGAGTCGGTCTTCTACTGCGTGGCGAACATGCCGGGCGCGGTGCCCCGGACCTCGACCTACGGCCTCACCAACGTGACGTTGCCGTACGCGGTCCAGCTGGCCGAGCACGGCTGGAAGGCGGCGCTGCGGGCCGACGCGGCGCTGGCCAAGGGCCTCAACACGCACGACGGCGCGCTGACGAACGGCCCGGTCGCGGTGGCCCACGACCTGCCCTGCACCTCCCTGGACACCGTCCTCGCCTGACCTACCTCACCCGAGCGGGTTCCTGCCGCACCCCGGCAGGAGCCCGCTCCCCCTTTTCCAGCAGCCACTGCCCGAAGGCGATCGAAGGCAGCTCGACCCATCGCCGCAGCCCGCACGCGAAGAGCAGCGCGACCGCGCACGTCGCGACGGCCTTGGCCGGTCCGGTCGGGAGCACCACACCGGCCACGCCCGCGGCGCCGGTCTGGGCGAGGTAGAGCGCGTACGACCGATCACCGATGTAGGTCAGCGGGCGGCCCCGAACCCGAGTGCGACCAGCACCGCCGCGGCCGGGCTGGTCAACGGCCGGAACACGGCGAACCCGCGCGGGTGGTGCAGCGCCAGCGCGAGCAGGCAGCCGATGACCAGCGAGCAGTAGTGCACGCTGAGCTCCGCCCACCGCTGCGAAGGTGCGAGCGGCAACGTTCCGAAGAGGACACCGGTCACCACGCCACCGGCGATCAGCAGGCACAGCGCGGTCTTGCCGGTGCGGGCGAACGACGTCAGCACGAGCAGCGCGGCCGGCGCACGGCGAGCCACGCGATGACGCCGATGAGCAACGCGACCGCGGGGACACCCGCCGTGAGGACGGTGCGGGCGGAATCGACGGCCGCCTGCCCCTCGGGGTCGAGCTGCGCGCCGGCGAACACGTCGTACCGGCTGTCGCCGCTGTCGGCGTGCACGACGTGCAGGGTGAGGTCGTCGTCGAGCCCGCGCAGCTCGGGCGCGCAGCCGACGGACGCCTGGGCGGTCCGGTCGTACTGGTACGGCCGCAGGGTGACTTCGGGGTCGTCGGCCGCCAGCGTGGCTTCACGCAGCACCGGACAGGACGCGACCGAGGCGCCCTGCCCGTCCTTGACTTCGTAGATCGAGTCGCGGACGAGCAGGGCGAGGTCGGCGGGCCGGCGCCGGTGTTCAGGAGCTGGACGATGGCGTCGGAGGTCAGGCACCCGCGGTCACCACGTGGTAACCGGCGCCGCGGACCGTCCGGATGGTCTCGGCGCCGAACGGGACGTCGATCTTGCGCCGCAGCGCGCTGACGTGCACCTCCACCAGGTTCGCGGTGGCGGAGGCGGCGAAGTCCCACAGGTTGTCGAGCAGTTCCGCCTTGGTGACGACCTGCCCGGGCCGCTGCATGAGGTAGGCGAGGAGGGCGAACTCCTTGCTGGTGAGCGTGATGTCGGCGGTGCCACGCCGGCAGATCCGGCCGGCCTGGTCGAGTTCGAGGTCCCCCAGCCGAAGGACCCCCGGCCGGGTGGCACCCCCACGCCGGATGAGCGCGCGAAGCCGCGAAAGCAGGACCCCGTAGGAGAAGGGCTTGGCCAGGAAGTCATCGGCCCCGGTATCCAGAGCCTCGATCTCGTCATCCTCACCATCTTTGGCGGTGAGCATGAGAATGGGAGTGCGATCCCCCTGCTCCCGAAGCCGCCGACAAACGCGGTACCCGTTCAGCCCGGGCAGCATGATGTCGAGCACGATGGCGGCATACGAATGCTCCCCGGCGAACCAGAGAGCATCCCGCCCATTGTGAGCAACATCAACGGCATACCCCTCAGCCCCCAGCCCAGCCCGCAAAGCAGCAGCCAGCCGCCGTTCATCCTCGACGAGCAAGATCCGCATCAGGCCACAATCCCACACCCCCCCAACGAACACGCAAAGCCAGCCAGGCCCGGCAGGGCTGGAAGCCGAGCCAAAGGCACCGTGGGGGTCCGGGGGGCTCGGCCCCCCGGGCGAGAGGACGAAGTCGACATGAGCGGCGAAGCCGCGATGCAGAGACGAAGGGGCGACCCGCTCAACCAGCCTGGGGGTCACTGGGAGCGGGCCGCCGGTACCTAGCTTAGAGGGCTTCGGCGGACTTTGCGCCACCGGGTCGGCAAGTCGCACGAATTCTTTACCAAGTTGATCGACCGGAGATCACGAATCCTCTGGTCAGCGCCGTCGCGGCGGTACCGGCCGGTAGCGGAAAGTGACGAACGTCGCTCTCGGGTGTTCCGTGCGCGCGGGCGCCGCCGGTAGGGCAGGATGACGCCGCATCAGCGGGGAACGTTAGGGGACGGTATGCACGACGGCAGTGGCCGGATTGTGGTGCAGAACCTGAGCAAGCGGTTCGGCGAGGTGAACGCCGTGCAGAACTTGAGCTTCACGGTGGAGCCGGGTTCGGTGACGGGTTTCCTGGGTCCGAACGGCGCCGGCAAGACGACGACGTTGCGCATGTTGCTCGGGTTGGTGACACCCACTTCGGGGACGGCGACGATCAACGGGCGGCCGCATTCGCAGCTGGGCAATCCGGCGCGGGTGGTGGGCTCGGTTCTGGAGAACGAGGGGTTCCACCCGGGGCGGACGGCGCGCAACCACCTGCGGGTGTACGCCGCGGCCATCGGTGTGCCGGACAGGCGGGCGGACGAGGTGCTGGGCCTGGTGGGTCTGGGGAGCGCCGCGGATCGGAAGGCGGGCGGGTTCTCGCTCGGTATGCGGCAGCGGCTGGCGCTGGCGACGGCGTTGCTGGGCGATCCGCAGGTGCTGGTGCTCGACGAGCCGACGAACGGCCTGGATCCCGAGGGCATCCTGTGGCTGCGCAACTTCCTGCGTTCTTACGCGCGGGAGCAGCGGCGGACGGTGCTCGTGTCGAGTCACCTGCTCAACGAGGTGGAGCAGCTGATCGACCAGGTCGTCATCATCAGCCAGGGGGTCACGCGCTACTACGGCCCGCTGGAGCAGCTGCGCAAGAGCCAGCAGTCGCGGGTGCTGGTGCAGCCCGCGGATCCGTCGGCGCTGGTGAAGGCCTTGCAGGACAACGGCATCAGCGGGGTTTCGCCGACGCCGGACGGCCGGGTCGCGGTCGCCGGGTCGAGTGTGCAGCAGATCGGTGACATCGCCGCGAAGGCCGGGATCGCGGTGTACGGGATGCAGGAGGAGCACGCCGATCTGGAGCGGATGTTCTTCCAGCTGACGCAGGGTCAGTACGCCGGCGCGCCGGGTTACCCGCCGCCGGGTTATCCGCCGCAGCCGCAGTTCCAGGGCCCGCCGCCGACCGGGTTTCCGCCGCAGCAGCACTACCAGCAGGGCCCGCCGTCGGGTCCGCAGCAGCAACAGCAGTACTGGGGAGGACCGCAGCAGTGATGGGCAACCTGATCAAGGCGGAGTTCCGCAAGACGCTCTCGCTCAAGACGTGGTGGGTGCTGCTGATCCCGCTGGCGCTGGTGGCGTTCTGGCTGACGTTCTTCTGGGGCAAGCTCACGAACGACTTCGCGGACTACATCGGCAGCTCCGACGCTCGGGAGATCGCGCGGGCGGTGGGCCTGGACGCGAGCAAGCTGCCGGTCGGGTTGCTGGCGTTCGCGCACGGCGTGAACATCGCGCAGCTGATCCCCGGCCTGTTCGGTGTCTTCGCGCTGGCCGGTGAGTACCGCAGCAAGACGATCACGACGACCTTCCTGACCGCGCCGAACCGGGTCACGGCGCTGACGGCGAAGATGCTCACGTACGTGGCGTGGGGCGCGATCTACGGTCTGGTCAGCTTCGGCGTCTCGGCGATCGCGGTGATGGCGTCGGTCGATTCCGGCCGGTGGCCCAGCGCGGGGCAGTGGCTGGCCGCGCTCGGCGGGACGATCCTGGCCTCGGTGCTGGTGACGCTGTTCGGCATCGGGTTCGGTGCGGTGCTGCGCAACGTGCCGCTGGCCGTGGTGCTGTTCCTGGTGTGGTTCCTGATCGTGGAGAACGTCCTGGTCGTGGCGCTCTGGGGCCAGACCGACATCCTGGGCGGGATCCTGCCGAACGGCACGGCCAACGGGATCGTGGGCGGGATCGCGGCGGACGCGTTCGGGATCAACTCGCTGAACCTGCCGGGCGGCGTGGACCACTGGTCGGCGCTGGGGCTGCAGCTCGCGGCGGGGGCGCCGGGCGTGATCTCGTGGTGGGCGTCGGCGCTGATCTTCTTCGCGTGGACGATGCTGTTCTTCGGCCTCGGCTGGGCGGGCAACCAGAAGCGCGACATCACGTAGTTTTCCCTGTCCGCGAAGGCCACCTCGAGCTGCTCGAGGTGGCCTTCGCGGTGTTCGGGGAAATATTTTGTCGGTGGTGGCGCTTACTGTCACAACGTGACCATCGCTCCGCCTCGCTCCCGTCAAGAGCTCCCACGTGCCGAGACGGCCGGCTGGATCCGCCGGCTGTCCGCCGCGGCGTGGGAGCACCGCGTGCTCGTGGTGCTGTCGCTGCTGGCCGCCGCGGTCGGCGTCGGCGTGCAGGCCGCTAGCCCGTTGCTGGTGCGCTCGGCGGTGGACGACGCGGTGGCCGGGCAGACCGGCGGGCTGCCCGGGATCGCGGTGTTCCTGGTCGCGCTGCAGCTGGTCGCCTTCGGCACCGCGTTCGCGCGCCGCTACCTCGGCGGGAAGCTCGCTCTCGACGTGCAGCACGATCTGCGCCAGCGTGTCTTCAACGCCGTTTCGCGGCTGGACGGCGGCAAGCAGGACGCGCTGCGCACCGGGCAGGTCGCCTCGCGCGCGATCTCGGACCTGCAGCTGGTGACCGGGATCCTGATGCAGGTACCGCTGTCGTTCGGCTCGGTGGTCTTCGCGCTGTTGTCGTTCGTCGCGATGCTCTGGCTGTCCCCGGTGCTGACGCTGATCGCGCTGGTCGTCACGCCGGCGGTCGGCATCATCGTGGCGCGCAGCCGCAAGCGGCTCTTCCCGGCGACGTGGTCGGCGCAGCAGCGCGCGGCCGATGTCGCGCAGCAGGTCGAGGAGACCGTCACCGGGGTGCGGGTCGTCAAGGGCTTCGGCCAGGAGACACGGGAAGTCTCGAAGCTGGAAGCCACCGCGCGCAAGCTGTTCGGGGAGCGGCTCCGCGCGGCGAAGCTGTCGGCGGTCCCGACGGCGACCACGGCGGCGCTGCCGGCCGCCGGTCAGGTCGCCGTGCTCGGCATCGGCGGCGTCCTCGCGCTGAACGGGTCCATCACGCTCGGCACGTTCCTGGCCTTCGCCACCTACCTCGCGACGCTGATCGGGCCGGCCCGGATGCTGTCCGGCCTGGTCGTGCAGGCGCAGCTGACCCGCGCGGGTGCCGAGCGGGTGTACGAGCTGATCGACGCGCAGCCCGACGTCGTCGACGCGCCGGACGCGCGGCCGCTGCCGGAGGGGCCGCTGGGCGTGGAGCTCGAGGGCGTCCGGTTCGGCTACACCCGCAGCGAACCGGTGCTGGCCGGGCTTTCGGTCACCGCGCGCCCGGGCGAGACCCTCGCGCTGGTCGGCACCGCGGGCTCGGGGAAGTCGACGATCTCGCTGCTGCTGCCGCGGTTCTACGACGTGCACGAAGGCGCGGTGCGGGTCGGCGGTCTCGACGTCCGTGACGTCCCGCTGCGGCAGCTGCGGCAGTCGATCGGCGTGGTGTTCGAGGAGGCGTTCCTGTTCTCCTCGTCGATCCGGGAGAACATCGCCTACGGCCGTCCGGACGCCACCGAGGAGGAGATCGTCGCGGCGGCCAAGGCCGCGGAGGCGGACGGCTTCATCCGCGCCTTGCCGGACGGTTACGAAACGCTGGTCGGCGAGCGCGGGCTCACGCTCTCGGGCGGGCAGCGGCAGCGGCTCGGGCTGGCCAGGGCGCTGATCACCGACCCGCGGATCCTCGTCCTCGACGATGCGACGTCGGCCATCGACACCGTCACCGAAGCGGCGATCTACGACACCCTGCGATCGGTCACCGAGGCCCGGACCACCCTGCTGATCGCGCACCGGCGGTCCACCCTGGCCCTGGCCGACCGGATCGCGGTGCTGGACGAGGGCCGCGTGGTCGACGTGGGCACCGAGGCCGAGCTGATGGCGCGCTGCCCGCTGTTCCGCGAGCTGGTGGCGGGCCCGGGCGACGACGTCGAAGAGAAGCACCGCTGCGAAGGCCTCGACCGCGGCCAGGACGGGGTCACGCCGTCGCTGTGGCCGCGGGACGAGAGCCGCGACGAGGTCGACGCCCTGGCCGAAGCCGCGCGGATGCGCAGCGGCGACCCGAACAGCAGCGGGTTCGTCGGCGGGGGCGGCGGCCTGGACGTACCGCCGACACCGGAGCTGATCGAAGGCGTGCGCAAGCTGCCGGCCGCCGTCGACGAGCCGCGGCTGCCCGGCGTGGACGTCACCGCGCCCGACCCGAAGTTCCGGCTGGCCGGGCTGCTGCGGCCGGTCCGCTGGCCGCTGTCCCTGGTCGTCGCCCTGGTGGCGGCGGACGCGCTGGCGTCGATCGCGCTGCCGGGGCTGTACCAGTTCGGCGTCGACCACGGCGTGCGGGCCGGGGTCGAGTGGATGATCTGGCTGGCCGCCGGGATCGGTGCCGCGGTGATCGCGGCCGACTGGCTGGTGGTGTTCGCGCAGACACGGCTGACGTCCCGGGTCGGCGAGACGGTGCTGTACGCGCTGCGCGTCCGCAGCTACGCGCACCTGCAGCGGCTCGGGCTCGACTACTACGAGCGGGAGCTGTCCGGGAAGATCATGACCCGGATGACCACGGACGTCGACGCGCTTTCGACGTTCCTGCAGACGGGGCTGGCCACCGCGGTGGTCAGCGCGCTGACGCTGGCCGGGATCACGGCCGCGCTGCTGGTCACCGACGCCGGGCTGGCGCTGTACGCGCTGGCGATGGTGCCGGTGCTGGCGGTGGCCACGGTGATCTTCCGGCGGTCGGCGTCCAAGGCGTACAACGAGGCTCGCGAGCGGGTCAGCGTCGTGAACGCGGACATGCAGGAGAACGTCAGCGGGCTGCGGGTCGCGCAGGCATACACGCGCGAAGACCGCTCCGCGCAGGCGTTCGCGTCGCGCAGCGACGACTACCGGCGCTCGCGGCTGCGGGCCCAGCGGTACGTGGCGACGTACTTCCCGCTGGTGGCGCTGCTGTCGGACCTGGCGACCACGACGGTGCTGGTGGTGGGCGCGGACCGCGTCGCGGCGGGCACGCTGTCGGCCGGCGTGCTGCTCGCGTTCCTGCTGTACCTGCAGCAGTTCTTCTCGCCGATCCAGCAGCTGTCGGCGGTGTTCGACGGCTACCAGCAGGCGAGCGTCGGCCTGAACCGCATCGGTGACCTGCTGCGCACGCCGACGTCGGTGCCGGCGGCGGAGAACGCGGTCGCCGTGCCGCCCCGGCTGCGCGGCGAAGTCTCGTTCAAGGAGGTCGGCTTCTCCTACACCGGCGCCGAGACCCCGGCGCTGGCGGAGTTCTCGCTGGACGTCGCGGCCGGCGAGACGATCGCGCTGGTCGGCGCAACCGGCGCGGGCAAGTCGACGGCGGTGAAGCTGGTGGCGCGCTACTACGACGTCACCGGCGGCGAGGTCCGCATCGACGGCACGGACGTCCGCGAGTACGAGCTGGCCGGCCTGCGGCGCCGGATGGGCGTGGTGCCGCAGGAGGCGCACCTGTTCTCGGGCACGGTGGCCGACAACGTCCGCTACGGCCGTCCGTCGGCCTCCGACGCGGAGGTCGAGGCGGCGGTCCGCGCGGTGGGTGCGCTGGACGGCGTCGCGGCCCTGCCGGCGGGCTTCCTGCAGCCGGTGGGCGAGCGCGGCCGGTCGCTGTCGGCGGGCCAGCGCCAGCTGGTGGCCCTGGCCCGGGCGGAGCTGGTGGACCCGGACGTCCTCCTCCTCGACGAGGCCACGGCGGCCCTGGACCCCTCGACGGAGGCGGCGGTCCTGCGCGCCACGGAGACGGTGGCCCGCCGCCGCACGACGTTCGTGGTCGCCCACCGCCTGGCCACCGCGGCCCGCGCGGACCGCATCGTGGTCCTGGACCACGGCCGCATCGTCGAAACCGGCACCCACACCGAGCTCCTGGCCGCCAACGGCCCCTACGCCCGCCTCTGGTCCCTCGGCTGACGAGCATCACCCGTGCTCAGAGGGGCATCACGTGTGTCTGGAGAGGCATCACCCCGATGCCCCTCCAGTCACGCTTGATGCCGCTCCAGTCACGCGTGATGCCCCTCCAATCACGCGTGATGCCTCCTTGCGCACGAAAGTTCGTGGCCGGGGCCGGCCGGCGCTGGGAGCATGGCGGGCATGTTCGAAGAGAAGCGGGTGCCCGACCGGCAGGTCCGGGCCATGCAGACCGAGACCACCGTCCGGGTCTACCTGGCCTGCTCGCCCGCCGTCGCCGATGACGCGCTCGGGAAGCAGGCCTTCGAGCGGGGCGGGACCACCTGGCTTGTGCCGTCGTTCCGCCTGGCGGCCTACCTCAGCGGCAACGGGAGCAAGCCGGGGCACGAGCGCGTCCTGGCCGTCGACCTCACCCGCGAAGGCTTCGAGCGGCTCTTCCGGGAGCACGTCGAATGGGTACCGGAGCGAGATCTCGACCACACGGCCCTGAACTTCCAGGCGATCCTGATCAGCAGCGAGCCCGCGCGCGAAGGGATGATCGCCATCAGCGACGTCACACCGGTGATGCGCGACGTCGCCGGGCTGCTGGCCACCGACCAGCTGCACCTGGCGGTCAAGCTCGTCCCCCACGAGCCGCCGTACCCGCTCGCCGAAGCCCTGGCCAAGGCCATCGACGCGGCGGGCTGAGGCAGCGCCCGGAACCCTGTACCGGGTCCAGCGCTTAAGGTTCCCTTAGCACATCTTGATCGAGTCAGTGACCGATACCCTAGTGCGCCACGCCTCACACAGGCCGGTTCCATCACATCGCGGTTACCAAGGGGGTTAGCCTGGTAGGCGCATCAGCGGATTCAAGATCGAGATCGAGACGGATAGAGGCGAGTCCCAGCCGTGTCCAGCAGCAGCCCTGCGTCACAGTTCGGCCCCAACGAGTGGCTGGTCGAAGAGATGTACGACCAGTTCCTCGCCGACCCTTCTTCAGTCGATGCCGCCTGGCACGACTTCTTCGCGGACTTCAAGCCGACGCAGAACGCGCAGGCCAAGGCGGACACCGCCCGGCAGCAGCAGGCCGACGCCAAGCCGTCCACCAACGGCCAGGCCGCCCAGCCGTCGGCCAAGGCCGTGCAGAACGCGGAGTCGGCGGCCAAGCAAGCCGCGCCCGCCAAGCCGGCCCCGGCCAAGACGACCGCTCCGGCGAAGGCCGAGCCGAAGCCGAAGCCGGCGGCCGCGAAGGCCGAGCCCAAGGCCGAGGCGAAGAAGGAAGAGCCGGAGTCGAAGCAGCTGCGCGGCGCCGCGGCGGCCATCGCCAAGAACATGGACGCCTCGCTGAGCGTCCCCACCGCGACCAGCGTGCGCGCGGTCCCGGCGAAGCTGATGGCGGACAACCGCATCGTCATCAACAACCACCTCAAGCGCACCCGCGGCGGCAAGATCTCCTTCACGCACCTCATCGGCTACGCCATGGTGCGGGCGCTGAAGAACTTCCCGAACATGAACCGGCACTACCAGCTGATCGACGGGAAGCCGTTCGCGGTCACGCCGGAGCACGTCAACTTCGGCCTCGCGATCGACATGAAGGGCAAGGACGGCTCGCGCAACCTCGTCGTCGCCTCGATCAAGGGCGTCGAGGACATGTCGTTCCTGCAGTTCTGGCAGGCGTACGAGGAGATCGTCAAGAAGGCCCGCAACAACAAGCTGACCGCGGACGACTTCTCCGGCACCACGATCTCGCTGACCAACCCGGGCGGCATCGGCACCAACCACTCGGTCCCGCGCCTGCAGGCCGGCCAGGGCGCCATCATCGGCGTCGGCGCCATGCAGTACCCGGCGGCCTTCGAGGGCACCAGCGAGAAGACCCTGGTCGACCTCGGCATCAGCAAGATCATGACGCTGACCTCGACCTACGACCACCGCATCATCCAGGGCGCGGAGTCCGGCGAGTTCCTCAAGCGCATCCACGAGCTGCTGCTCGGCGAAGACGGCTTCTACGACGACGTCTTCACCAGCCTGCGCCTGCCGTACGAGCCGATCCGCTGGGTCGCCGACATCCCGGACGGCCCGGTCGACAAGACCGCCCGCGTCATCGAGCTGATCGACGCGTTCCGGATGCGCGGCCACCTGATGGCCGACACCGACCCGCTGAACTACCGCCAGCGCAGCCACGCCGACCTGGACGTGCTGTCCCACGGCCTGACGCTCTGGGACCTCGACCGCGAGTTCCCGGTCGGCGGCTTCGCCGGCCAGGAGCGGATGAAGCTGCGCGACATCCTGGGCGTGCTGCGCAACTCGTACTGCCGCACGGTCGGCATCGAGTACACCCACATCCTCGACCCCGAAGAGCGCCGCTGGATCCAGGAGCGCGTCGAGATCCCGCACGAGAAGCCGGACCCCGCGGTACAGAAGTACGTGCTCTCGAAGCTGAACGCCGCCGAGGCGTTCGAGACGTTCCTGCAGACCAAGTACGTCGGCCAGAAGCGGTTCTCGCTGGAAGGCGGCGAGACGGCGATCCCGCTGCTCGACACCATCCTCGACAAGGCCGCCGAGCACGAGCTCGACGAGGTCGTCATCGGCATGCCGCACCGCGGCCGGCTGAACGTGCTGGCCAACATCGTCGGCAAGCCGATCAGCCAGATCTTCCAGGAGTTCGAGGGCAACCTCGACCCGGGCCAGGCGCACGGCTCCGGTGACGTGAAGTACCACCTCGGCGCCGAGGGCAAGTACTTCCGGATGTTCGGCGACGGCGAGACGAAGGTGTCGCTGACCGCGAACCCGTCCCACCTGGAGACGGTCGACCCGGTGCTCGAGGGCATCGTCCGCGCGAAGCAGGACATCCTCGACAAGGGCGGCGAGGGCTACACCGTCCTGCCGGTCCTGATGCACGGCGACGCGGCCTTCGCGGGCCAGGGCGTCGTCGCCGAGACGCTGAACCTCGCGCTGCTGCGGGGGTACCGCACGGGCGGCACCGTGCACGTCATCGTGAACAACCAGGTCGGCTTCACCACCGCGCCGGAGCACTCGCGCTCGAGCCAGTACGCCACCGACGTCGCGAAGATGATCGGCTCGCCGATCTTCCACGTGAACGGCGACGACCCGGAGGCCGCGCACTGGGTGGCCAAGCTGGCCGTCGAGTACCGGCAGGCGTTCCACAAGGACGTCGTCATCGACCTCATCTGCTACCGCCGCCGCGGCCACAACGAGGGCGACGACCCGTCGATGACGCAGCCGGCGATGTACGACATCATCGACACCAAGCGCTCGGTCCGGAAGACCTACACCGAGTCGCTGATCGGCCGCGGCGACATCTCCGTCGAAGAGGCCGAGGCCGCGCTGCGCGACTTCTCGAGCCAGCTGGAACACGTCTTCAACGAGGTCCGCGAGCTGGAGAAGCACCCGGCGAAGGCCAGCCCCTCGGTCGAGGAGGAGCAGCAGGTCCCGGCCAAGGTGAAGACGTCGGTGAGCAACGAGGTCATCGAGCGCATCGGCGACGCGTTCGTCCAGGTGCCCGAGGGCTTCACGCCGCACCCGCGCGTCAAGCCGGTGATGGAGCGCCGCCACAAGATGTCCCGCGAGGGCGACATCGACTGGGCCTTCGGTGAGCTGCTGGCGTTCGGGTCGCTGGCGATGGAGGGCCGGCTGGTCCGGCTGTCCGGCCAGGACTCCCGCCGCGGCACGTTCACCCAGCGGCACTCGGTCTTCATCGACCGCAAGACCGGCCAGGAGTACGCGCCGCTGCAGAACCTGGCCGACGGCCAGGGCCGCGTGATGATCTACGACTCGGCGCTGTCGGAGTACGCGGCCGTCGGTTTCGAGTACGGCTACTCGGTGGCGAACTCCGAGGCGCTGGTGATGTGGGAAGCGCAGTTCGGCGACTTCGTCAACGGCGCGCAGACGGTCATCGACGAGTACATCTCCTCCGGCGAGGCCAAGTGGGGCCAGCGCTCGGACGTCGTGCTGCTGCTGCCGCACGGCCACGAGGGCCAGGGCCCGGACCACACGTCCGGCCGCATCGAGCGGTTCCTCTCGCTGTGCGCGGAGGGCTCGATGACCGTGGCGGTGCCGTCCACCCCGGCGAACTACTTCCACCTGCTGCGCCGCCACGCCCTCGACGGCATCCAGCGCCCGCTGGTCGTCTTCACGCCGAAGTCGATGCTGCGCAACAAGGCGGCGACGTCGGCGGTCGAGGACTTCACCGGCGAGAGCCGGTTCATGTCCGTCATCGACGACGTGACGCCGGACCCGGCGAAGATCCGCAAGGTGCTGCTGACCTCCGGGAAGCTGTACTGGGAGCTGGTGGCGGAGCGGACGAAGCGCGAGGCCGACGACGTCGCGATCGTGCGGATCGAGCAGTACTACCCGCTGCCGAAGAAGAAGCTGCTGGCGGCGCTGGAGCGGTACACGAACGCGACGCAGGTCGCGTGGGTCCAGGAGGAGCCGGAGAACCAGGGTGCGTGGCCGTTCTTCGGCCTGAACCTGCCCCGGAAGTTCCCGGAGGTGCTCTCGGGCCTGCAGGTCGTCTCGCGCCGCCCGATGGCGGCGCCGTCGGCGGGTTCGTCGAAGGTGCACGAGGTCGAGCAGAAGGCGCTGATCGCGAAGGCGTTCGACTGATCACGGTCGCTTGAAGGCCTCCTCCCCGGGCAACCGGGGAGGAGGCCTTTTTCGTGCCGCGTTATGCGAGGGACTCCGAGGCCGCCTTGGCGAGGCTGTGCGCGTTGCGGCGGCACCGCTCGATGTTCCGGTCGGTGGTGTCGGCCGCCGTGACGACCACGGTCACGTCGACGTTGCCCTGGTAGAACCGCACCCCGCACTGCATGGGGCCGCTCTGGTCGTAGTCGACGTCGGCGGCCTTGGTCGCGTTGCCGATCTTCTCGGTGATCGGCTTGGCCCCGCGGTCCACTTCGATCTGGTAGCCCGCCTTCGCGTACCCGGGACCGTCCCCCGAGCCCGGCCGGTTCGACTTCGCCAGCAACATCGACAACGTGCCGGACGACGAACCGGACTTCATCCAGGAGCAGGTGAGCTGGAGCAGCTGGATCTTGTCGCCCGAAGTGGTGGCCGGCTCCGCGGGGCTGTCACTGCTCAACGGCGGCAGGTTGTTCATCCGGCTCCCGACCTCACTGCACCGCGGCAGCGAGGAGTACTTGTCGGGCTCACCGGCCGGAGCGGTCGACGACGGCGCGCCCACCGACCGCTTGTCATCGGAGCGCAGCAGGAAGAAGGCGCCGACGCCCACCCCGGCCAGCAGGAGCACACCGGCCATCACGAGCACGATGATCAGCGCGGTCTTCCCCCCGGACTTGGGCGGCGGGTACCCGGGCTGCTGGTACGGCGGGTACTGCGGATACGGGTACTGAGGTCCTTGCTGCACGAACCGGACACTAGGCCATTCGCGCGACCCGAGCGGGCGGTTCACCGGAAATCGTCGGTGCCCTCCCCTAGTGTGGGCATCGGGGGGTGCTCACCACAGGGCGCCGAAACTGTCGGCCCCTTCCGCTAGCGTTGAACCGGGGGCTGCCCGGAACGGCACCGAAACCCGATTGCCCTCCGCCGCCGGTTCGCGGCAAGGTGGCGACCATGCTGATCCGCCGCGAGACGGCCGCCGACCGGGCGGCGATCCACGCCGTCCACAGCGAAGCGTTCCGGCGCGAACCCGGCATCACCCCGGCCGAAGCGCCCCTCGTCGACGAACTCCGCGCCGAAGGCGACCTGATCGACGCGCTCTCGCTGGTCGCCGTCCGCGACGGCGCCGTCGTCGGGCACGTGTGCTGCAGCCGGGCCCGCGTCGGCGACGACACCACGGCCGCCGTCGGGCTCGGGCCGCTCGGTGTGCTGCCCGCGCACCAGAAGAGCGGCGTCGGCTCCGCGCTGGTGCACGCCGTGGTCGGCGCGGCGGACGCGCTCGGCTACGGCCTGGTCGTCCTGCTCGGTAACCCGGCCTACTACTCGCGGTTCGGGTTCGTCACCGCGTCGGACCTGTCGATCACCGCCCCGGACCCGCAGTGGGGCCCGCACTTCCAGGCGCGGACGCTGGCCGCGTACGAACCCACCCAGGCGGGCGCGTTCGAGTACGCGCCGGCGTTCTCCCGGATCTGAACAGGAGCCGCGCGTGTACACACCGACCTCGTCCGTGGGGGTGCGGATCAACCGCGAGCAGCCGCCGGCCAAGCTGCGCGACCTCGCGCGCCAGGCCGAAGACGCGGGTCTCGACGAGCTCTGGCTGGTCGAAGACTGCTTCTGGGCGGCCGGCATCGCGACGGTCGCGACGGCGCTGGCGGTGACGTCGACGATCAAGGTGGGCATCGGCGTGCTCCCGGCGGTGGCGCGCAACCCGGCGATCGCGGCGATGGAGCTCGCGGCGCTGGCCGAGCTGCACCCGGACAGGCTGATCGCCGGCTTCGGCCACGGCGTCGCGTCGTGGATGCGGCAGATCGGCGCGTACCCGGAGTCCCCGCTGGCGGCGCTGGAGGAGACGCTGCTGGCGATCCGGCGGCTGCTGGCGGGCGAGCGCGTTTCGATGGCCGGACGGCACGTCCACCTGGACGAGGTCGAGCTGGTGTTCCCGCCGTCCTCGCCGCCCCCGCTGGTGGCGGGCGTCCGCCGCCCGAAGTCCCTGGCGGCGGCCGGCCGGGCGGCGGACGGCACGATCCTGGCCGAGCCGGCCCCGCCGGAGTTCGTCCGGACGGCACTGGCGGGCATCTCGGCCACCGGTCCGCACGCGGTGGTGACGTACAACTGGCTGGTCCTCGGTGACCGCGAGCGAGCGCGCCGGACGGTCGCGGAGTCCCTGAACCCCGGATCGCGGGTGCAGGTGGAGGGTCTGCCGTTCGCGTCAGACCTGCTGGCGCTGCTGGATTCGACGTCCACAGTGGACGAGCTGGCGGCGGGCCTGCGTCCGGAGTGGATCGACCGCTTGGCCATCTGCGGAGACCTGGACACCTGCGCGGCGGCGGTCCGATCGCTGCACGAGGCCGGCAGCGGCTCGGTGGTCCTGCTGCCGCTTCCGGAGGAGCCGCCGGAGCAGGCCATCGAGGACGCGGCCCGCGTGGCGGCAGCCGTCCGCGGCTGAGACCTCGGAAAAGCCGTTCGTGCGGGGCGGCCGGCGTGCCAGGATCGGACCATGCCGGTCGACCCGCACCTCCTCCTGGCCTTCCTCGTCACCACGGCGATCGCGATGGTGACCCCGGGCCCGGACATGCTCTTCATCCTCGGCTGCGGCATGCGCGGCGGTCCGAAGGCCGGCCTGCTCGCCACGGCCGGGGTCGCCACCAGCGAGGCCATCCACGTCGCCGTGGCCGCGGCCGGGCTGGCCGCGCTCTTCGCCGCCGTGCCCGTCGCCTTCACCGTCGTCCGGATCGCCGGCGCCGCCTACCTCGTCTACCTCGGCGTCCAGGCCATCCGGAACCGCAAGCCGCTCGTCGAACGGAAAAGCGACCGCGCCTACCTGTCCGGCCTGCTCACCAACCTGCTCAACCCCAAGATGGTCACCTTCACCATCGCCTTCCTGCCGCAGTTCATCGACCCGGCACGGGGCCACGTCTGGCTGCAGTTCGCCGTCCTCGGCGCGATCATGATCGGGTTCGAGTTCCTCGTCGACGGCACGGTCGGCGTCCTCGCCGGCCGCATCGGCGGGTGGGTCCGGCGGAAGAAGAACCAGCGGCGGATCGAGGTCGCCACCGGCGGGATCTTCATCGGCCTCGGTCTCAAGCTGGCCGCCGACCGTTAGGCCTGCCCGACAGGCAGTTCGACGGGATAAGCGCGGCCGAAGTCGGCGGAGACGCTGACCGCCTCCCACTTCGCCGCCTCCGCCAGCCGGCCCCGCGAATACTCCTGCGCCATCTCGACCGCATTCGCGCCGAGCAGCAGGTGGGACGGCAGCTCCTCCCGCTTCGCCACCCGGACCAGGATCTCCGCGGCCCGCGCCGGGTCGCCCGCGGCCACGCCCATTCCGTCGAAGTTGCGCACCAGGCTGCCGACCGTCGGGTCGTATTCCGCGGGGATGTCGGCGATCCGCATCGACGCGCCCGCCCAGTCGGTGGCGAAGCCGGACGGCTCCACCACCAGGTACCGGATCCCCAACGGCGCCGTCTCCGCGGCCAGGACCCGGGTGAAACCGTCGACCGCGAACTTGGCCGCCTGGTACGAGCCCAGGCCCGGGGTGCCGCCGACGCGGCCGCCGATCGACGAGAACTGCACCACCGTGCCCGCGCCCTGGGCCTTCAGCACGGGCAGCGCGGCGGTGGAAACGTTGTACACACCCCAGAAGTTCGTGTCGAACTGGCGGCGGAAGTCCTCTTCGGACATCGTCTCCACGGGCGCGACGTTCGCGTACCCCGCGTTGTTCACCACCACGTCGAGCCGCCCGAAACGCGCGACCGCCGCATCCAGAGCGGCTACCGCCGCGGGGCGGTCGGTGACGTCCAGTGCGACCGGGAGCACCTGGTCGCCGTACTTGCGCACGAGGTCGTCGAGCTGTTCCGGCTTGCGCGCGGTCGCGACGACCTGGTCGCCGGCCGCCAGGGCCGCTTCGGCGAGGGCGCGCCCGAAGCCACGGGAGGAGCCGGTGATGAACCACGTTTGCTGAGTCATGCCTTTAGTAAAACCCTGTTTCGTTATTTGTGCAACCTCGTTGTGTTAAAGTGGGGAGTCATGGGTCACCCTGCTCCTCGCCGTGCCCGCAGCATGGAGGCGAAACACGAACGGGAACGCGCCATCCTCGACGCGGCCCGCTCCCTGGCCGGGGAACGCACCGTCCGCGCGGTCACCCTCACCGACATCGCCGCGGCCGTGGGCATGCACAAGTCCGCGATGCTGCGCTACTTCGAGACGCGGGAACAGATCTTCCTGACCCTCACCGCCGAAGGCTGGCAGGAGTGGGCGGCCGCCGTGTGCGCGCAGCTGCGGGGGCTCGGCGCCACGACTCCGGACGAGCTCGCGGCCGTCCTCGCCCGCTCGTTCGCGGCGCGGCCGCTCTTCTGCGACCTGCTCGCCCACGCGCCGATGAACCTGGAACGCAACGTCTCCCTCGACACGGTCATCGCGTTCAAGACCAGCGTGCTCGGCCAGGTCGACTCGGTCGCGGCCGAGCTGCGGCGGCTGCTCGCCATCGAGGAGCCGGCCGCCACGGACGTCATCGCCACCGCGACCGGCATGGCCGGCGCGCTCTGGCAGATGGCCGCACCCGGCACCGCGCTGCGAGCCCTGTACGAAACGCGCCCCGAACTGGCCCACGCCCTGATCGACGTCGAACGGCGGCTGACCGGGATCCTGACCGCGCTGCTGACCGGGATGGCCGGCCGCCGGGCGTGACCACGGCCCTAGGCGCGAAGGCCGTCGACGATCACCGCCACGATCCGGGGCGCGCGCTCGTCCCACTCGGCCTCAGGCACCCGCGACAACGCCCCGAGCAGCAGGATGACGTCGGCGGCGTCGACGCCCGCGCGGATCTCCCCCGCGGTTCTTCCCCGGTCCAGCAGCGTGGCGAGCGCCTCGTCGAGCCGGTGGTGCTGGCCGGAATAGAGGTCCTGCCACGCCGGCACCTCGATCGCCGCCATGACGCCGCGCTTGACGCGGGCGTACTCGACCAGCCGGTCCAGCCAACGGGCCAGCGCGTCGAGCGGGGAGTGTTCCGCCAGCAGCGGCACCACCGTGGCGACGAGCTGGTCCAGCTCGGCCCGGTACACCTCCGCCAGCAGGTGCTCGCGCGTCGGGAAGTGCCGGTAGAGCGTCCCCTGCCCCACGCCCGCGGCCTTGGCCACCCGGTGCAGCTTCAGCTCGCCGGCCGCGCCGTTGGACTCGCTCAGCTCCGCCCGCGCGGCCTCGACGATCCGAACACGGTTGGCGACGGCGTCCGAACGGCGCTCACGGCCCGGCACGGCACCCTCCCTCGAACTAAGTGGACAACTGTCCGGTAGACTCAAGCGGACAGTTGTCAGCTTAGCGGGAGGTGCCATGCCGAACGGACTGGACAAGGTCGTCGCCATCACGGGAGCGAGCAGCGGGATCGGCGCGGCGACGGCCGTGGAGCTGGCGAGCCGCGGCGCGGCCGTCGTGCTGGGCGCCCGGCGCACCGACCGGCTGGAGGCGCTCGCGCACCGGATCCGGGACGACGGCGGCCGCGCGGAGCTGCTGGACGTCGACGTGACCCGCCGCGCCGATCTCGAGCGGCTCGTCGCCCTCGCCGTCGAGCGCTTCGGCCGCCTCGACGTCCTGGTGGCCAACGCCGGCGTCGCCCGGATCGCGCCGGTGAGCGCCCTCGACGTCGACGACTGGGACGCGATGATCGACGTCAACCTCCGCGGTGTGCTGCACGGGATCGCCGCCGCGCTGCCGGTGTTCCGCGCGCAGGGCCGCGGGCACTTCGTCACGACCGTCTCGACGTCGGGGCTGAAGATCGTGCCGGCCCAGGCCGTCTACGCGGGAACCAAGAACGCCGTGCGCACGCTGCTGGAGGCGCTGCGGCAGGAGTCGACCGACGGTGTCCTGCGCACGACGTCCATCTCGCCGGGCTTCGTGCGCACCGAACTCGTCGACTACGTCGAGGACCCGGCGCAGCGCGAGCAGGCCCAGCAGGCGATGGCGGCGCTCGGCATCAGCCCTGAGGCGGTGGCGCGGGCGATCGCGTTCGCCGTCGAGCAGCCGGACGACGTCGAGATCGGCGACCTCACCATCCGGCCTGCCCGCCAGGGCTGAGCGCTAAGCCCGCGCGAGGAACTCCTCCGCGATGTCCAGCGGGTTCCGCTTCTGCTCCGTGAACTCGACGTTGAGCCGCGTGAGTTCCGCGGTCGTCAGCGCGGCCGAGACGCGGTTCAACGCGGCCACCTCCGCCGGCGACAGCGTCCCCCGCGCCACCAACGGCACGATGTTCTGCGCCGGGAACATGTTCTTGTCGTCGGCCAGCGGCACGAACCCGTTCGCCGCGATCGTCGACGACGTGCTGAACAGGTCCGCCACCTGCACGTCACCGGACTTCAGGGCCGCCACCGTCACCGGGCCGCCCGTGTCCGTCGTGCGGATCTCCTTGAACTCGCAGCCGTACAGCGACTTGATCTTGTCCCTCCAGCGGCTGCTCCACTGGCCCGGCCCGCCGAACACCAGCTCGCGGCAACGTGGTCCCAGGTCCGAGAACGTCTTCACCCCGGACGACGCCAGCTGCGGGCCGACGACGAGCAGGTCCTTGTCCTCCGCCGGCGCTTGGTCCAGGACTTCGAAACCCGCCGGGATCTTCTGCCGCAGCTGCGCGTAGACGTCCTGGGACGTCGTCGCGGTCGTGTCCTTGTCGAAGTACCGCAGCAGGTTCCCGCTGTAGTCCGGCACCACCGACAGCGACCTGTCCTGCAGCGCCTTGACGACGACCTCGCGGCTGCCCACCGGCGGCCGCACCGTCACGTCGGAGGCGCCCGCCTGCCGCAGCGCCCCGGCGTAGATCTGGGCCAGCAGCAGGCTTTCGCCGACGTCGGACGCCCCGATGATGATGTCCCCGGTAGCGCCGCCCTCGCCGCCGCCCGCGAGCGGGTTCCCGCAGCCCGCCGCGAGGAGCAGCACAGCGAGGAAGGAAACCAGCCGCTTCACGCCGCCACCTTCTTCACGGCCGCCGCGAGCCGGATGCCCCGCGGCACCAAAGCGCGGTTCAGCAGGGAGAAGAGCAGGTCCAGGGCGATGGCCAGCAACGTCGTCAGCAGCGCGCCCGCGATCACCTCGGCGTAGTCCAAAATGGCCAGACCGTCGAGCAGGAACCGGCCCAGGCCACCGAGTCCGACGTACGCGGCCACCGCGGCGGTCGCCACCAGCTGGAGCACGGCGTTGCGGATGCCGCCGAGCACAAGCGGCAGCGAGATCGGCACCTCGACCTGCCACAGCCGTTGCCAGCCGGTCATCCCGACGCCCTCGGCGGCGTCGACCACGCCGTGGTCGGTCGCCTGCAGCCCGGCGTACGTACCGGCCAAGATCGGCGGCACGGCCAGCACCACGAGGCCGATGATGGTCGAGGTGACGCTCTCGGTGAAGAGCAGGAACAGGAACGTGACGAGCCCCAGGGTGGGCAGCGCGCGGATCGCGTTGCCGGCGCTCACCAGCGCGACGCCACCGCGGCCGGTGTGGCCGACGAACAACCCCAGCGGCACCGCGATGACCAGCGCGATCACCAGGGACAACGCCGTGTAGCCGAGGTGTTCCAGCAGCCGCTGCGGGACGCCGTCGGGCCCGGACCAGTGCGCCGGGTCGCCGAACCAGCGGAACAGATCGGTGATCACGCTGCCCCCACCCGGGTCCACGGCGTCAGCAGGTTCCGCGCGCCCACCAGCAGGAGGTCGACGACCAGTGCCAGCAGCAGCGTCAGCACGATGCCGGCCACGATCGGCGAGAAGTACTCGCGCTGGAAGCCGTCGGTGAACAGCACGCCGAGGCCGCCGGTGCCGATCAGGGCGCCCACGCTGACCAGGCTGATGTTGCTGACCGACGCCACGCGCACGCCGGCCGCCAGCACCGGCACCGACAGAGGCAGTTCGACGGCGAAGAACCGGCGCACCGGCTTGTACCCGACGGCGGTCGCGGCGGCGATCACCGGCGGCGGCACCGCGTCGAGCGCGTCCAGCACCGGGCGGACCAGCAGCGCCGTGGTGTAGACCGTCAGCGCGACGACGACGTTGACGCTGTCCAGGATCTTCGTCCCGATCAGACCGGGGATGACGACGAACAGCGCCAGCGACGGGATCGTGTAGAGCAGGTTCGCCACCACCAACAGCACCTGCCGCGCGGGTGCCCAGCGGTGACCGAGCCAGCCCGCCGCGATCGCCAGCACGATGCCCAGGACCAGCGGGAGCAGCGCGAGGTAGACGTGGTCACCCAGATCACCGAGGATCTGGCCGCGGTTGTTCGCGCTGCCCAGGTAGCGCCCGAGCTCGTCGAAGAAGCTCATGACGCCTGGGGCGCGCCCTCGATGACGTCCAGCACCTGCCGCGCGACCACGGCACCGAGCACCCGGTGGTCCTCGTCGACGACGACGCCGAGGCTGGCGGGCGACGACAGCGCCGCGTCCAGCGCACCGCGGATCGGCGTCCCCCGCACCCACAGCGAACCGCCGGCCACGAGGTCGTCCTCACCGAGTGGTCCGTCCACTGTGGAGTTCGGCGGCAGCCAGCCGCGGGGCTGCTTCTCGGTGTTGACCGCGAGCCGCCAGCCGTCGCTCGCCGGCACGCTGGTGCCGATCTCGACCAGCTCCAGTTCCTTGACCTCGACGCCTTCGGCGGAGAGGAACGACAGGCCGCGGTAGCCGCGGTCGCGGCCGACGAACGACGCGACGAAGTCATCCACCGGGTGCCGCAGGACGTCGGCCGGCGTGCCGTACTGGGCGAGCTTGCCGCCGACCCGCATCACGGCCACCTTGTCGCCGAGCCGGACGGCCTCGTCGATGTCGTGCGTGACGAACACGATCGTCTTGCCCAGCTGCGACTGCAGCCGCAGCAGCTCGTTCTGCAGGTCCTCGCGCACGATCGGGTCGACCGCGGAGAACGGCTCGTCCATCAGCAGCACCGGCGAATCCGCGGCGAGCGCGCGGGCGACGCCGACGCGCTGCTGCTGGCCGCCCGAGAGCTGGGCCGGGTAACGCTTGCCGAGCTCGACGGGCAGGCCGATGATCTCGAGCAGCTCGGCCGCCCGGTTGCGCGCTTTCGCCTTGTCCCAGCCCGAAAGCAGCGGCACGGTCGCGATGTTGTCCAGCACCGTCCGATGTGGAAAAAGCCCGGCGTGCTGGATGACGTAGCCGATGCCGCGGCGCAGCAGCGCCGGGTCGCCCTCGGCGACGTCCTTGCCGTCGAGCAGCACCTGCCCGGCGGTCGGCTCGACCATCCGGTTGATCATCCGCAGGGACGTCGTCTTGCCGCAGCCGGACGGGCCGACGAACACGGTGATCGTGCCGTCTTCGACCGTGAGGTTCAGCTTGTCGACGGCGACCGTCCCATCCGGATACTGCTTGGTCACGTCGCGGAATTCGATGGTCACTGCCACTCCCCATGTCCCGGTCCGTTCGACCGTAGCCGAGTCGGCGGTGGTTGGCACGCCGTTCCGAGGGGTGGTGACTAGGCTCGGAGTCCGTGAACGCCCTCGACGACGTCCTCGCCGCGCACGGCGTCGGCGTCCGCCCGCTGTACCGCGTCCTCGACCTGCTGCGCACTGGCGACCACGACCTCGGCGAGCTGGTGCGGCTGAGCACGGCGCCGCGGCGCAGCGTGGAGGCCGTCCTCACCGCCCTCGGCGACGACCTGGACCGCAGCGGCGACCGCCTGCGCCTCTCCCCCGGCGTCGCGGCGTCGTACCTGCAGTACCGCGCGCCGCGCTACGCCGATCCGCTCGACGAAGCCGTCGCGACGCACGAGCTGCTGCCGAAGGTCGCCGAGTGGGTGGCCGAGGTGCCGTCGCCGCTGGCCGCGCTCGACCACGTGCAGGCCACGCCGGAGACCGTGCTGCGCCGCGCGCTCTGGCTGGACGCGCAGTACGACCTCGCCTCGGCGCGGCTGCTGTTCCTCGGCGACCACGACCTGACGTCGCTGGCGGTGCGGGCGGTCTGCCCGTCGGCGTCGCTGACGGTCGTCGACCTCGACGAGCGGGTGCTGGCCTACCTCGACGACCGCGGCGGCCGGGAGATCCGGACCGCGCACGCCGACCTGCGCGTCGGCCTGCCGCCGTCACTCGCGGGGGGCTTCAACCTCGTGTTCAGCGATCCGCCGTACACGCCCGAGGGCATGGGGTTGTTCGCGGCGCGCGGGGTGCAGGCGCTGCGCGAGCCGAGCGAGGGACGGCTGCTGCTGGCGTACGGCTACAGCCCGCGTCACCCGGCGCTGGGCGCGCAGGTGCAGCGGTCACTGGCGACGCTCGGGCTGACGTTCGAGGCGATCCTGCCGGGCTTCAACCGCTACTTCGGGGCGCAGGCGATCGGCAGCGCGGCGGACCTGTACGTCTGCCAGCCGACGGCGAAGGCCAAGAAGATGCGCGGCGGCAAGGCGATCTACACGCACGGGCCGCAGTCGGTGGAGGCGTCCGGGACGAAGCCGGCCCTGCTGGAGAAGCTGAAGGAGATCGCGGGAGCCGGTGGTCTCGCGTTGGAGACGCGGCCGGTGGACTGGTCGATCTCCGGCCCCGAGGGCGACGCCGTCGCGATGGACCTCTCGGCCGACCCGGGCCCGTGGCTGCTGCGGACGCTGCTGGGCACGAACGCCCGCCGCCTGGCCTTGCTGGTCCCCAACGCCCACCCGGACCTGGCGGACCAGGCCTCGCAGGAAGCGCTGGCGGCACTCGTCCAGCGCAAGTACGCCCTCCGCTACCTGCGGAGCACCCCGGACAACCGCCACGCCGTGGTGGTCGCCGAAGCGGTGGAGCACCAGGACGAGGTCCTGACCCGCGCCCACGCCCGCCTGGCCAACGTCTCCCTCGCCGTCCCCGAGGACCTGACGGACCTCCGCCTGGTCGACGTCCCCCGCCACCGCCTCCCCGACCTCATCGGCTGAACCCGCCACTTTCACGTGAAAGTGGCGCTTTGCCGCACAAAGCGGCACTTTCACGTGAAAGTGCCGCTTTGCGGCGAGGGGTCAGGCGGTGACGCCGTCGGCTTCGGCCGCCTTGGCCACCGCGGCCGCGACCTCCGGGGCCACGCGCGGGTCGAGCGGCGACGGGACGATGCGGTCCGGGCCGAGGTCGTCCATCGCCACCGAAACGATCGCCTCGGCGGCCGCCAGCTTCATGTTCTCCGTGATCGCCCGCGCGCCGGAGTCCAGCGCGCCGCGGAAGACACCCGGGAACGCCAGCACGTTGTTGATCTGGTTCGGGAAGTCGCTCCGCCCGGTCGCCACGATCGACGCGTACCGCGACGCCACTTCCGGGTGAACCTCCGGGTCCGGGTTGGACAGGGCGAACACGATGCCGCCGCCCGCCATCCGGGCCAGCAGCGACTCGTCGATCGTCGCGCCCGACAGGCCGAGGAACACGTCCGCGCCTTCCAGCGCCTCCGCCAGCCCGCCGCGCAGGCCCGCCTTGTTCGTCGACGCGGCGAGCCGCTCCTTGACCGGGTTCAGGCCGTCGCGGCCCGGGTGGATGATGCCGCGCGAGTCGAGCACCGTGACGTCGCCAATGCCGGCTTCCTGGAGGATCTTCGCGCAGGCCACGCCCGCCGCGCCGGCGCCGGAGACGACGACGCGCTGGTCGGTGATGGCCCGGTCGAGCACCAGGTTCGCCCCGCGCAGCGCGGCCAGCGTGACGATCGCCGTGCCGTGCTGGTCGTCGTGCATGACCGGGCAGTCCAGGGCTTCCTTGAGCTTGTCCTCCAGCTCGAAGCACCGCGGCGCGGAGACGTCCTCCAGGTTGACGGCGCCGAACGACGGCCGCAGCCGCACCAGCGTCTCGACGATCTCGTCGACGTCGGTCGTGTCGAGCACCAGCGGGATCGAGTCGAGCCCGCCGAAGGTCTTGAAGAGCACCGACTTGCCCTCCATCACCGGCAGCGACGCGCTGGCGCCGATGTCGCCGAGGCCGAGCACCGCCGTACCGTCACTGACCACGACGACCAGCCGGTCCGCCCACGTGTAGCGCTTGGCCTTCGCCGCGTCCTCGGCGATCGCGCGGCTCACCTTCGCCACACCGGGGGTGTACGCGATCGAAAGGTCACGCGGGCTGGAAATCGGGCGGGTGGCCGCCACCGAGAGCTTGCCGCCCTCGTGCCCGGTGAAGATCTCTTCGTCGGTGACCGGCGCGACGGCGCCGGTGGGGTCGGTCATGGGGTTTCCTGTCGTCGTTTCCGTCATTCCCCCAGTGGGAATGACGGAACTCGCGGTTCGGGCTAGGGTCACTGGAATTTCTCCTGGGCATGCGGCTGGGACCACGGTCAGCAGGGGAAACCGTGGGGGATCCCGGCACGGCAGCCCAGCGCGGTAGCGCCGGCCTGTCGGCGAGGCGTCACGCCGGCCATCGGTTCCGTGGGTCTGGCGATGGCCGCGGACGCTGCGGTTCGTTCATTGTGACAGGTCCCCCGCCGCCGATGACCCCTCGGTGCGGTTCATGTCACACCGCACCCGAATTCCCCGGCAATTCCCAAGACGTCCGTCCGGTTTTGTTGGCGCCCGATAAGGTGATGTCATGCAATTCCGCCGGCTGAGCGTCCCGGACGCCTTCGAGTTCTCCCCCCGGGCGTTCCCCGACGACCGGGGCCTGTTCGTCGCCCCGTTCCAGGAGGACGCCTTCCTCGCGGCGGTCGGCCACCCGCTGCGGCTCGGCCAGTCGAACCACAGCGTGTCGCGGCGCGGCACGATCCGCGGCATCCACTTCGCCGACACCCCGCCCGGCCAGGCCAAGTACGTCTACTGCCCGCGCGGGTCGCTGCTCGACGTCGTCGTCGACATCCGCGTCGGGTCGCCGACCTTCGGCCAGTGGGACGCGGTCGTGCTCGACTCGCGCGAGTTCCGCGCCATGTACCTCGCCGAGGGGCTCGGCCACGGCTTCGTCGCCCTCGAGGACGACACGGTGATGACGTACATCTGCTCGGAGCCGTACAACCCGGGGGGCGAGCACGGCATCACCCCGCTCGACCCGGCGCTGGACCTGCCCTGGCCCGCGGACATCGACCGGATCCTCTCCGAAAAGGACCGCACCGCGCCGACCCTGGCCGAAGCCGGGGAACAGGGGCTCCTCCCGATGTACGCCGACTGCGTCGCCTTCTACGACAAGCTGCGCTCGGCCCACTGACCGCTCCACGGCTGCGAGGCCGCTTGCCCTTTTAGTATGCGTGCATATAGTCTGCTCGCATGTCACTTTACGAGTACGAGCACAGCGAGACCTCCACCGCCCCCGCCGCCGCGATCTGGCCGCTCTGGGCCGACACCGGCCGCTGGCCGGAGTGGGACGCGGGCGTCCGGTCGGTGGTCCTCGACGGACCCTTCGCCGTCGGATCCAGCGGCACGATGACGATGGACGGCATGCCGCCGATCCCGTTCACCCTCACCGAGGTCACCGAGGGCCGCGGCTTCACCGACGAGACCCGGCTGCCGGACGCGTACCTGCGGTTCGAACACGTGCTGACCGACGTCGACGGCGGCACGCGGATCACCTACCGCGTCACCGTCGACGGCCCGGAGGGCTTCGGCCCGCAGGTCACCTCGGACACTCCGGACGCGATGCGCGCGCTGGCCCGCTTGGCTGAGGCAGGCTTGCGCGTATGAGCGTCCCGGAGTCCCGCCTGCCCGGCCCCGAGCGCAGCCCCGGCTTCCTGCTGTGGCGCGTGACGCTGGCCTGGCAGCGGGCGATGCGGGCCGCGCTGGCCCCGCACGACCTCACGCACGTCCAGTTCGTGCTGCTGACGACGACGTGGTGGCTCACCCGCGCGGGCGAGGCACCGACCCAGCGGCAGCTCGCCGACCAGGCGGGCACCGACACGATGATGACCAGCCAGGTGGTGCGCAAGCTCGCCGATCGCGGCCTGCTGGCGCGCACCGACGACCCGGCCGACGCGCGCGCGAAGCGCCTGGAGGTCACCCCGGCCGGTCTCGAACTCGTCGCGAAGGCGCTGAAGGACGTCGAGGCCGCGGACGCCGAGTTCTTCGCGGCCACCGACGACGGCTTCGTCGACGCGCTGGCCCGGCTCGGCCCCTGACGAATCCCGGGGGCTCCCTTGGGGACGATCCCGGATGTCCCGGGGCCCCCGCGCGAGCAGGCTCACCGCCATGAAACTTCTCGCACTGGGGGCGGCCGCGGCCGCACTGGCTCTGCTGCCGGGCACCGCGTCCGCGGACGAACTCCCGACGTTCGACTTCACCGGCTGCCCGGCACCGCCCGCGAACGCCGACCCGGGCACCTGGCGTTGTGAAGCCTTTGTGTCCGAAGGAAAACTGACGATCGACGGCCAGGAGATCCCGCTGGGCGAAATGCGGCTGACGTTCAGCGAGGGCAAGGTGAACGGGCAGTACGCGCAGGTGTTCGGCGCGCTGCGGCACGAGCCGGTGCGCGTGCCCGGACTGGCCGGCACGACGCTCCAGCTGCGCTACGGCGGCTATTCGGACTTCCAGGGCAACGACGAGCGCCGCGGCGAGCTCGACCTCTACGCCGTGCTGCGGCACCCGTTGGCAGGCAAGGGATGCAGCATCGGCACGGCGGCCGCGCCGCTGCACTCCGTCGTCCACGACGACCCGGCATTGCCGCCGACGGTGCTGTCCAAGAACCCGCCGACGTTCCACTTCGGTGTCGTGGACCCGGAGCTGGCGCTCCCGGCGACGCGAGGCTGCGGCCCGCTCGGCCGGCTCGTGGACCGGAAGCTGGGACTGCCGTCGCCGGCGGGGCAGAACACGTTCCACCAGGAGACGTACGTGCAGTACAAGCAGCTCTAACGCTTCTTCGGCGTCACCCAGATGGTGATGGTCCCGGTGACCACGGCTTTGCCGTTCGTGTCCGAAATGGTCACCGGGACCTCGAGGTCGAAGCCGTCGGCGCCGAATTCCGGCAGCTCGGGCAACGCCGCGACCGCGCGCAGGCCCGTCTCCGCCTTCGCGACGTACTGGACGCTCATGCCCTTCGGCAGCCAGCGGTGCGTGGTGGGGACGGTCGCCTCGGCGAGCATGCCCATCGCGATCTCGGCGAGGTTGCAGGCGGCGATCGCGTGGAAGGTGCGGATGTGGTTGTAAACACCCCACCACTTCGGCGCGGTCACCTCGCAGCGCCCCGGACGCAGCTCGCGCACCGAGGGCAGCACCGTGCGGAAGTACGGCACGCGGAGGCACATCGCGGCGCTGAACAGCTGTTTCCCGCCCGGCTTCCCGGCCAGCTTGTGCCACATCGCGAACGTCGGCGTCTGGGACATGGAGGCCTCCTCGAACTAAGCTACCGTTCAGTAGCAAAGCAGACGGCCAGCCGCCGCGCAAACCGCCGGATATATTCGGGCGCGTGACCAACCGTCTCTTCCTCCTCCGGCACGGGCAGACTGAATGGTCGCTGAACGGGCGGCACACCGGCCGCACGGACATCCCGCTGACGCCGGCGGGCGAAGGCCAGGCGCGCGCGGCGGGCGGCACCCTCCGGAGCCTGGTCGGCGGCCCGTCGCTGGTGCTGTCGAGCCCGCGCGCCCGGGCCCTGCGGACGGCCGCGCTGGCCGGGCTGCGCGTCGACGAAGTCACCGAAGACCTCGCCGAGTGGGACTACGGCGACTACGAAGGCATCACCACGCCGCAGATCCGGGAGACCGTGCCGGGCTGGACGGTGTGGACCCACCCCAGCCCCGGCGGCGAAAGCGCTTCGGACGTTTCCGCCCGCGCGGATCGCGTGCTGGACCGCGCCCGGCGCGCCTGCGAAGCCGGCGACGTGATCCTGGTGGGACACGGGCACTTCAGCCGCGTGCTGGTGGCCCGCTGGCTCGGCCTGCCCGCCACCGCCGGCGTCCACTTCGGACTCGACGCGGCCGGCATCGCGGTGCTCGGCGACGAGCGCGGCGAGCCCCAGATCGAACACCTCAACCTGCTGCCCGCGGAGGACTGACGTGCCCGACGACCGCATCCGCCGCATCCGCCCCGAAGACGTCGAGGCGGCCGTCGGCCTGGCGTACGACCTGGCGGAGTACGAGCGCGCGCCCGGTGAGTGCCACCTGACGCCGGCGCAGCTCCACGAAGCGCTGTTCGGCGAGGCACCGAAGCTGTTCGGGCACGTGGCCGAGGTGGACGGCGAGATCGTCGGCTTCGCGGTCTGGTTCCTCAACTTCTCGACCTGGCGCGGGGTGCACGGCATCTACCTGGAGGACCTGTACGTCCGGTCGTCCCACCGCGGTTCGGGCCTGGGCAAGGCCCTGCTGGCGGCGCTGGCGGCCGAGTGCGTCGCGAACGGCTACGCCCGGCTGGAGTGGTCGGTACTGGACTGGAACCCGGCCACGGAGTTCTACAAGGCCTTGGGCGCGGTCCCGATGGACGAGTGGACGGTCAACCGCCTCACCGACGAGCCCCTGAAGGCCCTGGCCGCCCAGGCGTAACCCGGCTTCAGTCCTCTTCGTGGCCTTCGCGCTCGGCGCGGCGGCCGGCCAGCCCGCCGCGTTCGGCGGCCTCCGTCTCCGTCTCGCCTTCGCGCAGGCCCAGCGCCCACGCCCGGGACGGCCGCCGGAACAGCAGGACCAGCGCCACGATGCCCAGCAACGCGATCGGCACGCCCCACAGCGGCTCGCCGGACGGACCCAGCAGGTACCAGCCGAGGCCGATCACGATCAGCGCGATCACCACCCCCGGCGAACGCGCCCACGTCTGGCCGAGCACCAGCCCGGCCGACGCGGCCAGGAACGCCAGCGCCACCACGATGAACGTGCCCGACTCGACGAAGACGTTGTTGCCCGGCTGCGGGGGCGAACTCAGTCCGTTCACCAGCACGATCACCCCGAACACCAGCAGGGCGAGCGACGGCACCGCGGTGACCACGCCGGCCAGCCGGACCTCACGGGGAGCGGGCGAGAGCTTCACTGCGGCGGCCTTCCGAGGTTCTCTGCGCGAGCACAGTTTGCGGCGACACAGTGGACTCGACCAGGGCGAGTCACCGTGCGTGAGCTCTTTCGATCGTATGCCACCCGGTCGGCCGTTTTCGCGGGGCCGCCCCGGCATCAAAATCAAGATGTCGTCGATGAGCGGGCGGTCGGCCCGGGTGCACTTGTCACGACGAGCGGACACTCGCGCACGAAGGAGGACCGCCCGGCACAGGGTCGCGAAGGTACTGTTCCCGGGGTTGCGCCCGTCACCATGCGGCGCCGGAAGGTTCTCGGGCCGCCGGAAGTCACTTACTCTGCGGTAATGCGCGCAATCCTCGTGGTGAACCCCCAGGCCACCTCGACCACCGCGGGTGGCCGGGACGTACTGGCGCACGCGCTGGCCAGCCAGGTCAAGCTCGACGTGGTCGAGACGGACTACCGCGGCCACGCGATGGCGGTCGCGCGTTCGGCGGCGCGGGACGGCATCGACCTGGTCGTGGCGCACGGCGGCGACGGCACGGTCAACGAGGTCGTGAACGGCCTGCTGGCCGACGTTGCGCCGGCGGGGGCTCCACCCCTGGCCGGCGGCTCCGCCACCCGCACCCCCGCGAGAAGGGGCCCGGCCGCAGCCGGGCAGGTGCCCGCTCTCGGTGTCGTGCCCGGCGGCTCGGCGAACGTGTTCGCGCGCGCCCTCGGCATCTCCGCGGACTCCTTCGAGGCGACCCACCAGTTGCTCAACGCGCTCGAGAACGACCGCTCGCGCCGGGTCGGGCTCGGCTTGGCCGACGGGCACTGGTTCACCTTCAACGCCGGCCTGGGCTGGGACGCCGACGTCGTCGGGCGGGTCGCCAAGCGCCGCGGCAAGCAGACGACCGCCGGCCTGTACCTGCGCGCCGCCGTCCGCTCCTACTTCCGGCCGCCGCTGGGCCGGCCGGCCCTGACGATCCACGTCCCTGGCGAGGAACCCGCCGAGGCGTTGACCGCTTTCGTGTCCAACACCGATCCGTGGAGCTACCTGGGCGAGCGGGCCATCCACCTCAACCCGGGTTGCTCGTTCGAGACGGGATTGGGTTTGTTCGCGTTGAACGGTCTGGGGTTGCCCACGGTGTTCAAGCATGTACGCCAAGCTTTGGCTACGAAGAGCAACCAGCGCGGGCGACGTCTCGTGCGTCACGATGACCTGCCGATGATCCGCATCGACGCAGCTGAACCGGTAAACTTCCAGGTGGACGGCGACCTGGTCGGCCAGCGGACCCGAGTGGAATTCTCCAGCGTCCCGAACGCACTCACCGTAATCGTGTGACGACGGCACAGCTGATCGCCTGCGGATAAGTGGCGGTTGCCGTTCGTCGACGGAGAAGCTCCACTCAGCGCATCAGCCTTCCCTTTCGGCGGCTGTGTCGGAGAGAAACCGCAGGTCAGAGGGGTCGCTCGGCCGGGTGACCTGACTCACCGATCTTCCGGAAACCCTTGTCGAAAGCGGTGCTTCGTGAAAGCATTCACAAGCACCCAAGAACACGACCGCCATTGACGACTGTGGCGCGGCCCTCCCGCGCCATATGAAGGAGCTCACGAACATGGACTGGCGCCACGACGCGGCCTGCCGAGACGAGGACCCCGAGCTGTTCTTCCCGGTGGGAACCAGCGGTCCTGCTCTGTCGCAGGTTGCTCAGGCGAAGGCCGTGTGCCACCGCTGCCCCTCCGCTTCCGACTGCTTGGCCTGGGCTTTGGCCAGCGGCCAGGACGCCGGCGTGTGGGGCGGCATGAGCGAAGACGAGCGACGCGCGCTCAAGCGCCGCCGTACGCACATTGGCACGCGCACCAACGCCTGAGTTTCTCGAGATCCACCGAGCCGAGCAGGAATTTCACCCGGCGGGCATTTGTCGTGCCCACGCCGTCTGGGGTGATACCGACCCGGCTCCAGCTTAACAACCGAGGCGAAACCACCTGGCGACGGGTGCGCTGAAACCTCACGAGGGCTTCAAGTCCTCCGCACGCGTTGAACGGCCCGGCACCACGCACCTGGTGCCGGGCCTTCAGCGTGTCGCCCCTCCAATCACGCATGATGCCTCCCCAATCACGCGTGATGCCTCTCCAATCACGCGAGATCCGCCTTCAATCACGCGCCGAACCACCCGCCCGGACTTTGTCCCGTGCGGAACGAGGTCTCATGCGTGTCTGGCGGGGCATCACGCGTGTCTGGAGGGACGACGCGAGTCAGAGGCGGCGCGAGAGCGGGATGCGCAGCGCGGCTTCCGTCCCCGTCACCCGGGCCGCCGACGCCTCCGTCCGCACCTTCCGCAGCGAAAGCGAGCCCCGCAGCTCGGACTCCACCAGCGTCCGCACGATCTGCAGCCCCAGCCCGTCCGAACGCTCCAGCGAGAACCCCGACGGCAGGCCGCGCCCGTTGTCGCGGATGACGACGTCCAGCCAGCGGGCCGAACGCTCCACGATCAGCTCGACCTTCCCCGACCGGCCGGCCGGGAACGCGTGCTCGATCGCGTTCTGCACCAGCTCGGCCAGCACCATCACCAGCGGCGTCGCGATCTCCGCGACCACCACCCCGAACGAGCCCTTCCGCGACAGCCCGACCTGCGACTCCGCCGTGGCGACCTCGCCGACCATCGGCAGCACGTTGTCGAGCAGCTTGTCGAGGTCGACGCGCTCGTCCACCGAAATCGACAGCGCCTCGTGCACCAGCGCGATCGACGTCACCCGGCGCACGGACTCCGCCAGGGCGAGCCGCGCCTCCTCCGACGTCGTCCGCCGGGACTGCAGCCGCAGCAGCGCCGCCACCGTCTGCAGGTTGTTCTTCACCCGATGGTGGATTTCCCGGATCGTCGCGTCCTTCGACAGCAACGCCCGGTCCCGCCGCTTCACCTCGGTGACGTCGCGGACCAGCACCAGCGCGCCCGCCGCCTGGCCCGCCGGCCGCAGCGGCAGCGCACGGAACAGCACGACGGCGCCGCGGCGCGAATCGGCCTCCGTGCGGCTCGACGGCTTCCCGTCGAGGGCCTCGATGATCCGGTGGGACACCTCGGTCGCGTCGAACGGGTCACGGATCAGCGAGCGCGTCAACGGCGCCAGCCGCGTCCCGACCAGGTCGGACTCGTGCCCCATCCGGTGGTACGCGGACAGCCCGTTCGGGCTGGCGAACACGACCGTGCCGCTCGAATCGAGCCGGATCAGCCCGTCACCCACCCGGGGCGACGTGTGCGTGTCCGTCGCGTTGGTGCCGTTCGGCGGGAACGTGCCGTCGACGATCATCTGGCACAGGTCGCCGGCGCTGCCCAGGTACGCGATTTCCAGCGGCGAGGGCACCCGCGGCGCGGCCAGGTTCGTCTCGCGGCTCAGCACGGCGATGACCTCGTCGTGGAAGCGCACCGGGATCGCCTCGCGCCGCATCGGCAGGTCGCGGTACCAGTGCGGGTCCTCCTCGCGGCAGATCCGCACCTCACGCATGGCCTTCGCCAGCTGCGGGTGCTCCTGGACCGTGAACCGCGTGCCGACGACGTCCTCGGGGTGCGCGGTCGGCGCGGTCGTCGGCCGCGCGTGCGCGACGCAGACGAAGTCGCCGCCGTCCGGCTGCAGGTCCTCGGTCACCGGGACCCAGAGCAGGAAGTCCGCGAAGGAGAGATCGGCCAGCAGCTGCCACTCCGCGACGACGGTCTGCAGGTGGTCCGCCGCCTCCCCGGGGAGGCCGGTGTTGTCGGCGAGCAGTTCGGCGAGCGTGGACACGCACCCCATCAAACCAGAGCGGGTCGTCGTGACACACTTGACCAGGAACCTTTGACGACGAGGAGTGAACATGTCGAAGCGCGCCCGCAAGCGTCGCGACCGGAAGAAGAACGGCGCGAACCACGGCAAGAAGCCCAACGCCTGATTCCCGGCGTCGGCATGACGAAGGCCCCCACACACCAGCGTGGGGGCCTTCGTCGTGCTCAGGCGCGCTACTCGGAGCGCTGCTCGAGAGTGATCTCGGTGCGTTCCACGGTGACGCCGCCGCGGGAAGCGACGGTCTGGCGGATCGACGCGCGCAGCCGACTCTTCAGCTCGGCCGGGGCGTGGTCGCCGCCGCACTTGCGGGCCAGCAGCTGCTTGATGTGCTCGTCGATGCCGTACTCCTCGAGGCACGGCGGGCAGTCGTCGATGTGGGCGCGCAACGCGGCGTCCCGCTCGGGGCTGCACTCGCGGTCGAGCAGCAGGTAGATGTCGGCGAGCGCCTCTTCGCAGCGGACCTTGTCGGACGCGCCTTCGCACATGTCGTTCATCGCCCCGCCACCTCCTCCTTGGCGCTCCGGATGAAGCCGCGCTCACGGGCCACGTCGGCGAGCAAGTCGCGCAGCTGGGCGCGGCCGCGGTGCAGGCGGGACATCACGGTGCCGATGGGGGTGTCCATGATCTCGGCGATCTCCTTGTACGCGAAGCCCTCGACGTCGGCCAGGTAGACGGCCAGCCGGAACTCCTCGGGCAGCTTCTGCAGGGCGGCCTTGACGTCGGTGTCGGGCAGGTTGTCCATCGCCTCGACCTCGGCCGACCGCAGCCCGCTGGAGGTGTGACTCTCGGCCTTGGCGATCTGCCAGTCGGTGATCTCCTCGGTGGGCGCCTGCACCGGCTGCCGCTGGCGCTTGCGGTAGCCGTTGATGTAGGTGTTGGTCAGGATGCGGTACATCCAGGCCTTGAGGTTCGTGCCGGCCTTGAAGGACGCGAAGGCGGCGTACGCCTTCAGGTAGGTCTCCTGGACCAGGTCCTCGGCATCGGCGGGGTTGCGGGTCATCCGCATCGCGGCCGAGTACAGCTGGTCGAGCAGCGGCATCGCGTCCCGCTCGAAGCGCTCGGCGCGCTCGGCCTCGGTCGCTTCTTCCGGCGCTGAGTTCTGCGTGCTCGGCAAACCGTTCCCTTCCCGCTCGGCGTCGATGCGCGTGCGCGCATACGGCGGACCCGAGTTTACGCGGGGACTGGGCACGCCGCGGTTCGCCGGTGCCTCGGGACGGCGGCGGCTGCGTGAGCGTGTGGTGGCGAGCGTTGTTGTCACGTCCCGTACAACCGATCGGGGGGATCCGGCATTCCCTAGACTTCCGCCATGGCAGGCAAGGGCACCCCCGCGACGGCGTTGCTGGGGAAGCAGAAAGTGGCGCACACGCTGCACGCTTACGACCACGATCCGCGCGCGGAATCGTACGGGCTGGAAGCTGTGGAGGCGCTCGGCCTGGACCGGGCGCGGGTGTTCAAGACGCTGGTGGCGGAGGTGGACGGCCGGCTCGTGGTGGGCGTGGTCCCGGTCACGGGCCAGCTGGACCTGAAGGCACTGGCGGCCGCGGCGGGCGGCAAGAAGGCGAAGATGGCCGACCCGGCGGCGGCCCAGCGGGCGACGGGGTACGTCCTGGGCGGGATCTCACCACTGGGCCACCGAAGCCGGCTGCCGGTGGTGATCGACGCATCGGCTTCGACGTTCGAGACGGTGTTCTGCTCGGCCGGACGGCGAGGGCTGGAGGTGGAGCTGGCCCCGGCCGAGCTGATCCGGCTGACCGGCGCGGTGGTGGCACCGATCGCGGCTTAGGGCCGGTCGCGCAGGCCGGCATCGCCCCGTAGTGGGAGATGGCGTCGGGCCGATCCTCGGTGGCACGACCGCCCGGCGGGCTTCGCCGGGCCCCGCCCGTAACCAGACATCCCCCGCCACTCCCAGGGGGGCGTCCCCAAGTCCAGTCTACCGCCACTGACCTGCAAAAACGGCGGCCCGCCGAATCTGTGGACAGCCGCACCCGATGTGGACAACTCAAGCCGGCGGCTGGACGGCTCAAGCCGGCGGCTGGACGGCTCAGGCCAGCGGCCGCAACACCCGCGACAGCCACTCGGTCGCCGCGCGCGAGACCTTCTCCAGGTCCTTGCCCAGGTTGTGGTCGCCGTCCACCAGCACCAGCTCCTGGTGCGGTCCCGGCTTGGGGCGCCCGAAGGGGTCCCGCTCTCCCTGGATCACCAGCGTCGGGACCTCGACCGCGTCGAACTCCGGCTGGCGCGTCTTCTCCGGGCGGCCCGGCGGGTGCTCCGGGAACGCCAGGCACAGCACCGCCACCGCCTGGCCGGCCGACGCCGTCCGGCAGGCCACCCGCGCGCCCGATGACCGGCCCCCGAACACGAACGGCAGGTCGTCGAAGCGCTCCGACAGCTCGTCCGCCACCGTCAGCCACGCCGTGTCCAGCTGGTTCGCCGGGGCCGGCGCGCGGCGGCCCGCCACCCGGTAGGGCTGCTCGACCAGCGCCACGTGCACGCCCGCCGCCTGCGCCGCGCGCGTCACCGCGACCAAGTCCTTCGCCCCGAGGCCGCCGCCCGCGCCGTGGCCGAGCATGAGCACCGCCACGCCCTCCTCGGCGCAGTGCAGGTACACCCGCGCCGGGCCGTAGGCCGTCTCGATCGGGATGGCCGTCATGACTTCGGCGCGTCGAACAGGGCGGCCTCGTGCACCGGGTCGACCCGCTCCAGCAGCTCGGGACCGTTGTTGCGGACGTTGTTGACCCGGCTCGACACCGGCCGCAGCTCCAGCGACGCCACGATCTCCTCGGGCGTCGGCACCAGCAGGTCGGTGACGTCTTCGCGGTCCGGGTCCAGCCAGCCGTCCCAGTGCGAGCGCGGCACGATCAGCGGCATCCGGTCGTGGACGTCGGTGAGCTGGCCGGCGGCGTCGGTCGTGATGATCGAGAACGTGATCAGCGGCGCCGCCTTGTCGTCGTCCTTCGGCCGCCAGCTCTCCCAGATGCCGCCGAACGCGAGCGACGAGTCGTCCGGCGCCGTCATGTAGAACGGCTCCTTCTCCTTGCCCGTGCGGCGCCACTCGAACCAGCCGTCGGCCGGCACCAGGCAGCGGCGCGACACCAGCGCGCGGCGGAACGCCGGCTTCTCGGCGGCCGTTTCGGCGCGCGTGTTGATCATCCGCGAGCCGACCGACGGGTCCTTGGCCCAGAACGGCACCAAGCCCCACTTCATCATCCGCAGTGAGCGCTCGGCGGGCTCGTCCTCGAGGACCTGGCCGTCTTCGTCACGCGGGTGCCGCTGCACGACCGTGACCACGTTCTTCGTCGGCGCCACGTTGTGATCCACCCGCGCGTGGCCCTCGGTGAGGTCGATCGCGTCGAACTCCTCGATCAGTTTCGCCGGGTCCTTGGTGGCGGCGTAGCGGCCGCACATGGCCAACCTCCTCTGCCGGGACGGTCCGGGACGCCATCGTTACACGCAGGCCAGGGCCGTGGCGAGCGGCGTGGGATCATTCGGGTGGGCATCGGCACACGAGAGGACGGCGGGTTTGGCGCGCAACGACTGGAGCAGGCTGGACGAGTCCGACGTCCGCGTGCGTCCGGGCAAGGGCACCCGGCCCCGCAGCAAGCGCCGTCCCGAGCACGCCGACGCCGTCACGGCCATGGTCATCGGCAAGGACCGCGGGCGCTGGACCTGCGCGATCGACGCCGATCCCGCCCGCGTGATCACGGCCATGCGGGCCCGCGAGATGGGCCGGATCCCGGTGGTCGTCGGCGACCGCGTCGGCATCGTCGGGGACGTCTCGGGCAAGCCGGACACCCTCGCGCGGATCGTCCGCGTCGACGACCGCACCAGTTCCCTGCTGCGCACGGCCGACGACACCGACCCGTACGAGCGGCTGGTCGTCGCGAACGCCGAGCGCCTGTTGATCGTCACCGCACTGGCCGACCCGCCGCCGCGCACCGGCTTCATCGACCGCTGCCTCGTCGCCTGCTACGCGGGCGGCGTCGAACCGGTGTTGTGCCTGACGAAAGCCGACCTGGCCAGCCCGGACGAGCTCCTGGCCGGCTACGCGGGTCTCGACATCCCGGTGATCGTCAGCCGGTTCGACGAACAACCCGAAGGCCTCGACGAACTGCTGAAAGACCGCCTGACGGCACTGGTCGGCCACTCGGGTGTCGGCAAGTCGACATTGGTCAACCGCCTGGTGCCGGACGCCGAGCTGGCCACCGGCGTGGTGAGCTCGGTCGGCAAGGGGCGCCACACGTCCGTCGCCGCGGTGGCGCTGCCGCTGCCCGACGGCGGCTGGGTGATCGACACCCCTGGCGTGCGGTCGTTCGGGCTGGCCCACGTGACCGCCGACGACATCGTCGACGCCTTCGAGGAGTTCGCCGAAGCCGCCGAGGAGTGCCCGTCGGGCTGCGGGCACCTGGGCGCGCCGGAGGACCCGGACTGCGCGCTCGACGACGTCGTCACCGAAGGGAAGGCGAGCCCCGAGCGGCTCACGTCGCTGCGGCGCCTGCTGGCGTCGCGCGGCGGCCACGACATGACCCGCCCCGCTGAATCCTGAGCTGGCGGACCCAGCAGAAGGCCGTCGACGCTGAGTAGCGGCGGCTCCCCCGAACGAGATGGGGAGAGCCGCTGTGTTTTCGTGGGCACCATGCGCAAAGCCGCCGTGGTGCTGCTGTTCGCGGTGTTCGCCGCCTGTTCCGCCCCATCGCCACGCCCGGCGTTCGACGACGCCCGAGCCCTGGCGGACGCGGCCACGGCGGCCACGGCGAGCGGTGGCTCGGCGAAGTTCGGCACGGACGTCGCGGTCGGCTCGGTCCGGTCGAAGGGCCAGGGCCGGGCCCGGTTCGGCGCCGACGGCACGGCCCAGGTGATGACGACGGATTTCCTGGGCGAGCCGATGGAGCTGCGGCTGGTGGCGGGCAAGCTGTACGCGAAGGCCCCGGAAGGCTCCCGCGACGAGGCCGGCAAGCCGTGGACGCTGGTCGCGGCGGACGGCACGGATCCGTTTTCCCAGGTCCTCGGCGGCAGCTTGACCCAGCTGGCCGCGCAGAACGACCCGGCCCACACATTGCGCGAGATCCGCACGGCGGGCACGATCGTCGCGGCCGAGCGCACGAACCTGGGCGGAGTGGCGGCGGAGCACTACCGCGTCGACCTGGAGCTGACACGCTTGGGCACCGACCTCCCGGCGGGGCTGCCCGCGGACGCGGCGGGCCGGGTGGGCGGCAAGTTCCCGGTGGAGCTGTGGCTCGACGAGGGGCACCGGCCGCTGCAGATCGTGCTGGATCTTTCGCCGATCCTGCCGGGGGCTGAAGCTCGTATCACGACGCGGTACTCGGATTGGGGTGTTCCGGTGGACGTCCAGCCACCGCCGTCGGGTGAGGTGGGGTAGCTCTGGCGGGCCACCCCTTCAGCCTCCCGACGCCCCAGGCGGGCTCCTTCGTGCAGCGCTGCCGGTATCAGCCCGGTGCGGCGGCGGGTTCAAGCGACCACCCCAGCACCCGCGAAAGCCACCCGCCGAGGGCATCCGGGACATCTCGCCAGGGGCCGCCCCGTAACCAGACATCCCCCGCCGCTCCCAGGGGGGCGTCCCCAAGTCCAGTCTACCGGCCACCCCCGGCAAAACCCCTGCTCACAGCCGGTTATCCACAGTCCGCCCCCAATGTGGACAACGCCTCAGAGCAGCTCCAGCAGGAACGGCAGCTCCTGCGGTGCGTACCAAGCCAGCTCGTGATCCTCGGCGTCGCCCAACGTGAACTCCGCGTCCGGGTCGCCCAGGTCGGCCGCGTCGATCACCGCGGCCGCGGCCGCCACCGCCTCCGCCGCCTCCGGGGCGTCCACGTGGATCGCCGCCACCGCCGACAGCGGGATCGGGCCGCCGATGCGGACCACCGGTGCGTCCAGGTCCGGGCGCAACGTCACCCCGGACACGTCCGCCGACACCACCACCCGGCGCGGCTCGCCCTTCTCCTCCGCCGCGATCAAGCGCAGCGAAGCCCGGGCCGCGTCCAGCAGGGCCGCGTACTCCAGCTCCTCGTCCGACCCGCTCACGTACGCCTCGCGCAACGCCGGGGTCAGCGCGAACGCCGTTCCGCTGCGGGCGCGGAACTCCCCCGATGACTCGAGGTCGCGAAGCATCGCGATGGTCGCAGGCAGATAGACCCTCACCAGTGCGCACCCTTCAGCTCTTCCAACGACTCTTCGATCATCCCGGCGACCAGATCGACGTCGAACGCGGCCTTGCGGTCGCCGTTCAGTCCGAAGTAGACGCCTCCGTGGTAGGACGTCACGCCGATCGCCAGCGCCTGGGTGCGCATCAGCGGCATCACCGGGAACATCTCGACCAGTCTGGCCTCTCCCGCGTACATCGGCACCTGGGGGCCCGGTGAATTGGTCACCATGACGTTGAAGATGCGCCCGGACAGCGACCCCGCCGCTCGCGCGCCGAGCGAATGGAGCGTGGCCGGGGCGAAGCCGCCGACCTTGAGCAGGCCGCGGGCCGCCACCGAGCGGCCCGAATCGAGGTGCTCGGCCATCGCGTGGCCGATGTGCTGCAGCCGCAGGACCGGGTTCGGCTCACCGACCGGCAGGTCCACCAGGTACGCCGCCACCTGGTTGCCGATCAGGGCCGGCGTCGAAAACTCCGCCGTCTCGGCGTCGCGGACCGCCAGCGGCACCAGCGCGCGGATCGTCGTGTCCGGCGTCAGCGGCACCTCGCGCGAAAGCAGCCACTCGCGCAGCGCCCCCGTGATGGCCGCGAGGACGACGTCGTTGACCGTGCCGCCGTGCGCCGCGCGGATCTTGCGGAAGTCCTCCAGCCGCGTGCGGACCACCGCGAAGACGCGGCCGCCCGACACCCGGACGTTCAGCGGGCCCGGCGGCGCCGGGCTCACCAGGGTGCGCAGCGTCGACGCCACCCCGCCGACGGTCTCGGCGAACTTGCCCGCCGTCGCGAACGCGTCGTTCGCCGCCGACCGGACGTTCTCCACCACCTCGCCCGGCCGCTGGACGCCCTCGCTGATCGCGTCCAGCACCAGCTGGGTGCGGCTGGGCTCGCGGCGCGGCGTCCAGATGTCCTCGAACGGCTCCGGCTCGGCCGGCGCCGGGTCGAGGATGAGCTGGCCGAGGTCGATCGTGCCGACACCGTCCACAACGGACTGGTGGGTCTTCGTCACCAGCGCCACCCGGTCGCCGGCCAGCCCCTCGATGAAGTAGGCCTCCCAGAGCGGCCGCTCCGGCGCCAGCCGCCGCGACATCAGGCGCGCGACCAGGTCGAACAGCTGCTCGTCACTGCCCGGCTGGGGCAGCGCCGAGCGCCGGATGTGGTAGTTCAGGTCGAAGTCGACGTCGTCCACCCACACCGGCCGCGCCAGGTGGCCCGGCACCGCCAGCACGCGCTGCCGGTAGCGCGGCAGGTACGCCAGCCGCCCGCCGATGAGGTCGACCAGCTGCGCGTAGCCGAACCCGGAGCGCGGCCGCTCGAAGATCGCCACACCGCCGACGTGCATCGGGGTCGCGTGGTCCTCGACGTAGAGGAACGAGGCGTCCAGCGCGGAAAGGCGGTCGGGCATGGGGCGATCCTTACACAATGCGAGACTGCTGGGTGTGGGTGATGAGTCGACGATCTCGCCGAAGGACCGCTTCCTGACCGTGTACGGCCGGAAGCCGGTGCTCGAGGCACTGGCGGACGACGGCCTGCGCGTGGACAAGGTGATCCTCGCCGACACCGCCCGCGGCCCGGGCGCGGCCGAGATCCAGCGCGCGGCGAAGGCCGCCGGGGTGCCGGTGCAGCACGCCAGCGCCCACCGGGTCAAGGTGCTCGCCGGCAACGGCAAGCAGGACCAGGGCGTGCTCGCCGACGTCGTCGCCCCGCGGATGCGAGCGCTTTCCGCGGCGCTGGCCGACCGGCGCCCGCCGTCGCGGGTGCTGCTGCTGGACGGCATCACCACGCCCGCGAACGTCGGCATGATCCTGCGGACGGCGACCGCGGCCGGGCTGGACGGCGTGGTCGTGCCCCGGCGCGGCGTCGCGGCGCTGGACCCGCTGGTGGTCAAGGCTTCGGCCGGGGTCGCGTTCCGCGCCCCGGTGCTGCGCTGCGGCTCGGCGCGCGAGGCCGCGGAGATGCTCACCGAAGCCGGCTACGGGCTGTACGCGCTGGGCGCGTCGTCCCGCACCACGGTGTTCGACGTCGACCTGCCCCAGCGGGCGGCGTTCGTCCTCGGCGGCGAAACGGCCGGAGTCGGGCCGGAGGTCGGCGAGCTCGTCACGGAATGGCTGTCGATCCCGATGCCGGGTGACGTCGAATCGCTGAATGTCTCAGCCGCCGCCGCGGTGCTGTCGTTCGAACTGGTCCGCCGCGCGCGCTGACTCCTCACCCCGCCGGAAACAGCACCGCCAGTTCTTCCAGCGTCTCGGTGACCGACCGGTGGTGCACCCCGACCATGCCCGCCTGGACGGCGCCGCGGATGTTCGTCGTGGAGTCGTCGACGACCGCGCAGCGCGCGGCGGACAGCCCGAGCCGCTCGGCCGCGATCAGGTAGACCGCCGGGTCCGGTTTGGCCACGCCGACCTCACCGGAAAACACCAGGGCGTCGAAATAGCCTGACATCGTGTTCTTGACCTCGGGCGAAGCACCGGGAGCGTTGGACAGCAGCGCGGTCCGGACGCCGCGCTCGCGCGCGGCCGCCAGGTAGTCGTAGAACTGGCCGGCGTCGGGATCGGTGAGCACCCCGGCGAAATCGACCAATAGTCCTTTCAGCACCCGGCACACCATAGCCGGGTCGCTCGGCGTACCGCAGCGGGCGCCGGAAATTCGCGGCTTCGGCGGTTCTTGCCCGGATCGAGCGATTCCGGGGTCCTTTTCGGTCCGTTCCCGCCTCTAAGCGAATGCCGAGTCAGGGAGGGAAGGAAAATGATCGAGGAACACCGGTTGCGGACGTTGATCAACTGCGAGGCGCCCCGGCGGGCGAACCGCAGGGAAGAGCCGGGAGGACGGGAGCACGCGCGCGAGGGGCGGTGCCCGGCGCCGAGGCAGCCCGACGCGGGCGAGGTGGGCCACCTGCTGAACATGCTGCTGGAGGCCTACGACGGCCGTCGCCCGGCGGCGCAGGTGCGCGCGTTGGTGGCCCCGGAGGTGTACGCCGGCCTGAGCGGGCCACGCCGGCCGCGGCCACGGCACCGGACGCAGACGATCCACACGTGCACCCCGGCGCCGGAGGTGGTCGAGGCGTGCGCGCGCGTGGAGGCGGACGGCCGGGCGTTCGCACTGGCGGCCCGGTTCACCCGGACACCGACGGGCTGGCGGTGCGAGCGGTTCGCGCTGCTGAAACCGCAGCAGCCGGCGAAGCCGACCAAGCGGGCGGCGTGAGGCGGGGAGGTGGCGGTCGCTCGCCGCCGTGCGGATGAGCGGTGAGGTGGGGGGCGCGGTCCGACCAGCCCCGGCAGCGCAATCAAGGGCAGTCGCCGAGCAGCGCAGTCCGGGTCGGCGCTCAGCGGCGCCGGCCGCCACCCACCCGCGCGCGTCGCGGGCCGCACAGCTCCTAGCCGCTCGTTACCGGGAGGGTCGACAAGCCGCGCAGGGTTGTCGTTGGGTTCCACTCCTGCGTTCCCGACGATGCCAGCCCCGGGCGGCGGCGGGCCAGCTCGCGGAATGCCACCCTGGCCTCCAGCCTCGCCAACGGTGCGCCCAAGCAGAAATGGATGCCCTGGCCGAAGGCCAGGTGCCGCCCCGGCTCGCGGGCCGGGTCGAACGACTCCGGGGCGGGGCCCGTGGCCGAGTCGCGGTTGGCCGCTCCGATCAAGACGATCAGCTGGCTGCCCGCCGGTACCCGGAACTCGCCCAGCGTCGTGTCGCGCAGGGCCGTGCGCGCCGTCAGCTGGACCGGGGAGTCGTAGCGCAGCACCTCCTCCACCACGCGCGCCGCGTTCTCGCCGTCCGTGCCCAGCGGCTTCAGGCTGTCCGGGCCGCGCAGGAGCGCCGACACCCCGTTGCCGATCAGGTTCGTCGTCGTCTCGTGGCCGGCGATCAGCAGGAGCGTCAGCGTCACCAGCAGCTCGCCCTCGCTGAGCACGTCGCCCGCGTCGGACACCGCCACCAGGGCCGACAGCAGGTCCTCGCCCGGCTCGCGGCGCCGCCGGGCCGCCAGCTCGCGGAAGTAGGCGACGAACGACTGCCGCGCCCGCACCGCCGGTTCCTGCGTCTCCGGGCGCTGCAGGAACGGCGGGTCCAGCGCCCGCGCCATCGCGTGCGACCACTCCGCGAAGCGCTCGCGGTCGTCCAGCGGCACGCCGAGGAGCTCCGCGATCACCTCGACCGGCAACGGCTTCGCGAGCGCCGTCATCAGGTCGAACTCGGCCGGCGCGCGGTCGATGAGCGAGGCGGTGAGCTCCTCGATGCGCGGGGTCAGCTGCTCGACCATCCGCGGTGTGAACGCCTTCGACACCAGCCGGCGCAGGCGCGTGTGGTCCGGCGGGTTCAGCGACAGGAACGCCCGGACCACCCGTCCCGATTCGTCGACCGGCTGGTCCGGGAGGCGGTCCGCCGGATCCAGGTACTCGGGTTCGGGGTGCCCGAACGCCGGGTCGCGCAGCACCTGCGTTGCCTCGGCCAAGCCGCTGACCGCGAACATCCGGTCCGCGAAGGCCGCCACCGGATGACTCTCGCGCCACCGCCGGTAGTGCGGGTACGGGTCCGGCCGCCGCTCGGCGGCGAACAACGCGAAGAACTCCTGTGGATCCGCCGACGTCATCGAGACTCCCCCTGTCAAACGACTGCGGGGCGCGCGGGTCTCCCCGCGCGCCCCGGTCACACCTGTGTCAGCGACGCGGGCCCTTCTTGCCCTTCTTGGCGGCGTCGCGCTGCGCGGCGCGACGGTCCCGGCGGGTACCGCCGCCGCCACCGCCCGCGGCCTGCGCTCCGCCCTCGGTGTGGGACTCGACCTCGCCGTCCTCGCCCGGACCGGACAGCATCATGCCCGGCTGCGAGCCGCTGCCGCCGAGGCCCTTGCCGCGCAGCGCGGCCGGGACGGACTCGGGGTCGGTGGTCGGCGGCTGCGGCGGCGCCGGACGCGCGTGCCGGCCCTCCGCGGGCGCCGCTGCCTGGCCGTTGCCGGCCTGGACGCCCGTCGGCAGCGCCGCGGCTTCCTCGGCCGGCGGCGCCTCGGCGCGCTCGACCTGCAGGTTGAACAGGAAGCCGACGGCCTCCTCCTTCAGCGAGTCGAGCATCGCGCGGAACATGTCGAAGCCCTCGCGCTGGTACTCGATCAGCGGGTCGCGCTGCGCCAGCGCCCGCATGCCGATGCCCTGCTTGAGGTAGTCCATCTCGTAGAGGTGCTCGCGCCACTTGCGGTCGAGGACCGTCAGCATCACCTGGTGCTCCAGGGTCCGCATGCCCTCCGGGCCGACGAGCGCGTTGATCTCCGCTTCGCGCCGGTCGTAGGCGTTGCGGGCGTCCTGGATCAGCGCCTCGCGCAGGGTGCTCTCGTCGAGGTCGCCGTCCTCCATGAGGTCGTCCCACTCGATGCTCACCGGGTACAGCGTCTTCAGCGCCGTCCACAGCTTCTCGTGGTCCCAGTCCTCGGCGTAGCCGTTGGCCGTCGCACCGTCCACATAGGCGTTGACGACGTCGACGAGCATGCCCTCGATCTGGTCGCGCAGGTTCTCCCCGGCCAGCACGCGGTGGCGCTCGGCGTAGATCACCTTGCGCTGCTCGTTCATGACCTCGTCGTACTTGAGGACGTCCTTGCGCTGCTCCATGTTGATCTGCTCGACCTGGGTCTGCGCGCTCTTGATGGCCTTGGAGACCATCTTGTGCTCGATCGGCACGTCGTCGGGCAGGCGCATGGTCGTCATGACCCGCTCGACCATGGTCGCGTTGAAGCGGCGCATGAGCTCGTCACCGAGCGACAGGTAGAAGCGGGACTCGCCCGGGTCGCCCTGACGGCCGGACCGGCCGCGCAGCTGGTTGTCGATGCGGCGCGACTCGTGCCGCTCGGTGCCCAGCACGTACAGCCCGCCTGCCTCGCGGACCTCTTCGGCCTCGGCCTTCGACTCCGCCTTGACCTGCTCCAGGACCTCGGGCCACGCGGCCTCGTACTCCTCGGAGTGCTCGACCGGGTCCAGGCCGCGCTCGCGCAGCACTTGGTCGGCGATGAGGTCGGGGTTGCCGCCCAGCACGATGTCGGTACCGCGGCCGGCCATGTTCGTGGCGACCGTGACGGCGCCCTTCTGGCCGGCGCGCGCGACGATCAGCGCCTCGCGGTCGTGGTGCTTCGCGTTCAGCACCTCGTGTGGGACGCTCAGCTTCACCAGCAGCTTCGACAGGTGCTCGGACTTCTCGACGCTCGTCGTGCCGACCAGCACCGGCTGGCCCTTCTCGTGCCGCTCGGCGATGTCCTCGGCGACGGCCTCGAACTTGGCCTGCTCGGTCTTGTAGATCAGGTCCGGCTGGTCCTGGCGGACCATCGGCCGGTTCGTCGGGATCGGCACCACACCCAGCTTGTAGGTTTGGTGGAACTCCGCGGCTTCGGTCTCGGCCGTACCGGTCATGCCGGCGAGCTTGTCGTAGAGCCGGAAGTAGTTCTGCAGGGTGATCGTGGCCAGCGTCTGGTTCTCGGCCTTGATCTCGACCTTTTCCTTGGCCTCGATCGCCTGGTGCATGCCCTCGTTGTAGCGGCGGCCGTGCAGGATGCGCCCGGTGAACTCGTCGACGATCATGACTTCGCCGTTGCGGACGATGTAGTCCTTGTCGCGGTGGAAGAGTTCCTTCACCTTGAGCGCGTTGTTCAGGTACCCGACCAGCGGGGTGTTCGCGGCCTCGTACAGGTTGTCGATGCCGAGCTGGTCCTCGACGAACCGGACGCCCTTCTCGGTGACGGCCACCGTGCGCTTCCGGACGTCGACCTCGTAGTGGTACTTCGAGTTGATCAGGTTCGTCTTCTCGACGCGCTCGCGCGACCCCATCGTGGTGGTGTCGATGCCCTGCATCAGCGGGGCGAGCCGGGCGAACTCGACGTACCAGCGCGAGGACTGGTCGGCCGGGCCGGAGATGATCAGCGGCGTCCGGGCCTCGTCGATGAGGATCGAGTCCACCTCGTCGACGATGGCGAAGTTGTGCCCGCGCTGCACGCAGTCGTCGAGGCTCCACGCCATGTTGTCGCGCAGGTAGTCGAAGCCGAACTCGTTGTTCGTGCCGTAGGTGATGTCGGCGTTGTACTGGGCGCGCCGGACGTCCGGCTGCTGCTCCGACAGGATGACGCCGACCTCGAGCCCGAGGAAGCGGTGGATGCGGCCCATCCACTCCGAGTCGCGCTTGGCCAGGTAGTCGTTCGTCGTGACGACGTGGACGCCCTTGCCGGGGATCGCGTTGAGGTAGGCGGGCAGGACGCAGGTGAGCGTCTTGCCCTCGCCGGTCTTCATCTCCGCCACCTGGCCGAGGTGCAGCGCCGCGCCGCCCATCAGCTGGACGTCGAAGTGGCGCTGGCCGAGCACCCGCTTGGCCGCTTCCCGGACGACCGCGAAGGCCTCCGGCAGCAGGTCGTCGAGAGATTCGCCGTCGCCGTTCCGTTTGCGGAACTCGTCTGTCTTGGCCCGCAGCTCGGCGTCGGTCAGGTCCTTGACGTCGTCTTCGAGGGTGTTGATGTGATCGGCGATGTTGCGCAGCCGCTTCACCATCTTGCCCTCACCCGCGCGGAGCAGGCGGTTCAGCACCATCCGGTCGACCTCACTAGCTGAATATGAGCACGCCCAGGCCGGTCCCGGGCAGGTTCTCCCGCGGTGGCGGCCGTGTTCGGCGCCACCTTCCCACCCCCATCGTAGGGAACGGGGGCCGCCGTGTGCACACGCCGTACGTCCGGA